>CALKVK010000033.1 GCA_937996235.1 uncultured bacterium | reverse complement strand
GAGCGCGATCTACGGAAGTTGGAGGTCGACGCGTCGAAGCGGTTGTGCGCCTAACTGTGATTCGATTGCGCGTAGAAGTCCGTTCTCCGCGCGACGGGATCCGGTCAACGTGGCCCTCCCGCGCCGTCCGCGCCTGTCGATCTGTCAGGTGCGGGAGGCTGGGGGCCGGGTACGCCGGGCCGATTCGCCGAGCGCGGAGAATCTGTTATCTGGCCCAGGATAGGACGCGAGTCAGGGGAGGCAAGGGGCAGCGGTGACGCGACCAGGGCATCGGCCGGGCTGCGGATGCAGGCCGTGCCGCGGCCGAGGACGTGGGTGTAGATCATCGTCGTGGAGACGTCGGCGTGACCGAGCAGTTCCTGCACCGTGCGGATGTCGTAGCCGTCCTCGAGGAGGTGCGTCGCGAAGCTGTGACGGAACGTGTGGCAGGTGACGCGCTTCGCCACGCCCGCGCGCGCGGCGGCGAGGGTCACGGCTCTCTGCAGGACCGACTCGTGGAGGTGGTGCCGACGCCGCAGGCCCGAAGCGGCGTGGAAGTAGGTGCGCGTCGCGGGGAAGACCCATTGCCACGGCCAGGAGGCGGCGCCTGCCGACGCGCTGTTCCCCAACTTGCGCGCCAGCGCGGCCGGTAGCTCCACCCAGCCGGCGCCGGCGGCGCGGTCCGACTCGTGCAGACGCCGGACGCCGGCGATGTGCGTGCGCAGCCGCTCGCCGGCCGCGCCCGGGAGGAGAGTCAACCGGTCCTTGTCGCCCTTCCCGCGACGCACATGGACGCAGCGCCGGGCGAGGTCGACATCCTGGATTCGCAGCTGGGCGCACTCGAGCACGCGCAGCCCGGCTCCGTAGAGCAGGAGCGCCATGAGTTGCGGGGTCGGAGGCAGACGGCCGATCACCGCGGCCGCCTCGGCGCGAGTGAGGACCGTCGGCAGCGAGCGCGGGCGCTTCGCGCGGACCAGGTCGTCGAGGGCCCCGCAGTCCTTCTCCAGCACGTGCCGGTAGAGGAAGAGCAGCGCGGCCAGCGCCTGGTTCTGCGTGGCCGCCGCGACGTCCCCTCGCAGCGCGAGGGCCGAGAGGAACGCCGTGATCTCCACGGCTCCCATCTCGGCGGGGTGGCGCAGGCGGTGGTATTGGATGTAGCGCCGGATCCAGTTCGCGTACGCCTTCTCGGTTCGACGACTCAGATGACGCAGCCGGAGCGCGGCGTGAAGTCGTTCGAAGAGTCGCGGCGCGGCGGCGCCGCCGGCGTCTGGTGCCTCGCCGGGAGAGCCGACGCAGCCGGGGCCGGGGGACGCGGGGCCGTCGTCGCGACGGCTGCTCTGGGAAGCCACGGGACCTCCGAAGTCTCGCTGCTCCTTCCCGTGCGCCCCCTCGTCGCGCAGCGTACGCAATCGGGACGACGTCGACCGCGTGCACCTAGCGCCCCCGTCGCCCCACCGCGGCGTGCGGCGCGGCGAGAGCACGCGATGCGGTCCAGCTCGCGAGGAGGGCGCTCGCCACCGGAAGAGGGCGCTCCCCACTTGCCCTCCGCGCTGCGGGGCGGAGACGCGAGGGCGCGGCGGCATCGAGCGCTTCGAGCAACTGGCGAGCGCCCGGCACGGGTGGACGCGGCGGACGAGCGCGGGGCGACATCGACGGTCACCGGGGACGGTCCGTGCCCGCTCGCCGCCGGCGTGCGCGTTACGCGAGGGCGGTGCGGTCGGCGCGGCGGCGACCGGTCGAGGACCGTCCCCTACGCGCTCGCGAAGATGTGCTCCGTACGCGGCGTGCTCCGCCCGCCAGAGCGCGTGCACGCGCCCCCCGCACCGCCACGTCACCCGATGGCGCGCGCGTGCTTCGCACGCGCCAGTGCCATCGGGATGGTGCTCGCGGGCAGTGCGACCGAGGGGGGAGACGAGCCCGACGTAGGTGACGCACGCCCGCGTGCACCCCGCTGGAAACGCGGGCGCGACGCGTGCGTCGCACGCGGCGTGACCGCCCCCGCTCCCCACTTGCCCTCCGCGCTGCGGGGCGTCGACGCGAGGGCGCGGCGGTGTCGAGCGCTTCGAGCAACTGGCGAGCGCCCGGCACGGGTGGACGCGGCGGACGAGCGCGGGGCGACATCGACGGTCACCGGGGACGGTCCGTGCCCGCTCGCCGCCGGCGTGCGCGTTACGCGAGGGCGGTGCGGTCGGCGCGGCGGCGACCGGTCGAGGACCGTCCCCTACGCATTTCGCGGAGTGGACCGCACGCGGCGTCACCGCCGGCCGGATGCGTGCACGCGCTCCCCGCACCGCCACGTCACCCGATGGCGCGCGCGTGGTTCGCACGCGCCAGTGCCATCGGGATGGTGCTCGCGGACAGTGCGGCCGAGGGGGTCGACAGTTCGACGTACGCCCTCGCACGCCCGCGTGCACCCCACTGGAGATGGAGGCGCGCCGCGTGCCTCGCACGCGGCGTGACTCCCGTGCTCGCGGACAGTGCGGCCGAGGGGGTGGACAGTTCGTCGTACGCCGTCGCACGTCCGCGTGCACCCACTAACACGTAGGGCGCGACGCGTGCTTAGCACGCGGCGTGCTCTACTCCGCCTCCGGCGCGCGCGTGCGGAGGCACGCGCCAGTGCCGGAGGCCATGGTGCTCGCGGACAGTGCGGCCGAGGGGGTGGACAGTTCGTCGTACGCCCTCGCACGTCCGCGTGCACCCACTAACAGAACAGGCACGTCCGGTGCTGCGCACCGGACGTGCCTGTTGCACAAGATCGACACTCCGTGCAGGATCCCGTCGATCCCGGGCGACATCCAGCGCCGAGACGCCTCCGGCACGAGCCGGTCCGGGCCCTCGGTGCCTCCGCCTCCCGTGGTACCCCATTTGCGTCAACCGGCAACGGCGCCCATGGAACACACCGACGTGCACTTCGACCCCGCGGAGGCCCCCGAGCTCTCGCTCGTGGTGCCCGCGTACAACGAGGAGGCGATCCTCGCCTCCACGCTGAAGCGTCTCCTCGACGAGTTCGAGAAGGCGCAGATCCGCCTCGAGCTGATCGTCGTCGACAACGGCTCGAAGGACCGGACCGGCGCGATCGCCGCGGAGTTCGCACGCGCGAACCCGGCGGTGCGCCCCGTGCGCGTCGAGGTCAACCAGGGCTACGGCTTCGGCATCCTCTCGGGGCTGCCGCACGCCACCGCCCCGTGGGTCGGGACGATCCCCGCCGACGGCCAGGTGGACGCCGAGGACGTCGTGCGCCTCTTCGACGTCCTGCGCGCCAACGACCGCATGGTGATGGGCAAGGTGCGCCGCCGCTTCCGCCTCGACGGCGTCAAGCGCAAGCTCGTCTCGACGGCGTACAACCTGCTCGTCGTCGCGCTCTGGCCGGGCATCGGCACCTACGACGTCAACGGCCTGCCGAAGATCATGCACCGCGACGTCCTCGACGCGCTCGACCTGCGCACGAAGGGCTGGTTCCTCGACCCCGAGATCATGATCAAGGCCCACTACCTGGGCGTCCGTGTGCTCGAGCTGAACGTGTTCTCGCGCATGCGCGGCAACGGCCTCTCGCACGTCCGTCCGTCCACGTGCTGGGAGTTCTTCAAGAGCCTCGGGCGCTACCGCTTCTCGGGCGTCCTGCGCACGTGGCGCCGCACGGCCCGCATCCGGCCGCCGGCCCCGCCGCCGCAGCCGGCCGCCCCCCTCCCGGAGACGGTCGGAACCGGCGCACGGTGACGTCGACCGGCCGCCGCGCCGACGGCGACCGGCCCGGAACGACCGACCGCGCGGTAGCCCGGATCGTCCGCCAACTCGCGCGCTGCGTGCGGCCGAGCGGCCGTGAGCGCGTGACGCGCAGCCGTGAAGACAGCCGACGGGCAGAAGACGGTTCGTCCCGGCCGAGCCGGAGGCGCGAGCTCAAGGAGGCGCGACGATGTCGGGGTTGAACGCCCCGTCCGAGGAGCGCCGACGCCGAGATCGAGACTCCGGCGACGCGCCGGGCGCGGGAGTCGGCGGACGACACGGGCTACAGGTCGTCGGCCTCCTCGGCGGCGCCGCCGCACTCGTCGCGGCGTTCCTCGTCCCGACCGAGCGCGTCGCGGGCGGCGGGCGCACGCTCGAGGGCTTCTGGCTCGCGCAGTGCGGGCTCGCCGCGCTGCTCGCCGCGTGGGGCTGGACGCGCCCGTACCGCGGCGCGACGCTCCTCGGGAGCCTCCTGCTGCTCGGCACCGCGGCGCAGCTCACGCTCACGTCGCCGCTCTGGCTGCAGTACCTCGACCTGCGGCCGGCGAACCTCACGCACGGTCTCGGCGCGCTCGCGGCGGCGGTGCTGGCGGTCGAGACGCTCGTGGTCGTCGCGGGCACGCGGCGGCACCTGGGACGCGTCCTCCGCGCCGCGCGTGCGCTGCTGCCGCTGCGCGTGCTCGCCCCGAGCGCGGTCGCGTTCGTGTTCGTGGCCGCGCACGCGACGCCGCTCTTCCGCGAGGGCGGGACGCGCTTCGCGGGGCCCTATGCCGCGCTGCTCGCCGCGGCACTCGCGCTCACCGCGCTGCACGTCGCGACGGCGGTGCTGGCGGTGGCCGCGGTCCCGACCGCGACGCTGCACACGTGGACGGAGCGCGCGCGGCGGCTCGCCGAGCCGGGGCGCGACGTGCGGGTGGTGCGGACGGTCGCGCTGCTCTTCGTCGTCGCGGCGGCCGTGATCGCGGTCGCCGTCAACGACCGCGTCCCCCACCTGCCCGACGGCGTCGCGTACCTCTTCCAGGCGCGCTGCCTCGCGGCGGGCCACGTCACCGCGCCCGCGCCGCCGGTGCCCGAGGCGTTCGCCGACTACCTGCTCGACGTGCGCAACGGCACGTGGTTCTCGACGACGAACCCCGGGTGGCCGGCGCTGCTCGCACTCGGCGTGCTCGCGGGCGTGCCGTGGCTCGTGAACCCGCTGCTCGGCGGCGTCTCCGTGCTGCTCGCGCACGCGTTCGCGCGGCGCCTGCTCGACCGCGGCCCGGCGCTCGCGGCCACGCTGCTCCTCGCCGCGTCGCCGTGGTTCCTGTTCCTCGCCGCGTCCGACATGACGCACGTCGCGACGCTGACCCTGGCGCTCGCGGGATGGCTGCTGCTCACGCCGCCCGACCGCGCGCAGAACCCGCTCCGCGCGGCGCTCGCGGGACTCGCGTTCGGCGCGTGCGTCGTCGTGCGCCCCATGGACGGCCTCGTGCTCGGCACCCTCACCGGTGTGTGGGCGCTGGCGCGTGCGCGGCCGCGCGTGGTGAGTGTCGGCGCGTACTCGCTCGGCTGTGTGCTCGGCGCGCTGCCGCTCGCGCTCTTCAACGCCACGCTGACGGGCCGCGCGACGCAGGATCCGATGGGCCGCTACCTCGACGTGCTGTGGTACCCGGGCGCGAATCGACTCGGCTTCGGCGCGGACGTCGGCAACGTGCCGAACGCGTGGGGCGGACTCGATCCGCTCCCGGGACACGGTCTCGCCGACGTGCTCGTCAACCTGAACCAGAACCTCTGCAACCTGCACACCGAGCTGTTCGGGTGGGCGGCGGGCTCGCTGCTCCTCGTCTGGGCGCACGCCGCGCTCGGCCGCTTCACGCGCCGCGACGCGGCGGCTGCGGCCCTCGCGGCGGCGGTGGCCCTCGGCATGTCGCTCTACTGGTTCAGCGGCGGCCCCGACTACGGCCCGCGCTACTGGTTCGCGATGCTCCCCGCGCTCGTGTGGCTCACGCTGCGCGGCGCGGAGACCCTGGCCGCCGTGCTCGCCGCGCGGGGCGTCGGCGACGCCGCGGCGCGCGTCGCGCTCGGCGTGGCGCTCTCGTGTGCGCTCGCACTGACCACGTTCACGCCGTGGCGCGCCGTCGCGCGCTACGTGGACTACCGCGGCTTCCACGCGGACTACCTGCACCTCGCGGAGTCGGGCACGCTCGGCCGCTCGCTGGTGCTCGTGGACGGCGACGTCGCCGACACCGCGTCGGCGCTCGCGCTGAACCCGCCGACGCTCGCGACCGACGGACCGCTCTTCGCGCGCGACCTCGGACCGGAGGTCGAGGCGCAGTTGCGCGCGGCGTTCCCGGACCGGCCGGTCGTGCACGTGCTCGGGCGCTCGAAGAGCGGCGGCGCGCCGTGCATCCGGAGGGCATCGCGATGACGCCGCCGCCCTGGCTCGCCGGCCGCCGCGTGCTGGTGCTCGGTGCGAGCGGCTTCGTCGGCCGCTGGGCGGCCGCCGCCTTCGCCGCGGCCGGCGCCGACGTCGTCGCGTCCGCGCGCACGCCCGACGCCGCCCGCGCCGTGCTCGCGGCCCACGCGCTCGACCTGCCCGTGCACCGCTGCGACGTCGAGCGCGAGGGCGACGTGGAGGCGCTCGTCGCGGCGGTCGCGCCGGACGTCGTCGTGAACGTCGCCGGCTACGGCGTGCGGCCGGAGGAGCGCGACCCCGCGCGCGCCGCGGCCGTCAACGCGCTCCTGCCCGAGCGGCTCGGCCGCGCGCTCCTCGGACGCCCGGCCGACGCGGCGTCGGACCGGCGCCCGGAACTGGTGCACGTGGGCTCGGCGGCCGAGTACGGCGACGCGGGCGGCGATCTGCGCGAGAGCGGCCCCGCGCTGCCGCAGTCGGTCTACGGCCGCACGAAGCTCGCGGGCACGCAGGCGCTGGCGCGGCTCGCCGAAGACGAGGGGCTGCGCTGCGTCGTCGTGCGCGCCTTCACCGTGTACGGCCCGGGCGAGCCGCCGGGGCGCCTCCTCCCCACGCTGATCGCCGCCGCCGCCGCGGGCCGGCCGTCGGACCTGACCGAGGGCCTCCAGCGGCGCGACTTCACGTACGTCGAGGACGTCGCCGAGGCGCTCGTGCGGCTCGCCGCGGTCCCCGCCCCGGCGCCGCCGGTGGTGAACGCCGCCTCCGGCACTCTGCTTGCGGTACGGGAGTTCGTGGAACGGGCTGCGGACGTCCTCGGAATCGAACGCGCCGCGCTGCGGTTCGGCGCGATCGCGAACACGAGGGAGGAGATGGTGCACGGTCCCGTGAACACGGAGAGCATCGTGCGCCTCGTCGGCTGGCGCCCCGCGACGAGCGTCGCGGACGGCGTCCGTCGCACGCTCGCACGGCTGGCGGAGTGGAGGCAGCGGAGCGCATGACCCACAGGCGATCGACCACGTGCCGAGGCTGCGACAGCCCGGCTCTCGAGCCGTTCCTCGACCTGGGGCTCCAGCCCCTCGCGAACGCGCTCCCGGCGAGCGACCGGGAGTTCGCGGACGAGGCGCGCTACCCGCTCGTCGTGAACCTCTGCCGCGACTGCTCGCTCGTCCAGCTCGTGGACGTCATCGACCCGGTCGTGTTGTTCGGGCACTACCTCTACATGACCGGCATGTCCAAGGCGATGGACGCGCACTTCGCCGGCTACGCGCAGGCGGTGGTCGACGAGGTCCGCCCGCGCGCCGACCAGCAGGTCGTCGAGGTCGCGAGCAACGACGGCAGTCTGCTGCTCCACCTGCAGAAGATGGGCGTGCGGACGCTCGGCGTCGAGCCCGCCACGAACCTCGCGGAGCTGGCGCGCGAGCGCGGCGTCCCGACCGTCAACCGCTTCTTCGACCGGCAGTCGGCGCGCGAGATCGCGGCCGAGCACGGCCACGCGGCGTGCGTCATCGCGAACAACGTCTTCGCGCACGTGGACGACCCGCGCGGCTTCCTCGCGGGCATGGCCGAGGTCGCGGGCGAGGGCGGCACGGTCGTCGTCGAGGCGCCGTGGCTCGGCCACCTGCTCGACCGCTTCGAGTACGACACCGTCTACCACGAGCACCTCTCGTACTTCTCCGTGACGGCCCTCGCGCACATGTACGCCGCCGCCGGCGTGCGCATCGAGCGCATCGACGACGTGCCCGTGCACGGCGGCTCGCTGCGCATCTGGGGCCGGCCCGCGAAGGGGCGCATCGAGCACGCCGCGTCCGTCCGCGCCCGCGTCGAGGAGGAGCGCGCCGCGCGCTTCACCGACCCCGCGCGCTACCACGAGTTCGCGCGCGACGTCGCGCAGCACCGCGTGCGGCTGCGGGAGCTGCTGCACGGACTGCGCGCCGAGGGCCGCACGATCGCCGCGTACGGCGCGCCCGCGAAGGGCAACACGCTGCTCAACTACTGCGGCATCGGGCGCGAGACGCTCGACTTCGTGGTGGACCGGAACCCGCTCAAGGTCGGCCGCTACACTCCCGGCACGCACCTGCCGGTGCTGCCCGTCGAGGCCGTGCTCGAGCGCCGTCCCGACTATCTCCTCATCCTGCCGTGGAACCTCGCCGACGAGATCGTCGGCCAGCAGGCCGAGTACGCGCGCCGCGGCGGGCGCTTCATCGTCCCCATCCCCGAACCCGCCGTGATGGGCGGAGGGAGCGCTCTGTGACGCCGATGCGTGACGAACAGGTCGTGATCCTCTGCGGCGGTCAGGGCACGCGCCTGCGCGAGGAGACCGAGTTCAAGCCGAAGGCGCTCGTGCCGGTGGGCGGGCGGCCCATCCTCTGGCACCTCATGCGCACGTACCACCACTGGGGCTACCGCCGCTTCGTGCTCTGCCTCGGCTACCGCGGCGACATGATCAAGGACTACTTCCTCAACTACCGCTGGCGCGACAGCGACTTCGTGCTCGACCTGCGCAGCGGCACGCAGCGCGCGCTCGCGAGCGACGCGGACGTCGAGGACTGGGAGATCGTGTTCGCCGAGACCGGCGAGACCTCGCAGACCGGCGCACGCCTCTCGCGCGCGCGGCACCACATCGACAGCGACTGGTTCCTCTTCAACTACTGCGACGGGCTGAGCGACATCGACCTCGACGCGCTGGTGCGCCTGCACCAGGAGAAGGGCAAGATCGCGACGCTCACCGGCTTCCACCCGCGCTCGCGCTACGGCGTCGTGCGCGCCGACGAGAACCAGGTGGTCTCGTACTGGCAGGAGAAGCCGCTGATGTCCGAGATGACGAGCGGCGGCTTCTTCGTCATGGACCGCCGCGTGTTCGACTACGTGCGCGACGAGCCCGACTGCGTGCTCGAGACCGAGAGCCTCGCGCGCCTCGCCGAGGACCGCGAGCTCGCGCTCTACCGGCACGACGGCTTCTGGTACTCGATGGACACGTACAAGGAGTCGCTCGTCCTGAACGAGATGTGGCGCCGCGGCGACGCGCCCTGGAGGGTCTGGAAGTGAGCATGTGGAAGGGGCGCAGCGTCCTCGTCACGGGCGCGACGGGTCTGCTCGGCTCGGGGCTGGTCGGCGAGCTGCTCGCGCGCGGAGCCGACGTCGTCTGCCTCGTGCGCGACTGGGTGCCGGGCAGCGAGCTCGTGCGCTCGGGCGACCTCGCGCGCGCGCGCATCGTGCGCGGCGAGCTCACCGATCTCGAGCTCGTGCTGCGCGCGCTCAACGAGCACGAGGTCGACTCCGTCTTCCACCTCGGCGCGCAGACGATCGTCGGCACCGCCGCGCGCTCGCCGCTCTCGACCTTCGAGGCGAACATCCGCGGCACGTGGCTCCTGCTCGAGGCCTGCCGCCTGCTCGGCCCGCAGGTCAAGCGCGTGCTCGTCGCGTCGAGCGACAAGGCGTACGGCTGCCAGTCCGTGCTGCCCTACAAGGAGGACGCGCCGCTCGCGGGCCGCTTCCCCTACGACGTCTCGAAGTCCTGCACCGACCTCATCTCGCTCTCGTACCACCACTCGTACGGGCTGCCCGTCGCGATCACGCGCTGCGGCAACCTGTTCGGCGCGGGCGACCTCAACTGGAGCCGCCTCGTCCCCGGCACGATCCGCTCGGCGCTGGCGGGCGAACGCCCCGTGATCCGCAGCGACGGCACGTACGTGCGCGACTACTTCTACGTGCGCGACGCCGTGCACAGCTACCTGACGCTCGCCGAGCGCATGCCCGACCCGGCGGTCGTCGGCCGCGCCTTCAACTTCGGCAACGAGACGCCGGTGACGGTGCTCGAGCTCGTCGACCACATCCTGCGTGTGATGGGCCGCACCGACCTCGTGCCCGACGTCCGCGGCGAGGCCTCGCGCGAGATCCGCGAGCAGTACCTCGACTGCTCCCTCGCGCGCTCCGTGCTCGACTGGAAGCCCTCGTGGGACCTCGACGCCGCGCTCGCCGAGACGGTGGCGTGGTACCGCGAGCACCTGGCGCGCTGACGGCGACTGCAGTCGCGCCGCGCGGCGACCGCAGGCGCACGAGACGCTCCGGAGCTGCCTGCGGCGGTGACGACGGTCCGCCCCGCGGCGGCTTCATGCCGCCCGCGACGGCCGTCACCGCGGCGCGGCCCGTGGCGGCGTAGCGTCGAACGCTCTCTCGAAAGGAGCGTTCGATGTCGAAGCTCGTGCTCGTCGCCACCGTCGCGGCGCTCGCCTCGGCCATCGTCGCCGCGCCGCTCGCCGGTTCACCGTCCCCCAGCGCCGCTCCGGGCACGCGCCTGCTCGGCTGGAACAACCTGGGGATGCACTGCATGGACGCCGACTACGGCGTCTTCTCGATCCTGCCGCCGTACAACACGATCCACGCGCAGCTCGTCCGCGAGGGACGGCTCGTGCGGAGTGCGAACGGCGTGACCGTCACCTACGAGGCGGTCGCCGACGCGACCGGTTCGATCAACACCACGTCGGTCGGCAAGACGGCGTTCTGGACGCACGTGGGCGAGCTCTTCGGGGCGTCGCCTGCACCCGACACCGGACTCGCCGGCGCGTCGATGCCGGGCCTCGCGAACCAGCCGCAGCCGATGACGTGGGACGCCGCGAACGACTGGTGGATCGCCGAGGGCGTCCCGATCACGCCGCTCGACGACGCCGGACATCGCAACAGCTATCCGCTGATGCGCCTCGTCGCGCGCGACGCGACGGGCGCCGTGATCGCGACCACCGACATCGTCCTCCCCGTCTCCGACGAGATGGACTGCCGCGCGTGCCACGCGTCCGACGCGCCGCCGGCCGCGCGCCCGGTCGCGGGCTGGGCGCACGATCCCGATCCGCAGCGCGACTACCGGCTGAACATCCTGCTGCGGCACGACGACCTCTCGGCGGGCAGCACGCTCTTCGCCGACGCGCTGCAGTCGGCGGGCTACGACGCGGCGGGCCTCCACGCAACGGCCGTCGGCGGCAGGTCCGTGCTCTGTGCGGCGTGCCACGCGTCGAACGCGCTCGGCACGACGGGCTTCGCGGGCGTCCGTCCGCTGACCGCGGCCGTCCACTGGATGCACGCGTCGGTCGTCGATCCGACGGAAGGGCTCGCGCTCTCGGCGGTCCAGAACCGCTCGGCGTGCTACCGCTGCCATCCCGGTGCGACGACGCGCTGCCTGCGCGGGGCGATGGGCAACTCCGTCGCCGCCGACGGCACCATGGCGATGCAGTGCCAGAGCTGCCACGGCACGCTGCCCGTCGTCGGCGACGTGAACCGGCGGGGCTGGCTCGACGAGCCGGACTGCCAGAGCTGCCATACGGGCACGGCCGTGCGGAACGCCGGCCAGATCCGCTACGCCAACGCGTTCGACTCCGGCATCCACCCGCGCCAGGCTGCCGACGCCACGTTCGCGACGACACCCGACACGCCCGCCCCGGGCCTGTCGCTCTTCCGCTTCTCGCGCGGCCACGGCGGACTCGCGTGCGAGGCGTGCCACGGCTCGACGCACGCGGAGTTCCCGTCGTCCCACGCGAACGACAACGTGCAGAGTCTCGCGACGCAGGGGCACGTCGGCGTGCTCGTGGAGTGCGCGGCGTGTCACGGCCAGGCGCCGGCGACCCTCTCCGGCGGACCGCACGGGATGCACCCCGTCGGACAGTCGTGGGTCGAACGCCACGGCGACGCGCTCGAGGGCGGCGCCGACAAGCTCCTCGCCGCCGCAGCCGCATCCGACTGCCGCGACTGCCACGGCATCGACTACCGCGGAACCGTGCTCTCGAAGGTGCAGGCGGACCGCACCGTCGCGGGGTTCGGCACGCACCGGCTCTTCCGGGGGCAGATGATCGGCTGCTACGAGTGCCACGCGGGACCGGGCAGTGAATCGCCGAACCGCAGCGTCGCGCCGACCGCGACGGACGCCTCCGCGTCCACGCAGCCCGGCGTGCCGGTCCAGATCGACCTCGCCGCGCGCGACAGGCCGGGGAGCACGCTCACGTACCGCATCGTCTCCCAGCCCGCACACGGCACGGTCGCGCTGCTCGGCGCGCGTGCGACGTACCGGCCGGACGATGCCTTCGCCGGCGTGGACACCTTCACGTTCGCGGCGCGCGACGGCTTCGTCGACTCGAACCTCGCGACCGTCCAGGTGAGCGTGGGCACCGCGCAGCCCGTCGCGGACCTGCGCGCGTCGTGGCGTTCGCTGAAGGTCGTGCACGCGCACGGGAAGACGAAACTGCGCGGCAAGATCGCCGTCGCGAACGTCGGCGCAATCGCGGCCGGCGGCTCCGTCGCGTCGATCGGCCTCTCGCCGGACGGTGTCCTGCACGCGGGCGACACGGTGCTCGAGTCGGTGTCGGTCGCGGCGCTGCGGCCCGGTCAGGAGCGACGCATCCGCGTGACCGTGAAGCTTCCCGCAGGCATCTCGACCTCCGGCGGCTACGCCCTCGTGCTCGCGAACGCCGACGGCCGCGTCACCGAGGCGAACGCGGGCAACGACGTGGCGGTGTTCGGGCCGTTGCCGTAGGGAGCCGTCGCGTCGGACACGGCGCGTCGGCTCACCGGATGGCAGCCGGAGGGAGAGGTCGCATCGACGTGAGGAGGATCCGAGCGCCGACCGCCTCGACTCAGCGGACTCCGTGCCTCACCTGGTAGCGCAGGTCGACGACGCCGTTGTCGTACGCGTGCACCTCGGCGAGATGCAGCGCAACGTCCCTGTCGAGCGACGCGAAGAACGGGATGCCGACGCCGATCGCGATCGGCAGGATCGAGTAGCAGACCTCGTCGGCGACGCCGCGGCGCAGGCACTCGCCCGCAACCGCACCGCCGCCGACGACCCAGATGCGCCGGAACCGGGGACGCAGACGCTCGTCGACGATCCGCGCGAGATCGCCGGCGCAGAGCTCCACGGTGGCGCGGGTCCGCGGCAGGTCACGTGTGGTGAGGACGACCGTGGGCGTGTCGCCGTACGCCCAGCCGTGGCCTTCCGACTCGAAGCGGAGCGCGGTCTCGTACGTGCGCGATCCCATGACGTAGCAGTCGATGGAACCGAGGAACGCCGCCGTCGCGTCGGCGCCGAGCGACTCCCCGCCGGGGAACACATCCGACGTGTCCATCCAGTCCACGCGGCCATCGCGCCGGGCGATGAATCCGTCGAGACTCGCCGCCATGTGGATCGTCACGGTGGACTCGTGGCTCGTCATCCGCTCCGCCTCGCTGTGTGCGCCCACTCGACGTCCGTGCGCGCGTCCACCGCGCGCGGCGCGATGGTAGCCCGGTGCGAAGCGGGCGTGCCGCATCGACGACAGGGCCGTGGCGCGCGGCGGTCGCACGCAGGCGCGCACACGCGGCGCGCGCGACGGATCGTGCGCCCTGCGATGTCGCTATCGCGCCAGGTGCGGCGGACCGTCGCGGACGTCCGTGGACGCGCGCAGCGCCGCCTGCACGGCGGGCCGGAGGCCGTCGATCCGCAGCCCCAGCCGCGCGAGTGCCCGCGCCGCAACGCTCTTCCGCTCCCGAAGGACGCCGAGGAGCAGGTGCCCGGTCGCGATGTGGCCGTCACCTGCGCTCTGCGCCTCCTCGAGCGCGTGTTCGAGCACGTGCTTGCCGGGACGGGAGAACGGCACGGCTCCTGTGTCCGGGTGGCGCCCCGGGCGCAGGTCTGCGCGCACGGCCGCGCGAACGCGCTCGGGCGCGATGCCGAGCGCGTGCAGCGCCGTCGTCGCCGTCCCGTCCGTCGCGACGATGCCGAGGAGTACGTGATCCGGCCCGATGTGGTCGTGCCGGAACTCCAGCGCGTTCTGCCTCGCGCTCTGCATCACGTCGCGCGCCAGGGGCGAGAACCGGTCGAACATGCGAAGCCTCCCCTGGGCGCGACATCGTAGCGACTCGGCGCTCCACCGCGCGGTGCGAGCGCGCCGCAGTGTAGCTTCTCCCGCCGTGACGGCGGACGGAACACGTGCGACGACGGAGAGGCGCATGCCGGGCTGGCTGATCTTGACGCTCTGGATCGTCGGCGGTCTCGCCGTGCTGGTCGTGGGCGTCGGGCTGCTGCTGCCGCGGCCGTTCGCGATCTCGCGCTCGATCGTGATCGCGGCGCCGCCGGAGGCGATCCACCCGTTCGTCGACTCGCTCCGCGAGTGGCCGCGCTGGAGCACCTTCGACACGGCGGACCCCGACATCCGCTTCGAGGTGTCGGAGCCGTCCGCGGGTGTCGGCGCACGGCGCACGTGGAAGGGCGGGCGCATGGGCGAGGGCTCGCAGGAGATCGTCGCGAGCGACGCGCGCACGGGCGTCTCGATGCACCTCGAGATGACCCACATGGATCACACGTTCGAGTTCGTCTACACCGCGGAGGCGGGCGGGACGCGCGTGACGTGGAGCGACCGTGGGGAGTTCCCCGCCGCACCGCACTGGCGGCTCCTCGGCACGCTGTTCATCGACCGCATGCTCGGCGAGATGTTCGAGGGCGGGCTCGCGCAGTTGAAGCAGGTCGTCGAGAAGGCCGCGGCGGAGAGGTAGGCGGGGGCGCGCAGTCGCGCCCACTCGCGCACGCGCCCGCACGCGCACACGCACGCCCACGCGCACTCGACGACGAACGCGTGCGCGCTCCCCGCACCGCCACGTCACCCGATGGCGCGCGCGTGCTCCGCACGCGCCAGTGCCATCGGGATGATGCTCGCGGACAGTGCGGCCGAGGGGGTCGACGTTCTCGACGTACGTGTCGCACGTCCGCGTGCACCCCACTGGAAACGCGGGCGCGACGCGTGCTTCGCACGCGGCGTGACCGCCCCGCGAAGAGGGCGCTCCCCACTTGCCCTCCGCGCTGCGGGACGTCGACCCGAGGGCGCGGCCGTATCGAGCGCTCCGAGCAACTGGCGAGCGCCCGGCACGGGTGGACGCCGTGGACGCGGGCGCGGCCACTGCGACGGTCACCGGGGACAGTCCCCACCCACTTGTCGCCGGCGTGCGTCGTGACACACGTCGACCGGTCTCGGCGGCGACAACTGGCTTGGGACAGTCCCCTACGCACTCGCGACGGAGGCTTCGCACCGGAATCGGTGCAACGCCGCGTGCCTCGCACGCGGCGGACCCGATGGCGCGCGCGTGCTTCGCACGCGCCAGTGCCATCGGGATGGTGCTCGCGGGCAGTGCGACCGAGGGGGCAGACGAGGCCGACGTACGCCCTCGCACGTCCGCGTGCACCCCACTGGAAACGCGGGCGCGACGCGTGCTTCGCACCGGAAGCGGTGCAACGCCGCGTGCCTCGCACGCGGCGGACCCGATGGCGCGCGCGTGCTCCCGCACGCGCCAGTGCCAATCGGGATGGTGCTCGCGGACAGTGCGACCGAGGGGGTCGACAGTTCGACGTACGCCCTCGCACGCCCGCGTGCACCCCACTGGAAACGCGGGCGCGACGCGTGCTTCGCACGCGGCGTGCCCGCCCCCTGCTCACCGGAGCAAGGTCCAGCGCACGAGCGACACGGGTGTGTCGAACCATGCGTTGTCCGGCACCGGCGCCGCGAGAGTCACGACGCGATGGAGATCCGGATCGGCCTCGATCCAGCGTCCGTCGCCGATGTACGCCAGCACGTGCACGCCGTCGCGCGTGACGGCGAGGTCGCCGACGGCAAGCCGCGCGGCGTCGAGCGCGTTGATGCTCGGCGCCTCGAGGAGGCGCGCCGTCAGCCCGTCGTGCTCCCGGCCCAGCGCCGCAGCGGAGGTGTCGTACCACCAGAGCACGAGCGCACGCCGCACGAGACCGCCGTCGAGCGTGCGGAGACCGCGGTGGAGGAGCGCGTCGATGAGCCCGCGGCGCACGAGCCCCGAGCAGTCGATCCCGCGCGGGCTCTCGCCGCCCCACACGTACGCCACACCCTCGTAGCGGCGCAGCGCGGCGACGTAGTCCGCGCGCAGCGCGTCCGCCTTCGGCAGTTCACGCGCCGGGAGCGCCAGGAAGCCGCCGCTCGCGACCGTCACGGCCAGGAGCGCGACGCGCAGCGGACGACGGCGCCAGCACAGGCCCACGAGCCCGCACCAGACGACGCAGAACAGCGCGAGCCCGCCCGCGCGCGTCATCCGGCTGCTGACCGGCTGCAGCCAGACCGCGAGGAACAGCGCGAGTTGCGCGATCCAGAGCACCCAGAGCAGACGGGTCGTCCTGTTGCCGGCCACGCGGCGAGGGTACGGAGGAGGGCGGACGACGTCCGCGTGCGCGGTGGAGCGGGGCGAACGGTGTCGGGCGAACGGTGTCAGACACCGTCAGTCGGTCGCGTCACGCGATGGCGCGCGCGTGCTCCGCGCGAGCCAGTGCCATCGGGATGGTGCTCGCGGACAGTGCGGCCGACGGGGGCGGACCGATCGACGTGCACCCTCGCACGTCCCCGTGCACGCCCCCGTCACGCGAAGAGGGCGCTCCCCACTTGCCTTCCGCGCTGCGCGACGTTCGACGCGAAGGCTGAGCGGTATCGAGCGCTACAGGCAACTGGGGAGCGCCCGGCACGGGTGGACGCCGTGGACGCGGGCGCGGCTACTTCGACGGTCACCGGGGACAGTCCCCGCCCACTTGTCGCCGGCGTGCGTCGTGACACTCGTCGACCGGTCTCGGCGGCGACAACTGGCCTGGGACAGTCCCCTACGCGCTCGCGCCGCGGGCCTTTCGCGCACGACGTGACCACGCCGACAACTCGACTCCGCCTCCGGCGCGCGCGTGCCTCGCACGCGCCAGTGCCGGAGGCCATGGGTGCTCGCGGACAGTGCGGCCGAGGGGGCGGACACTTCGACGTACGGCCTCGCACGTCCGCGTGCACCCCACTGGAAACGCGGGCGCGACGCGTGCTGCGCACGCGGCGTGCCCGCCCCCCGCTCACCGCCTGCGCTTCGTCCGGTGCCGCGAGAGCGGCACGCCCGGAGTGCGGCCGATGTCGAGGACGGCGGCCTGCAGGAGCAGGTTGAAGCCGAGGAGCGTCGGGAGGGCGGCGAGGAGGACGGTGCCGGCGGTCGCGGGAATGCCCGTGACGATGCTGCGGCGCCACTCGATCGCGCCGAACACGACGCCGAACACGGACAGCAGCTTGCCGGCGACGAGGAAGAGCGACACGGCCGAGATGTCGTGCAGGAAGTACTGCCGCCAGACGCGGGAGTAGAGCGCGCGCACGAGGAACCACGCGAAGCCGGGTGCCTCGCGCAGCGGCCGCAGATGGCTCGTCTCGCCGCCGTAGCGCGCCGGCAGGGGGACGTCCACCACGACGCCGCCCGCGGCGGTGAGCAGTCCGAGCATGCTGATCTCGAAGCGGTAGCGGTCCTCGGCGCGGTCGAGGTCGATCAGGTCGAGCGCCTCCGCGCGCCACGCGACGTAGCCGTTCACGGGGTCGGCGACGCGCCACGCGCCCGTCGCGGCGCGCGCCAGGAAGCCGAGCGCGAGGTTGCCGAAGCGGCGGACGAGCGGCATCGCCTCGAGCGCGCGGCCGTGGTACCAGCGGTTGCCCTTGGCGCAGTCGGCGGCGCGCGCGCGGAGCGGCGCGACGAGGTCGGGGAGGTCGGCGGCGTCCATCTGCCCGTCGGCGTCGGCCTTGACGACGATGTCGGCTCCGCGCGCGAGCGCCTCGCGGATCGCGGTGCGGGTGGCGGCGCCGACGCCGCGGTTCGCGGGGTGACGCAGCACGACGACCGGGGGGCCGCCGCCGCCTTCGTTCGCGCCGCCCGCGGCCTCCGCGGCCGCCGCGGTCGCGTCGTCGCTGCCGTCGTCCACGACGACGACGAGGTCCGCCACCGCGCGGAAGGCGGTCACGACCGCGCCCACGCTCCCCGCGGCGCGGTACGCGGGGATCACCACGGCGACGACGTCGGCCCCGCCCCGCCCCGCTCCGCTGTTGCCGTCCGCGTCCATGTGGCCGCGAGTCTCGCAGAGCGCCCCGGTGGTCCCAAGGGCGTGCGTGCGCCGCGTCTCGCGCGTGGCCGGCGCGTATCCGGCGGGGCTACGTCGCGCGCGCCCCGCCGAACGGCGTGTCGATGACCATCCGCCAGGCGCCGTCGGGGCAGCGGCGGACGACGTCGGCGGTCGTGCCCTCCATGTGCACGGGCGAGCCGTCCTGGGCGGTGCCGTCGAGGTGCCAGTCGGCGAAGAGGAGGGCGACGTCGCCTGCGCGCACGACGCGCGGCGGCGCCATCTCGAAGGTCGGTCGGAGACCGAGGAAGCCCTCGAGCACCGCGCGGATGGCCTCGGGGCCGGCGTGGGGCTCGGCAGGCGACGGTGCCAGCACGGCGCCCGGCTCGTAGAGCGCGAGCAACGCGCGGACGTCGCCCGCCGCGAAGGCCTGCGACCAGAGCGAGTGCACCTCTTCGGGCGTGTGCGCGTGCATGGGCGTGTCTCCGAGGCGAGCGGACGGTGGCGTCGCGGTCGGCCGACGACGACGCGCAGGCTACCGGGCGTCTCGACGCGACACGTTGCGGCGTGTGGTCGGCTCACGTGGTCCACGCTGCGCGCGCGGCGGCGTAGAGGTCGGCCCGCGCGCGGTGCAGGCGCGTCTTCACCGCGGCGATGGAGACGCCCTGGCGGCGCGCGATCGCCTCGCACGAGAGGCCCGCGCCGTAGCGCAGCTCGAGCGTCTCGCGCACGAGCGACGAGAGCGAGGCGTACTGCGCGCGGAGGAGCGTCGCCCCGAGCGGCGTCGCCTCGGCGCAGCCCGAGCGCGCGAGCACGCGCTCGCCGACGACGTGGCCGTGGTCGTCGGCGTGCACGTACGGCGAGGGCACGCAGCGCGAGCGGCGGCGGGCCGCGTTGATCGCCACGTTCCGCGCGATGCGCAGCACCCAGCCGTCGAAGGCGTGCGGATCCTCGAGGCGCCGGAGGCCGGTGAGCACCGCGACGAACGTGTCCTGCACGGCGTCCTCGGCGGCGTGCTCGTCGCGCAGGATGCGGCGGGTGGTGCGGCGGACGCGCCCGCCGACGCACTCGAAGAGCGTCCCGAGCGACGCCTCGCAGCCGCCGCGGGCCGCGTCCACCAGGCAGGGGTCCGTGCGCTCCCAGTCCGGCGGACGCTCCTCGCCCCATGCCACCGCGACCCCGACCCCCGCCCCACCGGGTGCCCTCGCACCGCATGCTCCGCTCCACGCCATGGCGCCTCCCGCCGGCCGCGCGCCCCCGAGCCCGGGAGGCGGCGGCCGCAGGCCCACCCGGCAGACGCAAGGTCGCCGGGGGACGACGGGCGGATTCGCGCCGGAGCGCGCCACGTCGGGCGGCGCGGCGCGGTCGCGGGCGGTGCCGCGCGTCGCGACGCGCTACGCGGAGACGGCCGCGAGCAGCTCGCGCAGGCGGGCCTCGGTCTCGGCGAGCGCCGGGAGCAGGGGGCGACGGACGAGTCCGTTGCCGCGGCCGAGGAGCCGCAGCGCGCACTTCACGGGCACGGGGTTCGGCTCGACGAACAGCGCCCGGAACAGCGGGAGCAGGCGCGCGTGCGCAGCGGCGGCCTCGTGCAGATGCCCGCCCTCCGCGAGCCGCACCAGATCGCAGACGGCGCGCGGGACGACGTTGCTCGCGACCGAGACGACCCCGGTCGCGCCGACGGTCATCATCGGCAGCGTGAGCGCGTCGTCGCCCGAGAGGATCGCGATCGGCGAGAGCGTGCGGATGCGCGCCACCTGCTCGACCGAGCCCGCCGCCTCCTTGATCGCCACGATCCGCGGGTGCTCCGCTGCGAGACGCGCCACGCTCTCGGGTTCCAGGTTGACGCCCGTGCGGCCCGGGATGTTGTAGAGCACGATCGGCACGCGGCTCCCGTCGGCCAGCGTCGCGAAGTGCTCGAGCAGCATGCGCTGGCTCGGGCGGTTGTAGTAGGGGCAGACGACGAGGACGCCGTCGGCGCCCGCGGCGGCGGCGCTCGCGATCAGGCGCTCCGCCTCGTGCGTGCAGTTCGAGCCCGCGCCGGCGACGACGGGCACGCGCCCCGCCGCGCGGCGGACGACGCGCGCGACGACCGCGTCGTGCTCGTCGTGCGAGAGCGTGGGCGACTCGCCGGTGGTGCCGCAGGGGACGAGCACGTCCACCCCCGCCGCGATCTGCGCGTCCACGAGCGCGTCGAGCGCGTCGAGGTCGAGCGGAGGGTCGTTGCCGCCGCGCGCGGCGCCGAACGGCGTGACGAGTGCGGTCCAGGTCCCCCGGAGCGGCAGCTCGCGAGCGCTCATCGCACACCTCCCGGCGCCGTGCGCCCCGGCGTCACAGGTCTCCGTCGAGCAGGTCGTCGGCGAGGCACGCCATGACGGCGTCGTGCATCGCGCGGCGCATCTCGCGCACGGCGCCGCCCATGCCGACCGACAGCGCCCGCGCCACGATCGCGTGGCCGATGTTCAGCTCCTCGACGCCGTCGAGGCGCGCGACGGCCGCGACGTTGCGGTAGTCGAGGCCGTGGCCCGCGTGCACGTGCAGCCCGATCTCGAGCGCCGCGACGGCCGCCATGCGCAGCTCCGCCAGCGCCACCTCGCGTGCGCGTCCGGGGCGCGCCTGGGCGTAGCGGCCGGTGTGCAGCTCGACGGCCGTCGCGCCCGCGGCGAGCGCGGCGCGGAGCTGTCCGACGTCCGGGTCGATGAAGACGGACACCTCGGCGCCGACGTCGCGCAGCCGGCCGACGACGTCCGCGAGGCGCTCGGGGTCGCGCGTGCAGTCGAGCCCGCCCTCGGTCGTGACCTCCTCGCGCCGCTCGGGCACGAGGCACGCCGCGTGGGGCCGCAGCTCGCACGCGATGCGCACCACCTCGGCCTCGAGGGCCAGCTCGAGGTTGAGGCGGCGGACGAAGCCGCGCAGCACGCGCACGTCGCGCTCCTGGATGTGGCGCCGGTCCTCGCGCAGGTGCACGGTGATGCCGTCGGCGCCCGCCTGCTCCGCGAGCACGGCAGCCGCGACCGGGTCGGGCTCGGTCCCGCCGCGCGCCTGCCGCACGGTCGCGACGTGGTCCACGTTCACGCCGAGACGCGGGACGCCGAGCGGGTTGAGCGACGTGACGAGCATCGGGCGCGAGGGTAGCGGAACGCCGCGACGCCGCTGATCTACGACGGGGCGCGCTGCGCGGCGCGCGCGGCGCCGTGGTCCGCGCCGTCCGGACGCGGGGGGCCGACGGGGCTACACTCGGATCCGTGCCGCGCCTCTCCGTACCCGTGATCGCACTCGCCGCCCTCGCGGCGGTGGTCGGCGGCGTCGCCGCGACGACGCCCGTGTTCCGGCCACCGCGCGCGCTCGCGGCGACGTCGGAGACGCTGTACGTCTCGGGGCTCGAGATCGGGAAGGGACGGCGCGCGCTCGTCCGCCTGCGCAACGTGGCGGCGAGCGGCGGCGACGTCTACTCGGTGCACTACACCGTCCGCGACCCGGCGGGCGGCGTGCCGATCTCGCTGCCCGGCGCCGGCGACGGCGCGCGGCTCGCGCCGGGCGAGACGCTGCAGCTCGATCTCGGCCCGCTGGTGGACGCCTACCGCGCCGAGCGCGGTCTCGGGCCGTACGAGGGCCCGGTGCAGTTCGTCGCGTTCGGCACGGCCGGCGCGATCGAGGCGTTCGGCCGCGAGACGATCGTGCCCGAGGGAATCCAGTCGATCGGCAAGGCGACCTACGAGGTCGCCGCCGAGTGGGTGCCGGAGTGACGCGCCGTCGCGTCCTGCCGCGCACGCCGTGCGGGTCTCCGAGCGGGACCGGGAGCGAAGCGTGACCAGAAGCCTCGTCGTCGCCATCCTCGCCACCGTCGCCGTCGGCGCGACGCTGCTCGGCAGCCTGCCCGCCACGGGCGCGACCGCCGGCACCTGCGTCGCGCACATCGCGGGCGTCGAGACCTCGCGCAAGACCCCCGCCGAGCTCGTCGTGCTCAACACGAGCAACTTCGAGCTGACGCTCGACATGACTCTGCGCGCGCCCGACGGCAGCGTCGTGCTCGACAGCACCTCCGCGATCGTCGTCCCGGCCCGCGGCACCGTCATCCGCAGCCTCGAAGCCGACCTCTCCGCGGCCGTGCCCCCGAAGACGAAGCCCTACGAGGGACTCGTCTCGATCGAGCTGCGCGGCGCGGCCCCCTTCGCCGCCGACTCGACCGTCGTGCACGCCACGCAGTACTACGGCAAGCGCAAGAAGCCGCGCGGCGCGGTCGTCCTGCGTCCGCTCTTCCGGACCGAGGACGAGCAGTAGCGCACACGCGGGCAGCGGCCGACGACGGCGTCCGAGCGCGGTAGCCTGAGCGCGTGTCGACTCGCATGCGGTGGGCAGCGGCCGCGGGAACGGTCATCGCAGGCGCGGTGCTCGCCGTGGCGAGCCTCCCACCGAGGTCGAGCGAGCCGCCGGCGGCTGCGCGCGGCACACCGCGCGTGGGCCGCGCGTCGCCGCTCGGCGAGAGACGGCGCACCGCACCGCGTGCGACGCTGCCCGCGCCGCAGTATCCCGCGGGTGCAGAGCGTGGCGAGCCGACGACCGCGACGTCGGCGCACGACGTGCGGGTGGTGCACGTCCGCGTGCTCCGCGAGGACGGGGAGCCGGCGTGCGGCGCGCAGGTCGCGACGCTCGGAGCACGTCGGCAGCGGTGGTCGAGCGCGGACACGCTGACCGACGAGGCCGGCCGCGCGCGTGTGGAGACACGGGCGACGGGAGAGCTGCGCGTCCACGCCTCGTGGGGCGCGACCGCGGGCCTGTCGGCTCCGATCCCCGCAGACGCGCCAGCGTGCGACGTCACCCTCCGGCTCGAGCCGGCGCGGACACTGCGCGGCCGGTTGGTGTCCGCGGGAGAGGGCGTCGCGGAGGCGGAGTTGTCGTTCTCGCACTGGGGAGACGACGCGGAAGCCCGCCTCTGCGTGGCGCTGCGCACGGACACGAACGGAGCGTTCGTGCTGCCGGCACTGCCGGCGGCGTTGCTCGGCGCGGGCACGTCCGGCTTCTCCGCCGAGCGGCATGCGTGCATGCCGCTGGAGTACACGCTCTGGAACGGCGAGCTCGACGAGCCCGAGTTGGAGCTCCGCCTGGAGCCGGCGCTCGTCGTCCGCGGACGTCTCGTCGCGGCAGACGGCAGCGCTGTGGAGGGGGCGAGCATCGATGTCGGCGACGGCAACGAGTCCCGGTCTGCGGGGGACGGAACGTTCGTGCTCCCGACCGTGCGCGTCGGCACGACCGAACTGCGCGTCGACTCGCGTTCGCACGTCCTTCACACACTGCACCTGCCCTCGGACGCGGTCGGAGAGTGCGACGCCGGAACGATCGTGCTGGCCGAGGGGCGCGCGATCCGCGGCGTGGTGGTCGACGAGGAGGGAGCACCGCGCGCGGGCGTCCGCGTGCGCGCGCTCTCGGAGGCGCTGCACTGGTTCGCGCGTGAGTCGTCCACCGGGGATGACGGCGCGTTCGTGATCGAGCACCTCGACGAGGGGCAACACTGGGTCTGCGCCGAGACGCCGATCGCGCTCGGGAACTCGCTGCGGTCGACCAAGGCGGCATCCGTGGAGCGGGTGGCGACGGGCGCCGTAGGGCTGCGGCTGGTGCTCCGCGCGCTGCCGGCGCTCACCGCGCGGATCGCGGCGGAGGGCGATCACGCGCCCGTCGAGCTGCGCACTGCGAGCATCCGGCTGTGGCGCGAGGACGGCCGACCGGCGCCGAGCGAGTGGCGCCTCGGCAACGAGCCGGGCACGGCACGGGTCAGCGTGCTCTACGAGGGACGCCACACCCTGTCGGTGGACGTGCCCGGCTACGACGCGGCGTCGGTCTCCGGCATCGAGATGACGCGGGCCGACGCGCGGAGCGTCGACGTCGTCCTGCGCGTGACGCGCTGAGCGCTGCTCGAGGCCGGCGAGCCCTGCCGTCCGGAACCGCCCGCCCCGATTTCCCCGCAACCCTTCGCCGCCGCCGTTCGTCAGGAGACGAGAGAGCGCGGAGCGTGGCGGGCTCGGGGTCCGTCCACGCTCGGCGGCTCCCCGGTCCCCGGCGGCGGGCAGTGGCCCGGGGGCTGACGGCGCGCATCCCCCTCGTCCGGCCCGCCAGGTGGTGACATCGCATGCGGATGGACCGTTACGGAGCGGGATGGACCCGCGCGGCGCTCGTCGTCGCACTCGCCGGTGCGGCTACGGGCTGCGGCGGCTGCAACGGCAAGGACTCGGCGGCGGGCGGCTCGGGCGGCGGCGGCGTGTCGCCGAAGGGCGGGTTCGTGGAGGTCGCGGAGCGCGCTGGCCTGCGCTTCACGATGAACTTCCTGCCGGGCGAGCAGGGCGCCCACTTCAAGATCAACCTCTACGACCACGGCTGCGGCGTGGCGATCGACGACATCGACGGCGACGGCCTCGAGGACGTCTTCCTCGCGAACCAGCTCGGCTCGAACGGCATGTTCCGCAACAGGGGCGACGGGACGTTCGAGGACGTCACGGCGCGGTCGGGGGTCGGGCTGGCCGACCGCATCTGCACCTCCGCCGCGTTCGCCGACTACGACGGCGACGGCGATGCCGACCTCTTCGTCGCGACCACGCGCGGCGGCAACGCGCTCTTCCGCAACGACGGCACCGGGCGGTTCGCGGACGTCACGCAGGCGGCGGGCGTCGCGCTCGTCGCGCACACGCAGGGCGCGACCTTCTTCGACTACGACCTCGACGGCGACCTCGACCTGTTCGTCGCGAACACCGCGCAGTGGACGCTCGAGACGCGCAACACCGAGGGCAACTACTTCGAGGGTCCGCTCGACCTCGTGCAGCTCCTGCGCGCAGCGCCCGAGGCGAACGTGCTCTACCGCAACAAGGGCGACGGCACGTTCGAGGACGTCACGGCCGAGGCGGGCGTCGCTGGCAACGGCTGGGGCGGCGACTTCGCCGTCTTCGACGTCGACGACGACGGCGACCAGGACGTCTTCGTCGCGAACATGTTCGGGTCGAGCGCCTTCTACCGGAACGACGGCAAGGGACACTTCGAGGACCTCGCGCCGAGCGTCCTCGAGAAGCCGTCCTGGGGCGCGGTGGCGTGCAAGCCCATGGACTACGACGTGGACGGCCGACTCGACCTGCTGGTCGTGGACATGCACTCCGACATGTGGATGTCGGGCGACACGCCGCTCTCCGAGATCGAGGAGACGAAGCGCTACGCGGGCCCCGAGGGGCGCCAGGTCGCGCTCGGCATGGCGAGCGACGACGACGTCCGCGACATCCGCCTGCTGCTCGGCGTCACCGACGCGACGCGCTTCGCCTTCGGCAACACCCTCTTCCGCAACGAGGGCGGCTGGCGCTTCCGCGACCTCTCGCAGCAGTGCGGCGCCGAGACCTTCTGGCCCTGGGGCACCGCCGTCGCCGACTTCGACCTCGACGGCTCCGAGGACGTGTTCATCCCGTCCGGCATGGGCTACCCGTTCCCCGCGTGGCGCAACGTGCTGCTCATGAACGACGGCAGGGGCAACTTCGCGATGCGCGCGAAGGACTGCGGCATCGACCCGCGTCCGGGCGGTCCGATGCTGCCCGACCCGATCGCGGGGCAGCCCGCGTCGCGCAGCTCGCGCGCCGCCGCGGTCATCGACTACGACGCCGACGGCCGCCCCGACCTGGTCGTGAACAACTTCAACGAGCGCGCGTACCTCTATCACAACGAGTTCGCGCAGCGGCACTGGCTGGCGCTGCGCCTGCGCGGCACGCGCAGCAATCGCGACGCCGTCGGCGCGGTCGCGCGCGTGAAGGTCGGCGACCGCACGCTGATCCGGCAGGTGTGCTCGGCGGGCGGCTACCTGTCGCAGAGCACGCGCACGCTCTACTTCGGTCTCGCCGACGCGAACGCCCCGCTCACCGCCGAGATCACGTGGCCCGGCGGCCGCAAGCAGACCGTCGAGGGCCTCGCGCCCGACAAGCTGCACGAGATCGTCGAGGCGCAGTAGGCCGGGTCCGCCGGCAGCGGCTGTGGTCGGCGATCGCGCGGACGTGCCGCGGCACGGAGTCGCACCCGCCGGCGCCCGCGCGGGTGTGCTACCGTCTCCCAAATGAGGGGCGTGCTCGGCCGGATCTGCGCGGTGTTCGCGGTGTGCGTCGCGCCGTGGCTGACCGGCGCCGCCGCAGCGGAGACCGCGCTCCGCATCTCGAACGGCGACCGCGTGCTCGCGTCGCTCGACGAGCCGGGCGAGCTCGACGTCTACCGCATCTCGGTGCCGCGGGGTGTCGATGTACGTGTGCGAGTCCGGGCGAGACGCGTGCGGCACGCGCTGGACGTCTCCGTCTCGGATGCCGACGCGCGTATCCGACCGGGCGGGCGGCGCGGTCGTGCCACACGGATCAAGCTGCGTGACGCAGCGGAGGGCTCGTATCTGGTCGGCGTGCGGTCGGCGGATGGCGTCGCGACCGGCGACTACCGCGTCGACGTCTCGTGGGGAGCGCGTCGCCGCTTGACGGTGCTTGCACCTGTCGTAGGGGCGTCGGACAGCTGGGGCGATCCGATTCCTGGCGATGGCTACTCGGCGGCGTTCACGGGCGTGCGCGGAGAGTTCGCGCGGATCACCGTGGCGCCCGCTCCCGGTCCCGTCGTCCTGCCCCTCTTGGCGCGCCTCGAGCCGGGTCCGAGCCCGATCGGTGTCGCCACCGCCGTCGATCTTGCCGACGGGACGGAGGCGGAGGTGCGCCTGACCGCAGCGCTGGCGCACTATCGCGTGCTCGTCCGGAACAGGTCCGTCTTCGACGGCGAAGCGATCGTGCGCGTGACGCTGCTCCGGACTCCGAGGCGGCTCGATCTGCGCGGGTTGACGACTCCGCCCGGGACGCGGGTGCTCGTCGCAGAGCCGGTCACGCCCGAAGGCGGGGGACAGCTCCTCGGGGACGCCGTCGACAGCGAGAGCGCGCTGCCTGGCGAGGAGCCGCTGCCCGCCACGCTCGACGCTCTCCGTTCGGCCGTCGTGCGCTTCGACGGCGCCGACGTGGCGCTCGCCGGGACGTGGTGCCTCGCTTCGGCGCCGGAGATCGACCCGGGTCTCCCCGGCCTCCTGACGGCGGGGCCCGCCCTGTACGCGGGTCCTGTTGGTCCCTCGCCCGAGGAAGGCGTTGACTCCACCATCGAGTTGCCCTGCGCCGTGAGCGCCCCGCGCGTCTTCGTCCGCGGCGTCGACGGTGTTGTCAGCGAGATCCCGAAGGCAGATCTCGAGGTCGCCGGCGGACTCCATCCGGTGGTGCGCTTCCGTGCCCGAGTGCCGGCGACGTTCCAGGCGTTCGAGCAGCGCATCTCCTCGGCGGGCGTGTCGGTCGCCGCATCCGACGAGCGCCTGGTCATCGGCGTGCCCAGCGAACTCGTCGACGGCGTCTGGGAAGCGGGCGCGGTGCACGTCTACGTGCGAGGAAGTGACGGCTGGGTCGAAGAGGCGCGGATCGTCGCGGAGGAGCCGGCGGACTCCGGTCGATTCGGCCGCGGAGTCGTGCTGAGCGGCAACACCCTGATCACGTACGGCAACGGACGCAGCCTCGTGTACGTTCGCGACCCTCAGGCCGGCTGGGCGGTCGAGGACGAACTCCGCCATGACGACGGGACCGTCTTCGCGTCGTCCGTCGTGGCGATCGACGGCGATACGATGGCAGTGCAGGACGACTCGGAGGTGAATTCGGTCGGCGTGTTCGTACGCGCGGGGGACGGATGGCACCTGGAGCAGAAGGTGCACGCTCCCAACGATGCCAATGCCTACTTCTTCGGAAACTGTCTGGACCTCTCGGGCGACACGCTCATCGTGGGCGGCATCTGGTTCGGGCAGCAGAGTCCGAGCGTCTTCACTCGGACGGATGGCGTCTGGGAGTTCCAGGATCGACTCGTCGGCACGCCGGACGCGATCGGGGTCCTTACGGCGATCACGGTCGATGGGGACGTGGCGGCCGTCGGGTCCGACTACTACGACCCCGCAGGCAGCAACACCCGGCCAGAGGTGTCCGTGTTCCGACGCATCGGCGGGGCGTGGACCGCGGCCGGGATACTGGCACACCCCCAGGGGATCGGGACGCAAGGCGAGAGAATCGCGTTTGGCTCTGAGCTCGACCTCCAGGGTGGGCGGCTCCTGGTCGGCGCCCACGCGATCTACAGCCACGACGGCAGGCTCGGTCGGGCGTATGTGTACGACGACGGCGGGAGCCGCTTCGACCTCGTGGCGACGCTCAGCGGCACGCCCGAGACGGCATCGCGCGGGCTCGGCGCCGTCCTGGCGCTCAGCCCCGGCGGCAGCACGGCGATCGTCGGCTACGCGGCAGGGTCGGATGCCCCGGACGCGCTGCTCGGCTGTCTCGTGTTCGACGTCGACGCGGCGATCGACGGGCAGTAGAGCGCGACGACCGAGCGGATCTGTCCGCAGAGCGCACGCTGGTCGCGTCGACCACCGACGCGCCCGCGGCGCCACCGCCATGCGGGCGCCGGTCGCACCGGCCGGAGCCCGCGCCGGTGTGCTACCGTCTCCCCCATGAGGGGCGTGCTCGGCCGGATCTGTGCGGTGCTCGCGGTCGTCGTCGCGCCGTGGCTGACCGGCACGGCCGCCGCCGAAACCGCGCTCCGCATCGCGAACGGCGACCGCGTGCTCGCGTCGCTCGACGAGCCGGGCGAGCTCGACGTCTACCGCATCTCGGTGCCGCAGGGTGTCGATGTACGCGTGCGAGTCCGGGCGCGACGTGCGCGGCACGCGCTCGACGTCTCGGTCTCGGATGCCGCCGCGCGTATCCGACCCGGCGGACGGCGCGGTCGCGCCACACGCATCAGGCTGCGTGACGCCGTGGAGGGCTCGTATCTGGTCGGCGTGCGATCGGCGGACGGTGTCGCGACCGGCGAGTACCGCATCGACGTCTCGTGGCCGGCGCGGCGCACGCTGACGCTGCCGGTGTCCGTCCGGTCGGGGCCGACCGATCCCGCGGACCTTGGTGCGGAGGCCGGACGCACGGCCGCGTTCGCGGGTGTCCGCGGCGACATCCTGCGGCTTGCCGTGTCGCTGGAGTCCGGCGCGTACACGCAGCCGTACCTCGTCCGGCTCGAGGCGGAGGACTGCACTCCTGGATCGAGCTCGGAACTCGCTCTCGGCGGTGCCGACCGAGCGGAAGTGCGCCTGCGAGCGGCGGCGGGACGGTACGCGATCGTCCTCGGAAACCGCGCGGCCACGACCGGGCAGGCTCTCGTGCGCGTGGCGCTGGGCAGAGGGCAACGACGGCTCGACCTGCGACGCGTTGCGACGCCCGCGGATGTGCACGTGCTCGTCGCCGAAGCGATCCGGCCCGAGTCGGGCGGAGAACTCCTCGGCGACGACGTGGACGTCGTGAGCGCGTTGCCGGGCGAGGCGCCGCTGTCGGCGTCGCTCGACGGTCTGCACGCAGCCGCCGTTCGCATCGCGCCTGGGAGCGTCACGGCACCCGCAACCTGGGTGCTGGCGCTGGCGCCGGCGATCGACCCCGGCGTTCCCGGCGTTCTCGCGGCAGGGCCCGCGCTCCTCGTTGCCGACGCGAGCCCGGCGTTCGGCGGCGGGCTCGGGGCGGAGATCGTGCTGCCCTGCGACGTCAACCCACCTCGGGTGTTCACGCGGCATCGGGATGGGACCGTCGCAGAGATCGCGCCGGAGGATCTCGAGGTCGGTTGGGACTGCGGCCGCGTCGTTCGCTTCCGCGCGCAGGTTCCGGCGACGTTCCAGGCGTTCGAGCAGCGGCCGCGCGACGAGTCGGTCGCGTTGGCCGCGTCCGACGAGCGCCTCGTCATCGGCGTGCCCGGAGATGTCGTCGACGGGCAATGGAACGCCGGCGCGGTGTACGTCTACCTCCGCAGCGGCGCAGCATGGCTGGAGGAGACGCGCATCGTCGCGGAGGAACCCTCGGACTCGGGCGCGTTCGGGTCCGAGGTCGCGCTCTCCGCGGACACGCTCGTGGCGAAGGACTCCACAGCGACCCGTGTCTACGTGCTGGTGAAGGGCACCGGCTGGACGTTGGAGGACGAGCTCCGGAACGCGGATGGAACGCGCAGCCTCACGTGGAGCACCTCGATCGACGGTGACACGATCGCTGCGGGCGGCGAGCGTGGTGCGCCGGCGTCGCGGGGCGTCCGAGTCTTCGCACGGCAGGACGGCACATGGACGGAGCAGCAGTGGATACCTGCCCCCGCTGGCGATGCGTTCCTGTTCGGCACACACGTCGACGTGGCCGGCGATCGCCTGATCGCCGGGGGCCTGGAGATGGCAGCCGGCGCGTGGGTCTACGCGCGGCACGACGGCGTGTGGGGATTAGAGGCCCACCTGCGGAGCGGTGTCGTCGACGGGCGCCTGTCCGCAGTGGCGATCGATGCAGACACTGCAGCGGTCGGCGCGGTCTACGAGGACACGCTCGGCCTGCTGTCCGGCGGCGAGGTGTCCGTCTTCCGTCGGGCCGAAGACGCGTGGATCGGCGTGGGAGTGCTGCCGCGTCCGGTCGAGCTCGGTGCGTTCGAGCGCGAGATCCAGTTCGGCCGGACGCTCGACCTGCGCGGTGGGCGTCTCCTCGTCGGCGCGTCTGCCGACGAGACGCAGTCGAAGAAGGGCCGCGCGTACGTCTTCGACGATGACGGCTCGGGGTTCGTGCACTTGGCTTCGCTCTTCGCCTTGCCTTCGCGCACGCAGCAGTCGTTCGGCAGCGTTCTCGCGCTGACTCCGGACGGAACGACGGCAATCGTCGGTCCCGCACGCACCACGGCCGGACCGGGTGCGCTACCCGGTTGCGACGCATTCGACGTCGAGCGCGAGATCGACGAGCAGTAGCGGAGGACGTGCGCCGTCGGCCGCCCGTCCCGCGGGCGGCCACGTCGCGCAGCCTCAGCGACGGAGCGCGTCGTCGGCGGCGAGGAGCGACTCGACCTGGACCCCGGTCACTCGCGCGTAGAGCACGAGCGGGTCGAGGTCGGCGCCGTTCGGCCAGACGACGGTCCCGAGCTCGGCGCAGACGCGGACGGTGCGGAAGTAGGTCTCGTCGCGGAGCGGCTCGAAGACGCCGTCCAGCGGCACGCAGGACGGCACGTCGACCGTGCCCTCCGTCCCGTCGTCGAACCGCAGGTGGAGGCGGCGACCGTCGAGCGGGGTGGCTGCGGTGACGTCGTGGATCGTCATGGTTCAGTTCCCGCGGGACCGTTCTGCCCGGCCGAGTGCGCGCTCCCCGGAGCTCAGCGCACGTTCCAGCCCGTCAGCGCCTTGATGATGCCCGCCAGGGTGCAGACGAACGCGGTGGCGAACGCGCCGAACGGGAGCACGATCATGGGACCTTCCAGCTCGAGGAGCAGCACGCCGACCACGCCGGCGACGACGCCCCGCAGGATGAGCTCGAGACCGTCCTTGCGAGCGCCGGCGCGGACGTGCGGCTTGGCGCGCCGCAGGAGCTCCTGCGCGTCCTCGTCCCGGATCAGGTGGTCGTCGAGCGCGAGGACGACGTCGTTCTTCGACACGCCGTCGAGCAGGGCCGCGGCGACCGCCCGCGCGCGCTCCTAGCCCGCATCGTTCACCAGCCCTCGCGCCCGGCGCGTCGCCGGAGTCGCGATCTCCGCGTCGGCGCTCCTCGAACGGGGTGTCCAGCCCCGACTTCGTCGCGCCTCCTTGACCTCGCGCCTCCGGCTCGGCCGGGACGGGCTGCCTCTCGGTGGGACCGCAGGCGCCACGGACGCAGCCCTCGAAACGACTGGGTCTCAGCCGCACTTGCCGCGAGAGCTGGTGAACGATGCGGGCTAGGCGGCCGCGCGACCGCCCTCGGCGGTGCGCGCGAGCACCTCGTGCAGCACGTCGAGCTGCGCCGGGCGCTGCGAGGCCCTCCACGCTCTCGACGCTCTCGACGCTCTCGACGCCCGTCGCGGTCTCGATCGCTGCGCCGCTCGCACACTCGGCCGTGTCGCCATGCGCCTCCCTCCCTCGCCCACTCCTCGATGCCCAGACCGGCGCCGCTCCGCCGTCCGGGCGCTGCGCGCATCGTCCCGCGGGGCGCGGCGGCGATCCCGCGGCGGAGTCGTAGCGGCCGGACGCTACGCACCGCACAGCCGGATCGCACGCGCGCCGAGCGACTCCGGTCGCGTAGGCTCTGCGCCTCGGTCACGGACCAGGAGGGCGGAACATGGACCGGTTCACGGCATCGACGGAGACGGGAGAGCGCGCGGGCACGGCGCGCCGCGGGAGCACAACGCTGCGCTCGGCGGCGCTCCTCTGCGCAGCGGCGGCGCTCGGCGCCTCGCTGGCGTTCGCGGGCGGCGTCGACCGCTCGAGCGGCACGGTCGGCACCACGTTCACGATCACGCCGGGCGAGACGACGTTCCCCGAGGGCAAGCCGAAGGTGACGCTCGAGAACGCCTCCGGGAAGCCGCTCAAGCTGAAGGTGATCGAGGCCGCGACGGACCACGTCACGGTCGGCGTCGGCAAGGTCCGCGAGGGCACGTTCGACGTCGTCGTGCGCCACAAGAAGCAGCCCGAGTTCGTGTGCGCCGAGGCGTTCACGATCGTGCGCGGGACCATCGAGACCGTCTCGCCCGACGCGCCCGCGCCGAAGACCGAGATCACGATCACCGGCAGCGACTTCGGCTCGAAGAAGGGCAAGGTGAAGGTCGGCGGCAAGCCCGCGAAGGTGAAGAGCTGGACGGACACGTCGATCACGGCGCAGCTCCACAAGAAGACGCCGGCCGGCTCGCAGTCGCTGCTCGTCAGCAACAAGGTGGGCGACGCCGACTTCGCCGCGGGCACGATCACGATCGGCGGCGACGGGGGCGGCGGCTCGCCGCGCCTGTACGTGCGCGGCACGTTCGACCGCGATCGGTTCCAGGCCGTCGACGACGAGGTCGTGATCCACGGACAGGGCAACGGCTTCACCATCAGCGCGACGACCGCGGTCCAGGGCGCGGACGCAACGGTGTTCGTGGACCTCTCGAACGCCACGTTCTCGCAGGGCACCTCGCAGGCGACGCCCGTCGTGATGCGCTACGCGAAGTCGGGGACGACGTGGTCGTCGGTGGGCGACCCGTCCGCCATCGACGCGACGATCCGGGTGAACGGCAGCCGCGTGACGATCACCCTCGGCGGTGACCTGCCTCGCGTCGAGGGCAGCGGCTCGCCCGACTCGCTCCGCATCAAGGGCATCGACGTCTCGTTCGAGATCAGCTGAGCGGCGGCGCGGGCGCGTCTGCCGCTCCGGCGGACGCGCCCGCCCGCACCAGGAACCAGAACGTCGTCCGTCCGTAGCGGCGCTCGTCGTCCACGGCCACTCCGGCGAGCCCTTCGGCGTGGAAGTCGCCCGTGCCCGCCTGCACGACCGCGACACCGCCCTCGGCGAGCGCCGCGACCTGCTCCTCCACGAGACGCCGCACGCGCTGCCCCTCGCTCGTGAAGTGCGGGTAGGGCGGCGCCACGAACACGACGTCGAAGGGGCCGGGCGGCGCGGCGCGGTACGCGTCGGCGGCGACGATGCGGAAGCGCGCGCGGTCGAGGGCGAGGTCCTCGGAGTTGCGGCGCAGCGCCTCGAGCGCCGGCCGCGCGCGTTCGACGGCCACGACCGACGCAGCGCCGCGCGACAGGCACTCGATGCCGAGCGCGCCGGAGCCGGCGAAGAGGTCGAGCACGCGCGCACCCTCGAGGCGCTCGCGCAGGAGTGTCATCACACTGCCGCGGTACTGGTCGGACGAGGGACGCGTCGCGTCGCCGCGCGGCGTGCGCAGACGCCGCCCGCGGAACTCGCCCCCCGTCACCCTGAGCTCCCCCATCGCGTCGCTCCGTCCCGCGTCCTCCGCGCGCACCGCGCGTCCGCCGAATCCGACACAACTCGCCGATCCGGGGTGCCGATAATCCGGGTGCCCGCCGCGTCCGGCCGAAGGACACCGTGAGCATGCCACCGCTCCACCGCGACCCCGACGACGCGCCGCAGGATGCGCCCCGCGCGCGGGACCCTCGCGTGCGCACCGCGCGCCCCCACAGCAGCGACGAGCTGCGCGAGATCCTCAAGATCGTGAGCGGCTCCACCGATGCAAGGAAGGAGCTGATCGCCGATCTGCGACGCCAGATCGCCGCGGGCACGTACATGTCCGAGGAGAAGGTCAACCTGGCGATCTACCGGCTCCTCGAGGACATCCTGGACTGAAGCTCCCGGCCATGCCCCGCACGCCCTCCCGTCCCGGGCGTCGCGGCGCGGCGGCACGGGCGGCCGCGGCCGCCCTGCTCCTCGCCGTTGCGCTGTGCGCCGCGACCGCCGCGCCCGCCCGCGCGGGCTGGTGGGACGACGCCGCGTCGGCCCGCGAGACGACCCTCACCGCGCTGCGCGAGCAGCCCGAGCGCTGGCGCGACGTGCCCGTCGTCGTGCGCCTGCAGGTGCTCGGCGAGGCGCCGCGGGGGAACGCGTTCTTCACCCAGTTCACCGCGGACCGCTGGCGCGCGCTCACCGTGCGCGAGGGAGACGGGGCCGAGGGCGCCGCGTACGAGCGCGTCTTCGTGCGCCGCGGCGGCCCGGACGACCTGCGTCTCGACGCGCTCCGCCGCGGGAAGTCGCTGCTCGTGCGCGCGGTCGTGCGCGACACCGCGGGCGGCGAGCCGTGGATCGAGGTGCTCGCGCTCACGGGTCAGGACGATCCGCTGACGCCCGAGGAGGAGGCGCGCGTCGCCGAGGCCGACCGCTTCCTCGCCCGCGGCAACGCGTCGGGCGCCGAGGCGCTCTATCGCGAGGTCCTCGCGGCGCGCCGTCTCGCCGACGCCGACCGCGCGCGCCTGCTACGCCAGATCGGCGCGGCGCTCTACGAGCAGCGGCGCCCGGCCGACGCGCTCGACGTGCTGCGCGAGTCGCTCGCGCTCTCCCCCGACGACGCCGAGACGCGTGCGCGCGCCGAGCGCATCGAGACGGCGCTGCGCGCGCGCGCCGCCGGTGCGACCGACGGCACGACGCCGCCGAACGCCGAGCGCCGGAGCCCGAATCCGCCCGCGCTCCGCCCGGCGGAGACGCAGGGCCCCGTGCTCCTGCCGCGCACGCGGCCGACCCTCGCCCCGCCGACGGGACTCGAGCCGCCGCGCGACGACGCGACGCCGCCCGCGAACGACGCGGGGGCCGCGTCGAGCGAGCCGCCCGCGGCGAGCACGCCGGCGACGACGTCTCCCGAGACGGGCTCCGCACCCGCGCCCACGGCCGGATCCGCGCCGCCGAAGCCCGGCCGTCCGCTCCCGGCCGCCGGCCCCGAGGGCGCGCGTCCGACGCCGCCCGCTCCGCCGCCGGCCGCGGAGACGCCGCCGGCCGCGGAGACGAAGGCCGTCGCGAAGGAGCCGCCCGTCGGCGAGCAGCCGGCGCCCGCCGACGAGCCCCCGCCGGCCGAGCCGCCGCCGCCTCCCCCGCCGCCGAAGGCGCGCCTCTCCGGCCCCAAGTAGCGGCGCCGACACGGGGCGCGTCGCGGCGTCGTCCGCCGCAGGGTCCCGCGCGTGTACCCTCGCCTCCCCATCCGGAGGCCCCCCGTGATCACCATCGACGACTTCGCCAAGGTCGACCTGCGCACGGCGCTGGTCCTCGCCGCCGAGCCGCACCCGAACGCCGACCGCCTGCTCGTGCTGCGCATCCGTCTCGGCGAGGAGGAGCGCCAGCTCGTCGCGGGCATCCGCCAGCACTACGCGCCCGAGGCGCTCGTCGGGAAGACGATCGTCGTCGTCGCGAACCTGCAGCCCGCGCAGCTCCGCGGCGTCGAGAGCCAGGGCATGCTGCTGGCCGTGCGCGACGGCGACGCCGTGCGCGTCCTCACGCCCGACGGCCCCGCCGGCTCGGGCCTGCGCGTCTCGTGAGACGCGCGTCCGTACGCCTGCCATGCTGACCGAGCTGCGCGTCCGCAACCTCGCCGTCGTCGAGTCGGCGACCGTGCGGTTCGCGCCGGGCCTGAACGTCGTCACGGGCGAGACGGGCGCGGGCAAGAGCCTGCTGCTCGCGGCGCTCGCGCTGCTCTGCGGCGGGCGCTGGTCGCGCGAGATGCTGCGCACCGGCGCCGACCGCATGCAGGTGCAGGCTGTCTTCGAGCTGCACGACGCCGAGACCGCGGCGCGCGTCGCGGAGCTGCTCGGCACGGACGCGCCGACGGCTCTGCCGTACGAGCTGCTGGTGACACGCAGCATCGACGCCGCCGGGCGCAACCGCGCGGAGATCGACGGGCAGCTCGTCGCCGTCGCGACGCTGCGCGAGCTGGGCGCGCTGCTCGCCGAGATCCACGGGCAGAGCGAGCACCAGGCGCTGCTCGACGCGACGCGTCAGACCGAGCTGCTCGACCGCGCGGCGGGTCTCGTCGCGCTGCGCGAGGCGTTCGCGGAGAGGCTCGGCGCGTGGCGGGCCGCCGACGCGCGGCGTCGCGCGCTCGCGGCCGAGGCCGACGCGCGTGCGCGTCGCATCGAGGAGCTCGACGCGCTCGTCGACGAGGTCGCCGCCGTGGCGCCGGAGCCCGGCGAGTCGGACGCGCTGCGCGGCGAGCGCGAGCTGCTGGCGTCGGCCGAGCGGCATCGCGGCGCGCTCGCGACGGCGCTCGCGCTCGTCGCGGAGGGCGCGACCGACGGCGACGAGCCGGCGGTGGACCGGCTCGGCCGCGCAGCGCGCGAGATCGCCGCGACGGCTGCGCACTCGCCCGACGCGCGCGCGGCGCTCGAGGCGCTCGACGCCGCGTCGGACCTGCTCCAGGAGGCCGCGCGGCGCGTGGCGTCGGCGCTCGACGCGCTCGACGCCGATCCCGAGCGGCTCGAGAAGGTACAGGCGCGGCTCGAGGCGCTCGGCGCGCTGCTGCGCCGCCACGGGCCGACCGAGGAGGACGCGCTCGCCCGCGCGGTCGAAGCCGCCGCGGAGTCCAAGCGGCTCGCGGGCGACGAGAGCGACGCCGCGTCGCTCGCGCGCGAGGTGGCGCGGCTCGCGGAGCAGGCGCTCAGCGCCGGGCACGCGCTCGACGACGCCCGCCGCGCCGCCGGGGTCGCGTTCGCGGAGCGGGTCGCCGCGGCGCTCGCGGAACTGCAGATGCCGCGCACGCGCTTCGCGGTGGACGTGCCGCGCCGCGACGACGCCGACGCCCTGGAGGCCGCGACGCCGCTCGGACTCGGGCCCGTCGAGTTCCTCGTCGCCCCGAACGTCGGCGAGGAGCTGCGTCCGCTCGCGCGCAGCGCGTCCGGCGGCGAGCTCGCGCGCACCGCGCTGGCCATCAAGGGCGAGCTCGCCGACGCCGACCGTATCGCGCTCCTCGCCTTCGACGAGATCGACGCGGACGTCGGGCCGCGCCTCGGGCCCGTCATCGGGCGGCGTCTCGCGCGGCTCGCACGCGGGCGGCAGGCGCTCGTCATCACGCACCTGCCGCAGGTCGCGGCGTACGGCGCGCACCACCTGCGCGTGGACAAGGTCGAGCGCGGCGGCCGCACGCTCGTCGAGGTGCGCGAGCTGACCGGCGCGCCCCGCGAGGCCGAGATCGCCGAGATGATCCGCGGTCCGGGGCGCGCCGCGGAGGCCCTCGACCAGGCCCGGGCCATGCTCGCCGAGGCCGCGGCGGACTGAGGCGGGTCCCAGCCTGCGGCGGCCGCTCCGGCCGGAGGCGCCAGCGCGCCGATGTGGCAACATGCCGCACGCCGCCGTGCCGTCCCGGAGCAGCCCGCAGCACGTCTCCATGCCCGACCTGCCCCACCCCGTGAAGCTTGCCCCGCGCTACCTCGCGAAGCCGTGGGGCGGCCGCCGCATGGAGGGGCGCCTCGGGCACGCCCTGCCCGGCGACGAGCCCGTCGGCGAGGCGTGGCTCGTCCACGACCGCGACGGCGAGTCGAGCGTCGTCGCCGACGGACCGCTCGCAGGCGCGCGTCTCGCCGATCTGCGCGGCGACGCGCCGTTCCCGCTGCTCGTCAAGCTGCTCGACGCCTCGCAGCCGCTGTCCGTGCAGGTGCACCCGGACGCCTCCGCGGCCGCGCGTCTCGGCGCCGAGGCGAAGACCGAGTGCTGGTTCGTGCTGCACGCCGAGCCCGGCGCGCACGTCTTCCGCGGACTGCGCGACGGCTGCACGCGCGCGGACCTCGAGGACGCGCTCGTCGACGGCGACGTCGCGAGCTGTCTGCACACCGTGCCCGTCGCCGCGGGCGACACCATCTTCGTGCCGGCCGGCACCGTCCACTCGATCGGCGCGGGCGTGCTGCTCGCCGAGGTGCAGGAGAACAGCGACACGACCTACCGCCTGCACGACTGGGGCCGCCCCGGTCTCGACGGCCGCCCGCGCGCGCTGCACGTGCGCGAGGCGCTCGAGAGCATCCACTTCGGCCGGCGCAGCGAGGACAAGGTCCCCGCGCAGGAGATCTCCGACGAGGGCAGCGTGCGCCGGCTGCTGCTCGTGCGCAGCCCGTTCTTCGCGGTCGAGCACGTCACCGCGATGGGCACCTTCACGCTCGAGGCCGCGTCGCGCGCGGGCGGCGTCTGGCCCGTCCTGCACGTCCTCTCGGGCGAGGGCGAGCTGCGCAGCTTCCGCCGCAACGCCGCGCCCGTCCCCTTCCGCAGCGGCGACACGCTGCTCCTGCCGGCCGACGACGAGACGTTCGAGGTCACGCTCGGCGCGTCGGTCCTCCGGGCGCTCGTGTTCGTCCGCTGACGGGGTGGAGCCGCAACGGCGCGCGCGGGGACGCTGGCAACTAGGTCAAGTTCCAGCCTCAGTTTCGGCGGCGCGTCGGCGCGAGGAACGCGGACAGCCCTCGCGAGGCCCGGACCGTGGCAGCGTGGAGGCTGGAACCCGACTTGGTTGCCAGCGTCCCCAAGACACGATGCGCGCTAGAGTCGCGCGTCACGCGGCCCGACCGCGAGGGGGTGAACGTGCGCAGGCTGATCCGAGTCGCGTTGATCGTCGGAGCCGGTGTGCTCGTGTGCCTGCCGGCCTGCGACGGAGGAGGCGAGCCTGCGCCCGTGCCGCAGGCGCCGACCGAGCCGCGGTTCGAGGGGCGCACGCTCACGCAGTGGATCGACGCTCTGTCGGAGCCCGCGGAGCGCGCGGCCGCCCTCCGCGCGCTGCAGACGACGCATCCCGACGACGAGCGCGTGGCCCCCACAGTCGCCGGCTGCCTCGACGACGCCAGCCCCTCGGTGCGAGAGCTCGCCGCGAAGACGCTGGCCACGCTCGGGGAGCCGGGAATCGCGGCTGCCGCGGCGCGCCTGCGAATCGGTTCGACGGCGCAGCGCGAGGCCGCCGCTACAGCCCTCGCAACTGCCGGCGGCGCCGGCCTTGACGATCTCCTCGATGCACTTGGCTCGGCTGACACGGTGGCACGGGACGCGGCCGCCGCGGCGCTCGCATCGACCGAGCCCGGAAGAGAGGTTCTGCGACGGGCGACCCGCTCTGGAAGCGAGGAGCGGCGAATGGCCGCGCTGACGGCGCTGTCGGGGAGAGAAGGCGACGCTGCTTTCGTCGTCGCGCTGGGTGAGCCCGCGCTGCGGGACGCCGCACGAAAGGCCCTGCTCGAACGTGGCGAGGCGGCACGTGCGACTCTCGAGAGGAGCACGTCCGACCCGAGCGTTGGTCCGGACGTCCGGGATCTGCTGGCGCACCTCGACCGCGCGAGGACCGACGCGGTGGTCGCACGCCTCGCGACGCACGGAGTCGCCGCGGTCGACGAGGCGGTCGGTCTCGGTCCCGCCGCTGTCGATGCGCTCGCCGACGCGATCCGCACCGGCGACGAGACCACGCGGACTCAAGCCCTCGAGGTCCTCACACGCATCGGACTCGCCGCTGAGCATCCGCTCGGCGAGATGCTCGAGTCCCCGGATCCGGCGCTGCGCGAGGGGGCGGCCGGCGCGCTCGTCAAGATCGGTTCCGCGTCGTCGCTGGGCGAGCTGAGGGCCGCACTCGGCAGCGAATCAGAAGCGACGCGGGACCTCGCGAGAGCGTCGCTCGTCGGACTTCCCACGCACGGTATGGAGCAGCTGATCCAGGCGGTTCTGGAAGGCAGCCCGACCGCCCGACGCACCGCCGCCGACACGGTCCTCTCGCTGGGGGACGCGGCGATCGCGGCGCTCGTCCGCGCCGCAGTCACGGTGTCGGACGATCAGATGGACATCGCCCTCGAGGCGGTCGGCGACGCGGGCACCGGCGCGCTCGTCGCGCTCCTTTCGGAGACGGAGATCGATGCCCGGAGCGCGGCGACGGCGGCGCTCGAGCGCCAGGGCGCGCGGGCGGTGCCGGCGCTGCTCGACGCGCTCAGCCACCCGACGTACACAGGGCGCGAAGCCGCGAACACGCTGATCCGGAACGCGGGCCGCGACGGTCTCGACGCCCTGATCGACGCCGCGCTCGGTGACGAACGCTCACGACGCGACGCCGCGCGCGCGCTGCTCGTGCCGCTCGGTCGCGACGCCGTGCGCGCGCTGTCCGACAAGCTGACGGACGACGATCTCGTCGTACGTACGCGCGCGGCGGAGTCGCTCGTGCCGTTCGCGTCCTCCGACGCCGAAGCCGATCGCGTGCTGACCGAGCTCATGCAGGACGACGCCGCAGCGCTGCGCATGGTCGCCGTGCGCGGCGTCGGCTCGCTTGCGGATCCCTCCCGGGAGCAGCGCGTGGCGCTCGCGGCGCGGCTGCGAGACAACGACGGTCGCGTCCGCGTAGCCGCCGCCGTCGCCCTCCTCGCTCAGAATCCGGGTGACAAGCGAGCTCAGATCGCGCTCGACGTCGCGTGGAAGGCAAACGAGCCGGAGGTGCGGGTCGCGGCGCTCGAGAGCGCATTCGAGGCGTCGCCTCCCGCCGGGCGTCCCGACGTCGTCGCGCGTGGGCTCGACGCTACACAGCCGCGCGAGGTGCGCGCGAGCGCGGCCGATCTTCTGGAGTCACTGCCGCTGACCGTCGATGTCATTCGCCCGGTCCGGGCGCTCGCGAGAGATGCAGACGCCGAGCTGCAGACCCGAGGCAAGGCCCTGCTCGCCGAACTGACGAAGGACCCGTGGCTGGCCCTCGACCCGAAGCCGGAACGAAGCGCCCGCGTGGCAGCCCAACGCGAGCAGCGGCGCAACAAGCGTACCGCGGCACGCCTGGCGGCGATCGACGAGGCGCTCGACTGGCTGGAGCGACACCAGTCGCCAGGCGGCAACTGGGACAGCGACGGCTTCGCGAAGGGCGCGTGTCACAGTCCGTGTGTGGGCGAGGGCGAGGCGCCGTGGGACCCCGCTCTGACGGGAATGGCGCTGCTGTGCTTCCTCGGTAACGGGCACACTCACGCCACAGGCGAGTACGCCGGCGTCGTGCGTCGGGGGCTCGAGTACCTGATCGCGGTTCAGGACTCCGAGGGATGCGTCGGTACGCGTCTGACCAGCCGCTTCCAGTACAACCATGCGTGGGCCGCCCTCGCACTCGTCGATGCATACGCCATGACCGGCGCGGAGGCGCTCCGCGGGCCGGCTGAGCGCGCTGTCGGGTTCATCGAGGCCTCGCAGAACCCGTACCTCGCGTGGCGCTACGGCGTGCGCAACGGCGACAACGACACGTCCGTCACCGCGTGCATGGTGCAGGTTCTCGACGCCGCACAGCACGCCGGCTTCGAAGTGAATGGAGGCGTATTCCGAGGTGCGACGGCCTGGGTCCAGAAGATGACGGAATCCGAGTCCGGCCGCGTCGGCTATCAGCAACGCGGTGGAGGGGGGCAACGCTACGAAGGCGACCACGGGCGCTTCCCCTACGCGCTCTGTGAGGCCACGACCGCCATGGGAGTGATGATACGTCTATACGGCGGAGAGCTCCCCCAGAGCTCCGCAGACCTGAAGAATGGATTGAACCTGATTTCCAAGCAGGCTCCGGTCTGGGATGTCGACTCTGGCAGAATCGACCTCTACTACTGGTACTGGGGCACGCTAGCGGAGTTTCACTTCGGCGGCGACGAGTGGAAGGCGTGGGACGACGCGCTGTTGGATGCGCTCCTGCCACAACAGCTTGACGACGACCGACACTGGCGTGGATCGTGGTTCGCTGTCGGCGCGTGGGCGCGCGGCGGCGGCTGCATCTACGCAACCGCAATGTGCTGCCTCATGTTGCAGACACCGTGGCGGATCGATCGGAGCGTCCGCTAGCCCGCATCGTTCACCCGCTCCCGCGCCCGGCACGTCGCCGGAGTCGCGATCTCTGCCTCGGCGCTCCTCGAACGGGGCGTTCAACCCCGACTTCGTCGCGCCTCCTTGACCTCGCGCCTCCGGCTCGGTCGAGACGGACTGCCGCGTGGAGTGAGCGCAGGCGCCGCGGACACGGCCCCGGAGACGACTGCGTCTCAGCCGCACTCGCCGCGAGAGCTGGTGAACGATGCGGGCGAGCGCAGCAACCGGAGGGTTCCGATGCATTCGGCGCCCGTGTCGGACGATTGTTCGGACATAGACATCCGACTCCGCGCGCAGAAGCGCTGGGAGCTCGGGCAGGTCCTCCGCGAGCAGTTCGGAGAGGCGCGGGTCTACCGGCGCGCGTGCATCGTGCTGCTGGCCGCCGACGGCATGTTGGATCAGCGGGGACAGGGCTGCCTTTTTGCCTTTACGGTGCAGAGTCGATGGTCCCTGCGGCGTCCGCGCAGGCCGCGGTCCCACCACGGGAGTACGTCGCGCCGGACGCGGCTGAGCTGAGGCTGACGGCAGCCGCGTCGGAGCGCCGACGAGGCCGCCACACGACGCGCGCTCGCGGCGGCTCTCCCCGACCGCCCGCGGCATCTGGACAAGGCAGCAGGGCAGCCCTGTCCCCGACTCGGATCAAGAGCTCGCGCCGAGCGCGGTCGTTCGCGGTCACGCGAACCTCCGACGCGGCCCGGTTGCTCGCGTTACTCGATCGCACGCATCAGGACCACGCGGACGCCGGCCTTGAACATCGGGTTGGCGCGTGCAGCCGATCCCACGCTGCGCGGCGACAGGTTCCGCCGGGGTGTCATGCCGCTTCCACCGCGCGCCACGACGCGGTTCGCGGCAGCCGCATCGTCCGCGACGTCGCCGCCGTCGGCCGGTACGTCCGGCTCGCACCACTCCTCGGCGTTCCCGAGCATGTCGTAGAGCCCCCACGCGTTCGGGGCCTTGCCGGCGACCGGATGGAACGGATCGCCGTACCAGGACGTCGCGGACGACGACTCCCCCTCCAGGTCGGGAGGCGGCTCCTGCGTCATCCCGCTGTTGTCACGATGCCAGGCGATTGCGTCGATGGAACTCGGCGAGCGCGTCGCCAGGTCGTCGCGTGGATCCCCGGCGCGGCAGGCGTACTCCCACTGAACCTCGGTCGGGATGTACGCCTCATACCGCGGACCCACGAATCGCTGGAGCCGTGCGATGAAGCTCTGGGCATCCGCGAACGAGACCCACACCGGCTTCCTGGGGTCGGGCTGCAGCGGGGGCGGCGAACCCATGACGGCGCGCCACTGCGCGCCGCTGACCTCCGTCGCGCTGACGAGATACGGTTCGTCGATCTCCAGCTCGTACCCGGGGATCAGTCCGCCGAGGTGCATGGGGACGTCCAACGTCCCGGGCGCGATCTCGACGAACGCCATCGACACGCCGTCTCCGAGCGCGACGGTGAGGTCGCCGGGCACCGGCGGTGGGAGCGACCACCGCGAGCGCAGGTGCAGCGCGGCCAGGATCGCGGCCGCCATCACCGCGACAAGCAGCGCCGCGGCGAGCAGCACCCACCTGAGGCGCAGGCCGCCGAGCGAGCCCCCGACCGTCGTCTCGTGGCGCGGCATCGATCCGCAGTGTAGGCGGCGGACGGCGCGGAGTGTCGCCCGGTATCGCCCCTCGCACGCCGCAGATCGAGCGCATTCGGTCGCGAGCCTCGCCGACGACGATGGGTCGCGGCACGCCCCGTCACGCCATGACGCATTCGTCCAAGACACGGCAGGGCGGCGGCCTACCCTCGGAGATCCCGCGGGGACAGGGCTGCCTGAGTGCTCTTGTGGTGCAAAGCGGACGGCCCCTCCGGCGTCCGCGTCGGCGGCGATCCCGCTTCCGGCGCATGTCGCGCCGAACGACTCCGAGCCGATGCTGACGGCAGCGGCCCCGCAGCGCCGACGCAGGCGCCGCACGACTCGCGCCCGCGGGCTCCGAACAATGCAACAGGGCAGCCCCGTCCCCGACTCGACGCGCGCCCCTCGGCACGACCCCGTCGTGTCGCACTCCTGTCGCGTGGCGGCGGCGGTGCTGCGCGCGCGGCGAGATGCCGGGACGTGTCGGGGGCGGCAGCGCGGCGTCGTCGTCTCGCGACCGGCGGAATGCTCCGATCTCGCGACCTGTTCCGCGCGACATGGCGCCAGCCGATCGCCCTCGACGACCGCGACACGCGCCCCGCGCAGGAACCGCAGCGGCGACACCGTCCACGTCCGCGCTGGCGGCACTTCCTGCGGACGGACCCGCGCGGCAGACGTCGCGCGCGACATCGACGCGGGCGGCGCGACGTAAGGCTCTGCTCGCGACGGTGGCGGCAGCGCTCGTGTGCACGCTCGTCGTCACGTCCGTGAGCGCGGACGCAGGCGCCGCACCAGGTGACGCCGTCGCTCGCGCCGCCCTTTCCGCCGTGCCGTCGAAGAAGCGCGGCGCGGCTCCCCCGCCGATCGCCCCGTCGCGACTCCTGCGCTGGCTGCGCAAAGGCAAGTACCGCGAGCGCTACGTGCCGGAACCCGCGGCCCACCCGTCGGCCGGTCCGCACGGCGGCTACGTCCGCACGTGGTACAGCCCGCGTCTGGTCGACGATCTCGCTGCGGACCGCGAGCCGTTCCGTCGCAGTGCGGCGATGGTGAAGGAACTCTTCTTCGGCGACCCGGGAGCGACGCAGCCCGAGGGGTTCGCCGTGATGCGCCGCGTCGGCGGCCGCCGTCGCACCGGGCCGGGCGCCTGGTACTACTACGAGACCCTGCGCCGGGACGGCCGCAACGCGTACGTCGGCCGCGGCCTGCGCGTCTGCGCGAACTGCCACGCGGGCGGGCGGGACTTCCTGCTCTCGGAGTTCCGTCCGAGCACGGAGCAGGGAAGCGCACGCGAGACGCAGCCCCCTGAGGTGCCGCCCTCGAGACGTTCCGTCGGCGCGGCGAACGGCAGACTGTGAGCCGTCTCCCCCGCCGAGCGCACCCACGGCCGCGCTCCGCCACTCGAACCGACTGGTCAGCGCACCCCCAGCAGCGGCCAGACGACGCCCTCGAGGAACGGCGGGTGGAAGACGAGCAGGACAGGCGCGCCGAGCCACGTCAGCGTCCAGACGTGCGCGAGGACGCCGCGGGACTCGACGGGACGGCCGCGGGCGGCGAGCGCCTCCTCGACGAGCACCAGCGCGCCGTGCAGCAGGAAGTAGAGGGTCGGCAAGCCGAACCCGGCGTGGACCGGCAGACTGAGCGCCATCTCGTGGAGCAGCGCCGAGACGGCGAAGCCTGCGAACGTGGCTCCGCGCGCGCCGAGGCGCGCGCGGAGCGGACGGTGGACGGCCAGTTGCAGCATCTCCGAGAAGGCGAGGTTCCAGCGGCGGCTCCAGAACGTCGCGAGACTGCGGGCGGCGAGCGGCGCGCGGAAGAGCTCGCGGCAGTCCGCGCCGAGCGCCCGCCATGCCGCGGCGCACACGTCGAAGACGCCGAAGTGCAGGAGCAGGCTGAGTGCCGGCAGCCCCAAGACCGTTGCGAGCACGCGGCCGTGCGTCGTCGGTGCGACGAGGTGTGCGACGGCGAGCAGCACGGTGCCGACGGCAAGGGCCACGGCGCCCTTCCGCACCAGCGGTGCGCTGCCCCCACGTGCGCTGCCGAACGCGCCCGCGAACGCCTTCGCGCGCATGCCCGGCCACGCGAGCACGAACGCGAGCCACGCGCGCACGCCGAGCGGGTCGGCGCCGGACGCGCGGTGCTCGACGAGCACGACGCCCTTCATGCCGTAGAGGCCCGCTGCGCAGAGCGCCAGCATCCGCAGCCCGGCCGGCTCGCGAAGCGTCAGCAGTTCGACGCCCGCAACGGACGCGACGAGGACGCCCCACGCGGCGACGCGCGCGGGTACGAGCCGTCGCAAACCGCCGACGAGCGCCACGAGCGCGAACTCGGTGACGAGGACCGCGAGGACGCCCCACCACACTGCCGGATCGCACGGCACGTACCCCGGCGCGATCACGCAGCGCCCGCCACGTTCCACCAGACGACGGCGCCGTAGCCGACCGTGAGCGCCACGAACAGCGCGTCCAGCACGACCTCGAGCGCGCGGTAGACACCTCCGGGCGGGCGGGCCGCGGCGAGGTCGAGGTACGCGAACTGCAGGAGCAGCCGCACCGTCCAGTAGACGCAGATGAACGCGGCGACGGCGGTCGCGAGCGGCGACCCGTCGAGCAGCCAGTCCGGAGCCAGCGCGGAGACGAGTCCGAACGCGAGGTTCGTGCCCCAGATGTAGCCCGCGTAGACGCGGAACACCTGTCCCTCGAGTCGCGGGAGCGCGGCGAGCTTGCGCCGCCAGTCGAGGATGCGCGGGAGCGCGAGCGTGCCTGCGCACAGCGCGAGCTGCCCGAAGCCGGCCAGCACGAGCCCGAGCTCCAGCGCGTCACGAGTCGACATCGTCGCCCTTCTCCCGCCCGCGGTCCGTCCGTCGAGCGCAGCGTCTGCGCACACGTGAGAGCTGTCAACGGAGATGCCGGCGATGACGCATTCGTCCAAGACACGGCGCGTGCGCGCTCTACCCTGCCGGGTCGCTCGACACGCACGGTCGGCGCGCGCGGTGACGGCGCCACTTCCGAGGAGTTCCACGCGATGCAGTTCGGCAGGGGGATGTGGATGCGCGGCGTCGTCGCGGCGTGCGGGCTCGCGGCGGTGCTGTTCGTCGCGCCGGGAGTGCGGCGCGCGGCCGCCGACGAGAAGGGCGCGGCGGCGGGCGGCGCGGCCGCGCAGGCGGCGCCGAGCGTGATCGGCGCGTGGGAGTACGGCGAGGACCGGACGGCGCCGGAGCACCGCCGCGACCCGCGCGAGCGCCCGCCCCTCGGCAAGATCTTCAAGGTGTCGCTCGACGGCGCGACGTACGTGGTCGAGCACGCGCGGATGGGCACGACCTACGTCTGCCGCGTCGCGCCGGACGGCGCGGAGAGCGTGCAGCAGGACGGCGCGACCACACGCACGACGTACGGGAGCTTCGACGCCGGCGTGCTGACGCTGAAGGAGCGCGTCGCGCGGGAGCGCGGCGGGCAGATCTCCAGCTCGGAGACCGAGTTTCGGCTCACGCCGACGGCGGAGGGCCTGCTCGTCCGCATGCTCTTCACCGAGCCCGTCCGCATCGAGCGGACCGCGCTCTACCGCGCGACGGCGGACATCCCCGCCCCGACGCCCGCGAAGGCCGACCTGACGTCGCTCGCGTGGCTCGAGGGCCGCTTCACCGTGAGCGGCAGCGGCCGCGGCGGGAAGCCGATGGAGATGGAGGAGCACTGGGGCCCGGCCGGCGGCGGCGCGATGCTCGGCACCGCGCGCACGGTCGCCGACGGCCGCATGACGTCGTTCGAGTTCCTGCGGATCGTGGAGCGGAACGGCGGACTCGTCTACGTCGCCCAGCCGAACGGCGGCACCGCGGTCGAGTTCGTGCTGACCGAGATCAGCGCGACGCGCGCGCTCTTCGAGAACCCGCGCCACGACTACCCGAAGCGCATCGTCTACGAGCGCCTGCCCGCGTCGAAGGACGGCAGGGACGGCCTGCGGACGGAGATCAGCGACACGGACGGCGCGCGCGCCAACGCCGTGGCGTACACGCGCGCGCAGCCGAGGGCGACGTCGGACGAGTAGCCGACCCGCCCGGTCCCGTTGGGGACAGGGCTGCCTTGTTGCCTTCACCGCACGAAGTGGACGGCCCCGCCCCACGGCCGGGACGCCACCACCGCCCGGACCGCAGCGCCGCCTGACGAGCGAGGCAGCGGTGAGGCCGGCGGCCGGTCGCTGCGGGAGGCGGCGCCGCTCGCCCGCGAGGTGCCCCGCGGGGCGGCGCTTCGGAGCCGCTTCGACGCACGAGCAAGGCAGACAGGCAGCCCTGTCCCCGCTCCGGGGATCCCGGGGCCGGGCTACCGCTCCGGGTGGAGCGTCGTCCGCAGCTCGTCGATCTGGGCCTGCGTGAGATAGGCGGCCAGGTCGGACGACGCCGCGGCGACGATCGCGTCGTGCTCGGTGCGGGCGGTGTCCTCGTCGATCTCGCCGGCGCGCAGGCGCGCGACGAGCGCCTCGGCGGTCGTGCGATGGCGGGCGATCACGCCCTCGACGTCCGCGCGCGTCGTCGCGTCGAGCGCGAGAGCGTCGAGCGCCGACGCGATGCGCGCGTCGATGTCGGCGTGGGACGCGCCGTCGTGCGCGAACCCGTGATGTCCGTGCAGATGCCGCGCCACGCCGCCGAGTGCGGCGTGCGCGACGGGCACCGCCGCGAGCGCCACGGCGAGTCCGAGCACCGTGAGACCGAGCTGCTTCTTCGTCATCGAGATCATCGTTCCTCCTCGCGGCGGCTTCCGGCCACCGCATGGGGAGAGGGTGCCGACCGAACCTGGAGCAAGTCGGGAGGCGCGCGCGGAATCTCTCTCCAGCCGCGCTCCAGGTTCGGGGCGACACTCTCTGCGATGAACGCGCGCATCCTGCTCGTCGAGGACGACGACGTGCTGGGCGGCCAGGTGGCCGGCCGGCTGCGCGACGCCGGCTTCGAGACGATCTGGCTGCGCGACGGCGACGACGCGCTGCACCACGACGCGCGGCCCTACGACCTCGTCATCCTCGACCTGATGCTGCCCGGCGCGCACGGACTCGACGTGCTGAAGCGCCTGCGCTCGCACGCCGACACGCCGGTGCTGGTGCTGAGCGCGCGCAAGACCGCGCCCGACAAGGTGCGCGCGCTGGGGCTCGGCGCGGACGACTACATGACGAAGCCCTTCTGGCCCGAGGAACTGCTCGCGCGCGTCGCGGCGCGGCTGCGCCGGCCCGACCTGCGCCGCGGTGAGCGGCTGACGTTCGGCGACGTCGCGCTCGACCTCGGCGCGCGCCGCGTCGAGAGCGACGGGCGCGAGATCACGCTGACGCGCGCGGAGTTCGATCTCCTGGCCGCGCTCGCGCGCCGGCCCGGCGCCGCGCTCTCGCGCGCGTGGCTGCTCGAGAACGTGCTCGACCCGGAGCGCGGCGCGACCGAGCGCACGCTCGACAACCACGTCTCGCGCATCCGGCGCAAGCTGGGCGCGTCGGGCGCGCACGTCGTGACGGTGTGGGGCGTCGGCTACCGGCTCGATGCGGAGCGCGCGCTGTGAAGCTCCGGGGACGACTCGCGCTGGTCGTGCTCGGCTCCGCCGTCCTCTTCGCGGTCGTCGCGATGCGCAGCGTGCGCGCGGTGTGGGACCACCAGGCGACCGCGTCGCTGCGCGCATCGGTGCACATGCGTCTCGAGCACGAGGGCGCCGCGGCGTTCGGGACCGCCACGCACCCGTCGGCCGAGACGTTGCCCGTGCTCCACGCCTACGCCGCGGACTTCGTCGCGCGCGACGCGGACGCGCCGGAGTTCCCGGCAACGCTGCGCGCGGAGCTGCTCGCGGGCGCAGCGAGCGCTTCGGAGTTCGTGGAGGAGGACGGCCGCCGCGTGCTGCGCCTCGCGCTCCGCACGCCCGAGCGGAGCGACTGCTGCGCGTTCGTGCTCGCACGCCAGGTGCTGCCCTCGGACCTGCGCGCGACGCACGACCTCGTCGTCGGCGCGGGCTTCGTCGGCATCGGCTGCGCACTCGTCGTTCTGCTCGCCGCGGGCCCCGTGGTCGCGCGCATCCGCGCCCTCGCCGACGACGTGCGCACGAGCGCCGCGGAGCGCTGGGCCGCGCCCGTGCCGGTGCGCGGCAGCGACGAGATCGCGGACCTCGCGCAGGCGTTCAACGCGGCGGGCGGCGACGTGCGGCGGCACATCGAGACGCTCGAGCGGCGCGAGCGCACGCTGCGCGAGTTCGTCGCCGGCACCGACCACGACCTGACCATCCCGCTCACGGTCCTGCTCGGCCAGCTCACCGACCTGCGCCGCCGCGCCGAGGCCGGCGAACCCGCGGACCCGGCACAGGTGCGCGCGGCGGCCGACGAGGCGGACTACATGGCGTCGCTCGTCCGCAACCTGGGTCTCGCCGCGCGGATCGAGGCCGGCGAGCCCGACGCGGTGTCCGCTCCCGTCGACCTGAACGCGCTCGTCGAGCGCGTCGTGGCGCGTCACCGGCCGCTCGCGGATGCGTCGGGCGTCGCACTCGACTTCGCGGTGCCCGCCGAGCGCGTGACCTGCGACGGCGACGAGACGCTGCTCGAACAGGCGCTCGGCAACCTCGTGCACAACGCCGTGCGCCACCATGGCGGCAGCGGCCACGTGGCCGTCACCCTCGACGCGCCGCGCAGTCCGCGGGGCGCGCTGCTCCTGCGCGTCGCGGACGACGGCCCCGGTCTCTCCGACGACGACCTCGCGCGCCTCGCCGTCGAGGACGAGCGCGCCGCAGCCGCGCGCTCGCGCACCGGTCGCCGCGGCCACGGGCTGCGCATCGTCCGCAAGGTCGCGGCGCGTCACGCGATGCGCTTCGAGCTCATGCGACGCGCGGGCGGCGGCACCGTGGCGGAGCTGCACGGCACGCGCAACGACGTGCCCGCCGACGACGGCCCGTCCTCCTAGCCCGCTTCGTTCGCCAGCTCGCGCGGCGAGAGCGGCTGTGACGCAGTCAGATCGCAGCCTGCGTGCGTGGCGCCTGAGCTGCCGCCACGCGGCAGCCCGTCCCGGTCGAGCCGGAGGCGCGAGATCAAGAAGGCGCGACGAAGTCGGGGTTGAACACCCCGTTCGAGGAGCGCCGACGTGGAGGTCGCGACTCCGGCGACGCGCCGGGCGCGAGAGCTGGTGAACGACGCGGGCTGGCGACGGCGCGCCGGCCCCTCGACCTGACGCGCGCGTCGGCACCGCGCATCCCGCTACTCTCCGCGCGTGGAGACGAGGCCGACCGACGACGACGCACTCCCGCTCCCGCCGCGCCGCGGGCGCTGGCTGCACGACCTCGCCCTCGTGATCGCGGACGAGATCCGCGCGGCGCCACACGCGACGGCGACCACGCTCCTCGTCGTGCTCGTGACGTACGCGCTCTGCGGCAGCGCGACGCAGGTCTGGGTGCCGGTCGTCTGCGCATTCCTGCTGGCGCCGCTCTGGCTGCGGGGACTCGGACCGCGGGCGCGCGGGCTGGCGCTGAGCGTCAGCGGCGTGGTGGCCGTCGCGCTGGCCGTCGCGTTCGTGGCGTTCGCGGATGGTGTGCAGACGTGGACCGGCTCGCTCGCGACGACGAGTTGGGAGTGGGAGCTCCCACGGTACTCGACCACCCTCGCGGCCGCGTACGACACCAGCTGCCTTGTACTGCTCGTCGTCATGCTCGTCGCAGCGGTCGTGAGCAGCCTGCGTCCGCGCGACTCTGCGCGACGGATCATCGTCGGATTCTGCGGACTCGTGCTCGGAGCCGCCGTTCTCCTGCACGTCGTACCGCTGCACGCTCCGAGCGCGGGACGGTCCGAGTCCTCCGCACGCGCCGCGCTCGCTGTGCTCCTGGAGGTGGGCGCTCTCGTGGGATTCGGCGCCGCCTCCGCGCGCCGCGACTGGCACATGGCGGTCGCCCTCTGCGCCGCGTGGCTGTTGGTGCTCTCGAACGTCGATGCGCTCGCGCCGTCCTCCTCCTCGGGAGGCGGGCACCTCGTGCTCAGGTATGCCGCAGGGCTCGCGACCTGCGGCGTCGTCTGCGTGGCAGCGCGCGTCGGGCGCGTGCTCGCCGCCCGCGCGGAAGCAAACGGCGAGGCGGATGCGGCAGACCAGGCTGCAGTCCGTCTGGCCTCGGCGCTCCGGCTCCGTCCGTGGCGCGCCGCGTTCCTCGTGGTCGGCGTCGCAGCGCTGATACCGCAACTCCGTGCGCATGGCGAGGACCTTGCCCCGTGGGGTTCGGGCGCGACCGCGTGGATGCTCCTTGCGGTGCTGCCGACGAACTTCGCGCTCGCGTCGTTCGTCGTGATCCGCGCGCAGTGGCGCGGCGCCGATCTCCTCGCGCGTCTTCCGGCGCTGCTCGCTCCGCCCACGTGTGTCCTCGCATGGTTCGCGCTCGAGTTGCTGCTCACGGTCGTGTCGATCGGCCCGGCAGCACTCGGTCAGCCGCGGCCACTGCTGCTCACGTTGATCGTCGACGCAGTTCCCGCGTCCCTCGCGCCGGCGTTCGCCTACGCCGCGTGCGTCGCGATCGGACGAGCCCGTTCGATGCCCGCCGCTGCGGCGATCGCGCTGCTCGCGACGACCGCCTGCGTTACGGCACCATGGTTCGACGCACTTCTGCACGCACTGGGCGTCGCACGCCGGCAGTGGTACCTCGTGTGGCCGGCCGTGGGGTGGACGGTGGCCGTCCCGGCGTTCGTGGTGCTCCACACTCTCGTGACGTCCCGGGCGCGCGCATCGCACGTGCTCCGGCTCGCGCTGGGCTGGTCGGCCGCGACGGCGCTCCTCGCGAACGGCCCTGCGCTGCTCTGGGAACCCTCCGTGGACTCGTTCCGTGCGGGAGCGGTCCACGCATTCGTCCTCGTCGGTCGCAGCGCCGCCGCGGTCCTCGCCGTCGCTCTCGCGCGGCGGCTCACGTCGATGACGGTGCTCCCCGCCGACCACGGCGTCGTGCTGTGGAAGCAGGCGATGGCGGACCACGACGCGGCGACGGCGGTGGTCGAGGTGCGCGCGCCGCAGTGAGCGCGCGGAGAGCGCGGTCAGCGCGGCGGGTCGGCGAGGTGTTCGGCGAGGAACTCGGTCGCGAGCCGCCACGCGCGGAACGCGGCGGTCGGGTGGAACTTCGCGCCGGGGTTGAAGCTGCCGTCGGCTGCGGGGTTCGTGAAGCTGTGCACCGCGCCGCCGAACGACGCGAACTCCCAGTCGTAGCCGTGCTCGCGCATCGACTGCTGGAACGCATCGACGGCGTCCTTCCCGACGAACGGGTCGTCGGCGCCGTGGCACACGAGGATCGACGGCTTCACGTTCGGCGCCTGCTCGGCCGACGGCGTCGTCAGGTTGCCGTGGAACGAGACGACCGCCTTCAGGTCCTCGCCCGCCCACGCCGCCTCGAGCGAGACGGTGCCGCCGAAGCAGAAGCCGATGCAGGCGACGCGCGACGCATCCACCTGCGGCACCGAGCGCACGAAGTCGAGCGCCGCGTGCAGCCGCGCGAGCAGCACCGCGGGGTCGCCGCGCACCGCACCCGCCCACGCACCGGCCTCCTTCGGGTCGCTCGTCGAGCGGCCGTCGCCGTACATGTCGAGGGCGAAGCCGACGTAGCCGAGCCGCGCGAGTCCGTCGGCGGTCTGGTCGGCGTGCGCCGTGCGGCCCCACCACTCGTGGACGACGAGCACGACGGGCCGCGGCCCGCGCGCGTGCTCGGGCATCGCCAGGTAGCCGACGAGCGGCGCATCGGCGGGGCCGTAGGTGACCGTGGCCGCGCGGATCGGCACCGGGCCGTCGCCGCTCGTCGAGGCGCACGCGATCGCGAAGAAGGCGGCGGCGACGAGGAGCGCCGCGGAGAGGAGTCGTGTCAGCATGCGCGGACGTTAGCAGCCGTCGCCGCGCACGCTACGGAACGGGTCACGCACGGCGCGCCGTCAGCGCCTCGCGAGCAGTTCCTCGAACTTCGCGCGGATCTCCGCCTCGCCGTAGTTGTGACCCGGCAGGTTGCCGACCGTCGAGCCGTCGGGCGCGAGCGTCACGAGACCGTGCAGCGCCTGGTCCCACCCGTACTTCCGCGCCGCCTCCTTGCCCTCGTCCGTCCACGCGTCGCCGTAGCTGACCTGCACGCGCCCCTCGTACTCCTTCGCGATCTCGCCCACGGCGGTCGCCACGCGCTTGCAGGCGGGTCAGCCCGCGTTGATGCGGTAGTAGCGGACGTGCGGGAGCTGCGCGACGGGGGGCGCCGTGTCGGCGCCGGTACCGGCGCCGGCGACCGCGGGTGCGGCGTCGCGCGGCGTCGCGTCGTTCGGCTGCTCTGCGCGCGAGCACGCGGCGAGGGCGAGCGCCAGGACGAGGAGCAGGGTCGGGCGCATCGCGCGGACGCTACGCGCGCGGGCGGCCGCGGTCAACGCAGCCACGGTCAACGCTCCGCCGCCGGCAGCGCTTCGAGCGCCGCGCGCAGCCGCTTCAGCGTGCCCACGGAGTAGCCGTCGTCGTGGAAGAACGCCACGCGGCCCTCGGCGTCGAGCAGCACGATGCGGCCGGGCAGCGGCACGTCGTTGCCGAGGAAGCGCGCGATCTCCGCGCCGTCGCCGTAGACGGTCACGACCGAGCCCCAGTCCTCGCTGGGGATTCCCGATCGCATGCCGGAGTCGATGAAGCCCGAGAAGATGCGCGGCGCGAGACCGGGGATCGTCGGCACCTCGCGCACGGCGACCGTCACGCCCGCCTCCGACAGCCCGAGGAGCCAGCGGTCGAGGTCGAACTGCGTGCTCTGCTCATAGCCGACGAGCAGCAGCACCGGCGCGCCCGCGAAGTCCTCGGGAATGCGCACGGCGTCGCCGCTGAGCGCGGTGCCGACGACCGAGGGGAAGCGCTCGCCGACCGGCTCGCGGCGCGGGTACGTGGAGCGGCACCCCGCGAGTCCGACGAGCACGGCGACCAGTGCGGCGAGGACGGCGGTCGGGAGGAGGAGGCGTCGCATGGCCAGGGAACGCCCGTGTCGGCGCGCCGCTTCCCGCCGGACGGCGCCGCCGAGCCGCTCAGCCGCCGGCGCGCTTCGCCGTGAAGCCCTGGCGCTCGAGTTCCGCGACGACCGCGTCGCGGTGGTCGCCCTGGATCTCGATGACGCCGTCCTTCACGGTGCCGCCCGAGCCGCAGCGCTGCTTCAAGGCGCGCGCGAGCTTCTCGAGGTCGGCGCCCGCGAGCGGCACGCCGCTCACGACCGTGACGCCCTTGCCCCGCCGGCCCTTCGTCTCGCGGCCGACGCGCACGACGGCGCCGGCCGCCTTGCCGCGCGGGCCGCCGCCGCCGGCGCGGCACACGCACTCGCGGATCGCGCGCCGGCACGCGGGGCACATGCGCCCGTGCTCGCTCGACCAGACGACTCCCCCGCCCTGCATCGGTCCGCGTCCTCCGTCGCCCTGCGTCAGCGCAGCCAGCCGGCGGCTGCGATCTCGGTGAGTCCCTCGTCGAGACGGTCCGCGCGCACGAGCGCGAGACCGTGGATCGCGTGCACGAGCCGGTCCGACGGGTCCGCGGCGAGCAGCCGCTCGCACGCGGCCTGCGCCTCGTCGCGACGGTCCGCGCGCAGGAGCGCCCACGCGTGGAGCCGCCGCGCGAGCGGCGTCACGTCCGGGAACTGCACCGCCTCGCCCAGCAGCTCGACGGCGCGCTCGAGGCGGCCGCTCGCGAGGTGCGCCGCGCCGGCCGCCGCGAGCAGCGCCGTGTCGCGCACGCCGCCCGCGAGAACGGCCTCGTACTCGGCGACGGCCTCGTCGGCGTGCCCCGCCGCGTGCAGCAGTTCCGCGAGACGGCGGCGCAGCGCGAGGTCGTCGGGCGCCGCGGCGAGCGCCTCGCGCAGCGTGCGCTCGGCGGCGTCGACGTCGCGCGGCGCGCGGTGCGGCGCGCCGGTGCCGGGCGGCATCTGCACGTGCTCGTGCAGCTCCAGCACGCGCCGGAAGCGGCGGTCGGACTCCCCGGCCGCGGTCTCGTTCCCGTGCGCCGCGGCGATGCGCAGCCCGCGGTAGAGCTGGAGCGCCGCGACCGCGTCGCGCGGCGCGAGGTCCACGGCGGCGGTGAACGCCGCGACGGCCTCGTCGGCGCGGGCGTCGGACTGCGCGAGGATCGCGTCGCCGAGCCGCACGTGCGCGATCACGTAGTTCGGGTCGCGCTCGAGCACGTCGCGCTGCTTCGCCTCCGACTGCTCGGGATGGCCCTGCGCGAGGAGCGCGAGACCGAGCTCGCTGCGGATGTCCGCGCGCGACGCGCGCCAGCGCTCGGCGCGCGAGAACGCCTGCACCGCGCCGTCGTAGTCGGCCTTCGCGTACAGCACGCGGCCGAGTCCGTACCACGCGTCCGCGTCGCGCCCCGCGAGCTCGACCAACTTGCGGAACGCCTGCTCCGCCTCGTCGAGGCGTCCGAGCACGTGCAGCGTGGTGCCGAGCAGCGACCACGCCTCCTCGTCGCGCGGGCGCCGCTCGAGGTACGCGCGCAGCTCGGTGACGGCCTCCTCGTCCTTGCGCGCCGAGACGAGCACGCGCGCGAGGAGCAGCCGCGCGTGCAGGTTGCGCGGGTCCTTCTCGAGGGCGATGCGGAGCTGCGCCGCCGCCTCGGTGTCGGCGCGGGCCGCGACGAGCCGCTCGGCCAGGCGCAGCGCTTCGGCGGCCTCGCGCTCGGCGTCGCTGCCGAGCTCGAGCACGGGCGCGTCGTCGTGTGCGTCGCCGGTGCCGTCGCACGCCGCCGGCACGAGCGCGCAGGCGACGAGGAGCGCGAGCGACGACGCGGGCGCGCGGCGACGCACGTCAGCGCGGCCGCAGGACCGCCGCCGCGCGGCGCAGCGTCAGGCGTCCGTTGCGCACGAGCCCCGACTCCGCGAGCGCCGCCGCGTAGAGCGCGCGCAGCTCGGCGGTCTCGGCGCGTCCGCCCGCGGCGGCGTCCACGCTCTCCTCCCACAGCGCCTCGTCGCCGCGCACGAGGCCCGCGTCGGCCGCGCACGCGCGCACCTGGCGCCGCGTCGGCGTCCACGTCTGACGCGCGTCGCGCAGCCGGGCGAGCGCGTTCCACGCGCCGCGCAGCTCGAAGTCGTCGGGCGCGACGGCCTGGACGAGGAGCAGCGGACCGCCGGGCCGCACCGAGAGCGCGGCGCGGCGCAGCGCCTGCTCCGGCTCGACGACGCGGTCGACGACGTCGAGCAGCACGAGCGCGTCGAAGCCGCCGTCGCGCGGCGGCAGACGCGTCGCGTCGCCGTCGCGCGACGGCAGGCCGACGCCCTCCTCGGCGCCGAGCACGACGCGCTCCGCGTCCGCGAACGCGGCACGCACGGCGGCGCCGTCCTGGTCGAGCGCACCGTCCACGAGCAGCACGGCGGCGTCCGCGGCGACGCCGAGCAGCGCGCGCAGGTCGGGCGGCGGGCCGGGCTCGTCGCGGCCGAAGAGGGCGGAGAGGGGATTCACGAACGGCTCCGGCTGCCGGCGCGGCCGGCGTTCCTGCCGCGGCGCGGGGCCGCGGACGTGATCGTGCGCTTGTCGGCGAGGCGCGGCGGACGCGGCACGTCCTGCCGCGACGGACACACGTCGCGCAGCGTGCACGCGGCGCAGCGCGGCCGCCGCGCGTCGCAGACGCGACGGCCGTGCAGGATCAGGCGGTGCGAGAACGCCGTCCACTCCTCGCGGGGGAGGAGCTCCATCAGGTCGCGCTCGACCTTCTGCGGGTCGTGCTGCGCCGAGAGCCCGAGGCGGTGCGAGAGGCGGTGGACGTGCGTGTCCACCACCAGGCCCTCGTTCTGCCCGAAGGCCGTCCCCAGCACGACGTTCGCGGTCTTGCGCGCGACGCCGGGGAGTGCCGTGAGCGCGTCCATGTCGGCGGGCACGCGGCCGCCGTGCCGGGCGACGAGCGCCTCTGCCATGCCGATCAGGTTCTTCGCCTTGTTGCGGAAGAAGCCGGTGCTGCGCACGACCTCCTCCACGTCCTCCTGCGCGGCCGCCGCCAGCTCCCGTGCCCCGGGCCAGCGCCGGAACAGCTCGGGCGTCACCATGTTCACGCGCTCGTCCGTGCACTGCGCCGAGAGGATCGTGGCCGCGAGGAGCTGGAACGGGCCGTCGTGGCGCAGCGCGCACGTGGCCTCGGGGTACTCCTCCCCGAGCCGCGCGACGACGGTCGCGGCGCGCGCGCGCCGCGTGGCGAGGGAGGTCCGGGGCAAGGCGCTCTCCGCGGGAGGGGCGAGGGGACGCGCGGGGAGTCGGACGGGCCCGCGCACGGCCGCGCGTATCGTAGCCAGGTCCCGCCGGACCCGGGAGCTCCGGTCCGCGCGGGGCGGGTCCCCGCGGCGCCCCGCCGCGCACGAGGTTCGAGATGGAAGAACGTCTGCAGAAGGTGCTCGCGCGCGCCGGCGTCGCGAGCCGCCGCGCCGCCGAGAAGCTGATCGCCGACGGGCGCGTCAGCGTCAACGGCGAGGTCGTGCGCGAGCTCGGGACGAAGGTGGACCCGGCCGTGGACGAGGTGCGCGTCGACACCGTCGCGCTGCCGCGCGACGCCGTCTCGGGCGAGCGCCGCAACACGTACCTGCTCCTGCACAAGCCGAAGGGCGTGCTCTGCACGGTGCGCGACGACCACGGCCGCGCGACCGTCCTCGACCTCGTGCCGCCGTTCCCCGGCAAGCGGCTGTTCCCCGTCGGCCGCCTCGACGAGGAGAGCGACGGGCTCGTGCTGCTCACCGACGACGGCGAGCTGACGCAGCGCCTCACGCACCCGAGCTTCGGCGTGCCGAAGACCTACGACGTGCGCGTGAAGGGCCGGCTGACGCCCGACGCAGCGCGCACGTTCGAGGCGGGCGTGTGGCTCTCGGAGGGCCGCACGGGGCGCAGCCGCGTGCAGATCCGCCACGCGGGCCCGAAGGTCTCGCACGTGCTCGTGACGCTGACCGAGGGCAAGAACCGCGAGATCCGCCGCGCCTTCGCGAAGCTCGAGTTCCCCGTCCTCTCGCTGCGCCGCACGCAGATCGGCCCGATCGTCAGCCGCGGCCTGAAGCCCGGGCAGTTCCGCCCGCTCGACGCCGCCGAGGTGCACGCGCTGCGCGCCGCGACGGAGCAGCGCGGCGAGGGGCGCATGCGCCCGCTGCGCCGCCGCGCGAAGACGCCGCACGGCCGCGGCGGCAAGCCGGACCCCGCGAAGGCGCCGCGCGTCAAGCGTCCGTCGAAGGGCGGTGCGCCGGGGCGCGGACGGAAGGCGCCGCCGAGTCCCGCGCGCGGCAAGGGCGGCGCGGCTCCGGGCGGACGTCGCGCGCCCCCGCGCGGCGGTCGCTCGGGCGGGCGCGCAGGTGGCGGCGGCGGCGGTGCACGCGGAGGTCGTCGATGAGCGCGACGGACACGATCGCGGAAGTGACGCGCTGCGCCGAGACGGGCGTCGTCGAGGTGCGGCTCGCGAACGGACTGGTGGCGCTGATCCTCGCGCGGCCGGGCGCGCCGGTCGTCTCGGTGCAGACGTGGTACCGCGTCGGCTCGCGCGAGGAGGAGAAGGGCCGCACGGGCCTCGCGCACTTCCTCGAGCACCTGATGTTCAAGGGCACGGCGACGATGCGGAAGGGCGACATCGACCTCGTCACCCTGCGCAACGGCGGCCAGAACAACGCCGACACGACGGCGGACCGCACGCGCTACTTCTTCGACTTCGCCGCCGACCGCTGGGAGCGCGCGCTCGAGATCGAGGCCGACCGCATGCGCGGGTCCGCGTTCGACGAGCACGAGTTCCGCGCCGAGCGCGGGCCCGTGATCGAGGAGCTGCGCCGCGACCGCGACGACCCGTGGTGGGCGCTCGCCGAGGCGCTCGAGGCGTCGGCGTACCAGGTCCACCCGTACCGCAACCCGGTGATCGGCTGGCCCGAGGAGATCGTGAAGGTGCCGCGCGAGGCGGTGCTCGCGTTCTACGACGCGTGGTACCAGCCCGCGAACTGCACGGTCGTGATCGTCGGCGGGCTCGACGCGGACCACGCCGTCGCGCGCGTCGCGGAGCTGTTCGGTCCGCTGCCGGCGGTGCCGCTGCCCGAGATCTTCGTGCCCGCGGAGCCGGCGCAGGAGGGCGAGCGGCGCTTCGAGCTGGAGCTCGAGGTGAACGTGCCGCGCATGGCCGCGTCGTTCCACACGGTGCGTGTGCGCGACCCCGAGGACCCCGTCCTCGACGTGCTGCAGGTGGTGCTCGCGGGCGGCAAGAGCTCGGTGCTCTACGACCGGCTCGTGCGCCGCGACCGGCTCGCCGCGGCGGTGAGCGTCTCGAACGACACGCGCCGCGACCCGGGCATGTTCCAGATCATGGCGGAGCTCGCGCCGGACGCGACGCCCGCCGCCCTCGAGGCCGCGCTGTGGGAGGAGCTCGACCGCATCGGGCGCGACGGTCCGCGCGCGACCGACTTCGACCGGGCGCGCGCGGTCCTGCGCGCGGGGCGCGTCTACCGTCAGGCGACGTGCTCGGGCATGGCGTCGGTGCTCGGCACCATGCAGGTACTCGCGGGCGACTGGCGCCGCTACCTCGAGCAGGACCGCCGCGTCGAGGAGCTGACGCGGGAGGACGTCCGCGACGTGGCCGCGCGCTTCCTCGTGCGCCGCAACCGCACCGTGGGCTGGGCGCTGCCGCGGCCCGCGGGCGCGCCCGCGCGTCCGCCGATCCCGGACGGCGACCTGCACGAGCTCGACGAGCCGGACGAGGACACGCGCGACGAGCCCGCGATCGTCTCGCGGCGCCCCGCGGGGCGGCTGCGCGTGGAGCTGCCGGCGCGGCGCGAGGTCCTCGCGAACGGCCTGCGCGTGCTCGTGCTGCCGCGGCGCGACCTGCCCGAGGTCTCGCTGCGCGCGTGGGTCGACGGCGGCCGCCTGCACGAGTCGCTGCCCGGCGCCGGGGCGCTCGCGGGGGCGTGTCTCGACGAAGGCGCCGCGGGGCGCGACGGCACGGCGATCGCCGAGGAGATCGCCGCGCTCGGCGCGCACCTCGCGTGCGGCTCGGGCGGAGTCTCGGCGCGCTGCCTGAGCGGCGACGTCGTGCGCGTCGCGGAGATCGCGTCGGACGTGCTGCTGCGACCGGACTTCCCGGAGGAGGCCGTCGCGCAGAAGCGGGGCGAGCTGATCGCGCACGTGCGGGCCGAGGACGACGACCCGAGCTTCACGGGGCGGCGCCGGCTGCGCGAGCTCGTCTACGGACGCCACCCGCTCGCGAGGCGCGACAAGGGCGGCGAGGCGGAGCTCACGGCGCTCGACCGCGCGGCGCTCGTCGCGCACCACCGTCGCGTGTGCGTGCCGCGCAACGCGATCGTCGCGCTCGTCGGCGACGTGGACGCGGACGCGGCGCTCGAGCTCCTGCGCGCGCGCTTCGGAGCGTGGGAGGACCGGCCCGTGCCGCAGCTCGCGCTGCCCGAGCTCGTGCTCGGGAGCGCGACGAGCGTGCACGTCGCGGAGGACCGCGACCAGCTCCACATCTACCTCGGGCACCTCGGCGTGCGCCGCGACGACCCGGACTACCACGCGCTGCTCGTCGGCGACCACGTGCTCGGCTCCGGTCCGGGCTTCACCGACCGCCTGTCGATGCGGCTCCGCGACGAGCAGGGCCTCGCGTACACGGTCGCGGCGAGCCTCGCGCGCAGCGCCGACGAGTTCCCGGGCCTGTTCTCCGCGTACATCGGCACGGCGCCGGACATGCGCGACCGCGCGCTCGCGGGGCTGCGCAACGAGATCGAGGCGCTCGTCTCGGGGCGCGAGCCCGTCAGCGAGACCGAGGTGGACGACGCGCGCAGCTACGTGCTCGGCAGCTTCGTGTTCCCGTACGAGACGAACCCCGGCACCGCCGAACAGCTCGTCCACGCGGAGCGCCTCGGCCTCGGGCTCGACCATCCGGACCGCTTCGTCGAGGCCGTCGCCGCCGTGACCGCGGCGGACGTCCAGGCCGCGATGGCGCGCCACATCCACACGGACCGCCTGGTCCAGGTGACCGTCGGCCGCTGACCCCCACCACGCAAGAAACGGGGACGGTCCTCGCAACTTGCGCCACGCAAGAAACTCCCCGCATCGGGGACGGTCCTCGGAACTTGCGCTACGCAAGAAGCTCCGCCGGTCGGGGACACTCCTCGCGCGGTGTACCGGGCGACGGACTCGCGCCGTCGAGGACCGTCCCCATCGGAACGAGTCGTTGCGCGTCGAGCCTGCGCGAGGACCGTCCCCTTCGCGACGAGTCGTTGCGAGGGGGACGGTCCGGTGTCCGCCGCCGGGCGTGTCAGTAGCGCAGCGTCACCTTCTTGCAGACCATGCGCACGCCGACGACGAGCTCGTCGTCCGAGCCGATCCGCACGGCGAGTTGCACGGGCTGCGGGCCCTGCTCGAACGCCCCGACGTCCACCTTCCGCGCGCGCACGACGATGCGTTCGCGCGCGTAGTCGAGCGTCGCGTTCGTGATTCCGCCGCTCTTGCTGCGGTAGACAAAGCGGTCGCCCTTGCGGACGAACTCCTTCCCCGCGAGCGTCTGGCTGAACGCGTCGCCGAGCCGGACGACGACGTCCGGCGCGCTGAGCGGCACGGTGCCGGACGACGCGAACCCGATGCGCATCGTGAACGAGTCCTGCGCGGACTCGGCGAGGCGCGCGCGGCACGCGTACGGGAACACCGCCGGCGCCAGCAGCTCGCCGCGCCGCTTGCCGAGACGGTACTTCCCGCGCGTCAGCGCAACGGTTCCCGCGCCGTCCACCGGACCGCTCCGGAAGCGCAGCGTGAACGGCGCGTCCAGATCGACGCCCGACGCCGCCGGCCCCTTCAGCTTCAGCCGGAACGCGCCCCGCGAGCTTCCGTAGCGTGAGGGGCGGATCTTCAGATCGGCGCCGTCGCCGCGCCACCGGAAGACGCCGCGACGGTTCGCGTACAGGTCGTCGAACGTGAACTGCGCGGGTCCGACGTCGAGCGTCGCCGCGCCCGTGAAGTCCGCCGCGGCGGTGCCCGAGTCGAAGATCCCCGCGACCGCGAGGTCGCTCTCCTCCGCGTTCGCGCGATGCCGCACGCGCACGCGCTTCGGCAGGACGAACGCGTCCGTTCCCGGAGGCCCCGCCTCGAGACTCAGCGCCGCGATGAACGCATCCGCGATCGAGAGCTCGCTGCCGAACGTCCGGTCGTACGCGCCGGGAGTCGTCGGGAAGTCGGAGCTCCACGTGCGACCGGTCACGTAGACACGGCCGTCGAACAGGCACGCCGCGAGCGCGTGGTCGAACGAGGAGCCACCCAGGAACGTGGCGGCCTCGAGCGTGTCGAGGGCCGGCGGGAAGCGCGCGGCGAACACGTCGGAGCCGCCGTTGAACGTGGGGTCCACGAGCGACGTCTCCGCCGGGAAGTCCGAGGACGACGTCGTCCCGACGACCACGAGCCCGTGCGGATCCGCGACGACGGCGCGCGCCGCGTCGCCCGACGTGCCGCCGAACAGCGTGGACGCGACCAGCGTGCTGCAGTCCTCCGTGATGCGGCACACCCACGCCTTCGTGCTGCCGTAGGGCGCGGGGGCGTGGTCGTACGCGCCCTCCGTCGTCGGGAAGTCGTACGCGTTCGAGTAGCCGCAGACGAGCAACTCGCCCACGGTCGCGAGCGCGACGCCCGTCGCGCTCTCGTCCTCCGAGACCTCGGCGGCGCCGCCGAGCAGCGTCGAGCCGAGGAGCTCCGAGTAGTCCTCGCGGAAGGTCAGCACGAACGCGTCGCCTTCGCCGCGGCGCGTGTCGCTGAACGCGGTCTCGGTCGTGGGGAAGTCGTACGAGTACGTGTGCCCCACGGCCGCGACGGTGCCCTCGAACGTGACGATGTCCTCGAGCGTCTCCGACGACGAGCCGCCGAGGAGCGACTGGAACGTGATCTCCGTCAGGTCCTCGCGCGGCGTCGCGAACAGCAGGTCGACGGAGCCGCCCGGCAGCTTCTGGAACGCGCGGTCCGGGAACCACAGATCGGTCGAGCGCGTCTCGCCCGCGACGCGCAGTCCGCCCGACGCCGCCACGCAGCTCAGCCGGTCCGGGCCGGAGCCGCCGTGGTACGTGAACGCCTCGAGCCCCTGCAGGTCGAGCGGCAGCTTCGCGATCCAGCCGTCGGTCAGACCGCCGTGGTGCGAGATGCCGTAGGCGCCGTCGGTCGCGGGCATGTCGAGGCTGCGGGTCTCCCCCACCACGAACACGCCACGCGACTCGACGGTGATACCGAGCCCGAGATCGTCGTCGGAGCCGCCGAGGATCGCGAAGCCGAGGAGCGTCTCGAGGTTCGCATCGAGTCGTGCGACGAACGCGTCGCGCGCGCCGCCGTGGAAGCCGCCGTCGGGGATGCCGAAGTCTGCGGCGGCCGTGGAGCCGACGACGTACACGTCGCCGTTCGCCCAGTACGCGGCGATGTCCTCGCACCAGTCCTCGCTCGCGCCGCCGAGGAACGTGGACGCGATGAGCGGATCGATGACGAGCGGCAGCGACCGGTCGTAGGCGCCCGCGCGGAAGCCGTACTCCGTGCCGTCCGTGACGTACGCGACGTCGACCGCGACGCGTCCGTCGGCGCGGTCCTGGTACGCGACCGGCGCCGTGAACGCGAACGAGCCCGCGGCGGTCGCGACGTCGAGGGAGCCGTCGCCTGCGACCCGCAGCGCGCACGCGCCTTCGACGTGCATCCGCACGCTCTCGACGGCCGCGCCCGGAGCGAGCCGGAACACCTTCTCGACGTTCCGAGCCGACGCGCGCAGCTCGAGCGTCACGTCCGCGTCGCGCGTCGAGACGACGACCGAGCGCCAGGTCGGCAGGTCGCTCCGCCGGCACGCGGGGTCGCGTCCGCGGAACTGCGCGACGCGCGTCGGCGAGGGCTCCGCGCCCGCGACGTCGAGTGCTGCGCCCGTGACGAGCCGCTCGACGACGTGCGTCGCGTCGGCGCCCCGCGTGGCGAGCGCGTAGTCGACGGCGCCGTCGCGCCGCACGCCGACGCCGCCGGCGAACGTCGCCGCGCGGAACGGCGTGTCCGCCGCGGACCGATCCTCGACGAACGGGACGTCGACACCTCCGCCGCGGTGGACGCGCGCCGGCGCCGCGACTGGCGCGCGGGCCGACGGGGTCTCGCGGATGCGGGCGGTCGGCAGCGCCGCCGCCGCGAAGAACGTGGCCGTGCAGGCCACGAGGACGGTCTTCGTCCGCATCGTCGCCTCCTTCCCCGGCGTCGATCCCGGCAGAGGAAGCGCGCGGCCGACGCGGCGGGGTCCGTGTGCACGACGAGGGTACGGGTGCCGGCGGCGCGGCGCAGTGACGCAGACCACGGGCGCGGCGGAGCCCGTGCCGGCGCGTGCCGCCGCCCCGCCCGGATGCAGCGACCGCGGTCGCACGCTCAGTCGCACGCCCTGCCAGGAGTGTCCCCCCTGCGTGGAGTTTCTTGCCTCACGCAACTTCCGAGGACCGTCCCGGATCCGGCGGGTTTCTTGCGTGGCGCAAGATTCCAGGACTCGTCCCCTTCGGAACGAGTCGTTGCGCTTCGTGCCTGCGCGAGGACCGTCCCCTTCGGAACGGGGGCGGGGGGTCAGTAGGTGATGCGCTTCTGGATCTCGCCCTCGACGGTCGCGAGGACGTCGGCGATGCGGCGGCCGGCGGTGCCGTCGCCGAAGAGGGTCGAGCGGGGGTAGCGGCCGACCTCGAGCTGACGGCGGACGGCCGTCGCGATCGCCTTCGCGTCGTACGGCGCGTCGAGCACGTTCGCGCCGCGCTCGCGGCCCGCCTGGCGCGTGCCCACGTTCACGTGCGGCACGCCGAGGAACGAGCCCTCGCGGATGCCCGACGAGCTGTTGCCGACGACGCACGCCGCGTTCGCGAGCACGCGCGCGTAGTCCTCGACGCTGAAGTTGCGGAACAGGTGCAGCCAGTCGGGGCGGTGGTCCTCGCGGAAGACGCGGATGCCCTTCGCGACGTCGTCGGAGCCGGCGTCGATGTTCGGCCAGAGCAGGATCGCCTGCATGCCGAGCTCGCGCAGCGCGCCGAGCGTCTGCTCGATCTGCCAGCGCCCCGAGCCGTACTCGGAGGTCACCGGGTGCTGCAGCACGAGCAGATAGGGCTCGCGCTCGACGTCGAGCCGCGGTCCGAGTCCGCCGTAGCGGTCGAAGAGGTCGTTGGTGAGCGCCAGGTCGAGCGCGGCGACGGCGTCCATCGCGGGGCAGCCGACGTTGAACACGAGCGCGGGGTCCTCGCCGAGACGGATGACGCGCTCGCGGCTCGCCTCGGTCGCGGGGAAGTGCACGTGCGCGAGCTTCGTGATCGCGTGGCGCACGCTCTCGTCGATGTTGCCCGTCACCTCGCCGCCCTGCGTGTGCGCGAGCGGGATGTTCATGTAGCTCGCGGCGACGGCCGTCGCCATCGTCTCGAAGCGGTCGGCGACGGTCAGGACGATGTCCGGCCGCAGGTTCTCGAAGATCGACGAGAGCTCGATGATGCCGAGCCCCGTGGACTTCGCCATCGTCGTCGGGTTCTCGCCCTCGATGATCGTGTACGTGATCGCGGACGGTTCGAAGCCGTCGGCGCGGATGACGTCGACCGCGCTGCCGAAGCGGTAGAGCAGCGCCGACGCGCCGACGACGAGCTGCAGCTCGAGTCCCGGGTGGGCGCGGACCGCTGCGAGCACCGACTTGACGCGCGCATAGTTGGCGCGCGACGCGACCATCACGCAGATGCGCCGCGGGCGGCCCGCGGGGACGCGGAACCTCAACGGTTGTCCCCCCACTTGCCCACGTAGATGCCGCGCAGGCGCAGCTCCTCGTCGCTCATCTGCGGGCGCTCCTCGCCGAGCATCGACGCGGTCTCCTCGGCGTACGCGACGAGCTCGCGGAACTCGTACGGCAGACCCGAGACGGACTGGTCCTTGCCGGGCAGCAGGCGGTCCGTCGTGAAGTGCTTCTCGACGACCGCCGCGCCGCGTGCGATCGCGAGGCGCGCGGCGGCGGTGCCCATCGTGTGGTCGCTGAACCCGACGCGCGGCGCGAGCGTCCGCAGCCAGTCCATGCGCGCCATGTTCACGAGGTGCGACGGCGTCGGGTAGAGGCTCACGCAGTGCAGGAACGTGACGTCGTGGCCGCGCAGCGTCTCGGCGGCGCGGACGACGTCCTCGTCGGGCGTCATGCCGGTCGAGACGAACATGCGCGGGAAGCGCTCGCGCAGCATCTCGAGCAGCCGCGTCGAGCCGCAGTCGGGGCTCGCGACCTTGATCGTGTCGAGTCCGAGCGACGCGAGGAACGCGACGCGCCCGACGTCGAAGCACGTCGTCAGGAAGCGCACGCCGTGGCGCCGGCAGCACTCGATCAGCCGCTCGTGCGCGGCGTCCGAGAGCTCGGCCTTCCTGTGTCGCGCGAACGTGGCGTCGTAGTCGGGGAACGTGCGGATGACGTTCTTCGCCTGCCACGACTGGAACTTCACGTAGTCGACGCCCGCCGCCGCCGCGACCGCGATCATCTCCTCCGCGAGTCCGAGGTCGCCGCCGTGGTTGGCGCCGACCTCGGCGATGATCTGCGTCCGTTCGCGCCGCTCCGCCATCGCTCACCCCTCCGTCAGGGTCCGGCGCGCGACGCGTTCAGGGCGCGGCGTCCGGGCCGCGGAGAGTCTCCCAGAGGGCTTCCACGATCCGCAGATCCCCCGGTCCGTCCACGTCGACCGAGCGCTCCGCGGGCATCTCGACCGCGCGGCAGTCGTCGCCGTAGAGGCGGCCGGACGCGAGCACCTTGCGGCGGATGACGTACACCGCGCCGTTGCGGCGCCATGCGGGCGCGCCGAGGTCCTGACGCCGCGCGCCCTCCGTCTCCTCGACGACGTACGGCACCAGGCGCCCGTCGACGATGCGCTTCAGCTTCGCGGGGTGCGGTGCCGGGCACACCGTCACGACGGAGTCGGCGCCGGTCGCGAGCGCGAGCTCGACGCACGCGTCGACGTCCTCCGGCCGGCGCAGCGGGTTCGTGGGCTGCAGGATGCACACGTACTCGTAGCGAGCGTCGCCCGCCGCCTCGAGCGCGGCGAGCGCGTGCAGCAGCACGGGCAGCGTGGGCGTGTCGTCGCGCGCGAGCTCCGCGGGGCGCAGGAACGGCACGTCGCCGCCGGCGGCGCGCGCGACCGCGGCGATCTCGGCGTCGTCGGTCGAGACGACGGTGCGCGCGAGCGTGCGCGCCGCCGCGCCGTGGCGCAGCGCGTGCACGACGAGCGGCACGCCGCCGACCGGCGCGAGGTTCTTGCGCGGCACGCCCTTCGAGCCGCCGCGCGCGGGGACGACGCCGAGCACGCGCGGCGCGCTCACGGGCGGGACTCCTGCGACATCGCGGCATCGTAGACGGCGAGGTACGCGGCCGTCGTGCGCTCGCTCGTGTGCAGCGCGGCGCGCGCGCGTCCCGCGGCCGCGAGCCGCGTCGCGAGCGCGGCGTCGCCGAGCACGCTGCGCAGCGCAGCGGCCAGAGCCGCCGGGTCGTCGGGCGGCACGAGCAGCGCGGCGCCGGAATCGCCGACGACCTCGGGGATGCCCTCGGTCCGCGACGCGACGACCGGGAGCCCCGCCGCCATGCCCTCGAGCAGCACGAGTCCGAACGGCTCGCGGCGCGACGGCACCGCCTGGACGGCCGCGCCCGCGAGGAACGCGTGCAGCGCGCGGCGCGGCACGAAGCCCCCGAACGTGACGCGCGCCGCGATGCCGAGCTCCGCAGCAAGCGCCTCGAGCTCGCCGCGCTGCGCGCCCTCGCCGCCGATGCGGAGCGGCACGCCGGGCAGCTCCGCGAGCGCGCGCAGCAGCACGTCGAAGCCCTTCTTTTGGTGCAGCTCCCCCACCGCGACGACGCCCGCCCCGCCCCGCGCGGGCGGCGCGCCGAGCCACGCGCGTGCATCGGCCGGCAGCGCATTCGGCACGGGGCGCCAGAGCGCCGCGCCCGCCGCGCCGGCCTCTCCCGCGGCCGCGCCCGCCAGCTCGCCCGCCTGCGCCGGCGCGCGTGCCTGTGCCAACGCACGCGCCTGTGCCAGCGTCGCCGCGCTCGGGGCCGTGACGGCCGCAGCGGTCGCGAGGACGGTGCGCACCGCGCGGCGGCCGAGCGCGTCGTCCGCGACCATGTCGCCCACGTCCCGTCCGTGCGCCGTCGCGACGAGCGGCACGCCGCGCGCGGCGCACGCGGACGGCAGCAGGTGCGCGAGCGGCGACTGCAGGAAGTGCAGATGGACGACGTCCGGGCGGAACGCGAGGAGGAGCGCCGCGACGCGCCGCCGCGCGCCGGGCAGGCGGCGCGCGAAGCCGAGCAGGGCGCGCGCGCGCAGCGCGGGCCTCCCGAGCCGCACGCGGGCGACGGGCACGCCGCCGAGCTCCTCGTCGTCGGCGAGGCCGGGTGCCCACGGCGCGAGCACGTGCACCGCGTGGCCCGCCGCGACGAGCCCGTCGGCGAGGTCGCGCACCACGCGCTGAACGCCCCCGACGGCGGGGTCGAACGAGTCCGACGCGAGCAGCACGCGCACGCGCGGCACTGTACACGCGCGGCACCGCGGCGGCGGCGCGGCGACGCGACGCTGCGCGCGCGGCGTGGGACCGGGCCGGCGCCGCGCCTCGTGGGAACGAGGACGCGGGAGGCCGGGCCCGGCCCCGTGCGGCCCGCCACCGGGGGTCGGCCCGGACGGACGGACCACGTCGTCCGCTCTGTCGAACGCTCTCTCGCACGCTCTCGGCGCGCGCGTCTTCCCGCGGACCCGCGCGCTCGGTTCGACACCAGGGATCACGTCGGACGCGGGCGCATCCCGCCGAACTCGCGCAGGGGACGTCCGGCCGGCCGCGCCGAACTCGCGGATTTCCTGCCCCGGGCCCCCGCCTGCGCCTACGATTCCGGCCCGCCGCGGGGCGCCCTCGGGGCGTCGCCGCAGTGCGCCGGCCGGGCCCCCTTAGCTCAATTGGATAGAGTACCGCCCTCCGGAGGCGGGGGTTGCAGGTTCGAATCCTGCAGGGGGTACCACGGCCCATGGACGCCGCGCCGCGCGACGACACGTCCGAGCGCCTCGGGCGCCAGGAAGCGCAGTACGCCTTCCCGTACCACCACATCGCGCACTTCGACGCCGCGGGCAGCGCCGCGCGCGCCCGGGTGCTGCCCTGGGCGGTCGAGTACCTCGTCTACCTGAAGCGCTGCGCGGATCTCGTCGCGGAGGCGCAGCCGGCCTCGGTGCTCGACGTGGGCTGCGGCGACGGACGCTTCCTCGGCCTGCTCGAGGGTCCGTTCGAGCGCCGGGCGGGCGCGGACATGTCGGAGCGCGCCATCGCGTTCGCGCGCGCGTTCCACCCCGACTTCGAGTTCCACGCGGGCGACGCCGCCGACGTGCCGGGCACCTTCGACGTGGTGACGGCGATCGAGGTGCTCGAACACGTCCCGGACGAGCACGTCCCGCGGTTCCTGCAGACGCTCGCGGCGAAGGCGCGCCCCGGCGGCACCGTCGTCATCTGCGTGCCCACGACCGTCGTGCCGGTCTCGGCGAAGCACTTCCGCCACTACGACGAGGAGCGGCTCGCGCGCGAGATCGCCGCGTCCGGCGCGCCGCTCGAGTGCGTCGCGACGGAGCGCGTCATGCGCAAGACGCGCCGGCTCGACTGGTACAAGCGCCTGACCCACAACCGGCTCTGGTTCTGGGAGGTCTGGCCGCTGCGCCGCCGCGTCTGGGACCACGCGTGGAACGTCGCGCGCCACGCCGACACGACGAACGGCCGACACCTCGTCGCCGTCCTCCGGCGCGCGAAGTAGCCTCTCCGCGGGGCGGACGGGGCGCGGCGGACGCGCTCCGGCGGCGCGACCCCGGTGGGCACGGGACGACATGGACCTCGCGGGCAAGCGCATCCTCGTGACCGGCGCGGACGGCTTCATCGGGTCGCACCTGACCGAGCTGCTGGTGCGCGCGGGGCACTCCGTGCGCGCGCTCGTCCTCTACAACTCGTTCGGCACGCGCGGCTGGCTCGACGCCGCGGCGCCCGAGGTCGTGGACGCCCTCGAGATCGTGCAGGGCGACGTGCGCGACCCCCACGGCACGCGCGCCGCGGTCGCCGGCTGCGACGTCGTGCTGCACCTCGCCGCGCTGATCGCGATCCCGTACTCGTACCACGCGCCCGACGCGTACGTGGACACGAACGTGCGCGGCACGCTCAACGTGCTGCAGGCCGCGCGCGACCTCGGCGTCGAACGCGTCGTGCACACCTCGACGAGCGAGGTCTACGGCACCGCGCAGCGCGTCCCGATCGACGAGGACCACCCGCTCGTCGGGCAGTCGCCGTACTCGGCGACGAAGATCGGCGCCGACCAGCTCGCGATCTCGTTCCACCGCGCGTTCGGCGTGCCCGTGACCATCGTGCGGCCGTTCAACACGTACGGGCCGCGGCAGTCGGCGCGCGCCGTCATCCCCACCGTCATCACGCAGATCGCCGCGGGCGCGCGGCGCGTCGAGCTCGGCGCGCTCGCGCCGACGCGCGACTTCACGTACGTCGCGGACACGGCGCTGGGCTTCGTGCAGGCGGCGGCGTGCGACGCGGCCGTGGGCGAGGTGGTGAACGTCGGCAGCGGCTTCGACATCTCCGTCGGCGAGCTCGCCGCGCTGATCGCGGAGGTGATGGAGGCCGAGGTCGAGATCGCGCTCGACCCCAAGCGCCTGCGGCCCGAGGCGAGCGAGGTCGAGCGGCTGCTGTGCGACGACGGCAAAGCGCGGCGGCTGTTCGGCTGGGCGCCCGCGCACGCGGGCCTCGACGGGCTGCGCCGCGGCCTCGCGCAGACGGCCGCGTGGTTCCGCGACCCCGCGAACCTGCGCCGCTACCGGCCGGGCGAATACGCGCTGTGACGCACGGGGCCGACCCGCGCGCGGTCGTCGCCGCCGTCCGCGGCGTCGTCGGCGACGCGGCCGAGGTGCAGCTCCACGAGCCGTGGCTCGCCGACCGCGAGCGCGAGCTCGTCCTGGACTGCGTCGCGAGCGGCTGGGTCTCGTCGGTCGGCGCGTACGTGGACCGCTTCGAACGCGACCTCGCCACGCTGACCGGCCACCGCCGCGCGGTGGCGGCCGTCACCGGGACCGCGGCGCTCCAGACCGCGCTCCACCTCGTGGGCGTCCGCCCGGGCGACGAGGTGCTCGTGCCCGCGCTGACCTTCGTCGCGACGGCGAACGCCGTGGCGCACTGCGGCGCGGTGCCCCACCTGTGCGACGTCGAGGAGCGCACGCTCGGACTCGACGCCGCGGCGCTCGCGCGGCATCTCGACGCGACGTGCGAGACGGGCGGCGGCGGCCTGCGCAACCGCGCGACGGGCCGCACCGTGCGCGCCGTCGTGCCGATGCACGCCTTCGGCCACCCGACCGACGTCGACGCGCTCGCCGAGGTGGCCGCTGCACGCGGGCTCGTGATCGTCGAGGACGCCGCGGAGGCCCTCGGCAGCACGCTCCGCGGGCGCCACGTCGGGCACGCGGGGCGCGTCGCGATCCTCTCGTTCAACGGGAACAAGATCGTGACGACGGGCGGCGGCGGCGCGCTGCTCACCGACGACGAGGAGCTCGGCCGCCGCGCGAAGCACGTCACGACGACCGCGAAGCTGCCGCACCGCTGGGAGTTCCGGCACGACGAGCTCGGCTGGAACCATCGCCTGCCGAACCTGAACGCCGCGCTCGGCTGCGCGCAGCTCGAGCGGCTGCCGGAGTTCCTGGCGCGCAAGCGCGCGCTGCACGAGCGCTACGCCGCCGCGTTCGCGGACGTGCCCGGCGTGCGCCTCTTCCGCGAGCGCGCGGGCACGACGTCGAACCACTGGCTGAACGTGCTGCTGCTCGACGCGCCCGACCTCGCGCGGCGCGACGCGCTGCTCGCCGCCGCCCACGACGCCGGACTGCGCCTGCGCCCCGCGTGGGAGCCGCTGCACCGGCTGCCGATGTACGCGGACGCGCCGCGCGCCGCGCTGCCCGTCACGGAGTCGCTGGTCGCGCGGCTCGTCAACCTGCCGTCGAGCGCGTTCCTGTGAGCGGGCGGCGCGCCGTCCTCGTCGTCAGCGGTTCGCGCGCGGACTACGGACTCCTGCGCCCGGTGATGGCGGGTCTCGCCGCCCATCCGCGGCTGCGGCTCCTCACGCTCGCGACCGGCATGCACCTGGAGCCGCGCTTCGGCGAGACGTGGCGTGCGCTCGAGGCCGACGGCTTCGCGCCCGACGCGCGCGTGCCGACCGGACTCGTGGACGACGCGCCCGCGACGATCGCCGCCGCGATCGGCCGCGGCACCGCGGGCTGCGCACGAGAGATCGAGCGCCTCGCGCCCGACCTCGTGCTGGTGCTCGGCGACCGCTTCGAGATCCTCGCCGCCGCCGCCGCGGCGACCGTGCTGCGCGTGCCGCTCGCGCACCTCTGCGGCGGTGACGTGACGGCCGGCGCCTGGGACGAGGGGCTGCGCCACGCGATCACGAAGCTCGCGCACCTGCACTTCCCGACGCACGCGGACGCCGCGCGGCGCATCGTGCGCATGGGCGAGCGGCCGGAGCGCGTCCACTGCGTGGGCAGCACCGGCCTCGACACGCTGCGCACGACGGCGCTGCTCGACCGCGACGCGCTCGCGCGCGAGCTCGGCTTCGTGCTGCGCCCGCGCAACGTGCTCGTCACCTACCACCCGGAGACGCTCGCCGCGGGCGACACCGCCGCGGACCTCGACGAGGTGCTCGCCGGACTCGACGCGCTCGGCCCGGACGTCGGTCTGCTCTTCACGCTCCCGAACGCCGACGCGGGCGGCGACGCGCTCCGTGCGCGCATCGAGCGCTTCGTCGCGACGCGGCCCAACGCGGGCTCGTGGACGTCGCTCGGCTCGCTGCGCTATCTCTCGGCGCTGCGCCACGCGGACGCGGTCGTGGGCAACAGCTCGAGCGGGCTCTACGAGGCGCCGTCGCTCGGCGTGCCGACGGTGAACGTCGGCGGACGGCAGGACGGGCGCCCGCGCGCCGCCTCGGTGCTCGACGTCCCCGCGTCGCGCGCAGCCGTCGCGGACGCCGTGCGCCGCGCGTTCGCACTCGACTGCACGGCCGTCGTCAACCCGTACGGCGACGGCCGTGCGACCGAGCGCATCCTCGCCGCGCTCGACGCCGTCCCCGACTTCCGGGCGCTCCTGCGCAAGGGCTTCCACGACGGAGACGCCGCATGAGCGCGCACGTGCTCGTGATCGCCGAGGCGGGCGTCAACCACGACGGCTCGCTCGAGCAGGCGCTGCGACTGGTCGACGTGGCCGCCGACGCGGGCGCGGACGTGGTGAAGTTCCAGACGTTCCGCGCCGAGCGGGTGGCGGCGGCTTCGGCCGCGAAGGCGCGCTACCAGGCCGAGACGACCGGCGGCGGCCAGGGGCAGCTCGCCATGCTGCGGCGGCTCGAGCTGACGCCGGCGATGCACGCGGCGCTCGTCGCACGCGCGCGCGAGCGCGGCATTGAGTTCCTCTCCACGGCGTTCGACACGGAGAGCCTCGACTTCCTGGTGCGCGAGACCGGCATCGTGCGCGTGAAGGTGCCCTCGGGCGAGATCACGAACGGGCCGTTCCTGCTGCACGTGGCGCGCACGGGCCTGCCCGTCATCGTCTCGACCGGCATGGCGACGCTCGACGAGGTGCGCGAGGCGCTCGGCGTGCTCGCGTTCGGCTGGACGCGCGAGGGCGCGCCCCGCTCGCGCGCGGACTTCGCGGCGGCGCTCGCCGACGAGCGCGGCGCGCGCGCGGTGCGCGAGCGCGTGACCGTGCTGCAGTGCACGACGGAGTACCCGGCGCCGTTCGCGGACGTGAACCTGCGCGCGATGGACACGCTCGCGGCCGCGTTCGGCACGGCGGTCGGGCTCTCCGACCACACGGCGGGGATCGCCGCGTCGCTCGCCGCCGTCGCGCGCGGCGCGACGCTCGTCGAGAAGCACTTCACGCTCGACCGCACGCTGCCCGGCCCGGACCACCGCGCGTCGCTCGAGCCGGACGAGCTGCGCGCGCTCGTCGCGGGCGTGCGCGCGGTCGGCGCGGCGCTCGGCAGCGCGGAGAAGCGGCCGGCGCCGTCGGAGGAGGGCAACCGCGCGATCGCGCGGCGGGCGCTCGTCGCGGCGCGGCCGATCCGCGCGGGCGAGCCCTACACGAGCGAGAACGTGACGGCGAAGCGCCCCGCGCACGGTCTCTCGCCGATGGAGTTCTGGGACGTGCTCGGCCGCGCGGCGCCGCGCGACCTCGCCGCCGACGAGGAGCTGCCGTCGTGACGCGCCGCGTGGTGGTGCTGGGCGCCGGCGGCCACGCGCGCGTGCTGCTCGACGCGCTGCGGCTCCTCGGCGACGACGTCGTGGGCTGCATCGACCCGGACCCCGCCGCGGGTCTGCCGGGCGTGCCGCGGCTCGGCGGCGACGAGGCGTTCGCGACGCTCGACCCGGCCGGCGTGCTGCTCGTCAACGGCCTCGGCTCGATCGCGAGCACCGCGCTGCGGCGCCGCGTCCACGCCGACGCGACCGCGCGCGGGTTCGCGTTCGCGACGGTCGTGCACCCGTCGGCGGTGGTCGCACGCGACGTGGTGCTCGCCGCGGGCGCACAGGTCTGCGCGGGCGCCGTGCTGCAGACGGGCGCGCGCGTCCTCGACGACGCGCTCGTCAACACGCGCGCGTCGGTGGACCACGACTCGGTGGTCGGCGCCCACGCGCACGTGGCGCCGGGCGCGGTCGTCTGCGGCGGCGTCACGATCGGCGACGGCGCACACGTCGGGACGGGCGCGGTGCTCGTGCAGGGCGTGCGGATCGGAGCCGACGCGCTCGTCGGCGCGGGGGCCGTGGTGCTCCGCGACGTCGCCGCGGGACGGCGCGTCGTCGGGGTGCCGGCGCGGGAGAGCGGCGGATGAAGGACGTCGAGAAGGTGCTGATCGGACCGGAGGCGACGATCCGCGACGCCGTCGCGCGCATCGACGCGGGCGCGGTGCAGGTGGCGATCGTGGTGGACGCCGGGCGGCGCCTGCTCGGTCTCGTCACCGACGGCGACGTGCGCCGCGGCCTGCTCGCGGGACGCGGACTCGACGAGCCCGTCACCCGGATCATGAACGCGCGGCCGTGCACGCTGCCGGCGGGCGTCTCGCGCGACGAGGTGCTGCGCGTGATGCGCGCGCGCACGATCCACCAGATCCCGCTGGTGGACGACGCCGGGCGCCTCGCGGGTCTGCGCGTGCTCGACGAGCTGCTCGGGGAGCCCGCGCGCGACAACCGCGTGGTGCTGCTCGCGGGCGGGCGCGGCAGGCGGCTGATGCCGCTCACCGACACGGTGCCGAAGCCGCTCCTGCCGGTCGGCGACCGGCCGATCCTGCAGCGCCTCGTGGAGTCGTGCCGCGACCACGGCTTCACGCGCATCGCGCTCGCCGTGAACTACCGCGCCGACATGGTGCGCGCGCACTTCGGCGACGGCGCGCGCTTCGGCGTCTCCATCGAGTACCTCGAGGAGGACGAGCCGCGCGGCACCGCGGGCTGCCTCTCGCTCCTGCGCGAGCGGCCGGACGCGCCGTTCTTCGTGCTGAACGGCGACCTGCTCACGACCGTGCACCTCGGGCACCTGCTCGACTTCCACGTGCAGCACGGCGCGGCCGCGACGATGTGCGTGCGCGAGCACGAGACCGTCGTGCAGTACGGCGTCGTGACGTTCGACGGGCACCGCCTGGTGCGCCTCGAGGAGAAGCCGAGGCGCCGCGAGTTCGTGAACGCGGGGATCTACGTGCTCGACCCGTCGGTGGTCGAGATGGTGCCCGCGCGCGGGGTCTACGACATGACCGACGCGCTCGGCGCGCTCTGCGAGGCGGGCCGCGAGGTCGCGGTGTTCCCCATCCGCGAGTACTGGCTCGACATCGGCCGGCACCCGGACCTCGAGCAGGCGCGCAGCGACGCCGACGGGCTCTGAGCGACGGCGCGCGGCGCCGTCAGAGCGCGAGGCGCGCGACGAGATCCACGAGCCGCGCACCCGCGAGGCCGTCGAACGGCGGCAGCTCGGCGCCCGCGGCGGCGTGCGCGGCGGCGAGCGCCGCGCGCCGCGCGCCGTCGCGGACCAGCTCCGACGCGGCGGCCGAGAGCGCGGCGGCGTCCCGCACCGTGACGACGCCGCGCAGGTGGTCGTAGAGGTCGTAGCCCCACCAGCCGAGGTCGGCGACGACCGTCGGCACGCCGCAGAGCACGGCCCAGCGGACCGTGCTCGAGAAGCCGGCCGCGAACACGTCGGCCGCGGGCAGGAGCTCCGCGAGCGGACGCGAGGCGAGCGCGGCACCGTGCTCGCGCGTGAGGAACGCGTAGTCCTCGGGCGCGCACTTCGGGTGGAGCGAGCAGAGCACCTGCGCCCCCGCGTCGGCGAACGGCCGTACGAACGCGACCGCCGCGGCGCGCCCCGCGGCCTCGCCCGCGACGCCCTGCTCGGCGAGCTGCGGCACGGCGACGATCACGAGCACGCCCTCCCGCCCGCCGAAGTGCCGGGCGCGGAGTTCCGCACGGAGCGCGTCGCGACGCGTCGCCGCAGCGTGCAGCGCGTCGAGCGAGAGGTCGCCGACGACGTGCAGGCGCGCGGCGTCCACACCGAACGACGCGACGTAGCGCGCGTCCTCCGCCGACGCGACGGCGACGGCGTCGGAGAGGCCGCCGCCCATCGTCCACGGACGCGCCGGCAGCGCACCGGCGCGGGCGAGCGCCTCCGTCACCTCGGGCGAGAAGAAGAGCAGCGGACGACCGTCGGCGACGTGCACCTGGCCGGCGTGCTCGCGCGCGATGCGCCGCTTGCGTCCGAGCTGCGGCGGCACGTCCGCGTGGTGCACGCGGCGGTCGCGGCGGGTGCGCGCGGAGCCCTCGGCGCGCGAGAGCGCATACGGCACGGTGATGCGCGGGACGCCGCGCGCGCCGGCTTCGGCGAGGAGCGCCGCGAACGCGCCGGAGAGCCGGTCGTCGCTGGTCAGGAGCGCCGCGGGCCGCAGGGCGGCGAGGCGCTCGCCCGACTCCGCGCGCGCGGCGTGGAGCGCGTCCGCGAGGCGCCGCACGCGTGCGGCCACCACGGGCGGCGTGTAGCGCAGCGCGGCGGCGAGGCGTCCCTCGGCGGCGACCGGATCGGCCTCCGTCGTGATGCGGTGCACCGGCAGCGCGTCCTCGCCGTGTCCGTCCGCGAGCCGGCCGGCCAGCAGCCACTCCGGCGCGAAGCGCCCGTCGGCACGGAGTGCGTCGGCCGCGAGCCGCAGCGTGCGCAGGGCGGCGGGCTGCGTCGGGAGCAGCAGCACGCGGCGCGGGGGAGGGCTCGTGGCCATCGCGCGGACGCTCCCCCATCGCGCGGGGCGCGGACAGCAATTTCGCGCGCCCGCGCGCGACCGCGTCCCGGAACGTGAGGCGCGCACGCCGCGGACGTAGCCTCCGCAGATGGCAGGCGACGCGGACGCACGGTCGAGGCAGAGGGCCTGCGCAGCGCTCGCGCTGCTGCTGGTCGCACACGTGGCGCTCGTCCTGCGCGTGCTGCCGCCCGGCGTGGTGGTCTCGGACCGGCCGGTCATCGGCACCGACTACGCGCTCCACGCGACGCGCGCGCTCGACGCCGGCCGGCACTTCGTGCCGCACCTGCGGCTCTGGGGCTACGACCCGTTCCACGTCGCAGGGCACGTTACGGGCACCGTCCACGACCTCGACAACAAGCTCGCCGAGCTGTGGTGCGGCGTGGTCGGGCCGGTCGCGGGCTACGGCCGCGCGTTCAACCTGTTCCTGTTCGCGGGCTTCGCGCTGATCCCTGCCGCGCTCTACGCGGCGGCAGCGGCGGTGCGGCTGCCGCCGCGCGCGCGGCTCGTCGCGGCGGCGCTGGCGTCGGCCGCCTTCCACTGCGATCCGTACGTCGCCAACTGGACGCTCTTCGGCGGCTACGCGTTCATCCTCGCCTCGGCGGCGGCGGCGCTCGTGGTGGCGCGCCTCGCGCGGCAGGTCGAACAGCCGAGCGTCCGCAACGCGCTGCTGCTCGCCGCCACGGCGCCGCTCTTCTACATCCACGGCCTCACCGCTCTGCTGGTCGCCGTGCTCGGTCTCGGGCTCGTGCCGCGCGCGCTGCGCTGCGGTGGGCGCGGGATCGCGCAGACGCTCGGCGCCGTGCTCGCGATCGTCGTCGTCAACTGGCCGTGGATCGGCGCGATGGCCGGCGACTGGGGCGTCATCGCCCCGAGCCCGCCCGAGGCCGTCGAGCGCGGGACTCCGTTCGCGGGCGTGCTGCCGTACGTGCCGGCGCACGTGTGGGGCTTCGCGCTGCCCGTCGTCGCCGGCGCGTGCGGCGTGTGGCTGCTCTACCGGCGCGGACGCCGCGCCCTCGCGCTCACGTACGCCCTCGGCGGCACGCTGTTCCTGCTCGCGGCGTTCGAGGGGACGCGGCTCGCATGGCTGCGCGCGATGGTCGAGCCGCCGCGGCTCAAGGTGACGCTGCCGTTCGCGCTCGCCGTGCCCGCCGCGTTCGCACTCGACGCCGCGTGGGACGCGCTCGTGCGCCGCCTCGGCGCGCTGCGCGCGGGTCTCGCGGTGGGCGTGACGGTGCTCGTGTGCGCGCCGTGGCTGCTCGCGCCCGTCGCGACGCGGGCGTTCGGGAAGGCGCGCCTGCGCAACGCGCTCGACCCCGCGGTGGACACGCTGTTCGACCGACTCGCGACGCTCGGCGATCCGCGCGGACGCATCGCGCTCGAGGAGCGGGGACCGCTCGACGGCGGCGACCCGCCGTTCAAGGCGTACGTGGCCGCGCTCGGACCGTCGCGCACGCGGCGCGCGTGGGTCGGGGGCCCGTACTACCGCGGCTTCACGCTGCACAAGGCGGCGCAGTTCACGAACGGGAAGCTCGGCGGCCGGCCGCTCGAGGAGCTCGACGACGCGGCGGTGGCGGCGTGGTTCGAGCGCTACGACGTGACGGGCGTGGCGGCGGTGCAGGAGCCGACGATCGCGCGCCTGCGCGCGCTGCCGGCGCTGCTCGAGGAGTCGTCGGAGGTCGCGCCGTACGTGCTCTTCCGCGTCCGCCGCGACGCGCAGCCGTGCGCCGTCGGCGACGCCGAGGTGCGCGTCGACTTCGACCGGATCGAGGTGACGCCGCGCTCCGCGGAGGACGTCGTGCTGCGGCTGCACCACGACCGGCGGCTCGCCAGCGACGCGGGCGAGCTCCTGCGCGAGGACGTGCCCGACGATCCCGTCGGCTTCGTGCGCGTGCGCGGCCACGGCGGCCGGCCGTTCGTGCTCTCGGTGCGCTGACCGCGCGCGTCAGTCGCGGATCTCGAGGCCGCCCGACGTCATCACGGCGCGTGCGCTGCGCGCGCGGTCGAGGACCGCCGCGGGCGTGTGCAGCCGCACGCCGGGACGCAGCCGCGCGAACGCGTCGGAGCCCGCGGCGTCGCGCACCGCGTGGACGAGCACCGCCCCGCCGCGCGCGGCGAGCCACGCGACGCCGTCGTGCACGCGGAAGACGAGCCCCGCCTGGAAGGGGTGGAACGCGCCGACGCGGCCGTCGAGCTCCGCGTGCACGATGCGCAGCTCGGCGCCGCGGAGCTGCGTGCCCGCGCCGGCGTACGGCGGGCCGAACGCGTCCACGAAGCGCACGATCTCGGACGCCTCCCAGCGCCAGTCGATCCAGCCGTGGACGGCCGTCGAGAGCCGCGGCCAGTAGCTCGCGCGCGCGCCGTCCTGCGGCGTCACGGCGAGCGGCCGGCCGGATGCGACGGCGTCGAGGAACGCGGTCAGGAAGTCCATCTCGTGCGGCTCGCGGTGCAGCGCGAAGTCGGCCGGCGTGCGGCACGAATCGGGATACGTGAACGTGTGCTGCAGCACGACGTCGCCTTCGTCCACCGCCTCCGTGAGCACGTGCCACGTGAGCCCGCCGCGGCGGTCGCCGCGCAGGATCTGCCACGTGAAGCCGCCGCCGCCGCGCGCGTTCGGCAGGTCCGCGCCGTGCAGGTTGAGCAGGCGTCCGCCGAACAGTGCGATCACGTCGGCGCGGAAGATCCACGGCGCGGCGACCGAGAGGCCGAGCGTGTGCGCGTCGACGAGCGGCGCGAGCCGTGCGACGTCGAGCTGCTCGGTCTCGACCACCCGCACGCCGAGCGCCGCGAGCGCAGCGGCGAGCGGCGCACCGTCGAACTCCTCGCGCGCGTGCGCCGGGCCGCACACCGCGACGGCGCCGATGCCGCGCGCCGCGAGGCCTTGCGCCGTGCGCAGCAGCAGCCGCCCGCCGCCGAAGAGCACGCAGCGCGTGCCCGGTCCGAACCTCAGCTCCGCCATGCGCCGCGGCCCTCCGTCACGTGCCGATGTACTCCGCCCGCGCCGCATCGTCGCGCAGCCGGGAGGCGAAGAGGCGCTCGTTCGCCGCGCGGTATCCCGCGAGGATCGCGGCGCCGACGCCGTCCGCGAGCAGCGGGTCCGGCTCGTCCGGGCCGCGCGCGAACTCCTCCTGCAGGAAGCGCCGCAGCTTGCCCCGGCCCGCGTCGGAGAGCAGCTCGTTCGCCGCCGCGAGCAGCCGCAGGCCCTCCGCCGAGAGGCTCGGGTTGCGCCGCGGCACCGACGCGACGGCGATGTCCACCTCGGGTCCGAGCACGCGCCCGAGCACGCGCTCGCCGGCGTCGAACGCCGTCTCGTACGCGAGCACGCGCACCCGCTCGCGGCCGAACGCGGCGTCGAACGCCGCGAGGCGCGCGTCCCAGTCGAAGACGTCGGGCGGGAGCGCCGCGCGGAACGCGTCCCACGGCCGCGTGCCGCCCTCCTTCACGTGCTGCTGCCAGATCGACGAGAGGAAGGTGTCCTGCCGCCGCACCAGCGCGACCACCGTCACGTCGCGCCCCTCGAGCAGCCCCGCAAGGTCCGCGGCGACGTGCGCGCCGCGCGCGTAGCCGTCGAACGGGTCGCCGAAGAACGACTCGCTCGAGAGCACGGCCGTGCGCGCGCCGCAGGCGTCGAGGCGCGCCGCCAGCTCGTCGCGCGCGCGCGCGAGTTCGCCCGCGGGCAGCGGCGCTGCGTCGCGCAGCACGCCGCCGAGCGCGTACGAGGCGCGGTCGTGGAAGACCGAGCGCCGGGCGAGCTCGTCGGTCGCGTGGCGCAGCAGGAACTGCAGCGTCGTCGAGCCGGTCTTGTGCGCACCCACGTGCACGATCACGCGGCGCGCGGCCTCGCCCGGGGGCACGCGCTCCGCCGGTCGCATCGCATCCTGCACGCGCGCCGCGGCGCGGCGGGCGCGGTACGCGAGTCCGCGGAGCGGACCCGGGCTCACGCGTCCCGGTGGTTCCAGCGGCGGAACACCGGCTTCACGACGGGCCCGCGCAGGTGGCGCTCCACGCCGTCCTCGAGCGCGCGCGCGTAGACGTCGAACGCCTCGCGCGCGGCGGCGACGGTCGCGTCGATCTCGGCCCGCGTGTGCGCCCAGCTGATCGCGACGTACGGGATCAGGATGCCGCGCGCGCACATCTCCTGCAGGAACAGCGTGCGCAGCGGCAGCGAGACGCGCCCCGCCGCATCGCGGCAGACGATCACGGGGCTCTGGTCGTAGCCGAGCACGGTCACGGCGTCGCCGATGCCGGCGTCCGCGGCCGCCGCGGCGAGCCCGTCGCGCAGCGCGCGCCCGAGCGCGGCGACGTGGCCGCTCACGTCGTGGGACTGCAGGAAGCGCAGCGACGCGGCCGCTGCGGCGAGGGCGTGCGTCTCGGCGCCGTGCGTCGCGGACATCAGGAAGACGCGCGGGCGGTCGTGCTCGAGTCCGCCGAGCGCCATGATCTCGCGGCGTCCGCACAGCGCGGCGACGGAGAACCCGTTCGCGATCGCCTTGCCGTACGTCGCGAGGTCGGGCACCGCGCCGTAGAGGCCCTGCGCGCCGCGCAGGTGGTAGCGGAACCCGCTGATCATCTCGTCGAAGACGACCACCGCGCCCTCGGCGTGCGCGAGCTCGACCACCGCCTGCAGGAAGCCCGGCGACGGCGGGTCGAGCGCGACCGGCTCGAGGATGACGCACGCGATCGCACCGGGGTGTGCGGCGAAGAGCGCACGCAGCGACTCGAGGTCGTCGTAGACGAACGTCAGAGTCTGGTCCTTCACGGCCTGCGGGATGCCCGCGTCGCACGCGGTCGTGCCGATCCACCAGTCGTCGAAGCTGTAGAACGGGTTCGTGCGGCACGCGGCGACGAGGTCGCGGCCCGTGTACGCGCGCGCGAGGCGCACGGCCGCGGACGTCGTGTCGGAGCCGTTCTTCGCGAACTTCACCATCTCGGCGCACGGCACGATCTCGGTGAGCAGCTCGGCGACCTCGCCCTCGAGCGGCGCGGGGCGCGTGAAGTTGCTGCCGCGCGCGAGCTCCGCCGCAGCCGCCTCGACGATCGGCGCGAACCCGTGCCCGAGCAGCACGGAGCGCAGGCCCATGCCGTAGTCGAGCCAGCGCCCGCCGTCCGGGTCGAAGCAGTAGCAGCCGTCGCCGCGCTCGATCAGCCGCGGCGCGTTCGACGGGAACTGGTCGTCGCCCTTGCTGTACGTGTGGCCGCCGCCCGGGATCAGGCGCTGCGCCCGCGCGTGCAGGGCCCCGCCGCGCGTCAAAGCTCGATCTCCGCGACGCGCACGCGCCGCCCCGTCTCGCTGCTGCGCTCGCACGCGAGCAGCAGGCGCGAGAGCTCGAGGTCGTGCGCGTACGTGTGGCTCCACGGCGTTCCGCCGCGGCAGGCGTCGAGCCACGCGCCGATCTCGGCGACGTACATCTCCTCGATGTTGAAGCCGCGGCCCGCCGCCTTGTGCTCGCGCCACGCGCCCGTCGCCGCGTCGTAGTGCCGCAGCAGGTTCGTGTCGAAGCTCCAGTCGATCGAGCCCGTCTGCGTGACGAGCCGCCCGACGCGCACGGGGTAGCGCGCGACGACCTCGACGAGCACCGTCGCGACGAGGCCGCTCTCGAAGCGCGCGACGATCGCGTACGTGTCGTCGATGTCGGTCGCGAGGTCGAGCTGCTTCGCGACCGTGCACTGCACGCTCTCGACGGGCCCGAAGATCCACTGCATCCACTCGAACTCGAACGGCACCATCTCGCGGCACGCGCCCGTGGCCTTGCGGCCGGCGTAGAAGTCGAGTCCCTCCCACGGGTGCCAGTCGAGGATGTAGTTGCCGAGGTGGAAGGTCAGCGCGAGCGGACGCCCCACCACCTTCTCGTCCACGACGAGGCGCCGCAGATGGCCGTAGAGCGGGTGGAAGCGGAACGTCGCGGACGGCGCGGCGACGACGCCCTTCTCGCGCGCGAGCGCGAGGAACTCCTCGGCGCCCTCGGTCACCACGTTCGCCTCGCAGAACGTGTGCAGGCCGGCCGCGAGCGCGCGCCGGACCGGCGCGTAGTGCGCGTCGGGCGGCGTCGAGACGAGCACCGCGTCGAGGCCCGGCGTGGCGTAGCCCGCGTCGAGGTCCGCGACGGTGCGCACGCCGTACAGGCGCTCGGCCTCCTCGCGCCGGTCGGCGCGCGGGTCGAACGCGACGATGTCGGTCTCGCCGAGCGCGCGCAGGCAGCGGATGCGGCGCTTGCCCATCGAACCGAGTCCGATCTGCAGGAATCTCATGCTGACGTGTCTCCCTCGCGCGGGCCGTCCATGTCGGCGAGTCCCGCGCGGAAGTGGGCGGCGTACGCGTCCTCGAGGCCCGCGTTCAGCGCGACGAGCGCGGGCTCGGCCCGCAGCAGCGCGACGAGGTCGGCGAAGGTCCAGCCGGGCTGCGCGTCGAGGCGCTCGTGGACCGCGCGGAAGAACGCTAGGTCCTGCGGGTAGTCGAGGGTCATGCGCACCGTCTCGTGGACGTGGCGCGGGTCGGTCGCCGCCGGCTTCTCGACGCGGAACCGGCCGCTCTCGAGCAGGAAGCGGAAGATGCCCGTCTCGGTGTCGTCGTAGCGCTTGCGGCGCACCGCCTCGGCGAGCGCCGCGCCGCGGACGACGTTCGGCGTCGCGCCGAGCGGCAGGCCGGCGAACGAGACGAAGTCGGCGCCGGTCGCGAGCAGGTGCTCGACGCCGCGCGCCATGTACTCCGTCGCGCACAGCAGGTCGTCGCCGTCCACCTCGACGACGACGTCGAGCGCGTGCGCCGCGGCGGCCTCGGCCAGCCGGCGCAGGACGTCGCGCACCGGCCCGCGGTGGACGGCGAGTCCGCACGCCGCGGCGTGTTCGGCGAGCGGGTCGTCGGCGGCGTCGGTCGTCGTCGCGACGACCACGACCTCGACGCCGGGACACGCCCGCGCGCGGTCCGTCACCCGCTGGAGCGCCGTGCGGCCCGCGACGTCGAGCAGCGGCTTCCGCGGCAGACGCGACGAAGAGAGCCGCACCGGCACGACCGCGCCGACCTTCACGACCTGCCTCCCGTGCCGCGCACGCTCCGTTTGTAGCGCACGCGCGGCGGCCCCGCGATGGACGCGCGACCGGCGGCGGCGCGGGCGTCAGCCGCCGTCGCGCTCGCCGGCCTGGGCCGTCCAGAGCCGCGCGTAGAGGCCGCCCCGCGCGACCAGCTCGTCGTGCGTGCCGCGCTCGACGACGCCGCCGCGGTCGAGGACGAGGATCTGGTCGGCGTCGCGGATCGTGGAGAGGCGGTGCGCGATCGCGACGACGGTGAAGTCGCGCCGGATGCGGTCGAGCGCCGCCTGGATCGCGCGCTCGGACGTCGTGTCGAGGGCGCTCGTCGCCTCGTCGAGGACGAGGATGCTCGGCTCGCGGACGAGCGCGCGGGCGATGGCGAGGCGCTGGCGCTGCCCGCCCGAGAGCCGCTGCCCGCGTTCGCCGACGACCGTGTCGTAGCCCTGCGGCAGCTCGGCCACGAACTCGTGCGCCGCGGCGATGCGCGCCGCGCGCTCGATCTCCTCCTGCGTCGCGTCGAGCTTCCCGAAGCGGATGTTCTCGCGCACGGTCGCGTGGAACACGAAGCCGTCCTGGTCCACGAGTCCGATCTGCCGCCGCCAGTCGCCGACGCGCAGCTCCGGCAGCGGCGTGCCGTCCACCACGATCGTGCCGCCGTCGGGCTCGTAGAGGCGCAGCAGCAGGTTCACGACGGTGGACTTGCCCGCGCCCGACGGACCCACGAGGGCCGTGAACGTGCCCTTCGGGATGCGGAAGGAGAGGTCGCGGACGGCGTGCTCGTCGCGGTCGTCGTAGCGCAGCGAGACGTCGCGGAACTCGATGCCCTCGCGCAGCGCGGGGAACGCCGTCTTCCCGCTCTGCAGGTACTCCTTGTCGTCGCGGCGCAGGATCTCGGCGACGCGCTCCACGTACGCCCACTTGGCGTGCAGCATCGCGGCCTTGTTGTTGGCGGTCGTCACGCGCGGGAGCAGGCGGTAGAGCACGAGCACGAACGCGAGCAGCGCCGCGATGGTGATGCCGTTCGTGTCGAGCGCCGTGCCCGCGATGCCGAGCAGGATGCCGATGCCGATCGCCGCCACGATCTGCATCGCGCCGGGGATCACCGCCGAGAGCACGAGGCCGCGGCGCCGCGAGCGCCGCCCCGCCTCGATGTCGCGGGCGACGCGCTCGACCGCGAACTCCTCGCGGCCGTACGTGTGCACGTGCCGGATGCCCGAGAGCAGCTCGATCGCGCCCTCGTTCATCGACGTGGACGCCTTCACGAACTGCTTCGACGTGACGCGGATGCGCGCCATCAGGCCGCGCGTCGAGAACACCAGCACGCCGAGCACCACGGCCGCGACGAGCGTCATCTTCCAGGAGATCCAGAACAGCACCGCCGCGTACACCGCGAGGGTCATGTTCTGGTAGACGATCTCGTTGACGTTCGGGATCAGCCCCGCCGCGGGCGTCACCTGCTCGACGTACGCGGCGAGGTCGCCGACGCGGTAGCGCGCGATCTGCCGGTAGCGCATCCGCACGAGCTGCCGGAAGATGCGGTTGCGGAGGTCCGACTCGATCGAGGTCGAGAGCTGCGCGGCGGCGCACTTGCCGGCGAACTCGGTCAGGCTCTTCACGATCTGGCTGCCCACGGCCACCGCGACGAGCAGCAGGAACGCGGTGCGCGGCTCGTACTCCGTGCGCACGTACTCGATCGGCCGGCCCAGCCAGCCGAGGCGGCGCAGGGAGACCGCGCCCTGCTCCTTCGTCAGCGTCTCGAGGAGCACCGTGAACACGGCCATGGTCGTGCCCTCGAACGCCGCCGACGTGACGTTCAGGGCGAGCACGAGGCCGACGAGGCGCCGGTAGCGCCACATCAGGCCGCGCAGGAAGCGCGAGGTCCAGCCGTCGCCGCCGGAAGCGCGGCGGAGCACGCGCAGGAGCCCGCCTCCCGCCCAGCCCGGGCGCGCCTCGGGCGCCTCGGTCACGAGCTCGGTCAGACGGGCGGCGGCCTTCGACATGGGTGCGCGGTCGCCGCGCAGGCTAGCCCGGCCTTCTCACGAGGCTCGCGCACTTCGTGACGATGACTTCGGCGCAATCGAGGCTCGGCCTGCCCGCGGCGAGCACGGAGCGCGCCGCGGGCGACGTCCTGAGCGAGGACAGAGCGTCGCGAGCAAGGCGCCGAGGCGATCGCGACGCCGTGGTGTCGCTGAGGCGAGGCAACGCAGCACGCGGCGCTCTGGACCGCTCAGGTGCGTGAGTCGTCGTGAGAGGGTCGGGCTGGCAGCGGGGGCGCCGGTCCCGGCAGGCCGCGGCGGGGAGAGTGTCCGGGAACCTCACCGAGCGCTGGTGCGGCAGCCGGGGACGCAGCGCCGGGCGGTGGCGGCCGACGGACGGCCCGGGGCGGGAACGGCTCAGCCGCGGGCGGCGGCGGCGCGGCGGCGGCGCCGCGCGACCAGCCCGACGAGGCCGAGCCCGCCGAGTCCGAACAGCGCGACCGTGCCCGGCTCCGGGTTCGCGATCGCGTCGATCTGGATCTGCGACAGCGGGGAGCCCGTGGACGGGCTCGTGAGGCGGAAGGTGACCAGGATGGTCGTGATGTTCGTGAAGTCGAACGCGCCCGCCGAGTAGTCGCTCGGGCTGTCGAAGTTGCTGAGCGCGACGTTGCGGAACTGGTTGCTGGGGATCTGGCCGATCACCTGCGTGTTGTTCGAGGTGACCGTGTTCGCGCCGGTGTCGGTGAGCGTGATCGAGACGACGTTCGCGCGGACCGTGGTGCCCTTCAGGTAGAGCGTCCAGCCGATCGAGGTCGGCGGCGTGGTGAAGCTCCACTGGATCGAGACGTCGGTCGTCGTGTTGTTGCCCGGGTTGTAGCGGAAGATCGTGACCGCCTGGTCGGCGCCCGGGTTGCCGTTCATGTTCGCCGTCGCGCCGGTCTGGGTGGCGGCGCCGAGGCTGGTCACGGTGGCGGACGAGCCGTAGACGAGAGCGGCCTGCGCAGTGCTCGCCGCAACGAACAGCACGACCGCGGCGACGATCGATCGAATCGCTCTCATGATGTCCCCCACCCGTTTCATCGGTCCGCCGAGTCTAGGCAGGCCCGCCGACAGACTTCAGGACATTTCGGTGCGGGCGCAGCTTCGAGTTGAGTGCAATCCCGGAGGTCGCGGAGCGCCCGCGGCCGAGGCCGCTCCGGCACGCCGCGTCACGAGCCCTCGAGCAGTTCGCGGGCGCGCCGCGCGACGTCCGCGTCGGCCTCGTGGCGGAGGGCGGCGCGCGCCAGCTCCTCCGCCTCCGCCCAGCGGCCGCCGGCCGCGAGCACCTCCGCCAGACCGACCTCGGCGGCGGCCACGGCGGGACCGGGTGCGGCGGAGTCGCGCGACCAGATGTCGAGCGCGGTGCGCCACGCGTGCTCGGCCTCCGCCCGCTCGCCCGCCTGCGCCGCGCACGCGCCGCGCGTGTCCCAGTACGACGCGTTGCCCGGCGCCGCGGCGGTGGCCCCGCGCGCGAGCTCGAGCGCGCGCCGCGCGAGGCCGGGGCGGGCGGACATCAGGTAGGCGAGGTTGTTCGCCGCGGCGTGGTCGTCGGGCACGAGCGCGAGCGCCTTCTCGAAGGCGTCCTCGGCCTCGCGGAAGCGCCCCTCGCGCAGGGCGAGCGAGCCCTCGACGAAGCGCAGGCGGCCGTGCAGCGCGGACGGCGAGCCGGGCGCCGCCGCGAGTCCGGAGGACGCCGCGGCCACCGCGCGCCGTGCCGCCGGGAGGTCGCCGAGCTCGGCGGCGGCCTCGGCCTCGGCCACGCGGGCCTCGAGCGCGACCGCATCCGCGCCCGAGGTCTCCGCGCGCGCGGCCTGGAGCGCCTCCTGCACCCGCCCGGTCGCCCGCAGCACGTCGGCGCGGAGCAGCCGGAGGCGCGCGGCGTCCTCGCCCGCGGCGTGCGGCAGCGCCGTGTCCAGCGCGGCGAGGGCGCGCGCGGCGACCCCGTCGCGGAGGGCCCGGGCGACGACCACGCGCAGCGCGTCCACGTCGGCCGGCCGGGCGGCGAGCACGCGGGCCAGCTCGGCGTCCGCGAGGTCGCCGCGGCCGGCGCGCGCAAGCGACCGCGCCAGCGCGACCGCAGCCCCCGGGGGCAGCCGCCCGGCCGCCTCGAGCGCGTGCAGGCGCTCGCACGCCTCGGGGGCGCGGCCGGCGCGCACCAGGCACTCGATCAGCGCCGCGGCGAGGAGCGGCGTCGCCGCGTCCGACGCGAGGAGCTTCTCGAACTCGCGGACGGCATCCTCGGGCCGGCCGCGGGCCGCGGCGAGCAGCGCGTCGACGACGCCGCCGGCGCTGCCCGCCGCCCCGACCGGGAGCTCGTCCACGGCGTCCGCCTCCGCGGCGAGACCGACCGCGCGGAGCCCGCACGCGAGCGCCGTGCGGCGGAGCTGCGTCGCGAGGGCGTCCGGCAGGTCGGCGCGGATCTCGGGCAGGCGCGACGCGAGCTGCGCGGCCTCGGCCCACGCGCCGCGCGCGACGAGCAGGTTGACGAGCCGCACCGTCGCAGCCGCGTCCGCGGGGTCGTGGACGAGCGCCTCCCAGAGCAGCGGCTCGGCGACGGCGTCCGGCTCCCCGGCCGCCGAGACCAGGCAGCGCGCGAGGATCTGCGAGATGCCCGGCGGCGCCCCGGGCAGCGCCGCGGCCCGGCGCAGCGAGTCGAGCGCCCGCGGGAGCTCGCCCGCGCGCCAGCGGAGCTGCCCGAGGAAGAAGTGCGCGTACGCGTCGAACGGCCGCGCGGTGCGCGCCGCCTCGAGCAGGCCGCGGCCGCGGTCGAGCTCGCCCCGCGCGAGCGCGACACGCCCGCGGAGCAGCTCGGAGAGGCCGGGAGCGGCGCCCTCCGGGCACGCGTCCGCGAGCTGCCCGGCCTCGGCGAGCGCGCCGGCGTCGGGCGCCTGCGCGGCGCCGCCCGCGTCCGCGCCGCCGTCGAGCAGGGCGTAGACGAGGAGGCTGCGGGCCTGGGCGTCCTCGGGCGCCGCCGCGAGCGCGGCGCGCAGGCACCGGACGGCGTCGTCGCGGCGGCCCGCGGCGAGGTAGGCGGCGCCGAGCGCGCTCGACGGACCCGCGGCGGCCAGCCGCGCGAACGCGTCCTCGTCGGACCCGCCGTGCAGCGCCACGACCACGTCGAGCCGCGGGTCGGGCCGGCCCGCGGCGGCGGCGCCCGCCGCGACGCGCAGCGCCTGCGCGCGCTCCCCGGCGCGCAGCAGGGAGTCCACGAGCGCGAGCCGCACCTCGGGGTCGTCGCGGCGCAGCGTGGCCAGGCGCTCGAGCGCGCCCGCGGCCTCGCGCCAGTGCCCCGCGCGGCGCTGCGCCTCGGCGAGGAGCGTCAGGATGCCCGCGCTCGACGGCCGCCGCTCGAGCAGCGTGTCGCAGAGCGTCGCCGCGTCGCGCGCGGCCCCCGCGGCGAGGCACAGGCGCGCGGCGCGTTCCACGACGCCGTCGTCGAACGGCGCGAGCCCCGCGGCCTCGACCGCGAGCCGGGCCGCGTCCGCGAACCGCGTCGGCGAGCGCCCGCGGGCGACGACGTCGGCGAGCGCGAGGTGCGGCTCCGGGGCGTAGGGCCGCGCCTCGACGGCGCGCGCGACGCTCGCGTGCGCGGCGACCACGTCGCCCGCGGCGAGCTCGAGCCGGCCACGCGTCTCGAGGTAGTCCGGCTCGGCCTCGAGCGCGGCGCGGTCGGCGCCCGCGACGGCGTCGAGCTCCGCGAGCGCGCGCGTGGCCGCGTCGCGCAGCGCGTCGTCCCCGCCCGGAGCGAAGAGCGCGAGCCGTGCCGTGCGGAGCCGGGGCGCGGCCGCCCCCGGGACACGCGCCGCCGCCGCGGCGTACGCCTCGCGGGCACCGCCGAGGTCGCCCTCCGCGGCGCGCAGGTCGCCCCGGCGCAGCAGCAGATCCGCGTCGTCCGGCGCGGCCGCCAGCGCCGCGTCCACCTCGCGCTGCGCGTCCGCGTGCCGCCCCAGCGCCGCCAGCACGGCGGACAGGACGCCGCGCAGCGCCGGGTCGTCGTTCCGCGCGAGCGCGGAGCGCACGACCGGCTCGGCGAGGTCGGGGCGCCCGGCCGCGACGAGACAGTCGGCCGCCTCCGCGGCGAGGTCGCCGACCGGACGCTCGGTGAGCGCGTCGCCGAACAGCCCGATGCCCGCGGCGACGTCGCCCGCCAGCACGGCGGCGCGGCCCGCCACGGCGAGCGCGCGCGCACGCAGCAGCGTGTCGTCGCGTGCCGCGAGGCGCGCCTCCTCGGCACAGCGCCGCGCGGCGGCGATGTCGCCCCGCGCCGCCGCGAACTCCGCCGCGGCGAGGCGCATCTCCGCCGTCGCCGCGACGTCCTCCGGGAGGGTCGCGAGGCGGTGCTCGGCCCGCACGACATCGCGCCGCACGGCGTCCGGCAGGGCCTCGATCGGCGCGCCGCGGGCCGCCCGCACGTGCAGGAGGCCGATGAGCACCGGCACGCGCGGGTCCTCGTCGGCGATCTCCTGCGCCCGCCGCAGCGCCGCGAGCGCGCGCGCGGCCGACGGCCGCGGCGCGCGCAGCTCGAGGTCGGCGAGCACCCGGAAGTCGTGGGCCGTGGGACGGCTGCCCTCGGCGGCGCGCCGTGCGTACGAGAGCGCGGCGCCCAGGTCGCCCTCGGCGCGGCAGGCGTCCGCGAGCAGCGCCGCCGCCTCGCTGAAGCCGCCGTCGATGTCGAGGACGTGCCGCGCGCTCTGCGTCCACACGGCGGGCGGCCGCCCCGCCGCCCGCTCCGACACGGCGCGCAGGTACCACATCTGCTCGTCGCGCGGGCGCCGCTCGCAGACGGCGGTCAGCAGCGTCAGCGCCTCCTCGTAGCGCCCGGCCTTCACCGCCTCGAAGGCCTGGTCGCGCAGGCGCCAGACCTCGGCCCGCGACGCGTCGCGCCGGTGCGCGTTCCACGCCGCCCAGCCCGCCGCGCCGAGCACGCCGAGGAGCAGCGACGCGGCCGCCGCGCGCAGCAGCCACGGCCGGCGCAGCCGCGTGCCGAGCTCCACGGCTGCGCCGCAGGCCGAGCAGGTGCCGGCGCCGACGTGGACGGGCGTGCCGCACTCGCAGAGCACGGTGAACGATGCGCGGCAGTGCGGACACGACGCGGCGGAGGCGTCGGCCCGGCGACCGCACTCGGGACAGGGGACACGTTCGTTCGGAGGCACGGCGAATTCGGGATCGTAGCGGCGCCTCCGCCGCCCGGGAGTGAGTTGCGGCGCCCGCGGAGCCGCCGCCGCTACATTCGCGGCCGCCGATGGGAGCCGCATCGACCGTCGTCCGCCGTGCGCGCAACCTGCCGCGGTGGGCGGTCGCGCGCTGCGTCGATCGCGGGCTCCTGCGCGGGCGGAGCGACTACGCGCGCTTCGTCGCGCTCGGCTGGTACCGCACGGGCTCGAACCTCCTGCTCAGCCTGCTCAACTCGGACCCGGCGGTCGCCGCGTACTCGGAGCTGTTCTCGCCGCGCGGCGTGTTCTGGGGCAACGCGGTCTACGCGCCGCCGCTCGCGGACGACGCGGCGCGGGCGGAGCGCGCGGCGGACGGCGCCGCGTTCCTGCGCCGGCGCGTGTTCCGGCCGCACCCCGCGGGAGTGCGCGCCGTCGGCTTCAAGCTCTTCTATCCGCAGGTCCTCGAGAAGCCGCTGCCGGGACTCACCGAGGCGCTCCGGGCCGACCCCGCGCTGCGCGTGCTGCACCTGCGGCGCCGCAACCTCTTCCGCGTGCTCGTCTCGACGCGCGTCTCGAAGTCCACGGGGCAGATGGCCGCGACCTCCGAGGACGACGTCGAGGAGGCGCAGCGCGGCGTCGCGGCCGAACGCTTCGAGCCCGAGGAGTGCCGCGCGTTCTTCGAGCTGCTCGAGCGCCGCGCCGCCGCGTGCGAGGCGGTCTTCGACGCGGCGCGGGTCACGTCGGTCGTGTACGAGGACCTCGTCGCGGACCGCGGGCGCGAGATGGCGCGCGTGCGCGCGGCGCTCGGGCTGCCCGCCGCCGCGGCGACGACGCGGCTCGTCCCGCAGACCACGCGCCCGCTGGCGGAGCTGGTGTCGAACCTCGACGAGCTGCGTGCGGCGTTCGCGGGCGGTCCGTACGCCGCGTTCTTCGAGGCGTCCGCGTCGTGAGCGGACGCGTGGTGCGCGTGGGCGTGGACGCCGACGGCTACCGCGAGCGGCGCAACATCACGGGGCTGCCGTTCCGCTCGGTCGAGCACGTGCGTGTGCACGGTGCGCTGGCGCCGCTGGCGTGGCTGCACTACGTGGTGCGGCGCCGCCCGGCGTTCGGACTGCAGCACCGCTACGTCGAGCTGCTGCGGCCGCGCGTCGATCTGCTGCACTTCTTCTTCTCGATCTCGTACGGGAAGACGCCGTGGTTCGTGACCACGAGCTCGTGGATCCCGCGCTCCGGCAAGCTCGACCGCAGCGGCCTCGAGCGGCTCGCCGCGCCGGCGTGCCGCGGGCTGATCGCGATGTCGCGGCACGCGTGGGACGTGCAGCGCTCGGTGCTGCGCCACAACGCCGACCTGCTGCCCGCGATCGAGGCGAAGGCGACGGTGCTCCACCCGGCGCAGGAGCCGCTCGTCGGCGCGTGGGAGGAGAAGCCGGCGCCGACCGACGGGCTCGTGGACTGCGTGTTCGTCGGCAAGCAGTTCTTCCTGAAGGGCGGCGACACGCTGCTGCGCGTCGCCGGGCGGCTGATCGACCGCGGCGCGCCGCTGCGGCTGCACGTCGTCTCGTCGCTCGAGCACCGCGACTTCACGACCGGCGCGACCGAGGCGGACGTCGCCGCGGCGCGGGCGGAGATGGCGCGGCGCGACGGCCGGATCGTCTTCCACGGCCGGCTGCCGAACGCGGACGTGCTCGCGCTCCTGCGCCGCGCGCGCGTCGCGCTGCTCCCCACCATCGCGGACACGTACGGATACGTCGTGCTCGAGGCGCAGGCCGCGGGCTGCGCGGTGATCTCGACGGACGTCCAGGCGCTCGCCGAGATCAACTCCGACGCGTGCGGCTGGCTGGTGCGCGTGCCGCGGAACGAGCTCGGCCGCGCGCTGCGGCGCGACGCCCCGGAGCGCGCGGCCTTCGCGGCGGCGCTCGAGTCCGGTCTCGAGGCGGCGCTCGACGACGCGCTCGCGCGCCCCGACGAGGTGCGGCGCCGCGGCACCGCGGCGCTCGCGCGCATCCGCGCCGAGCACGACCCGCACGCCGCCGCCGCGCGGCTCGAGACGCTCTACGCCGAGGCGCTCCGCTGACGGCGCCCGAATCCGCCGTGGCAGCGGCCGGCCGCGGGACACTCCGCGCATGACGGCGGAGGCGCCCCCGGCCGGACGTCGGCTGCGCGCCTTCGGCGCCGCGGCGCTCGCGGGCATCGCGCTGCACCTCGCGCTGCTCGTCGCCGCGCGCCCGGGCTTCATGGCGAGCGACGACCAGGTGTACGCGCGGGCCGCGTGGGACCTCGTCGGCGGCACGTTCGAGCTGCAGCCGGAGCACCGGCTGAACCGCCTGGGGCTGATCGCGCCGACGGCCGCCGCCTACGGCCTCGTGGGCGCGAACGCGTGGACGACGGTGTGGTGGCCGCTCGCGTGGTCGCTCGTGGGGATCGTGGCCGTCGCGTACGCCGCGAACCGCCTGGCGGGGCGGCGCGCGGCGTGGTGCGCCGTGCTGCTCTTCGCGCCCGCGACGACGCTGGTCAACGGCTCCGCGTTCCTCATCCCCGACATGCCGCTCGGCGTGCAGCTCTTCGTCGCGACGCTGCTGCTCCTGCGCGCCCGCGCCTCGACGGGCGGGCGCGCGGCGCTCGCGGGCGCGGCGTCGGCGGGCGTCGTCGCGCTGGCGATCATGACGAAGGAGACGGCGATCTGGCTCGCGCCGCTCCACATCGTGCTCCTCGTGCGCGACCTGCGCGCGCGGCGCGCGCGCACCGCGTGGGCCGCCTACGCGCTGACGGGCGCGACCCTCGGCGCGGTCTTCTTCGGCGCGTACGCGGCGCTCACGGGCGACGCGCTCTACCGCTGGCACGCGATCGACGTCCACCACAACGCGTCCCACTGGGCCTACGCGGGAGAGGGCGCCGCGGAGCTGCTGCGGCGCGCGACCTACCAGCCGCTGCTGATGCTGTTCGAGGACCTCCCGGACCTGACGCTGCTCCTCGCCGCCGCGCTGCCGCTCGTGGCGCTGCGCCGCGCGGTGCCGCGCGGGGCGCGCGTCTTCGCGGCGCAGGCGCTCGTGCTCGCGGCCGGGTACTGGATCGGCTCCTCGTCGCTGACCAAGTTCGCGCCGCTGCCGCTGCTCCCGCGCATGCTCGCGCCCACGCTGCCGCCGCTCGCCGTGCTCGCCGGCGGCGCGCTGGTGCTCGTGCCGGGACGCATCCGCTGGGCGGCGCTCGGCCCCTCGGCGCTGCTCCTCGCGGGCGGCGCGCTCACCGGTCTCGCGCAGCATCGCCCGCTCGCGGCGCTCGTCTACGCCGCGGGCGCCGCGGCGCTCGCCGCCGCGTACCTGCGCCCCGCGACCGAGGGCGCGCGCGCCGTGCTCCTGCGCTGCGGCGTGCCCGCGCTCGTGCTCGCGATGTGCGCGTACGGCGTCGCGCGCGGCGGCGTCGGCGAGAGCCGCGACATGCGCGCGGAGCGGCGGCTCGCGGCGCGCCTGCACACGCTCGTGCGCGAGGGCGCGACGCTGCTCAGCGAGCGGCGCACGCTGCGCGCGCTCGAGTTCCACCGCGGCTTCACCGCCGAGACGCGGCTCGCGCTCGTCGACTGGGACGACTGGCCGGACGGGCCGCCCGCCGGCGCGCCGCCGCCCTACGTGTGGGCGGACGCCGGTCGCATGGGCGCCCGCAAGGACCGCTACGCGCCGCCCGCGTGGCTGCCGCCGCGGCTCGCGGCGGCGCGCGTCGTCGCGACCGCCGGCGACGTCCGGCTCGTGGAGCTGACCGCGCGCTGACGGCGCGTCAGCGGACGACGCGGTCGGCGACGAGACCCAGCCAGCCGAGCGCGAGATGGGCGCGGAAGCGCAGGTCGCGCCGCACGGGCGAAGGCTCGTAGCCGAGGGCGCGCATCTCGCGGTCGCACACGTGCTGCACGACCGCCGCCTCGCGGTCCGGCGCCGACAGCCGCTCGCGCCACGCGCCGACGAAGCGCTCGCTGATGGGCGCCAGCGCCGCGCCGCTGCGCACGTTGCGCTCCTCGACCGCGTCGCGCGTCGGCGCGGCGATCCACGCGGGGTCGAAGGGCCGCCCGAGGAACGCGCAGATGCGGGCGACCTCGGCCGCCGGCTCCGCGACGAGCGCCTCGTAGCGCACGAGCAGCGTGTCGTCGCGCGCGTCGATCCGCCGCGCCGCCTCGCGCCACACGCGCGCGGCGACGTACACGTTCGAGGTCGCCCACGGGCACGTCTTCAGACTCGCGGCGACGTCGCGCGGGTCGCGCACGAGGTGCAGGAAGCGCGCCTCGGGGAATAGCTCGCGGATCGCGTCGCGGCGGAACACGTGCGGCGGCGACTTCTCGATCCACGCGCCGCCCGGGGCGGGCTCGACGCCGCCGTCCGCGAGGAGCCGCGCGATCGTCAACTCGAGCACGCGCCGCCACGAGTCCGCGCCCGCGACGAGGTCCGCGTGCAGGCGCGCGTGGTCGAGCGGCCACTTGCGGATGCGGTGGAACGCGGTCCACGCGGCGGCGATGCGCTCGCGGTCGGCCGGGCGGGCGGGGTCGAGCGCCGCGTGGCTCTCGCGGAAGACGAAGAAGTGCGACTCGGGCAGGGAGACGAGACCGGGCACCTTGCCGAGCGTGAGGCGCAGCAGCGTCGAGCCGCTGCGCGCCGTCGAGAGCACGAAGATCGGGGCCGCGGCGGCGGCGTCCCGGGGCGTCTGCATCGACGGCGGAGTATGCCAGCCGGCGGCGCGCCGGGCGACGATCGGCGAAGTGCGCGCGGATCGCCGCCCGGGCTGTAGCTTCCGCGCGTCCCCGTCGCAGGAAGGGCGCACGTGAGCTACGACATCCCGTTCAACCGCCCGTGGTCGTCGGGCCGCGAGGTCGAGCACGTGCAGGCGTGCGTCACGTCGTGGCACACGTCGGGCAACGGCCCGTTCACGAAGCGCTGCGAGACGCTGCTCGCGGAGGTCCTCGGCGGGCCGCGCGTGCTGCTCACGGCGTCGTGCACCGACGCGCTCGAGATGTGCGCCGTGCTGCTCCGCGTGGGCCCCGGCGACGAGGTCATCGTGCCGTCGTTCACGTTCGTCTCGACGGCGAACGCCTTCGCGCTGCTCGGGGCGCGGCCCGTCTTCGCGGACGTGCGGCCGGACACGCTCAACCTCGACGAGACGCAGCTCGAGGGGCTCGTCACGGAGCGCACGCGCGCGATCGTGCCGGTGCACTACGCGGGCGTCGGCTGCGAGATGGACGCGATCTCTGCGCTCGCCGCGGAGCGCGGCATCGCGGTCGTCGAGGACAACGCGCACGGCCTCTTCGGCACGTACCGCGGCCGCCCGCTCGGCCGCTTCGGCGCGCTCGCGACGCAGAGCTTCCACGAGACGAAGAACGTGATCTGCGGCGAGGGCGGCGCGCTCGTCGTGAACGACGCGGACCTGCTCGAGCGCGCGGAGATCGTGCGCGAGAAGGGCACGAACCGCGCGCGCTTCCTGCGCGGCCAGGTGGACAAGTACACCTGGGTGGACCTCGGCTCGAGCTACCTGCCCTCCGACGTGACGGCCGCGTACCTGCTCGCGCAGCTCGAGGCGCGCGACGAGATCCAGCGCCGCCGCGCCGCGATCTGGGAGCGCTACCGCGCGGGCCTCGGCGACTGGGCGGCCTCGCGCGGCGTCACGCTGCCGCACGTGCCCGCGCACTGCGGCCAGGCGTTCCACATGTTCTACCTGCTGCTCCCGGACGAGGCCGTCCGCGAGCGCTTCATCGCCCACCTGCGCGCGCGGCGGCTGCAGGCGGTCTTCCACTACGTGCCGCTGCACACCTCGGAGATGGGGCGCCGCTTCGGCGGACGCGAGGGGCAGTGCCCCGTCGCCGAGGACGTCTCGCTGCGGCTCGTGCGGCTGCCGTTCCACACCGGCCTCACGGAGTCCGAGCAGGCGCGCGTGATCGAGGCGGTCCACGAGTTCGCGGGATGACGCGCACGCGTCGGACATCCTGATGGCGATGCCGGAAGGTGACGCGCCGCTCGTGCCCGGGCTCACGGTGCTCGTGCCCGTCTACTTCAGCGAGGCGGGGCTCGAGGCGCTGGTGACGCGGCTCGCGGAGGAGCTGCCGAAGCTCGGCCGCGCGTTCGAGCTCCTGCTCGTGAACGACGGCAGCCGCGACGGCAGCCAGGCGCAGATCGAGCGCCTCGCCACCGGCCGCCCGTGGCTGCGCTGGATCGAGCTGCGGCGCAACTTCGGCCAGCACAACGCGATCCTGTGCGGGCTGCGCGCGGCGCGCTACGACGTCGTCGCGACGCTCGACGACGACCTGCAGCACCCGCCGGAGGAGCTGCCGAAGCTGCTCGAGCGGCTGACGCCCGACGTGGACGTCGTCTACGGCGCGCCCGAGCGCGAACGGCACGGCCTCTTCCGCGACCTCGCGTCGCAGCTCACGAAGTGGGCGCTCCAGACGAGCATGGGCGTGCAGGCGGCGCGCGACGTCAGCGCGTTCCGCGTGCTGCGCACCGACCTGCGCGACGGCTTCGCGAGCTACGAGGGCCCGAGCGTCTCGCTCGACGTGCTGCTGACGTGGTCCACCAACCGCTTCACGTCGGTGCGCGTGCGCCACGACGAGCGCCGCGTCGGCACGTCGAACTACACGTTCGGGAAGCTCGTGCGCATCGCGGTCGAGCTGATCACGGGCTTCAGCGACCGGCCGCTGCGCCTCGCGAGCATCCTCGGGATCGCGTTCGCGTGCCTCGGCGCGCTGCTGCTCGTCTACCAGGTGGGCGTGTACGTCGTGCGCGGCGGCGCGGTGCCCGGCTTCACGTTCCTCGCGTCGTCGGTGACGCTCTTCTCGGGCGTGCAGCTCGTCGCGCTCGGGATCATCGGCGAGTACCTGGGCCGCGTGCACATGCGCGCGATGCGCCGGCCGACGTACGTCGTGCGGCGCCGCGGCGGCGGCCCCGCCCCGGAGGACGCCCGATGAGCGGCACGCTGCCCTTCCCGACACGGTCGGTGTTCCCGCGCCGCGAGGGGCCGCTGCGCGTGGGCTTCTGCGTCTCCGGCGGCGGACGCCTCTGCCGCGCCGCGGTGGAGCACGCGGCCGCGCTCGGCATCGCACCGTCGGCGCTGATCCTCGACCGCCGCGCGGCGGACGCGCTCGACGCCTGGGGGCGCGACGCCGGGATGGCCGTGCACCGCCTCGCCGCGCCGCGCCGTCCGGAGCTCGACGGCGAGCTGATCGCGGCGTTCGACGCGGCCCCGGCCGACCTGTGGATGCTCACGTTCGACAAGATCCTCCCGCAGGCGGTGGTGCTGCAGCGCCGCGGGCGCATCGTCAACGTGCACATGGCGCTCCTGCCGGCGTTCGCGGGCATGCACGGCATCCGGCAGACGCTCGCGGGCGGCGCGCGCTTCGGCGGCGCGACGATCCACGAGGTGGACGAGGAGATGGACCACGGCCCGACGGTGGTCCAGTGCGCGCTGCCGCTCGTGCCCGAGGACACGGAGGAGAGCGCCGGGCTGCGTCTCTGGCCGCTGCTGCACGCGGCGTATCTGCAGGTGCTCGCGTGGTACGCCGCGGGCCGCGTCGTCCGCGACGACAAGGGGCGGCTGTGGGTCGCGGGCGCGCAGTACGGCGCGTGGCCGGTCTCCCCCGCCGTCGAGCTGCCGGAGCGCGTGGCGTGCCCCGCACCTGCGTGATCCTGCAGCCGTCGTACGTGCCCTGGCGCGGCGTGTTCGACCAGGTCCGCCGCGCCGACGTCTACGTGCACTACGACGACGTGCAGTACGACAAGAACGGCTGGCGCAACCGCAACCGCCTGAAGGGTGCGAACGGCGCGTTCTGGATCACGGTGCCCGTGAAGCTGCCCGCCGGCAACTGCGCGACGCGGCTCGACGAGGCGCTCGTCGGCTACGGGCAGCCGTGGCGCGAGAAGCACCGCGCGGCGTTCGAGAGCTCGTACCGCCGCGCGCCGCACGCGGCGTGGGCGCTCGACGTCGTCGGACCGCACTGGGAGCGCACGCCCGAGCGGCTCGTGGACCTGACCATCCCGCTGCTCGAGGACTGCGCGCGCGCGCTCGGTCTGCGCGACACGGAGTTCGTGCGCGCGTCCGGGCTCGGCGTCTCCGGCGAGCGCACCGAGCGGCTGGTCGCGATCTGCCGCGCCGTCGGCGCGGACCGCTACCTGTCGGGGCCCGCGGCGCGCGCGTACCTCGACGAGAGCCTGTTCGCCGCGGCGGGCATCGGCGTGTCGTTCATCGAGTACGACTACGCGCCCTACCCGCAGCTCCACGGCGCGTTCGAGCCGCAGGTCTCGATCCTCGACGCGCTCGCGATGCTCGGCCCCGACGCCGCCGGCGTGCTGCTGCCTCAGGACGCCGCGGGGCGCTGAGCGCCGCCGGCCGCGAAGCGCGCGAGCGCAACTCCGGCGAGCGCGACGAGCAGCGGGTCCACGGGCACGCGCACCCGCGTGTAGCCGGCGCCGACGGCGTGCGTCAGCGCGTAGAGCGCCACGACGGCGACGAGCGTCAGCGCCTCGGCCCGTCGGGGCCCGCGCACGAGCAGCACGGTCCCCGCGATCGCGAGCAGGAGCACCGGCCCGTACGAGAGCGCGTTGACGAGCGAGCGCAGCCGCGTGTGCGGGATCGGGCGCGTGCCGTGCCGCGACGGGTGGTAGCGCAGGTCGGCGATGCGCCCGAGGCGCACGACGTACATGTGCAGGAAGGTCCCGAAGTGCTCGCGGATCCACGTGCGCGTCGCGTCGCGGAAGAGTGCCTCGCGGCGCACGCCTTCGCGCGGCGTGACGCCGGTCTGGAACGCCTGCACGTCGAACTCCGTGCCCGCGTGGAGCGCCGAGACCGCGTCGTACGACGAATCGCGCTCCGTCGCTTCGGGCGACTCGTCCGTGTTCGCGGCCCACACGGACTCGGGGCCGTGCGTCCCGACGAGCGGGAACACGCCCGTCAGCGCGTGGTTGCGCAGCAGCCACGGCAACACGAGGACGAAGGCGAGCGCCGAGGAGAGCGCGGCGAACGCGAGCGCCTTCCGCCACGAGCGCGAGACGGCGAGGAGCGCGACGGGCGCGACGGGCAGGAGCGGGAGCAGCGAGGGGCGCGTGAGGAACGCGACGGCGATCCAGAGGCCCGCGCAGAGCGTGTGCCGGAGGAGTCCGCCGCGCAGCGCGCCGAGGGCGGCGTCGGCCCAGCCGACGAGCGCGAGCGCGAAGAGGGTCGTGTCGGCGACGGCGTTGCCGTGCCAGACGAGGACGGGATGGACGGCGGCGACGATGCCGGCGGGCAGCGCGGCCCGCGCGTCGAGGCGCCCCGCGAGGCGGTACGTCATCCCTGCGAGCGCGGTGCCGAGGAGCGCGTTCGCGAGCAGCGCACCCTGCCACGTCGCGCCGAGCAGGGCGAACCCGGCGGCGAGGCACGCGACGTACCCCGGCTGCTGGAACACGTGCGGGACGCCGTCGATCGCGTAGCCGCCGCCGCGCGCGAGCGACGTGGCGAGAGCGCGCATGTAGTCGAGGCCGTTGCCCGCCTCGAGCAGCTCGGGGCCGCGCCACACGCCGACCGCGACGCGCACGCCGAGCGCGACCGCGAGCACCGCGAGGACGCGCCGTGCGCCGCCGCCGCGCCGTGCACCTTCCGCGTCCAACGTGCGCACCTCCGGACGAGCCGCCCGCGGCAGTCTCCCCCGCACGCCGCCCCGTCCCGAACAACGACGGGCCGACCCGGCGCGGACGCGACGCGACGGATGGGGAAGAGCGCGGACGTGCGCCCCGCGAGCGGAGACACTCCCGCGATGGCGTCCCTGCGCGCGACGATCGGCAACGCGCTGCCGCCGCGGCTCGCGAACCGCGCGCGCTCTCTCGTGCGCGGGCTCGACCAGCTCGCGGGACTCCCGCTCGCGCCGCTGCGCCCCGGCGCGGTGTGCATGTTCCACACCGGGCGCTGCGGCAGCTCCGTGCTCGGCGGCCTCCTCGACCAGCACCCGCGCGTCCGCTGGGACCGCGAGATCTACTTCCACCGCTGGACGGCCGGCGACCGCACGTTCGCGCCGTGGGACTCGCGCGGCTTCCTGCGTCGCCGCATGTGGGCGGCCGGCCGCCGCTGGTACGGCTACGAGATGAAGTTCCTCGCCGCGCAGCACCTCGCGATCGTCGGCCGCACGCTGCCCGAGTACGTCGCCGAGGCGCGCGCGGCGGGCGTCACGCACTTCCTCGTGCTCGAGCGGCGGAACGCGCTGCGACGGCTGGTCTCGGAGTACGCGGGCCGCGTCACGAAGACGCGCCACGCAGCCGCCGACGCGGCCGCGACGGGACCGACGCGCGTGACGCTCGACGTCGAGCGCGCCTACGTCTGGCGCGGGCGCCCGCCCGGCCCCCTCGTCGCGCACCTCGACGAGTACGCGGCCGCGCACCGCGAGCTGCTCGCGCTGCTCCGCGACGACCGGCACCTGCACCTGACGTTCGAGGACGACGTCGCCGCCGCCGGCCCCGAGGCGGCGTACGCGCGCGTCTGCGCGTTCCTCGGCATCGCGCCCGCACCGGCGCGGCCGCACACGCGGCGCCTCGCGCCGCAGCCCCTCTCCGAACTCGTCGCGAACTTCGACGAGGTCGCGCGCGCGCTCGCCGCCACGCCGCACGCGTGGATGCTCGAGGCGTGAGACCGCGCTACGCGCGGACGAGCCGCCGGTACATGGCGAACGCGCCGCGGATGCCGCGCCCGCTGCGCCATGCGACGCGCGCCGCCGCGATGCGCGGGACGTCCGGCGGCACGTCCACCGCGTAGCCGAGCGCCTGCATGCGCGGTCCGAGGCGCGCCGCGAGCACGTGCGCCTCGTCGGGGTGCAGGTCGTCGAGCGGACGCGACGCCGGCGCGGAGGACACGCCCGCCGTCCGCTCGCCGTACATCGAGTTGCCCGTCCACGCGCTGCCGCCGCGGGTCGGCGCGAGCAGCGCCGCGTCCCAGGCGATGCCGAGGAAGCGCGCGAGCTCCTCGGTCACGGCGCCGGGGTCGCCCACGAGGTCCTCGTAGCGCACGCGGTGCGCGCGCCCCGGGGCCCGCGCGGCGAAGGCGTCGAACGCGGCGACGCCCGCGTCCCAGTCGGAGAGGAAGCGGTCGAGGTGGAGCGGCGTGTCGCCGCGCTCGCGCTTGCGGCGGTACGAGCAGAACGTCGCGCGCGGGTCGCGCACGATCTGGATCGCGCGCACGCCGGGCCACCACTGCTCCGCGACCGCGAGGTGCAGCTCGTTGCGCGGCGTCTTCTCGACCCACGCGGCGCCCGGCGCGCGTCCGAGCTGCGCGCCGTACGCGGCGACGAGGCACTCGACGAGGGCGGCGGCGCTGCCGTCGCTCCGCGCCCACGCCGCCGCGGTGTCCTCGCGCAGGCGCGCGAAGTCCACGTGCGCGTAGTCGCGCGGGCCCGAGGGCGTCTCGGCGCGCTCGTGCCGCAGGTGCGCGACGCCGGTGCGCGTGAACAGCGCGTCGAGCCACGCCTCGCGCGGCAGGCGCGACGTCGTGCGGAAGACGTTCAGCTCCTCCGGGAAGACGAGCAGGTCCGGGTGCCCGTCCAGCAGGCTGACGAGCAGCGTCGTCCCCGACTTCGGGTAGCCGCAGAGCAGCACGGGGGCGGGACGCGACGGGGTCGTCACCGCGGCGGTTCTAGCAGCACGCTCGTGTCGGATCGACGCTGGCGTCGCGCCCTTCCTGGGTGCGATGCTCGCCGCAACGGGAGGCCGCCATGCACGACGAGATCCCCGACGACGAGCCCGAGGAGCCGCTGCCGTATGCACCGCCTCCGCTGCCGCCTGACACCGGCTGGACGATCACGGGGGCGCTGGAGTTCGGCTGGACCACGCTCACGTCGAACCCGATCGTGATCGTCGCCGTGATCGTCGGGACCGTGCCGGGGGTGTTGCTCGGCGGGGTGCGCGGCGTGCTCGTTTCGCTGACCGAACGCGCGCGCGGGGCCGAGGCGGCGCTCCTCGGGGCAGGCATCGGTTTCGTCGGCCTGCTCGAGCTCGTCGTCGGCGTGTACTTCGCGATGGTCCTCACGCGCTACTTCATCGACACGGCGCGCGGCCGCAGTCCCGACGTCGGGAGCCTCTTCACCGGAGGGCCGTATCTCTCGGCGTTCGCAGCCTCGCTGATCCAGATGGTCGCGGTGCTGCTCGGGATCTGCGCGCTCGTCGTGCCGGGAGTGATCCTGGCCCTCGGCCTCAGCCAGACGCAGGCGCTGGTCGTGGACGGCAGACTGGGGCCCTGGGATGCGATCAAGCGGAGCTGGGAGATCACGCAGGGCTGGAAGCTGCGCATCCTCGGCCTCTGGCTCGTGTCGATCCTCGTCGCGCTCGTCGGAGTGATGGCGTGCGTGGTCGGCCTCGTCCCGGCGGCCGCGATCATCTACGCAGCCAATGCGTACACGTACCTGCACATCGTCGGCGAGCGGCCCGTCCGGCAGCGCTGACCCGGCGCGGCGCGGAGCAGCGGACGCCCCCTGAATCGCACGCGGCGGTGCGCGCCTTCCGGCACACACCGCCGCGTCCTGATCATGGTCGGTCGGGGACGGCTATCAGAAGCCGCCCATGCCCCCCATGCCGCCCATCCCGCCCATGTCGCCGCCGCCGCCCGCGGGCGCGGCCGGCTTCTTCTCCGGGATCTCGGTGATGACGGCCTCGGTCGTCAGGAGCAGCGTGCTCACGCTCGCCGCGTTCTGCAGCGCCGTGCGCACCACCTTGCGCGGGTCGATGACGCCCATGTCGACCAGGTCGCCGTACTGCTCGGTCGCGGCGTTGAAGCCGTAGGTCTTCGGGCGCGCGGCGCGCACCTTCTCGACCACGATCGAGCCGTCGACGCCCGCGTTGGTCGCGATCTGCCGCACCGGCGCCTCGAGGGCCCGGCGCACGATCGCGATGCCGACCTTCACGTCGTCGGAGTGCTCGCTGCCGCCCTCGAGACCCTCGAGCGCGGCCTGCGCGTTCAGGAGCGCCGTGCCGCCGCCCGGCAGGATGCCCTCCTCGAGGGCCGCGAACGTCGCGTCGCGGGCGTCCTCGACGCGCATCTTCTTCTCCTTCATCTCGACCTCGGTCGCGGCGCCGACGTTGATCTGCGCCACGCCGCCCGCGAGCTTCGCGAGACGCTCCTGGAGCTTCTCGCGGTCGTAGTCGCTCTTCGTGTCCTCGATCTCGTTCTTGATCTGGGCGACGCGCGCCTCGATGTCCTTCTTCTTGCCGGCGCCCTCGACGATCGTCGTGTCGTCCTTGGTGACGATCACCTTCTTGGCGCTGCCGAGGTCGGCGAGCTGCACGTTCTCGAGCTGGATGCCGAGGTCCTCGAAGATCGCCTGGCCGCCCGCGAGGACCGCAATGTCCTGCAGCATGGCCTTGCGGCGGTCACCGAAGCCGGGCGCCTTGACCGCGCACACGTCGAGCGTGCCGCGCAGGCGGTTGACGACGAGCGTCGCGAGCGCCTCGCCCTCGACGTCCTCCGCGATGATGAGCAGCGGACGGCCGGCCTTCGCGACCTTCTCGAGCAGCGGCAGCAGGTCCTTGACCGAGGAGATCTTCTTCTCGTGCACCAGGAGCAGCGCGTTCTCCATCACGCACGACATCTCGGCCTGCTTGTTGACGAAGTGCGGCGAGAGCCAGCCCTTGTCGAACTGCATGCCCTCCTTCCACTCGACCTCCGTCGTCAGGCCGCGGCCCTCCTCGACGGTCACGACGCCGTTCTGGCCGACCTTGAGGATCGCCTCGGCGATCTTCTCGCCGATCTCGGTGTCGTTGTTGGCGGCGATCGACGCGACCTGCGCGATCTGCGCGCGGTCGCTCGACTTGATCTTGATGGAGTCCTTCTCGAGCTGCGCGGCGACGCGCTCGACCGCGACCTCGATGCCGCGCTTGATGCCGAGGGGCGAAGCGCCGGCGGCGACGTTCTTGAGGCCCTCCTCGAAGATCGCCTCGGCGAGCACCACCGCCGTCGTCGTGCCGTCGCCGGCGACGTCCGCGGTCTTCGTCGCGACCTCGCGGACCATCGTGGCGCCGATGTTCTCGTAGCGGTCCTTGAGCTCGACCTCCTTGGCCACCGTGGCACCGTCCTTGGTGACCTGGGGCGCGCCGAAGCTCTTCTCGATCAGCACGTTGCGGCCGCGCGGGCCCAGCGTCACCTTCACGGCGCGGGCGAGCGCCTTCACGCCGCGGCGGGTGTTCTCGCGGGCCTCCTGGTCGTACGCGATCTTCTTCGCACTCATCGTTGCCTGCCTTCCTTGCTCACGGGGTCGGGATCGCTGGTCGGGATCGACGGGGGAGCGGGCCGGGCGCGGGGCGCCCCGCCGCGGCTACTCCTCGACGACGGCGAGGACGTCGTCCTCGGAGAGGATCAGGTACTCCTCGCCGGCCACCTTGATCTCGGTGCCCGCGTAGGAGCTGAAGATGATCCGGTCGCCCTTGGCGACCTGGAACGCGCTGCGCTCGCCGTTCTTGAGCAGACGCCCGTTGCCGACGGCCACGACCTTGCCCTCGCGCGGCTTCTCCTTCGCGTTGTCCGGCAGGACGATGCCGCCCGCGGTCTTGCTCTCGGCCTCGAGACGCTTGACCAGGACCTTGTCGTTGATGGGCTTGATGCTCGGCTTCGCCATGGCTGTTCGCTCTCCTGAAAGGCCGGACGCGCCGCGGCGTCCGCGCTCATCGAACTCCCTCGTGCTCGCCCCGTGGACCGGCACCGGTGGCCAGGGAGCGGCTTCCGCCCGGCAGGTCGCAACCGCGATACCAACGACGGAGCGCGGCACGACATCGCGGTTAGTCGTTAGAAGCTAACGACTTACGAGAACGGATCGGCCGCGGGCGACGCGTGCCAGCTTGGCAGCCCGGCCGGGCCCGCGGCGCGGCGCTGTCAGGCTGACAGCCGCCCGGGCAGGGCGCCGAGTGGCGGCCCGGCACCCGGCTACTCGAGGACGTAGGCGGTGCGGGCGCGGCGCCAGCCGGTCGCGACCGAGCCGGCGTCGGCGCCGGTCGCGAACGTCAGGTCCGCGACCTCGGGGGTGGCGTCCGGATGATCCAGGTCCTCGATGCGGAGGCGGAACGCCCCCGTGCGCTGCGACACCCGCAGGCGCACGCGCGGGTAGACGCCCTCAGCGCTCGACCACCGTGCCGCACGCCCCTTCCGACCGGGGGCGCGCCAGCCGGGATCCCCGGCGGGGACGGTCACGGTCAGCGCCGCGGCGGCATCGCCCAGCCGGAGCGTCAGGCCGTCGGCAACGAGCGCGGCGATGGAGTCTGCGGGCGCCACCGCGCTGAGGGACGTCCGACCGACGAAGCCGCTCAACCGGAGCGCGTCGCGGCCGGGGCGATCCGAGAGTCGGAGCCGACCCGAGCGCGCAGCGACGGACAGCGAGACGGCGTCGATGCTCCCGCGCGCTACCTGGCCGTCGGGGTTGCGTACGGTGAAGGAGCGCGGACCCGCGCCGCCGCCGGCGGCCAGCGTGACGGCCACCTCGAGCTCCGTGTCGGAGATGAGCGTGACCGCCGTGACGATCGAGCCGTCGTCGAACGTGACCGTGACGCCCGGCGCGAAGTTCGCGCCGGTGATGCGAACGAGTTGCGCACCGGCGGAGCGCGCGGTGCCGGACGTCACCGACGGCGACCCCGGTGGCGGTCCGCCGGACTGCCGCACGACGGCGATCTCGGTGCCGTGGGACTGCGAGAGCACCACGTCCGGGCGCCCGTTCCCGTCCACGTCTCCCACGAGCGCGTACGTCGCGCTTCCGGAGCCGATGGCGGGGATCGGCTCGCCGACGACGAGCGTGCCGCCGTCGTTCCACAGCACGACCAGCGCGCCGCCGCTGCAGGAGACGAAGTCGAGGTCGCCGTCGTTGTCGAGGTCCACGGGGAGCTGCGCGGAGTCCGGCGTGCCCGGCGGGAAGAACGCCGACGTGCCGGGTGTGAGCGCGCCGCTGCCGTCGTTTTCGAGGAGCAGGTCGCGGAGGAGCACGTCCACGTCGCCGTCGCCGTCGAAGTCGCCGACGCTCGCCCCGCGGCTCGTCGCCGCGTGCGTCAGGTCGTCGAGGCTCCGCCGCTCGAAGCCGTGGTCGCGGCGCAGCAGCACGTCCACCTGGTCGAATGCGATCAGCACGACGTCGTCGCGCTCGTCGCCGTCCATGTCGGCCGCGAACGGTGCGCCGTCGACGGCGGGCACCGGGCCGTGCACGGTGACGAGGCCCTGGCCCGCGACGTAGGCGAGCACGCGCAGGGTGTCGTCGCTGCCGACCGCGACGAACTCGGTCGCTCCGCCCGCCTCGAAGTCGTACGCGGCGGCGAGCGACGTGCCGAGGTACGGCGCTTCGCCGTACTCGCAGGTTCCGGTGCCGTCGTTGACGAGCAGGAACCCGGGGCCGGCGACGTAGTCCACGTCACCGTCGCCGTCGACGTCCGCGAGCACGCCGCCGGCGTGCACGGCGGACTTCGCGAGACGCAGGGGCTGCTCGAACGCCCCGGCGCCGAGGCCGCGCAGCCACGTGAGCGAGAGCACCTTGTCGACCGCGGCGCAGAACACGAGGTCGCGGACGCCGTCGCCGTCCATGTCGGCCACGCCGATCGGGATCTCGCTCCCCGGCGAAGGCAGCGCGCCATACGTCTCGGGGACGTGGAACGTGGGCGCCTCTGCCGCGACGGCGTACGTCGCAAGGAGAGCAGCAGCAGCAGTCAGCTCGAGGAGGCAGATGCGGCGCGTCGGCACGGTCGGTCCTTCTCGACCCTTGGTCCCCCCGGAGCGCCCCGCTGCGCGGCCCCACCCGCGCCACCCACCACGATACCGGCGGAGTGCGCGACGTCCACCCGGCGCGTCAGTCGTCGAGCTCGATGTCGGCCGGCACGAGGACGGTGGTCTTGACCGACACGATCGAGAGCTCGGGGAGCTGGATGGTCACCGGCGTCGAGTTGGCGCCGAGGCTCGTCGTCAGCGTCGGGATCGGGCGCTTCAGCTCGGAGTGCGTGGCCCGGACGGTCGTGAGCACCGTGCCGCGCTCGAGATCGGCGCGCACCCGCGCCCACTGCGCGTTGTAGGACTCGGCGACGCGCGACGCGAACGACGCGAGGCGCAGGTCGCCGATCGACTCCGCGTACTCCTGCAGCTCGACCTTCGCGAGGAGCCGCGTGCGGCGCTTCATCGACGCCATGCGCGACACGCAGTCGCGGACCTTGCGGACGTGCGCCTCCTGCGCCTTCGCCGCCGCGGCCGCGGCCCGCTCGCGCGCGAGCTCGTCGCGGTGCACCCACTTCCCGTCGACGCGCACGAACCCGCGCGCCTCGTGGTACTCGTCGTCGGTGAGCCAGCGGCCGTCGTAGCGGATGTGGCCGAGGCGCCCGTGCGCCGGGCGGTTCTCGGGATCGAGTTCGACGGCGCGCTGCCAGTGACGGCGCGCCTCGCGGTCGAGGCGCTGGTCGCGGCACCAGTCGCCGAGGGCGAGGTGGGCGTCGGCGTCGTCGCGCTGTTCGCCGCCCTCGAGCTCCTTGCGCCGCGCCTCGTAGAGGTCGAAGCGCGTCGGGCCCGCGACGATCTCCGCGACCTCGGCCGCCGGCAGGCGCACCTCGCCGGCGCGCGTGCGCACCACGACGACGTCGCCTTCCCGCGTCGCCCGCCCCTCGACGGTCGAGCCGTTCGTCAGGCGCACGTCGTCCGCAAGGGCGGACGCGGCGCAGAGCGTCCACACGGCACAGGCGACGCCGGCGCGGACGAGCGTGCGGCCGGCGCGGGGTCGCGCGGCGAGGGGGGCGAACGGCATGGGGCGAGCTCCGGTGCGTGGCCCTGGTCCGCGGGCGCCCCGAGGGTACCACGGCGCGCCGCGCGCGGGCGGCCGCGGCGTACGATGCGCCGATGACGACGTCCCCGCGGCGCGCCCGGCTCGCTCGTGCCCATCTGCAGGTGCTGCTCACCGAGGCGCTCTGCGCGCGCCCCTGGACCGAGGTCGCCGCCGCCGCGGTCGCGGGCGGCGCCGACGTGCTCCAGCTCCGCGAGAAGCACCTCGCGACGGACGAGCTCGTGCGTCGCGCGCGGGAGCTCGTGGCGCTCTGCCGTCCGCGCGGCGTGCTCGTGATCGTGAACGACGACGCGCGCGCGGCGCGCGACGCCGACGCCGACGGCGTCCACCTGGGTCAGGAGGACGGGCCCGTCGCGGCGGCGCGCGCGCTGCTCGGCTCCGGTGCGCTCGTCGGGGTGTCCACGCACGACGAGCGCGAGCTCCTGCGCGCGCTCGCGGACGGCGCCGACACGGTCGGCGTCGGCGCGCTGTTCGCGACGGCGTCGAAGGGGCGCCCCGTCGCCACCGGCTCGCCCGAGCTGCTCGCCCCGCTCGCACGGCGCGCCGAGGCGGCGGGCGTGCCCGCGTTCGGCATCGGCGGAGTGGACGCGCAGCGCATCGACGCGGTGCGCGCGGCCGGCTTCACGCGCGTCGCGGTCTCGGCGGCGGTGTGCTGCGCGGCGGATCCCGAGAGCGCGGCGCGTGCGCTCTGCGCCGTGCTCGTCACTCGACGAGACGCAGCTCGCGACGCCAGTCCTGACGCGACTCCGCGCCGCCCTTCTTCGACTTGAAGACGACGTGCGTCGTGTCGTCGCACGAGACGAGCACGCCGCGCGCGGCGTCGAAGACGACGGAGATCGCCGCGTCGCCCGAGACGAACTCGAGCGGGGCGTTGGGATCCGGCGTGGTGAGCCGGAACGGGCCGCTGCCGCGCAGGGTCACGATGCCCGCCGCGTCGCGCGTGCCCTCGACCTCGAGCGCGCACTCGAGCCGCCCCGCGGGCGCGTTCACCGGCAGGCTGCGCGACCAGCGCCCGCCCTCCGGGAGCACGCCGCGGTCCGGCATCAGCACCGACGCCGACGAGATCCAGGTGGAGGCGAAGTGGGGCGCGTCGAGGATCTCGTCGAGCACCATCATCGCGGGCTCGACGTCCGGTCGCGGCTTGCCCGCGGCCCACGTGCGGAGCAGGTTGCGCAGCTCCTGGTCGGGCGTGATCGGCGCCACGCGGCCGCTCGCCGCGAGCACGAGCGTGCCCGCACGCGGGAGCACGCCGCGCGCGAACGCCTCGGCGCCGAAGCGGTCGCCGGGTTCCTCCTCGGGGGTCGCCGTGTCGCAGACGACGCCGAAGCGCGGCGGCGCCTGCACGCGGACCGACTCGACGGCGACGCGGTACGTGCCGCCGCGCTCGCCGGCGTCCTCGATCGTCGCGAGCCGGAAGCGGGCCGCGGTCTCGAGCGTGCCGCCGTAGCCGAACAGCGGGTCGGGCCAGTCGTCGGTGCGGTGCGTCTCGTACACGAGCTCGCGCCCGGGCTCCGCGCGGAACGCGATGACGCTCTGCGGCGGGGCGCCGCAGCCGGCCGCGGCGAGCGCCGCGCACAGCAGCGCCGCGGCGGCCCGGACGCGCCGCGCGCTCACGCGCCCGCCTCGCGCACGAGGCGCAGGAACTCGGTCTCGTCGATCACCGCCACCCCCAGGTCGCGCGCCTTCACGAGCTTGCTCCCCGCACCCGGCCCCGCGACGACGAGGTGCGTCTTCTTCGACACCGAACCGGACGCCTTGCCGCCGAGGCGGCGCACCAGCGCCTGCGCCTCGTCGCGCCCGATCGTCTCGAGGTTCCCGGTGAAGACCACCGTCTTCCCGGCGAACGGTCCCTCGGAGGCGGGCGCCGCCTCGGGCGCGGGGGCGACGCCCGCCGCGAGCAGCGCGTCCACCACCTTCGCGTTGCGCGGCTCGCGGAAGAACGTGTGCACGCTCGTCGCGACCACGGCGCCGACGCCCGGCGTGTCCGCGAGCTCCTCCTCGGCCGCCTCGCGGATGCGCTCGAGCGTGCCGAAGTGCCGGGCGAGATCCGCCGCGACGGACTCGCCGACGTGGCGGATGCCGAGCGCGAAGAGGAAGCGCGCGAGCGGCCGCGTGCGCGACGCGTGGATCTGGTCGAGCAGGTTCGTCGCGCTCTTCTCGGCCATGCGCTCGAGGCCCACGAGCTCCTCGAGCGTGAGCCGGTAGATGCCGCTCGGGTCGTGGACCGCGAGCACGTCGACGAGCTGCTCGACGAGCTGCTCGCCGAGGCCCTCGATGTCCATCGCGCGGCGCGACCCGAAGTGCGCGAGGCGCGCCTTCTCCTGCCGCGGGCACGCGACGTTCGTGCACGTGGAGAGCGGCTCGTCCGCGGGCGTCTCCACGGCGCCGCCGCACTCCGGGCAGCGCTCCGGCCAGACGAACGGCTGCGCGTCGGCGGGCCGCAGCTCGTGCAGCACCTTCACGACCTTGGGGATGACGTCGCCGGCGCGGATCACGACGACGGTGTCGCCCGCGCGCACGTCGAGGCGCTCGACCTCCATGCGGTTGTGGAGCGTCGCGTGGGTGACGGTCACGCCGCCGAGCGGCAGCGGCTCGAGCACGGCGACGGGCGTGAGCGCACCCGTGCGCCCGACCGAGACGACGATCTCGCGGACGACCGTGCGGCCCTCGCGCGGCGGGAACTTGTACGCCACCGCCCAGCGCGGACTGCGCGAGCGCGCGCCGAGCCGCCGCCGCAGGTCGTGCTGGTCCACCTTCACGACGGCGCCGTCGATCTCGAACGCGAGCTCGTCGCGACGCTCGAGGAAGCCGTCGACCTCGCGCTGCACGGCGTCGATGTCGTCGGCCACGCGGAACAGCTCGGGCGGCGCCACGGGCAGGCCGAGCGCGGCGAGGCGCTGCCACGCCTCGGACCAGGTCGCGGGTGCGCCGCTCCCGCCCTCACCGTGTCCCCACTCCACCTCGCCCAGCCCGTAGCACATCACGCGCAGCGGCCGCGACGCGGTCAGGCGCGGGTCCTTCTGCTTGAGCGAGCCCGCGGTGAAGTTGCGCGGGTTCGCCTTGCCCTCCTCGCCGCGCGCCTGCAGCTCGCGGTTCAGCGCCGCGAAGTCGGCCTTCGCCATGTAGACCTCGCCGCGCACCTCGAGCAGCGCGGGCGGCGCGTCGGTCGCGAGCACGTGCGGCAGACCGCGCACGGTGAGCAGGTTCGCGGTGACGTCCTCGCCCGTCGTGCCGTCGCCGCGCGTCGAGCCGACCGTCAGGCGCCCGCGCTCGTAGACGATCTCGATCGCGACGCCGTCGACCTTCGGCTCGACCGTGAAGCGCGGCGCGAAGTCTGCGCCGGCGTCCTGGTCGGCCATCGAGCGGACCCACTCGGCGAGCTCCTCGGCCGACGTGATGTTCTCGAGCGAGAGCATCGGCTGGCGGTGGCGCACCGGGGCGAAGAGCTTCGACACGGCGGCGCCGACGGTCTGGGTCGGCGAGTCCGGCGTCGCGAGCGCGGGCCAGCGCTGCTCGAGCGCCTGCAGCTCGCGCAGGAGCTCGTCGTACTCGAAGTCGGAGAGGAGCGGGTCGTCCTCGACGTAGTAGCGGCGGTTCGCCTCGACGAGCCGCGCGCGCAGGTCGGCCGCCTGCGCGGAGATCTCGGGCGGGACCTCGTCGTCCGGCATCGCGGGATTGTACGGAGCGCCGCGGACGCGGGCGCTCACGCGATCAGCATCGCGTCGCCGTAGCTGAAGAAGCGGTAGCGCGCGGCGACGGCGGTGCGGTACGCGGCCAGCACGCGCTCGCGCCCCGCGAACGCGGCGACGAGGCAGAGCAGCGTCGAGCGCGGCAGGTGGAAGTTGGTCCAGAGCGCGTCCACCGCACGGAAGGTGTGGCCGGGGCGGATGAAGAGCGCGGTCTCCGCGGCGCCCGCCTGCGGCAGCCCGTCGGCGCTCGCCGCGGCCGCGGCCTCGAGCGCGCGCACGGTCGTGGTGCCGACGGCGACCACGCGCCCGCCCGCGGCGCGCGTCGCACGGATCGCCGCCGCGGTCGCCTCGGGCACGTCGAAGCGTTCGGCGTGCATCACGTGCGCGTCGAAGTCGTCGGCGCGGACGGGCAGGAACGTGCCGGGGCCGACGTGCAGCGTGACGCGCGCGAAGCCGACGCCGCGCGCGCGGACCGCGTCGAGGAGCGGCTGCGTGAGGTGCAGCCCGGCCGTCGGTGCGGCGATCGCGCCGGGGCGCTCGGCGTACACCGTCTGGTAGCGCTCGCGGTCGAGCGCGTCGCGCGCGTCCGCGTCGTCGCGGCGGATGTAGGGCGGCAGCGGCAGGCGGCCGCTCCTCCGCATCAGCTCGGGCAAGGGCGCCGTGCCGCCGCACACCACGGCGCGCCCGCCCGCAGGGCGCGTGACGAGCACGAGCGTGTCGTCGCCGGGCAGCGTGACCGCCTCGCCCGCCTGGAGCGCGCCGCCGCAGCGGACCAGCGCCTCCCACGCGTCGTCCCCGTGGGCGGGTACGGGGGCCACGAGCAGCAGCTCGACGCGTCCGCCGCTCGCGCGCCGCCCGAGCAGTCGTGCCGGCAGCACGCGCGTGTCGTTCACGACGAGCAGGTCGCCCGCGCGCAGCTCGCCGACGAGGTCGGGCACGTGCGCGTGGCGCACCTCGCCCGTCGCGCGCGCGAGCAGCAGCAGCCGCGCGTCCTCGCGACGCGCCGCGGGCTCCTGCGCGATCAGCTCGGGCGGCAGGTCGAAGTCGAGGTCCGCGGCGCGCACGGCGGGACGATACCGAGGGGCGCGCGCGCGGCGGCCGTATCCTCCGCCCGTGCTCGGCGACGGTCTGCGCCTCGTGACGCTCCCCGCGGATCGCGACCCGGCGCATGCGCCGACGACGAGCGCGTTCGTGCCGGCGGGCGCGCACGGCGACGCGACGCCGCTCTTCGCCCTGCCGGGGTTCGGCCTCGACGGGCGCTCCTTCGAGCCGCTCGCGCCGCTCGCCGCCGCGCGCCGCGTCGTCTTCTGGAACCCGCCGAACCGCCTGCCGCCGGTCGCGACGCTCGACGACTTCGCGCGCCTCGCCCTCGAACACGCGGACCGCGCGGGCTGCGACGGTCCGCTGATCCTGCTCGGCGCGTCGTTCGGCGGTCTCGTCGCGCTCGCCGCCGCGCTGCTCGAGCCGCAGCGCGTCGCCGGCCTCGTGCTCGTCGGGACGACCGCCGCGTGGGCGGACGTCGCACTGCCGGTGCGGCTCGCCGCCGCGCTCCACGGGTTCGTGCCGCCGCGGCTCTACCACCGTGTGCTGCCGCGCGTGCTCGTGCCGCAGGTCTCCTCGGACCCGGGCGGCGGCGTCAACGGCGCGCTGCGCACGCAGATGGCGCACCGCACGAAGGCGTTCGGCACGGCCGTCGTGGGCGCGCTGCGGCGGAGCGGCGACCTGCGGCCGCGCCTGCGCGACGTGCGCCAGCCGGCGCTCGTCGTGCACGGCGCGAAGGACCCCGCGATCCCGCCGCGCGCCGCGCGCACGCTCGCGCGGCTGCCGTCGTCGCGCGTGATCCTGCTCGACGACGCCGCACACCTGCCGTTCCTGTCGCACCCGCGCGCGTGCCTCGACGCGCTCGAGCCGTTCCTCGCCGAGGTCGACGCGCACGCGGGCGGGAGGCGTCGCCCGTGAGCGCCGCCGAGCGCAGCGTCGTCGTCGCCGACTTCGTGGCCCCGCCCGACGCGCCCGCGGGCGGTCCCACGGGCACCGCACTCGTCGCCGCGGCGCGCGAGGCCGGCGCCGACCGCGTCGCGGTGACGGTGCGCGCGACGGCCGACGGGTGGGCCGTCGTGCACGCGGCGCCGAAGCTGACGCGCGGCACGGGCGAGGTCGCCGTGACGGAGCTGACGCTCGCCGAGCTGCGGAACGCGGTCGGCGGCGCGCGGCGCGTCGCGACGCTCGAGGAGACGCTGCTCGCCGCGCACCGCGCGCGGCTCGGGCTCGTGCTGCGCATCCACGACACGCTCGTCGTGGACACGCTCGCGGGCGCGCTCGGCGTCACCGGCGGCACCGGCCCCGCCGCGCTGCGTGCGCGCTTCCTCGTCGTCGTCCCGGACATGCGCGTCGGACGGCGCCTGCGCGCCGACGCGCGCGACCTGCCGTCGGCGCGCAGCGTGGCCGCGACGGGTGGCGCCTGGCGCGGCGCACTCACGCGGCGCTTCCCGAACCTCGCGCGCGCGGCGGCCGACGCCGACGACCTCGTCGTCCCCGCCGCGCTCGTCACGCCCGAGCGCGTCCGCGACACGCTCGTGCCCCACCTGCGGCGCCGCGGCGCATTCGTGTGGGTCGAAGGCGTCGCACCCGAGCGGCGCTCCGACTACGAGGGGCTCGGCGCGGGCGGTCTGTTCGTGACGCTGCCGTTCACCGGCCGCCTCACCGCGGGCTGACGCGCGCGCCGGAGCGCGTGGACGCGGCGCGTCAGACGCCGCTGCCGGCGTGCAGGCGCTCGTCCTCGATCGCGGCGAGCACCGACGAGTCGATGTCGCCCGTCGGGTAGTGGCCGTCCATGCAGGCCTTGCAGAACTGCCGCGGCGCCTCGTCGTCGGGCGGGCGCACGGCCTCGACCATGTCGTCGATGTCCTGGTAGAGCAGCGAGTCGGCGCCGAGCGCGCGGCGGATGCCGTCCTCGTCGCGTCCGGCGGCGACGAACTCGTTCTTCGTGCTCATGTCGATGCCGTAGACGCACGGGTGCCGCAGCGGCGGGCACGAGGACGCCACGTGGACCTCGGGCGCGCCGGTCTCGCGCACCATCCGCACGATCTGCTGCGCCGTGTTGCCGCGCACGATCGAGTCGTCGACGAGCAGCACGCGCTTGCCGTCGATCTCGATCTGCACCGGCGACAGCTTGAAGCGGATGCCGCGGCGGCGGTTCTCGTTGCCGGCCATGATGAAGGTGCGCCCGATGTAGCGGTTCTTGAGCAGCCCCTCGCGGAAGGGCACGCCGATGTGGTGCGCCATCTGCTGCGCGCACGGACGCGACGAGTCCGGCACGGGGATGACGGTGTCGACGCCCGCGTCGTCCGCGTCGGCCGCCTCGCGGCGCTCGCCCCAGCGCCGCGCCAGCGCCTCGCCGAGGCGCAGCCGCGCCTTGTAGACGCTGATCCCGTCGATCATCGAGTCGGGCCGCGCGAAGTAGATGAACTCGAAGATGCAGAGGTGCGGGCGCGCGGGCGCGACCTGGCGTGCGACGGGCTCCGCGCCGGGCCGCACGAGCAGCGCCTCGCCGGGGCGCACGTCGCGCACGATCTCGTAGCCGAGCGAGACGAGCGCGCACGACTCCGACGCGAACATGTAGCGCCAGCCGTCGCCGTCGCGGCGGCGGCCGTAGACGAGCGGCTTGATGCCGAACGGGTCGCGGAACGCGAGCAGGCCCACGTCGGCGATGACGCCGACCACGGAGTACGAGCCGCGGCAGCGGCGGAAGGTCGCGCCGACCGAGTCGAAGATCGGCTCGCTGACGTCGCCGCACTGGCCGTCCGGCACCGCGCGCGAGAGCTCGTCGGCGAAGACGTTCAGGATCACCTCGACGTCGCACGACGAGCCGACGCGCCGCCGGCACTTCGTGCGCAGCTCCTCGCGCAGCGGCTTGAAGTTCGTGAGGTTGCCGTTGTGGGCCATCACGATGCCGAACGGGCTGTTCACCTCGAACGGCTGCGCGTCCTCGACGCCGCCGCCGCCGATGGTCGGGTAGCGGACGTGGCCGATGCCCATCGAGCCGCGGAAGCGCCCGAGGTCCTCCTTCGCGAAGACCTCGCGCACGAGGCCCATGCCGCGCGTGAGGTGGAACGAGTCGCCGTCGAAGGTCGCGGCGCCCGCGGCGTCCTGCCCGCGGTGCTGGATGAACAGGAGCCCGTCGGCGATGTCGCCGATGACAGGCCCTTGGCCGATGACGCCGATCACGCCGCACATGGGAGAGCTCCAGGTCCGCGGGGAGGCGCGCGGGGCACGCGCGACCCGTGAGGGTAGCGCGGGGCGGGGACCGCCCGGAGGAACGCCCCCACCGGAGGGGTCGCGCGGCGTCAGGCGCGCGGGGCGCCCGCCGGGCGGCGCGAGCGGCCGGGGCGGTCGTCGTCCGCACACTGGGCGCGCTCGGCGCGGACGGCCTCGGCCCAGCGGTGCAGCAGCGTCACCTGCGCGGCGAAGCCGTGCTCGGCGACGTCGAGCGGCGACTTGAAGAAGCACGCGAGCTGCGGCAGCGTGCCCGACTCGCCGCGGCGGCGCGCGGCGTCGGTCAGGCGCACGAGGTCGAGGACGAGCGGCGCCGCGAGCGCCGAGTCGCAGCCCTGCCACAGGAAGTGCAGCTGCATGCGCGCGCCGAGGAAGCCCTCGAAGTGGACGAAGTCGTAGGCCTGCTTCCAGTCCTCGAGCGACGGCACGTAGTCGATGTGCACGCCCGTGTGCGCGTCGCCGTCGGCGAGGATGCGCCGCAGCGCCTCGTCCTTGTCGCGCACCTTCGACGCGAGCGCGCCCGCGTCGCGCAGCACCGCGCCGTCGCGGTTGCCGAGCATGTTCGTGCCCTCCCACGAGAGCACGCGCAGGTGGCGCGCGACGAACATCGGGGCGAGCACGGTCTTCACGAGCGTCTCGCCGGTCTTGCCGTCGCGGCCCATGTGCGGCACGCCGCGCACGAGCGCCGCCTCGCGCACGGGCGCGACGCCGGCCGCCGGGGACGGCGTGAAGTCCACGAACGGGAACCCCGCGTCCACGGCGGCGTAGGCGTAGAGCACAGAGGACGGCACGCCCGCGAGCGCCCCGGGCCGCGCGGCGCCGGCGTCGAGCGCGTCGCGGAACGCGTCGAGGGACGCGAGCGCGGGGGCGTCGCCGAGCGCGGGCTCCGTCGAGACCAGGTTGACGACGACCACGTTCTCGAGGTCGTGACGCGCGCGGAACGCGCACAGGTCGGCCTGCACGCGTGCGACGAGCTCGCGCGCCGACGCGGCCGCGAGGACCTCGGGCGCGGCGAGGCGGCGCACCTCGGGCGACGGGTCGAGCAGCACGCCCGGGCGGATCTCCGCGTCGGCGCGGCGCAGGTCGTCGTCCACGGCCGCGCGCAGCGCGGGGACGAGCACGCCGTTCCTCTGGTCGAACTCCTCGGCCGAGCGCACGAGCGACCCGCTGCGGATCTCGTGCCCGCCGAAGACGAGGTCGCCGACGGGCACGAGGTCGAGGTCGCGCAGCTCGCGCGTCTCGCTGACGAGCCCGACCGTCGGCGTGAGCCGGCGCGCCACGGCGGCGGCCCCGGCCACGACGCACGTCGCGACGTTGCCGTACGCCCCTGCGATCCAGACCCCGACCTTGCGGCTCACCGTGCCTCCGCGTCCCGCGCGCACTGTTCCAGCCAGGCGCGCACCTGCCGATCGTAGCGCAGCGGCCAGCGCGGCACGCTCCACGCGCCGGGGCCGGGTGCCCCGGCGCGGGCGGCGGCGGCCGCACCCCCCGCCGCGCCGGCGGCTCCGCCCGGCGCCGCGAGCGCGGCGCGGAGCAGCTCCTCCGCCGCGGCCGCGTCGCCGCGGGCGAGCGCGGCGAGGGCGTCGCGACCCGCAGCGAGCCCGCGCGCCGCGAGGTCCTCGGCGAGGCGGCGGACCTCGTCCTCGGTGGGCGCCCCCGGGAGCGCGGGCAGCGGCGTGTCGGTCGCGGAGCGGGTCCCCGGGACGGGCACGGCCGCCGCGCCGGGCCGCGCGCCGGGAGCGTCGGTCGCGCCCGCCGCGCCGCCGCCGCCCGCGGTCCCCTCCACCACCTCGGGCGCGCGCGGCTGCGCGGCGGCGTCGCCCGACGGTGCCGCGACGACGAGCACGGCGACGGCGAGCGCGAGCGCGGCGGCCGCCGGGACGGCGCGCGCGGGCACGGGCAGCGGCAGCAGCGCGGCCGGGCGCCGCCCCGCGACGACCGCGAGTCCGTAGGCCGCGGCGAGCTCGCGGAACGCCGGCGCCGCGCCGTCGGCGGTGAGCGCCGAGACGAACGCCTCGTCGGAGCGCGCCGCGCGGTCGAGGGCGAGTGCGGCGCGCGCGGTGTCGGGTCGCGCCAGGGCGCCGGCGACGAACCCCGCGGCCGCCCCGGCCGCCGCGAGCCAGAGGAGCGCCGGCGACGGTCCGGCGACGAGTCCGAGCGCTCCGGCGGCCACGCCGAGCGCGGCGAGCACCGCCCCGGCGAGCAGACCGTCCGCGGCGCGTTCGAGCGCGCGACCGAGCGCGAGCCGCCGCTGCGCGCCGCGCACGAGGCGCTCCGCCGCCGCGAGTCCGCCGGCCGCGGCCGTGTTCACCGGCCGCCCGCTCCGCCGTCCGCCGGCGCCGGGTCGGGGAAGGTGCGCGTCGGGAGCCGGTCGGTCCGGCGGATGAGCAGCGCGAGGCCCTCGGGGTTCACCGGCAGCCGCGGCGTCGCGACGAGGAAGACGGTGTCGTCCTGCGCGCCGGGCGCGACGTTGTCGATGATCGTGTTCACCGCCGAGTACGTGGCGACGGCCTCGCCGGTGATGTCGGCGGCGAACACGAGCTCGTCGGGCGCGCCGTCCGCGATCCAGCTCGAGCCGACGTAGACCCACGAGCCGGGCTGCATCGGCGCGTCGCGCTCGCGGTCCCAGACGAGGTCCTCGGCGCGCACGACCACGGTCTCGCCGCCCTCCTGCCACTCGACGAACAGGTGGACGGGCTCGCCCTGCGCGGGACGCGTGCCGGTGGGCGTGAAGCGGATCGGCTGCCCGCGGCGGAAGCCCAGCGCCTGGATGGCGTTGTTCAGGCGCGCGCCGAACTCGGCCGGACGGCGCTCGTCGGCGCCCGTGTTCCCGGTCAGCGAGAGCAGCGACTCGTGCTCCTTGCCGCCCTTCAGCACGGCGAAGTACTCGAGCACGCCCTGCTTCTGGGCGAAGCGTGCGGGCACGCGCACCTCGTCGGGCGTGAGCTCGATCCCGACGGCGTCGGCGGCGCGCCGCGCCGCCTCGAACAGCTCGGGCTGCGTCCAGTCCAGCTCCGGCGGCTGCGGCGTGCCGTCGCCCCCGGAGGAGCCGTCGCGGTCCTCCAGCGTGCGGATCACGTCGTCGATGCGGCGCCCGGTCTTCTGGACGTCGTCCACGAGCATGTCCCACTCGTCCGCGAGCCGCATCACGGGCTCGAGCCGCGCCTCGAGCGCCTCGATGCGGCGCGGCACCTGCTCGAGCTCGACGGCCGCCTTCTCGAGGCGCGCGCCGAGCTCGTCGAGCCGCTGCTCCGCCGTGCGCACGCGCCACGCGGAGAGCACCTGCAGGACCAGCACGACGCTCACGGCGCCGGCGGTCCACGCGACGGCAGGGGAGCTGCGCCGGGGCGCGTCGGGCTCGGACATGGACCGTGACCTCCTCGAGCGTGGGCGTGCGCCCGCCTCGCCCGCCCTTCTCACGAGGCTCGCGCACGTGGTGACGACCACGTCGGCGCGATCCAGCCTCGGCCTGCCTGCGGCGCCGTGGACCGCTCAGATGCGTGAATCGTCGTGAGAAGGTCGGGCCAGGGGAGGCTAACGGCCGAGGTCGGAAATGGATCGCCCGGCGCGCGGGCAGGCCGCCCGGGCTACGCGGGCGCGCCGCCGCCCTCGCTCGGCCCCGTCGCCGCCGGTTCCGGCTCGCCGCCCGGCTCCTCCGGAGGCGTCGGGTCGGGCAGCGGGACGACGCTGAAGTCGAGCCCGGCCGTGCCGGACACGACCCGCACGAGGCTGTTCGGCGGCACGGTGCCGCGCAGCACGCGCTCGGAGAGCGGGTCCTCGACCAGCTTCTCGATCGCCCGCTTGAGCGGCCGCGCGCCGTACTCGAGATCCGCGCCGCGCGTGATGATGACTTCCTTCGCGGCGTCGTCGACCTCGAGGCGCACGTTGCGCTCCTCGAGGCGGCGCAGCACGCCGGCGAGCTCGATGTCGATGATCGTCTTCAGGTCGTCGCGGTTGAGCTGGCGGAAGACCACGACCTCGTCGATGCGGTTCAGGAACTCCGGGCGGAAGTGGCGCTCGAGCTCGCGGTCGAGCTGCGCCTTCATCTTGTCGTAGCCCGCCGACTCGGCGTCCGACGTGCGCGTGAAGCCGAGCGTGGCCTGGTTCTTGATGATCGACGACCCGATGTTGCTCGTCAGGATGATGATCGTGTTGCGGAAGTCCACGTGGCGGCCGAACGAGTCCGTCAGGCGGCCCTCCTCGAGGATCTGCAGCAGCATGTTGAAGACGTCGCTGTGCGCCTTCTCGATCTCGTCGAAGAGCACGACGGAGTACGGACGGCGGCGCACCTTCTCGCTGAGCTGCCCGCCCTCCTCGTAGCCCACGTATCCCGGCGGCGCGCCGACCAGCCGCGAGACGTTGTGCTTCTCCATGTACTCCGACATGTCGATGTGGATGAGCGCTTCCTCGTCGCCGAACATGAAGCGCGCGAGCGCCTTCGCGAGGAGCGTCTTCCCCACGCCCGTCGGGCCCAGGAAGATGAACGAGCCGACGGGCCGCCGCGGGTTCTTGAGACCCGAGCGCGAGCGGCGCACGGCGCGGCAGACCGCCGACAGCGCCGGCTCCTGGCCGACGACCGTCGCGCGGATCTCGTCCTCCATGTGCAGCAGGCGGTCGGCCTCGCCGGACTCGATGCGCGTGAGCGGGATGCCCGTGACGCGCGACACCGTCTCCTGGATCACGTCGGCGTCGACGAGCCCCTCGGTCTCGCGCGTCTCGCGGCGCCACTGGTCGAGGATCGACTGGCGCTTCTTCTTCAGCTTCTGGACCTGGTCGCGCAGCTTCGCCGCGCGCTCGAAGTCCTGCGACTGCACGGCCTCCGCCTTGTCGGCGTCGAGTCCGCGGATCTCCTCGTCGAGATCCTTGAGGTCGGGCGGCTGCGTCATCGAGCGCAGGCGCACGCGGGCGCCCGCCTCGTCGATGACGTCGATCGCCTTGTCCGGCAGGAAGCGGCCGGTGACGTAGCGCGTCGAGAGGTCGATCGCCTGCTGCAGCGCGTCGTCGGTGTAGCGCACGTGGTGGTGCTGCTCGTAGCGCTGCTTCAGCCCCTGCAGGATCTCGAACGTCTCGTCCTTGCTCGGCGGCTCGACCACGATCATCTGGAAGCGCCGCTCGAGCGCGCCGTCCTTCTCGATGTACTTGCGGTACTCGTCGAGCGTCGTCGCGCCGATGCACTGCAGCTCGCCGCGCGAGAGCGCGGGCTTGAGGACGTTGCTCGCGTCGATGGCGCCCTCGGCGCCGCCCGCGCCGACGAGGGTGTGGAGCTCGTCGATGAACAGGATGACGTTCTTCGCGCGGCGCACCTCGGTCATGACCGCCTTGATGCGCTCCTCGAACTGGCCGCGGTACTTCGTGCCGGCGACCATCATCGCGAGGTCGAGCGTCACGACGCGCTTGCCGCGCAGGATCTCGGGCACCTGGCCCGAGATGATCATCTGCGCGAGACCCTCGACGATCGCCGTCTTGCCGACGCCCGGCTCGCCGAGGAGCACGGGGTTGTTCTTCGTGCGGCGCGACAGGATCTGCATGACGCGCTCGATCTCGCGCGCGCGGCCGATCACGGGGTCGAGCGTGCCCTCGCGGGCGAGGTCGGTCAGGTCGCGGCCGAACGCGTCGAGGGCGGGCGTCTTCGACTTGCCCGAGGGCTGCGCCGTCTCGGGCTGCTCCTCCGGCTCACCGCCCGAGAACGACTCGGCGCCGCCGCCGCCCTGCTGCTCGCCCTGGTCGGCGCCGAGCAGCTCGAGCACCTCCTCGCGGACCTCCTCGAGCTTCGTGCCGAGGTTGAGCAGCACCTGCGCGGCGATGCCCTCGTTCTCGCGGATCAGGCCGAGCAGGAGGTGCTCGGTCCCGATGTAGTTGTGGCCGAGGTTCTGGGCCTCCTCGAGCGCGAGCTCGAGCACCTTCTTCGCGCGCGGCGTGAAGGGCAGCTGGCCCATCGTGACCATGTTGGTCCCGTTCTTGACGATCTTCTCCACCTCGATGCGGATCTTGCGCAGCTCCACGTCGAGGTTCTTGAGGACCTGCGCGGCGACACCGCTGCCCTCCTGCACCAGACCGAGCAGGATGTGCTCCGTCCCGATGTAGTCGTGGTTGAAGCGCTGCGCCTCCTGGCGGGCGAGGCTCATGACCTTTCGGGCGCGCTCGGTGAAGCGATCGAACATGCGTGGACCTCCGACGCGACCCCGGCGAATACCGTGCCGCGCGCGCGCCAGTGTAGCCTCCAGGCTCGGACCGACCCGGACCATCCGGGCGCGACCGCCGCGCGACGCCACTCGCCTGACGCCTCGTCACGTACCGTGACCGCCGACGTCTCCGGTGTCGGCAGCGCACGGCCGTCGCTATGCTGGCGCCGCTCGGCCCTGCTGCATCCTGACAACACTCGGGAGCCCCCGCGCATGCCCCCCTCGCCCGCCGCCCGCGACCCCAAGGCCCACCCGTTCTTCGGGAAGACCATCGCGCGCTGCAAGGTCGGCGAGGCGCTCGGACGCGGACGCACCTCGTGGGTCTGCCGCGCGCACTACGAGCCGCTCGACCGCGAGGTGGCGATCAAGATCCTGGCGGGCGACATGGCGGAGATCGCGGAGATCCGCGAGCGCTTCCTCGCCGAGGCGCGCGCCATCGCGCAGCTCGACCACCCGCACATCGTCAAGGTCATCGACGTGGTCGAGGACCAGGGCCACCTGTGCATCCTCATGGAGTACGTGGCGGGCGACACGCTGCAGCAGCGGCTCGACCAGGGCGGCGCGCTGCCGGTGCGCAAGGCGCTGCGCATCGCGCTGCAGATCGCCGAGGCGCTCGCGGCCGCCCACGCCGAGAAGATCGTCCACCGCGACGTCAAGCCGGCCAACGTGCTGCTCGTCACGGGCAGCGACGAGGTGAAGGTCGTCGACTTCGGCCTCGCCGGGCCGAAGCTCCTCGCGAACCGCACCGGCACGCCCCTCTACATGTCGCCGGAGGCCTGCCAGGGCAAGCGCATCGACGAGAAGAGCGACGTCTACGCGCTCGGCATCACGCTGTACCAGATGCTCGTGGGCCGCCTGCCGCACGACGGGCAGAGCGTGAAGGAGATCCTCGCGAGCCACATCAAGGGCGAGTACGTGCTGCCGAGCAAGGCGCGCCCGCAGCTCGGCTCGACGTACGACGACGTGGTGCGCAAGCTGCTCGTCGCGGCGAAGGGCTACCGCCCGACGGCCGAGGAGGCGGCGGCACTGCTCGCGCCGCTCGCCGCGCAGGGCGGCGGCGAGAGCTCCGGCGGACGCGGCGGGAGCGGCGGCGCGCGCGGCGGGCGGCGCCCGGCGGCGCGGCCCGCGCGGAAGGGGCCGGGCGCGGGCGTCGTCATCGGCAGCGTGCTGGGCGTCGTCGCGCTCGCGGTCGCGGGCCTGCTGCTGCTGAGGAAGGAGCCGCCCGCACCGCCGCCCGAGCCGCCGCCGGTCACGCCCGCGAACGACGGAGGCGCGGTCAAGGCTCCGCCCGAGCCGCCCGCGAAGGACGCCGCGACGAAGGCGTTCGAGGCGGTCGAGGACTGGGCCGACGCGCACCCGAACGAGTGGGCCGAGACCGCGAAGCGCTGGCGCGAGTTCCTCGCGAAGCACCCCGGCTCGAAGTGGGAGGACCGCGCGAAGCACAGCGCCGAGTTCGCGGAGGGCAAGGCCGGCATCGAGGGGCCGCCGACCACGCCCAGCGCGACCGACGCCGCCGCCGAGATCGAGAAGGAGCGCAAGGCGCGGCTCGCGGCGCAGGCCGAGCAGCGCAAGGAGTTCGAGGGGCTGATGGCCGTCTACGACTTCGACGCCGCGTCGAAGCTCGCGGACGACCTGCCGAACGCCGACGGCGAGTCGATCGCGGACTGGCGCCTGCGCAAGCACCGCATCGCCTACCTCGCCGAGGAGTTCCAGAAGCGTCTGAACGAGGGCGTGAAGGACCGCCGCCTGCCGGCCTCGAAGCTGAAGCCGGACGCGGGCGCGGACGAGGTCATCGCCGAGTGCGACGCGGCAGGCGTCGCGACGCGCGCGGGCGACCTGCCGCGGCGCATCCCGTGGAGCGAGGTCAAGCCGGAGGCCGTCTACGGCTTCATGCGCTCGCAGGTCGTGTCGCAGCGCGACGTCGACGGGCAGGTGTTCATGGCCGTGCTCGCGGCCGAGCTCGGCCTCGACAAGCAGTGCGCGGAGCACCGCGACCTCGCGCGCGCCGTGGACGCGGTCGGCGACTCGGAGGAGCGCCTGCTGCAGTTCTTCAAGGCGCAGTGAAGGCGGCGCGCCGAATCAGGGCGGGCGGCGCCTCCCGCTCGCGCGGTCGGCGCCGCCCGCCACGTCGCCCCGCGTCTCAGGCGGCCGCCGGCGCGCCGTGCCGCATGACACGCGCACGCACGAGCAGCAGCACGATCGCGGCGACGAAGCCGCCGAGCGTCACGGACCCGGCGAGGTACCGCGCGGACTGGGCCTGGTACGGGTAGTCGCCGTTCGCGTCGGCGCCGGACTGCATGAGCGCCAGGTCGGGCAGTTCCGCGGGGCGGATGACGCGCGCGTCGTCGAACACGAGCACGCGCTCCGTCTCGCCCGGCTTCGGGTCCACGCCGTAGATCGCGACGACCTGCGCGCGGAGCTCCGCCGGCTTCAGCGAGCCGGGATCGACCGTCAGCTCGAAGAGCTGACGGTTCGTCTCCTGGGTCTCCGCGTCGTTCAGCGAGACGAGCACGACGTCCTGGCCGTACACCTTGTCGAGGAGCACGGCCGTCGGGTACGCGAGGATCGCCAGCGCCGCTGCGACGAGCAGCACGTGGAGGAGCGTGCGCATCGGGGGCTCAGCGCTTCTTCGGCGGCGTCGTGGTCGCGAACGCCGAGAAGCTGATGCTCCACGTCTCGCTGACCTTCGGTCCGACCGTCTCGGGGTTCGGGATCTTCACGTCGTGGTCGCCGAGCTTGACGTCGAACTTCGACGTGACGCGCACCCACTCGCCGTCGCCGACCTTGCGCGCGACCGCCTCGGGCAGCTTCAGGACGTCGGCCGTGAGCTCGCGCTCCTTCGTGACGCCGTGGATCGTGAGCTTCGCCTTCAGCGTCGCGGTGTAGAGCCCCTTCGCCGCGTCCTTCGCCTTCAGCGTGATCGCGTCGCTCGTGAGCGTGATGTCGGGGTGCTTCTCGGCGTCGAGCCACGCGTCGCTGCGCAGGTGCTCGTCGCGCGTCGGGATGCCCGTCTGGAGCGACGCGACGGGGATCGTCAGCGCGCACGAGCCGGAGAGCGCCTCGAAGTCGAGCGCGCACGAGCCGCTCATCTCGTGGCACATGCCGTTGATCGTCTCGATCTCGGCCTCCGAGACGAACGCGATGTTCGTGTGCTTGGTGGCCGTGCCGAACCAGAACTTCGTGCCGCCGTCCTCGGCCGCCGCGCGGCCTCCCACGGCCAGCCCCGCTGCGAGCGCGAACGCGCCCACGATCATCCACTTGCGCATGCGATCCTCTCCCCGGGTCGATCCCGTCGCGCGCCGGAGCGCGTCCTCGCCTGGACCGGCGGCGCCGGCAGGCCGTGCCTCGAGCGGACCGGTCGTCGCCCACGCGGCGTCCCGTCCCGTGTCCTCGTCCGCTCGTCGCGCGGCGGGTGCCGCGCCCCCAACCCAACAGGCGCGCCGCGGAGCGCATTCCCCGGCCCGCCGCGGCGGCGCGGCGACTTTCCTGCGCGCGCCCGCGCCCCGCTGCTCTCTTGGCGGCGAGACGCCATGCTCCCCGACGACGAAGACGCCGAGCTCTGCATCTGCTTCCACGTGTCGCGCGCGAAGGTCGTGCGCTACGTGCGGCGCGAGCGTCCGCGCGTCGTGTCGCTCGTCTCGCAGTGCCTCTCCGCGGGCACGGGCTGCGGGTGGTGCATCCCCTTCCTCGAGCGCATCCACGAGGCCGTCATGGCCGGGCGCGAGCCCGAGCCCGCGATGAGCGCCGAGGAGTACAAGGCGCGGCGGGCGGCCTACCGCGCGCGTCTCGCCGCGGGCGACCCCGACCCGCGCGGCGGGGGCGACCCGCCGCCCGCCTGAGGCGGCCGCGCGGCAGCGACCGCGAGCCGTCGCCTGCGCCCCGGAAACGCGCAACGGCGCCCGCCCCGAGGGGCGGACGCCGCGCTTCGATCTCGTCGCGTCCGGAGGACTAGCCGCAGCTCTTCTGGCCGCAGCTCTTCTCGCCGCACGACTTCTCACCGCAGCTCTTCTCGCCGCAGCTCTTCTCGCCGCACGACTTCTCGCCGCAGCTCTTCGCACCGCAGCTCTTCTCGCCGGCGTCGTGCGCCTTCGCCGTGCCGGTGTGGCAGCAGGCCGTCGTCGCGAACATCAGACCGCCGGCCGCAAGGGCCGCGAGCGTGGTGGCGCGCAGGGCGCCGAAGACCTTCGACTTCTCCATTCGGGACTCCCTCCAGACGTCGGGCCTCGAAGGGCCCGTCCAACCGCTTCTCGTCGTTCCCGCGTGCGCGGGATGCGGGACGCGGCGGTCTCCGCGTCGTCGCCGCGAGCCCCAAACCGCGCTGGCCGAGGCTCTATTCCGAGCGGGCAGGATATCGGCAGCGGCGGACGATCCCCGCGACGGAATCTCAGTCGCGCGAGCCGCGCCGGGGCCGGGACGTGACCGCAGGCTCAGCCCAGGCTCGGGCCCGTCGCGGGTGCGCCGCGCGGCGGCGTGGCGCTCAGAGGACGCCGCGCTGCTCGAGCGTCGCCTTCAGGCGCAGGCGGCTCGCGCGGAGGCGCGTGTCGAACGTGTTGCGGTTGATCCCGAGCGCCTCGATCAGCTCGAGCCGCGAGGCGCGGCCCTCCGCCAGCGCGAGGAGCAGTTCGCGCGCCTCGTCCGAGAGAGCGGCGATCGCGGCGCGGATCAGCTCGGCGTCCTCGCCGCGGATCACGCGGTCGACCACGGGGCCCTTCGGGTCCTCGCCGCGCGCGACGACGGGACGGTCGCGGCGCAGGCGGTCCACGAAGCGCCTCGCGGCGCGGCCGTCGCGCTCGCGCGCGCTCAGGTGCTCGAGGCACTTCTTGTGGAAGATGCCGACCAGCAGGCCGAAGTGGTTGTCGCCCTCGGGGTAGCGCGAGAACACGCCCAGGTAGGTCTGGATCGACTCGTGGAAGATGTCGTCCGCGTCCTGCGGGCGGATGCCGTAGCGCGCACGCGCGATGAAGCAGACCTTCGAGTGCAGCCCCGCCAGGCGCTCGGCGTCGGAGAGGGCCTCCATCAGCGCGCGGTGGGAGGTGTCCTCGCCGGCGTGGGCGAGGCGCGACCGGGTGGCCGCCGCCGTGCGATCCGAGGTCGTCCGCGACATGCTGCTCTTCCTCTCCGCTCGCGCCGTCAGCGGGCGCGGCGAGGGGAGGGAAGGCAACTGCTATGCCGAACGGTGCGCGGGGGCCGGCTCGTCGTCGAACAGGAGGTTCGCGACGTACACCGCGAAGCAGCGGTCGCAGCTGACGAGGTGCGTCTCGAGGGCGGTCTCGCAGCCCGATTCGAGCCTGCCGGCGGCGTAGTCCGCGATCCAGGCCTCGGGGTGGAGCTCGACGTCGTCGATGGGCTTCATGACGTCTCCGGCGGCGGTCCGACGGCGTCGGAACCACCCGGATATGGCGTGGGGTGAACGCGGCTTTTGCCGAATGTCGACGATTCTCCACATCGCGGACGTCGATCCTCCGCCACACGTCGCGGTGCGGCGGCACGCCGTGGCGCGCCGTCTCGCCACCGAGCCTGGCCGGCTGCCGAGCCGCCGGTGCTGCCGGTGCCGCCGGTGCCGCCGCGCCCCCGCCCTCAGCCCTCGGCCCGCCCCTCCCAGGCTGTCGCCCGGCCGTGCGAGAGTGTGCCCGTGGAAGACGGGCGGCCGCGGGCGGCGCGCCCGCGGCGCGGCGCGGGGGAGCGCCGGCGCCGGAGCCGACGACGCCCGCTCGCCACAGACGCCGCGAGGAGTCCCATGCCGCGCCCCGAGAGCACGCCCGAGGAGATCGTGAAGGAGCTGGTGGCGCGACTCGACGACCTGGTCGTCGCCGCGCGCGAGGCCGGCCGCCGCGAGGCGTTCGCCGAGGTCCGCCGGTTCGTCTCGGACGACGCCCCCACGGCGCGGTCTCCGGTGCGCGCCGCGGCGGCCGAGTTCGCGGCCTCGTCGCCGCCGGCTGCGTCGCGGGGCCCCAAGTTGACGAAGTCCGGCCGGCCGCGTCGGAACCCGTGGGCCGACATGACGCCGGAGGAGCGCCGCGAGCGCGTGCGCCGCATGCTCGCGGGCCGCGGGCTGACGCCCGCGGACGAGGGCGGCGCTGCCCCGGACGTGGCCGACGCCCCGCTCTGACAGGCTCGGCGCGGCGCCCGCGCCCCACGCCGTCGCGCCGCGGCGGCCGCCCGCGGAATGCGCCGGGCGCCGCGGGGGTTAGGAGGGGTGCCGGGGTCGCGAACCTCGCGTAAAGCTGACGCCCTCCCTTCCCTATCCCTTCCCTTCCCATGCGTCGCTTCCCCGGCACCCGCCCCGCGGCCCGATCGGCCGCGGGGCGGCGCGCTTTCCGGGCCGGTCGCGGCGCGCCTGCAGCCCGCCACCTGACCCCCTGCTCGCGCGCCTGAGCCGGGCGCCGAGTGGGAATCCCTCGCCCGCCGCGGGCGCGCGGCGTCTCTTCTTGGGATGCCTCCGAACCTCCTGCTCGTCGTGATCGACGACCTGCGGGCCGACCGCACGGGGTTCGGCGGCCTCGCGCGCGCGGAGACGCCCTGGCTCGACGCGCTCGCGGCGCGCGGCGTCGCCTACACGCGCGCGTACGCGGCGTGCGGCTGGACGCTGCCGGGCTGCGCGTCGATCGTGACGGGACTCCCGCCGAGCGGGCACGGACTCGTCCACCACGACCGGCGCTTCGCCGCGCCGAAGCTGCCCGAGCTGCTCGGCCCCGGCTGGGCGACGCTCGGCATCGGCAACAACGGCAACCTGGTGCCCGACGACATCCCCGGCGCGACGCTCGACGCGCTCGGCTTCGAGCGGCGCCCCGAGGTGTGGAAGCACTTCGGCTGGCAGGAGGGCTTCGAGCTCTACCGCTGGTTCCCGAAACAGGACGACGCGGGACCGTTCGCGGCGTTCGCGGAGTGGCTCGGCGCGCGTGCGGCGGACCCGCGCCCGTGGTGCGCGTTCCTCCACACCAACCTCGTCCACGACTACGACGAGGAGCACCCGTGGAGCGCCGACGTCGCGCGCTTCCTCGGCCGCGAGCTGCCGCCGGCGCTGCGCTCGTTCCGCGACGGCCCGGGCATCTGGCGCGAGCCGCCGGAGGGCGTCGACCGCACGGCGCTGACCGAGGGGCTCCTCGCGAAGTACGACGGGTGCGTGGCGGAGGTCGACCGGCGCCTCGCCGCCGCGCTGGCGGGCGTCGACCTCGCGCGCACCGTGGTCGTCGTCACGAGCGACCACGGCGAGGGCTTCGACGCCGCCGCGCTGCGCGTGCACCACTGCGGGCGCCTGCACGACGACCTGCTGCGCGTCCCGCTGCTCGTGTCGTTCCCCGACGGCAGCGCCGACGCCCCCCCGCCGGGCACGCGCGTCGACACGCCCGCGAGCGTGCTCGACATCGTGCCTACGCTGCTCGCGCTGTCGGCACGTCCTGCCGACGGACTGCCGGGGAGCGACCTGCGGCGGCTGCCCGCCGCGCGCGAGATCGTCGCGGAGGATCTCGGCTACCTCTACCTGCCGCCCGGCGCGCCCGCCGAGCCGCTCCGGCGCTACGAGTACAAGACGCACGACGTCGCCTCGCGCGCGGTGGTGCGCTGGCCGCGGAAGACGATCGACGTGCGCATCGGGCGGCAGGAGTGGCGCGAGGAGTACGACCTCGAGCTCGACCCCTTCGAGCGCATCAACCGCGCGCCCGGCCTGCAGGGCCCCGTGCGCCGCCCGGAGCGCGACGAGGGCGCGCTCGCCGCCGCGTGGCGCGCGCGCCGGGCCGACTCGGACGAGGCCGCGCTCGCCGCGTTCGCGGACGAGTACCCGCGCTTCGTGCGGAAGGTCGCGGACCGCCGCCGCCTGCCTCCCGTCGAGCGCCACCGGCGCTTCGCGGAGATCCCGGAGCGCGAGCCGATCTCGTTCCTGGTGGCCGTGGACGACCCGGCCGAGCTGCGCCGCCACGTGCTCGTCTCGGAGTGCTACCGCCACGGCGGGCACCAGTGGCTGTTCGTCGAGAACCGCGGCAACCGCGCGTACTCGTCGATCTCGCGCCTCTACGCGGACGCCGCGCGGCGCGCGCGCCACGACCTGCGCTTCCACGTCCACCAGGACGTGCTCTTCCCGCCCGACTGGGAGGACCGGCTCTTCCGCGCGCTCGCGGATCTCGGGCGGCGCGACCCGGAGTGGGGCGTCGTCGGCGCCGCGGGCCGCGCGCCGGAGTGCAGCGCCGGCCCGGGCGCCGAGCCGCCGAACATCGGGCACTGGAGCGACCCCCACCGCTACCACGCGCCGCCCGCGTCCGGGCTGCCCGCCGAGGTGCAGGTGCTCGACGAGCTCTGGCTCGGCTTCCGCGCGTCGCGGGGGCTCGCGTTCGACCCCGGACTGCCGGGCTTCCACTGCTACGGCGCCGACCTCTGCCTCGCGGCGCGCGAGCGCGGGCTGCGCTCGTACGTCGTCGACGCGCCCGTCGTCCACAAGCTCGTCCGCCCGGACGGCGCGCTCATCGCGACCTCGGCCGAGAGCCACAAGATCGAGGGCCGCCGCACCGACGCGTTCCGCCGCGACTTCCTGCGGAGCGCCGACTACGTGGCGGCGAAGTACGCGCGGCACCTGCCGTTCCGCAGCACCTGCCACGTGTACGAGCGGCCTGCGTAGCGGGCTATCCCGGCGCCTGGACGCTCAGCTCACGGCGGTAGTGGTCGAAGAGCGTGGACTTGCTCAGGAGCCCGGCGAAGCGCTCGCCGTCGACGACGGGCAGCACCCACGCGCCGGTGCGCTCGAAGATCTCGAGCGCGTCCGAGAGGTCCGCGTCGGCGGGGACGCGCGCGACGTTGGCGTCCATCACGGTGCCGATCAGGGTCAGGCGGGCGAGCTCCGGGTCGAAGAGCAGCTCGCGCACGTCGCCGAGGTGCAGGATGCCCGCGAACGTGACGCCGTCGGCGCGCAGCACCGGGAAGTGGTTGCGCTTGCTCTTCTTCACGACCTCGACGAAGTCCGCGAGCGTCATCGTCTCGCGCACGGGATCGACGAACTGGTCCAGCGTCTCGTGCACGCGCAGGTCGGAGAGGATGCGCCGGTCCGTGCCCGGCCGCAGCAGCTCGCCGCGCTCGGCGAGCGCCTCGGTGTAGATCGAGTGGCGATCGAACTGCCGTGCGACGACGAGCGAGATGACGGCCACGAGCATCAGGTTCAGGATGAGCTGGTAGCCGCCCGTCACCTCGACCACGAGCAGGATGCCCGTGAGCGGCGCGTGCATCACGCCGGCGACGAGCCCGCTCATGCCGGCGAGCGCGTAGCTGCCCTCGTGCGCGAGCGGGTGCCCGGCGGGCAGCACGGCCTGCGCCGCGCGCGAGAAGCAGACCCCGACCACGCTGCCGACCACGAGGCACGGCGCGAACACGCCGCCCGGGGCGCCGGAGCCGAGCGTCAGCCCCGTCGTCACGATCTTCGCCAGCGCGAGTGCGGCGCAGAGCCAGACGCCCGCCGCGAGGTTGCCCGAGATGGCCGCCTGCGCCGTCTCGTAGCCCTCGCCCACCGCCTGCGGCATCACGAGCCCCGCCACGCCGACGCCGAGCCCGAGCACCGCAGGCGCGACGATCTCGCGCGCGGGGAGCTTCTCGGAGACGCGCTCGAAGAAGCGCAGCGTGCGCGCGAGCGCGGCCGAGACGAAGCCGCTGACGATGCCGAGCCCGACGCACCACAGGAGGTCCGTCGTGCTCATCTCGAACGAGCTGTGCGAGAACGCGCCGGCGTTGCCGAGCAGGTTGCGCGAGAGCTCCGTCGCGCTGACCGCGGCGAGCACCACGGGCACGATCGAGAGCGCGCTCCACTCGGCGAGCACGACCTCCATCGCGAACACCAGGCCCGTGATCGGCGCGTTGAAGATGCCCGCGATGCCGCCCGCGACGCCGCACGCGAGCAGCACGGAGCGGCGGCGCTCGTCCACCTTGGCGAGTCCGCCGATGGCCGACCCGAGGGCGCCCGCGCTGAACACGATCGGCGCCTCGAGTCCGGCCGAGCCGCCGGCGGACACCGTCAGCATGCTGCCCACCCAGCGCGAGAGGATGGAGCGGCGCGGCATGCGGCCGCCGTCGCGGCACACCGCGCGGATCACCTGCGGCACGCCGTGCCCGGGCGCTTCGCGGAACAGCTTCCGCACCACGAGCACGCCGAGGACCATGCCGCCGGCCGGCAGCGCGATGCCGAGGGCCCCGCTGCGCACGCCGGCGAGCCAGTGGAAGACCTCGTGCACGCCGGAGCGCAGCGCGACGGCGGAGAGCCCGCTCGCGATCCCCACCGCCACGGCGAGCGGGAGCATCAGCACGAGGCGCTCGTCGGACTCGCCGCGCAGCCGCGCGAGGCGCCGCCAGCCGCGGCCGGGCAGGCTGCCCACCTGCGCGAGCGTCTCGCCGGCGATCTCGAGCATCGTCACTTCCCGGACGCCTCCTCGATCGCGCGGACACGCTCCACGAACTCCGCCTGCGTGGTCCCCGCGGCCAGCCAGGCATCGACGCCGGGCTGCTTCAGGGCGTGCGAGACGCGCGAGAGGAGCTGCAGGTGGACGGGCGCGCTCGGCGAGAGGAGCAGCAGCGCGGTGTGCACCGGGACGCCGTCGAGCGCGGCCCAGTCCACGGGGCGGCGCAGGTGGGCGACGACGACCACCGGGTCGGCCAGCAGGCCCGCGACCGGCGCGCGCGGGTGCGGCAGCGCGACACCGTGGCCGAGCGCCGTGCTCGCGAGCCGCTCGCGGTCGAGGACGCGCTCGAGCACGAGCGCGCGCTCGTCGGCCTCCAGGTCCGGCACCGCGCGCACGAGGTGCTCCACGACCTCCGACGCGTTCGCCGCGGTGACGCCGCGCAGCACGGCGCCGCGCCCGACCGCCGACGAGAGCATCCGCTCGGCACGCTGCGGCGTGCGCGCCGACGACTCGCCGAACGGCAGCCCGCGTTCGTCCGCCCAGCGCCGCAGCTCGTCCACGCGGAACGGGTCGTCCGCGTCGCCGCTCGCGGGCATCAGACCCTGACGCACCCAGCGCTGCAGCGTGGCCTCGCTGACGTGCAAGAGGCGCGCCGCCTCCGAGAGTTCCACCGTCCACCTCCGGCGGCGCCGCCGTGCCGGCGGGGCCGCGCGAACGCCGCACCGCAGCCGGGCGCGACGTGGTCGGCGGCCGATCCTCGCACGCACCCGGCCGCGACGCCGTGGAAGCCCCGGGGGTCGGCACCCGCCCGCGGGGCCGCACGCACGGGCAGCGCACGGTACGATCGCGCGATGTCGCGGCTCCGCGCCGTCCACGCCCTCGCCCTGCTGCTCGCGCTCGCGGCGCGCGCGCACCCGCAGGAGGACGCGCCGGAGCCGCCTCCGGCACGGCCTGCCGCGGAGCGCACGCCGCTGCCGGCGCCACGCTTCGTCGGACCACGCACCGGTCCCGAGCGCGAGAAGGCGCTGCAACGCGGCGGCGGCAGCGCGCAGACCGAGCGCGCCGTCGAGGCGGCGCTCGACTGGCTCGCGCGGCACGCGCGGCCCGAGGGCGGCTGGGACGCCGACGGCTTCCCCGAGCGCTGCGATCCCGAGGGGACGGCGTGCGACGGCGTCGGCAAGGGCCAGCACGGCGAGGAGATCCCATGCCCGTTCGACGCCGCGATCACCGCCGTCGCGACGCTCGCGTTCCTCGGCGACGGCCACCTGCCGGGCGCCGAGGGCGACCCGTACGGCGCACTCGTCGCCGCGGCGCTCGAGTCGCTGCGCGGCTCCGGCGGCGACACGTGGGCGCTGCCGCTCGCGACGCAGTGCTTCGCCGAGGCCGAGGCGCTCGAGCGCCGCGGACGCTTCCGCGACGACGTCGACGCGGGCGTCCGCGCGCTGCTCGCGAAGCGGCAGGAGGACGGCGCGTGGGGCTACGCGGCGCCGTGGCGCCCCGGCTCCGACGTGCCGTACAGCGCGCTGTGCGTGACGGCGCTCGTCACGGCGCGCGACGCCGGCGCGCGGCTCCCCGACGACCTCGCGCCGGGCGTCGAGCGCTGGCTCGCGACGCTCGAGTGCGACGAGAAGGGGCGCGTCGCGTATCTCGTGAACGGGCGCGACTACGGCTACACGCCGACGAGCTCCAACGCGCACGACGCGGCGGCCATCCGCGAACTCCTGCGGGTCGGGCTCGAGGGCGCCGGGCACCGCCGCACGCTCGACCTCGTCGCGAAGCAGAAGCCGGTGTGGAAGATCTCGTTCCGCGAGGTGACGATCGACGGCCGGAAGGTGCGGGTGCAGACCGGCAACCTCTCCATGTACCAGTGGTGGTACGGGACGCTCGCGAGCGCGCAGGAGGGCGGCTCCATGTGGAGCGCGTGGTACGGCAAGCTGAAGACGGCGCTCGGCGGCCACCAGGAGACGAGCGGCTGCGCGCGCGGCTCGTGGGAGCCGCTCGGCACCTACGAGCGCCAGACGGGCGGACGCGTCTTCGCCACGGCGCTCGGCGCGCTGATGCTCGAGGAGCCCTACGCGCACCGGAGGATCGAGTGAGCGCTGCGGCGGGACTGCTGCGCTTCGACGTGCCCTCGCCGCTCGGCGTCCTGCGCGGCGCCGCGACCGGACGCGGCGTCGCGCTGCTCGCCCTGCCGCGCGGCCGCGACGACGACGCACACGTCGCCTCCGCGCTCACGCGCCTCGCGGCCGGCGGCCCCACGCGGACGGGCACGCACGCCCTCGCGGAGCAGCTCGTCGCCTACTTCGCGGGCACGCTCCGCAGCTTCGACGTGCCCCTCGACCTCGCGCTCGTCGCGCCCGGCACCGAGCGTGTGCTGCGCGCACTCTGCGACGTGCCCTTCGGCGAGCTCGTCACGTACGGCGAGCTCGCGCGCCGCGCGGGGATGCCGGGCGCCGCGCGCGCCGTCGGGCGCGCCGTCGGCTCGAACCCCGTCCCGATCGTGGTGCCGTGCCACCGGGTCGTCGCGGCGGGCGCGCGGCTCGGCGGGTTCAGCGGCGGACTCGCGCACAAGCGCGCGCTGCTCGCACTCGAGGGCCACGAGGTGCGCGGGACCGACTCCGAGCGCTGGTCCACGGCGCGCGTGGCACGCCGCGCGGCGTCGCAGCCGCTGCTGTTCGAGTCCTGACGCCTGGCCCGACCTTCTCACGACGACGCACGCACCTGAGCGGTGCAGAGCGCCGCGTGCCGCGCTGCCTCCCCTCCGGTTCGGCGTCGGCCTCCGCTCTGCGTTCGCCTCGGCGCCTGGCCTGCGACGCTCCGTCCTCGCTCAGGAGGCTGCCCGGTGCGCGCACCGCGCTCGCCGCGCGCAGGCCGAGCCTCGGTTGCGCCGAAGTGGTCGTCACGACGTGCGCGAGCCTCGGGTGAAGGCCGAGCTCGCCCCGGAATCGCAGCGGCGGCCGCGCCGAGGCGCGGCCGCCGCACGGGTTCACGTCCGCGACTACTTGTCGTCGGTCGGGAGCTTCTTCTCGACGTCCGGGATCGCCGCCTTCGCGGCGTCCTCCACGTCCGAGAGGCCCTTGTACTCCCGCAGCAGCGCCTTCAGGTCCTTCAGCGCCTTCGCGGGATCGGCGTCGGACTCGGTCACCGCGGTCTCGACCGCGGCCTTGCCCTCCGCCACGAGCTTCTCCTTCGCCGCGAGCGCCGCGTCGAGGATGCGTCCCTTGCGGCCGACCTTCTCGATCTTCTCGATCGCGGCGATCGCCTTCGCGGGCGCCTTCTTCTCCAGCGCCGCGTCGAGCTCTTCCTGCGCCGTGACGAGCGCCTTGTAGTCCTTCGACGGCTTCGGCTTGCCGGCGTCCTTGCCCGCGGCCTGCGCCGTGGCGAGGAACTGCTCGACGGGCACGGCGCCGACGGACTTCTTCAGCGCCTCGCCCTTGCGGTTGGTGAACACCACCGTCGGCCAGCCGCTCGCGCCGTACTGCCCGGGGGTCTTCTTGTCGACGTCCGCGTCGATGAGCACCGGCGTGAACCGGTCCGTGACCGCGGCGATGACGTCCTCGTTGGTGAAGGCCGAACCGGCCAACTTCTTGCAGTACCCTCACCACGTCGTGGTGAAGAAGTACATGGGCGGCCGGCCCGTGAACTCGGCTTCCGCCTCGCCCGCCTCGCGGCCGACGACGAACGGGAGCTTGCCCATGTGCTCGGTCCAGTCCTTCGCCTCGGCCGCGTCGCTCGCGGCGGGCTCGTCGGCCCGGACCGACTCGGCGACGAGCCACGCGCCGCCGAGCAGCGCGAACGCCACCAGGGCACCGGCCCGCCAGTTCATCCTCGTCATGCGCGACCTCCTCGCGTCCGCCGCAGTTCGCGTGTCGCGGACGTGCCGAGACTATAGCAGGCCGGCGGGCGGTCCCCGTCGGACGCGACCGGGGCCGTCGGACCGCGCGCGGCGCGGCGGAGCTCAGCGCAGGCGGACGCGCAGCTTGTAGCGGCCCGCCGCGCCCTCGCGCGGGACCAGCTCGCCGATCCAGTCGCCGGAGCGGTCCACGACCGCCGTCGCGCGCCCGCCGCCGCCCTTGCGCGCGCCGTCGAAGCCGACCACCTCGCGCGCGTCGGGGTCGAAGAGCCGCAGGTCCGTGCGCGCCTTCTTCCCCACCCGGCTGCTGCGCAGGAGCAGCGCCGCGCCCTCGTCCACCTTCCCGGGGTCGACCGCCACGCGGAACACGGCGCGCGTGCCGGGCTGCAGCCGCCGCACGAGCGTCTGCCGGGGCCCGAGCACCTCGAGGTCGAGGTCGGCGACGGTCAGGTCGTAGGCGCCGGGCGGCGCGCTCTCGGCCAGGCTGCAGCGCGCGTACACGACGGCGCCCTCGGGACCGGCCGCGCCCTCGACCTCCTCGACGCCGCCCGTGCCGTGCGAGACGTGGATGCGCCGCCCCTCGGCATCGACGAGGTCGAGGTCGAGATCGGTGCCCTCGGGGTCGAACGCCGCGCTCACGACGACGCGCCGGAACGGCGGGACGTCGATCCGGAACCAGTCGTCGTCGGCGAGCAGGTAGCGCGCGTACGTGCCTACCGTGAGCGGCGCCGCGGTCTCGAGCGTGTCGTTGTCCTCGGACGCCTCCTCGGGCGGCAGGGGCGCGTCGGGCAGGGTGTACGGCAGCCCGCGCGCGTCGAGCAGCGCCCGGATCGACGCGTCGTCGCGGCCCTCGCGCAGTTGCACGTTCGCGACGAGCAGCGCGTCGACGCCCTCGCGGAAGCGCGCGTTCGGGCCGAGCAGGAAGTGCGACGCGACGACGACGCGCAGCGCGTCGTCCGCGCCGATCAGCAGGCGCAGGTCGTAGAGGAAGCGCGACCAGATCTCGCCGTCGTCGTGGACCTCGCGCACGTAGTCGTCGGGGTAGCGCTTGTCGCGGTCCACGCGCCGCAGGTACGGCGGCGAGCGGCTCGTGAGCGCGGTGGCGTCCCACGACGCGAAGAGCACGTCCCAGGTCGGGCGACCGGACTCGTGCATCACGACGGCGAGGAAGTCGGCGAAGCCCTCGCCCATCGCGCCGCCCTCGCCCGTCGCGCCGAAGTCCTCCACCTGGTCGAACTGCAGCGCGTGGCCGTACTCGTGCACCACCACGTCGCCGTCCTCGGCGTCGTCCACGCCGCCGTCCCCGAACTCGAGGATGTCGTCGAAGATGTCGTAGTTCGACTGGTCGTCGGTGCGCGCGTGGGCGTTCACGTGCTGCGCGTTCGCGTTGACGTTCGTGATGCCGAGCGTCTGCAGCCGGTCCTGCACGCGATCGATGTGGTAGTAGCACATGACCTGCTCGAAGGCCTGGTGCGTGCGCGTGAGGTAGCTCCAGTCGAGGTTCGCCTGGAACGTCGAGACGGGCGAGCGCGTGAGGTCCGCCCACTGCCCGCGCAGGAAGCCCGTCCCGTCGAGGCGCGCGAGCGTCACGTCGACGCGCGCGGCGGCAACGGCGGGCGACTCCTGGTCGTTCTGGTCGCGCAGCGAGCCGTCGCCGCGGCTGTGCACCGGGTTCGGCTGGAAGACGGTGCCGCGCCCGTCGACACCCACGCGCCCGTCGTCGGCGCGCAGCACCGAGCCGTCGCGCGCGTCCACGAGCACGCGCAGCGACTCGTCGTCGGTGCGCACGACGACGCTCCACGCGAGTGCCGCGTCGCGGCCGTCGGGGACGATCACGAGCTCGGGCTCGCGCACGTCGGCGCGCAGCGTGTCGGCGTCGTCGTCCTCGTCGTCGTCGCGCACGAACGCGGCAGCCGCGGCCCGCGCGGCGTCGGGGCCGAGCTGCGGGACGACGGCCGCGGGGTCGTCCGCGAGACCGCGCAGCGGGTGGACGTCCGCGCGCACGAGGAGCGGACGGCCATCCGCGCCGACGTGCGCGGAGACCTCGCTCCCGAGCACGCGCACGCCGCCGAGCGTCTGCACGAAGCGCACGTGGTGGCCGAGCACGCTGTCGAACTCGCGACGGAGCGCGAGACGGCCGGGGAGCGCGTCGAGTCCGAGCGCGGAGCCGTACTCGGCGAGCAGGTCGCGCGCGATCTGCGCGGGGTCGCCGTCGCGCGCAGGCAGCGCGGTCAGGAGACGCACGCGACCGGTCCCGACGCGCGCAGCGCGCGGTGCCGCGCCCGGCGCGGTCGCGAGCTCGACCGTGCCGGCGCCGGGCGGCACGCGCGGCGGCTCCGCGATGTGGCGCCGCGTGCCCGCAGCGCGCCCACCGCGGCCGCCGGCCGCGTCGCGCAGCGCGGCGTCGCGCGCGTCGCGCAGCAGGGCGGCGGCGAGGATCGCGAGCGCCGTCAGCGCGACGACGAGGCGGGCACGGCGGCGCATCGGCTGAACTCTACCACTGCGCGCCGCGCCGTCCGGGGCGGGCGCGTCGTCACAGCTTGTGGAGCCACTTCTTCCAGTCGTCCACGAGCTCGGAGTCGCGCGCGAAGTCGAACGCCTTGCCCGCCTCCTCGGGGTCGCCCGTCGCCTGCAGCCGGCGCACGTACTCGCGGAACGACGCCTCCCACTTCTTGCCGGCGGGGCCGCCGAACTCGAGGAAGTAGACGAACGCCCACGCCTGCGCCACGCGCTCCGAGCGCGACGCCGACTCCGCCTCGGTCCACCAGCGGATGCCCTCGAAGTCGACGCTGCCGGTCGCCGCGTCGCGTGCGGACTGCAGGCGCTCGGGGTGCGGCACGTCCACGCGCCCCTTCTCCAGCGCGGACGTGGCGACGACGTCCGCGATGCCGCTCTCGAGCCACCACGCCGGCCGGAAGCCGAAGCGCCGCTGCAGCGCCGAGCGCGCGAGCTCCGCGCGCAGCGTCGCCGCGCTCTCCGGCACGGACGGCGCGCCGGCATGCGTCAGCACCGCGCCCTCGGCGATCCACCAGTACGCCGCGCGTCCGTCGGCGACGCCGAGCGGGCGGAGCGCGTTCTCGAGCGCCGTCGCGTCCGCGTAGACGCGCACGACCGCGGGTCGCCCGGGCAGCGGCTGGAGCTGCACCAGCGCGGAGACGTGCTCCTCCACGACGTCCGCCTCCTGCTCGAACGCCTTCACGACCTCGTCGCCCGCGTCGGTCTGCACGACGACCTTCGGTCCGACCACGCTCTTCATGCCGGGCGGCGGCACCGGCACCGCCGCGCGCTCCTTGCGGACCGTGATGCCGTCGATGACGGCCTGGACCGTCGCCTCGGCCGCGTTCCCCACCTGCGAGTTGGCGTCCAGCTTGACGCCGACGATCCCGCCGTTCGTCTCGACGATGCGCACGGTGCGCGTCCACGTCTCGCCGTTCACCTCGACGGCGAACGACGTCGACCCCTCGGCCACGTCGCGGATGCGCACGCCCGCCTGCCAGCCGCGGCGCTCGGACTCCACCCACCAGACCCGCGCGGCGTCCACGCGCAGGAAGGCGTCGAGCAGGTAGACGTCGAGGTACGCCTCGGTGTCCGTGGCGACGGGACCGACCGCGCTGATCGCGCGCCGCGCGTCGGCCGTGACGTCCTTGCGGAGCGCGAACCCGGCGGGCAGCGCGAACTCGAAGCGGAACGCGGGGTCCCTCTCGACGAGGCCCGCGGGCTTCGGCTTCTCGCCGCCGCCGGGCGGCGTCTCCTTCGGCTTCTCCGGCTCGCGGAAGTGCGCCGCGTCGAGGACGGCGCGGGCGTCGGCATCGGCCACGCCCGGCGCCCCGTTCAGACGCACCCAGACGACCGCCGTGCGCCCGCGGCCGGACAGCGCGCGCACGTAGTCGACCGTCCCCGCGGACGACGAGACGGCGAGGCAGCGCAGCGGGTCGGCGGGGTCGTCGACGAACGTCGGCGCGCCTCCCGCCGCGGTGCGCGTCTCGCGCCAGCGCTGCGCCGCCGCCGCCGCCTCGGTCACGTCGGCGTAGACGCTCGCGAACAGCTCGGCGCGCTTCGGGCCGAGGAACCCGACGGCCGTGATGCCCTCGGCGGCGTCGGTCGAGCGCCACTTGCCGGGGGCGTCGATGCGCAGGAATCCGGACGGGTCGTCGAGGGCGGTCGTGTCCGGAGCGGCGAGCGCGGAGGCGCCCGGCGCCAAGGGAACCAGCGCAAGGGCGAGGAGCGCGGTGGCGGGCGCGAGGACGCTGCGGAGGCGACGTTGCATCGGGGCCGAGTCTACGAACGGCGGCGCCGGCGCGCCACCCGGCAGCCCGCGCGGGGGCCGTGTCAGCGGCTGTCGAGCAGGGTGCGCGCGAACCGCGCGAGCTCCGGCGCGACCAGCGCGTGCGCCCGGGCGTTCGGGTGATGGTCCACGGGATGCAGCCAGAGCTGGCGCTCCGGCGTCCCGCGCAGCTGCGGAGTCAGGTCCACGAACGGGATGTCCGCCTGCGCGCAGGCGCCCGCGACGAGCTCCTCGATGCGCGCGAGCCGCGAGCCCGCGAGATCGTGCAGCAGCGGGAAGTAGGCGACGCCGAACGCCGCGCCGCGCGCGCGCGCGACGTCGCGCATCGCGACGAGCTCCCCGGCGCTGCGCCGCCACGCGTCCGCCCGCGCGCCGACGTAGTGGTCGAGGTACCAGTCCTCGACGGCGCGCGTGCGCGCCCGCGCGCCGAGGGCGAGCCGCGCGAGCTCGTAGAGGCGCGGCGCGCCGGCACGCCCGCCGCCGCGCAGCAGGTCGCCCTCCTGCTCCTTCGATTCGCTGACGTGGATCGGGTCGTTCGGCACGAAGACGACCACGACCGCCTGCGGCTGCACGTGCCCGACGAGCGCCGGCAGGAGCAGCGACTCCTCGAAGGTGCCGTAGCCCGGCACCCCCGCGTTGACCGCGACGGCGTTGCGTCCGCCCAGCGCGAGCGCGCGCTGCGCGCCCGCGACGAACGTCTGCTCCGCCCGGACGCCCTCGCCGAACGTGAACGAGTCGCCGACGAACAGCACGCGCGGCCGGCCGTCCGGGACGAGCGGCGGCCCGCGCAGGCCGTCCGGCTGGACGTCGTCGTAGTCGATGCGCGCGCCGGGCGGCAGGGCGCCGTACGGGTCGCCGTCCCACTGGTGCCACGACGTGATCTTCGGATCGAAGCCCCAGTGCAGCCGCGCGGGGTCCTCGTCGAGCTTCACGAACCCGTAGCTGTCGATGCGCGGCTCGTACCAGCCGAAGCCGGTGACGCGCAGCAGCGCCTCGGCCGCGCCGAGCGCGACGACCGTGCCGGCGCCGAGGGCGAGCAGGCGGCGCCGGAGCGGGGTCACCGGTAGTGGCGCACGAGCGCCTCGATCATCAGGTCGTGGTCGAAGGTGCCCGCCATCTCGCGGATCGAGTGCATCGACAACATCGGGTTGCCGACGTCCACGGTCGCGATCCCCGCGCGGGCCGCGCTGATGGGACCGATCGTCGTGCCGCACGGCAGGTCGCTGCGCGTCACGAACGCCTGCGGCGCGAACCCGGCCGCGCGGCACAGCTCGGTGAAGCGCGCCGCCGTGACGCCGTCGGTCGCGTAGCGCTGGTTCTCGTTGCGCTTGACGACGGGGCCGCGGTTCAGGCGCGGGCGGTGCCCCGGCTCGTGGACCTCCGGCATGTTCGGGTGCACGGCGTGCGCCATGTCGGCGCTGATCAGGAACGAGCGGGCGAGCGCCCGCGCGACCGGCTCCGGCCCGCAGCCGGACGCGTCGGGGTGCCCGGTCGCGACGCGCTGCGCGACGTCGAGCAGCAGCGGACCGTCGGCGCCCTGCGCGCTGCCGCTGCCGCACTCCTCGTGGTCGTAGAGGATCGCGACCGCCGTGTGCGCAGGCGCGGCCTCCGACGCGACGTCCACGAGCGCCGTCAGCGCGGCGTGCGACGAGCCGAGGTTGTCGAGCCGCGCCGCGAACACGAACTCGCCGTCGAGCCCGCCGATCGCCGACGGCTGGACGTCGAAGAGCCCGACGTCGTAGTCGACGATCGCGTCGGCCTCGACGCCCGCCTCGCGCGCGAGCACGCGCCGCACGTCCCAGTCGCACAGCGGATCGTCGGACGCGAGGCCGACGACCGGCGGCAGGTGGCGCTGCTTGTCGAGCTTGAGCCCTTCGTCGTTGACGTTGCGGTTGAGGTGGATCGCGAGGTTCGGGACGCGCGCGACCGGGCGCCGGATGCACACCGGCACGGAGCGCAGCGCGCCGCCGTCGGCGCGCACGACGAGCCGCCCCGCGAGCCCGAGGTCGCGGTCGGCCCACGTCGCGAGGAGCGCGCCGCCGTACACCTCGACCGCGAGCCGCCGGTAGCCCTCGGAGACCACCGACGCGCGCGGCTTGAGGCGCAGGTTCGGCGAGTCCGTGTGCGCACCGACGAGGCGCAGCCCGGCCGCCTCGGGGGCGGCGGAGCCGACGCGGAACGCGACGAGCGTCGTCCCGGCGCGGACGACGTAGTAGCCGGCGCCCGGTTCGAGATGCCACGCCTCGCCCTCGTCGAGCGGCGAGAATCCCGCGGCGTCGAGGCGGCGCACCGCCTCGAGCACGGCGTGCTGCGGCATCGGCGACGCGTCGATGAACGCACACAGGTCGCGGGCGCGGTCGAGCGCGCGCTCGCGGTCGAGGACGACGGCGCTCCCGCCGCAGGAGGAGTTCGGCTGCATGCGCGGGATCGTACCCCGGCGCGCGGGGCGTGACGCAGGTCCGGCGGCGCCGGCCGCCGGCGCACGACGCCGCGACTTCCGTCGTCCAACGGCGTCGGTGATCTCGTGACGCCCTCGCAGCGCGGCATCGCGCTCGGACTCGCGCTCTGCGCGTGCCTGATCCTCGGGATCGGCGCCGTCGTGGTCCTGTCGGACCCCGCCGTCGCGCCGCCTGCGGGGCCGCGCGTGCCGGTCGCGGCGCCGCCGCAGAAGGACGCGCCCGCGGTCGAGCCTGCGCGGCACCCGGCGGACGCGCAGCCCGGAGCCGACGCCCTCGCGGACCTGCCCCCGCCGGCGCCGATCCTCGCGGACGCGGGCCGCGTCTTCGGCACGGTCACGCGCGGCGCGCTCGGCGACGAGCCGCTCGCGGGCGCCCGCGTCGTCGTCCTCCACGCGACGGGCGAGCACGTCGCGGAGGCGTCGACCGACCACGCGGGGCGCTACTCGTTCGAGGGGCTCCCGGAGGACACGCCGCTCGCGCTGCGCCTCTCCGCCGCGGGCTGTCTCGGGGGCGTGTGCTGCGACGTGCGCCCGTCGCGCGGCATCGCCGTGCGACGCGACGTCGCCATGTGGCCCGCGCCGAGCGTGGTCGTGCGACTGCGGCGCATGCCGTGGGAGCGCGGCGCGGCGCGGGTGCCCGTGCTCCTGCGCGGTCCGTCCGGGCAGGAGGTGCGCGCCGAGACCGACCAGGGCGGCGAGGCGACGCTCGCCGTGGACGAGCTCGGCGAGTTCCGGCTGCAGCTCGGCGGCGGCGAGTACGCCGTACTGCCCGAGGAGACGCTGGTGCTCTCTCAGGGCCCGGACCTGCGCGTCGAGCGCGACGTCTTCGACGGCGGCGGCGTCGAGGTGCACGTGCGGCTGCCGAACGGCGAGCCGGCCGTGTCGGCGGGCGTGGTGCTCACGGCTCCGGGTGTCCCCGCCGTCACGCTCCTGACCGACGCGACCGGTCGCGCCGAGGCGAACGCGCTCGCGCCCGAGCTGCGCTTCCGGGTCGTTGCGGAGACCGACGCGGGTCGTCTCCGCGCGGCGGGCGAGAGCGTCGTGCGCGACCGCTACACCGACCGGCTGGACCTCACGCTCGTCGCCGTGCCGCCGCTGCGCGGGGTCGTCGTCGACTGGGACGAGGTCGCGCTGGGCGGCGCGCGCGTGGTGATCGAGACGCGCGACGGCGTGCGTGTCGCCGAGATCGCGACCACGGAGCGGGGCGAGTTCGAGCTGGAGGGGCCGCCGGAGCCGCCGCTGCGGCTCCGCGCCGTCGCCGCCGGTCACACGGCGACGGTGGTGGAGTGGGGCGGCGGAGGCGCGGCGCCGCTCGTCGTGCGGCTCGGCCGCGCGCCCACGGGGACCGTGCGCGGACGTGTCGTCGACGAGGCCGGCGCGCCGCTCTCCGGCGTGCGCGTCCGCGCGCTGCCCGCCCGCCGGGCCGCCCTGAGCGACGAGAACGGCCGGTTCGAGTTCGGCGGCCTGCCCGAGGGCATCGACGTCGTGCTGGTCGCGCGCGTCCCGAGGATGCGCCAGGCGGGGCCCGAGCGGGGCGGTCTCGCGCGTGTGCGCGTCGGTTCCGGCTCGGCGGTGCTCGTGATGCTGCGCGACGAGGCGGACGACGGCGGCGACGCAGCCGCGCCGCGGACGCCGCCCGGCGAACGCCGCCACGGCGGCGTCGCGTGGGCGCTCGGGCGCGTCGTCGATTCGCGCGGCGCACCGGTCGCGCGCGCCGTCCTGCGCAGCGCAGCGGGCGAGTGTGTCAGCGACGGCGCCGGCGCGTTCCGTCTGCCGTATCGGGAGCCGGAGGAGGGCGTGCTCGAGTTCGACGTCACGCCGCCCCCGGGCCTGCTCCTCCCCCGCCGGGTCGCCGTGGACGTCGGCGACGACGCGGGGGCGGCGAGGACGCACCTCGACGACATCGCGCTGGTGCGACGCGCGTTCGCGCTCGTGCGCATCCAGACCGCGAGCGAGCAGGCAGCGCTGCACGTGACGTGCGCGTCGAGCGCGGGCGACGAGGCGCTCGGAGCGCGCGTCGCGCAGAGCGCGTGGCGCGAGGGCCGCACCTACGACGGCACGTGGCTCTGCGTCCCGCCGCTGACCGACGAGCACGAGCCGCCGGATGCGCTCGACTTCGCGTGTGCGGTCCTCGGGCCCCGCGGTGCCATCGTCGGAGCCGCACAGTGGAGTCCGCGGCGCGAACCCGACGCGGAGCTGACGGTGAAGCTCGCACGCACCGAGTGCACGCTGCAGTTGGACGGCTCGCGAGTCCGCCGCGGTCGGCGGCTCGTCTTCGAGCAGACGCAGCCGCTCGCGGAGCGCGGCGCCGCGCTGCCGATCGCGTTCACGCCGTCGCCGGCGCCGCGCTTCGAGGTCGAGCTGCCGGCGGACAGGCGGGAGGCGCGCATCGACGGCGTCGCCTTCGGCATCTGGACGGTGCGGTTCGAGTCCGCGGCCGGCGACCGTCAGCAGCAGGCGCTCGAGCTGCGCGTGACGAAGATCTCGCAGACGCTCGACCTCGCGGAGGTCGAGAACGTCAGGCCGAGGAAACGCTGACGAGCGACCCGCGCGCTGCGCCTGCGATGGCGGCGGTGCGCGTGCGTCCGTCGGCCGAGCAGAGCACGTGCTCGCCGTCCATCGGGTCGCTGACGACGCGCGCCCGCGCGCCGTGTGAGGTCGCGCCGTGGCCGAGCACGCCGGGCAGCAGCGTGTCGCGCGCGGCGAAGGCCCACAGCGCAACGTGCACGCTGTCGGTCTGGTGCCCGAGCAGGCGCGCGCGGCGCGCGATGTCGGGCGGCAGGCGCGCGGGTCGCGACGTGAAGCACCAGTCGCGGCGGAGCGCGAGCAGCGGGCACGCGCCGTCGTGCGTGCACGGCGCGATGGTGGTCGTGGCGTGGAGCGCCGCCTCGCGCAGCGCCATCAGCTTGCGCACGACCTCGTCGAGCACGGGCTCGACGAGCACCGCGACGCCGCCGGGAGCGAGGATCTCGAGCACGCCCGCGAGGAGCGGCTCCCAGTCGCCGTGCTGCTCGTTCAGCACCGCGCCCGCGAGCACGAGGTCGTAGCTCCAGCGCTCGCGGCGCGCGCGCGCCAGCCAGTCCGAGAGCCGCGCGTCCGCGACGCGCACCCGCGGCGCGGGCGCCCCCGGGCGTAGGAGTGCGGCGGCGCGCAGCGTCAGCTCGCGGGCGTCGGCGAGCGCCGAGCGCTGGTGATCGACGAGCACCAGTTCCAGCGCGCCTGCGCCCGTCGCCTCCGGGCCGAGCGCGAGCAGCGCCTGCGAGAGCGCGCCGAGACCGGCGCCCAGGTCGGCGACGCGCAGCGTGTCCGTCGGACGCGGCCAGAGTCCGCGCGCCGCGGCGCGGGCGTGGACCTCGGAGAGCGCCACGCCGGCGCGCAGCGTCTGCAGCGGATGGAAGTGCGCGAGGTACGCGCTGCGCACGGGCGGCCGGTTCAGGTAGGAGCCGGCGAGATCCGCGCGCGACGCCGTGAACGCCTCCGAGAGCTCGGCGACGGCCGCGTCGATGCGGCGCGGCGTCGCCTTCGGGAAGCGCTCGCGGAGGAACTCCGCGTACAGGGCGGCGAGGCCGTCGGGCAGGACCGCGGGCCGCACCGGCTCGGGCCGGAACGCCGCGCTCATGCCGCGCGCGCCCCCACGACGACGCGAGGCGTCACGCTGCTACTGCATCGCCGCGAGGAAGCGCTGCGCCTCGCGGATCGATTCCTGGATGCGCCCCTTCAGGTCCTCGATGCCGTCCTCGATGTCCCCCATCGCCTCGCCGAGCGAGCCGATCGCGGCGGCGTTCAGGTTGTGCTTGAGGAACAGCACGTGGTCGTTCAGCAGCGCGAGGACGGGGTCCATCGAGCGGCGCGTCTCGCGGAGCTGTCCGCGCATGGTGTCGAAGCGCGCGCGCGTCTCGCGCAGCTTCTGCCGGCTCGCGTCGCGCATGTTGGGCGACTGGATCTGCGCGATCTCCTCCTCCCACTCGGCGAAGAGGTCGGAGCCGACCGTCTCGATCTCGTTCATGCGCGAGTCGATGTCCGCGACCGACGACTGCGCGTCGCCCGACGCGTCCTTCAGCTTCTCGTACTCGCGCTCGAGGTCGCCCCCGTCGAAGTGCGTCAGCGCCTTCACGCGCGTCAGCGCGTCGGTGAACGCGTGCTCGGCCTCCTTCTGGTCCGTCACCATGCCGTTCAGTTCGGAGCGCAGGAGGTCGCGCTTCTCCTTCCCGAACACCTCCATCGCCTCGTAGTAGGCCGACTGGCAGCCGGCGGCGAGAGGGGCGACGAAGAGGGCGAGCGCGAGGGCGGCGGGAGCGAGCTTCACGTGACGTCTCCGAGGTGCGCGGGCGCGCGGCAGGCGTCGCCCCGATCCGGCCGACAGTCTACGGCGTGACGGCCGCAGGCCGGAGCGCGGAGCGGGTTGGTGGGGCGGGTTCCGGGTGGCCGCGTCGTCGTTCAGCCGCGCGCGGCGCCTTCCCGCCCGCGTCAGGGGAGGCGCGACGTCATGCGAACCGCGGACGCGGGAAGACGACGACGCGCGTGGCGGCGAGATCGGCGTTCGAAGCCGCGGCGGGGCAGCACGCCCACACCGCTTCAACAGGCCGCCCCACGGCGTCGTGGCGTGTCGTCTCGCGCGTGTTCCGGCGTCTCGCGAACGACGTGTTCCGTCGCGCCGGCACCCCGGCAGGCGCCCACCGCCGCGATCGGGACCGAGGGGCCACGACCCGGATGCAGAACCCGTACGCGCTCGTGAACGCCGACCGCGCTCGGTTCTCATTGCGAGCGTCAGTCCGCGCGGACGAGCGGCTCCAGCCGTTCGATCTCCGCTGCGACGGGGGAGCGGCGCGCGTGCCAGAGATCCCAGTCCTGCTGGAGCCCGAGCCAGAGCTCGGCGCTCATCCCCGTCGTTCGGGCGAGGCGCAGCGCCGTGTCGGTCGTGACGCCGCGCCGGCCGCGGACGATCTCGTTCAGCCGCGGGAACGACACGCCCATCCGCACTGCGAACGCCGACTGCGACACGCCGAGGGGCTTCAGGAACTCCTCGAGGAGCACCTCCCCCGGATGCGTGGGAGGAACCGCGCGCGGCGGACGCCGCCCGGACGCCCGTCGCCCGGCCGGTCCGCGGTCAGTGGCAGTCCGCGATCTCGACTTGGTCTGCATGGCCGTTCTCCCCGACGAAGCACACCCGGTACTGGTCGTTGATCCGGATGCTGTGCTGTCCGGCGCGGTCGCCGCGAAGCGCCTCCAGCCGATTCCCCGGCGGGACCGCCAGCTCCCGGCGGTCTCGAACGCGGTTGAGCTGGGTCAGCTTCCGCCGTGCCACCGCCCAGAGCTTCTCCGGGCACGACGACGAGCTCGTGGCGGGGGGTGCGCGGGCGGCGCGACATCCGAGGCGGCCGCGTGAGCATCGGCAACTGGAGCTCGTCACCGTTCGCTGCTCATGCGTTGTTGACGACGTTCTCGAAGGTTCGGACGGTGTCGAGCACGGCGTCGAACGAGGGCGGCTCCCCGAAGAACATCTCATCCTTCATCGCTTCGTAGTCGCTCCGCCAGTCGGCCTCCTGGTTCGGCAGCGGAGCGAGGCGCAGGCGTCCCCTCCGCATCGTTTCGTAGTCCACCCAGCTCTGGGCGAAGAACTCGCGGCGGTGCGCGACAACCCGTTCGAGGAGTCCCCCGTCGGCGAGAGCTTCGGCGGCGACGCCGTGCTCGATCAGCCGGTGAAGATCGTAGTAGTGCCGGGAGAGACGCGCCTTGCGACGCTTGTCGGCAGGGCGGTAGGTCTCCTCGTGCAGGAGCATCGCCTTCTCCCAGAACGTGCGCCTCGCGGCGACCGACCTGACCGCGACGTCGCAGTCGGTGAGAAGATCCGGCAGCGCGTCCGCGATCATCGGCCGGATGTGCGGCGAGTCCTGGGGTTCGATGTCAGATCGCGCGCCGAGCTCGATCTTGACTACGGGCGCGACGTAGCGGCAGGTCCCAGGAAGACGGTCGGGTACTCGAACTTCAGCGTCTGCTCGTCCGGGTCCTCCTCGACGGTCGCAAGTTCGAGCGACCACCTCGCGCCTTTCGGAAGGCGAGCGACGAGACGGTCTCGAAGAGCGGGCGCCAGCGAGTCGCGGATCTTCGACCGGCACACATCCCGCAGCTTCTTGTGCTTCTTCCCGCTGAGCGCCTCGCCGCCGAACCCGAGGAAGGCCCGGTCGATGACCACGTCCACGTCCTCCGAGAACCGTTCGATCAGCTTCCAGCACTTCGAGAAAGACGTGCCCCCCTTGAACGTGAACTGCGCACCCCACCCGGGCAACGCGAACAGCTCGCGCAGGGTCCACGTGACCCAGAGGTCCTTCTCGATGCTGGAGGCAGGAAGGCCGAGGGCCTGGACCGCGGCCTCGTAGGCCTCCCGCTGCTCGTCGGCCGGCAACGCGAGGAAGGACTGCATCAACGATCCTCATCCTGAGCCACTTGGCGCAGGACGTCTGCGATCCACACGGGGGCGTACTGGACGTCCGCGACGAGCTGTCGGCGCGCGTTCTCGTCCAAGGTGCGCCGCAAGGTCTTGATGACGTCCTCGTCGACTTTCGTCCGGCCGAGCCACCGCATCGCCTGGATGACAAGCCCGCTCATCCTGCCGGCCGTCGCCATGTTGCGGGGCGTGGTGCGCTTGAAGGTAACCGTCAGCTTGCCGAGCGAGATCTCATGCGCCGGACCGTCGGTCAGGAAGACCACGCGCATCGGGACCTGCGTCGTCAGACCGAGCCGGTTCGCCGCGTACGCCCCTGTGGGTTGCACTCGGACGCGATCCCGTCGCGACACGGCCCTGACTACCGCCTCGACCGACGGCCACGAGACCCCGACTCGCCTGCTTCGACGCGGGATGTCATACAGGCCCCGCGCGACCCGGCGCATCCTGCCGGCCGCTACGAGGCGCGAGAGGGCCTTGTCGACCGCGGCGCGGCCCCCCAGCCTGGCAAAGTGCCCAGGGGTGACCACGGCACCACGCCCGAGCCCACGGACACGCCTTAGTATCTGATCTTCCAGGCTTTGTGGCTGCTTCTTGCCCTGCTTCACGTCAGAAAAAGTACCCATTTTTTCTGACGAACTCAAGGGCCCACACCCGGGTCATCTTCGGCCTGGACCGGAGGCTGCGGCTGAAGTCCTGATGCGGCGTACGCTCGCAGCGACTCGGCGTCGCTGCTAGCGCACGCCGCATCAGGGACATCGACGCCAACTCCGCCGCCTGCTCGCTCGCGCCCGCGCGTAGGTCAGGGCCCGCTCCGCCGGGGTACGACGACACTTCGTGCGTCAGGTGCCCTCGTGCTCGATCGGGCGCTGCTCGCGAGATGCCGGCGGGCGCAGAAGCAAGGAAGGCGCTGGAGTCTGCAGCACGCGTTCCGCGTGGTCCGCGCCCGGCCGCGAGTCCGGAACGCGCCGCTCCTCGGCGTCCGCTCGCCTGCCCGCGCGTCCTAAGGGCACCCCAGCGGGCACGCGAGCGCTTCCGGGCTCGCGCGATCCTCGGCCTGCGCGGCCGGCCGGCATCGTCCTAACCCCCGCGGACGCGCGGTGTCGTGGCGGAGAGATCGGGATTCGAACCCGAGGTGGGGTTTGACCCCCACACCGCATTAGCAATGCGGCGCTTTCGACCACTCAGCCATCTCTCCGCGCGTGCGCCGGCGCCGGGGGGCTGAGGCTCCGCCGGCGGGGTCGGCAACCTACCAGCGGGGCCGACGGGCGCCAAGATGCGCGGCGCGGGTGCGCAGCGTCCATGGGCGGCGTCGGCGTGCGGCGCCCCCGGGGAGCGTCGGGGCGTCGCAGAGGTGGGCCGCGGGCGTGCGCGGCGTGCCGCTGCACGCCCCGCGGGTGGCGTGCCTGCGCAGCGCGCGTGCCCCGCGCCCTCTCCGGCTGGTATCCTCGGGTCATGGCGCGATCCGAACCCGAGCCGAAGGGCGCGCGCGAGGCACCTCGCGGCGCGGCCCCCGACGACGACGACGACGTCATCCCGTGCCCCGTCTACGACGCCCACGCGGGGCGTCCGTGCGGCAAGCCGACCGAGCCCGGCACGCTGACCTGCAAGGACCACGCGACGCGTTCGTCCTCCACGCAGATCAGCCGCCTCGACGCGGCCCGCCGCCGGTACGGGGTCTGACCCTGGCCGGTCCCGCTCCGTGCCCCGGCCCCGGGGCAGCCGCCGCCGCGCAGGAGGCGTCCGGCTCGGGGACTGTCGTTGACCGCGCCGCAGGGGCGCGGAGGATGTCGCGATGCACGTGACCGCCCGCCTGCTCCTCGCCGCCGCCGCGCTCGCCGCGCTCGTCCTCGGTCCCGCGCGGCTCCGCGCCGACGGCGAGGAGCCGATCGACCGCGAGTGCCTCTGCGGTCCGGGCACCGGCGCGTGCCAGCACTACCTGCGCAACCCGAAGGCGCCGACCGACGACCCGTGCTGGTGCAACAAGTGCCGCACGTTCTCGCAGCACGACGGCGGGACCTGCCCGGACGGGATGAACCCGCTGTGCTTCCAGTCCACGCGCATGGACTGCTACCTGAAGCGCCACTCGGTCGCGTGGAACATCACCTGCAGCGAGTGCGCGAAGGCCGAGGAGTGCTGCAAGTACCCGAACCACGCGGCGTGCCCGAACTGCGAGGACGGCTCGTCCGACCCGCTCGCGAACGACGTGTTCGGCAACCCGGGGCGCGCGACGGTGCTCGACCGGCTCGAGAAGGAGAGCCGCCTCTTCAAGAAGCCGAAGGGGCTGATCGTCGCGTACGACCGGAACTTCTACATCGTGACCGACGTGGACCCCATGAAGGTGAAGACGCCCGGCGGCAGCTTCCGCATGGCGGACACGCACGAGTGGGTGCACCTGATGCTCGAGCGCGCGGAGTACGCGCGCCGCGAGTGGGTCCAGGCGTTCGACAGCGCGCCGCTCATCACGCGCCCGACGGCGATCTACATCCCGTCGAAGGAGCGCGACGCGCAGACGATCCAGGCCACCTACTTCGGCAGCCCGCGCACGAACATCCTGTACGGCGGCTCGGACAAGGGCCGCGTCGCCGACGGGTTCTGCTTCAACGGCTTCTGCCAGTCCGAGGCGAAGTTCAGCGGCGACGTGACGCAGCACTACGTGATGCGCCACTCGCTCGGGCACATCTTCATCTCGTGCTGGACGGTCGTGGACCCGAACAGCCGCGCTCTGCCTCCGTGGATGTTCGTCGGCGCGGCGCACTGGCTCTGCAAGTGGCAGGAGCGCTTCCGCGACGAGGTCACCTTCTGCGGCAACGAGACGACCCCGCTCACGGGCAGCGGCAAGGACTGGGAGGGCGACTGCGGCAAGCTCGCGCGCGGCGGGAAGTTCACGCCCATCGAGGAGTTGTTCGGCAAGACCGCGAGCGGCCAGCTCACGCTCGAGGACCACAAGCGCGCCTGGGGCTACTTCCACTTCGCCCTCACGGAGTGGCGCGAGCCGTTCGTGAAGGTGCTCGCCGACCTGCGGCGCCAGAAGGAGCCGCGCGACGCGTTCATGGAGCACATGAACTGCACGCCGGAGGTCTTCCACCAGCGCTGGATGGAGCGCATGACCGGCAAGCGCCGGTCGCTCGACCCCACGATCCGCGAGGACGACTTCGAGGGCAACGAGCCGCTCGGCGTGCGCGAGCGCCGCAAGATGGAGCGCGAGTCCGACCCGCAGAAGCTCGCGGCGATGATCCGCGGCCAGGGCACGATCGGCGACGTCAAGGTGGCGGAGGCCGTGATCGACCAGCTCGCGAAGAACAGCGAGCTCGTGCGCGAGACGGTCGTCGTGACGCTGCTCAAGATCCAGGACCCGGAGGTGCTCGAGGCCGTCTGGCAGTACGGGCTCGCGCACAAGGACGCGATGTGCCGCGCGTACACGGCGCGCGTCTGCGGCCGCAAGGCGCTCGAGTACGCGCTGCCGTCGCTGCGCAAGCAGCTCGAGGACTCGAACTGGTACGCGCGCGCCGAGGCGGCCGTCGCGTGCGGTCTGCTGCACGACGTGGACGCGATGTCGAAGCTGCGCCCGATGGTCTCGGACTCGGCCGAGAAGGCGCGCGTCGCGGCCATGGACGCGCTCGCGATGTTCGGCGAGGAGGCGGAGATGTCGGTGCCGCTGATCGTGCGGCACCTCGAGTCCCCGCGCTGGCAGCTCCGCGTCGCCGCGTGCCAGACGCTCGCGAAGATCGGCAGCATGGAGGCCGTCGAGCCGCTCATCACGCGCATGGAGATCGAGTCCGGGCGCGTGCGCGGCGACATCTACGACGCGCTGAAGGCGATCACGCGCGACGACCTCGGGCGCAAGCCGGAGAACTGGCGCGACTGGTGGGAGCGCGAGAAGGCGAACACGCCGAACGGCCTGCCGAAGCGGCCCGACGCGCCGGAGATCACGGGCAAGCCCGAGGAGAAGAAGCCCGACCCGAACGACCGCTACGCGCAGCAGGAGTACTACGGCATCGAGATCTACTCGAGCCGCATCGGCTTCGTGCTCGACACCTCCGGCTCCATGGAGACGCTGTTCGTCCCGGACCCGGCGGGCGCCACGAAGCTCGGCTGGAAGGACACGAGCCCCGGCTCCAAGATCTCGATCTGCAAGCGCGAGATCGCGCGCACGCTCGAGACGCTCGACCCGCGCTCGCACTTCAACATCGTCGCGTTCAACACGACCATCCGCTCGTACTCGAAGAACCCGGTGCCCGCGAGCACGGGCAACGTGAAGTCCGCGCAGGGCTTCATGCAGAGCCTGCCCGCGCTCGGCGAGACGAACTACTACGACTCGCTGCGCGCGATCCTCGACCTCGGACCGAGCGTCGACTCGACGCCGAACTTCGAGAGCACGCCCGACACGCTCACGTTCCTCACGGACGGCATGCCGACCGCCGGCGAGATGACGGACGCCGACACGCTGCTCGAGTGGTACACGACGCTGAACCGCTACGCGCGCGTGCGCACGCACGTCATCTGCTTCGGCACGAACGGCGTCGACCTCGTGCTGCTGCGCGGCCTCGCGGAGCGCAACGACGGCAAGTTCGTGATGGTGGCCGAGCAGCGCTGAGCCGCCGGCGGCGCCGCCCAGACGCCGCCTCATCGACGGCCGCTTCCCACGCGCCGAGCCGTTGGGACGCATCTCTCGCTACGGAGTGAGGCCACTGCTCACGCGACTGGCGGAGGGGCGGGGATTCGCCCCGGAGGGGGCAACGCCCCCGGAGGACCGAGCCGTGCGGATGCACCCCTCGCTACGGCGGGAAGCCACGGCTCACGCGACTGGCGGAGGGGCGGGGATTCGCCCCGGAGGGGGCAACGCCCCCGGAGGACCGAGCCGTGCGGATGCACCCCTCGCTACGGCGGGAAGCCACGGCTCACGCGACTGGCGGAGGGGCGGGGATTCGAACCCCGGGTGGATCGCTCCACGGCGGTTTTCAAAACCGCTCCCTTCGACCGCTCGGGCACCCCTCCGCGGGGTCTTGTCGTCTGGCGCTCGGAGCGCGCCGGCGGCGCCGTCAGTCGGACGGCGACGCGAGCACGTCGTCGAGGACGCCCTCCTCGACGTAGATCGGCGCGCCGAGGTGCGCCGCGAGCGCGATGGCGTCGCTCGGGCGGGCGTCCACGGGGCGCGGCGCGTCGGCCCCGGCGGGCACGAGGTCGATGCGGGCGAAGAACGTGTTCTGCTTGAGGGCCGAGATGACCACGCGCTCGACGCGCGCGCCGAGCTCCTTCACCAGCGCGGCCATCAGGTCGTGCGTCATCGGGCGCGGCGGCGGCTTGTCGCGCACGCGGCGGTCGATCGCGGCGGCCTCGTGCAGCCCGATCACGATCGGGAACTCGCGCGAGCCGGCCTTCTCGCGCAGGTAGATGCGCTGCTGGTCGCTCGTCTCGCGGATGACGATTCGGGAGAGCTGGACCTCCACCATGCGCTGGAGTGTAGCCCTCGTCCGCGCGCCGCGGCAGGTCGCTGAAGGGGCACGGCGTGCGGGGCCGGGCGGCGCGGCGGGCCGCATTCTCGACCGGGGCGTCCCGGGCTCCGCGAACATGCGCCCATGCAGCCGGTGCGGGTCGTGCGCGAGCGGGGCGGTCTCGAGGAGTCGGAGCACCTGGTCCGCGTCGCGGTCTGGCGCCGCGGCGCGGTGACGTGCGCGGGCGGCGACCCCGGGGCACTCGTCTACCTGCGCTCGTCGGCGAAGCCGGTGCAGGCGCTGGCGTGCGTGCTGAGCGGTGCCGCGGACCGCTTCGGCTACGGCGGGCGCGAGCTCGCCCTCGCGTGCGCGTCGCACAACGGCGAGCCGTTCCACGTGGCGACGGCGGCGGAGATGCTGCGCCGCGCGGGACTCGCGCCCGACGCGCTGCAGTGCGGCGCGCACCCGCCCGTCCACGAGCCGTCGGCGCGCGCGCTGATCCGGGCCGGCGAGGCGCCGACCGCGCTGCACAACAACTGCTCCGGGAAGCACGCGGCGATGCTCGCGGCGTGCGTCGCGTCGGGCTGGAGCCTCGGCGATTACCTCGAGCCCGCGCACCCTCTCCAGCGCCTGAACCGGGAGAACGTGGCCAGGACCGCGGGGGTCACGCCGGAGCAGGTGCACATCGCGATCGACGGCTGCAGCGCGCCGGTCTTCGCCGTGCCGCTCGGCGCCGCGGCGCGCCTCGTGGCGACCGTCGCCGACCCCGCGGGCGGCGGGCTCGCGGGCGAGCTGCGTGCGGCGGCGGAGCGCCTCGGCGCGGCCGTCCGCGCGGCACCGGAGATGCTCGGGGGCACGGGGCGCTCGGACACGGACGTGATCCGCGCGACCGGCGGGCGCGTCCTCTGCAAGGTCGGCGCCGAGGGCGTGTGGTGTCTCGGCGTCGCGGAGCGCGGTCTCGGCGTGACCGTCAAGTGCCTCGACGGCTCGGCGCAGGCGGCGCGTCACGTCGGGCTCGAGCTGCTGCGGGCGTGCGGGGTGCTCGACGACGCCGCGTGGGAGGCGCTCCTGCCCCACCGCGACACCGTCGTGCGCAACCACCGCGGACTCGACACGGGCCGCGTGCGCGTGGAGCTGCCGGACGCTCTGGTGGCGGCCGCCGCATGAGCGACGTCGTCCGCACGGACGACCTGCCGCCGCTGCCGGCGCGTCCGTGCGACGGCCACAAGGGCACGTTCGGGCACGTGCTGGTGCTCGCGGGCTCCGCGCTCTACCCCGGCGCCGCGATCCTCGCGACGCACGCCGCGGCGCGAGGCGGCGCGGGGCTCGTCACCCTCGCCTACCCGCGCGCGATGGCGCCGCACGTCGCGGCGCACCTGGTCTGCGAGCTGGCGCGCCCGCTCGACGACCACGACGGCGCGCTCGGCACCGCCGCCGTCGAGCCCGCGCTGGCGCTTGCCGCCGAGCGCAGCGCGGTCGCGCTGGGACCGGGACTCACGCGCGGCGTCCAGGCGGAGGCGTTCGCGCGCGAGCTCGCGCTGCGCGTCACGGCGCCGAGCGTGATCGATGCCGACGCGCTGAACGCGTTCGAGGGGCGCGCGGCCGACCTGGCGGGCGCCGCGGGACCGCGCGTGCTGACCCCGCACCCCGGAGAGGCGGCCCGGCTGGTCGGTGCGGCCGGCTCCGTCGCCGCGGAGGGTCGCGTGCACGCGGCGCTCGCGCTCGCCGCGGCGACGGGCGCCGTGGTCGCGCTCAAGGGGCACGGCACCGTCGTCACGGACGGGCGGCGCGTCCGCGTCAACACGACGGGCAACCCCGGCATGGCGACCGGAGGCACGGGCGATGTGCTCACGGGGCTCGTCGCGGCGCTCCTCGCGCAGGGCATGGAGCCGTTCGACGCCGCCGTCCTCGGCGTGCACCTGCACGGACTCGCCGGGGACCTCGCGGCGCAGCGCCTCGGCCGGCACGCGCTCGTCGCCACCGATCTCCTCGACGCGCTGCCCGAGGCGTTCCGGCGCCACGTCTGAACACCGCGCGACCGCCGAACGTTACGATGCGGTCGTGAGACGGCCCGTCCTCGCCGCCGCCCTCTGCTGCGCCGCGCTGGGCTGCAGCCTCGCGTCCCCGCGGCGGAGCCTCGCCGCCGACGCCCCGCCGGGCGTCGCGGAGGCCATCCGGACACTCGGGGACCCGACGAGCCCCGAGGACGCGCAGGACGCCGCACGCCTGCTCGCCGCCGCCGGCGCGGACGCCCTCCCCGCCGTGCGCGAGGCGCTCGCGCGCGGCTCGTGGTTCGCGAACGCGGCGCTCGTCGCGGCGGTCGGCGAGATGGAGTGCGACGCCGCGGGCCCGCTGCTCGCGGGCGCGGCGGGCGACCGCTCGTTCGCCGTGCGCGAGGCGGCCGTGCGCGGACTCGGCAAGATCGGCGGGCCCGACGACGCGCCGCGCATCCTCGATCTCGCGGACGCGCGCCGCGAGCCGGTCTGGCGCGTGCGGTCCGCCGCCGCGGAGGCGCTGCGGCGCGCGGTCCTGCGCGGCGTCCTGCCGCGCGCCGCAGGCGAGGCGGCGCTCGCGCGGCTCCTGCTCGACAGCGACCCCGACACGCGCCGCGCGGCGCTGCGGGCGTGTGTGCCGCTCGGCGCCGCGGACGCGCTGCCGGCGCTGCTCGAGCTGTACGACGACCGCTCCGCCACGCCGGGCGACCGTGCGCTCGCGCTCGCGGCGCTGCGGGCCTATCGCGAGAGATCCGAGCTCGTGCTCCCCGCGCTCCGCCGCGGCCTCGTCGAGAGCGACGACCCGGCGGCCGCCGCGGCGGCCGGTGCGGCGCTCCTCGACCTGGGCGGCGCCGCCGAGCTGCAGGCCGAGGAGACGTCGCGCGCCGTCGTGCGGCAGCTCGGCGACGTCGGCGCGCCGGAGCTGCGCATGGCGCTCTCGCGCCGCGGACCGGACGCGATCCCCTGGCTCACAACGCAGATCGAGGCCGTCGCGCGGCGCATCGCGCAGCGGCGCGTCGAGCACGCGGAGAGCCCGCTCGAGGTGCTCGTCGAGGCGCTCGTCGAGGTCCGGCGCGACGCGGCCGCCGACGTGCTCCGCGACCTCTGCGTCGGTCCCGAGGCGGAGGTGCTGCCTCCGGCGACGCGCCGCTTCGCACTGCGCAAGGTGCAACTGCTCTTCGCGGAGCGCTTCGCCGCCGACCTGCGCCGCGCCTACGACGCGCCCGGGGGCGAGGGCATCCGCCGCGAGCTCCTGCTCGCGATCGAGGCCTCGGGGGGCGACGACATCGCGGCGCGGCTGACGGCCGCGCTGGAGGGCGACGACGCGTCCGGGCGCTGGGCCGCGCTCGAGCTCCTGCGCGCGCGCCCCGACCTCCCGACCACGCCCGCCCTGCGCGCGCTCGCGGCCGCCCCGGCGACGGGCGAGACGATGCGCCGCTATGCGCTCGAAGCGCTCGTGCGGCGCGACCCGGCGGGAGCGGCCGACGTCGCCCGCGAGCTCCTCGCGCACGACGACGCGGCGGTGCGCCGCGTCGCGGCCGAGCTGCTCGCGACCGCGGGCCGCCCCGAGGACGCCGACGCGCTGGCGGCCCGGCTCGCCGCGGAGGACGGCGTCAGCGCGGCGGCCCGCGCCGCGGCGAACGACCCCGACGCGGCGATCACGCCGTCCTCCGCCGACTCGACGGCGGACCGGAGGCGGCGCGCGCGGCGCTCGCTGCTCACCGCGCTGCGCGCGTGCGACGCGGCGCGCGCGCGCGCCGTGCTCCTCGACGAGCTGCGGAACGAGAAGGACCCGCTCCTGCGCGGGAACATCGTCGTGCTGTTGCGCGGTGCGGTGCGGGACGAGGACGGAGCGCTGCTCCTCGCGGCCCTCGCGGAGGAGTCGGAACCGGACACCCGCGGCGCGCTGCTCGCGACGCTCGCCACGCTCGGCGGTTCGGAGCCCGTCCGCACGTACTTCGAGAAGCTCGTCGCGGACCCGTCCCAGCGCGGCGGCGCGCTCGAGCGGCTGCGCGTCGAGGACGCACGCGTGGTGCCGCACGGGATCGAGGAGGGGCTCGACGCGCCGGGCTGGTCCGACGACGAGCGCGTGGCGGTGCTCACCGTGCTCGCGCGCGAGAAGCGCGTCCCGCCGCCGGAGAAGCTGATCGAGATCGCGCTCGCCCCCCATGCGCGCGAGCTGACGTCCGAGGCGCTGCGGCTCGTGGCCGCCACGGGCGGCGAACGCGCGGGCCCCCTGCTCGCAGGGCTGCTCGAGAGCATCCCGGATCCCGAGCGCCTCGCGGTCGCGGCCGAGCAGCTCGGACGCCTGCGCTTCGAGCCGGCGGTCCCGGCACTCGCCGCGCTGCTCCCGCGCATGCGCCCCGCCGCGCTGGCGGCGGCGTCGCGCAGCGACCCGGGTGTCGAGGCCTACCGCCGCTGCGCCGTCGCGCTCGGGCGCTGCGGCACGGACGAGGCGGGCCGCGCGCTGGTCGCGGAGCTGCTCGACCCCGCCGTCGCGCGCGCGGTGTCGCTCTACTCGGTGCCCGCGGACGGCCCGTTCCACCCGCGCACGGCGCCGGCCGTGGCGGCGCTGCGGGCGCTGGTCGCGGGATTCGCGCACCTCGAGGAGCCGCGCTGCACGCGGCTGATCCACGACGCGCTGGCGGAGCGGCGCGCGCAGCCGGGCGCACCCGTCCTGCCCGAGGAGTACCTCGACGGCGTCGTGCGCTACCTGCGCGACCCGGAGGCGTTCGCGCTGCCGGCACGCCGCCGGCCCGCGAGCGCCCTTCCGCTCGCGCAGCTCGTGCTGCGCACGGCTCCGCGCCTCTCCCCGCTCGACGTCGACATGCAGCGCTTCCTGGCCGAGGAGTTCGAGGCGGAACGGCGCTACGACGAGGCGGTGGCGGCGCAGCGCGCGGCCATCGCGCTCGCGGACGTGGAGGAGGGCTGGCGGACGCCGGAGCGTCGCCTCGACGAGCGCGGCAAGCTCACACTGCTGGAGGCGCTGCGCGACGCCGGCTCCGCCGGGCGCGACGCGGCGCTCGCGCGGCTCGCGGCCCTCCGCACGCCCGATCCGGGGAACGGCAACCTCGCCTATCTCGACGGCTCGGGGCGCGCGCGTCTCGGCGTCCGCGACGAGGCCGCCCGCGAGGCGCTCCGGCTCGCGGTCACCGTGGACGAGGGCCACACGCGCGCGCACCTCTGGCTCGGCTGGGTCACCGAGGGCATCGACGGCCCCCCGGCCGCCCTCGGCCCCTACGCCGAGGCTCTGCGCCTCGACCGCAAGAGCGTGCTCGACTCCGCGAGCGAGATCCGCCGCGACCGCAACGGCGCCGTGCACCGCTGGAGCACCTACCCGTTCTGGTACGCCCGCGCGCTCGCGCGCTGCGGCGAGGGCGAGGAGGCGCGCTCGCTCCTGCGCGAGGCGATCCTGCGCGACGACCGCGCCGCGGGCGACGCGCTCGCCGAGAGCGCGTTCGCCGGCTGGCCCGACCTGCGCGACGTCGTCGGAGCGGCGCTCGCGGCGGTGCCCGACTCCGACTGACGCGCGCGGTGCGTCCTCGCGGGCGTGCGGTGCGTGTCCCCGCAGCGGGACGGGGCCGCGCTCGCCCGGGCTCCGGCCGCGTGGCACGGGCGGTGCGACCTGGGTGGCGCGGCGCGCGCGACGCCGTCCGGAGACCCGCCATGCGATCCCTCGCCCTGACCGCCGCCTGCACCCTGCTCACCGCCCTGCCCGCAACGGTCGCCCGCGCGGACTGCGGCACGACGTGCGATGCACCGTGCTTCCCGGTGCGCCGCGTCGCGTACGTCCACGCCGAAGGGCGGTGCGAGTACGAGCCGGGGCACTACGAGACGCGCATCGAGAGCGTGCGCGTGCCGGGCCGCTACGTCGTGGAGGAACGGCCGGCCGTCGTGCGGCTCGCGTGGGACGCGTGCCGCCGCGCGTACGTCCGCGTGGTCGTGCGTCCGCGCGAGACGGTGCGGCGCTGGGTGCCGGGCCGGATCGAGGAGCGCCGCGTGCGCGTCTACGTTCCGGGCCGCCGCATCTGCTGCGACTGATCCGCAGCCGAGCGCTCAGAAGAACGCCGCGAGGATCGCGCGCGCGGCCAGCTCGTGCGCGCGCGGGTTCGGGTGGGCGTCGTAGCGGTTCGCGACGAGCTCGCGTCCCGGGATCCCGCGGTAGGTCGCGCGCAGGTCGAGCACCCGTGCGCCGGCGGACTGGAACGCCGCCACGACGCGGTCGTGGGCCGCGTCGAACGCGTAGCCGTCGCCCCACGAGTCGAAGAGCGGGAACACGACGGCGTCGAAGCGGATGCCCTGTGTGCGGCAGTAGTCGCCGAGGGCGCGGATGCGCGCGGCCTGCCGCGCCCAGACGGCCTCGTCCTCGTACGCGCGCGTCACCCAGCCGTAGTAGCCGTCGACGCGCGTGTCGCGCGCGAGGTTCAGGCGGAACCAGAGGAAGTCCGCGAAGAACGACTGCCACGGCTGGAACCACGCGGAGCGCCGCACGCTGCGGCGGTCGAAGCGCTCCGCGGGCGTCAGCAGGTCGTCCGCGTCGTTCAGGCAGTAGGCGAGGACGACGTGGTCGAAGCGCGCCTGCGGCTGCACCTCGCGCAGCCACGCGAGTTCGTCGCCGGTGGACCAGCCGATGCCGCCGGCGTTCCAGACGTCGATGGGACTGCCGCCGCGGCGCTCGAGCTCCGCGCGCACGAGGTCCGGGAAGCGCGCCGCGGGGTCGGCGACGCCGTAGCCGGCGACGAACGAGTCGCCGAGGAACGCGATGCGGCGCACGCCCCCCGGGCGCGGCACCTGCGGCTCGCGGTCGCGGAGTCCCCACGAGTTGGCCTCGAAGTGGCGCCCGAACCACGCCCAGTTCGTCATCGTGAGCCCGTAGGAGTCCGTCGCGTCGTACCCGTAGCGGAACCAGGTCTCGCCCGCGACGAACGCGAACGCGCCGAGGGCCGCGACGAGCAGGGCGTTGCCGCCCAGCAGGCGCAGCGGCGTCGCGCCGAGGCGGCGCGCGCGCCGGATCCAGAGCACGGCGAGCACCGCCAGCGAGACCGCGACGTACCACTGGAGCAGGTAGTCCGTGACGAAGCCCGTCCGCGGCATGTTGTTCGGCGGGATCACGGGCGCATCGTACTGCCGCCGACGCGCGGGCGCCGCCGACCTTGGCCCGCCCCGTCCACGCGCCGAGAATGGACGCCCCCCTCCGGAGACCTGCCATGTCCGCTGCCGACGCCCGCCGACGCGACGTGTACGAGAACCCCCTCGCCGCGCGCTACGCGAGCGGCGAGATGCTGGCGGTCTTCTCCGACCAGCGCCGCTTCGGGACGTGGCGCCGCCTGTGGCTCGCCCTGGCGCGCGCGCAGCACGAGCTCGGTCTGCCGGTCTCGGCGGAGCAGATCGCCGAGATGGAGGCGCACCTCGACGACATCGACTTCGCGGTCGCCGAGGCGCGCGAGCGCGAGGTGCGCCACGACGTGATGGCGCACGTGCACGCCTTCGGACTGCAGTGCCCGCGCGCGGCGCCGATCATCCACCTCGGCGCCACGAGCATGTACGTGGTCGACAACACCGACCTGATCCTGCAGCGCGAGGCGCTCGGGCTGGTCCGCACGCGCCTGGTGCGCACGCTGGCCGCGCTGCGCGAGACGGCGCTGCGCACGCGCGACGTGCCGTGCCTCTCGTACACGCACTTCCAGCCGGCGCAGCCGACGACCTTCGGCCGCCGCGTCTGTCTCTGGATGCAGGACCTCCTCCTCGACGTCGAGGAGTGCGACTGGCGCATCCGCTCGCTGCGGCTCCGCGGCGCGAAGGGCACGACGGGCACGCAGGCGTCCTTCCTCACGCTCTTCGACGGCGACCACGCGAAGGTCGAGGAGCTCGACCGGCGCATCGCCGCGGCGATGGGCTTCGACGCGACGTACCCCGTCACGGGGCAGACCGTCTCGCGCAAGATCGCGTCGCAGGCGCTCGCGCTGCTCTCGGGCGTCGCCCAGTCCGGCCAGAAGTTCGCGAACGACGTCCGGCTGCTGATGGGCCTCGGCTGCGTCGAGGAGCCGATCGGGCGCGCGCAGATCGGCTCGTCCGCGATGGCGTACAAGCGCAACCCCATGCGCTCGGAGCGCCTGACGTCGCTCGCACGGCTCGTGACGTCGCTCGCCTCCTACGGCGCGCCGACCGCCGCGGAGCAGTGGCTCGAGCGCACGCTCGACGACAGCGCGGGGAACCGCATCGCGATCCCGGAGGCGTTCCTCGCGACCGATGCGCTGCTCGTCCTCTACGAGGACGTCGCCGCCGGGCTGCAGGTGTACCCCGCCGCGCTGGGGCGCGAGCTGGCGCGCGAACTGCCGTTCATGGCGACCGAGGAGCTCCTGATGCTGGGCGTGGCCGCGGGGGGTGACCGCCAGGAGCTCCACGAGGTGATCCGACGGCACGCGCACGACGTCGCGCGCGCCGTGAAGGAGCGCGGCGCCGCCAACGACCTGCTCACGCGGCTCGCGGCCGAGCCGGCGCTCGCGAACGTCGCCGGCGATCTCGACGAGCTGCTCCAGCCCGGGCGCTTCGTCGGGCGCTCCCGCGAGCAGGTCGATGCGTTCCTGACGCAGCACGTCGACCCCGTCCTCGCGCAGCATCGCGATGCGCTCCGGACGGGCGCGGCCCAGGTCCGCGTCTGAGCCGAGCCGCTCACGCGTCGGCGAGCAGCGCCCGCAGCCGGGCGGCCGCCGCCGCGTCGAGCGAGCCCTTGCGGCACGCGAGCTCGAGCGTCGCGGCGGCCAGAGCCCGATAGGCGGCGACGCCACCGGGGTCCGCCCGCCCGAGCGCCGCGAGGTGGCGCGCGACCGTGTCGGCGTCGCCGCGTGCGACGGGGCCGGTGAGCGCCGCCTCCGCGCCCAGCGCCGCGAGGTTCGCGGCCGTTCCGGCGAGCAGGACCGAGAGCGGCTCACGCGACGCCGCGGGTGACACTCCGGCTGCGGCGAACAGCCGCGTCGCGGCGTCGAACAGGGCGACCGTGTGGTTGGAGAGCACCGCGGCGCCCGCGTGGTAGAGCGCCTTTCCTCCCGGAGCGAGCGCGTGGAGCGTGCCCGCCCACGCGCACACCAGGCCCTCGGCCTCGCGCGCGCCGCCGCCCTCGTGGAACCAGTGCGTGCCGGAGACGAGCGCGGCCAGGCGCCGGTCCTCGTCGTCGTCCCCACGCCCGGCGGTCGCCGCGGGAAACGCGCGCAGCGGGTGCAGCGAGCCGACGAACGCGGCGCCCGCCAGCAGGTCGGATCCGGCGAGCGCGCCGCTCGTGTGGAGCCACACCGTGCGCTCGGCCCCCGCGAGCACCGCGAGCTGCCGTCCGACGAGCGGCACGGCGGCGTCCGCCACCGCGACGAGGACCGCATCGGCGTCGCGACAGTCGGCGAGCTCGACTCCCACGCCCGGCATCCCGAGGCGTCCGCCGAGCGCGGCCGCACGACGCCGGTCGCGCGACACGATCGCCACGACGGCCCCTCCGGCGTCCGCGTGTCGCCGCGCGACGGCCCGCGCCACGGCGCCGGTGCCCACGACGGCGAGGGTCGGAACGCTCACCGCAGGTCCTCGGTCGAGACGCCGTGGTCGATCGGCACACCGCCGCGTCCGACCGGGAACGCCGCGGCAAGCCCGCGGTGTACGAAGTCGCCCGCGGCGCGGCTCGCCGCCCGCACGTCGAGGCCCCGCGCGAGTCCACACGCGAGAGCCGCCGAGAGCGCGCACCCGGTTCCGTGGGTGCGCTCGATGGCGATGCGCGGCCGCTCGAGCCGCAGCACGGACCCGTCCGCCTCCACGAGCAGGTCGACGACCGCCGACGCTGCGTCCCCCCGGTGGCCCCCCTTCGCGAGGACGGCGCCGACCCCGGTGCGGAGCAGCCGTCGCGCTGCGCGCACGGCGCCGGCCTCGTCGGTCACGCGCTCCTCCGCGAGACGCTCCAGCTCGTCGGCGTTCGGAGTCACGACCGCGGCGTGGGCCACGAGGCCGCGGAGCGCCACGACCAGCTCGTCGGCGGCGAGCGCCTCCCCGCCCGTGGCACGCAGCACCGGGTCCACGACCAGCGGACCGAGCGCGCCGCGTGCCGCTGCATCCCGCACCACCGCGGCGATCTCTGCGTTCGCGAGCATGCCCGTCTTCGTCGCGCGCGGCGGGCAGTCGCCGACGAGTGCCTCGATCTGGGCGTGGACGAATGCCGCGTCCAGCGGCCGGACGGCGTGCACCGCACACGTGTCCTGCACGGTCAGCGCACTCACGACGCACATCCCGTAGCAGCCGAACTGCTGGAATGTCTTCAGGTCCGCGGCGACCCCGGCGGCCCCCGCCGGATCGACGCCTGCGACCGTCAGCAGCCGCGGTCTGCCCACGCGGAGAGCGTAGCACCGGGTTCGCCAACGCCCGCGACCCTGCTCACACGCGCCGCGCGCAGGGAGCCAGTTCGAGCACGGCATCCGCCTGCGTGATCCCGCGGCGCGGAGAGCGCGCACCCGGAGCCAGAGGCCGGCGCAGTCATCCGACCCGCATGGCGCACGCGCAGGAGCGCTCGACGCGGCGATGCGCGGCCGAAGGCCGAAGCCATCGCGTGGGGGCGCCGCGCCGACGCCATGGTGCACCAGCGCGGCGCTGCGACGTTGCGGCGCCGGCCGCGGGCAGGTGCGTCGCGCCCCAGTGAGACACGGATCGCCAATGCAAGAGGGCCGCTCGTCACCGAGCGGCCCTCGCGCGTTTCAGCAGCCGCCCGGACGAGACGTCCGGGCGGCCCGAGTGCTTCAGTCCGAGGCTACGGACCGTCCGTGGTGTGCGTGACCTGCACGTTGTCCACGACCGGAGCCGGAGTGGTCGGGTTGGTGTTCGGACGGCTGATGCGGCCGGCGAAGCGCAGGTAGCGCCAGCCGTCGAGCATCGCCGCACCGGAGTTCTTCAGACCGCTGGTGTTCGCAGCGTTCGGCGCATTCGCATGCGGCTGCGACTGCGCACCCTCGGCCTGCAGCGTCAGGACCACGTTCGACTGGGTGCCGGCCGAGACCGAGTTCACCACGGGGGCGATCGATCCGAGGTCGTACCAGGTCGAGCTGAAGTCGTTGCCGCCCGGCTTGCCGCGGCACGCCGCGTAGGCCGTTCCGGCGAGGCTCGTCCAGCGCTTGGTGATGTCCGGGTAGACCGTCTGCTCCATGCCCCACCGGTTGAACAGCGTGCGACCGCCGTTCAGCGAGGTCTTGTAGTTGACGATCAGTCGGCCGAAGCCGCCGTCACCGCCGTTGTAGCCCAGCGCGTTGTACGCCTGCCACTGGTCGTAGTTCGCGCCGTAGTTCTGGCGCCAGCCGCCACCGATGCCGCCCGTCATGTCGAAGCGCGCACCGTTCGCGGTGCTGCCCTCGCCCGTCGTGACACGGCCGATGTTGACCGTATCGCCGACGATGAAGACCGTGCCGCCCGAACCACCGCCGCCGGCGGAGTGCGTGTACGACGAGAGCGCGTACGTGCTGTTGGTCCAGTTCCAGATGTACACGGCCTCGGCACTGGCGCCACCGGGGTTGCCGTTGCCGCCCTTCGCCTCGATCGTGCCGTTCACGGTCACCGTGCCGGAGCCGACGATGCCGAGCGCACCCGCGCCGCCGCCGCCGCCACCGGTCAGACCGAAGTAGTTCCACGAGTAGTACGTGTACGAGTAGCCGCCCAGGTTGCCGCCCGCGCCGCCCGAGCCCACCCCGTTGTCGAGGTTGGCGATCGAGACCGACGAGGCGTCGATGCGCTTGCCACCCGCGCCACTGTTCGTCTCGACCGTCGCAGGCGAGAGGCCGTTGCCGGTCGTGTCCGTCGCAGCGCCGACGTAGTTGTAGCGGCTCGAGAGCGCGTACGGGGACCAGCCGTGGTCGCCGTCGGTCGCATTCGCGCCGCCGCCGCCGCCGGAGTCACCGCTGTAGAGAACGTAGTACGTGCTCCACGTGTAGCCCATGTTCGAGACCGCGAGGTTCTTGCCGGGCGCCGGACCGTTGCCGTCCTGGCCGCGGCGCTTGTAGCCGTTGGTCGAGCTAGCCGTGCCGCCGATCGTGTGACCGGCGCCGCCCGCACCACCACCCTGGCGGCCGGAGCCGCCGGTGTAGTTGGTCGGAGGCGTGCCCGAGCCGCCGTCGAACTCAGGGTTGGTGTAGCTGAACGGCGGCACCTGGCCGTTGAGCCGGATGGTGCCGTCGATCTGGACCGCGCCCGTCACGAAGATGCGGAGCGCCTTCGAACCCGTCAGGTCGACGACCTTGCCGGCCGGGACCGTCAGGCTCGTGTAGCGCACCTCGCCCGTCGTGCCGAAGTTGATGGAGCCACCGCTCGCGAACCGCGAGTCGGGGGACGTCGCGGTCTGCGTGCTGGTCGGCAGGCTCGTCACCTGCTGGACCGTCATCTGACCGAAGACGCGCACCTCGTCGTAGTTCAGGAAGTTCGGGGCCATGACCACGAGACGGCCGCCGCCACCGTCGCCACCCGTGCGGATGGTGCCGAGGCTCCACGCGTTGTAGTACGCGTAGTAGTCGTTCCAGGCCGCGAACGCAGCCGGACCGCTCTTGCCGCCGCGCAGGTCGATGATGCCGTCGAGGAGGGCCTGGACGCCCGCCTTGATCATGCAGCTGCCGCCCGCGCCGCCACCGCCGGAGCCGGCGAGGTGCGCGCTGCTGCCGCCCGCGCCGCCGCGGCCGTCGAGCAGGCCGGTCGGCGACAGGTTGAACGTGCCGTCGCAGAGGAACGTGACCGTGCCGCCGCCGGCACCGCCGCCGCCACCGTTGTGGTACCACCGCGACGAGTACCGGTTCGAGCCGCCGCCGCCGCCACCACCGGCCTGCGAGGGACCGTTGGTGAACATGCGGTCGCCGACTGCGGGACCACCCGTCGCCGGCGGAGAGATCGTGCTCGTGTTCCAGTAGTTGCTGCCGCGCGTCGTGGTCTGGCCGGGCTGGCCGTTGCCGCCGCCCGCACCGCCCGTCGCGCCGTAGTAGTAGCCGGAGGACGAGCCGCCCGTGCCGACCGGACCGCCCTGGCCACCGCCCGTGCCGCCGCCGTTGCCGCCGCTCACGCGGACGGTCGAGGAGTTCGCGGCCGAGGAGCCGCCGTCGCCGCCACCGTTGTAGCCGGTGCCGCCGAGGCGGGTGCCCACGTTGTTCTGGACGGCGTACAGGAAGTAGACCGACGAGCTCGTGTTGCCGTAGTGACCCGTCCAACCGTCCTCACCACGGAAGTCCACGGTGCCGTGGATCGTGATGTCGCCGGTGGCGCGGATCGTGGCGGGTGCCGTCGCTCGGATGCGCAGCGTCGAGCCCTTCGGGACGGTGACGCTCGCGAAGTCGCTCGTCGTCGCCGTGATGTCCTCGGTCTGACCCGAGGCCACCGTGTAGGCGATGCCGCCCTGCGGAGGCGTCGCCGAGTCCTGGAGGCCGGTCAGGACACCCGTGTTGCACGCGTCGTCGCCCCAGCGCGCGCGCGCCGCGACCGTCGCGTCCTCGTACGTGGTGTTGGTGAACGTCTCGGTGAACGACGTCGCGTGCGAGCCCCAGTTCGTGACGTTGTAGTTGGTCGCGATCGACGAGACCGCGAGCCCACCCGCCGTCTTGAGGCCGGAGTTCGACGCGATGCGGACGACGCGCTGCGAAGGCATCGGAGCCAGCGGCGTGAACACGAGCTGCGAGGAGCGCGTGCCGTCCACGTTCAGGAAGTTCGTGACGCTCCACGTTCCGGGGACCACCGAGCTCGAGGCCTTGCCGGTGGAGGTCGAAGCGGAGTTGTCGATGGTCACCGTGAGGTTCGGCGAGATGGCCGTGTTCACGTTGACCGCGTTGCTGACGGTCAGGGAGAAGCCCTGCGACTGCAGGAGCGTCTGCCCCGCGTTCGGCGACTGCACGGTCAGTGCGGCGCCCGCGCCGTCGGCGAAGGTCCCCGAGCCCGTCCGGATGGCCAGGTTCGAGGGCGTGTTCAGCGCGAGCAGATACGTCTCGATGACGGTCGGGAAGCCGGCGTTCTGCGGACGCAGCGTGACGCCGGCGCGCGGGTCCGTGCCCTTCGCGTAGCCCGGGATCGTGATCGAGTAGTCAGTCAGGGGGAAGAAGATGGTCGGGTTCCCGGCCGCCGAGTAGACGGCCGTGCCGTTCACCGTGCTCTGGACCTGCGGATAGAAGGTCACGACCGACGTGTTGTTGGGCACGTCGTTCTGCGTGGTGAACACGCCCTCGACGCGGTTGCCGTTGCGCGTCACCTGGATCGCGGTCGTCGTGACCGTCGTCGGATCGACGAGACCGTTGAAGTGGAACTCGATCGGCTCGTTGACCGACACGTTGTTCGGATTGCCGGCCTTCGGGACCATGCGATCGAGGTAGAGCGCGTCCGGGTGCCGGATGATCCGGATCGTCTCCGGCTGTCCGGGCTCGTTGCGCAGGATCGCCTGGAAGCCCTGGTCGGCAGGGTTCGCGGCCAGGTTGTCGTACGGCGTCACGCGCACCCAGACGTTCCCGAAGGAGCCGATCGGCGCGCCGAGGTCGAACACGCTGTCCCAGTGGAACACGGCCCAGCCGTTGGCCGGGTCGCGCTCACCGAACGCGGGCCCCGAGTCGAGATACGACTCGGACCACGTGGTCAGCCCGTTGATGCGGTTGGCGCCATTCGCGCCGCGCTTGGACGGATCGACGCCGGCACCCGACTGGCTCATCTGGACCCAGAACTCGGTGCCCTGGTTGATGATCCCGTCGTTGTTCGTGTCGATCGCGTACTCGAACTCGGCGTACGCGGCGTCGCCGGGGCGAGCGCCGACGCCCGCACCGTCGATGTCGCGCAGGTGGACGACGATCGAGATGTCGCCGCCCTGCTGCGGGTTGACCGTGCCGTCGGCGTCCTCGAGCGGCAGGATCGTCGGAATGACCTTCGTGTTGTAGGTCACCGTGACGGGGCCGGACTGCGCCGCAGCGCCCTGCACCGCACCGAACGGGGTCGTCCGGAAGATGTAGGGGCCCGTGCTCTGTCCGACTGCCGGACGCGGGATGTCGTTCGACATGCCCCAGATGTACTTGTGGTCGGAGATCGGGAACGTGCGCGGATCGATGCGCAGGCTCTCGATGTCGACGGCGCCCGTCGTCAGGCCGGCCGGCGTGTCGGCGACGTCGCCGCCGATCGTCGTGGCCTGCGGAGCGGCCGCGTGCCACGTCACGCCGCCGTTGTCGGACCACTGCACGATGACGCGCACGGGGTCCTGCTCGGGGTCGGTGACGCGGTAGACGACCGGCGCGCCGAACGCCCACGACTGGGCGGGCGACTCGAGGAAGGTACGAGCCGCGGGGCGCAGGTTGCGGCCGTTCTCCGGCGTGAACGTCTCGAGCTCGGCGAGCGCGCCGCCCGTGGCGTTGAGGCCACCGACGATGAACACGCGGCCGTTGTTGACGACACACGAGGAGGCGAGCCGGCGCGGGAAGCGCATGTCGCCGTTGACGGGCAGGAACGTGCCGTCCCAGGTGCCCGTGGCGCCGTTGCGCGCGCCGAGGCGGAACACGTCGGCCGAGGAGACCAGGCTCCCCGTGCCGACGGACGTGATGCCGCCCGCGAGGAGCACCGAACCGTCGCCCAGGAGCGTCGCCACGTGCTGCGCACGCGCGCCGTCCGGCATCGTTCCGTTCACGTCCTCGAAGACGCCCGTCTGCCAGTTGAAGACCTCCATCGACGAGAGGCCGCTGCCACCGGCGAAGAGCACGTTGCCGTCGAGCAGCGGCGTGGCGCTGCAGAACGCGCGCGCGGCCCGCATCGAGCCCGCGCTGTCGAAGCGCGGGTTCTTGGTCGTCGGGTCGCTCGGGTCGTCGTCGTTCAGCGGAGCGAGGAGCTGCGCGGTCGTCACGGCCGCGCCGGCGGCGGTGACGCCGCCAGCGACCAGCACGCGCTGATCGGGCAGGAGCGCCGCGTGCGGCGAGACCTGCGCCACTGCCAGGTTCGGCAGCGCGCTGTTCACGCCCGGCGCCTGGCCGACCGGCGTGAAGTGGAAGATCTCGGCCGAGGCCAGCGCCTGTCCGCCGGAGCCGAGTCCGCCGAAGAACGCCACGTCGCCCGACGCGAGCTTCACCGCGGCGTGCTTGGCACGCGCGACGAGCAGGTCGGGACCATTCGTGATCGTGTGGGTGAGCGGGTCGTAGATCTCGGTCGAGCTCAGAGGCAGACCGGAGGCGTCGAGGCCGCCCGCGAGCAGCACGCGCCCGTCGTCGAGCACCGTCGCGCTGTGATAGGAGCGCGAGGTGCCGAGGCTCGCGAAGCGCGCCGCGCTCGCGGTGGACGTCTCGGCCGACTCGGTGTTGACGATCTCGACGGCCAAGTAGTCCGTCCCGGGCCCGTCAGCCGTCGTGGAGCCGCCCGTGACCAGGAAGCTCTGGAGCGGCGGCTCGTACGCGGGATCGGAGCGCTGGAGGCCAGGCGTCAGGTTGACGACCGCGGCACCCGCGCGCCCGGCGGGCAGGTTGGCCGCCGCGCCCGGCGTGTTGAAGACCTTCCAGTTGTCGAGCAGGAAGCCCTGCGTGAAGTAGACCGTCGGGCCGCGCTCCTGCTTCGCGTCGAACGGCGTCGCGCGAAGGATGAAGCGCGCGTGGACGGTGCCGACGTCGCGGACGGAGTCCCACGCGAACGTGTGCTGGACCCCGACCCCTTCCGGCGCGGAGGGAACGCCGTCGGAGGGCTCGCCGACGCCATCGGCGCGCGAGCAGGGCAGCCACACGAGAGCGTCGAGCTGGTCGTCCGTGAACGTCGTCGGATCGACGCCGTCCGGGATGCGCCAGTAGTCGAACGCCACGGCGACGAATTCGGCATCGAGCTGCGAGTTGCCGTTCGCGTCCTCGAGGTCGAGCACGTCGAGGACGCCGTTGCCGTTCAGGTCCTCGGAGTCGTTGTCGAACGCCGTCCACCGGATCTCGATGGCCTCGTCGGAGGCCGTGGGCGTCGAGGTCGTGTTCGGGATGACCGAGTCGATCGTCATCGACGGCGGCGTGTTGTTGTTGAGCGCGAAGGCGTCGGTGTAGACCCACTCGCCCACCGCACCGGTGCGGGAGTGCGCGCGCGCGCGCAGCTTCACGCCGGGCTGGGTGTCGGCGAACAGGAACGACCCGGGGTTGTTCGGGTCGGGCACCGGACGCCCCTCGGGCGTGTACTGGTACTGCGTCGTCGGCAGGTTGTCCGAGCCGACGTCCGCAGCGCTGTTCCAGACGAACTGGTGCGACGCCCCGATGTCGCCCGCCGTCGTGAACAGATTCGGCTTCTTGTTCTTGCGGGTGTTCCGCGGATCGCGACGGTCCTCCGTCGCCCGCTCGTACTCGCTGGGCTTGGACGGATCGGTGCCGTCGGCGATCTCACCGTCCCCGTTGCGATCGTAGCCGTACTCCACGTCCACGTCGGTGGCGCGGCGGCTCTTGTCGATCAGGGAGAACGGGAGTCCGACGGCGTTGCCCGCGCCGCGCACGCCCTGCAGACCGAGCGGCGTCTGCAGACTCCGCACGACGGCGGCCTTGCCCTTCTTCGCCTTCTTCTTGCCGGCGGCGAGCGCATCGCCTCCTCCGGCCAGGAGCCCGATCGCCGCTGCGACGCCCACCGTCGCGCCGACGATCGCTCGGCTCCGATACGACTGCCTCATGGATCCCTCCTTGGAACACGTCGTCGGACCGCGGGAGACGTCTCTCCCACGGCCGCGGGGACGGCCTAGTGCCTACCCCGCTCCGCCGCCACCGCGTGCGCGCCGCGTCTTCACGAACACACCCCCTGAACGCCCGCAGGCTCCCCGCAGGCCCAAGCCTGCACGGCACCTTGGCGTCAGAGGGTCTCGTCTCGTGGAGGTCACAGCACCGCCTGCGGCGGACAGCGTCAAGCTGCCCGCGGCTTCGGCTCCCGCCCCCGGGAACCTCCGCCTGCTTCTGCGACCCTGATAGCCCTGCCCCGACGTCTTACGTGATCATGGGTGCGGTCGGATCGTCCGACCCGCGCCACACCAGAGTCTGGCTGTGGATCGCACGTGCGTCAAGAGGGAAAACCGTCCTCGGCCTGTGACTTTCGCACTCCGCGTCCGGGCGATTTCGCGGATCCGCCGTTGCGCCCGGCCGCCGAGATTCCGGAGACGGGCGCCGGGCACGCGGCTACTCTGCCGGGCTCGCCTCCCGGAGGGGTGGAGGGCGCCGCACGACGCGCTCCCCGGCCGGCAGGTCCGCAACGCAGACCCAGGACGTCCGATGAAGATCCGCATCCGCCGCAGCAACATCAAGCGCGCCCGCATGTTCGGCTTCCTGACCCGCATGCGCACCAAGAAGGGCCGCAAGATCGTCAACCGGCAGCGCAAGCGCTACGGCTCGTACCGCGGCGCGTTCCGCAAGTAGCCGGGTCCCGGCCGGCGCGGGCCGGCGTATCGTCGCCGGCGCCGCGCTGCGGCCCTGGGGTCGGGGCCCTGGGGTCGGCGCGCCGCCGAGCGAACGCGCGTTCACGGGCGAGCCGCTCGTGCGGACCGTACGGGCGGCCGAGCCGGCCCCGCGCGCACCACGCCCGGGCGTGCTCAGCGCGCCGACGAGTCGCTGACCCGCGTGATCGCGGTCGCCTCGTCGAGCTTCCCGTCGTCGAACCTGGCGATCTTGAGGAAGCCCTGCGCCGCCACGGAATCGGAGAGCCAGTAGTAGAAGAACTGGCCCGTGGTCGAGCGCACCTCCGCGAGCCAGCACGGCCAGGAGCGTCCGTCGATGTCCACGGTGGTGTGACGCAGACTCGTCAGGACGCCGCCCGGTTGGAGCGCCAGACCGTTCCGCGGCCAGTGTAGCTCGACGCGCTCCCCGGCGAGGACGCCGCCCTGATAGGTCAGGCAGTCCGCCACGACCTCCTCGTCCGTGACCGCCGTGATCGTGTAGTGGAACTCCGTCGCGCCACGGTGCATCACCAGCTGCTCGCCCGCCTCGACGGCGGCCAGCGGAGGCACGAATGGCGGCACGACCGCCGCCGGCGGCGGCGCCACGGTCCGCGGTCGGCAACCGGAGAGGCCGCCGAGGCCGAGCGCGGCGACGGCGCAGAGGAACGACGCGCGACGGCGCCAGGAGTCGAGTGCGGGGGCCATGCGGCGAGTCTAGCCCGCATCGTCCACCAGCTCCCGCGCCCGGCGCGTCGCCGGAGTCGCGATCTCTGCGTCGGCGCTCCTCGAACGGGGCGTTCAACCCCGACTTCGTCGCGCCTTCTTGACCTCGCGCCTCCGGCTCGGCCGGGACGGCCTGCCGCGTGACGAGAACTCAGGTGCCACGAACGCAGCCCTCGAAGCCGCTGCGTCACACCCGCACTCCCCGCGAGAGCTGGCGAACGATGCGGACCGGCCCGCCGCCGTCGCGTCAGGGCCGGCGCAGGTCGGGCGGGATCGCGAACTCGCGCGGGCGCTCCGCCGGGCGCGTCGCGCGCTCGAGGGCGTCGACGACGTACGGCCGTGCCTCGTCCGGCCGCCCGAGCTGCGTGAGGATCTCCGCCCGGAACTTCGAGACGACGACGCTCCCGGGCACGGTGCGCTCGATCAGCGCCGTCTCGCGCAGCGCGTCGTCGAAGCGCCGGAGCAGGCGCAGGCACTCGACGAGCGAGGCGCGCGGCATCCACTCGTCCGGTGCGGTCGCGAGCCCGCGTTCGTAGCAGGGCGCGGCCAGGTCGGGGCGCCCGTCGCGCGAGAAGTACGTGTCGCCGAGCACGAACCACGGCGCGGCGATCTCCGGCTCGCCCGGGTACTCGGTGCGGAACCTGTCGAGGGCGCGGCGCGCGTAGCTCTCGGCAGCGTCGTGATCGGCGCGCGCGCCGCTCTCGGCGGCGAGCGCGTGGTACGTGTTCGCCAGGTTGACGAGACCGGTGTGGAGCATCGGCGCGGGCTGCGGCGGCAGCATGCCGACGAGCGCCGCGACGCCGGTCAGCGCGAGCGCGACGCCGGCGCGCATCCAGCGGCCGTCCGCCGCGACGAGCACGTGGTGCACGGCGCCGCCGGCGAGCACCGCGAGCGCGGGGACGGCCGGACTGCGATAGTGCGACAGCGGGAACACGAGTGTCAGCACGGCGACGTGGGCGAGCACGAGCGCGCCCGGACCGCACAGGACGTCGCGGCGCCGCGCGTGGAGCACCAGCCCCGCCAGCCCCACGGCGACGAGCAGCCACGTGGGCACGCACGCGGCGCGCAGCAGCGGCGCCAGTTCGCGATCGACGTCGAGGTTGCCCGACGACGGGACCTCGACCGGCGACGCGAACCAGCGCGCCTTGTCGACGAGGAACCCGGCGGCGGCGGCCGGTTGACGCAGCATCTCGTCGATCGCGTCGGACGTGAGAGTGGCCGAGATCCGCCCCCAGGACGCGTCCTCGCCCAGACGCGGCGCCAGATGGCGTCGGATGTCGTGGTGCATCTCGCCCGGGTTGAAGCGGAAGCGTCCGCTCGCGCACATCGTGCGGTAGCGCCGCGCGTCCGCGTTGTTCCCGAGGAACACGTTCGCGCCCGACGCCGCCGTGTAGACGGTCCACTCGCCGCCGACGAGGCGGTTGCGGACGAGGCTCGGGACGGCCGGGACGGCGAACAGCGCGACGACGACGAGCGCCGTCTTCACACGCCGCCCCGGCGCGGCGCGGCGAGCGTGGAGCCAGGCCATGAACGGCAGCGCGAGCGGCGTGATCGGCCGCGCGAGCGCCCCCACGCCGAGCCACGCACCCGTCACGGCGGCGCGCCGGAGGAGCGAGCGCTGGTCGAGCGCCGCTCCCGCGGGCGGCGGCACGGCGCTCCACATCGTGGCCGCCACGAGGAACGCGCCGAGGCCGGAGACCGAGAGGTGCGTGTCGAGGTGCACGAGCGCGGCGGAGAACGCCACGCCGACGCCCGCGACCCAGGCCGCCGCGCGTCCGAACAGCCGCTCCGCGGTCCGCGCGGCGAGCCAGGTCGTCGCGCCGCCGAGGAGCGCCTGCGCGAACAGGACGCCGACCACGACGTGCGCGCGGAGGACGAGCGCGAGCGGCGCGAGCGCGTACGCGTAGAGCGGGTTCAGGAAGAACGGCGCGCCGCCGACGGGTTCGCCGCGGCCCCACAGATCGCCGTGGGCGATGGCGTCGGCCCAGCCCAGGTAGTAGAGCCCGTCGAGCTGCGGATGCGAGACCGTGACGTTCTGCGCGAGTGCCTGCGCGACGACGGTCACGCGCAGCAGCACGGCGACCGCGCCACATGCCCACGCGGGGTCGCGGGGGGCCCGTCGCAGCACATCGGATTTGGGCATGGGGAGGATCGGTCGGTTGTTAGAAGGTACGATCCCGAGCCGCAACCGACGAGAGGTGCCCCATGTCCGGCGTTCTGCACGTGGATGACAAGACGTACGAGTCCGAGGTCCTGAAGAGCGACGTCCCCGTCCTCGTCGACTTCTATGCCACGTGGTGCGGGCCGTGCAAGAGCCTGAATCCGATCGTGGAGGAGCTCGCGGCGGCGTACGCCGGCCGCGCGAAGGTCGTCAAGATCGACATCGACCGCGCGCCGGGCGTCGCGTCGAGCCACGGCATCATGGCGGTGCCGACGCTCATCCTCATGAAGGGCGGCGCGGAGGCCCGGCGCATGACCGGCTTCAAGCCGAAGCCCGAGCTCGAGCGCGCGCTGAAGGAAGTCCTCTAAGGGCCTGCAAGGACCTGTCCCACGTGAGCGGCGACGCCGCCGCGACGGCGGACCACGAGGGCCCGCTCCCGGGCGCGAACGCGACCGGCCGAGCGGGCCCTGTCGATTCGGCGCCGGGTCTCACGCTGCGACTGCGGATCGATCTCGACGGGACGATCCGCGCCGCGCGCTTCGAGCTGCTCTGCTTCGACGCCGCGCGAGCCGCCGCGGCCGCGCTGTGCGAGGCGCTCCACGGCGCACGTGCCGCGGACGCGGCGCGCACGAGCGCGCGTGCGATCGCGCGGCTCGCGGGGCTGCGCGAAGGCCACGTCACGGCACGCGCCGTGCACGCAGCCCTGCGCGACGCCTTGCGTGCATGGTGCACGGACGCCGCGCCGCGGACACGCCCCGTCGTGTGCGCGTGCTTCGGACTCGGAGCCGACGAGATCGTGCACGCGATCACGATCGCCGGCGCGCGGTCGCTCGACGCGCTGCGCGACCACGTGCGCGCCACGCAGGGCTGCGGGACGTGCCGGCCCGACGTCGAGGCGCTGCTGCGCGCGCACGCGCCGCCGGACTGATCCGTGCGCTCAGCGCGGCGCGAGCCCGGCGCGGCGCAGCGCGTCCGGGTCGGCGTCGTAGCCGCGTGAGCAGGCCCACTCCAGGTCGTCGCGTGCGGCGTCAGCGTGCCCCGCGTAGGCGCGGAGCTCGCCGCGGGCACCGCGCGCTGCGACGCTCCACGGCACGCGCGCCGTGAATGCGTCGAGGTCCGCGACAGCCGCCTCCGCGTGACCGAGGTTGACGTCGACGACGGCGACGAGCCGCCGCGCGACCACGTTCCATGGCTGGGCCTGCACGACGGCGGCGGCGTCGTCGCGCGCGCCGACCAGGTCGCGCAGCAGGAAGCGCGCCTGGCCGCGGACGAGTCGCGGGACGCTCCACGCCGGCAGCTCCCGCAGCGACGTGTCCGCATCGCGCGCGGCAGCCGCAGCGTCGCCGCGGTTCAACGCCGCGATCGCGTCGTTGACGTGGCGGACGGCCCCCGACTCCGCAGGCTGCGGAGGGAGCAGCGCAGCGACGAGGACGCCGAGCGCGACGCCCGCGCACACGACGCGCGCGCGCAGGTCCGCCGCGCGCACACGCGCGATGCCGCACGCCGCGAGCACCGCGAGCGCCGGCGCCGCGGGCGCGCGATAGTGCGAGAGCGGGAAGCTGAGCGTGCACGCGAGCGCGTGCGCGGCGACGAACCCGAGCGCCGCGAGCAGGAGCTCGCGGTCGCGGCGACATACCCACGCGCCCGCGAGGCCGCAGGCGGCGAGGACGCACCAGGGCACGCCGCACCACGGAAGCCAGGGAACGTGGTACGCGTCGTAGGTGAGATCCGCGCTGGACGGCGGCTCGTACGCCGACACGAACCAGCGCAGCTTCCGCGCATAGAACGCGAGCGCCGCACCCGGTGCGCGCCGCACCTCGCGCAGCGCATCTGCGCGATACCACGCCGAGACCTCGCGTCGCGACGGTTCGTGGCCGAGTTCCAGGGCGACGCGCAGTCGCGCGTCCTCGTGCATCGCGGTCGGCGCGAAGCGGAACGCGTCGGTGAGCATCGAACCGCTCGCGCGCGCCAGCGGGTTGACGCCGAGGTGCAGGTTCTGTCCGTCGGCGGCGGTGTACACGACGGGCTCGCCGGACACCGCGACGTTGCGCACGAACGAGACGGCGGAACAGCACGCGAACGCCGCGCACAACGCGACCGCCGCGCGGCGTCCGTCGCGTCGCAGCAGCAACCACGCGGCGAAGGGCAGCGCGAGCAGCGCGACGGGGCGCGCCAGCGCGCCGAGCCCGAGCCAGAGGCCCGCGACCGCACCGCGGCGTGCGGCGTGAGAAGCGCGCTCCACGGGCGCGAGCGCGTGCAGCGCGCCGGCGACGAGGAACGCCGCGAGCGTCGCGACGGAGACGTGCGTCGCGAGGTGGACCAGGGGCACGCACGCGGCCGTGGCGAGACCGGCGCACCACGCCGCGCCGCGGCTCCCGCCGGCGAAGCGCCGCGCAGCCGACGCGGTGATCCATGCCGTGGCGCCGCCGAGCAGCGCCTGCGCGACGAGCGTCGCGACGTGCAACCCGGCGGGTAGGAGTGCGAGCGCGCCGAGCAGCCACGCGTAGAGCGGGTTGAGCAGGTACGGCTCGCCCGCGCCGACCGGACCCGCGGAGAGGACGTGCCCCGCCGCGATCTCGCGTCCCCACTCGATGTAGTAGAGCGCGTCGAGCCGCGGTGCGCGCACGACGGGGTTCGCGTGCCACTGCTGCCACGCTGCGACCGCGCGCAGCAGCGTGCCGACGGCCGCGCACACGAGCTCCGGTGCGCGCGCGCGCGCCGCGGTGCGGATGCACGTCACGCGCAGCTCCGCGCCGGCAGAGCGGGGAGCGGACGCGGCGCCGGCCTCACACGATCACCAGTTGAAGAGCGCGTCGCGCTGCACTTCCTCCACCGTGCCGAAGCGCGCGAGCGACGGCAGGTCCACGGCGTCGCGGTCGCCGAGGACCGTGACCGTGAACGGGCGCGTGCGGAAGCGGCCGGCGAACGCGACGAGTTCGTCGAGCGTCAGTGACGTCGCGCGGCGCCAGTTGGCCTCGCGCGGGTCCCCGTCGAGTCCCCAGCGGTCCCAGGTGAGAGCGGTCGTCGGCAGGCGCCGGAAGCCGAGACGGTTCGTGCGGTACGCCTCGTCGACGGCGCGCCGCACCTGCTCGAGGCGCACCTCCGACGGCGGCATCTCGCGCACGAGACCGAGGAGCACGTCGAGCGCCTCCGGCACCTTGTCCTGCTGGTTGCTCATCGCGCCGCGCATGAGGTTCGCGTCGCCGCGGCGGGCGCCCGCGGCGTAGTCGGTGAACACGGAGTACGCGAGCGAGCGCGCCTCGCGCACCTCCTGGAACACCACGGAGCCCATCGAGCCGCTCATGTACTCGTCGTACAGGCGCTCGAGCGGCGCCTGCTCCGGGTCGAGCGTCCCGTCGGGGGCGAACAGCGCCACGCGCGCCTGCGCACCGCCGTTCTGCAGGAACACGATCCGATTCGCGGCAGGGGTCACGTACGTCTCGGGTCGGCGCGCAGGCGGTTCGCGCAGCGCGCCCGTGTCGCCCGCCGCCACGAGCTCGGCCACCTTCTCCGGGGCGAGCGAGCCGACGTAGGTCACGGTGCGCTTCGTGGTCCACAGGTCGCGCACGGCGGCGAAGAGCTCTTCGACGTTCAGAGCGCGCAGCGCAGCGTCGGTGGGCGCCTTCAGGAAGCGGCTCTCCGGCCCGTGCAGCGCGTACTCGACGAGCGCGGCGTTCAGCGCGCGCGGATCCGTCTTCTGCACGGCGCGCGCACCGATCGTGCGCTCGACGAGCGTGTCGAGATCCTGCTGCGTGACGCCGGCCGGCCGCGCCGTGTGGGCGCGCAGCAGCGCGACCGTCTCCGCGAAGTGCGCGTCGAGCCCGGACGCGGAGAAGACCGTCTCGTCGTCGCCGGCGGCGCAGACCACCGACGAGCCGAGCGCGTACAGCCGGCGGCGGTACGCGACGGCGTCGGCGTCGTCCGCGCCGGCGAGGGCGAGCAGGTCGAACGCAGTGTCGAGCCGGGGGTCGTGGTCGCTCCCGACGTCGAAGCGCACCGACACGTCGAACACGTCGTTGACGTCGTTGTGCGCGTAGTAGAGGCGTCCCCACGGGTAGTCGGCCACGCTGTAGTCCACGCCCTTCACGGCGAAGTGCGGTTCGATCGGGTCCACCGGCATATCGAGCACGGACGCGAAGAACGGCGTGTGCACGTCGCCCTTCATGTCCACGGGCGTGAACGCGGGCTTCGTCACCTCCGGCAGTTCCGGCTCGCCGTTGCGGCGGTAGACGACGACCCGGTCGTCGCCGAACCAGCGCCGCGCGGCGGCGACGACGTCGGCCTTCGTCAGCTTGCGCAGGCGCTCGATCTCGTGGACCGAACGGCTCCACGGCGTGCGCTCGACGAACGCCGCGGTCATCGTGCCGACACGCGTGTCGTTGCTCTCGAGGCCGCGCTTGCGCCCGACCTCGAAGTCGGTGACGACCGCGGCGATGTCGGACTCGTCGAACGCGCCCTCGCGCAGCAGGCGCACCTGCTCGAGCAGCAGCGCCTCGCACTCCTCGAGCGTCTGATCCGTCTTCGGGACCGCCCAGAGCAGCTCGTACCCGGAGTCCACGTTGAAGGTCGGCGACGCGCCGGCTGCGCGCACGGCCTGCGCCTGCGAGAGGTTGACGTTGACGAGACCCGTCTCGGAGTTGTCGAGCAGCATGTCGCAGAGCACGAGCGCGTCGCGGTCGGGGTGCGCCGCGGGAACGGTCAGGTAGGCGAGAGCCACCTGCTCCTCGCCGCGGTGGCGGATCTCGTGGAACACGCGGCCGTGCGGCGGGTCGAGCGGGAACACCGGATCCGCCGGGACCGGGCGGGCGGGCCAGCGGCCGAGTGTCCGCTCGAGCGTCGCGAGCACGTCGTCCGGATCGAAGTCGCCCGCGAGCGCGACGCACATGTTTCCGGGGACGTACCAGCGCTCGAAGTACTCGTACATCTTGCGGATGGACGGGTTCTTCAGGTGCTCGACGGTCCCGATCGTCGGCTGCGTGCCGTAGGGATGACGCGGCCAGAGCGCGCGGTGGAGCGCCTCGAAGAGCGCGCGCTCCTTGCTGTCGAGGCTCTGGTTCATCTCCTCGTACACGGCCTCGAGCTCGGTCTGGAACAGCCGGAACACGGGCTGCGCGAAGCGGTCCCCCTCGACGCGTGCCCACTGCTCGACGCGGTTCGCCGGGATCTCGACGGTGTAGGACGTCTGGTCGTCGCTCGTGAACGCGTTGAGCCCGGAGCAGCCGAGTGCGTCGTAGAGCTGGTCGAGCTCGTTCGGCACCTGGAATTCGGACGCGGCGACGCCCTCGGCGTCGATCTCCGCGTACAGCTGCGCGCGGGCGTCCGCGTCGGTCGTGCCGAACAGCCGGTCGTAGAGCTGCGTGATGCGCTCGAGGTGCGGCGCCTCGCGCGCGTAGTCGAGCGTCCCGAGCTGCCGCGTGCCCTTGAAGAGCATGTGCTCGAGGTAGTGCGCCATGCCCGTGGCTTCGGACGGGTCCTTCGCACTGCCGGCGCGCGTCGTGATCCACGCGGTGATGCGCGGCTCCTCGTGGTTCGGCGAGAGCATCACGGTGAGCCCGTTCGGCAGGCGGCGGATGACGACGCCCATCGGATCGCCCGGGACCTCGGGCGCGGCGCGCACCGGGGAGCGGTCGACGGTTGCGGGAGGTGTGGAGCACGCGACGAGCGCGACGAGCGAGACCGAGGCGAAGAGCGCGGGACGCAGGGCGGACATGCAGGGACTCCGGGACGCGCGCCGCGCGGACGCGCGGGCGCCCGGTACTAGACGCACCCGCGAGCGGCGACGGAACGAAATCCCACTAGGCGTCCGCACGCGCTCGGAACAATCCGCCGATGCCCTCCCCGCGCGTGCACCTCGACGCGAACGCGACGACCCGCCCGCTCCCCGCCGTACGCGACGCGGTGTGCGCCGCACTCGACGCGCGCTGGGGCAACCCCTCGTCGCCGCACGGCGGCGGCCGTGACGCCGCGCGCCTGCTCGCGGAGTCGCGCGGCACGGTGGCGCACTGGCTGGGCGCGGCGACGTCGGAGGTCGTCTTCACGTCGGGCGGCACCGAGGCCGACCGGCTCGGCATCCTCGGCGCGCTCGCGGCGGCCGGCGGACGGCGGCACGTGGTCGCCTCGGCGATCGAGCACGCGGCCATCGACGAGCTGCTGCGCGACGCGCGGCACACGCCGTGGGGCGCAGACGTCGAGGTGACGTGGGTGCGTCCCCACGCCGACGGCGCCGTGCGCGCGGACGACGTCGCCGCCGCGCTGCGCGACGACACCGCGCTCGTGGCGCTGATGTGGGCCAACAACGAGACCGGCGTGCTGCAGCCCGTGCACGACGTCGCTGCGCTGTGCCGCGCGCGCAGCACGGCGCTGCTCGTCGACGCGGTCCAGGCCGCGGGTCGCGTGCCCGTCGACTTCGGCGCCCTCGGCGCGACGCTGCTCGCGGTGAGTGCGCACAAGGTGCACGGGCCGAAGGGCGTCGGCGCGCTGCTCGTGCGCTCCGGCGGCGGGTGGCGCGCGCCGTTCCCGGCGTCGCACGAGTCGCGGCGCCGAGCAGGCACCGAGCCGTTGCCGCTGATCGCCGGGTTCGCGGCCGCGGCAGCCGCCGTCGCAGCGGACCTGGACGTCGCCACGGCGCGCATGTCCGCGCTGCGCGACCGGCTGGAGCGCGTCGTCTGCGGTGCGCTCGAGGGCGTCCGCGCGAACGGCACCGCGCCGCGCGTCGCGAACACCTGCAACCTCGAGTTCGCGGGCGTCGAGGCCGACCGCCTCGTGGCGGCGCTCGACCGCGCGGGCGTGGACGTCAGCAACGGCAGCGCGTGCAGCTCCGGGTCCACGGAGCCCTCGCACGTGCTGCTCGCGATGGGCCGCTCGCGGCGCGAGGCGTTCTCCGCCGTGCGCTTCTCGCTCTCGCGCACGACGACGCAGGACGACATGGACCGCGCGATCGCGGCCGTGATCGAGTCGGTCGAGACGCTGCGCCGACGCTGACACGGCGGCCGCAGCCGCTCACCACCACTCGTCGAAGATCCCCGCGATCCGCTCGAAGAGACGGTGGAGCGGACCGCGCGCGTGGTGCTCCGCGGCGGTGACCTCGCGCGCGGCCGCACGATCCTCGGCGAAGCACATGGCGACGCGCTCGACGGTGTCCGCGTCGTGGAACACGAAGTCGATCTCGGCGTTGCGGCGCCAGCTCCACGCGTCCATGTTGGAGCTGCCGAGGAACGCGTGGTCGCGGTCCACGACGGCGAGCTTCGCGTGGTAGAACGCCGGGCCGAACTCGAACACGCGCGCACCGCGCCGCAGGAAGCCGCCGAGGTGGCGACGGCTCGCGTACCACAGGATGCGGCTCGCGCCCTCGTGGGACGGCAGCACGAGCTGCACGTCGACGCCGCGGCGCAGCGCCGCACGCAGCGCGCGCCGCAGGCGGAACGGCGGCATGAAGTACGGCGTGCCGATGAGCACGCGCTCGCGCGCGCGGGACACGGCGACGAGGAACGTCCCGGTGAAGTCGCGCGGATCGGGCCAGCCGCGCAGCGCGCGCCCCACCGCCGTGCCGCACGGCGGCGGCGCGTCCGTGACGGCGGCCGGCGCGAGCGGCCGCCGCGGACCGAAGCGCTCGAAGTCGGCCGCGAAGATGGCGGCGACCTGCGCCACGAGCGGTCCGCGCACCTCGAACATGCGGTCGTGCCACGGCAGCTCGCGCAGGGTCCCGCGCGTGAAGTGCCGCGAGAACCCGGCGCCGCCGCACCACGCCGCGGCGCCGTCGACGACGACCAGCTTCTTGTGTGTCCGGTGCATGAGCCGCCGCACGAGCGGCAGCGAGCGCACGTCGAAGACGCGCAGCGCCACGCCGCGCGCCGCCACGCCGCGCAGGCATCCCGCGAGAGCCTCGCGCGCGCCGAGCGCGTCGGCGAGCACGCGCACGCGCACACCGCGCTCCGCCGCGTCCGCGAGCGCTGTCGCGAACGCGCGCCCCTCGTCGTCGTCGTCCCAGAGGTACATCTCCACGTCGACGGAGTGCCGTGCCGCCCCGATCGCGGCGCGTATCGCGGTCAGCGCCGCCTCGGTGCCCGGGAAGAAGCGCAGCTCGTTGCCGGGGACGACGGGGAACGGCGCGACGAGGCGCGCGCCGAGCCGCCTCCAGCGCCGCAGCGTGCGGCGTACGAGCGCAGGCGCGTTCCCCACCTTCACGGAGCGTCCTCCGCGGCGAGCTCCACGTCGGTGACCACGGGCAGATGGTCGGACGCGACGCGCGCGAGCGCGAGCCGCGACGGGAACGAGCGCACGAGCGAGAGCGCGCCGCGCACGAACACGCGGTCGATGTCGCCGACGGGGTACCAGCTCGGGAACGTACCCGGCGCCGGGCCGCGGCGCGGGGCCGTCGCGCGGCGGAACCCGCGCGCGGCGAGCACGCCCGGGAACAGGCGGTCGCGCCAGTCGTTCGTGTCGCCGAGCACGACGACCGGAGAGGGCGCGGGCGCCACCTCGTCGATCTCGTCGGCGAGGCGCTCGACCTGCAGCCGGCGCTCGTAGCGCGCGAGTCCGAGGTGCACGTTGAAGACGTGCAGCGGCGCCGCGCCGTCCGCGGCGACGCACGTGTGCAGCGCGGCGCGCGCGCGCTTCATCGGCACCGTCAGGTCCACGTTCGCGTGCGAGACGATGGGGTGGCGCGAGAACGTCGCGTTGCCGTAGATCCCGAAGTGGCGGCGGCAGTTGAGACCCACGGCGGCGTACGGCGGGAGCAGCGCTCCGGCGAGCTCGACCGCCTGCGAGACGCGGCCGCGCCACGGCTCGTACCAGGTCACCTCCTGCAGCGCGACCACGTCCGCGTCGTAGTGGCGCACGACGTCCGCGATGCGCGCGAGGTCGAGCACGCCGTCGGTGCCGACGCCCTTGTGGATGTTGTACGTCAGGAGGCGGAGACGCACGCCGTTCGCGGTGCGCGTGGAGCCGAGCCCCGGAGCGGTCGGACCGCCTTCACGGTGTTCGACGCACGCACGGTCCGCCCTCTACGCGTACCGCTCGCGCCGCCGGGTCGCGCGGCGCAGCCGCGGCCAGCGCCGGTGCACGGCGACGAGCACGCGGCGCGCGGGCGGGAACACGGGCGCGAGGACCGCGACGCCCGCGACGAGCAGGAGCACGCCCTGCAGCACCGGCACGAACAGTCCGACGACGCCGAGCAGGAGCAGCAGCACGCCGCTGACGACGCGGCCCGCGCGCCGCCAGCCCTGCGGGCCGCGGCGACGCCGTGCGGGAGGCGCAGCGGTCCCGTCGGCGCCGCTCACGAGCCGCCCCCTGCCGGCCCGACGCGCAGCGCCTCCGCGCGCAGCGCCTCGATCTCCGCGCGCTGCGCGGGCCGCGTCGCCCGCTGCTGCATCCGCGTCAGGGCCGCGAGCGCACCCGCGCCGTCGCCGCGCGCGAGCCGACAGCGTGCGATCTCGCGCAGCGCGTCGGGGGCCACGGTGTTGCGCCGCGCGGAGAGCTCGTACGCCTCGATGGCGCCGTCGAGGTCTCCGAGCGCGTGGCGGCAGTTGCCGAGGCGCAGCGCCGGATCGTCCTCGATCCAGTCGAGGAGCTCCGCGTCCGGGTCGGAGCGCAGCGCGGCGTCGAGCGCGAGCGCGGCGCGGAAGCAGCGCTCCGCGTCGGCGTAGCGGCCCAGCTCGAGCAGACACATCCCGCGCTGGTACACGGCCTCGAGACTGCGCGGCTCGAGCTCGACGACGCGCGCCCACGCCAGCTCCGCGGCCTCGTACTCGAACGCGTGCGCGAGCGTCCACGCCGCGACCGCGTGCGCCGCCGACGCACCGAGCCCGCCGCCGGCCGCGTGCGGACGGTCCGCGAGCCGCGCGAGCTCCTCGTGCAGCCGCGCGTGCGCGCTCTCCTGGTCGCGGGGTGCGGGTCCGGACATGGCCTCCATTCAACCAGAACCGGCGGCGCCCCGTTCCGATGCCGGAAGCGTCGTCGAGTGCTTCAGGTCGCGGGCGTGTCGCGCCCGGGTCGGGTGGGCCCGGCCAGCCCGGCCGCCGCGAGTGCCAGCAGCGCAGGGTCGGCCGGCGCGCGCATGCGCGTGTCGCCGTAGAAGACGACCACCGTGACCACGGTCCCGGCGAGGAGCGCGAGCCACGGCGTCCACGGCCGCACCGCGCCGCGCGCGCGCCACGCGCCGAGGAGCGCGAGGAGCAGGACCGGCGGCAGCGTCAGCCAGCCCACGAGCGCCTTGCGGCCGGCGTCGCCGCGCGCGCTGTGCGGGTCCGGGTCGACGAGGCGCACGAGCTTCGCCGCCGCGAGCCGCAGCGCCTGTGCGGGGTGCTCGGCGGCCCACGCGCGCGCGTCGGCGGAGAAGCGGGCGTCGGACTCCGCCTCGCCGAGCGCCGACCAGCCCCACATGCCGAGGTCGGGCGGGTCGTCCGCGTGCGCGTAGACGACCTCCGGGGGCAGCCACTTGCCGGGGACGGTCGCGTCGGCCGCGGCCGCGCTGTTGCCGCCGACGAGCGTCACGCCGGAGTTCGTCGTGAGGAGCGGCCGGCCGTGCAGACGGGCGTTCCGCGCGGCCCACGGGGCGACGACGAGCGCGCACGCGAGCAGGGCGAGCGCCGCGCCGCGCCGGCCGCGCGCGGCGAGGCAGAGCAGCACCGCGGCCGGGAGCACGGCGGGCCGCGCGAGGACTGCGAGACCTGCGAGCGCGCCGCCTGCCGGCGCGGCCGTGTGTCCGCGCGCGGCGCCGAGGGCGATCACGCCGCCGAGGAGCAGCGCGACCGCGAACGGCTCGGAGAGCGCGCGCACCGAGACGTGCACCGCGGGCGGCCACAGCGCGTACGCGCACGCGGCGACGAGCGCCGCGCGCGGCCCGAGCGGACCGCGCGCCGCCGCGGCGAGCAGGAGCGGTGCGCCGAGTGCGCCGACGAGCACGCTCACCCAGCGCAGGAGCGGGAGACCGCCCCGGGCGAACGGCGCGAACAGCAGCGGGACGAGCGGCGCGCGGAACGACGTCCGCGGCGCCGGCACGCGCCCGTCGGGTGCGTGGAGCTCGTCCGGCAGGGCGAGCTGCAGCCCGTCGCCCGCCGCGAGCGACGTCGCGAGCAGCGCGTACCCGCGCTCGTCGCCCTCGGGCTCCGCGCCGGGACCCGCGAGGAGCAGCACCGCGGCCCGCGTCGCGAACGCGAGCAGGAAGACGAGCAGGACGCGGCGCACCAGCGGCGGCACCGCGCGAGGGTAGCCAACCGGCACGCGCGACGGCCGCATCTCGTCCCCGACACTCCGGCGTCCGTCGGCGGCGCGTCGCTCGAGTTCGCTACATTCTGCGCGTGCCCCGCCCGGAACCCGACGCCGGCATCGTGTTCGTCGACGCCGACGACACGCTCTGGGAGAACAACGTCTGGTTCACGCGCGCGATCGAGCGCTGGGCGGCGCACCTGGCGCGACTCGGCGTGGACCCGGACGTCGCGGTGGCCGAGCTCCACGCGGAGGAGGACCGCAACATCCCGCGCCACGGCTACGGCTCGGCGCCGTTCGCGCACTCGCTGCGCGGGGCGTTCGCGCGGCTCGTCGCAGCGCCCACGACGACGATCGCCGCAGAGTTCACCGGACTCGTGACGGAACTCGAGCGCGCGATCCGCGACCACCCGATCGAGCTGCTGCCCGGCGTCGTCGAGGGTCTCGAGCAGCTCGCGGCGGAGCGCCGCGTCGTCGTGCTGACCAAGGGCCAGCGCGACGAGCAGGAGGCGAAGGTCCGCCGGTCCGGGCTCGAGCGCTGGCTCCACGGCGTGCGCGTCGTGGACGAGAAGGACGTCGTCACCTACTTCGCCGCGGCGCAGGCGTACGGCGCGGCGCCGGCGCAGTGCTGGATGGTCGGCAACAGCCCGCGGAGCGACGTCAACCCGGCGCGGCGGGCGGGACTGCGCACCGTGCACGTCCCGCACCCGGCGCCGTGGCACCGCGATGCCGAGCCGTTCGTGGCCGAGGGCGTGGCGACGCGCGTCGCACGCAGCTTCGCGGACGTCCCGCGCCTCGTGCTCGGCTGACGCGCCGCCGCACGCCGCGCGCGGCTCAGTCGTCGAGTGCGCCGAGGCGTCGCGCGGCCTCGCGCGCGACCTCTGCCGACGCGGTGTCGGCGAGCAGTTCGCGCCAGACGCCGCGCGCGCCCTCGACGTCGCCCTGCGCGAGGCACGCGTCGGCGCGGCGGGCCGCGTCCGCGAGGAGGTCGGCCGTCGCGTGCCGTCGCGTCGCGCCCGTCGCGAGGAGCGCCGCGACGACGACCAGCGGCGCGCCGAGCAGCGCCGCGAACAGCCACGGACGGCGCGCCGGGTGCGCGGCGGACGCCGCGCCGCGCGGGGCCTCCCGCTCGCGCCCGAGCAGGGCGAGGACGTCGTCCCAGCCGGCGGGGCGATCGACGGGGTCCGCGCGCCCGAGCGCGCGCACGAGCGCGGCGGCGCGCTCGCAGCCGACGGCTCCCGCCGCGAGCGGATCGGGCACGCCCTGCACGGACTTGCGGCGCGCGATCTCGTCGCGCGAGCCGGTGAACGGCACGGTCCCCGTCAGACAGAACGAGAGGAGCGCGCCGAGGGCGTAGACGTCGCCGCGCACGTCGGCGGGCGCTCCGCGCAGCCGCTCGGGCGCGGCGAACGCCGCGTCGCGCACGTCGGTCGACGACGGCAGGAGCCCGCCGACGCCAACGCCGACGATCCGCACGCGGAACGCGTCGTCCACGTGCACGGCGGACGGCCCGAGGTCGCCGTGCACGACGCCGTGGAACGCCGCGACGCGCAGCGCCGACGCCATCTGGGTGGCGAGATCGAGCGCCTGCTCGTCGGAGAGCGGACCGCTGCGTCCCACGCGGTCGTCGAGTCGCTCGCCCGCAGCGCGCTCCGCCACGAGGAACGGGCCGCCGGGGCCGCAGCCGAACGCGAGCGCAGCAGCGAGACCGGGGTGGCGCGCGCGCAGCAGCGCCTCGACGCGGGCCGAGCCCGGCGCGCCGCCGCCCGGGAGCACGTACACGTGGACGGGTCGCCGCGTCGCCAGCTCGCGGGCCTCGTACAGCACGCACGCGGGCGAGCGCTCGACCTCGCGCTCGATGCGCAGTCCCTCGAACGCGTTGTCGGCCTGTGCTGCGGCATCGCCGCGCGCGGTCGTCGCGGCGTCGCGCGCCGCCGGTTGCGCGGGGAGCGCGGGGGCGCCGGGCTCGACGACGGGGACGTACGTGCCGCTGTCGTCCGAGTCGGAGTCGTGCGCAGCGCGATCGGCGGCGCGACGTCCGTCGCGCGGCTCCTCGCGCAGCTCGTCGAAGAGCGGGTCGTGCGTCGCGACGGGCAGCGTCTCGACGTAGGTGATGAGCCGCTCGATGCGACGCCGCAGGCGGTCGTTCGCACGCTCCATGAGCTGGCCGCGCGTCTCGCTCTCGTTGAGCCGGTCCTCGTAGTCGCGGATCGTCTGCGCGGCGTGCATCAGCGCCTCGTCGCGCCGCGCGGTCTCCTGCTCGAGTCGCTCGATGCGCTCCACGGTGGACCGGCCGCCGTCGCGCCCCTCGCCCTCGAGTTCGCGGATGCGCTCCTCCAGCGCCGTGACCAGGTCGCGCGCGTGGACCAGGTCGGACTCCGCCTGCTGCGCACGCGTGACGGCCGACGCGACCACGGCTGCCGCGACGCCCTCGCGGTCGGCGGCGGCGTCGTCGGCGGCGGCGCGCAGCGCGACGATGCGGCGCTCGAGGCCGTCGATGGTCGCGTCGCGCTCGAACAGCGCCTCGCGCAGCGCGTCGCGCTCGCTCGCCAGTCGGCGGAAGTCGCCTTGGAGCTGCTGCAGCGACGCCCGCATGACGCGCGTGTGGCCCTCGGCCTCGCGCAGCCGGCGCGCGTTCTCCGCGCGCTCGACGGCGAGCACCGTCTCGAGCTCGGCGACCCGGGCCGTCAGCGCGCCTTCGGACGACGCGGCCGCCGCCGCGCCGAGTTCGGCGCGGGCGCGGGGACGCGCACGAGGTGCGGGCGGCGAAGGGGGCTGGGACTCCGGTTCCAACGGGGGCTCCCGAGATGGACCTCTGGGAAGCGCATCGGGTGGGACGCGGTCGCGAGTGAAGCTCCGTCCGGAGCCGCGCGGGGGGCGGGCTCGACGGGGAGCGCCGCGGGCGCGCAGGGCGCGCGCCGCATCCGGAGGAAGCCGCAGGGAAGGGAAGGGATAGGGAAGGGAGTGTGTGGCGGCTTTACGCGGTTGGGATCTCGCGACCCCCGAATGCGGTCGTCCTGCTCACGCACGTCCCGTGCCAACCGACCTGCGACGCCGGGCCGGCTCTCCCAGCCTCACGCGCAGCCCGCCGCGGCACGCGTTGACAACGACCGTTCCCGCGCAGTCCGTCAGGTGACGCGCGCAGGACGCACGACGATTCGGCAGTAGAGTGGGACGAGACGGGCCGGGGCCTCGCGGCGCATGCCGCGCGAGCCGCGGCCGGCGGCGCGCGCCCGGAGACCGTTCCATGTTCCCGACGCACCGGCGACGTGCCGTCGCCGCCCCCATCGTGCCTGCGCTCCTCCTCGTCGCGTGCGCCACGGCGTGCTCGCGCGCACCGGAGGCGGCACCGCCGGCCGCGACGCCGCAGCCCGTGGACGCGCCCGCCGTCGCGACGCCGGACGCCCCTGCCGCGGCGGACGCGCCGCCCGCCACGCGCGAGACGCAGCCGGGAACGGCGCCGGAGACGCAGCCTGCGGCGGGCACGCCGCCCGAGGAGGCGCCACCGCGCGACGTGCCCGCACCGGAACCCGGCACGGCGCAGCCGGGGTCGGCCGCGCCGGCGCCGCGAGACGCCGTGCCGGCCGCACCGCTCCTCGACGCGGCGCACGCGCGGGCGCTCGCCGCGGCGCGGGAGCTGCGCGGCGCCGGCCGCCGCCTCGAGGCCGCTGCCGCGCTGCGCGACGCGGAGCGCGAGCACGGCGAGAGCGCGGTCCTGCGACTCGAGGCGGCGTGGTGCTTCTTCGACGAGGCCGCGGCGGCGTTCGCGGCGGACGGCGATCCGTTCTACGTGAAGAGCTCGCTCGCCGACGCCCACGCGCGCGTGGATCAGGCGGCGCGGCTCGCGCCCGACCTCCCCGGGAGCGCGACCCTGCTCGCCAAGATCCTGCGGTACGAGGAGGACCCGGAGCGGGCACGGACGGTCCTGACCGAGCACCTCGCGCGGTTCCCCGGCGACGCGGCGGCGCACCGCGAGCTCGGTGACATGTGCTACGTCGCACAGGACTGGGAGGGTGCCGACACGCACCTGACGCGCGCCGCGGAGCTCGACCCCGCGGACGGTCGGTCGCGGCTGCACGCGACGACGGCGCGACAGTGGCTGCGCGCCTACCCGGCCCGCGTGCTGCACGACGGCTACCGCATGGCTGCGCTGCTCCTACCCGAGGAGGACGAGCCGCTCCGCCGCCTCGCGGGGACGCACCCCGGCGACAAGGCGGCGCAGGTGCGCGCGTTCGACGAGGTCATCCGCGACCGGCCGGACGCGGTCTGGGCGCGGATCTGGAAGGCGTACGTGCTGCGCCAGGAGCCGCAGCCGGACGCGCGCGCCGCGCTCGTCGAGATCGAGGCCGCGCGCAAGCTGGCGCCGTCGCACCCGGGCGTGCTCGCGAACCTCGCCGAGGTGCTGTGCGAGCTCGACCGCTTCGGCGACGCCGTCGCGGCCTACACCGACGTCGTCGCGGCGGCGGAGCCGGGCACCGTCGCGGACGCGTCGAACGCGCTCGAGGCGCTCTTGCACCGCGACGCGCGCGCGCAGCAGCTCGCGGCCGCGGTGCGCGACCGCGCGTACGACGCGCTCGTGCGCGCGAACCCGTCCGACGGCCGCTTCGGCAACAACGCGGGGCTCTGGTACCGCGACGTCGGACGCGACTACGAGAAGAGCCTGCGCTACTACCAGGCGGCGCTCGCGGCGGCGCCGGACGACCTCGACTACGTCAACGACACGGCGGTCATCTACCTGTTCCACCTGCGCGACCGGAAGGACGCGGCCCTGCCGATGTTCCTGCGCGTGCGCGAGGACGTGGAGACGCATGGGCGCGCGGTCTGCCGCGGCTACTGGGACGCGCTCGAGAACCTGTGCAAGTACTGGTACGAGGCGGGCGAGTACGAGAAGGTCCTCGAGTGCGCGAAGCTCCGCGCGAACCCGTCGGCCGAGGTGGACGGGAGACCCTACCCGTCCCGCGTGGCGGAGCAGTACGGAGCGCAGGCGCTCAAGAAGCTGGGACGCTGAGCGCCGCGGGCACGGCCGCCGTGCCCTCGATCTCGACGAGCGCTCCGTCCTCGACCAGTCCGGCGACCTGCACGAGCGCCATCGCCGGGTAGGAGCGCCCCATCACGCGCTTCCAGACGCCGCCGAGCTCCGCGAGCGAGCCGAGATACGCGCGGCGGTCCACGACGTACGCCGTGAGCCGCACCACGTGCTCCGGTCCGCCGCCGGCCGCGCGCACCACGGCGAGGACGTTCGCGAGCGCCTGCTCGAACTGCGCGGCGAAACCGCCCGGGACGATGTGCTCCTGCGCGTCCCAGCCCACCATGCCGGCCGTGAACACCAGCGCGTGGCCCGGCGGGACGAGCACCCCGTTCGCGTAGCCGCGCGGTCGCGGCCAGCCCTCGGGCTGGAGCCGCGGGAAGGGTGACGTCAACGATCCTCGTCGCGGCTGCGCCCGGTCTCGTAGTCGCCGCGCGGGCGCTCGGCGTCGCGCTTGCCCTCCTCCAGCCCCGACTTGAACTCGGTGACCGACTGGCCGAGGGAGCGCGCGACCTTGGGCAGCCGCGTGCCGAAGAGCAGGAGCGCGATCACGGCGATGACGATCAGTTCCGTCGTACCGAGGAACGCGAGGGGGACGGGGACGAGCGACATGGCGGCGCCTCCTGGGTACTCGTCGGGCTCTGCGCCGGTCCCACTGTACCGCCCGCGCGGGGGCGCGGCCCCACGAAGCGTCAGCGGCGCGTGGCGGCCGCGGCGTTCGCCGCGGCGGACGCCTTCACCCGCTTGCCCTTGAACGTGGTCCCGAAGCCGCCCACGAAGCCCGAGTCCACCGAGCTGCCGGGGAAGGACGCGAGCCACCAGCCGTCCACCCGCTTGCCGCCGCGCGAGAAGCGCAGCGTGAGCGCGTTGACGAAGTTCGCCTGCCCGGCGCCGATGACGGTCAGCGAGTCGCCGACGAGCACGCCCTCGCCCGCCAGGGCGACCGACGGCGTCGCACGGTCGATGAGCGAGCCGGCGAGCGCGCGCTCGAGCACGACCTCGACGCGCAGGCGGCGCGGGTCGCCGTCGCCCGTGGCGCGCCCGACGTTCAGCACGGCGCGGCCGCGCACGGTCTCCTGGCTGTACGAGCCCGAGGTCGCGTTGCGGTCGAAGCCATCGCCCCGGAGCGCGATGAGCCACGCGCCCACCGCGTCGGCGCTGCCGACCGCGGCGGCGTCCGGCACCGGCAGGAGCGCGACGCCGACGACACCCACGAGCGCGGCCGTCGCCGCGGCCACGAGCAGGCGGCGCAGACGCCCCCTCACGGTCGCCGCCCCTGCGGGAGGGCGCCGTCGGGCAGGAGGTCGGTCTCGCCTGCCGGCGCCGCCGCACCGTCGCCGGCGGCGCCGTCGGGCAGGAGCGTGCCGAGGATGGCGACGACCTCTTCCAGGGTCGCGGTCAGGTCCGCGCCCTCCGGCCAGTCGACGCTGTCAGCGGCGTCGGCGCCGGGCAGGACCTGCGTCATCAGCAGCCGCACGACGCGTTGCGCCGACACGGTCTGCGAGAGCCGCGCGGTCGCGCCAGCGAACTCCGCGGTGTCGTCCGTGGCCGCCGCCTGACGCAACTCACGGCGTGCGGCGCGGTAGTCGCGGCGGAGCTTGCGCGCGTGCGCGCTCAGTTCGCGGCGACCCAGGGGCTCGGGGGACTCGGTGACGGAGGGACCGACGATCTCGCGCAGGAGCGCCGCGGCGCGTCGCAGCAGCTCGGTCTGTTCCGGGGCGAGGTCGTCGAGGCGGCGGGGCGCCGAGCGCAGCGCCCGTGGCGCGCGCGCGATATCGGCGACGAGCTCCGGCGGCAGACCGGGGGCGACCTCCCTGGACTCCGCCACGGTCGCGGTCCGCGCGTCCGCACCGACGCGGGTGCCGACCACGGGGGTCCGTCCCTCGGAAGTGCCCGCCCGCTCGCCATCGGACGAGACGAGGTCGCACGTCGCAGCGCGTACGCCCCGCTGAATCGGGCGGAGCACGTCCAGGGACGGAGAGAACGCCGCAGCCGGGTCGGCGGCGGCAGGAAGGGTCGGTGCGGCGCCGCCGGCCCCGGCGGCGGGGACGTTCGTGTCGGTCTCTCGACCGTGGGTCCGGAGCCGCGCGAGTTCGCCGCGGTCCCATTCGGGCGGCCGCGGGACGCCGCCGCGCCGGTCGGTGGGCGGCGTCGTCTCGCGGGCCGTCGCCGGCGCGCTCGCGACGAGCGGGGTGTGGACCGGCCGCGCCGCCACGGGGAGGTCGCGCGCAGACGGCGTGTCGCCCAGGAAGGTGAGGCCCGAGGCGACCGTGACGACGAGGAACGTCGAGAGTCCGAGCGCGTGGAGACTCAGCCGCGCGGCGGGTGCCGCGGACGACGCCGCGCCTGCGCCGGCCGCGGCCGCCTCGGCGGCGCGCAGCGCACGGTCCACGGCGAGGTCCACGAGCCCGTCGGGCATGCGGGAGAGCGGGAGCGCGGCGAGCGCGCCGGGGAGCGTCGCGCCGCGGCCGCCGGACGGCGCGCGGCAGGTCCCGTCGGCGGCGTCCACGCCGAGGCGTGCCCGCAGCGAGCCGAGGGCGCGGTGGACGCGCACGCGCGCGGCGCCCTCGCTGATCCCGAGCGAGGCCGCGATGCGGTCGTACTCCCACTCGTGGAGGTAGCGCATGGCCAGGACGACGCGCTCGCCGGGCGCGGCGCGGGACAGCGCGTGCTCCAGCTCGTCGTCGCGTTCCAGGCGGTCGTCGGGCATCGCGTCCTCCCGCCGGGCCGCCCCCACCACGCGCTGGCGCCGTGTGCGGCTGCGCTCCGAGGAGCGCGCGTTGCGGGCACGGCAGATCGCGAAGCGGGCCAGCCAGGCGACGACCCCGACGTCGGCCGGCTTGCGGGTGCCGGCGAGCGCCAGGTCGAGCAGGGCTTCCTGGACCAGATCCTCGGCGAGCGCGGCGTCTCCCGAGTACCGCAGCGCGAGGTCGTAGACCACCGGCGCATGGAGACGCGCGAGCTCCGCGAAGGCGGATGCGTCACGCGCCGTCAGCCAGCGCTCGTAGAGGGCCACGTCGGTTGCGGCGGTCACTCGTTCCTCGTCCGTCGCTCGTTCCGAACCCTCCTCCGAGTCCGGTGCGAGGCCGTTACGCGCGCGACGCGAATCACGCCGCGCCGCGGCTTCTCCGATGGTCCGGCAGCTCCCTCCGGTGTTCACTGAGCCCTCGTGCACGTGCGCATGCTACCAGAGAACCCGCGCGGGCGTGGCGAGTCGCGCTCTACTCGGCGATGATCGGCGCCATCACTCGGATCGCGCTCGCAGCGCTGATCAGCCTCGGGATCGCGCCGCTCGCCGTGCTGGCGATGTGCTCGAGGCTGCTCGGAGCAGCACTCGCCACACGCTCGCTCGGCGCCGTGACACGTCTCTGGTGCCGGGCGGTCGCGGCGGGCCTCGGCGTCCGCCTCCGCGTCCGCGGTCCCGCGCCCCCGCGTCCCGCCCTGCTCGCGCCGAACCACGTCTCGTACGTGGACGTGCTCGCCGTCGGGAGCGTCGCGGGCTGTGCGTTCGTCTCGCGCGCGGACGTCGCCGGCTGGCCGGGCATCGGCTGGCTGGCGCGGCTCGGCGGGACCGTGTTCCTGGAGCGCGCGCGACGGCGCGACACGCACCGCGCCACCGACGACGTGCGGCGCGTGCTCGCGAGCGGCGGGCGGCTCGTCGTCTTCCTGGAGGGGCGTGCCGGCCCGGGTGATCGCGTCGGGCCGTTCCACAGCTCGTTCCTCGAGGCGGCGGTGCAGACCGGGACGGCGTGCGTGCCGGTGGCCGTCAGCTACCGCCTGCCGCGGCGGCCGGACCTGGACACGCGGCAGGTGGTCGCGTGGCACGACGCGTCCCTCTTCGTGGCGCACGCATGGCGCCTGCTGCGCGCCGGCCCCATCGAGGCCGACGTCCACGTCGGGACGCCCCGGACCGGGACGGATCGCAAGGAGCTCGCGGCGGCGCTCGAGGCGGACGTGGCTGCTCTGCTCGGCGCGGCGCGCGTCAGCGCGGACCGAAGCCCGGCGCCGACAGCTCGATCTGCGTGACCTCGCCCAGCCCCTCGGCGATCGGACGGACGACCGCGGCCGGCCCGATGAACGCCCACGCGAGCGGCTCCCGCGGGAAGCGCTCGCGGATCACGCGGTTGACGTCGTCGAGCGTGACGGCATCGAGCCGGGCGAACCAGCCGTCGATGAAGTCGCGCGAGAGGCCCGAGATCGCGAGGTCGAGCACCCAGTCCGCGGACTGCGCGGCGGTCTCGAGCTCGTCCGGCGCGAACTGGCCCTTCACGTAGGTGCGCGCCGACGCGAGCTCGTCCGCGGTCATGCCCTTCTCGACGAACTCGCGGTAGATCCGGCGCGCCATGCCCACGCACTCGGCGGTCCGCGCCCGCTGCGTGAACGTGTGCATCCAGAACGCGCCGCCGCGCACGTCGTCGAAGCGCGAGAAGGCGCCGTACGTCAGACCGGCCTCGGTGCGCAGCGCGCGGTTCAGCCGGCTCGTGAAGCGTCCGCCGAGGATCGTGTTCGCGAGGTGGCGCGCGGCGTGGTCGGGGTCGGTGCGGTCGAAGCCCGGCCCGCCGCACGTGAAGTAGGTCTGGAGCGAATCGGGCTCGTCCACGAGCAGCACGCCGCCCTTCCGCGGCTGCGGCACCGCGGGGACCGGCGGCGGCGGGAGCGGCTCGCCCGTGCCCGGGAACGCCTCGGTCAGCAGCGCGCGCAGCGCAACGGAGTCGAAGTCGCCGGCGACCGCGAGCCAGACGTTGCCGGCGCGTGTCGTCTCGCGCGCGAACTCCGTCGCAGCGGCCCGCAGCGCGTCGGGGTCGCCGCCGAGCGACGCCTCGTCGCCGCCGGCCGGGTTGCCCCACGGGTGCGCGCCGAAGAGCCAGGCGTTCCAGTAGTTGCCGAGCGCGGCGTTCGGTTCGGTGCGCAGCACGTTGATCTGCTCGAGCGCGAGGTCGCGCGACTTCGCGAACTCGGCGGCGTCGAGGCGCGGGCGCAGGAGCACGTCCGCGAGGAGCGAGACGGCGAGCGGGGCGTCCTCGGCGAGGAACTCGGCGTCGATGCCGATCCAGCGCGCCGTCGCGTAGGTGTCGAAGACGCCGCCCGCGTCCTCGACCGCGCGCCGGAACGCGAGGGTGTCGCGCTCGCCCGCACCGCGCCGCAGCCAGTCGGCGACGAGCGCGGCGCGGCCCGCGAGTGCGGGAGTGTCCTGGTTGCCGCCGCCCGGCAGCCGCACGCGCAGCGCGACGAGCGGCGTCTCGTGGTCGGGCACCAGGAACACGCGCATCCCGCAGGGCAGCACGAGTTCCTCGGTGGCCGGGAGCCGCACGGCGGCGGGCGGCGCACCCGCCGCGGGCGCAGGCTCCTGCGCGAACGCCGTCGACGCGAGCGCGACGAACGCGGTGACGACGCCGGGAACGAGCGCGCGCTTCATCGTCCGTCCTCCGCGGCGTCCTCGTCGTCGCCGGGCTCCGCGGCCCGCGGCAGGAGCGTCCCCACCGTGATCCCGCGTTCGGTCAGGTATGCGGCCGCGACGCGCTTCACGTCGTCCGCCGTGACGCTGCGCAGCGCGTCGAGGCGGGCGGCGAGCCGGCGCCAGCCGCCGAAGAACACCTCGGTCTCGGCGAGCACCTCGGCCTTGCCGTCGATCGTCTTCATGCGCCGCAGGATCGAGGCGCGGAGCGTGTTCTGCGCGGCCCGCAGCTCGCGCTCCGTGGGGCCTTCCCGCGCGACCCGCGCGACCGCGGCGCGCACACGCGCCTCGGCCGCGGCGGGATCGCCCCCGTCGCGCAGGGTGCACGTGACGACGAAGAGGCTCGGGTCGAACTGCAGCCCCTGCAGCCCGCCGGAGACGTCGACGCAGAGCTGCTCGCCCTCCACGAGCTCGGTGTGCAGGCGGCTGCTCTCGCCGCCGAGGAGCATGTGCTCGAGCACCATGAGCGGCGGCGTGTCGGCGTGCGCCGACGCCGGAACGTGCCACGCGCACATCACGATCGGCACGCCGCCCGACGTGTCCTCGACGACCACGCGCCGTTCGCCGAGCTGCTCGGGCTCGCGCGTCACCACGGGCCGCCGCTCCGGCCCGCGCGGGATGCCCGCCATGCGCTTCTCGATCTGTGCGAACGCGGCGTCGGCGTCGACCGCGCCGACGAGCACCAGCACCGCGTTCTGCGGCGCGTAGTTCGCGGTGAAGAACGCCTCGAGGTCCTCCTGCCGCCAGGCCTCGATGTCGGACGGCCAGCCGAGCACGTCCCACTGGTACGGGTGCGCGGTGTACGCCGCCGCCCAGAGCTGCTCGTCGAGCACGACCTCGGGCTCCTCCATGTCGAGGCGCCGCTCGCTGTACACGACCTCGCGCTCCGACTGCACCGTCGCGGGCACGAAGTCCATCCCGCTCATGCGGTCGGCCTCCATGTCGAGGATCAGCGGCAGCTCCGACGCGGGGAACCAGTCCTGGTAGCAGGTGACGTCGCGCGTGGTGTACGCGTTGTTCGAGCCGCCCGCGGCCTCCATGACGTTGTCGAACGTGCGGCCGAAGCGGTGCCCGCCGAGGAACATCATGTGCTCGAAGAAGTGCGCGATGCCGGTGATGCCCGGCCGCTCGTTGCGCGAGCCGACGCGCCACATCACGTAGAGCGCGGCGTTCGGGATCGAGTGGTCCTCGAGCACGAGCACCTTCATGCCGTTCGGCAGGTCGTGCTCGTGCACGTCGGGCGCCGGGTCGGCGGCGCGCGCCGCGCCCGCGAGAGCCCCGGCGAGACAGATCCCTGCAGTCCACGAGAGCGCGCGTCTGCGCATGGTCGGCACTCCGTCGCGTTGGCGTCTGCGGCGCGGACCTCCGTCCGCGGCGTCGCATCTCCCCTGGTCGTCGAGCAGGATAGCCGCCCCGCCAGAGTCAGTCGGCCAGAGTGCCGAGCGCCGGGATCCCGGCGTCGGCGAAGATCTCGATCAGGTACCCGGCGGGGTCGCGGAACGAGCACGAGTAGTAGCTGCCGTTCGCGAACGGCTCGCTGCTCTCGACGCCGCGCTCCCGGAGCACGTGGCGCAGACCGTCGACGTGGTCCGTCGAGTCCATCCGGAAGCCGATGTGGAAGCGCGGGTTGCGCACCGGCTCGCCCTTCGTGACCGCGAGCTGCATGTTCCCGAGCCAGACGAAGCCCGGAAGGCTCGGGTCGCGGCGGAAGCCGAGGACGTCGCACAGGAACCGGATCTCCGCCTCGGGGTCCTCGGCGGTCAGGTGGATGTGGTTCAGCGCGACGGGTCGGGGTGCGTTCATGCCGGAGCCGCTCCTCGGAGGGCGCGGCATGATAGCACTCCCCCCGCAAACGTCGCGCACGGGTGCCTCAGCCCTCCTGCCGGCGGTAGAACTCCCACACCACCTCGGGGTCAAGCCGGACGCCGTCGAAGCGGTGCAGGCGCCCGGCGGGCACGCGCAGGGCGTCGGCGTCGTCGCGGAAGCGGCGGTAGTGCCAGTTCTTGTCGCCGCGCTCGAAGCCGGGCTGGTTGCGGTCGTGGAGCGCGCGCCGCCGGGCCTGCTCCGCGCTGCGCATCGGGTAGTGCCGGAGCGGCCAGTTGACGGCCGCCTTGCGCCCGAGCGGCGGGTTCGCGTTGCCCATCTTCCGCTCGTTGCAGGAGGCCATGCGCCACGCGCGGATGCGCGGCGACGCGGAGCGGTAGAGCGAGTAGTGGCGGATGCGCGCCACCGGGTCCGCGACCGCGGGGTCGTCGGCGTCCGTGAACCAGAAGACGAAGTTGTCGAACTCGATCCAGTCGGCGGCGTCGGCGGCGAGCAGCTCCTCGACCTGCGCGTGGTACGGCCGTGTCAGGTCGGGGCCTTCGAGGATCTCGTCCTGGTCGGGCCACGAGAGCCAGTCGTAGCGCGCGCCGTAGGTCGCCCGCACGTACTCGCCGGCCACCGTGTAGAGCTGCTCGAACGGCACCTCGGCGCGGTCGAGGACCTGGTAGTCGACGATCCCCCGCCCGACGTGGCGGAGGCAGATCTCGTGCGTCCGGTCCTCGCTGCCGTGGTTCCAGACCACGAGGTCGTGGCGGTTGCGCACGAGGTGCTCGATCACCGGCTCGAGCACGTCGTCGTCGTTGTAGCAGAGCAGCAGGCCGAGGAACCGGACGGGGCCCGGGCTGCGGCGCGGCGGCGTCGCGAGCACGCGGCGACGTCCGGGGAACGGGCGCGGCGCCCGCGGCGCGCTCACGGTCGCAGCCGCTCCGCGTCGAGGTAGGCCATCAGCCGGCGGCACGACCACGGCACGCTCTCGCGGGCCGCGCCCGCCTGGTGCACCAGCTCCGGGTCGTAGAACGTCGCGCCCTCGGCCACGGGCAGGTGCAGCAGCCCCGCGACGGCGCGCAGTTGCGCATCGAGCTCGTCCGGACCGACGTCGAACGCGAGGATCGGGAACGGCGCGCGGCGGTGCTCCGCGACCAGGCGCTCGACGTACGCGCGCCACAGCCGCACCGCGCGGCGCGGCGTGAAGCGCGCGTCGCGCGCGGCGAGCGAGCGGTGCACGGCGCGCGGGTGCCGGTAGATGCCGACGCGCTCGAGCCGCGGCACCTGCCGCAGCCACTCGTCGAGGAGCAGCAGCGCACGCGGATCCTTGAAGCCCCACAGGGCGTACGCGGCGTCCATCCGCGCGACGTGCGCCGCCAGCGCGGCGCTCTGCGACGCGTCCCACACCGCGCGCCGCGGCGGACGCTTCCACGAGCCGTCGTTCGCGCGCAGCACCGCGTCGTGCAGCGCCATCAGCTCGGGGCTCTCGCGGTTGCCGCGCCGGTTGTGCGGGTCCGACGTCGAGACCTCGCCGAGTTCGACGCCGAGCGACTCCAGACTCCCCGCGAGCCAGCTCGTGCCGCTGCGGTGCATGCCGAGCACGGCGAGGACGCGGGGCGGGGCGGCGGGCGGCATCGCGCCGCGTTTGTATCGAACCGCCCGTGGCGCGGGGGCCGGAAACGGGACGGCCCGCCCCGGCGCGGTGCCGGGACGGGCCGTCGTTCGAGTCGGACGGGCTACCAGGCCTTGAGGATCCACTCCCGGTAGCGGTCGTCGAGCAGGTCCATCGCCGCGTTGTACTCGGGCAGGGCGCTCGCCCCGCCGGTCTGCGGCGCCGCGTGGCCGGCGGTCTCGCCACCGGAGTCGTCGGACTTCTGCACGCCGAGCCAGTCGCCGTAGACGTCCATCACCGCCGCGGGCGTGCCGTGCGCGAGCGCGTGCCAGACGAACTTCTGCGCGAGCGTGGTGTCGTGCTCGAACAGGAACTGCAGGAGCGCGTAGCCCTTCACGGTCTCCGGGCCCTTGAGGTCGTTGATCTCGGTGTGCCAGAGCTGCGAGAGGGGGACGTCGTCGTCCATCTCCACCTGGCGCCGCGCGAGCAGGATCCAGATGTCCTGGCCCGGCTTCGGCGTGAGGTTCATGCCGTACCGGCCGAAGGTGCCGCAGGTCGTGATCGTGGTCCCGGTCAGGCGGCGCGTCGAGTCGTACGAGACGGACTCCTGGAGCCAGTTCTCGACGTCGTTGCCGCGGCTGGTCGAGCCGAGCCGCGCCCCGAGGTCCGACATCGCCGCGAACATCGCGCCCGCGACGAGCGCGTGACCCGTCTCGTGGCACACCAGGTCCCACGAGTCCTGACCGCCGGTGCCCTTCGAGACGAAGCCGCGGGGCTCCGCCGACATGCCGCCGAAGTGCTCGAGGTACTTCGTGACCTTCGCGCGGTCCCACTGCGCGCCCTTCTCGAGGTACTGCTGCAGCTCGTCGCCGTCGGGCTTCACGATGTCGTACTTCTGGAACACGCGCCGCTCGACGGCCTGCTCCGGGAAGCCGTACTGCGTGGCGATGTCCTCGAGCGCGCGCTCCGACCACTGCGCGAGCTCGATCGCGACCTCCTGCGAGTGCGTGGTGTTGATCACCCAGTGCGTCGAGCGCGCGCCGAAGCCGGCGAGGCCCGACTTCGGGATGAGGCCGTCGGCGGGCACCTTCTCGACGTCGTACTGCTTGGCCGCGAGCGCCTCGCCGGCCTGCTTGCGCTCCTTGCGCGACTTCAGGAACCGGAGCTTGAAGGGCGAGCAGTACTCGCCGTCGAACTTCGGGTGCTTGAGCGCCTCGTGCGCCTGCTTCGCGATCTTCCCGTCGGGGTCGGCCTCGAGGACGCGCTCCCAGGCGCGCTCCGCGAGCTCCTTCCACTGCGGGTCGCCGCTCGACGCGGCCATCTTGTCCGCCTTCACGGCGAGCCCCTTGAAGCGGTCGGCGACCTTCGCCTGGAGCTTGTCCATGTTCTTGTCGAAGCCCGACGACGTCGGGTCGTTGATGTCGATCGTGGAGCGCAGCTCGTCGCGGCGCAGGTCGTTCTGCACCCAGCGGCCGGCCGGGTCGCGCTCGTACCCGAACTCCGCGCGCAGCTCGGGGTGGTCGGGGCGGTAGCGGAACGAGCGCCGGCGGACGTAGTTCGACGTCCACTCGAGCTGCTCCTTCACACACCACTTCGAGAGCTTGGCGAGCTCGTCGACCGCGAAGTCGAGCGCCTTGTCGTACTGGCGCTCCCAGTCGGGGACGGTGATGTCGTCGGCGGCGCTCGCCGCGGGGAGCGCGCCGGCCGGCTGGAGGTTCGTCGGAGCCGCGACGGGTCCGTACGCGGCGCACAGGGCGCCGCCGGCACAGGCGGCCAGGGTCAGGGTCAGCGTCTTGCCTCTCACGTCGTCACCTCCACCTCGTCGTCCGTCGTCCGCCGGACCGCCTCTGCGGCCCGACCTCGCCCCGCACGACCCGCTCCGGGCCGCGCCTCCCTGCGGCTGCACACGCCATGCCGCCCCCGGGCGACAGGGGCGTGTCCACCCGCGAGGACAGGCGGCCGCGACGGGCGCCCCGGAGCGAGGACGGGCGACACGCTACTGCGGGGCGTCGCCCCACGCCACTCCGGCACCGCTGCGCCACCAGGGCCAGTGGACGCGCGCCTCGACGCGGAAGTACCCGTCGGCGTGCTCGGCGCCGGGCGCCAGGTGCGCCGCGAAGCGCGGCGGGAGCACGCGGGTGAGCCCGGCCCCCATCCCGGCGTCGTGCAGCGCCGCCGCGACGCCGCTGCCCGCGTACTGCGCGTGCCAGCGCTCGCCGGGCACGGCGCCGTCGCGGGCGACGCCGAACACCGTCGAGGGAGGGGCCGCGCGCGACGCCGCGAGCACGTCCTCGTGCTCCACGGGCACGAGCTCGCCGCGCCAGCCGGGGGCCGCCGCCGCGAGGACGAGGAGCGCGGCCGCGAGCGCGACGCGGCGGTTCGGCTGCAGCATCCCGCGAGCCTACCGCGCGGACGCGACGACGCCGCGGTCGTCCGCTTCGGTCGGGCCCCGCGTGCGTCCGAAGTAGGACCGTGTCCGCGCGCCTCCGCGTCGCCCTCGCATTGCTCCTGACCGTCCCCGTCGTGTCCGGCGGGGTCGCGCGGGGCGACGTCGTCCACCTGCGTCGCGGGGGGCAGGTCGTCGGGCGGGTCGTCGAGGACGGCGACGCCGTGCGCGTCGAGGTCCGCGGCGGGACGGTGCGGCTGCCGCGCTCGCTCATCCGCGAGATCGAGTACGGCGCGACCGACGAGGAGCGCTTCGTCGAGAGCCGGGCGCGGCTGCCGGAGGGCGACTCGGCGCTGGCGCTCGAACTCGCGGACGTCGCGCACGGGCTCCGGCTCGGCGCAGAAGAGGGCGAGCTGCTCGGGCTCGCCGCACGCTGGGCTCCGGAGGACGCGGCGATCGCCGCGCGGCTGCGGTCGTGGCAGGTGCTCGAGCGCGAGGTGGCGCCCGACGCGGCCGCGGAGGAGCGCCTGCTGCAGGACTTCGGCGCCGGCGCACGGCTCCTGCGCACGCGGCACTGGCGCATCGCATACGACGTCGCCGAGCCGGACGTGCGGCGGCGCGGCGAGATGCTCGAGGTCGCGTGGCGGCGCTTCCACCAGCTCACCGAGCGCGTCGGCCTCGAGCCGCGGCTCCTCGACGACCGCCTCGAGGCGCTGGTGTTCAGGGACCACGCGCGCTGGCTCGCCGCGGCCGGGCTCGAGGCGGGCGAATCCCGCGGCCTGAGCGGCCTGTTCGTCGGCGCCACCGGACGCATCCTCCTCTTCGACTCCGGCACGTCCCCGTCCGCGGCCGACGCCGAGGCGGAGACGGCGCGCGAGGTCGAGGACCTGCTGCGCGTCGAGGCGCAGCTCGACGCCGATTCCGAGCGACTCGCCGCCGCACGCCGCGAGGCGGCTGCTGCGCCGGCGTCGCCCGAGCGGGCGCAGGGACTCGCCGCGATCGACGAGGGGCTCGCGCAGGTCGCCGCGGCGCGCACGCGCCTGCGCGAGCGTCGTGAGGAGCTCGCCCGACACCGCGCGGCGCTCGCGGCGTGGTGGGAGTCGGAGTCGCTCGCCGCCACCACCCACGAGGCGTGCCACCAGATCGCGTTCCAGACGGGGATCGCGCGCGCGGGCGAGCCCGTCTGGCTGAGCGAGGGGCTCGCGACGCTGTTCGAGGTCACCGGCCGCGAGCTGCAGCGTCTCGAGGCGACGAACACCGGCCGGCTCGCCGACCTGCGCGCGACCTGGGAGGCGGGCCGCGGCGGCGACCTCGCGGCGCTCGTCGACGGCTCGCGCTTCGAGCGCGCCGGCGGCGACCCGGCCGGGGCGTACGCCGAGGCCTGGTCGCTCGCGCACTACCTCGCGGTGCGGCGTCCGGCCGAGTTCGCGCGCTACGTGCGCGAGCTGCACCCGACGGCGCCCGGCGCGGGCGGCGCGGCGCAGCGCCTCGCGGACTTCCGCGCGGTGTTCGGCGAGCTCGCCGACGTGGAGCGCGCCTGGCGCGCGCACGTCGAGCGCCTCTGAGCGGGCCGGTCCGCGTGACGTACGCTCGGTCGCCATGGACGCCGCCCGCGAGGTCTCCCGCCGCGCGTTCCTCGTGACGGCGACGCTCGAAGGCGCTCTCGGCGTCCTCGCCGTCGTCCTCGCGCACGCCACCGACGTGCGGCTGCTCGGCGACACGTCGCACGCCGGCCGCGACGCGCTCGTGGGCGTCGCGCTCGCGCTGCCGCTGCTCGCCGGGCTGCTCGCACTCCGTCGCAGTCGCCTCGGACCGTTCGTCCGCCTGCGCACGATCGTGGACGAACGCATCCGCCCGCTGTTCGCCGCGTGCACGTGGGACGAGATCGTCGCGCTCGCGTGTGCGGCCGGCATCGGCGAGGAGCTGCTCTTCCGCGGCTTCCTGCAGCCGTGGCTCGCGCGCTCGTTCGGAGCCGCCGTCGCGATCGTCGTGACGTCCGCGGTGTTCGGTGCGCTGCACGCGCTCACGCGCACGTACGCGATCCTGGCGGCGCTGGTCGCCGCACTCCTCGGCGTCGCGCAGCTCGCGACGGGCGGCGTCGTCGCACCCGCCGTCGCACATGCCGTGTACGACGCGGCGGCATTCGCGGTCATCCTGCGCGGGGCGCGTCCGGCCGAACCCGCGTGACACGCGAGAACGTGGTTCCGGACACGCCGCGCTCGCACGTCGAACCGCCGGTCGGCGCCAACGGCGCCGCCGCGCGCTGCGCATCCCGCCGACCCCGACGGCCCGCCGGAGCGGGCGCCACGGCGCGGATCGACGGGAGTTCTCCGGAAGGCTGCTAGGTTGCACCCCGTGACGGCAGAGGAGCCCACGCCCGAGAACCCGCAGAGCGCGGCTGCGGCGGAGCCCTTGGCCGTGCACGCCGCGCCTGCGCCGCGCCCCCGCCAGCGGAAGTGGCCGCGCGGGGGGCTGCCCGAGGCGCTGCTCTCCGAGCTGGCGCACGGCCCGGCGACGGCGTTCGAGCTCGCCGAGGCGCTCGCCGCGACGTGGCCGGAGGTGCTCGACGGCCGGCGCGGCTTCGTCCACGCCGGGCTTCTCGAACTCCGACGGCGTGGGCTGGTCGACGCGCGCGCCGAGCTCACGCCGCAGGGCGCCCGCCTCGTCCACCGCCGCACCGACGTCCCCGTGACCACGGTGCCGGGGCATCTGCCGACGGACGAGCAGGACGCGGACCCCTCCGGCGCCGACGCCGCGCTGCGGCGCGCCGCGGCGGAGGCGGTCTCCGGACTCGCGTTCGCACCCGCCCTCGCCGAGGACCTGCGCCGCGAGGTGCTCGGCCATCTGGTGGACGCCGTGCGCGCGGCGGCGCCGGACGCAGCCGGCGGCCGCACGCGGCGCGTGCTGCGTGCGTTCGGCGACGTCGGACGCATCCGGACCGACCTGCGGCGCGTGGCGCAGGGCCGCCGGACGGTGCTCGTCGCCGGGACGCTCCGGAGCGCACTCGCCGGCCTCGCGATCTACGACGCGGGCGTCCTGCTCGTCGTCGTGGCCGCGATCGTGTTCGTGCGGCTGCAGGTGCTGTCCGCGTACCACATCCCCACGCGCTCGATGGAGCCGACGCTGCACGGCGACCGGCGCGACGGCGACCGCATCCTCGTGTACCGCCTCGCGGGCGCACCGGAGCGTTTCGACATCCGCGTGTTCCTGGGCTGGGGCACCGAGCGCAAGTACTACGTCAAGCGCGTGGCGGGGCTCCCGGGCGAGCAGGTCCGCATCCGCGAGGGCGACCTCTACGTGGACGGCAGGCTCGTGCGGAAGAGCGCCGCACGGGCCGCGTCGCTGCTCTTCCCCATGTACGCGTGGGACGACGTGTGGGCGCGGGCGCGCGCCGACCACCCGGACGACGCGCGCGCGCAGCACGAGGCCGTCAACGACGAGCAGCACCAGCTCTGGGAGTCGGACACGGGCACGTGGACCGTCGAGTCGGTGCGCGGGTTCCACTGCGCGGAGCCGCCGGTCGTCGAGAACGCGCGGCTGCGCTGGCGCGACCCGCTGCGGAACGACCTGTACGACGCGGTCACGGGCGACCTGGACAGCGGCACGCACGACTGCCCGGACGTGCGCGTGCGCGCCGACCTGACCGCAGAGTCGCCGCTGTCGCGCGTGACGATCCGGCTGACGCGCGGCGAGCACGTGTACGAGGCGCGCTTCGCGACGGACACGGGCGCGCGGCTCTTCGCGGACGACGTGGAGGTCGCGGCGGGCGACGGCGGGCGCCTCGTCCCCGGAGAGCCGCTCACGGCGGCGTTCTCCCAGGTGGACCTGGTCCTGCGCCTCGACGCCGGGGACGCGCACCTCGAGTTCGAACTGCCGCAGCCGGAGTTCCCGAAGCGCGAGGCGCCCTCCGCGGACCTGTCCTTCGCAGTCGCGGGCGCGGGCGCGTGGGTGCTGCCGCGGGGCATCGAGCGCGACCTCTACTACACGTGCGAGGGACGCACCGAGTTCGCGCTCGCGGACGACGAGTACCTGATGCTCGGCGACAACTCCGAGAACAGCGCCGACAGCCGCAGCGAACGCAACGGGCCCGTGCACGCCGCGCGCATGGTGGGCGCGCCGGTGTTCGTCGTCTGGCCGCCGTCGCGCTGGCACCGGCCGCGCTGAGGCGGCGCCCGGGCTGTCGGCGCGGTGCGCCAGAATGGCCCCGTGGCGGAGCACTGCTTCTCGGTGACCCTGCGCCGGGGCGGCGCCGTCGCCACCGCCATCGACGTCCCCGCGCGCTTCGAGGCGCACCGCACGCCCGTGGTCGTGCTGGCGCACGGCGCGGGCGCCGACATGCGGCACGCGTTCCTCGAGTTCTTCGCCGCCGCGCTCGCGGAGCGCGGGCTCGCCGTCGTGCGCTTCCAGTTCCCGTACATGGAGCGCGCGGCGGGCGGCACGCGACCTCCGGATCCGCAGGACGTCCTCCTCGACACGTATCAGGAGGTGCTGCTCGCGTCGTCGCAGCGCACGGGCTCCCCTCCGGGTCCGCTGTTCATCGGCGGGAAGAGCCTCGGCGGACGGATGGCGACGATCCTCGCGGCAGAGGGGCGCGTGCGTCCGTCGGGGCTCGTGCTGCTCGGCTACCCGCTGCACCCGGCGGGCAAGCCGTCCGCCGAGCGCGCGGCGCACCTGCCGCGCTGCCGTGCGCCGCTGCTCTTCGTGCAGGGCGACCGCGACCCGCTGTGCGATCTCGCGCTCCTGCGCGAGAGCCGTCGGGCCCTGCGCATCGCGGGCTCGCTGCACGTCGTCCCCGGCGGAGACCACTCGTTCGCTCTCCCCGCCCGCGATCGTGCGCGCCAGTCGCAGGAGATGACGCGCGCGGCCGACGTCATCGTCACGTTCGTTCGCAAGGTCCTCGCCCGCAGATGAGCGGCCCGCTGCCGCCGCGCCAGGTGGCGACGTCGCGCTGGCCGCTCGTGGGCGAGCGCACGCCCGAGCCGTTCGACGCGGTGACGTGGAGCCTGACGGTGGGCGGCCTCGTCACACGGCCGCTCGCGTTCGGACTCGCGGCGTTCGCGGCGCTGCCGCACGTCACGCGCGAGGGCACGCTGCACTGCGTCACGCGCTGGTCGCGGCCGGGCACCGCGCTGACTGGCGTCCCGCTCGCGACGCTCCTCGACGCCGCGACGCCGCACGCGTCAGCGCGCTTCGTGCGCTTCGCGTCCGGCCGCGGACACGACACGACCCTGCCGCTCGCGACGGCGCGCGCCGAGGTGCTGGTCGCGGACGCGGCGTCGCCGGAACCGGGGGCGGCGCCGGCCCCGATCCCGCCCGAGCACGGCGGCCCCGTGCGCGCGATCTCCTTCGAGCGCTACCTCTACAAGTCCGTCAAGTGGCTGCGCACGATCGAGCTGCTCGACGTGGACCGCCTCGGCCACTGGGAGCGCACCGCCGGCTACCACAACGGCGCCGACCCGTGGCGCGAGGAGCGCTACGTGGCGCGCGACGCCTCCCCCGCCGCACTGCGCGCCGCGCTCCTGGCGCGCGACCTCTCCGGGCTCGACCTGCTCGGGGCCGACATGACGCGCGCCGATCTCGCGGGGTTCCGGATCGTCCGCACGAGCCTGCGCAACGCGCGGCTCGCGGGCGCGCGGCTCGTGGGCGCGGACCTGACCGGTTCGAGCCTCTGCAACGCGGACCTGCGCGGTGCGGATCTCCGCGACGCGTGCATCGACGGGATCGACCTCGACGGCGCGGACCTGCGCGGCGCCGACCTGCGCGGCGCGCGCGGCGTGCCGGCCACCCTCGCGGCCGTGCAGCTCACCGATCCGGCGAACGCCGCGGCCGCGTGCCGGATCGAGGGACTCGACTGGAGCGGCGCAGAGCTCGACGGCGTCCTCGACGCGGACCTCGCCCACCTCGCGCGTGCAGGCGTCGCGAAGCCCGGAGCGTGACCGCAGTCACCGACTCCGATCGCCCGAACGGCGATCCTCGCTGCGCGTCGAACTGCCGCCCCGCGTCACCGCGCGCGGACTAGAGTGGCGGCTTCCCGGAGGATCATGACCCCGTCTCGCCCGCTCCTCGCCCGCGCCCTCCGCGGCGAGCCCACTCCCCGCCGCCCGGTCTGGCTGATGCGTCAGGCAGGTCGATACCTGCCCGGGTACCAGAAGGTCCGCGCGCGGGCGTCGTTCCTCGACATGTGCCGCGACGCGGCGCTGGCGACGGAGGTGACGCTCGAGCCGGTCGAACGCTTCGGCGTCGACGGCGCGGTCGTCTTCAGCGACATCCTGATCCCGCTCGAGGCGCTGGGACTGGACGTCGACTTCGACGAGCGCGGTCCGCTGATCCGCGACCCGCTCCGCTCCGCGGCGGACGTCGCGCGGCTGCGTCGGTTCGAGCCGCGCAGCGGCACGCCGTGGATCCTCGAGACGATCGCGCGCGTGCGCGCGGCCGTGCCGGCGGAGGTCGGCGTCATCGGCTTCGCGGGCGCGCCGTTCACCCTGGCCGCGTACGCCGTCGAGGGGCGCATCTCGAAGAACCTGACCGCGGTGATGGGACTCCGCTGGCGCGAGCCGGAGACCTTCGCCGCGCTGCTCGAGGTGCTGGCCGACGCGACCGTCCCGTACCTGGTCGAGCAGGCCCGCGCGGGAGCCGACGCGCTCCAGCTCTTCGACACGTGGGCGGGCGAGCTCTCCCGCGGCGACTGGGAGCGTTTCGCGCTGCCCGCGGTGCGGCGCATCTTCGACGGTGTGCGCGCGGAGCTCGGCGACGCGTGCCCACCGCTCGTCCTGTACACGAAGGGCACGGCCGCGTGGCCCGAGTTGCTGCTGCGCGCGGGGGCCGACGCGCTCAGCGTCGACTGGCGCCTGCCGCTCGGCACGTGGCGCGAGCGGCTCGGCAGCGTGCCGCTGCAGGGCAATCTCGACCCGACGTGCCTGCACGGTCCGGCGGACGGCGTGCGCGCGGCGACACGCGCAATGCTCGCAGGCGTCGCGGGAACGCCGGGCGTCGTCGCCAATCTCGGCCACGGCGTGCTCGTGGGGACGCCGCCCGAGAACGTGGCGGCGTTCGTGGAGGAGGTCCGGCGCTCATGAGCTCCGTCGTCCCGACGTTCGATCCGCGCGCGCTGCGCGAGATCCCGGCCGACCTGATGGCGCGCTACGACGTCGCAGGTCCGCGCTACACGAGCTACCCGACGGCGCCCGTCTGGACCGACGGGTTCGGCCCCGCGGACCACGCGCGCGCACTCGAAGCGAGCGCCGCCTCCGGCCGGCCGCTGTCGGTCTACGTGCACCTGCCCTTCTGCGAGTCGCTCTGCATCTACTGCGGCTGCAACGTGGTCATCACGAAGCGGCGCGAGATCGCGGGCGCGTACGTCGAGCGCGTCGAGCGCGAGATCGCGGCGGTCGCCGCGCGCGCGGGCGCCGACCGTCGGCTGACGGCGCAGGTCGCCTGGGGCGGGGGCACGCCGACCTACCTCGCGCCCGATCAGATCGAGCGGCTGATGGCATGCATCCGCACGCACTTCCCGCTCGCGCCGGACGCCGAGGTCGGCATCGAGGTCGATCCACGCGTCACGACGCGCGAGCACGTCGCCGCGATCGCGCGCGCCGGCTTCAACCGCATCTCGATGGGCATCCAGGACTTCGACGAGGCGGTGCAGGTCGAGATCCACCGCGTGCAGCCGTACGCACTGACGCGCGACCTCGTCGGCTGGTGCCGCGACGCGGGCCTCGAGTCGGTGAACGTCGACCTCGTCTACGGGCTGCCGCTGCAGACCGCGGACCGCTTCGGCGCGACGATCGACCGGGTGCTCGACCTCGCGCCGGACCGCGTCAGCGCGTTCAGCTACGCGCACGTCCCGTGGCTGAAGCCGCAGCAGCGCAAGTTCGACGAGAAGACGCTCCCGCGCGGCGCGGAGAAGTTCGAGATCTTCACGCGTCTCGTCGAGCGCCTGACCGACGCCGACTACGAGCTGATCGGCATGGACCACTTCGCGCGGCCCGGCAACGAGCTCGCGGAGGCGCTGCGCACGGGCGCTCTCTGGCGCAACTTCCAGGGCTTCACGACGAAGGCGGGCACCGACCTGGTCGGTCTCGGCGTGACGTCCATCAGCTCGTTCGACGACGCGTTCGCGCAGAACGCCAAGGAGCTCGACGACTGGTCGGGCGACGTGGACGCCGGACGACTGCCGACGCGCAAGGGCCTCTGGCTGACGCCCGACGACCGCATGCGACGCGACGTGATCCAGGACGTCATGTGCCGCTACCGCTTCGATCCGGCACGCGTCGCCGCGGCGCACGGGATCGACCCGGAGCAGGAGTTCGGCGCGCTCGCGCCGCGTCTCGCGGAGCTCGAGGACGACGGCATGCTGCTGCGCGAGGGCGAGCTCGGATTCGTGCTGACCTCGCGAGGTCGGCTGTTCGTCCGCAACGTCTGCATGCTGTTCGACGCGCACCTCGACCCGCACGCCGAGCGTCCGCTGTTCAGCCGGACCGTGTGATGCGCAGGGCCGTGGTCGTCGGCGCGGGCCTTTCGGGGCTCGCGTGCGCGTTCCACCTGCGACGCGCGGGCGTGCCGGTGACGCTGCTCGACGCGTCGGAAGAGCCGGGCGGCAACCTGCGCACGCGCATCGTGGACACGCCCGCGGGGCGCTTCGTGCTCGACCTCGGTCCGAACTCGTTCGGCGACGGCGCCGCCGACCTCATGGACCTGATCCGCGCGTGCGGTGCCGAGACGCAGCTCGTGGCCGCATCCGAGACCGCGGGCGCGACGCGTTTCCTCTACCGCGACGGGCGCGTGCAGCCGGTGCCGGCGTCGCCGCCCGCGTTCCTGCGCTCGCCGATCCTGCCGCTCGCGGCGCGGCTGCGGCTGTGCCTCGAGCCGTTCGTGCGGCGCTCGCGGGCCGACGCGCCGGAGGAGACGCTCGCCGCGTTCTGCGACCGCCGCCTCGGCCCCGTGGCGCGGCGCAAGCTGCTCACGCCCGTCGTCGGCGGCATCTACGCGGGCGACCCGGAGCGGCTCGGCGCCGAGAGCGCGTTCCCGGCGATGGTCGCGCTCGAGCGCGAGCACGGCTCGCTGATCCGCGCCGCCATGCGCGGCCACGGTCCGCCGAAGCGCGGCCGGCTGCAGACGTTCGAGGACGGACTCGCGACGCTGCCGCGGGCGCTGGCGGCGGCGCTCGGCGAAGCGTGGCGACCCGGCGTGGCGGCGAGGGCACTCGAGCGCCGCGGCGACGCGTGGCGCGTCGTCACGTCGGGCGGCGCGCCGCTCGACGCGTCGCACGTCGTCGTGGCGACACCGGCGAACGCCGCCGCGGGGCTCGTGGCAGCGCATCTGCCCGACGCCGCGCGCGAGCTCGCGGCGATCGCGTACGCACCGATGGCCGTCGTGCACGTCGGCGTGCGCAGCGACGACGCGGGCGCGCTGCCCGACGCGTTCGGGTTCCTGGTGCCGCGCGAGGAGGGGCTGCGCATCCTCGGCGCGATCTTCTCGTCACGGCTCTTCGCGCGGCGTGCGCCCGAAGGGCACGAGCTCGTCACCGTGTTCACCGGCGGCGCGCTCGATCCGGAGGCTCCGTCGCAGCCGGACGGAGCGCTGGTCGAAGGCGTGCTCCGCGACCTGCGCACCGCGCTCGGCGGCGCGTGGCGTCCGGTGCTGGCGGAGGTCACGCGCTGGCCGCGCGCGATCCCGCAGTACGAGGTCGGGCACGCGGCGCGGGTCGCGCGCGTGGAAGCGGCGTTCGCGGGCGCGCCCGGACTCCTGCCGCTCGGCAACTGGCGCGGCGGGATCGCGATGCCGAACTGCGCGCGCGAGGGCGCCGCCGCGGCGGCGAAGGTTGCCGCGGCCCTGCACGTCTGAGAAACACGTCGCGTGCACGACTCGCTCCGGCCCGCCGCCCTCGCGCTCGCACTCGCGCTGTCGACGCTCGCCGGCTGCGCGTCGGGCCCTCCCGGGCGCGGGATCGGCGGACTCTTCGACGGCGGCGGCTGGGTGCGCGGCGCGGAGTCCTCGCACGCGGCGCTGCGCGACGGCGTCGCGCTGACCTGGTGGAGCCGCGGGACGGGACCCGCGCGCGAGAGCGTCGCGACGCTCGCGACGCCGCGCGGCGACGTCCGTCCGGAGACCGCGGCGGAACTCGCGGAGTGGTGCCGCCCGATCGACTCCGCCGACGCGGCGTTCGCGCACCTCGAGCTCGCGTCGTTGCTCGCCGTGCCGGGCACGGGGCTGCCCGGTCTGGTGCTGCGCGCGGACGACGCGAACGGCAGCGGCGGGAACGGCGTCTACGGACCGCGCGACGCGGAGGCGTGGCAGATCCCGTTCGCGTCCGACGTGCGTGCGGCGGGCGGGGGCTGGACGCTCGACGCCGTCGCGCTCGTGCCGCCGTGGACGCACCCGAGCTTCCGCTCGACGTCGCCGTGGCGCGTGGTGCTCGTGCGCGCGGCGGTGTACCCCGACGGCTCCATCACCGCGCGCGAGCAGCGCACGCTGACGAACGGCGAGGATGCGCGGCGCTTCGCCCGCTGGTGACGCCGCGGACCTGGCGTCGCTCGTCGCGGCGATCGAGCGCGAGGCGCGCCGGGCACCCTTCGACGTCTGCCTCGAGACCTACTCCGCAGCGGGTCGCGATCCCGCGGTGCCGATCCTGTGCGCCGGCGCGCTCGACGCACCCGTCTGCTTCTTCGGACGCGAACTCGGGCGCGAGGAGGTGCAGATCGCCGAGCCGCTCGTGGGCGCGGGCGGACGGCGGCTTCGCCGCGCGGCCCACGAGGCGCTGCTCGGCCCGGCTCCGGCTTCCGAGCGACGCTTCGCGGCGCTGCTCTCCCACGTGTTCCTGACGAACACCGTGCCGTACCGCCCCGTCGACAACCGCGCGTACGACCGCGCGACGGTCGCGCGGTTCCGGCCGTTCGTCGAGGAGCTGCTCGGACGCCGGTGGACGGGCACGCGCGTCGTCGCGCTCGGCCAGGAGGCGCACCGCTGGTTCGCGCCGTACGCGCAGCCGGGCGCCGTGGAGGCGCAGTGGGCGGACACGGAGCGGCGCTTCTCCGCGCGTCTGCGCCTTCGCATCGCAGGGCGGGACGTCGAGCTCGCGTGCGTGCCGCACCCGTCGCCGCTCAGTCCGTTCAAGGCGCGCTTCGCCGAGTACCTGACCGGGCACCTGCGCACCCCGTGACGGCTCGGGGACGCGCGCGTCAGTCGCCGAGGCGGCGCCCGACCTCTTCGATGATCTGCGCGGCGCGCTCGCGGTTCGCGTCGGTCGAGAAGGTGCCGACGCGGATGCGCACGCGCGACGAGAGCGACGAGTTCGCGGTGACGGTCAGGTGCACGTCCTGCACGTCGATCTCGCCGCGCACGTCGCTGAACGACACCTTCTTCGGCGTCGCGTAGCCCATCGAGTCGAGCGCACCGAGCGACGCCTCCCACGCGTCGTCGACGTTCACGCGGAAGTCGCGGAACGCGCCGTTCTCGTCGTAGCTGACGTAGCCGTACGCGGCGGCCGCGCCGACGACGACGGCGGCGGCGATGCAGCCGGGCAGCAGCCCGGCGAGGAGCAGGCAGGCGGTCAGGCGGAGCGTGCGCATGATCGCAGTCTCGGCAGTGGCCACCGTCCGCGCCAGACAGGACTGCGCGTGGCGGGTCGGCCGCTCAGCTCGCGGCGACCGCTGCGAAGGCGGCGTCGGCCGCGGCGGCGACGTGCGCGAGGGCGTCGGCGTCGTGCGCCACGGAGAGGAACGCGGCCTCGTACGCGGAGGGCGGCCACGAGACGCCGTGCTCGAGCAGCGCGCGGTGCCACACCGGGAACAGATCGGTACGCGACGCCTGCACGTCGGCGAGGCAGCGCAGCGGCCGGCCCGGCTCGGCGAAGAAGACGGTGAGCATGGCGCCGACGCGCTGCACGCGCACCGGCACGCCGTGACGCGCAGCCGCCGCGGCGAGCGAGGCCTCGAGCGCGGCGCCCGCGCGCTCCAGGCGCTCGTATGCGTCGCTGCCGCGGAGCGCGCGGAGCGTCGTGATGCCGGCCGCCATGGAGATCGGGTTCCCGCTGAGCGTCCCCGCCTGGTAGACGGGCCCCGCCGGCGCGACGCGGTCCATGAGTTCGGCGCGTCCGGCGTACGCGCCGACGGGCAGGCCGCCGCCGATGACCTTCGCGAGGCAGGTCAGGTCGGGCGCGACGCCGAACCGCCGCTGCGCGCCGCCCCACGCGACGCGGAAGCCGGTCATCACCTCGTCGAGCACGAGCAGCGCTCCGTGCGCGTGCGCGATCTCGCGCAGACCCGCGAGGAACCCGTCGGCCGGGGGGATGCACCCCATGTTGCCGACGACCGGCTCGACGATGACCGCCGCGATGCGCGCCCCGTGCGCCGCGAAAACCGCGCGCACCGCGTCGAGGTCGTTGTACGGCGCGGTCAGCGTCGTGCGTGCCCAGTCGGCCGGCACGCCGGGCGAGTCGGGCGTCCCGAGCGTGAGGGCGCCCGAGCCGGCCGACGAGAGAAGCGCGTCCGCGTGGCCGTGGTAGCAGCCGGCGAACTTGAGGACGAGGTCGCGTCCCGTGACGGCGCGCGCGAGCCGCAGCGCCGACATCGTCGCCTCGGTGCCCGTGCTGACGAAGCGCACGCGGTCGTGGCCCGGCAACGCGCCCAGGATCAGGCGAGCGAGCTGTGTCTCCTCGATCGCAGGCGCGCCGAACACGGTGCCGCGTCCGGCGCGGCGACGGAGCGCCGCGACGACGCGCGGGTCCGCGTGGCCGAGGATCTGCGCACCCCACGCGCAGACCATGTCGACGTAGCGGCGGCCGTCCGCGTCGCGCACCCACGCGCCGCGTCCGCTGCGGATGGTCGGCGGCACGCCGCCGACCGAGCGGAAGGCGCGCACGGGCGACGAGACGCCTCCGGGCAGCACGGCGCGCGCGGCCTCCTGGAGTCGGGCGTTGCGGTTCGGCCTCACGAGATCCCCCGGTCGCGGTGCGCCTGCGCGAGATCGAGCGCGGCGTAGGTGATGACGATGTCGGCGCCGGCGCGGCGGATGCCGCGCACCGCCTCGAGGAGCGCCGCGGGCCCGTCGAGCAGACCGGCGGCCGCGGCGGCGTGCAGCGACGCGTACTCGCCGCTGACCTGGTAGGCGGCGAGCGGCAGCTCCGTGCGTTCGCGCAGACGTGCGATGACGTCGAGGTACGGACCGGCGGGCTTCACCATCAGCATGTCCGCGCCCTCGAGCTCGTCGAGCGCCGCCTCGCGGAGGCCCTCGCGCGCGTTGCCGGGGTCCATCTGGTAGCCGCGCCGGTCGCCCTCCTGCGGCGTGCTCTCGGCCGCCTCGCGGAACGGTCCGTAAAAGGCGGAGGCGTACTTCACGGCGTAGGCGAGGATCGCGACGTCCGCGCGCCCCGCGTCGTCGAGCGCCTCGCGCAGCGCGCCGACGGTCCCGTCCATCATCCCGCTCGGCGCGACGACGTCGGCGCCGGCCGCCGCGTACGACAGCGCGACGCGGCGGTAGAGCTCGAGCGTCTCGTCGTTCTGCACGGCGCCGTCGCGGAGCACGCCGCAGTGGCCGTGCGACGTGTACTCGCACAGGCAGAGGTCGCATGCGATCACGAGCGACGGAGCGGCACGGCGGATCGCGCGCACCGCCTCCTGCACCACGCCGTCCGGCTGCCACGCGCCGCTCCCCTCCGCGTCCTTGGACGAGGGGATGCCGAACAGCAGGACCGCGGGGACGCCCAGTTCCTCGCAGCGCCGCGCGATCTCGCCCACGGTGTCGGGAGACCAGCGGTGCTGGCCGGCGAGGGACGAGATCGGCCGCCGCACGCCCAGGCCGCTCTCCACAAAGAGCGGCTGGACGAGGTGGCGCGGCAGCACGTCCGTCTCGCGGACGAGCCGGCGCAGCGCGGGCGTGCGCCTCAGGCGGCGCGGGCGGTCGGTGGGAAAGGCCACGGGGAGACCTCCGGGAGCAGGGGCGAGCGCCCCACGGTAGCCGCCGACGCGGCTCGATCTGCGACCGCGGTCACGCGAGCGCCCCGACGGCTGCCGCGACGTCCGCAGGCGACGGCGTCGCGGCGACGACGGCCGGTGTCCATCCGAGGTCGCGGAGCGCGGCGGCCGTGGTGCGGCCGATCGCGACGACGCGCGGCTTCGCAGGGAACAGCTCGAGCGCGCGCTCGGCCAGCCGCGGGCTCGTGACGACCACCGCATGGAACTCCCCCTCGGCGGCACGCTCGCCGACGGGGTCGGCCGTCATGCGGTACACCGGCAGCGCCCGCAGCGTGACGCCGGCGTCCGCGAGGGTCGCGCGCAGCTCGACGCGCGCCTCCATGGCGCACGGGTGCAGCACCACGTCCCCGCGACCGAGCCCGGCATCGAGCATGCGCTCGGCCAGCCCGGCGCCGCCCGCGTCGCCGACCACGTGCGCACGCAGCCCCGCGGCGTGCAGCGCCGTGGCGGTCCCGGCGCCGACGGCCGCGAGCCGGGCGGCAGGCAGCAGATGGCGCACGGCCTCGAGGGCCGGCACCGCGTGGGCACTGGTGACGGCCACCCACACGCTCGCGCGGCGCGGAGCGACGGCGAGCCCGAGCGCGTAGGCCAGCGCGCGCGCGAGCTCCTGCTCCCCCTGGGGGATGGGCTCGCGCTGGAACGGGGACACGAGCACGGGCACGAATCCGGCCGCGCGCAACGCCACGGCGAACGCGTCCGCGCGCCCGGCGCTCTTGACGAGGGCGACCCGCCGCTCGGTCACGTCCCGAGGAGCGCGTGCGCCCCCGCGTCGACCAGGCGCGCACCCAGCAGGTCGCCGAGCGCAGCGGCCCCGTCCGCCGCGCCCTCCGCGCGCTCGTCCAGCTCGGCGGAGCCGTCCGGAGCGATCACGCGCGCGTGCAGGCGCAGGCGCCCGTCGCGGCAGCGTGCCAGCGCGCCGAGCGGCAGATGGCAGCCGCCGCCGAGGCGCGCGAGGACGGCGCGCTCCGCGACGATCTCCGCGCGCGTCTCCGCGTGGTCGAGGCGGCGCACGGCCGCGTGGACGCTCTCGGGCGCGTCCTCGCGAACGACGATCGCGAGCGCGCCCTGCCCCGCTGCCGGGACGAGGACGTCGGCGTCGATCACCTCGGTCACGGCGTCGAGCAGCGACAGCCGCGTGAGTCCCGCGCGCGCGAGCAGCGTCGCGTCCACGTCGCCGTCGCGGACGCGACGCAGGCGCGTGTCGACGTTCCCGCGGATCGCGACGAGCTCGAGGTCCGGCCGGAGCCGGCGCAACGCGGCGCGCCGGCGCTCGCTCCCGGTTCCGACCACGGCGCCGTGGCGGAGCGTCGCAAGGGTCGCCCCGTCGCGGGCGACGAGGCAGTCCTCGACGGGAGCACGCGGCGGCACCGCCACGAGCGCGAGTCCGTCGCGACCCTGCGTCGGCAGGTCCTTCAGGCTGTGCACCGAGACCTCGAAGCGCCCCTCGCGCTGCGCGGAGTCGATCTCGGTGGTGAACGCACCCGCACCGCCGAACGCGGCGAGGCGCGTCGTCTGGTCCGCGTCGCCGATGGTGCGCACGACGACGATCTCGGGCATCTCGCCGGTGACGCGCGCCAAGTCGGCGGCGATGCCGCGGGACTGCGCGAGGGCCAGCGCGCTGCCGCGCGTCCCGATCCGGATCGTGCTCACTCCGTGCTCCCGTCCGCGGCATCGACCGCCGGCGGCCGATGCTCCACACCGAAGATCTCGAGCAACGCGCCCGGATCCACGGTTCCGTCCTTCATCCGCGGCGCGAGGCGGCGCAGCAGCTTGTCGACGAGCCGCCCCGTCACGCGCTCGGCGGCCTCGCGCTCCGTCGCGGCGAGGGCGCGGTCGCCCTCGATCGCGTCGCGCCGCAGCTCCAGCAGTTCGTCGAGCAGCGCACGGATCGCGGGCTGCGCCTCGAGACCCGCGCGCCGTCGGCGGAACTCGGAGACCGCGCCGGCGACGATCGCCTCGGCCTTCGGGATCTCCGCGTGCCGCGCGTACAACCCGCGCTCGGCGATGGCCTGCAGGTCGTCGAGGTCGTAGACGTACACGCCGTTCAGGTCGCGGATCGACGGCTCGACGTCGCGCGGTACGCCGAGGTCGAGCAGCAGGAGCGCGCGCTCGCGGCGCGCTCGCAGCAGCGGCTGGAGGTCGCGCAGTCGTACGAGCGGCTCGGGCGCATCCGTCGCGGCGACGACGATGTCGGCGGCGGCGACGCGCGCCGCGACGTCGTCGAGCCCGCCGCTCTCTCCGCCCAGTTCCCCCGCGAGCGCCTGAGCGCGCTCGAGCGTCCGGTTGAGGACGACGAGGGGGCCGGTGGCGCGCCCGCGGAGCGCGCGCAACGCGGTCGCGACCGTGTCGCCCGCGCCGATGCCGACGAGTCGGCACGTCGCGAGGTCGCGGAACACGCGGTCCGCGAGCCCGACGGCGGCGCCGGCGACGCTCGCGATCCCGCGGGCGAGCGCCGTCTCCGCCCGGACGCGCCGCCCGACCTGCAGCGCGCGCGGCACGGCACGGTGCAGGAGCGGCCCGGCGGTCCCGACGGAGCACGCGAGGCCGTACGCGCGGCTCATCTGGCCCGCGATCTCGTGCTCGCCGACGATCATCGAGTCGAGCCCCGAGACGACACGGAAGAGGTGGTCGATGGCCTGGTCGCCGCCGAGCGCGTAGCCGTGGCGCCGCAGGGCGTCCGCGACGGTCGGGCGCACGCGGTCGAGCGCGTCGAGGGCCGCTGCGCTGCCGCGCCCGTCGCGCGCCCGACCGTAGATCTCCGTGCGATTGCACGTGGAGAGGACGAGCGCCTCTGCGAGTCCGTCCGCGCGCACGAGAGCCTCCAGCGCGCCGGGCAGCTCGTCGGGGCGCAGAGCGACGCTCTCGCGCAGCGCCAGCGGCGCGGAGTGGTGCGACAGTCCGACGACCACGAGCTCCATCAGTGCGGCCGGTGCACGCGCGAGACGAGGTCGACGAGGAGCATGTTGCCCACGGCCGATGCGAAGAGGAGCAGGCACCCGGCCGCCGAGCGCGCCGGACGCAGCCAGTGGAATCCGCGGCTGAGCGCGAGCAGCACCGCGGCGAGCCAGATCATGTTCGTGAACATGATCTTCGGATCCGAGTACTCGAACGCGAGGCCCGGGGAGCGGCCCATCACGTGCCCCATCGCGATCGAGAACGTGAGGAACGCGGCGGCGGCGACGAGCGAACGCCAGGAGAACTGGTCGAGCAGTTCGAGTGACGGCAGGCGCTCCCACAGCAGCCCGAAGCGGCGCCGGCGCATGGCGCGCCGCTGCAGCAGGTAAAGGGCGCCGTAGAGGGCGGCGAGGAGCAGCCCCGCGTACGCGAGGACCGCCCCGAGCACGTGGGCGCCCGTGCTCCACGCGGGAAGCTGCGTCTCCGGCCGGCGGAGAACGTCGGTCGACGCACCGGCCAGCGAGAGGCCCGCCGCGATCGCCACGGGGAAGAAGCCGATCGTGCGCACACCGATCCGGGACTCGAGGACGAGGTGGACCGCCGCGACGGCGAGGCCCATGAACGCGATCGCCCCCCCGGGGGAGGCGACCATCGGCAGCCCCAGCGCGCCGACGGTGCCCGAGGCGGCGAGTTGGAGGACGACCGCCGTGAGCGCGAGGCGGCGGGCCCAGGTCTCGGCCGCGCGGTCCTCGCGGACGAACACGGAGAGATAGGCCGCCGCGGAGGCCGTCCACACGGCGGGAGCGAGCACGATCAGGAACCGGGCGAGACCTTCCATCAGCCCGGCGAATCTAGCCCGCGGCGCGCGTGGGACTCGCGCACTTCGGAGCGCCGCGCCGAGGCGGCGGTCGGCGTCGACGAGAGATCGGCGCGTACGCGGGGCGGCGCGCGGCGCCGGGGCGGGACATCGGACGCCGCGCGCCGTCTCCCTGGGCGAACGCGGCCGCCGCGCGACGTGGCGGGATGCGTCGCCGGCGCGTCGCCCGGACCCTGTCGGTGCGGCGGCGTAAGATCGCTCCCCCGCTGCTACGGAGCGGCTCGCGGCGCACGCACGGGGCGGATGCGCACGCGGACCTGCCGGATGCGCCAAAGAAACTACATGTGGCGTAGGCAGGGCTAGCTGGCTACTATATCTAGTCGTCCGGCCCGAGAGTTGGCTCCCGTGGCCGGACGGCGGACGGAAGGGAGAGCCGAGAGCCTGCGCCGTTCCGGAGCAGGCCCGAGGGGTGCGTCGCGCCGTGTCGGCCGATGCGTCCCGCGCAGCGCTCCCCGGGTTCGCCACGCGGGGGCGCTCGTGCACGGCGGACGCGCCGGACCGGGTCTTCGGCCCGTCGCCGGCGCACACGACGGTTCGACGCGGCAGGACGGCGACGGGAGGGGCGGTCGCGGGCGGCGGTGCGGCGATGCATCGCGGCGTCCACGACCTCGGTACGCAGGAGGCGGACGTGAAGATCGAGCGGCGGTTCACGAAGGCGGGTGAGGGCCCCTACGCGGGCATCCGGTTCGTCCAGCGCACTTCGGAGATCCGGAACACGGACGGCTCGGTGGTCTTCCGACTCGAGGGGATCGACGTCCCCGCCGACTGGTCGCAGGTGGCGACCGACATCATCGCTCAGAAGTACTTCCGCAAGGCCGGCGTGCCGCAGCGCGACGCGGACGGCCGGCCGCGCGTCGACGCCGAGGGCGCTCCGCTGCTCGGCGGCGAGACCGACTGCCGTCAGGTGTTCCACCGCCTGGCCGGGTGCTGGCGTCACTGGGGCGAGAAGGCGGGCTACTTCCACGGCAGCGCGGACGCCGACGCGTTCCAGGACGAGCTCGAGTACATGCTCGCGGCGCAGATCTGCGCTCCGAACTCCCCGCAGTGGTTCAACACGGGCCTCAACTGGGCGTACGGCATCGAGGGCCCGCCGCAGGGGCACTGGTACGTCGACGAGACGAGCGGCGAGTTGCGCCAGGCCGAGTCCGCCTACGGCCGGCCGCAGCCGCACGCCTGCTTCATCCAGTCCGTCGCCGACGACCTCGTCGGCGAGGGCGGGATCATGGACCTGTGGACGCGCGAGGCGCGACTCTTCAAGTACGGCAGCGGTACCGGCACGAACTTCTCGCGGCTGCGCGGCGAGAACGAGCGCCTCTCGGGCGGAGGCCGCTCGTCGGGCCTGATGTCGTTCCTCAAGATCGGTGACCGCGCCGCGGGCGCGATCAAGTCGGGCGGCACGACCCGGCGCGCCGCCAAGATGGTCTGCCTCGATCTCGACCACCCGGACATCGAGCACTTCGTGACGTGGAAGGTGCACGAGGAGGAGAAGGTCGCCGCCCTCGTCGCCGGCGCGCGGCACTGCAAGGAACGGCTCGACGCGGTCGTCGCGGCGGTCGTCGTGACGCAGCCGGACGGGCGTACCGAGCGCGTCGTCGATCCGGCGCAGAACGCCGGTCTGCGCCGCGCGCTGCGGGCCGCGCGCGCCGCGAAGGTCCCGGAGCGCTACGTCCAGCGCGCGCTGCAGCTCGCGGACCAGGGCTGGACCGTGTACCCGTTCTCGACGTACGACACCGACTGGAACGGCGAGGCCTACGCCACGGTCTCGGGCCAGAACTCGAACAACTCCGTCCGCATCCCGAACGAGTTCTTCACGGCTCTGGACGCAGGGGCCGAGTGGCGCCTCACGCGCCGCACCGACGGCGGGCTCGCGCGGTCGATCCCCGCGGAGGACCTGTTCGAGAAGATCGCATACTCCGCCTGGGCCTGCGCCGATCCGGGCGTGCAGTACGACGGGACGATCAACGAGTGGCACACGTGCCCGGCGGACGGCCGCATCAATGCGAGCAATCCGTGCAGCGAGTACATGTTCCTCGACGACACGGCGTGCAACCTGGCGTCGATCAACCTCGTGAAGTTCCTGCGCGACGACGGCACGTTCGACATCGACGGGTACCGGCACGCAATCCGCCTCTGGACGATCGTGCTCGAGATCAGCGTGATGATGGCGATGTACCCCAGCCGCCGCATCGCGCAACTCTCGTACGAGTTCCGCACGCTCGGACTCGGTTACGCGAACCTGGGAACGCTGCTCATGCGCAGCGGTGTGCCGTACGCGAGCGCGCGCGGGTATGCGACGTGCGGCGCGCTGACCGCGATCCTGACCGGAGAGTCGTACGCGACGTCGGCCGAGATGGCCGCCGAGCTCGGCGCGTTCCCCGGCTACGTCCGCAACCGCGACCACATGCTGCGAGTGATGCGGAACCACCGCCGCGCCGCGCACGCCGCTCCCGCGTCCGAGTACGAGGGTCTGACCGTCGCCCCACGCGCGCTCGATCCGACGGCGTGCCCGGACGATCTCCTCCGCGCCGCGCGGTCCGCGTGGGATCGGGCGCTCGAGCTCGGCGAACGCCACGGATACCGCAACGCGCAGGTCACCGTGATCGCCCCGACCGGCACGATCGGTCTCGTCATGGACTGCGACACGACGGGGATCGAGCCGGACTTCGCGCTGGTGAAGTACAAGAAGCTGGCCGGCGGCGGCTACTTCAAGATCATCAACCAGAGCCTGCCGTCGGCGCTGCGCACACTCGGCTACTCGGCGCAGCAGGCCGCAGCCGTCGAGCGCTACGTACTCGGCGCGAAGACGCTCCGCGGCGCGCCGGGTGTCGGGCACGACGCGCTGCGTGCGAAGGGCTTCACGGACGAGAAGCTGAAGCTCGTCGAAGCACAGCTCGAGGGGGCGTTCGACGTATCGTTCGTGTTCAACCGGTGGACGCTCGGCGAGGAGTTCTGCCGCGACGTGCTGCACCTCACCGAGGCGCAGATGGCCGAGCCCGGGTTCGACCTGCTGCGGGCGATCGGGTTCACGCGCGAGGACGTCGACGCGGCAAACGACTTCTGCTGCGGGTCGATGACCGTCGAGGGAGCGCCGCACCTGCGGGAGGAGCACCTGCCGGTGTTCGACTGCGCGAACCGCTGCGGCCGGAAGGGTCGACGGTTCATCGCCGTCGGCGCCCACATCGAGATGATGGCGGCTGCGCAGCCGTTCCTCTCCGGTGCCATCAGCAAGACGATCAACATGCCGAGCGACGCGTCCATCGACGACGTCAAGAAGGCGTACGTCGACGGCTGGCGTGCCATGCTGAAGGCCGTCGCGCTCTATCGCGACGGGTCGAAGCTGTCGCAGCCGCTGAACGTGGCGTCGGACGACGACGAGGAGGAGCACGAGGAACCCGAGGTCGTCTCGCGGCACGACGAGATCAAGGCCGTCGCGCGGCAGGCAGCCGAGCAGGTCCGCGAACGGATCGTCGTGCAGTACCAGGCCGAGCGGCGCAAGCTGCCGTTCCGACGCCGCGGCTACACGCAGAAGGCCGTGATCGCAGGGCACAAGATCTACGTGCGCACGGGCGAGTACGCCGACGGCGCGCTCGGCGAGATCTTCCTCGACATGGCGAAGGAGGGTGCGGCCTTCCGCAGCCTCATGAACAGCTTCGCCATCGCCGTCTCGCTCGGGCTGCAGCACGGGGTGCCGCTGCAGGAGTTCGTGGACGCGTTCGTGTTCTCGCGCTTCGAGCCGAACGGCATGGTGCAGGGCCACGACACCGTGAAGATGTGCACATCCGTGATCGACTACGTGTTCCGGGACCTCGCCATCAACTACCTGGACCGCACGGATCTCTGTCAGGTCGAGCCCGAGGACCTGCGCAACGACACGGTCGCGCCGGCGGAGGCGACGAACCTGCCGCTGTTCGCGTCGGACGACGACGATCCCTCGGCCGAGGACACCGTGGCGCAGGCGACGCCGGTCGAGACGCGCGACGTCTCGTCACCGCCGCAGGCACGCCGTTCGGGCATCGGTCTCGGCGGACACGCTCTGATCTCGGGCGGGAGCGCCTCGATGAACGGCTCCACGGGCGCCACGGCGGTCGCGGCTCCGGCACGAGCTCCCGGGGTATCCCGGCTCGCGACAGCAGCCGCTCCGGCACGCTCCACGAAGCCGGGTCGCGTCTCGTTGGCCGACGCGATCGCGCAAGCGCGCCTCAAGGGGTTCGAGGGCGATCCGTGCCCGGACTGCGGGCAGTTCATGCTGGTGCGCAACGGCACCTGCCTCAAGTGCGTCGGCTGCGGAGCGACGACAGGCTGCTCCTGACGGGGCAGCCTGCAGAGTCCCCCGCCCACGGTCGGCTCCAAACCTGAGCCCGGGCGGCGACCCCGCCAGCGCGACGCGTCCTCGCGGAGGGCCGACATGCCTCGGATCACCAAGGTCTACACGCGCACGGGCGACGACGGCACGACGGCGCTCGGATCCGGCGTGCGCCTGCCGAAGGACGCTGCACGCATCGAGGCCTACGGAACCGTCGACGAGCTGAATGCCGTCGTCGGCGTCTGCCGCACTGCGGATCTGGAGCCGCGCATTGCGACGATGCTGAGCCGGATCCAGAACGAGCTGTTCCATCTGGGAAGCGATCTCTGCGTCCCCGAGGACGGGGAAGGCGTCCCGACCGTGCCGCGCATCGAGGCACGACACGTGCTGGCACTCGAGAGCGACATCGACACCCTCCAGGCGGAGCTCCCCCCTCTGGCGAACTTCGTGCTGCCGGGTGGTGCCGTCGGCGCAGCGCACCTGCACGTCGCGCGCACCGTCGCTCGGCGCGCCGAGCGCCGCGTGATCCGTCTCGCGGCGACCGAGCGCGTCGGCCCGGACGCCGTGCGGTACCTGAATCGACTCTCGGACCTGCTGTTCGTCATGAGCCGCAGCGAGAATCGCCACAGAGGCGTCGCCGATGTCCTGTGGGACTCGCACGCCTGACGTCGCGCGCTCGCGACCAGATCCCAGCGGCCGCGCGTCGCGGCTGTCACGGCGGCACGCCAGGGCGCGTGCGCGCGACGGGCACGCCCGCTCGCGACACGAGAACCCCACCGTCGCGACCGGCTCGCAGCTGTAGTTCCCCCGAGTCGATCAAGCGGTGGTGATGCAGGCACCATCGCGCGAGATTGCGAGCATCCTGTCCGCCTCCGTGTCGAAACGCCTGGCGATGCGCGGTCTGCAACGCCCCGCGCTCGTCGCATCCTGCGACCCAGCACACGTCCCCGCAGAGCTCCGTCAGCTCGTGCCGAACGTGCGACGGGACAGCCCGACCGGAGCGCTTCGCTTCGGCTCGCTGCGCGCGGTCCGTTCGCGAGGGTCCGCCCTCGTTCGCGGTGTCGGCGTCGCCCTCGTTCGCACCGCCGGCGCCGCGTCTTCGTGCTCGGCCGGCACCTCGCTCGGGGCAGTGACGCTCGACGAACTCCGCGAGCGCAGTCGTCACGGCGTTGCTCGCTGAGGGCAGCGGTCCGCCGCGACCGTCGGCCAGGAGTTCGCGCGAGCGCTGGAGGTCGGCGAGCGCGCGGCGCGTGAGATGCAGCGTTACGCTGCTGGTGCGCTCCGCGGTCCGCAGTTCCTCCTCGATCCGAGCGACCTCGCGCCGTGTGGCGTGCGTCGTGTTGGCGCAGGCGAAGTCGAGTAGGCGCTGCTCGTCACCGTTCTCTCGCACGGCGACGAGCACGCGCTCGATGCTCGCCGCCTTCGCGAGCGCCAGATCCCGCGACTCGACACGCAGCGCGAGCGCGGCCGAAGTCTGCGCGGCACGGGCGGCCCGCACGAGCTGCCAAGCCTCGGTGGCGCTGAGAGAGAGCCGCTCCTCGGCGAGCTGCGACAGGCTCGTCGCGCCGACCTCGGCCCATCCGGCTCCGGCAACTCCCTCGACCTGCGACGAAGCGACGCGCTCGGCGCGGAGAAGACACGCGGCGATCAGTCGTCGCAGGTCGTGCTCGCAGCGGCACACGCCTTCGAGCGTGCGGACCAGGTCGCTCAGCGACGCGTCGTCGACGCGTGGCGCGAGCACGGCGACCACCGCGCCGAGGTCGTGCGCCAGCCGCGCGACCGCGGCCGCGACTGCGTCGTCCTCCGCCGAGTCCTGCACACGTGGTGCGGCAGCCAGGGACACGATCCGGGAGCCTCCGTGCCGGGGCTCCCTCCCACCGTCGCGCACAGTCTACGACGCACGGGCGACACCCGTGCGCGTGTCTCGCCCGGACCGTCCCCTACTGCTCCAGGGCGTCGACGCGCCGACCGAGGCGGTCGAGGTCCTCGGCGAGTCGCGCGCCGCGCATGTGCGTCGTGACCAGGAACACCACGATGGCACCGAAGACCAGCGAACACCCCGTGTAGACCGCCCAGCGGTAGTCTTCGGGGGGCGCCGGATCGTCCGCCGCGAACGCGGGCATCGCCAGTGCGACGATCGCGAGCGCGGAGAGCCAGAGGCGATTGCGGTTCATGCGGCCTTCTCCTCGAGCCGTCGGACGCGCTGCAGGACGTCCTCGACGTGCTCGGCGCGGGTGCGCCTGTCGTAGCTCCAGCGATAGAGCAGAAGATAGAACGGCACGAACAGGAGCACGGACAGCCACTTCGCGCTCTTGATCGCCGGGTCCGACATCCCGTCCATCTTCATGGGATGGCTGGCGACGCCGAACCACTGGATGGAGTAGTACACGACCGGCAGGTTCACGAACGCGAGGATGCCGTACACGGCCGAGATCTGGCGCCGCCGCTGCGGCTCCTCGATCGCGCTCTCGAGCATCAGGTAGCCGACGTAGACGAGCGACATGACGGCCGCGCTCATCAGACGGGGGTCGTTCCAGACCCACCAGGCGTTCCACGCGGCCTTGGCCCAGGTCGACCCGGTCAGCAGCAACACGGCGTTGGCGAGGAACCCCACCTCGGCTGCGGCGCGCGCGCGACGGTCCCAGACCGGGCGCTTCGTGCGCAGGTAGGCGACACTGAACGCCATGAGCGCCGTGTACGCGACGCCCATGTTGAGCGCGGACGGGAAGTGGTAGAAGAAGATGAGATACGACGAGCCGATGCCCTTGATCGCGAGCGGCACGTCGTGAACGATCGTCCAGTTGAGCCAGAGCAGCGCGCCGAGCGCAAGCGCCGCGTGCGCCACGAAGAACCTCGAGGGAGCCGGGCGCTCGAAGGGGATGGCTCCCTGCGACCAGTCCGCGTCGGATGCTGCGGCCGCGGTGTTCATGTGCGCCCTCCCGAGTCCTTGACGAGATGTTCGAACAGCAGGTGACCGGCGCCGAGGAAGAGCAGGTCGAACGCGCAGATCATCCCGACGTGCAGCCACGAGGGCGCGCGGCCGGCGAACGCCTTGTCGGTCGCTTCGACCGCAACGTTGAACACGGGCAGGAGCATCGGGAAGAGCAGGATGCGCAGGAGCACGTCTCCGGCCGGCAGCGACCACGTCATCGCGCTGATCAGCACGCCGACGGCGACGAAGCCAAGGCTCGTGGCCGCGACGATCGCGAGCATCGGCGCCAGCGTGGCGCGCGGGATCTCCTGATTGAAGAGCAGGAGGAAGAGGACGAGCAGCAGCGCCTGCAGCGATGCGACGAACAGGAATGTCGATGTCACGCGGGCGTAGTACAGGGTCGCCCGGCCGACCGGCGCGAGCAGCAGCCCCTCGAGCACTCCCGACTCGGCGTCGTTGCGGAACGCGCGATCGATCCCGATCGTCGCCGCCAGCAGGAACGTCACCCACAGGATGCCGGCGCGCGTGTTCGCGAGGACGGCGTCCTCGGGGCGGATCGCGAACGAGAACAGGAAGAGCGTGATCACACCCATGACGCCCATGCTGAGGAGCGTCGTGCGGCGCCGCATCTCGCGCAGGAAGTCCCAGGCCACGAGCGTCCGGAACAGCCGCAGTTCGGACGGCGCCGTCATGCGGCGCCTCGGGCGGCCGCCGCAGCAGCCTCCGCGGGGTCGCCCTGGAACACCACGCGACCGTCCGCGAGCACGGCGGCGTGCGTCGCGAGCCGCGCTGCGCGCTCGAGGTCGTGAGTGACGAGGACCACGCTGCGCCCCGCCGCGATCGTCGCGCGGATCACCTCGTCGGTCACGTCCATCGCGCGGGCGTCGAGGCCGGTGAACGGCTCGTCGAGGAGCAGGAGCTCGGGATCGTGGAGCAGGGCGCGGCAGATCGACGCGCGCTGTCCCATGCCGCGCGAGAACGTGCGCACGGGATCGTCGAGCCGGCGCCCGAGCCCGAGCCGCGTGGCGAGCTCCTCGACGCGGTCCGCGGCATCCTGCACGCCGTAGAGTCCCGCGTACATCCGCAGCGCGTCCCCGAGCGGGAAGTCGCGCGGGAGCAGGTGACGATCCAGCACGACGCCGATGCGCGAGCGCAGCGCACGGACGTCGTCGCGGAGCGACATGCCGAGCACGGTGACGTCGCCCTCGGTCGGCGTCGCCAACGTCGCGAGCATCCGCAGCAGTGTGGTCTTGCCGGAGCCGTTGTGGCCGAGCAGCGCGAGGCAACTGCCCAGCGGCGCGGACAGCGTCACGTTGGACAGCGCGTCGCGGCCCCCGAAGCGCTTCCACACGCCGCGGACCTGGAATGCCTGGGCCGTCATCCGTCCTGCAGCAGTTCGCGCACGGTGCGGGCCAGGGTGCGCACGTCCTTCCGGAGTTGCTTCGGCGACGCCGCGTCGACGTGCGCGAGAATCGTCTCCGTCTCGGCGAGCAGCCGCTCGCGCGAGCGTGGCTGCCCTGCAGTGGCCGCGGTGTCGTGACCGGCGGGGCTGTGGGACTCGACGATGCGTCCCTCGATCGCGGCCCGCCGCGCCTCGTACTCGAACTGCGAGATCTCGCGGCGCTGCAGCCGCCGTCCCAGGAGCTCGAGCTCGTGCGCCTGCTCGTCCGGCGGCACGCTCGCTGCCGGCGGCTCGGTGCGCGCGGAGTGCCGCCGCTGCACGCGCGACGCCGCGACCCCGAGCGCTCCCGCACCGGCGACGAGCAACGCGATCGCGGCCACCCACAGCGTCGGGCGCCACGGAAAGCGCGTGCCGCACAGGAGTCGCGCGGAGAGGTCCGCGTGCGCCGGGATCGAGCGCAGGCCCCAGGAGTGCGTGACGATCTGGCGGTTGCCCATCGCGCCGTTCACGCCGCCGTCCGCCAGTGCTGCGGCTGGCGCGTCTTCGCCCGGCTCGATGTAGGTGAAAGCGTCCTCCTGGATGTTCAGGAGGTACTCGTCGACCGCCAGCGGCGCGTGCCACGACAGGTCGACGGTCCGTCCCTTCTCGTACGGCGCGGAGAACATCGCCACGAACAACATGGGCCGTCCACCGGCGGTCGGGAAGATCGGAGTGCGATACACGTACCCTTCGCCGCCGTGAACCAGCCGGTCGACGTCCGGCGACATGTCCTGGCCGTCGAGCGTGACGTTCATGAGCCGGAACCCCGGCGGACAGGGCATCGCGAACGTGGTCGGATCCTGGTGTTCGGCATCGCCGAACCACACCTGGTCGCCCGCGTTGACGACCATCGCCGTGGAACGCAGCTCGATGGCCTTCTGCGACTCGTCGCGGTCGATCGTGGTGACGACCTGGATCCAGCGCTCCACGTACACCGCGTCGGAGTCGGTCGCGACCTCGTAGAACGACACGTCGCGGGGCGCCGGACCGTCGTCCACGCGCCACGGCCGTGCGTAGAGCGCCGGCCTGCCCGAGGCCTCGCGCTCCGGGGAGATGACGAAGTCGACGCTGGCGCCCGGCGGGGGGCGGCGCCCTTCCAGCGAGAAGATGCCCTTGCCGTCGGTGTGCGCCTCGAGCACCCAGGGATCGAGGCCCGGCGCCCGAACCTGCACGTGGATGTCGACGCCAGGCAGCACGACGGCGTCGCTGTTCGGCCGCGATCGCGACTGGCGCATCTGCGTCGTCGCGTCGAGCGCGCGCGCCTCCATGCGCCACGTCGCGTCCGCATCCTCGGCCGCGACCGCGACGGCGCTGCACGCGGCGCCGACGATCAGCGCCACGAGCCACCTCACGTGGCGCCCTCCTCGACGGCCATGCGCGACGGATCCACGCCCGTGAGGCTCGCGATCTCGCGGTTGAGCTCCACGGCGCGCTCCAGGTACTCCGCACGCGCGTCGCTGTGCGTGGCGTCGTCCATGAGCCCTGCGCGGTGCTCGTGGTCGAGGTCCTTCAGGACACGCAGCGTGCGCTGCTTCTCGGCGAGCAGGCGATCGAGCTGCGTCTCCATCTCGGGAACCCCCCACGGCTCCTTGGGCCGCAGCAGCGGCACCAGGATGCCGGCGAGGAGCGCGAGGCAGAGGACGACGAGCACTGCGAGCCACAGCATCTCAGCGCAACTCCTGGAGTTCGCGCTCCACCGCGGCGAGTTCGCCCTCGTCGGCGCGCACCGTGCCGCGCTCGGCGCGTTCCTGGGCGGAGCGACGCCGCAGCGACGCGTACACGGTGCCGAGCACCACCACGGACGCGACGAGGGCCGCCAGGGGGAGCGCATACGAGAGCACGTCGTCGGGCGCGCCGATGACCCGTGAGGAGTACTTGTCGAGCTGCTCCTTCAGGATGGCCTCGTCGTCCCAACCGTCCTGCAGATGCTGCAGGATCTCCTGCTTCTGCGCGTCCGCGCAGCCGTCCGGACAGTTGAGCAGGGACTTGGACCAGTTCTCGCTCGGGCACGCGCAGATCACGTTCGACCAGAGCGTCCGCGCCCGCGTGCGCAGCTCGACCGGGAGTTCCTCGAGCCGGATCTTCCCGGCGTGGTCGTGCACGGCGCCGACCGCCTGCGCGAAGGCCGGCGCCGCGTTGCCGGCCAGGAGCACGGCGGACACGAGGAGCGCGCTGGCGACGCTACGCCGCAAGTCCCACCTTGCGCCGGCCGAGCGGCGCCGCGGCGAAGAGGCCGCCCGCGAGCATCACGATCCAGCCGCCCCACACGAGCAGGATCAGCGGCTTGCGGAAGATCGTGAACCCGAAGATCGGCAGCCCCTCGGCGGTGCGCGGGAACCCGTTCGGTCCCGGCTTCTCGAAGTACAGGTACAGGTCCTCGCCCGGGCGGTGGAGGATCGCCACCTCGCTCTGCGGCTGCGCCTGCTGGCGGTACGCCGTCGCCGGGTAGAAGCGGTACTCGGGCGCCATGTGCCCGACGACGGCATCCGGTCCGCCGCCGGCGGCCAGGCTCCGCACGGTGACATCGAGCTTCGTCGAGAGGTACGCGCTGACCGGCACGGCCTCGCGCTGCGCGGTGACCTCGTACTCGTAAGGGCCGATCCGCACCGGCTTCTGCGGCACGAGCGGGACGTTCTGGTGCTCCGTCGCGTACATCGTCGACGACGCGATCCCGATGCCCATGATCGCGAGACCGGCGTGGACGACGTAACCGCCCCACCGGCGGTTGTTCCCGACGACGACGCGCAGCGCGGCCGTCACCGGGTCCCTGCCCGTCGCGCGGCCCGTGGCTGCCACGGTGCGGACGAACTCCCAGGCGAGCGACAGCACGATCCACCACCCGAGGAACGTCAGCACGCCGGTCGGGTAGACGTGGTCGAGCGGCGTCAGCGGCTGCTCGGCGTCGCCGCCGCGGATCTTCACGAACGACACCCAGAGCGTGGCGACGGTCGCGGCGATCGCGAGGATCGCGGGGACGAGCAGGTTGCGCAGGAAGCGCGAGACCGACGTGCGCACCCAGGCGGTGCTCGGGCCGAGCGCGGTGAGGAAGAACAGCAGCAGGAAGAACGGGACGCAGACGCGGTTGTAGACGGGCACGCCCAGCGTGATGGGGTTCTTGAGGAACTCGTTCGAGATCTTCGGCCAGAGCGTCAGCAGCACGATCGCGACCGCGATCGCCACGAGCACCATGTTGTTGAGCAGGAACACGCCCTCGCGCGACAGCAGCGAGTCGATGGAGTTCGCGGACCTCAGATCCCGCATGCGGAAGAAGAGCAGGAACACCGACGCGGCGATGAGGAGCAGCAGGAAGGCCAGGAACCACTGCCCGATCTCACCGCCCGCGAACGCGTGGACGGACGAGACGATGCCGGAGCGGGTCAGGTACGTGCCGAAGATCGACAGCACGAACGTCATCGCGATGAGCAGCGCGTTCCACACGCGCAGCATGTCGCGACGCTCCTGAATCATGACCGAGTGGAGGAACGCGGTGCCCGTGAGCCACGGCAGGAACGACGCGTTCTCGACCGGGTCCCAGGCCCAGTAGCCGCCCCACCCGAGCACCTCGTAGGCCCAGAGTCCGCCGAGCACGATCCCCGTCGTGTTGAAGAGCCACGCGACCATCGTCCAGCGGCGCGTCGTGCGGATCCAGTAGCTCGAGAACTCCCCGGCCGCGAGCGCCGCCATGCCGAACGCGAACGGCACGGTGTAGAGGATGAAGCCGAGATAGACGCTCGGCGGGTGGATCGTCATCCAGTAGTTCTCGAGGAGCGGGTTCAGCCCCTTGCCGTCGCGCGGGATCCCGTCCCAGAGATACGGACCGCGCGCCGCCCTGCCCTGCAGGTCGGAGAGTCCGGCGACGACGTCGGGGTTGATCGGGGCGAACGGGTCGGCCTGCAGGCAGATGACGGCGAGGAAGAACACCTGCACGCACGCGAACACGACGTACACGTACGGCTCGAGGCGGCGCCCGGAGGGGTCGAGCCCGCGCTTGCGGAAGCTCCACGCGAGCGCGGCGCCGATGACGCCCAGGATCATCGCCCAGAGCAGGATCGAGCCGTCGAGCCCGGCCCACAGCCCGGCGAGCTTGTACTGCGCCGAGACCTTGCGCTCGGAGTAGTGGAAGACGTAGTCGATGCCGTACGCGCCCTCGAAGAACGCCCCGACCAGCGCGCCGGCCGCCCCGAGGATCGCGACGCCCCCGCCGATCAGGGTGTTGCGCGCCGCCGCGACGAGACGGCGATCGCGGGCGACCACCGCGAGCGCGGCGAGGAGCGCCGTCAGGATCGCCGCGACGAACGCGACGCGCTCGAGCGCACGCCCGAGGTCGACGTAGGAGAAGTCCATCTCGACCGGGCCTACTCGGGCTGTCCGACGCCCACGTCGGACGCGAGCTGCGGCATCGTCTGCCCGGCCTTGGACTCCGCCTCGTACTTCGAGGGGCACTTCGAGAAGATCTGGTCCGCCACGAAGTGCTTGGCCTCGGGGTCCCAGCGCCCCTGCACGGCGACGTCGTACGTCTCCTGGAAGGTGTCGGGCCGGGTCCGGTCGCAGACGACCGGGATGCGCAGCTCCGGGTTCTCCTTGTCGACCACGCTGAAGCGCAGGGGGCGCTCCGCGCTCTCGATCGCGGCGAGGAAGCCGTGCACCTTCACCTCGCGGTCGGGGAACTCCCCGGCCACGATCTGGTGCACCTGCGCCTCGGGCACTCCGCCCTGCGCGACGCCCATCGCGACGAGCCCGGCGAGGCCCCCGAAGATCAGCAGGAAGGGCACTGCGAGGCGGACCGACTTGCTCATGCTGCCGTACCTCCGGCGCGGCCGCTCCGTGCGACCACGATCACGATTCTAGGACGCCCGACGAGCGCGGGACGGTGACCTGGATCACCGCCGCCTGCGCACGTCGGCATGGTCCACGCGAGGCGCCCCGGGATACGTGACGATCGCGTGAACATCGCGTCGCCGAGGGTAGCAGCCCGGGGGGGGTGTCGCTCCGACGATGCCGGGCGGGCACCCCCCGCAACACGCAGCGCGCGGGTGCTCCCGCGCGCCGACGGTCCCCGAGCCTGCTTGCGGACTACGCAGCCGGGTGGCGGACGTACTCGAACTCGAACGGCTGGTCGTTGATGCCCTTCTTGGGCGGCGCGATCCAGGCGGCGATCTTCCCGGGCTCGACGACCGGGTGCATCAGCCCCTTCACGAACGCGAGGTCCGCGGCGGTCGGCAGCCACTCGTCGCGGCGCCGCGTCCACTCGTGCTCCGAGATCAGGTTGCCCTGCGGATCGAAGCGGGTCTCGCCGAACTCCCCGATGGCGTACTCGCCGACGCGGCGGTTGAAGCGGCGGTGCGGGAGGTAGAGGCGCTCCTCGCGGCCGTGGTTCTGCAGCACGAGGTTCCAGCGGCGCACGGTGTTCTCGCAGTCGTCCACGTAGTCGTCGCGGAGGACCTCGTTCATCGCGTTGCGCAGCGGCACCTGCTCGACCGACAGCCGGTCGCCCTGGACGATCGGCAGCTCGTACGTGCCCTCGAGGCAGACGTGGTCGGTGTAGCGCTCCTCCTCCATGAACCGGCCCTTCAGGCCCGTCGCGAAGAAGGTCGCGGCGTTGCTCGAGCGCTCGCCGCCGAACAGGTCGACCGAGCTCGAGAACCACTGGTTCAGGTACTTCTGGATGGTCGCCAGGTCCACGGCGCCGGCGCGGCGCACGTCCGCCGCGTCGCTGCCGACCTCGCTCATCACCTCGCACGTGCGCTGAACGACGCGCTGTACGCCGGTCTCGCCGACGAACATGTGGTGCGCTTCCTCGGTCAGCATGAAACGGCACGTGCGCGAGAGCGGGTCGAAGCCGGACTGCGCGAGGGCCTGGAGCTGGAACTTGCCGTCGCGATCCGTGAACGTCGTGAACATGAAGAACGAGAGCCAGTCCTCGCACGGATCGTTGAACGTCGTGAGGATGCGCGGCTTGTCGGCGTTGCCCGAGCGGCGGTGCAGCAGGTCCTCCGCCTCCTCGCGGCCGTCGCGCCCGAAGTAGGTCTGGAGCAGGTAGACCATCGCCCAGAGGTGGCGGCCCTCCTCGACGTTCACCTGGAACAGGTTGCGCATGTCGTAGAGCGACGGCGCCGTCTGCCCGAGGAGCCGCTGCTGCTCGACCGACGCGGGCTCCGTGTCCGCCTGCGTCACGATGATGCGCCGCAGCATGTTGCGGTACTCACCGGGCACCGTCTGCCAGGCCGGCTGCCCGGCGAAGTCGCCGAACGGGATCTTCCGGTCCGGCACGGGGTCGGCCAGGAAGATGCCCCAGCGGTACTCGGGCATGCGCACGTGGCCGAAGTGCGCCCATCCGGCGCGGTCGACGCTGATCGCGGTGCGCAGATAGACGTCGTCCGCCTGGAAGCCCTCCGGGCCCATCTCCATCCACCAGTCGATGAACTTCGGCTGCCAGCTCTCGAGCGCGCGCAGGAGGCGCCGGTCGGACTTCAGGTCGACGTTGTTGGGGATCTTGCCGGACAGGTCTGCGACGGACATGGCGGGACTCCTCGGGTCGTGGGGTGCCTCGGGATGGCGGGCGGACGGTGCCTCAGGTGCGGGTCCAGTCGAACGCGGGCATCAGCGGCTGCCCGTAGCAGGTCAGCGCGCCGCGCTCGCCGACCGCGTTCGGGCGCTGGAAGATCCAGTTCTGCCACGCCGAGAGGCGGGCGAAGATCTTGGTCTCGAGCGTCTCGGGACCGGCGAAGCGCAGGTTCGCCTCCATGCCGGTCAGCGCGTCCGGCGAGAGGCTCGCGCGCTCCTCGAGCGCGATCCGCACCTCGTCCTCCCAGTCGATGTCGTCGGGCGCGAACGTGACGAGCCCGGCGGCGAGCGCCTCCTGCGCGTCGAAGTAGCCCGCATGGGAGAGCGCCGCCTCGGCGAGCGCCGCGTCCTGCAGGAAGTGCGTCGCGAGGCGCGAGAGGCCGTTCGACATCGGGTAGGTGCCGGCGTTCGCCTCCGACAGGCGCACGCGGTTGCCGACGCCGCGCTCGTCGTCGTCGAGACCCGTGTCGTCGAGCATGTAGACGCGGTCCGCGGCGAGGCAGAGCTCGAAGAGCGTGCCCGCGAAGCAGTTGCCCGGCTCGACGATCGCGAACAGCGAGCGGGCCGTCAGGTCGAGGCGGCGCAGCACGCGCGCGACGAGCCGCCGGACCTCCGAGACGAACCAGTCGCTGGTGTGCTCGCCGAGCGCGTCGTCGACCAGCATGATGCGGTCCGGGTCGCCCTCGGTACGGAGCACCACGAGCCCCACGTCGAGCAGGTTGAAGCGCACGTGGAGCAGCGCCTCGTCGAGCTCGCGGAAGCAGCGCAGCGGCCACCACTCGGCGCCCGCCGCACGGATCTCGTCGAGCGCGGTCGGCGCGGCGTCGGGGCCGCGCACCACGAGCTCGGCGATGCGCCGCTCGCGGTCGACGCGCAGGGCGACGTACTTCCACCGCAGCAGGTCGGGCTCGCTGCGGTCGCACACGAGCTCGGGCAGCGCGACGCCGGGCCCCTCGCGGTCCGGACGCAGCGCGGCGGCCTCTTCGGCGAGCATCCGCGCGCGCCTCTCGACCGCCTCGGCGAACTGGGACGCGGCGACCACCTCGTCGACGAGCCGCCACTGCTCGGCGCGCTGCCCCTTGATGCCCTCGGCCAGCGTCGAGAAGACGTCCGCCAGGTCGCGTCGCACCTTGCGCTTGTCGACGAGGCGCGTGAGGCCGCCCGTGCCCGGCAACACGCCGAGGAGCGGCACCTCGGGGAACGAGACGGCCGTGTTCCCGTCGTCCGGGAGGATGATCCAGTCGGCCGCGAGCGCGAGCTCGTACCCGCCACCCGAAGCGGTGCCGTTCACCGCGCAGAGCGTGCGCAGGCCGGAGTGGCGCGACGCGTCCTCGATGTAGAGCCGCGTCTCGTTGGTGAACTTGCAGAAGTTCACCTTGAACGAGTGCGAGGAGCTGCGCAGCATCGGGATGTTCGCGCCGGCGCAGAACACGCGCGGCAGCGCGCCGTCGATCACGACGCAGCGCACGTCCGGGTGCTCGAAGCGCAGCCGCTGGTACGCGTCCGCGAGCTCGATGTCGACGCCGAGGTCGTACGAGTTCAGCTTGAGGACGGTCCCCGCGCGCAGCGGCCGGTCCTCCTGGACGTTCATCGTGAGGTGCGCGACGTCCCCGTCGATGCGCAACCGCCAGTGCACGTAGTGGTCGGGGTGCGCGCGGAACGAGATCTCGGGCTGCGGGGCGCTGCTCTCGGCCATGCTCGGCTCCTGGGTCGGCTCGTGGGGTCGGCTCGTGGACGTGGCGGGTTCCCCGGCAGGGGGCCGCGCAGCGTACGTGTGACGGAACGCACGGACAAGCATTATGTTTCCGTAGCCCGCGACGTGGCGCGCAGTATAGTTCCGACGATGGAGCCCCAGGACGCGGCACTCGTCCGCTCGCTCGGTCAGAACATCCGACAGCTCCGCCGCCGGCGCGGCTGGAGCCTCGCGACGCTGGCCGAGCACTGCGGCCTCTCGACGCGCTTCGTCGGGCAGGTCGAGACGGGGCGCGCGAACATCTCCGTGGTCAACCTCGCGCACCTCGCGCGGGCGCTGCACACGACCGCCGCGGAACTGCTCCAGGAGGGCGCGCGGCCCACCGTCGCGCTGCTCGGTCTCCGGGGCGCGGGCAAGAGCACGGTCGGCCCGGAACTCGCGCGGCGCCTCGGGACGGCGTTCGTCGAGCTCGACCAGCTCGTCGAGGAGCGCGCGGGACTGCCGCTCTACGACGTGTTCTCGGTGCACGGCGAGGGGCTCTACCGGCGCCTCGAGTCGGACGTGCTGGGCGAGTTCCTGACGCGCGGCGAGCACGCCGTCCTCGCGACCGGCGGCGGCGTCGTGACGGTGCGCGAGACGTTCGACCGGCTGAAGCGCGCATGCGTGACCGTCTGGCTCCGGGCGCGCCCGGAGGACCACATGGAGCGCGTCGTCGCGCAGGGCGACCATCGCCCGCTCGAGGCGCGCGCGGACGCGATGGCGGAGCTGCGGCAGATCCTCGCCGCCCGCGCGCCGCTCTACGCCGAGGCGGATCTCGTCATCGACACCTCCGGCGCGACGCCCGGCGAGGTCGCGGACCGCATCGCCCTCGCCCTCGCGCGCACCGGCCACGAAGCGGCCTGAGCCGCATCGTTCGAAACGCCCCCTTGACGCCTCGCGTGAACATTGTACTATTTGCACTAGTACAAGACGAACGCAGCCATGCTTCTCCGCATCGACCCCGCCGCCCCCGAACCGCTCTTCCAGCAGCTCGTCAACGCCGTGAAGCACGCCGTCGCCACGGGCCGGCTGACGCGCGGCGACCGGCTGCCGTCGGTCCGCGACCTCGCGCACGACCTCGTCGTCAACCCGAACACGGTCGCACGCGCGTACCAGGTCCTCGACGCGGAAGGGGTCACGGTGTCGCGGCGCGGCGCCGGGACGTTCATCGCCGAGCCGCGGGCGGTGCTGCGGACGGCCGAAGGGCTGCGCCGCTGCCGCGCGGCGCTCGACACCGTGCTGACCGACGCCGTCCACCTCGGCCTCGACGAGGCCCAGGTGCGTCGGGTCTTCGAGGACGCCCTCGCCACGCTCGTGTTCCCCGTGACCGCGAAGGAGGACGCATGAGCGACGCGGTGATCCGCTTCGACCGGCTGACGCACTGGTACGGCGAGCGCGCGGCCCTGCAGGAGCTCTCGCTCGACGTGCCGCGCGGTAGCGTGTTCGCGCTCCTCGGTCGCAACGGAGCCGGCAAGTCCACCGCGCTGCGCTGCCTGCTCGGGCTCCAGCGCCCGACGCGCGGCCGCGCGGAGATCCTGGGCATGGACGCCTCGGACCTGCCGCCCGAGGGCCGCGCGCGCATCGGGTTCGTGGCGGAGGGACAGCGGCTCGTCCCGTGGATGCGACTCGCGACGCTGCGCGACTTCCAGCGCGCGACGCTCCCGGGGTTCGACGCGCAGCAGTTCGACGTGCACCTCGCGCGCCTCGGACTCGACCCGCGCGCGCGTGTCCGTCATCTCTCCCGCGGTCAGAGGGCGCAGGTCGCGCTGGCCGTGGCGCTCGCGCCGCGGCCCGAGGTCGTCATCCTCGACGACCCCGCGCTCGGTCTCGACCCGGTCGTCCGCCGCGAGTTCCTCGAGGTCATGATCGACCTCGTCCAGGAGGACGGCCGCACGGTGCTCTTCACGTCGCACGTGCTCGCGGACGTCGAGCGCGTGGCCGATCGCGTGGCGATCCTGCACGAGGGCGTGCTGCGCGTGAACGGCGCCGTCGACGAGGTGAAGGAGCGCATCGTGCGCGTCCACGCGCACTTCGAAGGCGACCCACCCGCGGCGTGCGAGCTGCACGGGCTGCTGCGCATGCGGACGCGCGGGCGCTCCGTCGCGCTCGCGGTGTGCGACGGCTCCGACGCCGCCGCGGCGTGGGCACGCGAGCACGGCGCGCACACGGTCGACGTCGAGCGCCTGACGCTCGAGGACCTCTTCATCGACTACACGACGGCGGGCGCCACCGCGGGAGCGGCGACATGATGTGGATCCTGCGCAAGGAGCTCCGCGAGCTCCTGCCCGTGGTGACGCTCGTCGCGCTCGCCCTGGCCGCCGTCGGCTTCGGCGCCGCGTACGACAGCCACCCGGGCGAGATCGTGCTCTGGGCCGCGCTCGCCGCCGGCGCCGCGCTGGGTGCCTGGCACGGATGGCTCGACCACCGTGCGGAGCACGACGCGTTCCTGCGGCACCGCGCGCTCTCGCGCACCCGGATCCGCGTCGCGCGGACGCTCGGCGGGCTGGTGGCCCTCGCGATCGCGGTGCTCGCGCCGTGGCCCGGCCTGCTGCTGGCGCCTTCCGAGCACGGCACCCGGATCTGGGGCGCGGCGAGCGCCGACGCCGGCGACCTGCACGCGTGGCACCTGCCGCTGGCGTTCTGCTTCGCGGCGTACCCCTGGGCGCTCGCGCGGCTCGCCGGCAGCGTGCGCCGTGCCTGGATGCGCCCCGTCGTCGCCGTGCTCCTCGGAACCATCGGGTTCGTCGCGCTGCAGTCGCGCGACGACGGCCCGTCGCTCGCGCTGCTGGTCGCGGTCTCCGCGGTCGCGACACTCGCCGTCCTGTTCCCCGCTCGGGAGGTCCGCGGCGACGGCGCGCCGCGCCTGCTGCGCCCCGCGGCGCTGCTCACGCTGGCGTTGCTCGGAGGCGCGTGGCTCGAGGCCGCGACGTGGGCGCGCACCGGGCTCGGCAACGCGCTCGCGCGCGCGTTCCCCGCCGTGCACGTCACGGACGACGGCGCCATCCGCTTCGTGCGATCCGCGCGTGTGAAGCGGGGCGAGATCCGCGTGCGCATCTGGGACGAGTCCCGCGACGCTCCGCTCGCGGACGTCGTCACGAACGACGCCGACTACGCCACCGCACTCCCGGGTCCGGCGCTCAACTGGGCGCACGTGCACGTGAGCCGAGCCGAGCGGCGGCTGCACGCGACGGAGATCTGGGGCGCCGCGCCCAGGGTACGCCGCACACGCGGGGACACCGTTCTCCGCGCTGGTCGCGCCGAACGGCGTGTGTCTCATCTGGTCGGAGCAGACGGCGGACGTCCGCTGCCGCGCGCGGTGCGACTCCAGCTGCGCGAGGGGCGGCTCGTCGCACAGGTCGTCGCGGACCCGGCGGAGAGACCCGTCACCTGGCGCGACATCGGATCGCTCGGACCCGACGGCTGGACGGCCGGAACGCCGGCCGACGGCGCGCCGCGTTTCTCGGACGCAGCATTCGTGCCGCCCCAGTGGCCGCAGATGCTCGCGAGCACTGCGGGAGCGCTCGAGACGGTCGTGTTCGGGGTCGTCGATCCCGTCGCACGCCTCGCGCTCCGCGCCGAGCGGCAACCCGCGCCCGGGCTCGACGCGGACGCCGTGCCGGTGAGCGTCCGGCGCATCGACCTGCCCGCGGGAGCGGCCGTGGAGCTCGCGGACCCGGCGGACTCGGTCGCCGTGGCGCTCGGCGTCACCGACCGCGCGAACGCGCTGGCGCTGCGCGTCCGCGACGGCATCCTGCTCCTCGACTTCGCCGAGCGGCGCTCCGCGCTCCTCCCTGTCGCGCCCGACGAGAGCCTCGGCGCGTGGCGGCTCGTGCTCGACCGGGGGGAGCCGGCCTTCGCCGTCGCACGCCCGCCGTACCGCGACATGGACGTGCGCCTGCGCGCACGGGTGCTCCCCGCCGGGGCGGCGGCTCCGCTCGTCGCCGACACGACGCTCGCGCCGCGCGAACCGGCCGAGCGTGTGCTCGCCGGTCTGCTCGGGAGCGTCACCCTCGCGCGGCCTCCGCTCCTCGTCGCGCTCTCGTGGCTGCGCCCGGCACCGCGGACGTGGGAGGAGCTCGAGTCGCGCTGGTGGCTCGACGGGACGGTCGCCGGCGGACTGGGCACGCCGTGGCTCGCGCTGTCGCTGTGCGTCGCCGCGCTGTGCGCGTGGCACGCGGGTCGTCAGGCGCTGCGGCGGTGCACGACCCGCGCCGAGGCGGTCTGCTGGACCGTCGTCGCCCTCGCGCTCGGCCCGCTCGGCCTCGTGTGGATGGGCACGCTCGTCCGCCGGAGCGCGGTGCGCACGGCGCCGGACGGCCGCCGACTCGCAGTCCACCTCGCCGCGGAGTGGCCCGCACCGCAGCCGACCGGCCGCGAGGTGTTCGTGGACTGACGACCCGCAGCCGCGCGTACGATCGCGGCATGTGGTACGACGAGGCGTCCGCGGACGGACGCAGCGATCCCGGCGCCGACCGCTACCCCGGGCGGCGCCAACTCGACACGCTCTCCGAGCACGACCTGCGCGCGACCGGCGCGTGGTGGTTCCCCGGACCGGACGGCCACCTCTCCGGTCCCGACGACCAGACGGTGCTGCCGCTCGAGACCGACGCCGCCCTCGGCGACGGGTCGGTCGAGTTCCCGCCCGGGCGCTTCCTCCTCCGCGCGACGTTCACGCTCGCGGACGGGAGCGAGCTCGTCGGCCATCTGACCTTCGTGCCCGGCGACGCCGGGGGCCTCCGCGAACGCGAGCCGACCCTCTGCACACCGGGGGGACAGGTGCCGCTCTGGCACGGCGTCCTCGTCCCCGCCCCCGACGAGATCGCTGCGTGGCTCGGGCGTCTCGGACGGCCGCGCGAGGCGGTGTTCCCCGTCCGCTGGCGCGCCGACTTCCACCCGCCGGGCGACGCGCTCGACGGCAGCCTCGACGGCTTCGCCGTCCACCGCGACGGCCGACTGGCCACCGTCTGAGCCGAGTCGCCCCTCGGGCATGCCGACCGAGGGTTCAAGCGCGGTGCGCCCCGGGCTCGATACCCAAGGATGCCCCGGGCTCCCCGATCACGCCTGCGCCGACTCTGGTCGGCCGCGCTGCCCTACGCGGCGGTGATCGCGATCGGCGCCGTCCTGGCCGTCCCGATCCGGGCGCGCCAGTCCTCCGAGCTCGAGGCGGCGATCGCCTCCTATCGCGCGGACTGCAGCGCGGAGACGCGCGCGGTCGCGCAGCGGGTCGAGGACCGGATGCTGCGGGTGCACCAGGGGCTCCGCACGGCGGCGCGACTGCCGAGCGTGCGCCGGTCCGGGCCCGACGGCGAGGAGATCGGCGCGGGCGCACGGCTCGCCCTCGAGGAGATCCACGCGAACTCCTCCTCGGCGGTGCGGATCGCGGAGCTGCACGTGATCCCGCTGCGGCCGGACGCGGTCGTCGGGCCGACGGGCGTCACGCCGGCCGTGCCCTCCGCCACGATCGTCCCGGAGCCGCCGCGCGGCGGCGCGGACGTGCGGCAGCTCTCGCCGGATCTCGCTCAGGTCGCGCTCACTGCCGCCGCCGAACATCTGCGCCGCTTCGCGGCAGCGGTCCCGACGGAGTCGGACGAGCGCCCCGACCGTGGCACGGCACTCTCGTCCTACCGCACGGTCGCCGTCGACCGCTTCGCCACGGTCAGCGAAGAGCCGGAGTCGGTCTTCGTGTACTCGGTGCCGTACTTCGGACTGGACGGCGCGCTGCGCGGCTCGATCTGCGCGTTCATCCGGCCCGCGGCGCTGCGCACCCTGCTGCCGAGCAGCCGTTTCGCCATCCGCAACGTCTCGCCGCAGATGACCGTGCAGGAGGACGACGCGACGGCGCGCGCCTCCGAGGCCTACGTGCAGGCGGTCACGCCCGACGACCGCCTGCTCTACTCGGAGGTCGTGCGGCTGCGCGTGGCCGACGCGGCGCCCTCGTGGATGCTGTGGGCCGGCACACCGGACGCGGTCTTCTGGCAGCGCAGCGACGTGCGCGCGCTGCGCGAGACCGAGCGGATCGGGTACGCGGCGGCCGTCGCGATCGTGCTCGGCCTCGTCCTCGCCGTGCGCACGACGCGCGCGCAGCGGCAGCGCACGGAGCAGCGCAACTGGGAGCTCGAGCGGCGCGTCCGCGAGCGGACGGCGGAGCTCGAGGAGGCGCGGCGTGCCGCCGAGGCCGCGAATCGCGCGAAGTCGGCGTTCCTCGCCACGATGAGCCACGAGATCCGCACGCCGATGAACGGCGTGATCGGGATGACCGGACTCCTGCTCGACTCGGAGCTCTCCGAGGAACAGCGCGACTGCGCGCGCACCGTGCGCTCGTGCGGCGAGGCGCTGCTGCGGATCATCAACGACATCCTCGACTTCTCGAAGATCGAGGCCGACCGCCTCGAGCTCGACCTCGTGGACTTCGATGCGCAGGCGGCCGTCGAAGACGTCGTCGAGCTGATGTCCGCCGGTGCGCGCGCGAAGGGCCTGGAGCTCGTGTGCTCCGTGGACCCGAGCGTCCCGGCGATCGTCCGCGGCGACCCGGGGCGCCTGCGGCAGGTGCTCTCGAACCTGATCGGCAACGCGATCAAGTTCACCGAGAGCGGCGACGTGACGGTGCGCGCGACCGCACTCGACGCCCAGAACGGCGAGGTCGTCCTGCGCTTCGACGTCAGCGACACCGGCGTCGGGCTCACGCGCGAGCAGATCGGGCAGCTCTTCCGCCCGTTCGTCCAGGCGGGCGGTGCTACGTCGCGGCGGCACGGCGGCACGGGGCTCGGACTCGCCATCTGCAAGAAGCTCGTGGAACTGATGGGCGGCGAGATCGACGTCAGCAGCATCCCGGGCAGCGGCAGCGTGTTCTGGTTCACGGTGCGCGTCGGCACGCGTGCCGACGTCTCGCGCCGCGACGCCCAGGACGAGTTGCTCGGCGTGCGCATCCTCGTCGTGGACGACAGTGCGACGAACCGCCGGATCGTCGCCCACCAGCTCGATGCGTGGGGCTGCGCGGTCGAGAGCGCGGAGTCCGGCAAGGTCGCGCTCGAGATGCTGCTCGAGGCGGCAGCGGCGGCGCGCCCGTTCAACGTCGCGATCCTCGACCACGACATGCCGGACATGGACGGCCTGACGCTCGCGCGCGCGATCCGCGACACGCGCGAGATCGCGGGCACGCGCACGCTGCTCCTGACCTCGTTCGGCGTGGGCAACGCCGAGGAGGCGCGCGCGGCGGGAGTGGCCGCGAGCCTGACCAAGCCGACGCGCGGTTCGTACCTCGTCCGCGCGCTGACGTCGCTCGTGCGCGGCGAGACGCCGATCGCCTCGCGCACGCACGCGCAGCACACCGGCGAACCCGGACTGCGCTCGGCGGCAGGGCGCCGGGTGCTCGTCGTCGACGACAACCCCGTCAACCTGAAGATCGCGAAGCTGCAGGTCGAGAGCCTGGGCTACGAGGTCGACGTGGCGCGCACCGGCTCCGAGGCGGTGGCGGCGACGCTGAAGGGCACGTACGCCGCGGTCCTCATGGACTGCGAGATGCCGGAGATGGACGGCTTCGCCGCGACGGCCACGATCCGCCGCCGCGAGGCCGCGTGCGGCGGACGCCTCGCCATCGTGGCCATGACGGCACACGTGACGCCGGGCACGCGGGAGCGCTGCCTGCGCTCCGGCATGGACGACTACATCGCGAAGCCGGTGCAGCTCGAGGTGCTCGCGGCGACGCTGCGCACCTGGACGGTCGGGGGCCCCGGCGGCGAGACGGACTCCGCGCAGGACGAGGCCGTGGACGGGCCCGTGGACTTCAGCGTCCTCGAGTCCCTCCGCAGCATGGGCGCGGGCGACGCCGAGGACCCCGTGCGCGAGATCATCGACACGTTCCTCGACTCCTCGGCGACGAGTTGCGCGCGGCTCGAGCGCTCGATCGCCGTGGGCGACATCGCCGCCGCGGCCGCCGTGTCGCACGGGCTCGCGGGCAGCGCGGCGATGCTGGGCGCGCCGGGGCTCGCGACGCGCGCGCGCGCGATCGAGTCCGCGTGTCGCGACCTCGTGGACCCGACGGAAATCGCGGCACTCGTGCCGGACCTCCTCGCGGAGTTCGCGGCGGTCGCGCGGGCGCTCGAGGCGCACCGCGACGGCGCGCCGCAGGCGGACGCCGCCGACGCCGACGCGTCGGTGGCCTCCGCCTGACGGCTGCCGCGCTCAGTCCTCGACGATCGAGATGCGACGGATCTCGTCGCCGGCCTGGATCGAGTCGACGACCTCGAGACCCGCGGTCACGCTGCCGAAGACGGTGTACTGCGCGTCCAGGTGCGGGAGGGCCGAGCGGCAGATGTAGAACTGCGAGCCGGCGCTGTCGAGGTGACGGCCGCGCGCCATCGCCACGGTTCCGCGCACGTGCTTGCGATCGGAGAGCTCGGCAGCGATGGACCAGCCGGGGCCGCCCGTGCCGTCGCCCTTCGGGCAGCCGCCCTGGATGACGAAGTTGTCGATCACCCGGTGCCACTTGGTGTTGTCGTAGAAGCCCTGGCGCGCCAGCTTCACGAAGTTCTCGCAGGTGCTCGGCGCGACCTGCGGGTGGAAGCGGAAGGCGATCGTCCCCTTGGTGGTCTCGAGAACCGCGTGCATCGTCACCTCGCGTGTCGGTGTGAGGGTTCGGGCGGGCCGGGGCGCGTCGGCCGCGCGCGGCCGGAGAGCGGCTCCGGCGTGGCGGCACTCGCGAACGGAGGCACTCCGCCTCGTGGGAATCGGCGGAGTGTAGGCGCGTGCACCCCAGGCGGGGACGCGAATCGGAGCGTCGCGGGCGGTGCGCGCTCCGTCAGGCTCGGCTGCGACTCAGCGCGCGGAGCCGGGCGCCACGCTTCGCCACCAGCGTGCGACGTCGTCGACGCGCTCGCGGTAGACGTCGTCCGGCGGGTCCCCCGTGCGCAGCCGCAGCAGTTCCGGGACGTCGCCGGCGGCGAGTCCGAGCAGCCCGCGCTGGGCCGCCCGCCGGACGGCGGGATCCGCGTGGAGCAGGAGCGCGACGAGCGCGTCCCCGGTCTCGGCCGCGCCGTGCACCGACTCCGCCGCAGCGACGAGGACGTCGGCGGGCGCGTCGGACGCGAGCAGGTCCGCGAGACGCGCCGGCTCGACGTCGCCGAGCGCGCGGCACGCGGCGCCGCGCAGGGCGGGCTCGGCTGCGGCGTCTCCGGCGAGCCGGGCGAGCACCTCCGCCGCCCCCGTCGGCGCGGCGAGCTGCAGCCGCTTGACGGCGAGCATGCGCTCCGGCGTCGGCAGCGACGCTGCCGCGGCGTCGTGCAGGTCGCGCGCGAAGTGGGCGTCGTACGCGTCGGGGTGCTCGTCGGCGGCGAGTCGCAGGGCGAGGCGCGCCGGCACTCCGGCGACGCGCTCGCCCGCGAGCGCCCGCTCGACCGCGCCCGCGACGTCGGGACCCGTCTCGGCACCCGGCGCCGCGAGCACGCGCGCGGCGTCCGAGGCGAGCCGCGGCGGCAGCGCATCGAGCGACTCCCCCGCGAGCGCCGTGCGGTAGTCCTGCGCGGCTCCTGACGCGTCCCCGAGCGCCGCGCGCGCGTAGGCGCGCTCGGCGCGCGGCAGCAGCCCGCGCGGATAGAGCCGCGTCGCGTCGAGCGCGGCGTCGAGCGCGTCCTCGAAGCGCTCCAGGCGGTTGCGCGTCTCCGCGAGGAGCGTCGGCACGACATCGCGCTGGCGCAGCGTCGGGAACCGCGCGGCCTCGAGCAGCGCGCGCTCGGCGGCGTCGAGGTCGCCCGCCCGCAGGCGGTCCTTCGCCTCGATGGTCGCGGCCTCGCGCTCGAGCGTCGCATACGCGCGCCGCGCCGCAGGATCCGCCGGGTCGAGCGCTGCGGCGAAGCGGTACGCGCGACGCGCGCCCGCGAACTCCTGCGACGCCTCGGTGGCGCGGCCGAGCTGGCCCAGCAGTCCGGCGGCCTCGAGACGCTCGGCGCCCTCGAGCAGCAGCGCACCGACCTTGAAGGCGACGTCCGCGCGATCCGCGACCTCGGGCGCGACGTCGCCCGCGAGCGGCAGCGTGCCGATCCGGTCGCGCATCGCGCGCAGCTCCACGAGGTTCTCCCACAGGTGCTTGAGCTGCACGTTGAGCGGGATCGGGTGGAACTCGAGCGTAGGGTGCTCGTCGGTCATGGGTTCGACGGCGGCGAACTCGGCCAGCACGTCCCCCGCCGCGACGAACGTCGCGAGCGCGCGCACGGGGTCGTCGAAGCCGACCGCGCGCAGGTCCGCGTGGACGGCCGGCGACGCGCAGCGCTCGGCGACGCGCGCGTAGTCGAGCTCGACCGGGCGGTCCCCGCCGATCAGCGCGACGGCGCCGTCGACGTGGAACATCGCCGCGCCGGGGAACACCTCGACGAACGCGGAGACGAGCTGGCGCAGGTGCGCCGCGGAGAGCCCCTGCAGCGGGATCCACTGGCACATCGTCCCGCCCGGCGCGAGACGCGGGCGGCACTCGCGGTAGAAGTCCGCGGTGTAGAGGTGCATCGCCGCCGGTGTGTACGGCATCAGCGGCTCGAGCGAGATGACGCCCCACTGCTCGCGGCTGCGCAGCACGAAGTTGCGCCCGTCGTCCACGTGCACGCGCAGGTCGAGACCGGGCCGCGGACTGCCCAGCACGTCCTTGTTCTCCGCGGCGAACGCGGGCGCGACCTCGAGCACCTCGGGGCTGATCTCGACGATGTCGAGGCGGCGCACCTCGGGGTGCACGGCCACCGAGCCCGCGGTGGTGCCGGTGCCGAAGCAGATGACCAGCGCCGACGACGGGTCGTCCGCGAGCGCGACCGGCAGGTGCGCGAGCATCCGCATGTAGCGGTACTCCGGCTTCGTGCCGGCGGCCTGGAACTCGTCGGTGTAGAGCAGGCGGTAGTCGTCGCGGTCGTTCGCGACGACCGACACCTGGCAGACGACGCCCTCGCGCGTCTCGAGCAGTCGGTTCTCGCGCGCACGGGACCCGGCGAAGACGTGGGAGCGCAGCAGGAACGGCACCTGCGGACCGGCCGCGGCGCAGAGCACCGTCGCCGCGACGGCACTCCCGCCGACCCAGCGCAGCCACTCGCCGCGCGGCGTGCCCGCGAGGTGCAACACCGCGGCGCCGGTGGCGACGCCGCCCGCCGCGACCGCCACCGCCGACCACGACGGACCGGCGAGCGGCGCGAGCACGAACCCGGCGACGAGCGCGCCGAGCACGGCACCGACGGTGTTCACGGCGTAGAGGCGTCCGATGCGCGCCCCGAGATCGCCGAGCCCACGCTGGTACGCGGCCGCCGCGAGCGGGAACACGCCGCCCATCACGAACGCGGGCGGCAGCAGCACGACTCCGCTCGCGACGAGCAGCGTCACGACGTGCCGCGGCCGCAGCTCCTCGATCCCGAGCGTGTCCCCCACCCAGGCCCAGACCGCCTGGGTCCCGGCGTGGTGGTGGACGAGCACGAGCAGCACCGCGGCGGAGAGCACGCCCACCATGAGCTGCAGCCGCCCCGTCGTCCGTGCGGGGGCCGGGCTGCGTGCCGCGACGCGGCCGAACGCCAGCGCGCCGAGCGCGAGACCGAGCAGGAACATCGTCAGGAGCGCGCTGAACGTGTACGTGAAGCCCTGCAGGAAGAACACGAGCAGGCGGGTCCACACGACCTCGGCGGCGAGTCCGACGAGCCCGCCTGCGAAGACCGCGCACAGGGCTGCGGCGGCGGGGCGCCCCGCCGCCGACGCGGGCGCCGCCCCCGCCGGGGCGCGCGACGGCGCGGGAGCGCCGCGCGAGCGCGTCGGCAGCAGCGGCACGAGGAGGCCGAGGGCGCCGACGAGCACGTTGACGGCCGCCGCCCAGCGCGTGGACCCGAGCACGCCCGCGGCCTCGATGAGCCAGAAGCCGGTCACGGCCGTCCCGGCGACGGCTCCGAGTGTGTTCGCGCCGTACAGCAGCCCGACGGTGCCGCCCGTGCGCTCCGGCGCGTCCACCGTGGCGCGGACCAGGAGCGGCAGCGTCGTCCCCATCAGGAACGTGGGCACGAGCAGCACGGCGAAGGCGCCGACGAAGAGCACCGGCGAGGCCGCGGTGCCGAGCGCGAGGTAGGCCGCCCGCACGCCGCCCACGAGCGCCGGGAAGAGCAGCGCGAAGATCCCGATCGACGCCTCGAACGCCGCGTACCAGAGGACGGGTCGCCGCACGCGGTCGGCGAGCCGCCCGCCGGCCTCCGAGCCGAGCGCGAGCCCGAGCATGTACGCCGCGAGGATCAGCGAGACGGCGCGCGTCGTGTTCCCGAAGACGAGCACGAGGTGCCGCGTCCACGCCACCTGGTACGCGAGGGCCGCCGCCCCGGAGAGCAGGAACAGCAGGAGGACGAGCGCCCGGCGCATCGCGGGATCGTACGCGAACCCGCGCGCGCGCCCGCGCGCTCCCCCGCACGCCGCGCGACCGCTCGTGGACGCGCTCGCCGCACTCCGGCAGCATCGACGACGGACCCGGCCGAAACTCGCCCCGCCGCTGGGGGTTCCTGGAGTGCCGGGACGAGCCCCCGTTGCCCGACGACGACCCCGACGCCGACCTGATGCTGCGCTTCCGTGCCGGCGACGAGGACGCCTTCGCGGAGCTCGTGCGCCGGTTCCAGGGGCGGGTCGTGAGCCTGGCGGCCCGCTACGTGGGCTCCGCGGCCGACGCGGAGGACGTGGCGCAGGAGGTGTTCCTGCGCATCCACCGGGCGCGGAGCACGTACGAGCCGACGGCACGGCTGACGACGTGGGTGCACCGGATCACCGTCAACACGAGCCTCAACGCGCTGCGCCGGCGCCGCGTGCGCCGCAACGTCAGCGCCGAGATGCCCGGACGCGACGCGGGTTCCGGGGAGCCGCCCGAGTTCGCCGACGCCGACGCCGCGCGGCCCGACGAGGAGAGTCTGAAGGTGGAGCTGGCCCAGGTGCTGCGGCGCATCGTCGATGCGCTGCCCGAGCGGCAGCGCACGGCGCTGCTGCTCAACAAGTACCAGGGCCTGTCGTACGAGGACACCGCGGCGGCCATGGAGCTCTCGCTCCCGGCCGTGAAGAGCCTGCTGACGCGGGCGCGGGTGAACGTCCGCGACGCGCTCCTTCCGTACCTGGAGTCCGGCACGCCGCCGGCGTGAGAACGCGGCGACGTGAGCCCGGAACGCGAGGAACCGACGATGCACTGCGACGGCCCCCCCATCGAAGACCTGGTCGCCTGGCTGGACGGCGAGCTGCCCGCGGCCGACGCCGCGCGCGTCGCGGCACACGTGGACGCGTGTGCCGCCTGCCGCCGCGAGGCCGACGGCCTCCGGCGCTCCGGCGAGCTGGTCGCGGCGCTGCCGCGGGCGACCCCCTCGGCGGACTTCGCGGCGCGGGTGCTCGCGTCGTCGCGCGCGGGCGCGGCGCCGCGGCGCGGAAGGCTCCTCCGCCTGGTGCCGGCCGCGGCCGCCGCAGCCGCGGTCGCCGCGGTCCTGCTCTGGCGCGCGGTCGGACCGCAGCGCGACGCGGAGCTCGGGGTCCTCACGGCGTCCGAGGAGCGCGACATCGCCGCCGACCTGTACCTGCTCACGAACCTCGACGCGCTCGAGAGCGGCAGCGCCGACGAGCTCATCGGGATCGTGGACGACCTCGACGTGCTCGAGGCGGCGGAGCCGGAGGTGGCGGGGCTCTACGCCGCCACGTCGGGGGACGTCCGATGAGCGCCGCGCCCTTCCCGCCCCGCGCGTCGCGTATCCGGTCGCTGGTCGTCCTGTGCGCAGCGCTGCTCCTCGCCCTCTGCGCCGGTGCGCGCCGCGCGCACGCGCAGGAGGGCGAGGGCGGCGAGGACGCGCTGCGCGACCGCATCGAGCTCCTCCGCACGCTGCCCGCGGATCAGCGGGAGCGCCTGCGCGCCGCGCTGCGCCGCTTCCGCGAGCTGCCGCCGGCACGCCGCGAGGAGCTGCGCCGCACCGCCGAGCGGGTCGGTCCGGAACGCCTGCGCGAGCTGGCCGACCGCGACCTCGGGCGGCTGCGCGCGCGCCACGAGGCGCTCGAGGGCGAGCGGCGCGAGATCCTGGCGCAGCTCGGCGGGGCGGCGCGCTTCGCGGACCTGACGGACGCGGAGCGCGCCTACCTCGCCAGCCAGTGTGTCCGGAACTTCCAGAAGCACGTGCGGCGCTCGCTCCTGAACATCGCCGGACCCGACGCGATGGAGGCGTTCGCGACCCTGCCGCGCGCCGAGCAGTGTCAGCGCGTGAAGGCGGCCGTCGACAACGTCATCGAGCACGAGCTCGCCGCGCTGCCCGAGGCGCAGCGCGCCGAGATCCTGGCGCTGCCGCCTGCGGAGCAGCGCGAGCGGCGACTCCAGCTGCTCGCGAACTACCGCATGGGCCTGATCGGCAGCTTCGCGACGATCTTCGACGCGCAGGTGGTCCGCCCGTTCATGACGAAGTCGCCCGAGGCGCGCGCGGCGGACGCCGCGCGCTGGACCGAACGCGGACGCTGGTTCGAGCTGCTGCGCAGGCTGCGCGACCTGGGGGTCTCGCGCTCCGCCCTGAGTCTGCTCGCGCAGCTCGGCCCCGAGGAGTGGGGAGCGGTCCACGACGCGTTCGTCCAGAACGAGGCGCTGCCGTCGGCCGACCGGCGCCTCGCCCTCGAGGAGGCGATCCGCGCGATCCACGGCCGCGGTGCGACCGACGCGCGGCCGGAGACCGACGCGCGTCCGGGGCGCGGTCGTCCGCTCCGGCGGCTCCTGCGCGAGGGGGCGCCGTGGCTCCGCGACGGCGGCCCGGGCCGGCACGAGCACCGGCGCCGCTGAGCGCCGGGACCGCTGCACCGCGATGTAACCTCCGCCCCTCCCGTGCGACCTACCAGGTGGCGGTCGGGCGCGCGGCGCAACCCTCGTGGTTTCCCTCCCTTCCGTCCCTTCCGAGCCGGCGCCCACCGCCTTCCCCCGAGCCGGGCCCCCCGATCCGGGAATCGGCGGCGGCTCGGGTCGGGGACGGCGGCGAGAGACGGGATTCTCACGCTCCCGGCCCGGCCCACGACCTCGTCGAGGCGTGCACGGGGGCCCGCGGAGCGCGCGGCGCGCCACTGAAGCACTTCCTCAAGTCGTTTCCAGCAATGCGCTTACATCCGCGAGATCGCGCAGCGAGCGAACCGTTATCAGTTCGGCCACTTGACGCTCCCAAGGCGAGTGATACGTTTCTCGCGCCCCACGGAGGGCGAGGGACGTCCGGCCTTGCCGGACCTTGATTGACAGCGCAGAGGACCAACCTCAGGGCAAAGCCACCGAAAGGTGGTGACGCAAAGCTAGAGGGCCTCTACCGCCTCGGAGAGAGGGGCGGTGTGGCAGCCAGCTGCCGGTTGGCGTCAGCGACGGGAAGAGAGTCCCCGTCGCCGCGACGCCCTTCGGATGCCCCGGCATCCGAACCTCCCTGACCGTGGTCCTCTTGCCGAAGCGGGAGGAAGCTGCATGCGGATCGCCGACGCGGATGTCATGGACGTCTGGACGCAGTACAAGGTCGAGCCCACCGAGGCCCTTCGCAACCGCCTGCTCGAGAAGTACCTGCCGCTGGTGCGGTACGTCGCCGAGCGCCTGTCGCACACGCTGCCGTCGTTCGTCGACGTGGACGACCTCGCCAGCATGGGGATCTTCGGACTCTTCGACGCCATCGACCGGTTCGACCCGTCGCTCGGCGTGAAGTTCAAGACGTACGCGATGAACCGCATCCGCGGGAGCATCCTCGACGAGCTGCGCAGCCTCGACTGGGTGCCGCGCCTCGTCCGCATCAAGGCGAACAAGATCGAGCGGGCGTGCAGCGAGCTGCACCGCGAGCTCGGCCGCGAGCCGACGTTCTTCGAGATGGCGCGTCAGCTCGGCATGGACTTCGACGAGTACACCTCGATGATCGAGGGCGCCTCCGCCACGGCCATGATCTCCCTCTCGGAGGAGTGGACCGACCAGGAGGACAACCACGGCAACCGCAAGATCGACCTGCTCGCGGACGACGACCGCTCGGCCAGCCCGACGCACGAGATGCAGCTCCGCGACATCCGCGACGTCATCGCGAGGAACCTCTCGGACAAGGAGCGCGTGATCGTCACGCTCTACTACTACGAGGGCCTCTCGATGAAGGAGATCGCCGACGTGCTCAACCTGACCGAGTCGCGGATCTGCCAGATCCACGGCAAGGTGATCGAGCGCCTCGAGGCGCAGCTCGGCCGCGTGAAGGTGGACCTCTTCGCCTGATCCGGCGCGCGCGCACCCACCACGTCATCCTTCCCCTCTGCCCAGGGGAACACTGCCCGGGGGGGACGGCCACGGCCGTCCTCCCCCTCTCGATTCCGGGGGCGCGCGAAGCGCGTGCGGACGGGGCTACTTCGCGACCGACGTGCCGCCCGAGTCCGCGGCGAGGCCCGCCATGAAGTCCTTGTCGGCCTTGCTGCCGAACGCCACGGTGTGGACGGCGATGCGCCGGTCGCGGTTCCAGTCGAGCACCGCGGCGCGGATCGCGGCAGGGTTCGTCACCACCCCGACCGACGGCAGCCCGTCCGAGAGCAGGATGATCGTGTCGACCGCCGAGTCCCCGGACGGGTCGGCGCCGCGCTTCTTGCCCTTGCCGACGTCGCCGAGGTCGAACGCCGCCTTCAGCGCGTCGTAGGTCGCGGTCCCGCCGATCACGGGCATCTTCTGGATGAACTCGAGCGCGTCACGGCGCGTGTCGCTGCTCGCGGTCACCATCTGCTTCTGCCACGTGCGCACCTCGCCCGCGAAGAACACGATGTCGAACGTGGAGCCGTCCTCGAGGCCGGCCACGGCGCGCGAGAGCTCGTCCTTGGCCTTCTCCGCGCGCGTCGCCTTCTCGCCCTCGACCATGGGCTCGTTCATGGAGCCGGAGACGTCGATCACGTAGACGATCCGGCGGCTGCGCGTGTCGATGCCGAAGAAGCCGGTGCGGCCCTTCTCGCCCTGCGCGCCGTCCTCGTACGCCTTCGACGGGTCGAGCGGCTTGTCGTCGGCCTTCGCCGTCGGCTTGCCCTCCCACGTCTCCCGGTGCTCCTTCCACCAAGCGACCCATTGGGCGCCGTTCGATCCGAACGCCTCCCCCGTCAGCGTGGCGAGCGCACGGGCGCAGTCGTCGAGCAGCCGCCCGTCCTCGCGCTCGAACGCCCCGACGAGCAGGTCCACGGACTCCTTCGTCGCGGTCCTCTCGAGCACGCCGACGACGGCGACGCGCACGATCCAGCGCACGTCCTGCATGGGGCCGGCGAGCGCGGCCGTGACGCGCGCCGGGTCGCGCCCCGTGAAACCGTCCACGACGTGCACCAGCACGCGCGGGTCGGGCTCCTCTCGCAGGGCGGTCTCGAGCATCTCCAGCGCCCACGGCGTGCGCACGCGCGCGACGAGGTCCCACTGCGCCGACCGCACGCCGAAGTCCTTGTCGCCGAGCGGGCCGGCGGTCCACTCCGCGCGCAGCTTCTCCTGGGCGTCGGCAGGGAGCGCCGCGACGAGCTCGCCGTGGCGGTCCTTCGCCTGCTCCACCAGCGCGTGCCAGTCGCTCGCGGTGCGCTTCGCGAGCTCGAGATCGGACTCGAGCGCCTGGATGTCGTCGTCGAGCGGCCAGCGCGGGCGCGTCTTCGGGATCGGCTTGCCCTGCTTGATGAAGGGCTCCGCGTACTTGCGCTCCTTGTCGTTCCGTTCCTCGAACAGCGGCTCGAGCTTCGCCGAGAGCTTGTCCGCGTCGGCGAGGTTGCGCGCCTCCTGCTTCTGCGCGGCCTCGAGGCACCAGAGCAGCGCCGGCACCGCCTTCGCGTCCGCGGTCGCGGCCAGCTCGCCGAGGACCTGCTCGCGCTCCGAGAAGAGCTTCCCGTTGAAGCGGTCCTTGTACGAGCGCAGGACGTCGTCGCCCGCGAGCGCGGCCGCGACGGCGACACCTGCGACGAGGACGGCGGCGGCGAGACGGAGGAGCGTGCGCATCGGCGCATCGTAGCGCCGGGCGCTCAGGGCGCGCTACGCGGCGGGGTCGGGCGCGGCGGGCTCGCCGGCGAGAGGCTCGCCGAGCTCGGGCGCCGGCTCGTCGCCCAGGTAGACCTCGCTCCGCGGCGTGCCGTCGACCTCCTCGCGCAGGTGCGAGTAGAGGTCCGTGAACCCGCCTACGACGTAGCTGAGGACGAACCCGCGCACGAGCAGGTTGACCAGCGCGGACCACGCGAACGAGACCCACATCGCCGCATCGGAGATCGGCGGGCTGCCCTCCGGCACGCGCGGCAGGCCGAACTGCCGCGCTGCGGCGTAGCCGATCGCAAGTCCGCGCTGCGTTGCCACGTCGCGCTGGGCGCCGAAGTTCATGATGTCGATCGTCGCGAGCTTCGTGAACCAGTCGGCGAACTGCGCGAGCAGCCCGCCGAACGCGAAGACGAGCACGCCACCCGCGACGAACGCGACGGGCCGCGTGAACACGTACGAGTACAGGCGGCTGACCGCGTCGAGCAGACCGTTGCGCTCCGTCGCGACCGCCGCGTGCAGGATCGGGAGCCCGAACACGCCGCCCGCGAGCAGGATCGTGAAGAACAGCCCCGAGACGAACGCCAGCGGCTGCAGCACGGCCTGCAGTGCGGGACCGACCGCGGGCGCGGTGGACGCGAGCCCGGCGAGCGCCGTCGCCCCGAACAGGAGCAGCGCCACGACCGCCACGAAGGCGGGGGCGCCGACGAACGAACGCAGATTCGCGAACGCGAACGCGTAGCCCTCGTCCCAGGGCAGGCTCTCGTCGCGCGCGATGCGCACGGCGTGCATGCGCGCCAACGCGCCGCCCACGATCGACCAGAGCAGGAAGAGCACAGCGGCCACGACCGCGAACTGCCACGTGCCGAACGCATCGGGGCCGAGGCGGAACTGCTGCGCGGGCTGACCCTCGACCGTCGGTGCGAGCAGGATCTGCGAGTCGACCCCGATCGCGTGGAGGAGTGCGTCGAGGTGCGGCAGCGGCACCATCTCGAACATCCGCTGGAAGAACTCCCGGCGGAGCGCATCGAAGCCGTCGAGCTGCGCCGGGCGCGCCTGCGTGGCGTTGAAGGGGACGAGCACGTCGTAGCGCTCGGCGATCCCGAGCGCGGGGGCGAGCAGGCGCCACACGAGCTCGTAGGCGAACCAGCCGATGGCGCCGACCGCGATCGCCCCGAGGTCGAAGTCCACGCGCGGTACGGTGATGCGCGTCCGCGCGCGCGCCCCGGGCTCGGCCATCGTCCGTCCTCCCCGTGCGGCGCCGTGCGGCGCCCGGGCGGCGATCCTAGGAGCCTGTCCGAGAAACCCGTCGGAACCGGTGAGCGAGTAACGAGGGCTGCGGCCGCGACGCCTGTGCTTCCGCCCCGCGACAGCCAGTCCCGGTCGAGCCGGCAGCGGGAGGTGCGCGACGAAGTCGGGGTTGAACACCCCGTTCGACGGGCGCCGACGTCGAGCCCGCGACTCCGGCGACGCGCCGGGCGCGGGCGATGGTGGACGATGTGGGCCTGCGAGGTGGTCGGGACGGCACCGCACGTTTCGTACTGCCCGGCGGCCCGGGCGCCGCGTGAGCGCGATCCGCGAGCGACGGAGGCCGCGTCGCGGCCGTCCGTCGGCGGCGGCGGGCGCGGGTCGGACCGGCTGCTCGATTTCGCCTCAATCCCCGCGCTGCGGGAGACCGATGTAGGGCTGCCATGCTCGACCTCCAGTTCGCCGACCGCGTCCGCGTCGCCCCGGAGGCGACCTCCGGTCGCGCCCGCGTCGAGGTCCTCGCGGTCTGCGCGAACTACGCGTTCGCGGACGCGTGCCGCGCCCCGATCCTCGACGCCTGCTCGGAGCTCCTCGACGGCGGCGCGCCCGGCGTCGAGGTCGACCTCTCGCGAGTCCAGGTGATGGACTCGTGCGGACTCGGTCTGCTCGTGGCGCTCGTGCGCCTCGCCTCGGACCGCAACGTCGCGGTGCGCCTCGCGGGCGCCTCGACCAGCGTGCGCAAGCTGCTCGAGCTGACGCACCTCGACCGCGTCTTCGAAGCGGTCTGAGCCGGCGCGCGCGGCCTACTGGCCGTCGGCGTCGTCGTCCTGGTACTGCGGCTCGAGCTGCATGGCCAGCCGCCTGCGGATCGCCGGTCCGAACCAGCGCACGTCCAGCCGCTGCCGGCGCAGCGCACGCGCGCGCGGCACGCGGCAGCGGTCGGGGACCGCGGGAAGCGTGTGGTGCTCGTGGTCGAAGTCGAGCAGCGTGCGCAGGTCCTTCACGTACGGCACGCGGTGCGCTCCGAGGAGCTGCTCGAACGGCTCCATCGTCGGCGCGTAGAGCGAGAGCAGCTTGTGGTCGTCGAGGAACACCTCGAGCGGCGACTCGGGGTCGTACGCACCGAACCCGGCCATGCCGTCGTGCAGCAGCGCGAAGCGGTAGCGCTCGAACACCGCCACGATCTCGGAGCGCGCGACGAGGTCGCTGACCCAGCGGTCCACCGTCGGACCGTCGGGGTCCTTGTCGAGTTCCTCGTCGGAGCGGCGCACCTCGAGCACGGCGTGGCAGAGAGGCGGCAGCGCGTGCAGCGCCGCACGCACGAGCCGCTCGAGGCGCAGCACGCTCACCTGCGCGCTGAAGAAGTAGTGCGGCGGGTCGTCGTCGCCGTGCCAGTGCAGCTCGTACCCCTCGCGGAGCGGTGCGATCTCGTCACCGTCCACGTGGAGCCCGACCGGCAGCACGTACTCCGCGACCACCGCCGGGGAGTCTAGCCGGACGGCCGCCCGCGGCGCGCGTCCCTCTCCCGGACGGCGGAGTTGCCGCTCAGACGGGCTCCGCGCACGCCGGGTCGTCGTGGCGCGGGGAGTTGACGCGGGGGGACACCGCGAACGCCTCGAGGTCGCCGTCCGGGCAGGGCCCGAGGAGCGGGAGCAGCGCCTCGGCCGGACGCTCCCCAGGCGCGAGCCACGCATCCCAGTCGTCCTCCGCGAGGATCACGGGCATGCGGTCGTGGATCGGCCGGAGCAGGTGGTTCGGGAGCGTGGTCAGGATCGTGAACGTCTCGAGCGGCGCGCCCTCGCCCCGCGTCCAGCGCTCCCACAGGCCCGCGAACGCGAACGGCCGCCCGTCGCGGCGGCGGATGCGCGTCGGCACCTTGCCGTCGGCCGTCTTCCGCCACTCGTAGAAGCCGTCCGCCGGCACGAGGCAGCGGCGACGGCGCAGCGCGCTCCGGAACGACGGCTTCTCCGCGACCGTCTCGGAGCGCGCGTTGATCATGCGGTTCCCGATCGACGCGTCCTTCGCCCACGCGGGCACGAGCCCCCAACGCAGGAGCGCCCCCGCGCGCCCGGCGTCGGTCGTCCGCACGACCAGCGCGTCCTGCGTCGGGGCGACGTTCCAGCGCGGCGAGAGGTCGGGCACCTCGAGCAGCCCGAACAGCTCCGCGACGACGTCGGCGGGCACCGCGAGCGAGTAGCGTCCGCACATCAGCGCGCGTCCTCGGGTCGCTGCGCGGGCGCGACCGTGCCGACGCTCTCGGCCGCAGTCTCCGGAGCGCCAGCGGCGTGAGCGCGCAGAACGGCCCGGAGGGTTCCCGCCGCGGTCGGGCGCCAGAACGCGTGCAGACGGCGCTCCTCGCCCGGCCCGAGCGTCCCGATGCGCCACTCGACGACGCCGTCGCGCAGCGCGCCCTCGTCCGACGCGGCGACGAACACCGCCGCGCCCTCGAGCGACTGCGTCGCGACGACGTCGTCCGCAGGTCCGTCTCCGTCGTTGCGCACGGTGCAGGCGACGTCGATCGGCTCGCCGGCCGTCGCGCGCGCCGGCACGACGCAACGCACGCTGACCGCGGGTGCCGCCCGCCACGTCACGTGCACGAGGCCGGAGCGCACGGTCTCGTCGACGCCGCTCGGCGCGAGAGCCGCGGGGCGCGTCACGGTCACGGCGACGTCGCAGGTCCCCACCGCGGGGCTCGCCTGCGCGACGGTCGCCGTCGCGACGCCGTCGGCGCCCGTCGTGACCGTGCGCGAGCGCGCGCCGCCCATGTGCGCGTCCGGTCCGCCGACGACGTCGTACGTCACGACGTAGCCCGCGCGCGGCGCGCCGTCCGGCTCGTGCACCACGCGCGTCGCCAGCGTGTGCGCGGCGAGCAGCGGGACGGTCGCGTCCGGCGGGAGCTCGGCCGCGACCGCGCGGAACGCGACGCGCGCGAACGCGCCGCGCGCCACGGAGTCCGCGATCTCGGGCACGTCCACCGCCACGTAGGCCGCGCCTTCGGCGTCGGCGCGCACCACGCACCACGTCTCGCCCGGCGCGACCTGCACGTCGTCGTCGACGCCCTCGGCACCGAGGTCGAATGCGTACGCCGTCGCGCTGGTGCGCGTCGCACCGGGCGGCGCGTCGCCCGCCTGGGTCTGCCCACCTGCCCCACCCACCGCGAGCAGTCGGCCGACGCCGTCCGTGCCGACGCTCCACACGACCGGGCAGTCGGCGACGGGCAGTCCGCGCGCGTCGCGCACGCGCGCCACGAGCACGACGCGCGCCCCGACGCGGCGCACCCCGTCCGGCGCGCGCAGTTCGACGCCCGCTCCCGCCGCACGCGACGGCGGCGCGCCGGCGCACGCCCCGAGCGCGAGCAGCAGCGCGCCCGGCACGGCTCGGTGGAGGGTCGCGATCCGCACGATCGCGCGAATGTACGCCTCCGCGCCGAGCCCGCCCAGGGCCGCGACCCGGCGCGCCCAGCGGCGCCTCGCTCCCCCGCTCGGACGCGCCGCGCGCTTCCGGAAAGAACTCGACCGGCCGCCCCGCCCCGCCACAATCCGGGGCGCCACGGAGCGGGCGTAACTCAGTGGTAGAGTGGCAGCTTCCCAAGCTGCAGGTCGAGGGTTCGAATCCCTTCGCCCGCTCCAGATGTAAGCCACTCTCAGAGAGTGACTTGCGACATCGCATGGCCTCGCCTGCTGGCTGCACATCGGCGCCGCGGCACCACGTGTGGCACCAGCTCTTGACCCAATCCGGCCGCCCGCGGTCACGGCAGATCGCGCCAGTCGTCCGAAGCGGGACACCCCACCCACTCGGCGCTAGAAGCCTCTCCGAGCTGCCCGTCGAGGGTCGGTCTCGTTCGATGGGCCAGCGCGGCGCTTCGCAGGCGACGGCGCTGCCGCGGCGTCGTCCAGCTTGCGACGTGCCGCGACCGGCGTGCGTGGGCGGAGCATCCGCCGCCGGCGGACACGCAACGTAGCCTCGCTCATCGCTGCGGAGGGGGTGCTCGGACGCTCTCCTAGCCCGCGTCGGCGCGCAGAGCGTCGATGAGGGTGTTCAAGCGCCCTGGGATCTCCCTCACGAAGCGCGTGCGCTCCGCATCCGCGCTGAGCGCTCTGTGATGAACCCAGACCAACCAGCGTGAGTTGGCGGCCTCCGGCTCGGTCTCGAGTGACCACTCCAAGCCGAGTTCTGCGCTGTCCTGCTCACGCGCGACGTCCGCGAACACCGGCTGGAGTACGCGCTCGGAGAACACGCGCGGCGGCACGGCCACCTCTGGCTGGACCCAGAGGACCACGTGGCCGTTGATCTCCTCCACCTCGACGCGGACGGAGGGCAGATCGACCTCGGTGACCAAGGGCCACGCCACGAGCTCGTGCGGAACGCGTATTGGTGCCCCGAGGTCCCCAGCCGCCATCGCGCCGATGATCTCTGCGAGGCGACGACGGCAGCGCTCGCGGATCTCGTCCGGCGAGCCTGCTAGATGCTGCTGCAGCGCCGGGTCGTCAAGCCCGTTGAGCTCGTGGCGGCCCATCCTCCGCCCCCGCGTTCCACGAGCAGGCATCGACGCATCGTGACCGACGCGGCTCGCCAACGGAAGCCCCGCTCGTGGCGGCAACCTGAACGAGGAGTCGCGCGGCGGGCACAAACGGGCTCCCACCGTCGACGCGAGGAGCCCCTGCGGTCGAGGGCTCGAGCCACGCGTCGAAGCCGACTCGACACCCCGCGCACAGGAGGGCAAGGAAGTGCTGACCGCCAGCAACGACATCGAGTGGGAAGGCGAGATCCGCACGCTCGCGACGGGCGTGGGCAACGTCTCCGACGCCGCGACGGCGCTCGCGACGGCGTCCGTCGACATCGGGGCGGACGCGAACGGCATCGACGACGGGGGCGGTCCGCACCGCGTGGTCGTGATCCTCGACCACGACGACGCGAGCAACCCGATCTCGGTCGGCTGCCTGTGCCTCGTGACGCTCTGGCGGAAGACGGTGGGCGGTGCGGGCTTGGTCGCCGGCACGGTCGACTTCCGCGTGGACCTCTGCTACGCGCAGACGACCAGGCACGAGTGGGCCTGAAGCCGCTCGAGGAGTTCCTCATGCGTTCGTTCTCTCGCACCCTCATCCTCGCGGCGGTCCTCGCCGTCGCTGGGCTGGTCCTGCCCGGCTGCGCCGGTCTCACGCCATCCGGGGCCTCGCCCGGCACGGCCGGAGCGCCCGCGACCGCCGGACAGCTCGCGCAGACCGTCACGGGCCAGCAGGGCCAGGCGCCGGCGACGGCGACGGGTGGAACCGCAGCCGTCAACTGGTACTTCGCGTCGCAGGTGCCGAGCGAGGTGTCGGCCGCGATCCTAGCCCTCGCGGCGGAGGGGAAGTGGACGCCGGAGCAACTCTCCGCGGTGCTCTCCGCCACCAGCGGCGCGCCGCAGAACGTGACGATCACGACGAGCGGCAACAGCGTGGCCGGCGGCAACGCGTCGTCGATTCCCGCGGGCACGGGCGGGTCTGCCGGCGTCGGCGGCGCCGGCAGCGTCAACAAGCCGTAGCCTCGCGATGGCCGAAGCCGCCTGGGCTGACGTGACGGGCGATCTCGAGACGCTCGTCGCCCTGTCCCTCCCCGCGTCGCGCGGCGACGTGGGGAGGGTCTACCTCACGCTGCGCGACTCGCTCTACGCGCGCGTCGCGCTCATGTTCGGCGACCACCGCTGCGACCAGGTCACGCGCGAGCTCGTGCGCGAGTACCTGACCGGCCTGCGTCCCGGAGAGGTGCACGGCTGATGCGGCTCGCGCTCTTGGCCGCCATGAGCGGCCTGCTCCCGACCGCCCTGCTCGCGTCGCTCGAGGGCGACGGCGCGGTCGCCCTCGTCGCTGCGGTCCTCGGCGGCGGCGGGCTCTTCGGCGTCGTGCGCGTGTGGCTCGCCGCGCAGGCGCGGCGCGAGGAGCGCGCGGACGAGCGCTTCGCGGCCGTCCTCGCGGCCGCGCGCGAGGAGCGCGAGAAGGACCGCGCCGAGGAGCGCGCTGAGCGCGACCGCACGACGACGCGCTTCGACGCGGCGCTGCAGCGCGTGGAGGGCTCGTTCGCGTCCTCGAGCTCGCGCACGGTCGACGCCGTCGACGCGCTCGCGCGCGAGGTCCGCGGGCTACGCGAGGACCAGCGCGCCGGCCTCGCGTGCCGCATGGCCGACGTCCCGCGCACGGAGTCCGTCGAGGCCCGTCCGATCGGCAAGGTCGACGGCACCCGCGGCGGATGAGGTGCCCGCCCGGCGCCTGCCGGTGCGGCTTCTGGTGCGACGAGATGGCCGTGTGCCGCTGCCCGCGCGGCTGCGCGTGTGAGCCCGAGACGTTCTCGCTGCACGGCAAGCCGGCCCGCGTGTGCGAGCACCACGTGCGCGTCTGCCGCTTCCGCGACGACGACTTCCCCGTGCTGATGCCGTGGCGACGGCGGGCCTCTCGCGCGCCCGCACGCCGCGCTCGCCGTCTGCCAGACTGGGTCATGTACCGGAGATTGAGGCTGTGATCGGAGTGATCACGCCGCTCTCCGGCAGCGGCGACTGTGACGATCTTCCCGTGAGCGGGTCCGCGACTCGCGCTATCCTCCGCGAATGACACTGCGCTTCCCAACCCCTGGACCCGCCCTCGCTGTATATCAGTCTACTTTCGAGGTGAGCACTCGATGCCCAGGGTGTGGTCATCTCGCCGCCCTGCGTAGCGTCTTCGACCGAGCGGCTTACTCGCAGGATCACGTGAGGCGCACGACCACCTTCGTCGGTCTCTTCCGTTGTCCGGATCCGTCGTGTGGACAAGTCATGCTCGTCAGCCGTACGGAACCGACGGCCAGATCCTCCGAGAAGGCAGAGACGATCGTCCTTCCTCGGGCGGTCGTACGCGTTCACATCGACGATGTTCCCGATGCCGTGCTCGGCTTTCTCAACGAGGCGGCGGCGTGCGAAACGCACGGGCTCTACTACGCTGCGGCGATGATGTATCGTCGTGCGCTTGAGCAGATCTGCATCGATCGCTCGGCTACCGGGGCGAATCTCGAGCAGCGAATCGACGCGCTCTGCGCGAGCCACGGCCTCGATGACCTCGTGCGTCAGGCCATGCACGATGTACGCCAATACGGCAACGACGCCGCGCACAGCGTCAAGTCGTTCAAGGAGATCGGCACAGCGGAAGCCGAGGCTGCGCGGTTGGTGCTTCAGCACATCGCACATCACGTCTACGCGCGCTCAAGGGAGTTGAGGCGGCTTGCAGAGCTCAAGCGCCCACCTGCCGCGGATCCGACGTAGTCGCGAGTGCGACGCGACTTGGGCCACCGGACGACTACGCGTCTGACGCGGCAGAGTACCCGGCGCGGTATGCGTCAGACGCTCCCCTTTCGCGCGCCTTCCCCGCGGCCGCGTGGCGGCGGCCGCGGGCGTAGTCGCGCAGGTACGCCCGTCGTGCGTCGCCGCGCGGCGGGCGGTGCTCTTCGTAGCGGGCGCGCCGCTCGCGCGCCTTCTCGTCGCTCCACTCGTGGCCGCAGTTCGGGCACGTCGGCACGTCAGGCTCCCGTCGTCGCAAGGCTCCCGTCGCGCAGGAGCGACTCTCCGCCGCCCGGCGTCGCGTACGGCCGCGGCGCCGCGTCGAGCTGCGCGGCCCGCACACGGCGGCGCGCAGCTTCGCAGTCGTCGACCGGCGGCGCCAGGCCCCCGTCGGGCCGGGCGGGCTCCCCGTCGGCCGACGGGAGCCTCTGCAGGAGCCAGCGCGCGCGATCGCGCTCCTGGTCGATGAGGCGGAGCTGGCCGCGGCACTCGGGCGCGTCGGTGAACACGTCGGCGTCGAGCGCGTCGAGCAGGCGGCGAACGGCGCGGGCCAGCTCGGGCACGTGCGGGAGGCCCTCGCGCAGCGCGCGCAGCTCGGAAGCGGCGGCGCGGTACTCGGAAGCGTAGCCCCGCTCCTCGCGGGCGAGGTCCTCGTCGGCGCGGGCCGCGCCGTCGTCGTGGTCCTCCGCGGCCAGGTGCAGGGCCTCCTCGGCGAGTTCGAGCGTGCGGTCGATCGACAGCGTGTGCGTGTGCGTCGTCATGGCGTCCTCCGGGCGTGTGGGGCGTCGTGGGTGGGTGCGGGGGCCGGGACGTCCCGGCCCCCGAGGGGCAGGGGCTAGAGCAGCCCCCGGTCGGCGAGCGAGACGTGCGTCCCGTCTCCGATCACCACGTGGTCGAGCACGAGGATCCCGACCAGCTCGCCGACCTCGCGCAGGCGGCGGGTGACTTCGATGTCGTCCACGCTCGGCGTCGGGTCGCCGGACGGGTGGTTGTGGACGAAGACGACCGCGGCGGCCGCCTCGCGGATCGCGGGGCCGAAGACCTCGCGCGGGTGGACCGGGGACGACGTGAGCGTGCCCTGCGACACGAGCACGTCCCGGATGACCCGGTGCTTCCCGTCGAGCAGCAGCGCGTGGAACTGCTCCGTGCGCAGCTCGCGGAGGTGCGCGTAGCCCCGGGCGACGTCGCGCGACGAGCGGAACGCGTCGCCGCGGCGCAGCCGCGCGTCGTGGATCTCGCTCGCGACGTCGACGAGCGCCCGCACCTTCGTGGCCGCGGCGCGCGCGAGGCCCGCCGCTTCCAGCTCCTCGACCGTCATGCTGCGCAGCGCCGCGGCGCCGCGCTCCTCGACCAGTCCCGCGACCAGCGCCGCAGCGCGCTTCCCGACCAGCCGACCCATCGCCTCGATCATCGTTTCGCTCCTCTCGTGCATGTGACTCATGCGAGAGAAAACCCGACGTCGGGTCTACGGTTCGGTGCGATCGTCAAGATTCCGGGGATTCTTCGGGCCGCCCCGAGGACGGTCAGTGCTCGGTGTGCCCGCCGCCAGCCGACTCAGCGTCTGCGCCAGTCGACGTCTCGCCGTCCGGCGAGCCATCGATCGCCGTCGCGGCGAGATCCCGCACGACGGGGACCAGGTCCGCAATCGCATCGATCAACTCGCTCAGCGGTACCGCGACGGGGCGCATCGCTCCGCTGGCGGCCGGCCCGTCCAGCCGCTCGTACCCAGTCAGCTTCAGCGCTCCGAACGGCGAGTGGAGCCCCGTGAACGACGGGAGAGGCGGATCGATGATGCCCTTCCTGCGCGCGCTGCCCGCGACGACGAAGCCGAGACGCACTTGGCCGTCACCCTGCATGACTTGCCATCCGAGCGCGCCCCAGACGTGGCGCCCCGTCGCTGCAAGCGCGTCCATCCTGCCGCGGTCGTGAAGGTGGTGCACCCAGTCGCGAGCCACCTTCACGTCCTTCCAGAGCAGCCCGATTCGCTTCCCAGCGTCTGAGCTCCGGAGCGTCTTGTGCGCCTTCACCAGATGGGCGAGTCGGCAGAACGTGTCGAGTACGGACCAAGCGTCCTCGAGCGCGGCGTACGTGGCCGACCTGTGGTCCGGATGGCTCGGCGCGTGAGTGGAGAGAACTCCGATCGCCACCTGCAGTCGGACGTACGACAGCTTTGCCATCTCGATTGCGAAGCGCACGCCGTCCAGGGTCACGGCGAGGAGGGGGTCCACGTCGACCGAGAGGCGCTCGAAGGCCGCCGTGCTCAGCGCATCGAGTACGCGACGGCCGTCCTGCAGGCGGGGATCGCTCGCCGGAGGCACCGACGTGAACTCCACCGTGAACTCCATGACGCTCCCTCCCCTGGGTGGGGAGCGTACCTCGCAGCGCGATCGCCGCGCGAATCTCCAATCGCTGCGGTTAGCGCTCTGGAGGGGAGCCCCAGCCCTGCGCCGGGTCCGCGCCCGATTGGCTGCACTCCGCAGAGCCCCCGTCGAGGTAGTCCGCGTCCGTCAGCGGCTCGCGCGAGTCGCCGCGCGGGCTCGCGGCCTCGGCCGCCTCGCGGGTGGGGTAGAGGTGGTCGATCAACGCGAGGCGCAACCCGAACGGCGTGCGCACGGCCACGAAGCGTTCGCCGGTGCGGTTCACTGCGATCGGGCCGGAGACCTGCACTTCGCAGGGCCTGGTGAGTTCCGGCAGCACGCGCATCTCGCCGCCGCGGTTCTCGGTCGTGATCGACGTCCGTGCGAGCCAGAGCCGCTCGCCTGCCTTCACCTGTCTCATGCACACCCACCTTCCGGGGAGCGGCGCCGCGCGGGCGCCGCGGTCAGTCTATGCGCTGCGACGCGGCGCTCGACGGCCGTCACCGATCCACCTCCGCGACGGGAGCCCCGAGCCACGCCTCCGCGGCCGCGCGGCCGCGGATCCACTCGCGGCTGCGGCGCCGCGTCTTCGCGTGGATCCACTCCTCGGACCCGTCCCCGCGGACGACGACGAAGTCGACGGTCAGGTAGAGCGGCATGCCGCGGCGCCCGGCCGCGATCGACAGCAGCGGGACGCGCACCTGGCGGTAGAGCCGTGCACCCGGCTCGGCGCCGCCCCCGGGTCGCGACCCTCGGTATCGCAACTCGCTGTGCGACAAGGGGCTGCGGAGGCGAACCCGCAGGCGCCTCGGGCCCGGGACGCGATCGGCGTGGACTCGCATCCGGAGCATCCATAACACTTCTTGGCGCAAGGGGTTCCGGCGGCGCAGGCCCCTGGGCTGCCGGGAGACCCGCTCTACGCGGACCGCGCAGCCGCTCATCTCAACCGGACGAGAAGCGGCCGCATGCCCGGGAGCTGGAGGCTAGCCGCTGCCACAGCCCCGCGCCGGCGCGTCGCGGTGCGAGCTCTGCACGTCAGGCGCCGCGCGCTCGCGAGTCCACGACGGCCATCGCTCCTCGCCGCGGCGCGACGCTGCCTGCGTGTGGGATGCGGATCGGCCGCGCGGAGCAGCGGCCGCCCGCGCCAACGCCATCGACACCTCGGTGTGGTTCGACGTCGAACCACCCGAGCTCGCCATCGGCACGCACCGACCCGCCGTGTCGCTGCCCACCGCGAGTGCGGGTCGCTCAACTTGCCGGGTCGCGCGGCTGGTCCTGCCGACTGCGGAGATAGCGCGCGCAGATCTCGACGAACTCGCTCGGGGTCTCGATCCCGTTCCGCTCGTCCTCGAGCATGCCGCTGTGGAGAGCCTCGAACTCCTCCTTCGAGAGGATCTGCTCCGGCCGAACCCCGTGCGACTCGAGCGTCTCGCCGGGAAGAACCCGGCGCACCCCGGCGCCGCCCTCGCGCGGGAGCAGGCCTGCGGCGTCCAGGGCGTCGATCCGACGATTGAGCCACGCGCCGATCACGGTCGCGACTGCGGGTCCGATCGCGCCGACCTCGAGCTTCACCATGAGGTGCCAGCGCGCTGTCTGGACCTCGTCGGGCGTCATCGGCAGCGGGTCGAGAACGCGCACGCGCCAGGCCCACGCGACGTACCGGCGCCGCTCGCGCTCCGCGCGGACGTGGTCGCGATACCCGGCGTGTCGCGTGTGCGCGGCACAGCAGGAGTCGAAGGTCCCGTCCGGGATCCGAAGCGTCCAGTTGCCGCAGCGGCGCGTAGCGCCCGATCCGATCAGGACGCGATGGCGGCAGCGCCGCTGGCGAGGGATGGCAACCGCCGCAGCGCTCCATCGCTCCGTGACGACGACCGCCGGCGCCCGGCGCCTGACCAGGTCCGGCGTCTGGTGCCGATGCGCCACACACCAGAGCGAGTCGCGCGCCGCGGTGCGCCGGCACTGCGCGCCCCGCCCGGACAGGCCTCGACACCGCTCGAGCGCCAAGTCCCAGCCCCGCGGCCAGTGCCGAGCCTCGCGGACGACGCGCAGCCCTCGGTTCGTTCGGTCGCCAAGTTGACGCTGGCGTTGCGGCGTTCCCATCGGTTCCTCGCCTTCGCGTTCTGCGCGTCTTTGTGGCGCCTGTGCGGGATCGCGACGCGCGTCCCGCTCGTCCTCGAATCTGTGATCGTTCAGAGCATCGGGTACGCGCAGAAGTCGCGTGCGACATCGATCAGGATCGCCCTGAGTTCGCGCGCCTGGGAAGCGGAGACGTCTTGGCGCGCGATCGCTTGATAGAGCCGGAAGCGTGCGGTGAGCACCTCGCTCGGGCAGCGCCAGCGTCTCGGAAGCAGGCTGTGCGCGATGGATTCGAGTCGCGCGCGCTCCACCTCGGAGGCGGCTCGCTGCGCCTTGGAGCCCTTGGACCGAAGCGTCGCCGCGTACTCGGTCGTGCTGTGCGACACGCAATACCGGTCCCGGTCGCCATCCGGCAGGCGAATGGTGAACCGGGAGCACCGCTCGGCGACACCGCCTCCGCGCTCGATCACACGCTCGCACCGTACGTGCGACGGAGCCTTCGCTAGATCCTGTCCACACACCGGACTGCGTTCGCGTTTGGGCATGGCCATCTCCTCGAGACTTGCGCGTCGGGGATCGACGCAAGGCGCGTCTCGCCTTGGACTTGCCATTCTACGGACGCGAAAGCGCGGCTACTGGTGGATCTGCAAGTGTCCGCGGCTATTGGACGGACCTTGCGCTGCACGCGCGGCCAGTGCGGCGCAAGGTCGAGTCCGCGGCCTCGAGCTGCGCGGATCGTTGACGATGATCGCGGCGACGTCATGCGTCTCGTGCACCGCACGACGACACTGTCCGTCGCGCGTCCGGTCACTCGACGACGACGGCTTCCGGCGCAGCACGTGGCGCTCGCACGCGGTCGAGAGCGCGCCTCGCGCTGACCGTGGCTCGCGCCGCTGCACGTAGGCAGAGGCCAGCGTCGCACGCGCATCGAGACCCGGGCACTTGGTGCCGGAGTAGGCGATCTCAACCGTGGGATCGATGCCGCGCTCCGCCCCATCCCCCCCTTCGCCGCGACGGCACGGCGCAATCAGTGCTGCAGCGCCTCCAGGAGGGTCCGGAACCGGTCCTCGAGTTCCTGGCTCTCGCGCGCGAGACCGAGCTCGAGTTCCTCGCGGAGCCGCGTCTGCTTCTCGGGGATCGCTGCGAGACGCCTCTCCGCGGCGGCGATCGGCTCGTCGAGGACGGCGAGCCCCCGCGAACGCCGCTCCGAGTCGGCAGATCGCTGCCCCGCCTCTCGCTCCTCCCACTCGCGGTGCGAGCGCTCGCGTTCTTGCTCGATCCGAGCCTCCTCCTCGGCCAGTGCGGCGGGATCCGCGGCTCGCATCCGCGCGAGTTCGCGCTGCCTGTGGGCGAGCGCGTCGATGGCCTCGAACTCCGTCTCTCTGCGCAGCGCCCGCCGCTCCTCCTCGTCGCGTTCTTCCTCGGCGCAGCGCCGCTCGAACTCCTCGCGCTCGCGACGTCCCGCGGCCAGGCGCGCGGCGAGCGCGTCGCACTCCTCCACGTAGCGCCGCACGAGCGCGTCGCGGCGAGCCTCCGCCCGCTCCGCGAGTTCCGAGCGCGCGAGATCGCGCTCGCACTCGATCTGCGCGACGCGGTCGAGCCGTGCGTTCTCCGCTCGCTCGTCCGCGTCGGCGATGCGCTTGACCTCTGCGTCGACGCGCCGGCGCTCCTGCTCGATGCGGTACCGCTCGCGCTCGGGCGCATGCGCCGCCAGGAGCTCGGACAGCCAGGTCGAGCCAGCATCCGCTGCACCACTACGCGAGAACTCCGGACGCCCCCAGACCGCCACCGTGCCCTGGCGGAACTCCGTCTCGCGCAACACCACCGTCGCGAACCACCCGGCAAGCAGGGGGTACTCGAGGCGGTAGCCCGTCTCGCCGGAGACCGCGTCGATGACGTGTACGGTCGGAACGTCCCCCAGTCGCTCGACGAGATCCTCGACGCGCCGCACGGAGAACAGCGTTCGGGTGAAGGGCACCTGCGCCATCGACCCTGTGGTTGCTCGTCCGGCCCGCTCCGCCACAGCGTCGCGTCGCGCGACGTCCCGCCCAGCTCGGTTCGGCGCTGCATCCAGGCCGCCGCGCGCCAGCAGCCGGCGGACCGTCTCCAGATCCGGGGCCGAGCGTCCGGACGAGAGTCCCCCACCGCGGAGCTGTTTCCACGCCTCGGGCTGCTCCGCTCCGAGCTGCGCGAGTCGTCCGCCGAGTTCGCGCTCCGAGCGCGTCAGCTCGCGCTGATCCTGAGTTGCCTCGTCCACTGCAGCGGCCCAACTCTCCGCGAGTCGGTCGAGCTCGCGCACAGCGCCACGGGACTCTGCGCCACAGCCGGTCGCTGCGAGCGCGGTGCCGATCCACGCGACGATGGCGACCGCGGTGCTCCGCGAACCGCGGCGTGCGCAGGCGTGCGGAGGAGCGCCGGCGGCCTTCATGCCGCCGCCTCCCCGTCGCCGAAGAGACGCCGCACCCGCTCCTTCGCCTTGGCCTCGTGCTCGGGCTTCACGTGCACCGAGACGGTGCCGAGCGCCGCGACCAGCGCCCCGAGGTCGTCGCTGTACCCGACGACCGGGATCAAGTCCGGGATCGCGTCCGTGGGCAGCACGAAGTAGGTGAGCGCGCCGACGATGAGCGTCTTCGCCCACGCAGGCGTGTCCGGGTCCCTCAGCGCGAAGAACAGGATCAACGCCGTCTCGATGACCTGACCGCCGGCGGCGCGCGCGAACCTGCGCACCTTGTCCCAGAACGACTCGTCGCTGAGGTCCGGCCTCGGCATCCCCGAGGCGCCCGTCAGGTCTCCGCCGCCGTGGTCGCCATCGCAGCCGCCAGTCGTGGTCGTCATGCCTGTCCTCCGTCGCGCCCCCCGCATCACCTGTACTCATCGTCTGCAACTCCATCGTCTCTGTAACTATCCGTCCTGATCGAGAGCCTCGTCGGGATGCCGAAGGCCCACCGCTCCGATCCTCTTGCCCGCTTCGGGCAGCGTGTGCGCGACCTCCGGATGCACCGGGGCATGTCGCAGGAGGAGCTCGCCGCCGAGGCGGGTCTGCACTGGAGCTACGTGGGGCAGGTCGAGCGCGGCACGCGCAACGTGACGCTACTCCGCATCATCCAGCTCGCCGACGGTCTCGGTGTCGAGCCCGCCGCGCTACTCGCCGACGGCCTCCCCGACGGCGTCCCGAAGGCGCCGCCGGGCAAGGTCCGTCCGGGCGGCCGACGGCGTGCGCCGCGCCCGCGTCGTCGCAGCTGACGTATCCGCGCCACCGGGGGCCGATCCGCGACCGACGGTGGTTCGACGTCGCACCAGTCAGCGGCGGAGCGCCGGCCGGCAGGCGACACCCTCAGAACCAGCTCGCGAGGAGCGGTTCTCGTCCAGACGCCACCGCATCACGCACCAGCGCGAGCGCGCGCCCGTAGTCGGCCATGGTGCCGTGGTGGCCGCGTCGCCCTCGCAGGCAGCCCGCCACCGCCGCGAAGGCGTCGCCGCCGTGGCACGCGTCGATCCACTCGCACCAGTTGCGGCGCCGCGCGCGGGCATCGGAGAGGATCCGCGACGCGACCGACGGCGTGGCGTAGCCGAGCGATCCCGCGATCACGTTGGCGACCGAGCGAGGCCAGAGCGCCATGACGACGCGCCCGCCCCAGTCGGCCGGGTGCGCCGGAATCAGCGCCAACGCCACTGCCGCAGCGACGACGACGCGGCACTCGACGGGGCGGAGCGGTCCGCGGAGCGGAGGCCGGCACGACGGCGGGAACAGCCGAAGCGCGGAGCAGGCCAGATCCGAGAGGACGTCATCGGGGAGGCGGAGCAGAGCGGTCGCGATGCGCATGGGAACTCCTGGGTGTGGGGACAGGAGACGGCGAAGCCGCTCCATCTCCCTTGTCCCGGAGAATGGGGTCGATCTGGCCGCAAGGCGTCCTCGCGCGACGCGGCCATCCAGGTCTCGCGCAAGCGGGCGTTGGCCTGCGTGTGCAGCGACTTCGGCAGCGTGTTCACCGCGTTCTCGGTCTCGTGCACCCAACGGCGCTCCTTGCGCGTCGTCGGCAAGGCATCCTGCAGCGCGATCCAGAAGTCAAGCGCGCCGTCGCCGATCGCGAGTTCCGCAGCGGTGCTCGTCCTGCATTCGCCCAGCGAGAGCAGCACATCCCGCTACGGCTCCCCGCCCTCGCGCACGTCATCGTGGACCGCGAGAAGTTCCTTCTCGCCATCGGCCGTCGCCCCGATCACCACGAGGATGCATGTGCGCTCCCACGTCAGGCGAGCGCATCCTCGCCGCCGTCAAGTCGCTCCACGCTCGGGGCCGCGACGTGCTGGCGTTCCGTGTCGAGACGATCGAGTCCGCCACGGACGGCAGCCGACGACCGTCGCTGCTACCTGCGCCGAACTGATCCCGACAGGACGTCACGACCACTGAACCGGCGCTCCGCCGTGGAGTGCGCCGTCGCCCTCCACCGACACTGGGCGGCGACGCGCGTGCCGCCCAGCGAGATCCGCCCGGAGGAGCCGGAGAGCGATCTACGCCGCCTGGCGCAGACCGTAACCCCGACGATCGGGACGATGCGGGCTGTGCTCAAGGCGCGGCTCGATCCGCCGCCGACGGCGGCGCCGATGAGGCCCTGCTCGTCGTGCCCGTTCGCTCGCCGCTGCGCGTCAGACAGCGCGGCGCAGGCGGTCGCCGCCGTCGTGTCGTGAGGAACCAGACGACGCCGCCCGCAAGGGCGGCGTCGGTCTCACTTGCTCCGAACGTCACCGTCGCGCGAGTCCTAGCCTCGTCTCTGCCGACGCATCGACTCCACGGACTCGCCGACGCCGTCCGCGACGGCGGTCTTCCCCCACTCACGCCAGAACGCCACGGTCGCGCTGTTCGGCTTGGTCGTCGGGGGATCGATGCGAACTCGAGTTGGGAGTAGGGACGCGTCGCCGACGACGAGTGCCTCCCCGACGTCGAGTACGGGCAACACCTCGGAGAAGCCGCCGAGGTCGTCCGGCAGGAGTCTACGAATGGTCGCCTGGTCGTCTCCGTTCGTCAGCCGCATCGCCATGAAGTTATTGCACTGGCTCAGAGTCGTACGGTTGACCTCTGCTGGCCGCTGGGTGATCACGACGAGGCCCACTCCGTACTTGCGTCCCTCCTTCGCGATGCGCTCGAAGCTCCGGAACCCGGCCTCCTGCGCCGACCCAGACTCCGACCGCTCGGGGATGTACAGATGAGCCTCGTCGCACAGCATCGCGACTGGGTGGCGCTTCGTCGGATCCATCCACTGCTGCGCCGAGAAGACGACTCTCGCTACGAGGCCGAGGATCAGCGGCAAGGCGTCTGCTGGGACCTCGGAGACGTTCAGCACCTTGACGCCGCCAGCAGTTCCACGTGATCTAGGCGCCAGCAAGCTCTGGCAGAGCTCGCTCATCCATGCATAGCGACGGAGCTCATCCGACTCCGCGAACATGAAGCCGAGCCGCCGGTCCGCGCGCTTGTTGCTGAGGCGGCTGATGAACCTCGTCATCTTCCCGAAGAACGGTCCCTGCCTCTCGGTCTTCGCGCCCTGCACCATCTCAGTGTCTTTGCCTTCGAGCATCGCGATCACATCGCCGAGCGCGTACGGCACCGGGCTGTCGATCGTGAACTGCGCCTCGAGCTCCGGCTTCTTCTCGTCCTTCAAGTACTTCGACTTCGCATCGCGGACAGCCTGGGAGAACAACGAGGCCTGGTTGGGCGCGTTCTGATCGCTTCGATCCAGTAGCAGGGCGAGCATCTCGTCGTACGTGAGCAGCCAGTACGGCAAGTGGACGACGCCGTCAGCGAGTCCCTTCTTCCCGTCAAGGTCATCTGGACCGGCAACACGCAGGTGGCGGATCCCTTCGCCCTTCAGGCTGGAGTACTCACCGTGGATGTCGAACAGGATCGCGTTCCCGCTGGGCAAGGATGCGATCTGCTCCACGAGCCGCGCGACCGTCCACGACTTTCCACTGCCGGTGCTCCCGACGATGGCCGCGTGGCGCTGAAAGAACCGGTCACCGTCGATCAGTGCCTCGGCCTGGTCGTCGATCGTGTACTTCCCGAGCGCCAGCGGGGCACTCCTCGGCTCGCCGGCAGCTTTCGCGCCGGCCGACCCGTCGCGCACGCCTGAGGCGATCGCCTTCATGAACCGGGACAGCCGATCGCCCTCCAGCAGGAAGCACTTCGCATCGATCTCCGGAACCGTCTCGAGCGTCCTGCGAAACTCGTTGGGCCTGTCGCCCACCAGGTCCAGCAGAGTCCCGACGAGCGTCACCTTGAGCAGGTTCTCGACGACCGTCGATGTCTCCTCCCGGGTGTCGTCTCCGTCAGGCGCGTCGCCGACCACGCCGCGGCGCAGGATCTTCTGAACTATCCCGACAAGGTGCTGCCCAGCTCGAGCGCTTCGGAGCACGACGAGTCGGTTCACTTGGACGGTTCGGAGCTTCAGGACGTCTCCGACTGTGATCACGACGGAGGCCGTGTCGACGGCGAACACCTCTCCGATGGCATCCGCGTCCTTGTAGTCAAAGATCGTCACGAGTCCCCCCTTCCGCTCCTAGCACGAGATCGAGGAACGACGCGAAGTCCCAGATCGCCGAGTCGGCGACGGTCACGCCGCCCAGCTGTTCAGGTGAGTAGATGGTGGCGTCGCTGCCCGATCGCTCGATCGCCAGGAACCGAGGAACTGCCGCATCGACGACGACCGAGCGAGCGGCCGTCGTGAGTGTTCGAGCGAGGACGACGATGGGCACCTTGTCCTTTCGGATCCGACGCTTCAGCACCGGATGGATGTGCTCATCGTTGAACCCGTAGCCGACACAAAGGAAGCAGGTCGCCTTCTTCAAGGCCTCATCCGCCTTGGCCGTGATCGTCCGGAACGGATCGGTGAGGGTCTTCTGGTACTTCGTAACCCCGGGCGTCACGATCAGTGGCTCACACCCGTCGGGGATGCCCGTCGACAGTGGAGTTCCACGCGGCTCGCCGTCGCGATCCAGGAACCAGTCCAGCGATCCGTGCGGCTTGTAGATCGTCACCCGCGCGCCCGCGCCGCCCGCATGGCCGAGCACCCCGTCGTCGAAGCGCTGGAGCCAAGTTCCCTCGAAGCCCGTAACGACCCGAACGCCAGCGAGGTCTCCGGCGTACTCTGCGAGTCGATCGTAGTTCGTCGTAACGATCGAGACATGTGGGTTCGATGTCCGCAGAAGGTGCTGCACGAAGCGTGTCAGCGGAAGTGCCTTCGCAGCGGAGACGATCGCATCGTGCACCACCCGATCGCGTTCGGAGATCAGCGTCCATGTCGATGCGAGGATCGACCGCAGGAGCGGGCTCTCGCTGGGAACCTCAGAGAGCGACCGCTCTAGGTCGTTCGTCGAGGAGAGCTCGGACTTGAACCGCTCCCACACCCTCTGTTCCGCTTCGGGTCGAGTCTCAGGATCGAGCACGCTCACGATGTGCTTCGCGAGCTCTGGCATGCCAGGAAGACCGTGAGCGACGGACGCCCCGCTTCCGAGCACGATGACGGGTCTGTCGGCAAGGCTCTCCTGCGCAACTCTGGCCACGGACCCGACGTCAACGGTGCCGTCGTTCAGTTCCACCTTGCTCATGACGTCCCCATCCAGCACACGAGCATCACGTCCTCCTCCCGGATCGGAGGGAGCGGCTTCGGCGGCGTGAACGGCCGAAGCCCTAACACGTGGACTCGCTCGAAGAGGCGCGCCGACCTCGTCGGGTTGTCGAGCCCCGGGTCTTCCACGATCGCGCGGATCTGCCGAACGATGCGCTGACCACACGGCGCCTCAAGCGCCGCCGCGACGTCGGCGATCTGCTCGGCGGAGACCCCGGGCGGCGGATGTCGCCGCACATGCTCGGCCGCGCGGCGGAGCGCCACCGGGATCTTCGGCTGGAGGTTCGCCGGATCCGTGGACCGCTGCCACTCCTCGAAGATGTGCGCCCGGGCTCGCTCCCACGCTGGATAGGCGGCTCTGGCCACGTCGTCCGAAACGTCGCGGAGGATCTCCGACGTGCAGCCGATCAGCCGGAGACAGGTTAGAGAGTCCCGCTCGATCGGGGAGCCGTCAGCCGGAACGAACCGCAGGAACGACCGCGCGTCGGTCCCGTCTCCGACCCGCGCGCAGAAGAAGTGGCCGGCACGTGCTCCGGTCCGGAACCCCGAGCCGGCGGCCCAGGGCAGGTTCTCGATCGTGGCGCGGCCGTACCGCTCGATCCCCTTCCGCAGCTCCTGGCGGTACTCCTCGCCGGAGTGCGCGCGCGCGTCCTCTCCGCCGTGCTCGAGGAGGCTCGCGTCCTCGTCCCGCAGGCTCTTGATCTGGTCGCTCTCGTCCGCGAACACGACCTCGCCCGTCGCACCGCCCGGGATCACCTCGCTCTCGACGCCGATCGACCGGGCGGCCTGCGTGAGCTTCCGCCGGATGCGCGCCTCGAGCGCGAGGAGCGCGTCGAGCTGCGCGTCGGGGAAAAAGCAGCGGATGAACACCTGGTCGTGCGGGCTGCCGATGCGGTCGATGCGGCCGTGGCGCTGCACGAGTCGCATGGGGTTCCACGGCAGATCCACGTTCACGATGTTCCTGCACTGCTGGAGGTTCATGCCCTCGGCGAGGACGTCGGTCGTGACGAGGATGTCGAACCGGTCCTCCGTCCGCCCCTTCGGCGCCTCGGTGGATCTGGGCGCGAACCCGAACACCGCGTCGTCCCGGCTCACCTCGCCCCGCGACTGTCGCCCGGAGACCGATGCGATGCGCCCGCGGTAGGGAGCCAAGCGGCGGTCCACGGCGAGGGCGTCGCGCAGGCGCCGCTCGACCCAGTCCACCGTGTCCGCGAAGTACGAGAACACGAGCACCTTCCGGCAGTCCCGACGCTGCAGCTCGTCGGCACCCGCGTCGTGTTCGGCCTCGCGGAGCACCTGCACGAGCGCCTCGACGAGCGCGTCGAGCTTCGGGTCGTCTTCGTTGCGAACGGCGGCCGCGCGGGCCTGGAATCGCTGGAGCAAGGCGCGATCGGCCTCCACTGCGGCGCGGAGTGCCTCCACGTCGTACGCGGACGCCGGCTCCGAGCCCGTGCGCTCCAGGATCTCGGCGAGCTCGTCGTCGTCGAGCGCGTCGCCCGCGTCCTCGATCGCCTCGATCCCGTCGGAGGTCGGGACGAAGCCCCTCGCGAGCGCCTGCAGGAACAGCTCGTGCGAGGCCAGGAGCTTCCCGCAGGTGCGCGCGAACGCGTGGACCGACGACTCGAACCGCTTCAGGAGCCCGGACCGGATGAGCCCGACGAGCGCCGCCTCGGACGCGATCGCCTCCCCGCCGCCGTCCTTCCGGAACCGGGACGGCGAGAACCGCGCCATCGTGAGGCCGACGTGCCCGTCGTCGTCGGGTACGAGCGCGGCCGCGAACTCGTCGAACACGCCGGGCAGCGCCTTGTCGAAGTCGTAGCTCACGCGGCGGACGACCGGCTTCGGGAACGTGACGACGATCTCCGTGCCGTTGGGACCGGGGACCCTCTCGTTCGGGTAGTACCGCTTGACGAAGTGGCGCGTCCGTCGGACCGCGACTGCGTCCAGCACGTCGAAGAGGACGTCGGGCTTCAGGCTCTCGGGGTCTTTCACGACCGCGTCGTGGAACCGCGTCTTCAGCGACGGGATCCCGCGGTCCGCGAACGCCGCGTCGTGCGCCACGAAGTACGCGAGCAGGTAGTAGAGATCCCAGAGCGTGTTGTTGACCGGCGTCGCCGTGAGGAGCACGAGATCCTTCGGCGGCGTGCCCTCGAGGAGCCGTCGCAGGGCGCGCGCGCGGTCCGTCTCCGGGTTCCGGAGGGCGTGGGCTTCGTCCACCACGATCATCGCGTAGTCGCGGATGTCGATGCCGAGCACGGACTGCCCCTGGCTCACGTCGAGTTCCCGCGTGAGTTCCTCGAACGAGACGCAGTCCACGCCGAGGTCGTGCCGTCGGACGAACGTCGCCCACGGCCCGTCCCGCAGCGCCGCTGGCGCCACGAGGAGAACCCGCCGACGGCTCTCCCGCACGCGGCGCACGATCTCGCCGGCGATGAAGCTCTTCCCGAGACCGACCCCGTCCGCCACGAGCACGCCGTGGAACTCCCGCAGGATGCGCTCAGCGCGCGACACGCCGTCGGTCTGGAAGGTCGTCAGCTTGATGTTCCCGAAGCGGTCCTGCTCGGCCTCGAGTTCGTGGCCGTAGCGCTCCCAGAGGACGCGCAGGTAGATCAGGTACGGCTCGTACTCCGCGAGCCTCTCCTCGTAGAGCGCCGCGAGGTCGTAGGTGGCCGCCTCGGCCCAAAGCCCCTCGAACCACTCCTGCACCTGGGCGACGACGCCCGGCTGGTAGTGGCCGAGGTTCAGCTCGAGGTTGCGCAGGAGCCCCGCGGCCGTGAAGTTCGAGGACCCGGCGATCACGCCATCGCCGTTCGAGAAGACGAACGCCTTGCCGTGCAGGAAGCCGCGCTCGTACCGGCGCACCTCGAGCTTCCCGGTCCGCAGGAACGCGAGCAGCTTCTCGATCGCCGCGTGCGACCGCGCGCTGAAGTCGAGGAGGTTGCGGTCCTGCCGGATCCCCTGCTCCGCCTCCTGGAGAGCGCGCGCGAGTCGCTGTTGCTGGAGGCGGTCTCCCCGCGGTTGCCCGGGGAGGTGGATCTCGCGCCGCGGCGGGTACGCCGGCTCGGCGCCGAGGAGGAGCCGGACGCGCCCGAGGCCCTCCAACTGCTCCGCGAGCTCGGCGAAGCCCTCGGGGTTGAAGTAGCCCGTCGCGATCGCGAGCGACAGCGGCTCGCGGTAGGTCTCGCGTGCCCAGGCGAGGTGTCCGCGGAGCGCCGCAGACAGCGTGTTCCCGTTGCGGTTGTCGATGAACTCCGGCTTCATCGCCGGCCCTCCCACGAACGGAAGTGCGCGAGGACGCGCGCCAGGCGGTCGCGGAAGACCCATCCCTCGTGGAACGTCTCGAAGATGTGCACGACCTGCTGCTCGCTCAAGCCGTACAGGTGCGCGACGACGGCATCGAGTTCTGCGACGGCATCGTCGCGGTCGGCGTCCTTCATGCGGCCACAGGCAACGCCGACGGACGTGGCCCAGGCACGGAGCCGATCGTCCTGCGCGGCGAGGCGACCCGCGAGGGCGACGACGCGCTGCCACCGGGCGTCAGATCGCGGCGGGCGCGGAACCGGGAGCATGTTGAAGACGTGGTAGTTCAGGTGGGTCTCGACGAACCGTCGGGCGAACCAGTCGAGGGGCATCGCGCAAAGCACACCGAGCACGTACGCCTCATCGCGCTCGTCGCCACGCATCCGTACGAGGTACGGGGCGGTGTTCGTAAGCGGCGCGTGCGGAGGGATGAGAGCTGCTCGAACGGTCCGCGTGTCGGTTGCCCGGGAGACGTCACGGAACACGACGCGCGGCCGGAAGTACGGATGCGTCTCCGGGCGTGCGAGATCGGCCGCCCGAAGCCCGGTCCAGGGTGAGTCCTTCTTGCGCGCGCTGTTCGCGCGCTTCTGCACCAAGTTGGCGACGACCTCGTCCTCGCTTACCCACAGGTAGTACGAGCCGGTGTCGTTCACCCAGACATCGAAGCTCTCGCCCTTCCAGATCGGGATCGCGCCCTTCCGCGGCTCGGGGTGAGTCTTCAGCTCCTCCTTCAGCTTCGTCGCGTGCAGGTCCGTGTGCGGCCGGAACAGCCACGACTTCCGGTCGTCGTGGTCGAACCGGGGCGCGCTGCGGAGTTGGAGGAACACGGGCCCGGACTCCGGAGTCGGCAGCAGCGGGAGGCTCGCGGTGTCCGTCCACGCCGTCACGTCGGACACGCGGAACTCGTAGGGAGGGTCGGCTCGGCACTCCTCGAACGACTCGTAGCTGGAGTACGGGCCTCGGAGCGGGATGGTCCCGTCCGCGCCCGGTCGGCGTCGCTCGATCCCTACGAGGGCGATCGTGTAGCGAGGTTCGGCCTCATCGAAGACCCATCCGCCTGTGTTGAGGAGAAACGTCAGGTCGCGGAACCGCCCGGCAGCGAGGATCGCCTTGCGGAAGTCGGTGCTCCCCTTCGCCATGAGAGCGGAGCGCGGCAGGACGACACCGATCCGCCCGCCGTCGGGGCGGACGAGCGCCCAGAACCGCCAGCAGAACGCCTTGTAGAGGTCGGGGTCGCCGGTACCCATGCCCGGGTAGTCCCCGGCCGCGAGCACGTCGCGGGCGAGCTTCGCCTCCGCGACTTCGGCGTCCAGCTTCGCGACGAGGTCCGGTCGGTCCTTCCGGTAGCGGGCCTTGATGCGCTCCTGCTCACCCTGCGGGAGCCCCTGGAACCCCGGGACGTAGCGCGTCCAGAAGTCGTCCTCCTCGACGGTGACCTCCTCCCACGGCGGGTTGCCGAGGATCACGTCGAAGCCGGGCCGGTCGCCGCGGAAGACCTCGGGGAAGGCCGTCGGGAAGTGGAAGGGCGGAAGGTCCCGCATCGCCTTCGCGGCCTTGCGGGCGACCGCGTGCTCGGCGATGGCTTCGGGCGGCCCCTTGACGAGTTCCTCGATGAGGCCGCCCTCGAGTACCCGCGCGCGGACGCCGTCGTCCACCCGCGCCGCGGTCAGGATCGTGAAGAACGCGTCGAGCGGTGCGAGCTGCTTCGTCAGCTCCTTCGCTGTCACCCGGGCGCGCTTGACCTCCGCGGCGTCTGCGTCGGCCATCGCCCCGAGTCGGTCCACGGTCTCGCGACCTCGCGCGAGCAGTCGCGTCAGCGGCTCCGCGAAGAGCGGCGGCTGCTGCGCGGCCTTCACGGCCTCGGCGAACGTCGCGATCCCGACGAGCGAGTTCCCCTGCTGCAGGTTGTGGTCGAGGAAAGAGAGCGGGAGTCCCGGCACGAACGTGTGGATCCAGAGCGAGAGCCTCGCCAAGTCCACGGCCAGCGGGTTCATGTCCACGCCGAAGATGCAGCGGCGCGCGATCTGGCGCCGGAGGAGTTGGTCGTCGTCGATGTCCTCGGCACCGGCGCGGGCACCCAGGGCCTGGTGCGCCGCCGCCCGGAGCCGCCGGAGCTGCGCGGCGACGTCTGGGAGCGGGCGCTTCGCCAGGTAGTTCGCAAGCCGCCGCTCGATTCGGTCGAGCGCCGCGACGAGGAAGTGGCCTGAGCCCATCGCGATGTCGGCGACGCGGAAGTCGAAGAACTCGGCCGCCGCCTGGGCGTCGTCGCGCATGGCGTCGATCCGCGCCAGATGCTCCTCGAGGGCGGGCTCGAGGGCGTGGTCGAGCAGGTGCGTGACGGCGAAGTCCTTCGTGTAGTAGGAGCCCGACGCCTTCCGGCTGCCGGACCGGTCGTGCAGGTAAACCGTTCCGGCGGCGACGACGACGTCGTCCTTCTTCCCCTTCACCGGCCGGTAGTGGCCGTCCTTGTCCGTCGTGAGGTCCGCCTCGGCGACCGACAGCTCGCAGTCGAGGAGGCCCTCGTAGATCGTTCCGAACTCGCGGACCCCGAGGGACCGGAAGTCCACCGGGCCGAGCGAACCATCCTCCGTCTCGAGGAGCAGGAGGTCGCGCAACGCCGGGCCGAACAGGTCGTTCCCCAGCTCGACAGACTCGAGGACCTCGCCCGAGCGGGAGACGTCGGCGTCTGGCGAGAAGAGCCCGCCGTCGTACACGGGGACGTCCCACTCCTTCTGACCCCGGTCCACCGCGCGGAAGAGGCGGCGCACCTCGTCCCAGTAGGTCGCGCCGGCGTCGAACGCGCGTCCCTCCGCCGCGAGCTGGCGGAGCTCGTTGGCAATCTTCTTGAGCGACCGGTCCCGGTACCGGGCGTTCGTCCCGTACGGAAGGAGGTCCTTGTCCTCGGCGTACGCGATGAACAGGAGGCGGAACAGCAGGACGAGCGTCGCGCGGTAGGTCTCGCGCAGGTCCTCCGCAGTCGGCTTCCGCAGGCGCCGCCCCTCGGCGATCGCCTCGGCCAGGCGCCACACGACGCCGTCGTAGATCCGCTCGCGGAGCCGCTTCCCGAGGTCCGCGGCATACCGGGTGCAGGCCGCCGCGATCTCCTCGAAGGACCCGCGCGCCTGGAGCGCGTCGGCGGAGAAGAGGAGCCAGAGGTAGCCGCGCCGGTCCTCGGGCAGGAGGTCGAGGTTCAGTTCGAGGTAGGTCTCGGACCGGCCACGACGGCCGACGCCGACGTCGCTGCTCACCGTGTAGACGCGGATCGCGGCGCCGGTCGTGACGATGACGTACTTCAGGTTCTGCTCGTCGGCCTTCGAGAGTGCGTAGCTCACGGGCGACTTGTTCCCGAACCGCGGCGCCGCGGTCTCCGGCTGCTCGCCCCGGTCGAGGAAGATGGCCACCGCGGCGCTCCTATCACCCGCCCGCAGCAGCGACGCCGGGCCCGGCATCGGTTCGACGGTGAACCCGAGAGCGCGCACGAGCGCCTCCGCCCGGGACCCTCCGGCGACAGCGCCCCGCCGGCACGCTTCGGCCCAGTCGGGGCGTCGCGGCACGCCAACGCGCAGTTCGTGTAGCGCGAGGAGGCCCTCGTTGCGCAGGCCGAGAACCGGCTGCTCGGCGCGCGGCAGCGCCGACCAGAGGAACCGAAACACGGCGTCGGTGTCCGGTTCGTCGAGCGCCACGGCGCAGATCCGCTCCGCCGCGGCAACCGGGACGTCGTGGAAGACGGGTGGTTCCAGGTTCCCAGAGGGGCCGCAGAGGTGGGCGCGGTCCCGCTCGAGCGCCACGAGGAGCACCGGCGCGGCGCGGCCGCCTTCGCGAGCACGCCAGACCTCGCGGAGACGGCCGGCCGCGGGGCGCCGGGATGCGTCGAGGACGACGATCTCAACAGGCCGCGGACCGCCCCCGCCGAGGTACAGCGCCGTCGCCTTCATGGACTCGCCACCGTCGAGCGTGACGGGACGAGGATCGTGGCCATCGAGGAACGGCACGATACCCCCCTCCAGTTGACCGAACGGACCGCCAAGCCCGGCCGGGCGTTTCGTTCATCGTAGGACCGGACGAACCACTGCGGGAGTTCAGATCGGTACGGTGGACGGCCGGGGGCCCCGGGTCGCGCGGAGTCACGACGGAACCCGCGTCGACGGCATGCGCCACGCGATGCGTGTTTCGGCGACTGCTGGCGATCTGACGATGAGAGAGTGCCCTGCTCGCGGAGGTCTGCGCGATGGCGCTCTACATCATGGTCCGGCATCGCCGCGACAAGCGGCCGAACGTGTACACGAACCGGTGGAAGGACGACCTCCGGCTCGAGAGCATCACTACGGAGACGTTCCTCGCCGAGTTGCTCGAGCACGCGCGCGCCACGAAGGCGAAGGTCTACGTGCACCGCTGCTCGGGGGTCACGTCTCACGCGCGGATCGCCTGCGCCGTGCGCGTGACGAAGGTGGACCTGAAGAAGAAGCCGCACCCGGAGGCCGCGTTCGAGGTCGTCGACGTGATCGACAGGCCTCCGCGCCCGGGCATGCGTCGGTGGAAGATCCACTACGTCGAAGAGCCGCCAGAGATCCAGCCCGCGCGGTAGGCATCGTCCGGCGGACCCTCGGACGTGGTCTACCTCCCGATGCCCGTCATGGCGCCGGTGCCGCACTCTTCCCCCGGGCGGGTCGTACGTGCGACCATCGGGACGAGGGAGTGAGCCTGAGATGGAGACACACAAGACCCCGCTCTTCGACCTGTTCCGCCGTGAGCGCCAGTACCGCGTCCCGCTGTTCCAACGGCCGTACGTTTGGTCGCTCGAGCGGCAGTGGGAGCCTCTCTGGGAGGACGTCATCGATCGCGCGCGAGCCATCCTGGACCTCCAGGCATCGGGGAAGCGCGGGGTCGTTCCGGGCAACCACTTCCTCGGCGCGATCGTCACACGCCACGTGGACGTGTTCGGGCAGCAGATCGACTCGGCCGAGATCATCGACGGGCAACAACGCCTCACGACGATGCAGATCGTCCTGAAGGCCTTCTTCGACTACGTGAATGGGGTCGACGAAGCCAGCCGCGCCGCGTTGTCGCGCGTAGCGTCCGACGTCGGCACGCTCACGCGGAACTCCGGCGTGATGGCCGCTGAGTCGGAGACGTACAAGGTCTGGCCTACGAACGCCGATCGCGACGTGTTCCGGCGCGTGCTCGAGGCGGGGTCTGCGGACGCGGTGAAGTCGGCGTTCCCGCAGATGAAGCGCAAGTGGCAGCGGAGGTTCGACCCGCGACCGCGCCTGGCCGAGGCGTACCTGTACTTCTTCGAGGCGGTCAGCACCTTCTGCACAGAGACCGGTGACGGCGCGACGGCGGGCCTCGTCCCGCGGGCCAACGCTCTCTACGAGGCGCTTCGCCGGCACCTGCTTCTCGTGCACATCGAGTTGCAGGAGGACGACGACCCGCAGGTCATCTTCGAGTCGCTCAATGGCCGAGGGGAGCCGCTGCTGCCGTCCGACCTGATCCGGAACTTCGTGTTCATGCGCGCGGGGTCCGAGGGCAAGAACGTGGAGTCCCTCTACGCCGCCGGCTGGAAGGAGTACGACGAGCGGAAGGCGGACGCCGACGCGCAGGGCGAGGACCGATTCTGGAAGCAGATGGAGCGGCAGGGGCGACTGCGGCGTCCACGCCTCGACCTCTTCGTCTACCACTATCTCCAGTGCCAGGTGGGCGACGAGTTCAGCATCGGCCATCTGTACCAGACGTTCAGATCGTGGTGGGATCGGCCGGTGGAGCCGCGCGACGTGGAGCGGGAGTTGGCTCGTCTCCGCGCTCACGGCGACGTCTTCGCGGACCTCAGCGCGCCGGAAGGAGGCAGCGCCGTCGCAGCGTTCGCGCGCCGCCTCAAGGTCGTCGACACGAGCACGGTGTACCCGGCGCTGCTCTACCTCCTGGTCGGCGCGGGTGATCGCGTGGAGCGTTCGGACGTGGCGGGGATTCTCGTGGACATCGAGTCCTACCTCGTACGCCGCCTGATCTGCGACCTCACGACGAAAAGCTACAACAAGACGTTCCTCGCGCTGCTCAAGCGCATGCTTTCGGCGAAGCGCATCGATCGCTCGCTCGTCCAAGGCTTCCTGCTCGAGGGTACCGGCCCGGCCGTCTCATGGCCGGACGACGACGCGTTCCGGGACGCGTGGCTCCAACGCCCGGTGTACGAGGAGATGAAGTCTCATCGCGTGTCGATGGTCCTCCAGGCGTTGAACGCCGCGATGCACACGGCGAAGCAGGAGCCGCTCGAGTTTCGTGGCCGCCTGACGGTCGAGCACGTGCTGCCGGTTCGTTGGCAGACCGCGGCGTGGCCGCTTCCGAGCCTGTCCGCGGGGCGCGACCCGGAGGCGAAACCGCCTGACGTCGTTCGAAACCGGCTTCTTCACTCGTTCGGCAATCTGACGCTTCTCACTCAGGAGCTCAACAGCGGCGTGAGCAACGGACCCTACGACCAGAAGCGCAAAGAGATCGGTGACCAGAGCCTGATCCGCCTGAACGCGTGGTTCCGAGAGACGCCGAACTGGGACGAGGGGCGCATCGTCGAGCGCGGGAAGGCACTCTTCGAGATCGCACGGACGGTCTGGGCGCGACCGTGACGCTGTCCGTAGGTCGGCCGGCCGCGCCGGCGTTCAGGCCAAGTCCTCGTCCGATCCGCCCTCCGTCTGACCTCCCTCTTCCGGCGCGTCGTCGTCCATCTCGAGTGCGGCGATCGGTTGGATCGACGCGCCCAGCAAGCCACGGAAGTCCCCGTGCATCCCGGCGATCGCACCGACGGCCCTCTCGATGTACTTCTCTCGCTTCGCCCACCGCGCCATCGTCGACCGCTTCTCCTTGTTGAGATCGTCGGTGAGTCCCGCGAACGCTTCGACAACCGCCTCGACCCTCTGCCGAAACTCGGCACCCGTGAGGTACGTGTAGAGGACCTCGATCTTCTCGTCCTTGTGCTCTGCGGCCTTGCGCGCGAACGCCACCTGCGCGACGGTCGAGCGAAGCGCGACGGCAACCGGAAGCACACACGACGGGTTCGTCACCCAGACCGTGTCGCGCAGACCGAACGTGGATATCTCTCGGGGCAGCACGTCGGTCACGATGACCGCGATGTCTGACTTGGCGTCACGCTGGTCCGCTTTCAGCTTCTCGATCCAGCCGTCGTTCCAGTTCCGCGTGCGCTTGGTCTCCCACAGGATCGTCCCGCAGGCGGCGCCGCCGCGCGTGCAGACACGGTGCAGCACGTCGGCGCCGCGGACGCCCTTGGCCACGGGCTCGATCACGTCGAACGGGAAGCTCTCGCGCAGCATGGACTCGAGGTGCAGCTCGCGCACTTCGCCCTGGAGCTGCTGGGAGCCCTGCTCCGCCTTTTGCTTCGCCACGTCCAGCTGGTGCTTCAGCTCGCCGATCAGCGCGTCGCGCTCTGCGTCCTTCATCCGGCGCTCCTCGAGAATCCTGTTCGTGACCCGCTCCTCGATCTCGCCGCGTTCCTCTGAGAGCCTTCGCTCGACCTGCAGTTCGAGTTCCTTCTTCGCCTCCTCTAACGCGCGCTCCCGCTTTCGGAACTCGATCTCCTGCTTCTGCGCCTCGGCCAGCTTTTTGGTCTTCTCGCCGAGTTGGGTCCGAATGTCCTCCATCTCGGAGCCGAATAGCTCCTGCGCCTTCCTCTCCGCCTCCTTCAGGAGCTTGGGCCTCTCGGCCGTGACGCGCGCCTGCACCTGCTCGTCGATCCCCTCACGTTCCGCGGCGATCTCGGCCTCGCGCTGCTCCAGCTTCTTCTCTTTCGTCTTCAGCCTGCGTTCGGCCGCTGCCAGTTCCTCTTGGTGCTCCTTGCGGATCTGCTCCGTGAGCTGCTGCTGAAGCGTCGCCGTGATGGGGATCTCTGCCCCACACTGCGGGCACTCGATCCTGTCCGTCGCCTTCCTCATGGTCTCCCTCCGCGCCTTTGGACGTCCAACCTCTCCACGCGCGCTCAGTCACACTCGATCCCGAACTTCAGCAGCTTCCGCGGCAGTGCCTCGTCCAGGTTCGCGATGTCGTCGTCGGTGAGCTCCACCAGCTGGAACCCGTGCCGCGCGTAGACGGCGATCTTCTTGGCCTTGCGCTCGGCGTACCTCGGGTCCTTCTCCATCCCCCAGTACTCGACGTAGACGCGCTTCCCCGGCAGGTAGAAGTCGCAGTAGACGGTCTCGGCCTCGTCGAGCGGCAGCCGGCGCTCGTACGCATGGACGATCCCCTGCGTGTAGAGCCAGTTGTCGATCATGACCTCGGCGCGCGAGCGGACGAAGTGGCCGTCCTGAGTGCGGAGGGTAGCCGGGAACCGCGCGCGGAAGTCGGCGCCAGGGTCAGACGGCGGTGGCGCCTCCGGGACAAGTACGTCCGACTTCGAAGCGACCGGCTCCGGCGCCACCTCGAGCTCCCTGACGGACTCGAGGAGCACGCGGTTCTCGAGGATGCTCGCAGGCCAGACGACGTACGGCACGCCTGTCTCGCGAATCTCGCGCCTCGATGCCCCGCGCGAGATGCCCTGCGTCGTGGGCACCCATCCCTTGACGAAGCGCTCGATCCAGCCGAGCTCCGAGAGCAGCAGGTTCACCTTCCGAGACGACAGCCCGAACCGGTCGCCGATCTTCGTGGAGGTGAGCCAGCCGTCGCCAGGAGAGCGGTCGCCGCCGCGGCGAGCGCCGCCGCTGCACCCGGGGCACGAGTTGGCCGCCGCCTCGAACGGCGCTTGGCAGCGCTCGCAGTCCCGGAGCGCACCGTCGCGCTGGGCGCGCCAGTGCGGGAGGCAGAGCTTGTGCCCCTCCTTCGAGACGGACGCATCACAGCCGACGACGATGCACGCGCTCATCGCGATTCCTCTCCTCCTACTTCCATCGCCCGAGCTGTCGCCCGCCCGGGCGAGACGACCATCATGCAGGTCAGACCGCCGAGTCCCCGAACTTGTCCCAGAGGAAGTCGGCGATCGCGGAGACGTCTCGGGGGTCGAGCCGCTCCCTACCGTGCTCGATCCAACGCCGGACGCGCTCGGGTCGCACGACGCGCACCCACGAGTCGGGTGGCGGCGCGGGGAGTTCGCCGAACGGGACGATCAGCCGCGCGACGTTCGCGGGAAGGCCTGCCTCCTTCAACAGCACATGACAGAGAAGCCCGGCGCGGCCGATCTGGTCGAACGGGTCGAAGAAGTCCCCCGCCGCGACGAAGCTGCGCCCCCAGCACTTGGTCTCGATTGCCCAGACGCCCGTCGGGCCCACGACCACGTGGTCGAGTTCCGCGCTCATCAGCGGAGTTCCGTTGTGGCGCAGAAAGTGGCTGGCACGCAGACGCAGGTGGTGCAGCACGTGGAACCCGACCGGGAGCGCGCGGAGTTCGTCTGCGACGCGCATCTCAGCGCGCGCACCGACCATCGCAGGCGACGCGAGCAGCCGCCGGCACGCATCCAGCCGCTCCACGTGCTCTCGGACACGGCGCCCGACCTCCCGTGCCGGCTCGGCGCGCAGTGCCTCGCGTCGCAGTACACGCGCGGCGGCCCGCGAATCGACGAGCCGCAGTTCGCGCGCTCCCCACTGCCGCCACGCCGCGCCGCGCGACCGCGCCCACGCGACTCGGAACAGGTTCACGAGGCGACGCAAGGGCCCCCGCTGGGCCTCGAGCCTGAGGATCTCCGCGTCGATCCGGGCCACGGCGCCGGCCATCTCGGACTCGATTCGCGCCCGGTCGCGCCCGTCTCGAGGGTCGCCATTCGCGATGAGCGCGTTGAGCACCGCGAGTTCCGCCGCCACGGCGATCTCCGCCGCCGCCTGCTCAGTGCGCACGCGCTCGGCCAGTCGGGCCGCGAGCGCATCGAGCGCCTGGATGTCCTCGCGCTCGGGGTGCAGGCCGAGCGACCGTGCGCTGCGCAGCACGTCGTCGAGCGGTCCGCTCCGTCCCCGGCAGTGCGCCATGGTTGCCGTGCCCCCATCGCCGTCCGCGCACCTGACGCACGACCTGTGCCACTGGGCGCGCGCCGGGTCTGAGGCGCGGGCCAGGTCACCCCCGCTCTAGCCCTCGGAGCCGGCTCCCAGCGTCCGCGACACACCTGACCTCGCCGGAGGACATCCCCGCGTGGATCGGAACGTCCAAGTTCAGCGAGCGCGGTCGAGCGGAGCCTTGGCCAGTATCCGCAGGATCACGGCATCCGTGACCTCCTGTTCCGCCAGCGTCTTCGTCGTGGTGCGCTCGTGCCAGGAGAGGTACTCGGGGACGTAGACCGGATTCCGGGCCATCTCGACTACGGGCACCATGAGGGCGTAGTCGTCGCACTGCTCGATCCACCGACCGTCCAGCCGAAACGCGTCGTCCGGCAGCCGATCAGCCAGCCCCTTCTCGAAGGCGCGCAGGTGGATCCAGACGTCGCCGCCGAAGGTCTCCCGGGGCCGCTCGAAGTCCGGCCGGTACACCTTCGTCGGGGCGTCCGGCCGGAACGGGGCGGCGAGGATCACGTCGTGGCCGGCGGCGCGCAGGTCCCGCAGCCGGCGGATCGCGCTCCGATCGGCGAGAGCGTCGTCGAGGTCCACGACGACGACGAGTGTGGCCGGGTCGACGCAGATGTGCCGGATCCCCAGGAGCGTGTTCGCGACGCGTCCCCGCCGCACGTCGTGCCGGACCAACGTCAGTCGCGCCCCGAGCCACTCCAGAGCGGTGGCGAGTCCGCGCGAAGACCCGTCGTCGGACGCATCGTCGATGACGACGAGGCCGAACGACTGTTCATCCTGCATCCGCAGGCTGGCCGCAAAGCGCTCGACCTTCGCCCGGCCCGTGTTGCGCCCCCGCGCGAGGATCACTAGGGGCTCGGCACGCGTCGCGTACGCCCACTCCGCATCCACCGCTTCGAGGTCCCATCGTCCCCACTGCGAGACGGGAGTCAGCCCCTGCGCGACGAGGTCCCGGATCCTGGCCAAGGCCTCCCTGTCCCCCTTACTGTGGTTCGGCGGGTGCACGTAGAACGTCGCCGGATGTCCGCCCCGGAGCGTGCGCAGGCCGTGCCGCCGCTGCTGTTCGTGAAGTGCCTGGTACCACGTCAGCGCGAGCAGGTCGCCGAGGACGGCGTTCGGAAGCGGGCAGCACTCGCGCAGCCGCTCGAGGTCGAGAAGCCCGCACCGCACCTCGGGCTTGAACTCCCCCGCCGGCGCTCCATAAAGCTGGAACGGCGAGTCGGGGTCCTTCGCGATGTTGAAGGCGACCCCGACGACGCCCGGGGCACGCACGGCCTCGAGCATCTCCGCGAGGTAGTCATGGGCGGCGGCGCGGCGGCCGACGAGCACGTCCACGTCGCACTGGAGCACGTAACGCGTGCGGACCTGCTCGAAGCTCCAGAGCTGCCGTGCGACCGGTACACCCTCGACGGTACGCGCCGCCGCCGTCTCGAGATCGAACCACGCGCAGTTCACGCGCTTGGTCTCCAGTTCGTCATCCGGTGCAACGACGTAGCGGTCGAGCGTTCCGCGCGAGACCGCGTCCTCGGCGGTCTGCAACAGCGAGTCGAGATCACCCTGCGCGTGCGGCCGCGGGAAGGGGCCCGGGTGCGGGTCGATCACGAGGAGGCGCTCGGCGAAGTCTGCGGGTCCGACGAGCTGATCGACGATGTGGGCGATCTGCGCGGGCGCGTGCGCGGCGTCCATCGCGCACGCCTTGATGAGCAACGAGACGTCGGGCCGACGCGTCGGCGCTGGCAGCGACGCTGACCCGCTCCACTGCGAAGTCACGCGCTTCGCCACGACGTCCAGGTAGAACGCGGCGAAGCCTGGCAGCCGCTCCCAGATCTCCGGCCGGGAGTGGTCCGCCGGGCGGCGGAGCAGCTCCTCGTCGGACGCGCCGAGCACTCCGATGGAGTACAGCCGCGCCGCGCTGTCCCGGAACACGGACACGTCCATCGGGACGATCCAGTTGCCCACGTCGATGTACGTGACGCCCCCGTCGGCGCGCAGCCGGAAGTTCGAGCGCTTGATGTTGCCGCAGACCACCCTGCGCGCGAGGCACTCGGACAGGAAGTCGGCGACAGCGGCGCTTCCGGCGAGCTTGACCGCCGCCGTCTCCTCCCAACGGTAGGACGCGATCCAGGTCTCGGGATCCTCGCCTCGGCGGAGCTCGATCGACGGCAAGGCACCGGGGGTCCCGCGAAGCGCCCGAGCAAGCCACGCTGCCTTGTCCGCGTCGAGGATGCCCGCGTAGAACTGCTTGACCACGTGCCCGTCGATGCGCCGCACGATCCCTTCCTGTCCGAACCCCAGGATGCTGCCGGGCAGCGATCGAGCACGGAGCCACGTCGCGGCGGCCGCGTGCAACGCCGCCCTTGCCCGGCGGTGACGCCCCTGATCACGGGCCTCGCGCGTTACGGCGCCATCCAGCGTGTAGTCGGCGAACAGCGGTTCCTCGAGTACCGCTCCACGATCGGGTGCCAGGACCAGCAGGCTCGCCACCAGCCAGTGATCCTCGGCGCTTGCGGTGTCCGGGTAGCGCAGGCCAGCGCGCGTGGACAACAGCAGATTGCAGGAGGGGAGTTCGTTCGCGGCCGTCCCCTGCGCCATCTGGCGCAAGCGATCCACGACGGCGGAAGGGTCGCACATCCACGCTCCGGCCGGGTTCAGGCAGAGCACGTCGCCGGACGCTGCGACGACGCGATTGCCGCCGACCACGTAGCCCGCTCCTCGCCGCTCCCCGAGCTCCACGGCGGCCGCAAGCGAGTAGGGATCAGCGAAGCGGTCGTCCCAATCCAGTCGCGCGACCCAGCGGCAGGCGGGCAGGTGAGACTCGACGTACTCGAGCACCGCGTTCCGAGCGCGAGCCGGCGAGCCGCAGTTGGCGGTGAGAATCACCGTCCGATCCGCGAGCTCGGCGGGCACAGCGACGTCGAGAGGGCCGTCGCCGACCTGATCGATGAGGACGACGACCGCCAGGCGCTCGGCCGCCACGTGCTGAGCCGCGACGCTCGCGAGGCACCGCCGCAGGTCGTAGCGGGGCCCGTGGGCCGTCACCGCGACGGTGACGTCGGCGCTCCGAGCCGCGGCGTCTCCAAGCGCCGAGACCACTCGCAGGTCCCGAGTCCCGAGTTCGATGGAGTCCCGCGGGCGCGGGGGGATCATCGTTGACGCTCCTACTCCGACGTCCTCGTCGTCGCCGACTGCTCAACCGCCGGCGGCCGGGCGGTCGCCCGCCTCGCGTGCCACCTGGCATACAGCGCCTGCCAGCTCGGCGACACCTGCTCTGTGTCGAGCACCGGCCGCAGGACGCGCGGCACGAAGTGCCCGTCGCGGAAGCGGCCGCACAGGCGACAGAGCCGGGCCGCCACCTCCGCCATGTCGTCGGAATCGTCGGGCAGCGAAGCCCGCCCCAGTCCGTCGCCTGTGATCCGGTCGATCCCACCCGCCACGGCGCACGGGTAGTACCCCATCGGCGTGAGCCCCATCCCGCAATCACGCAGGACGGCACAGCCGTTCGAGAAGTCGGCGTGCCGGTACGCAGCATCGTCGACGGGCGCCATGTTGAACGGACCGAAGTGGACCTGCACCGGGGAGGCCTTCGCCGAGTTGTCGACCATGACCTCGCCCGGGAGCCGTCGGAGCGCCGCCACCACCGATTCTCCGAAGCCGTTGGTCACGACCTCGACAATGCAGGCCGCGTTCCAGCGGCGGTAGCGCAGAAGCTCCGCGACGATCGCTTCGAACTTCGGGTGGAGCGTCGGTTCTCCGCCGAGGACCCGGATGCGGCGCCAGCGCTGCCCGCGCGAGATCGAGTCGTCAACGAATCGCGACACCATCGACAGAGGCATGTGCATCGCCTCGCGCGCCTGGCGGACCGAGCGATTGCAGTTCAGGCAGTGGAGGTTGCAGGCGTAGGTGATGTCGATCTCGATCAGGTCGCGGCTTCGGGTGTACTGACGACCGAGGAGTCTGGTTACAGACCGCGAAATCCGCGTGTGCCGCCACGCGGCACGGAGGCGGTACACCATGCGCCAGTACCAGACCAGCCGCCTCGAGACGCGTGGCATACGGCGCGCCAGATCCGGAAGGACGGAGAAGCTGTTCGTCGCTTCACTCATGAAGGTCCCCTCGCGACGCCCCGCGACTAGGCAAGTCCACATTCTGCGCGACGATGGACTCCCGATCGAATCCGAACAGACGCTCCGATCTCGCGAAGAATCGCTCCGCCTGAATCTCTGACATCTCGCCCCCGTAGAGACTCCAGAACGCTGCGAGCCCTCGGAGCTTGGCCGCGGATCCTGCGCTCGAAAGGCCGGTTCCGGGGTCGAGGTGCCAGGTCGCCGTCCATCGGAGCACGACCGTCGCCCGGACGCCTGGAGTTCGCAGCACGCGTACGGCAAGGTCGCGGTCGTTGAGGCTCGCGAGTCCATCGCGGAACCCGCCGACGGCAAGGAGCAGCGACAGCCGCGCGAACGTGTTGCTGCCCTGCCAGCCGGGATTCCCGGTAAGGAAGTCTTCGGCGCGAAGCGCGTCGATCAGCGGTCGCGGTCGGTCCACGCCGGCCATCCGCAACCGCAGCCCGGACACCGTGAGGTCGGCTGCGGACTCCGTCGCCGCGCGGGCGTTCGACTCGAGATGGTCGGGATCCCACTCGTCGTCGTCGTCGAGGATCGCGACGAAACCTGCGTGGCCGCGATCACGCAGCCACTGGAGCCCCGTGTTCCAGGCGCCGGCCGCCCCCGGCGCCCGAGAGTTCTGGAGGAGCGTCGCAGCACCTGGCGCTGCCACGTCGCGGATGCGGCATCGGACCGACTCGCTGAGCGGTGCGCCGTCGTTCGCCACGACAACCGCGGCGGGGCGATGGGACTGAGCGGCGACGGACCGCAGTGCGCGATCACACAGGAGTCTCTCCCTGTTCCGCGTGGCGATCAGGACCGCGATCGGCTGCATCGTGGGCAAACCTACCGGCCTACCGGATGACCCCAGTTCGGCCGTCGTCCGTGCGGCCGCGCGCATCGCCATGCCGCTGACCACCTCGAACGAGGCCAAGCGCCGCATGGATGCGATCGACTACGCTCTCCACGTCGAGTCGCGAGGTGTCGATGAGCAGGTCGTCGTCGAGGCGTCTGCGCAGCACTTCGGCGTTGATCAGATGACACTGCGCGACGTCGGCGTACCCGGCCGCGCGCCTGGCCAGTCGCTCTTCGATCACCTCGGGCGCAGCCCACAGCGTGACGCAACGCCCCCGCGCGACGGCTGACCCGAAGAGTGCGCGGGCCCGCGCGACGCCGTCTCGCCCGAAGGTGTCGACGACAACGACCGGCGCGACGCCGGCCTCCACGAATCCCGCGGCCGCGCGGCACGCCGCCACGAGCCCTGCAGCATGCTGCGCACGACTGTGCCAGTCGGGGATGGCGAGCATCGCCCGGAACCGGTCGACCTCGACAACCGCTCCCTCGCCCAGCCGTTCGACAAGCCTCCTCGCCACTGTCGACTTCCCGACACCGGGCGTTCCCCGGAGCAGTACCACGACGTCGTCCGAACCAGGTCCCTTGTGTGCCATGGCGGCATCACGCTACGGCCGCTCAGTGTCGAGAGCGTGGATCGAACAGGGACGATCCACATGGGAGGTCTTCGGCGCTCGCTCCTTCGCGCAGGCGTGTTCGGCCGAACGCATGCTCCCGGCGCGGACTGCGAGTGCGCCGCGACGCATGACGCTCCGCCGAGTGCGCGGGTGCACAACCACGCGTTGGAGTGGCGTTCATGCCGTTCGTGCGCGCCTGCGCTGCATCCTCCGCCGCTCGACCTGGAACAGGAGCGTCGGCAGGAGGAGGTCGATCACCTCGTCCGCGACCAGGATGCCGCCCAGAACGGGGGCGGCCATCGGGGTGATCACGTCGGCCCCCGGACCCGTCGCCCAGAGCATCGGGATCAGCGCGAGGATCGTCGTTGCCTCCGTGAGAAGCTTCGGGCGTAGGCGCCGCACAGCGCCGTTCAGCACCGCCTCGCGCAGCGCCAGCTCATCCCCCGGCTCGGCCGCGAGGACCGCCTTGCGGAGGTAGACCAGCATCACGATGGCAGTCTCCGTCGCCATGCCGAAGCAGGCCGCGTAGCCGACCCAGACCGGGACACTGAAGTCGATCCCGAGGATGCCTTGCACGAGCGCGCCGCCGGCGAGCGCTCCTGGCACCGCGAGCATGACGAGCCCCACCTGCCCCCAGTCCCGAAATGCGATCCAGAGCACGACGATGATCGCGAGCAGGACAGCCGGAACGACGACGAACAGCGTGTTCCGCGCGCGCAGGTGATGCTCGTACTCCCCGCTCCACTCGATGTGAACGCGCGGCGGCAGGGCCGCCTCGCGCGCGACGGTCTCCTGTGCGGCCTCGACAAAGCCGACGAGATCGCGCCCACGGACGTTCGCCTGTACGTAGCCGCGCAGCCGCCCGTTCTCGCTCCGGATCATCGCCGGCCCTTCGACGACGCGGACATCCGCGAGTGACGAAAGAGGCACGAACGCGAGCGCGTGCGGAGCGTGGACGGTGGTGGCGTGGGCGGCTGCGGACGATACGACTCCACCGGAGTCGCGTTGCGCGGTCGCAGACGAGCCGTGGTTGTGCCCGGCCACGTTCACGATCGCCGTCGAACTCCTGCCCCCGGCTGCAACGCCGCGTACGTCCGCCGTCCCCACGCTCGCTGTGTCCGTTCCGTGCCGGACCGGGACCGGGAAGTTCCTCAGCGCCTCGATGTCCTGTCGGGCGGATGGAACGACGCGGAGGCAGATCGCGACCAGAGCGTCGCGATCGAGCGTGCTCGCGACGGGCGCCCCGCCGAGTGCGACCTCCACGAGGCGGTTCACGTCCTCGACGCTCACGCCGTGCCGCCCAGCACGCTCCCTGTCGACGTGAACCTCGACGTAACGCCGTCCCGTGGCCTGCTCCGAGGTGACGTCGACGGCACCGGGGACGGTTCGCAGGACGCGTGCGACCTCTCCAGCTGCGGCCTGGATGGTATCGAGGTCGGGTCCGGAGACCTTGATGCCGACTTGCGTGCGAATCCCCGTCGCGAGCATGTCGACGCGGTTCACGATCGGCTGTGTCCAGATGTTCGCCCAGCCGGGAAACTGGAGATGCTTGTCGAGTTCTTGGAGGAGTTCCTCCTTCGACTTTCGTCGGAGGTAGGGGCGGAAGTCTCGTGCGGCCGCGACCAAGTCGATCGCGGCGGACGGCACGGGCCGTGCCCCACGAGCCACTGCGAGTTCGGTGATCGCCTCCGCAGCAAGGCGCGGGAAGACGCGCGGGGTCGCGGCATCCAACTCCCAGCGCAGGTCGTCCGTGAACTCCGCCCAGAGCCCGTCACGGCAGGCTGCGACGCCCTCGCGCGCTTCCTCGAAGGGCTGAGCAGCGCGACCGAGCAGCGTCGCGAGGAGCGAGCTCCGTTGACTCGGCTGAGCTCCGGCCGCGCGCGCTAGCTCGACCACGTCGTGGAGCAGCACGCGCCGCGAGAGCCGGTCGCCGAAGGCAACCAGCGCGGGTGCCGTCGCGTCGGTGTCGGTGCTCAGATCGTCAAGGCAGCTCGCCACGAGCGCCGTCCCAACGCGCGCACGCTCCTCTTCCTGCCGAGCGCGGCACACCTCGCGCGTCCATGCGTCGAATCGCTCCGACGCGAGCTCCGCCGCCTCGAGGATGAGGGACTCCTCCTCCGTGCCCTCGAGGTTCCCACCCGCCACGAGCGCGGCGTTCACACTGCGGACCTCGCGGAGCGCATCGCTGTCGTCAAGGTGTCGATGAGGCCACAGCTCGCGCGGCTCCAACTCGATGATGGTTTCGACCATCTCGAGCGGGCTCGGGTCCATCGCGGAGTCCGCCCTCCCTGCCTTTCCGACCACCGAGGCGACCTCGGGGAACGTGCGAATCTCCGTGTTTCGGAGCTTGAGATACTCCGTCACCTGCGTCACCGAGACCCCCGGCACCGTGACCGGCATGTCCAGGATGGATCCCTCGTCGAGCGGCGGCACGAACTGCCGCCCGAGTGAGGACGCCACCCCATAGCCAGCCCCGAGCAGCAGGGCGAAGGCGACGAGCGCCGCGCGTGGGCGATCCATCACGAACGCGAGAATCGGTCGGTACACACCCGCAGTCGTTCGGACTATCCAGGACTCCTCCTCCCGACGCATCCTTCCACGCAGGAGAGATGGAAGCAGCGCTGGGAGCACCGTGACGGTCAGCACACCCACCGTCAACAGCGCGAACGACTTCGCAGCAGCGAGCGGCAGGAACATCCGCCCCTCGATCCCGCCGAGTGCAAAGACCGGCAGGAACGAGAGCAGCATCACAAGGATGCCGAATAAGATCGGTCGCCCGACCTCGACGCAAGGGCCGAGCAGCGTCTCCCGGACATCGCCGCGAACTCGATCCTCCCCGAACCGAGCGCGCAGACCATTCATGGCGTTGTCGGTCAGCACTACTGCCTGGTCGACGAGCACACCGGCCGAGACCGCGATGCCAGCGAGGGACATGATGTTGCAGTCCACGCCGACGTGCCGCAGCAGCACCAGCGAGCCAAGGACGGCGAGAGGAAGCGCGACGCAGACAACGACCGACGCTCCTGCGTGCCCCATCACGACGAGGATGACTCCGCAGGCGATCACGGTCTCTTCCACCAGGATCCGCCGCATCGTGGCAACGGAACCTCGGACAAGACGCGTACGATCGTAGAATGGGACGATCCGCACGCCTTGCGGCAGCCCGGGTGCCAGCTCGGCCATGCGCGACTCGAGCGCGCGCGTCACGTCCAGCGGGTTTCCGCCGCGGAGCATCGTGACGACCCCACCCACTACTTCGCTCCCGTCGCGCTCGAGAACCGCGGTCCGCGGCGCCGGCCCGCGCTCGACCGTCGCCACATGCCGCAGGCGAACGGGTACGCCACCTGCGTACCGGACGACCACAGCGCGCAACTCGTCGGCGGTCGCTGCGATCCCCACCGTGCGGAGCGCGAGCCCCCCGCCCGCCGTCTCCACTGAGCCGCCGCCAGTGTTCCGGCTCGCCGCGCTGAGTGCCGTTGCGACGTCATCGACCGTCACCTGGTAGCGCGCGAGGCGCCACGGGTCGACCTCGACCTGCCACTCGACCCGCGCTCCGCCGACGCTGGCGACCTCGGCGACGCCGGGAACGGAGGCAAGAGCCGGACGGATCACCTGATCCTGGAGCGCGCGCAACTCCCCCACGTCCGCCGCCTCGGCATCGAGCGTGTACCACAGGATCTGCCCCGTAGCTGTCGCATCGGGGCCGATCCTCGGGACAACGCCCGGCGGCAGCCCACGAGCCTCCGCGAGCCGCTCCTGCACGAGGCGTCGCGCTTCGGCCACGTCTACGCCGTCCGCGAGGAGCACATGCACCATGGAGAGGCCGGTCTCGCTCGAGGCGCGCACGGTCCGCACCCCGCGCACACCACGAAGGAGTTCCGACAGCGGCCGAGTCACCTGGTCCTCGACCTCCTGCGGTGCCTGTCCACTCCACGCCGCGTGGACCAGGACCTGGCCCTCAGAGACATCCGGAACCGCATCGACGGGCGTCCGTAGAAGCGTCGCCACTCCATAGGTGACGAAGATCGCGGCGAGAACAAGTACGACCCCGCGATCGCGGATCGACCAGGAGATCAGACGCGCGATCACCGGTCGTCCCGAGGCGGCCCACCGCCCGCGCCGAAGTACGTACCCGCTATCGCGGGATCTAGACGCGCCTCCGCATCGAGAAGGAACGCCGCAGAAATCGCGACGCGCTCGCCTTCGGCCAGCCCGGCCAGCACGGGATACGCATCGTCGCATCGCGGACCGAGTTCGACTGCACGCAGTTCGAAGACACCCGGCTCGCACTCCACGTACACGATTCGACCCCGGCCGGTATCAATCACCGCAGATGCCCGAACGGCGAGCACCGCGCCCTCGGGCGGCGGCGGGGCGTCCCGCTCGAGAAGCCTCATGCCGCCACAGGCTTTGCATTCGCCAGGCGCGTGTTCCTGAACGTTGTGCATGGGACAGACGTAGACCTTGTGCGGGATGGCTCGCGCCACGCTGACGTCCTCCGCCGGGCGAATCGGCACATCGATGACGACATCCATCGTCGTACCGACGGGCGGCAGCTCACCGTCCGGGTCGAGTTCGACGCGGAGTTCAGCCGCGTGGCTCTCAGCGTGGAGGTTCGGACAGACGAAGTCGATTCGCCCCATGAACGTCCTGCCCGGAACGGCGTCGGTCGTCGCGCGAACGACCAGGCCTTCGCGCACAGACGGAAGATCGGATTCGAAGATCGACACGACGAGCCACGTCTGGCTGGGATCCGCAAGGTCGAAGAGCGGCGTCCCCTCCGCTGCGTAGTCCCCGACAGAGACATGTTTCGCAGTGACCACACTGTCAGTCGGCGCGAGGAGTTCCACCGTGTCCGTCGGAGCGTCGTACCGCGAGAGCTGCTCTATCTGGAACTCCGGGAAGCCCCACCGCCGGAACTGTGTCGCAGCGATCGCGACCAGCGGTGCTGCCCGCGAGACGGCCGCCACGGACGAGCGGCTCTCCGCTTCGTCGAGTCGCCGCTTGGCGAGGATCAACTGCTCGTGTGCCGCGGCGAGGTCCGGCCCGTAGACGACCGCCATTACGTCGCCCGCGGCCACGCTCATACCGCTCCGATCAACGATCAGTGACTCGATCCTCCCATCGAACTTGGCCCTGATGTGCGTGACTCCAGGCGCTGCGTAATCCAGGGTTCCGACCGCGCGCAGCGCGCGCGTGAGCAACGCGAAACAAACCACTTCTTTGCGGGCATTAGCCTGCGCGACGCGCAGTTGCCCGGGACTCGTCCGCGGCGCGACAGCGGTCATCGCTCCCCTCCGATGGCTGAGCCTCATGCCGCAGACGGGGCACATTCCGGGGCTCTCGCGGCGCACTTCAGGGCACATGGGGCAGAAGAAGGCGCTCGCTGCTGCTGCTCCGGCATGCGGCTCTGGGCGAAGCGCCCGCCGAGCCACGTCCCCGGCGGTCCGCCACGCCGCAGCGAAAGTCATGACAGCGACGAGGACAACAACAATGCGTGTTCGCATCAGGGCCGAAGCGATCAACCGAGGCATTGGGGCCCTGCCATGCCGCATCGCCTCCTCCGTTTCATGGTTACTCACTCGCTCACGCCCCTGACTTACCGTCCAGCACTTGTTATCATGCTGCCTCTAACAGTTTGAACTGGGTTGCTGCCGATGGATTTCACAAACCAAACGCTGCTCGAATCACTTGCGCCTGCACTCGCCGCGCACTGCAGCGGTGCTGCCTGAGCCGTGGCTGCGCGGCGTCCCACGCACACAGACTGCCCCCCGCCCCCGACGCGCACTGCACGAGCCAACGGCTCCGACTCTCGCTCGCTAGCCGCCAAGGCACTGCCGGATCGCGACGCCTCGGGTCACCGCATCGCCACACACGCTCCGTCCGCGCGACGCACGCTGGATCAACCGACTCCCGTCCCAGCACCGTTCTGGACTCAGCAACGGTCACCGTAGAGCGCGCTGAACTGGTCGATCAGCCACGAAGACTCTATCGAGCCATCGACCATGTCCCAGCCTGCGGATCGAACACGAGTTGGACCCTGGCCGCCTCCCACCATACGTGGGCCGCCTCTGCGGCGCCCTCCAATAGTTGTCGGCACTTCGCGTCTGAAGCACCGGAGGCCGCCACCGCCATCGCTTCCCTAGTATCCACAATCCCAGCGTCGGGGCCGGCAATATCCGCAACCATACGCGCCGCGGCCAACCTCTGGAAGACGCGTATGTCACGCGGAATCCGCCGCTGCGTGCGCACACCGGAGATACTCGCCCGCTCCGGAGCATGGTCACTCCCAAGGTCAGGGCCAGCCGACTGTGGATCACAGATCATCCGCACTGCCAGTTCGACACCACGAGTGCTTCCGAGATGCACAAGTGCTGACACTACCGTGGTGAAGTAGTATGGGCTAACTGCATCTAGGACCCATCGCTCCAGAGTTTGCACGAACTCGTAGGCGTCAAGGCTCGCCGCCAAATCAGCGAACGCCGCTCGCTGAGACTCGGCAGCCCCGGCCTCGTGTGAACTCCAGCGCCGCATGGCTTGCAGCGCCTGATCGCGGTCGCGGACGGTAGCGAGCGCCCACGCAATGTCAGCATCGAGGAGCCCGCGGAGAACCGCCTCGACCAACGCCGCCTCCGCCGCCTCTACCCCCTGTTCGTGAACTCGGCGCAGTGGAATCGCTGCAAGCGTTTCCCCGTCAAGAAGGACCCTCCTCAGCGCGGGAACGTCATCTGGTGCTGCGAGGTACTCGATCGCACGAAATGCAGAAAGTCGATCGAAACCAGGCTCGTGAATGAGTCTCAGCACTGCGGGGACGGCGTCGTGGCCGAGAAGCGCAACTGGAATCTCGTTCCCCGTCGTGCACCCAAGCTGCGCACGAACCAGCAGGTACTCTCGGACCTTCGCATCCACCGCATCGCGGCTGAGCGGGCGTCCAGCCGTCGCGTCGAACTGCTGCGCAAGAGCCAAGAGGCGACTACGGTGCGGGCCCGCCGCCAGATGTGCTGCCGCAACGAGCTCAATCGCCACTCCACTGGGCTCTGCGCTCTGTCGGCATGCAGCGTCACATGCGCGAGAGAAAACAGTCCACGCCTCACCGCCGAGAGAGCCTCCCTCCCTCGCCACAACCCTGATTGCCGGTAGCCCGATCTGAGCGATCTCGTTCACAGCGAGATGCTCCTCTGCACGGAGCCCGCTACTAAGTTGACCAATGCACTTCTTGATGTCGCGCAACTGGGACTCGAAGCACTCCCGGTCACCGGCTTGCGCTGCGTCGCAGACGCTCAACGAAGCAACGGCCGCGACAAGGCAGACAACCGCCGCATGCGCACCCATCGAAACGGCTAGCCTCCGCATGCGGCGCAACTCACTTGGGCCCAATCGGCCCGCTGGGGTTTCGATAGTGTCGTGCGCGATCGCGCTCCTGCGCAGACTCGTTGCGCATGTCTCCAGCAAATGTGTTCCAGCTCTCCCGGCATCCGCAAGGACATAGTACATCGCCATGCTCCGAGACTCCGTCAATCCAGGTCCATGGAGATGTGAGCTCTAGGACAAGCTGGTCCAACTCGTCCGCGCTATCGTCGTGCGCATCAGCATGCTCTGGGTCCTGCATCGCGGAGCTGAACGGTTTGAATCCGGCCGCCTCTGCCTTGTCGTAGTGTTTGTCTTCGTGGCGCAGGGTAGCTATCAACCCGGCCATTTTCGCACCACTTCCGCACACACACGCCGGGGCGATTCCGTCCATCCCCTGAATGCCTATCGTTACACTCACGATGCCAGGCTTGCCCTTCTCGGGGTTAGATCTCACGATTGTTTGACCCCAGCCTACTGGTGCCTGCGTCCAAGGCACCAACACGCTGGGTGGAGGGGTTGCACTCTCGTCTATGGCGTTGGCAATCTTCTGCGCGGCATCGAGGGCAGCTCTATCGTCTTGACCGCTCGGGTCCGAGCGAAGAATGGGACCGGCCTGCGCATACATGTGCGCATTCGCTCCGTCGACATACTCCAGCGGATCCCGCTGAATGAATCTCTTCAGCTCCGCCGAATAGTGCCGCGCTCGGTAGTAGTACAGTCCCGACTCCTCGTCGAGCCGACGCCCCGTGTACGTGAACGGGTTCCCGATCTGGCTCGTCGACACCGTCGAGCCGCCGATGTCCTTGATCGTGATCTCTCCGTACGGCCCGTAGTCGTAGCTCTCGACGACGACCTCGTCGGGGTCCGTCAGCTGCGTGACGGATCCCAGGAGCTGCGTGTGGTAGTAGAAGCGCTTCGTCTCGGTCGTGTTCAGGTCCCCGTCCACGTCCGCGACGTCGGGTGCCTCCATCATCGCGACCTCGTCGATCCCCTGCCCGAAGGCGAAGAGGCGGAGCAGGTTCCCCGAGCCGTCGTACTCTTCCAGGCACTGCTGGTTGGCGTAGACGAAGCGCGTGGTGTCGCTCCCGACCGTCTTCGAGCTCCGCCGGCCGAGGCCGAGAGCGTCGTACGTGTAGGTCGCGATCGTCGTCGGGCCGGACGGGTCGATCACCTCGATCAGGTGGTTGTGGCCGTCGTAGACGTACTCGTAGGTGCCGTCGTCGACCAGGTTGCCGTTGTCGTCGTAGGTGTGCGAAGTGCCGCCCACAGACGTGTACTCGTTCATTGCGTTGGTCGAGTAGCTGACCGTCGAGGCGGAGCCTCCGTAGGGGGTCGTCACGAGCGACGTGAAGTTGAGCACGTCGTCCATGTTGTACTCCACCTTGTCGACGTAGCTCTCGGCGCCGGGGTTCGCGACCTCGTTGGCGGGGTCGTCGACGTCCTGCAGCACCTTCGTCAGGCGGTTCGCGCGGTCGTAGGTGTAGACGTCGCCCTTACCGCTCTGGTGGCTCCGCGCCTCGAAGGTGGGGTTGTCGTTCTTGTCCCAGCCGTACGTGAACCCCGCGAACTCACTGCTGCCCGAGTCCTCGTGGGTGATCGTGGTCGGCCGCCGGAAGCCGTCCCAGCCCCAGGTCGTCGTCGTGCCGTTCTCGTAGCTGAGCACGTCGCGCCGGTTGGCGGCGCCGTAGCGCGTCCAGGACGCGATGTCGTTGCTGCTCGAGTCCTCGAGCAGCGTCAGGCGGTTCAGCTCGTCGAAGGTGCGGTGCGCCTCGAAGCCCGACGGGTAGTCGATCTCCGTCTGGTTGCCCTCGGCGTCCACGGTGTAGGTCACGGTCTTGCCGGTCGCCCCCAGGGGGTTGCTTCCCTGGATCTCGGTCAGGACCCGACCCAGGCTGTCGTACGTGAACTGCACGATGCTGTCATCGTCCGAGGCCTGCGTCAACCGGCCGAGCGCGTCGTAGGCGAAGTCCTCGTCGGTGTCGCCGCCGAAGCCGGTCGCGAGCGTGATCGTGCGGCCCGTGAGCTGGTTGAGGTCGCTGAATGCCTGGTCGATCTCGTTCCCGGCCCGGTCGATCATCTCGAGCACGTTGCCGGCGGCGTCGTAGCTGTAGGTCGCCGTGGTCGCGTCCTCGTACGTCTTCGTCGTCAGGCGGTTCAGCTTGTCGTACGCGTACGTGGTCTCGTTCCCGTTGTCGTCCTCCATCACGGTGACCATGTCGTTGTCGTCGAAGGTCCAGGTGGTGACGATCTCGCCGCCCGACCCGTCCGTCATGCGCCGCTCCTTCGTGCGGCGACCGAGCCCGTCGTGCTCGCAGGTCGTGGTCCAGCCGAGCGGATCGATCGTCTTCGCGACGACGTTCCGGCTGTTCCACTTCCACTCGGTGACCTTCGTGTTGCTCGAATTCGTGCGGTCGATCACCGTCTGCTTCGTCTTGCGGTCGACGGCGTCGTACTCGAACTCCGTGCGGAACGTCTGGTTCGAGCTGCCCGGGACGACCTCGCTCTCGTCCACGGCCGTCACGTTGCCGTCGTCGTCGTACTCCCACGAGGTGACGTTCCCGACGTCGTCGGTCGCGCTCGTCCGCCGGCCTGCGCCGTCGTAGGCGAACACGACGTCGTTCCCGCGGCGGCTCGTCGCCTTCGTCACGAGCCCCCTGTTATCGAACTCGAACAGTTCGCTCTCCCAGGTCGTCGTCGAGCCCAGGAGCGCGTACTCGTACTTCCAGTGGCGATGTAGCTCGTCGCAGGTGATCTTCGTGTGTGCGACCAAGGTGTCCGTTGCGCCTGCCTCCTCGTACGACAACCGCTCCGCCACCATGCCGTCCTTGCAGTACACCGTCACCTCGTAGTCGCCGAGCGCGTTGATCGTCTTCGTCCGCCGGTCGAAGCCGTCGTACTCGAAGGTCGTGGTCTTGCTGCGCGGGTCCGAGTACGTGACCAGGTTGCCGTTGTCGTCGTACGTGAACGTCTCCGTCGCGTTGATCGCGGGGGAGGTCCCGGGGTCACGCACGCGCTGGTAGAGCATGTCGCGCTCGTCGTAGGTCATCTCGACGAGCTTGTTGTCGACGGTGCGCTGGTAGAGGTTGTCGTTGTCGTCGTAGAAGAGCGACGTGACGCGCGTCGTGGACGTGCTCTTCCACTCCTTGAGCTGCGTCAGCTTGTCCATCACGGTGTACGTGTACTCGGTGCGCCAGTAGGACGGCGTCGTGAGCGCCGTCCCGTTCTCGTCGATGTTCTTGACCTGGCGCACCGTGACGTTCAGGTTGCCGTCGTGCGTGTACTTCGTGATGTAGCCGAGGGCGGAGGGACCCGTCACCTGCGTCACGTTGCCGTACGCCTCGACGGTGTAGTCGGTCTGGTCCCCCTCCGGGTCGATGACTTGCTTGACGTCGCCCCAGTCCGTGTAGTCGTACGTCGTCTGGAGGTTGAGCGTGCCCGTGCCGTAGTCCACCGTCTTGTAGTGGACGCGGCCGAGCTTGGCCGTCGGCGTGGTGTAGTAGTCGAACTTCGTGACCTTGCCCTCGCCATCGGTCCGCGTGTCCACGGTCCCATCGCCGTTGTACGCGATCGACTCCTGCACCGTGACGTTCGGCGTGGTGTGCGTGATCGTCTCGTACGTGATCGTGGTCGGGCGCCCGACGCTGTCGAGCGTGTAGGTCGTCTCGTGGCCCCCCGGGTCCGTGTAGCTCGTCACGCCGTAGTTCTTGCTCGAGTCGTAGGCCCACGTCTCGATCAGGTCGTTCGTGGAGCTGTCGGCCACGCCCATGTCGGCCTTCCGCCGCCGCTCGGTCACGAGCTTGACGGAGTTGCGCGTGTACTTGACGCCATTGCCCTCGGGGTACGTGACCGTCGCCAGGAAGCCGTCGCTGTCGTGCGTCCACGCCGTGGTCCAGCTCGTCGGATCGCTCGTGCGCACGTTGCGGTTGCTGTTCTGGTCGAGCTGGCTGCGCGCGAGTGTGGTCGAGTTCCACTGCCAGATGCGCTCGTTCCCGGCGCGGTCGGTCACCTGCACCGACTGCGAGCCGATGTTCGTGTAGTCGAACTCGAAGTCGGCCTCGCCGACCTTCTGCGTGACGACACGGTCACTGGTGTCGTACGTCATCTCGAGCCACGACTGGCCCTTGCCGTCGATGGCCGCGATCATGTTGTCGTTGAGGCTGCTGTTGGTCGAGCCGTTCGTGTAGCGGAAGTCCCAGACGATCCCCGTCGCGAACGTCGTCGTCGTGGGTCCGGTGATCCGCGAGAGCTGGCCGGTCTCGGTGTACTCGAACTTCCACACGCGGCCGTCGGCCATGTTGATCTGCTTCAGCCGGCCCGTCGCCGAGTAGTAGTCGAAGGTGTGGTTCGCGCCGCGGCTGTCGGTCGCCTGCGTCATCTGGCCCGAGGACCACGTCAGCGAGATCGAGTTGCCGTGAGGGTCCTGCACGCTGGCGAGGCGCCCGCCTGTCCAGAAGTACTGGAAGCCGAGTGGCGTCGTCTGCGTGAAGTGGTCGGTCGACGTCTTCACGAGATCGTCGTAGTGGAACGATGGCGTGATGTAGTTGCTGCCGCTCTTCACCCAGGTGCGCGTGATGCCGTCGGGGAACAGCATGTCCACGTCGCCGCTGCCCTGCTCCGTGTACTGGAGATCGAGCATCGAGACCCAGTCCATGCCGACGAAGCCGTTGTAGGACGACTGGCTCACGTACACGAGGCTGAAGCCGAACGGTAGCTTCACGCCGCGCGCACCAGCTACGCTGGCACTGTAGACGAGCGCGCCATTGTGAACGTACACGCCGACGCCGTCCTGCGGGCTCTCGCCCGAGGGCGCCCAGAGGTCGGACGTCGGCCCGCCGCTGTGCGTCATGGCGATGTTGCCGTCGCGATCCCCGCTCGGCGCGTGGAGTGGGGCGGTGTCGCTGGGGTCGTTCGTCCCGTCGCCGTCGGTGTCGGCGAGCGTCGGGTCCGTGCCGTACACGAAGATCTCGTCGTAGTCGTTCCAGCCGTCGGCGTCCGTGTCGGCCTGGCCCCCGTTCGTGCCGTAGGCGGCCTCGAACGCGTTCTCGAGGCCGTCGCCATCCGTGTCGGCGGCGAACGCGCGCGGTGCAAGGGCGCTCAGGACGAGGCCCGCGAGGAGAGCGAGCGCAGTGCGTGACCTACTCATCGCTCACCTCCGTCGGCCAGTGCTTGTGGCCGGCGGCGCGGGCTGCGGCCCGGACAGCGCCTCCCGAGCGCGTGTTCGCAGTCACGAACGTGCTGATGTCCGACCAGTGGTCGCCGTCACCGTTCGTGCGATCGACGAGCGCCACGAGGGCGGCGCTGCGCACGACGTCGCTGCGCTCGTCGTCGGCGACGATCTGCTGCAGGTGCCCGCGCGCTCCCTGCCAGTCGCCGCGGCAGAGCACGGCGATCGCGGCGAGTGCTGTTGCGTCGTCCCCGTCGTCGGCGAGGTCCACCACGGCGAGGCGCGACGCGGCCGTGTCGAGCGCGTAGAGATCGTCGATCGCCATCGCCTTGCGGTGTCGGCCCGCGACGCTGCGCACGATGGCCGCCGCGTCCGCGGCGGCCGTGTCCGCGGCGGAGGCGCTCGACTCCGGCCAGATCAACAGCGCGAGTCCGAAGACTCCCGCAAGGCCGAGCAGGCCCGTCGTCCAGCTCAGCCGCCCCCGCAGTCTCCTCACTCCACGCACCGGACCCTCCCGCGCTCGCGCGCGCCGGCAGCGACGACACGATCCCCGTGGCAGGGACGAGAATCCCCTGGGATCGACCGTCGGCAGCCCTCTCTCTCTGCGTTCTCCGCGTCACAGCGTGACGCATCCGCGCCGGGCATCACGTTCCCGGCGCACTTCCACCTCGAACGAGAGAGATCCTATGCGCCCACACGGAGTCTGTGCAAGGGGGCGGCGCAGATTCTTCGAATCACGTGCCGACTCGACGATCGCGGAGAGTGGCGAATCCGTCGTCGTCGAAGGTGTTCACGGACTCGGCAACGGAGCGTCCATGCGGACACGGGCAGCGGCGCCGCGCGCGCGCGACGTGAAGACCTGGCGCGCCGTGGTGGGGTCTGGCGAGCGCGCAGGCTCTACGTCCCGGCCGCGCTCGCCAGGCCCGGAGTGACTACAGCGCCGTCTTGAGCGGCAACCCTCGCCCCTTGCGGATGGCGTTGACGCGCGCGAGCCGCTGCTCGGGCGTCAGCTTCGCCCAGGGGTTCTTGCGCTTCCCTGCGGGCGTCGTCGCCTTCGCAGTACCGCCGCTCTCGGCGCCGGCCTTCTTGGTCGCGGTCTTCGTCGCGCCGGCGCTGCGGCCGCCCGAACTCGCAGTCCCGAGCGCGCTGCGCAGCTCCGCGAGCGCGCTCTCGCGGCCGGCGGCGTGCGCGGCCGCCACCGCAGCGGCGAGCTTCGAGTTCAGATCCTTGACCAGCGCATCGACCGAATTCGTCATCGAGTTCTCCTCGTGTCCCGCCTGCTCTCGTCGTCGAGTGTAGATCGCACTGCGTTCAGGGCGAGGAATGACGCGCACGCTTGCAGCAGCGGACGCGGTCTGCGATCCTGCGACCGCCGAGGTCGAGTTCGCACTCGTAAAGCGGCTGCCGTCCCTTGCTTCTCTCGGGAAATCTCCATTCCCCGGCAGCAGCCGCCTCGGCGACCGGGCGTCCCGCCGCGTGCTCGATGGCGCCTACGTTCCGCTTCGTCGCGGCGCGGACGTAGGGTCGTACCAGACGCGGAAGAACTGATACCACCGGATGGTCCCGAGTCCCGCGTTGGCGGTCGACTGTGTCTCCGGGTCCGACGGTCCGTGCTTGCCAGGCTCCCACATGTTCGGGAGGATCACGGTCTCGACGTGGATCGGGACGACGCCCTCGGCCGCGATCCAGGCGTTCGCTGCCGCCAGCGCCGCTTCCAAGCTCTCGATCCGGGAGCTGATCCAGCCCGCCTTGCTACGGGCCGGCGCGAAGTCCTTGAACGCGAGCATCGAGGTTCCTCCGTCCTGCGACGCGAACCGGCGCGCCCGGCGCGGCGTTCGCGCAGACTCGCTGTTGCGTCATCCGCTACGCTGAGTGGGCCGAGGTTGGGTCCATCACACCCGTAAAGCAGCTTCCGCACACACTCCACATCACATTCCCCCAATCTCTACCGGGGGCGGCTTCCTCGGCACTCTCCCCGCGGCGACCGCAGCGGAACGCACTCCGGGCCTGCGGAAGCGCATGCGCGAGAGCCATGGGCAAAGCGCCAGCGCGAGCACACCGTTGACCGTCGAGCCCGGTGCGCAGATCGACGCAGAGGCCGGTAGCACGTCGTCCGGCTCGTGATCCGTGGTGACGGCGCGTGCGCGTCGCGGGTCGCCGCGTGGCGGGGCAGCGCGCCACGGCGCAGGCGGGGGCGAGAAGCGCCCAGATCCTGGGACAAGGATGCTGAGGCGGTCCCCCCGGCCCCTCCGGGCCGTCCGTCGTCGGCTCGTCCTTCCACCAGGAGAGCCGCCATGGACCTGTCCTCCCGCCCCGACACCGTCCCGACCGAGGATCTCCTCGGCACAGCCATCGGACGCCGTGCGGCGCGCCGCCTGGTCGGCGTGCCGCTGCGCGATCTGCGTCGACGCAACGTCGCGGAGCTGACGGCCGAGTACGGGCTGTCTGAGACAGCGGCACGGCGCGTTGCTGCGGTCAGCGAGCTGGCCGTGCGTCACGCCGCCGAGCCGCTGCAACCGGGCCAGGCGCTCGCGTCCTCCCGAGCCGTCTACGAGCACTACGGACCGCGACTGCGCGACCTCGAGGTCGAGCAGTTCCACGTGGTGCTGCTCGACGGCAAGCACCGCGTGGTGCGGACCGTGCTGGTCTCCCAGGGGACGCTGACGTCCTCGCCGGTCCACCCGCGCGAGGTGTTCCGGCCCGCGATCCGCGCGTCCGCCGCCGCGGTTGTGCTCGTCCACCACCACCCCTCGGGAGACCCGACGCCGTCGGCGGACGACCTCGACGTCACCCGACGGCTCGTCGACGCCGGCGAACTCGTCGGCATCCGAGTCCTCGACCACGTGATCTGCGGCTGGGAGGGCTACGTGTCCCTCGCGGATCGCGGGCTCATGAGATGACGGCGCTTGCCGAGGCGGCGTTCGAGCTGGCGGAGCGCCTCCTCGAACGCGGTGTCCTGATCGTGCTGCAGGTGCGCCGCACCGAGTCCGGACGGCGCATCGCGCTCGGGATCGGGCTCCTCGACGGCGTCGACGCCGTGCTGCTCTCGGCAGCGGCGGCGCGGCTGCTCCGCAGGCGACGCCGCGCGGACGAGCCGTTCCCTCCCCCACCACCCCGTGGCCCCCGGCCACACAACCCATGGAGCGAAGAATGACCAAGCAGCAGTTGTCGGAGACGGGCCGCCGGATCGGCACCGGCGCCCTCCAGGCGATCGCGATGGTGATCGTGCTGCGTCTGGCCGACGCGGCGTTCGATGCCGCCTCCGACTGGATGCGCGCGCGACGTGCCGAACGCGCCGCCGCGTAGACCGACGCGAGCCGGGGCGGTCCTGTGGCCGCCCCGGCACAGCCGAGCGCTCGACCGCGTCCGAGCGGAGGCGCCCCCGGATGTGTGATCGCGCGGAGCCGTGGACGCGGCTCCGCGCGTCACGCTCGCGACCCACCGTCATCGAGGCCGGATCGCGATGTCCCCGTGCCACCCCATCCACCCACCACGCCACCAAGGAGCACACGCATGCACGAACGAGTCCTGACCCACGCCCACGACGAGCTGTTCCGCCGTCCGGCGGAGGAGCACTTCGCCTCCTTCGAGGCGATCCGCCACGATGCCGAGGACCAGCGCCGACGCTGCCGCGAGGTTGCCGCTCGCGACCTCGAGATCCACTTCGGCGAGGACTGCGTCCACTTCGGTGACGAGACGCTCGCGCTCGCGCACTACCCGCTCGGTCAGCTGGCGTCCCTCGCCAGGGCGCCGATGCCGCTGCTCGAGCGGCTGAAGCCGCAGACCCGCGCCGCCGTGCTGAACCAGTGCTTCCAGCGCACCCGGCGCTTCAAGATCGGTCTCACGGACGGGGACCGTCTGCGGGCCGTCACGTCCGATCGCTACGAGCGCGTCTGGGACGCGGAGCTGTACGAGGCGGTCGATCGCTGGCTGCTCCCGAGTGGCTTCGTTCCCGCGCTCCCCACCATCAACACCGACGAGCGTGGCACCAACGCGCTCGGCAACCCGAAGCCGGCGCTCTTCCGGAGCGACCGCGACAGCTTCGCGTTCTTCTTCAGCGAGGAGAGCTGCGGTGCGGCGTTCGGCGGTCTGCGCAAGGGCGTGCTCGTCTACAACAGCGAAGTCGGTGCGAAGAGCCTCGGCTTCGCGACCTTCCTCTTCCGCGAAGTCTGCGGGAACTTCCTGATCTGGGGCGCGCAGGGCGTGGTCGAACGACAGGCACGCCACACGAGCCAGGCTCGCGAGCTCTTCCGGGAGTTCGATCAGGAGCTGCGCGCGATCGCCAACACGGTCAGCCCGCTCGAGCTCCGCCTGATCGACCGGGCCGCGACCGCGGACTTCGTCGCCAAGGGCGACCACGCCGCGGCGCTGACGCGGCTGCAGCGCGAGTTCCGCGTGCCGGCTCGGCTGGCGGCGGAGGTCGTCGACGCCGTGTTCCTCCCCGAAAACCCCGGCGATCTCAGCACCTGGGGCGTCGTCAACGGGCTCACGTCCGTGGCGAAGACCCTGCCGTACGCCGCCGATCGCGCGGAGCTCAGCCGCGTGGCCGGAGCTCTGCTCGCCGTCCGCTGACCACATCCCCCCCAACCCCTGCAGCGAGAGGCGCGGTCTCCCCGGAGGCCGCGCCTCGCTGCGTTCCAGAGGAGACCCCATGCCCGTCACGATCCGCGTGCATCTCGCCGAGAAGCGGAGCACGACCAGCCAGTACGAGAACCGGACCATCGGCGCGGACATCGAGGCCGCAGGCCTCGAGCTCCACAGCGCCGAGGAGATCCGCGACAAGACCCGCGAGCTGCTGCTCGTGGCCCGCTCGGCGATCCAGTCGCAGTTGCTGGAGCCGCCGGTCACGGTCGCGCAGAACGGCAACGGTCGCGAGCAGCCGCGCAACGGCCACGAAGGCGCTCGACGCGCGCTCGGGCGGCCCACGCCGGAGCCGACGGCGAAGCAGAAGCAGTTCCTGCGTCAGATCGCCCGCGAGCGCAACCTCGACGCCGAGACCGTCGGCGAGATCTGCGAGCGGCTCGTCGGCGTCCCGCTGCGTGCCTGCACGCGCGACGATCTCTCGCGACTGATCGACGCCTTGATCGAGGAGGCGGCATGAGGTCGTGGTCGGTCTCGAGCATCCGCTCGTTCCACGCCTGCCAACTCGCCTGGTGGTTCCGCAGGACGGGCGTCCCGCCCGAGTTCACGCCGGTGGCACTCGTGGAGGGCATCGTCCTCCACGAGGCGCTGGCGCATCACCTGCGGGGCGTTCGGGACGGTGCCGTGCCCGACCGTGGGGACACCCATGAGCTGATGGAGGCGAGTTGGTTCGTCGAGGAGTCCGCCGTGCCGATCCGGTACGGCCGCCTCGATCGCGCGACGAGCCTCGAGCGCCTGCGACGGCTCTTCGACCACTGGTTCGACGTCGAACCACTCCGCGGGGAAGTGCTCGGCGTGGAGGTCGCCGTGCGCGCGGAGTTCCCTGGGATCGAGCTGCCGCTGCTCGGGTACGCCGATCTCGTGATCCGCCGCGAGGACGGCATCCACGTCATCGACTTCAAGGTAACGGCGACCAAGCCCAGTCCTGACGCCGTGCTCGACCCGCTCGATCTACAGAAGCTCGCGCTGACGCGGGGGCTCGAGATCGCAGGAGGTGAGCCGGTGACGGGCTGGGCCTGGCAACACCTCGTGAAGACGAAGGAACCGCAGGTCGTGGACAACGCCGTCCGCGTGACGGCCGAGTCCCGCGAGGCGGATCTGAGGCGACTGGGCTGCGTCGTGCCGGCGACGCTGCTCGCGATGCGCGAGGTGACGGAGGAGGGGCGCTTGCCGATTCCGACGCAGGCGGCGGTCACGATGTGCGGCTCCTGCGCGTACCGGCCCGCCTGCAGTGGGTGGACGGCATGACGCCTTGGAGGGCCGCCGTCGCGGCTCTCCCTTTCGTCTTCGGTCACCACGACGTCGCCGGGGGCGGCTCGAGCACCGCTCGCAGCCAACCGTCCACTCAGGGGACGGCACCGATCGCGCCTACCACGCTGCTCGACGAGTCAGCTCGCTTCGCGGCGAGCTGGCCGGGGCGGGGGTTCTCCAGCGGTCGCGCGGTGGGACGTGTCAACGACTCTGCGACACCGCATGCTCTCGTTTCGGGAGCCGCTGCCCGTGCCGCGGTCGCCAGCGCGGCGGCCTCGCGTCCCGGCACGCCGGAGCGACGCCCACGCGCGCGCCCAGATCCTCGCCCGCACTCCTGTGTTGCTGTTGGCGTCAGACTGAAGAGGGACCGCGCGGTGAGCCTGCCCCGGTTTCGTGGACACATCCCCGCTTGAGGGGGAGGAGTCTGTCC
>CALKVK010000032.1 GCA_937996235.1 uncultured bacterium | reverse complement strand
GGATCGCGCCGTCCATCTGCGCCGCACCCGTGATCATGTTCTTCACGTAGTCGGCGTGACCCGGGCAGTCCACGTGCGCGTAGTGACGGCCCTCGCTCTCGTACTCGACGTGAGCGGCGGCGATCGTCACCGTCTTGCTCGCGTCGCGGACGGTGCCGCCCTTCGCGATCTCCGCGTACTCCTTGAACTTCGCGAGCCCCTTGTGCTCGAGGCACCGCAGGATCGACGCGGTGAGCGTCGTCTTGCCGTGGTCCACGTGACCGATGGTGCCCACGTTGACGTGGGGCTTGGTGCGGACGAACGTCTCCTTCGCCATCTTCCGTTCTCCATCCTCCGCCGCGACGCCTCGCGCCGGTCCGGGTCGCCTGGAGCTGCCGACGGGGCTTGAACCCGTGACCTCCTCCTTACCAAGGAGGTGCTCTACCACTGAGCTACGGCAGCAACGCTCCGGGCACCCCGTACCGACGAGCACGCCGCTCGACTCCGGGTGACTGACGCCTTGATTCCTCGTGCACGCTCGGGGCCCGCCGCACGCCTCACGAGCCCGCCCCGACGACCCGCTAACTGGAGCGGGCGAAGGGAATCGAACCCTCGTAAGTAGCTTGGAAGGCTACCGCTCTACCATTGAGCTACGCCCGCTCGGTGCACCGCCCCCCTGGCGCCGGATGCGACATCGCCGGGCCCGGTGGAACCGGGCCGGCAGCCTCCCGACGGGGAATCGGAGCGCCGGACCGGCGCGAAACCCCGAGACTGTAGGGAACCCCCCGGGGGCTGCCAAACTTTTGTCCTGACGCGCCGCGTGCCGGACGCCGACCGGGCTCGCGACGGAGCGGCTCCGACGGGACTCTCCGCGAGCCCGGCCGGCCGCGCGGTCGTCCGGCGGGAGCCGGGCGGTCGCCCGCCCGGGCCGCCCGCGAGCGCGCTCGCCCCGGACCCCGCCCTGTCCAGGTGGACGTCCCGCTGCGGGGACCTCCCCCACGCCCCGTGAGGGTCGCGCCCCACGCTCCGTCAGGGTCGCGGAGCCTCGCCGAGGCCGATCCGGCTCAGCCCGCGTGGAGCTGGTGACCGGGCGGAAGCTGCGCCAGCACCTCGGCCTCGTGACGCGCGAGCTCCGCGGCACGCTCGCGGACCGCGTCGTCGCGGAAGAGCCCTGTGCGCTGCGCGAGCTCGACGTACGTCGCATGGTGTCGCGCCTCGGCGGCGAGCAGGCCCGCGTACAGCCGTCCGAGCTCGGTGTCGCCGTGGTCGGGGAGCGCCACGGCGAGGAGCCGCATCCGCTCGCAGCTCCGCGCCTCGATGAGCGCGGCGACGAGGAGCGTGTCGAGCAGGCGCTCCGGCTCCGTGCCGCGGCACGCGGCGTGGAGCCGCGGCGCGTAGTCGGTCGGGTGCACACGCAGGAACGCGATGCCGCGGCGCGCGAGCACGTCGAGGAGCTCCTCGAAGTGCGCGAGCTCCTCGCGCGCCAGCGCCGAGAGCGGCGCCATCAGCTCCGGGCGATCGCCGTACCGGAAGATCAGGTTGACGGCCGTGGACGCCGCCTTCTTCTCGCAGTGCGCGTGATCCACGAGCACGTCGTCGAGACGCTCGAGGGCGCGCGCGGTCCATGCGGGATCGCTGGCCGACGCGAGGTGCAGCACCGACCCTACTCCCCCGGCGCCGCCGGCGGCGGTGGGACTCGGCCGATCCCGGGAGCGATCCACGTGGCTTCCGCGGACGAGCTGCACGCGGCGAGCGCGAGCGCCGCAAGCAGCAGCACCGCGGGCAGGAGCCGCCGGCACCGGAGAGGAGCAGGGTCCGTCACGACCGCGAGGATCGGACGCGACGCCCGCTGCGACAACGTCTTCACGAACCGCGCCGGATCGCACCGCGGCCGAAGCGCTCGCGGATGCCGTCGACCACGCGGTCGAGCGCCTCGTCGCGTCTCGCCTCCGGCGCGGAGAACAGGTCGAGCTGGCCCGCTCCCTGGAGCAGGCGCGACGCCGTCACCCCGATCAGCCGCACGGGGCGGAACGAGCGCTCGACCCACGCGTCGAAGAGAGCGCGCGCGGCGTCGCGCAGCTCGCGCGTGCCGTCGGTCGCGTGTTCGAGCGCGTGCGAGCGCGTGATCGTCTCGAAGTCGCCGTAGCGGATCTTCACGGTGACGGTGCGCGCGTGCAGGCGATGACGCCGCAGTCGCGCGGCGATCTCCTCGGCGTGCCGGTCGAGCACGTGCCGGACCTCGGCCGGCTCCTCGACGTCGACCTCGAACGTGCACTCGCTGCCGATGCTGCGCGCCTCGCCGTCGCGGACGACGGGCCGCTCGTCGCGTCCCCACGAGAGCTGGTGCAGATGCGTGCCGAGGCGCCCGAAGCGGCGCTCGAGGTCCTCGCGACTCCGCGCGCGCACGTCGCCGATCCGCCGCAGCTCCGCCGCGTGCAGGGCGGCCGCAGTCGCCGGCCCGACCCCCCAGAGACGCTCGACCGGAAGCGGGTCGAGGAGCTCGTGGACGCGGTCGGCGTCCACCACGACGAGTCCGTCCGGCTTGCGCAGGTCGGAGGCGAGCTTGGCGAGGAACTTGTTCGGCGCGACGCCGACCGACGCCGTGAGCCGCCGCTCGGCGCGGATGCGCGCGCGCAGCATCTCGGCCACACCGACGGGCGGGCCCAGCACGCGCTCGGTCCCCGTGAGATCCAGGAACGCCTCGTCGATGCTGAGCGGCTCCACCACGGGCGCGACCGACTCGAGGATCGCGAAGACGTGGCGCGACTCCTCAGCGTAGTCGTGGTGGCGCACGGGCACGATCACGGCGTCCGGGCAGCGGCGCTTCGCGACCGACATCGCCATCGCGGAGCGGCAGCCGTAGACGCGCGCCTCGTACGACGCCGCGGCCACCACACCGCGTGGGCCGTCGTGCCCGACCAGCACGGGGCGACCGCGGAGCTCGGGACGATCGCGCTGCTCGACCGAAGCGAAGAACGCGTCCATGTCGAGGTGCAGCACGACGCGCGCTCCCATGGGCGGGATGCTACGCACACGCGGAGACCACCGCGGCGGCGTCTATCCTGCGCCGGTGGAACGGAGCGACGCCCAACCGCAGCACCGGTCTCCGCCCGCTGCCGAGCCGCCGGGCCCCAGGCGACTCCCTGCGACGTTCGGCGCGTGGACGGTCGCGGTGGAGCACGACGAGCTGGTGTGCGAGCACGCGTCCGTCTCGCCGCTCGCGATCACCGCGGCCGCGCTGCTGTGGGTCGCGGCGGCGGCGTTCGGCGCGCTGCTCGCGAGCGCGCTGCCGTGGGCCCCGAGTCTCGCGTCGCTGGTGTCGCAGTTCGCGCTGGCCATCGTCGTCGTCCAACTCGTCACGCGCTCCACGCGACGGCACCCGCTCGACGCGTTCTGCTGCGCGGAAGTGGACGGGCGGCGCATCCTGCTGCACCCCTGCGACGCACAGCAACCGCCGCTCGAGTTGCACCTCGCGTCCTGGAACATGGCGAAGCTGGTCGCGGCGCTCGACGCGGCGGCGCCCGGGCTGACCACCGCGCCGGTGCCGGAGCGGCCGGCCGTGCCACGGCGCGCCCTCGCGGGACTGCCGGGGCTGGTGCCGTCCGACCGCTCGGCGCCCGCGACGCTGGCCGGCGCCGCGCTGAGCCTCGGCGCACTCGTCGCCGGGGGCTTGGCCTGGAGCGTCGCCGGCGCTCCCGCGCGCGGACTCCGCGTGGCCGCCGTCATCCTGTGGTTCCTGGCCGCGGTGCCGTGGCTGTCAGATCGCTGGCGCGCCGGCGCGCACGTTCGGGAGCAGCGCGGGCGGGTCGCGGTGCGCGTCCGGCGCGAGGAGCGCGACGTCCTGCGACTCCTCGCGCCGTGGGTCCACGCGGACCTGCACGCGACGGGCGGGGAGCTGCTCCTCGCCCGCCACGCCGCGAGAGGCTTCGAGACCGCGCTGTTCTGCGGTGCGGCGATCCTCGGCGGAACGCTGGCACTCGGGAGTCCGACACCGTGGGCCGCGGCGCTCGCTGCGCTCCCGCTGCTCGCCTCGGGCTACCCGCGCCCGGCCGAGCACGTCGAGACCTGGCCGTCCTCGCTCGTGCAACGCCTCGAGGTCGAAGGCGACGCGGCGACCCTGCACGTGGTCGGCGACGACGGCGCCCCGCGGTCGCTCGCGCTGCGGCTGCACCGGCGTGACGCGGCACGTCTCGCCGCCGTGATCCGCGACGTCGCCGCCGACGTCGACATCGTCCTGCGCACCGGCGCCGAGCGGACGGCGGCGCCGCTCGCCGCGGAGACGTCGCAGCACCTCGCCGACGTCGCCGCGCGGCTCCACGCGCTGCGCTCCGGCGCCCAGGAGTCGCGTCGGACGTGAAGCCCGCCCAGATCGTCACCGTGTCCGTACTGGTGCTGACGACCGCGCTCGTGGGCGGCCTCGCCCTGCTCCTCGCCGCGCGCGCGAGGTCGGGGGACGACGCCGCCGCGCGCGAGCGGGCGCTGCTCGCGGCGGAGCACGACGAGCTCCGCGCGCGCGCGGCCGCGGCGCGCGCGCAGGCGGAGCTCGTGCGCGTCCCGGCGCGCCTCGCGTCCGCGCAGGCGCTGCGGGACGCACTCGAGAGGTGTGCGGCGGCCGTGCGCAGACCGGCGGACCCGTCGCAGGCGATCCCGGGCACCGCGGTCGTGTGCGCGCTCGAGTACGAACTTCCCCCGCGCCCGGGCGGCGTGTGGACATCGAGTCCGGTCGACCCCGGCGAGCGTGCGTGGGTGCTCACGTGCGCGGCGGCGGCAACGGTCGACGCGCCGACGAGTTCCGCGCACGAGGTGCGTGACGCGAACGCGCGCGCCGCCGCGTGGACGTTCTGCCTCGTCGGCGATCGCCTGCACGTCGGCGCGCTCTACTGGCTGTCGCCGCGCACGTACTGAGACGCGCACGCGCTCTCTCTCAGTCGCGCGGTGGGCCACCCTCCGGGTGACGCAGCGTCCACGCGGTCCAGAGTGCCGCCGGGATCAGCGCGGCGGCGGCCATCACGAAGAGCGCGCCGCGCGTGCCGAGCGCCGGGACGTCGATGCCGCGGCCCGCGAGCCACGAGCCGGCGGCGCTCGCCAGGGTGAGGAGCGCGAACTCCGCGGCGAACACGCGCCCGCGCACACGCCCGGGCACGAGCACGAGCAGGAGCTGTGTCGAGAACACCCATCCGACGCCGGCGCCGATGCCGCGCAGCAGCGCGCCCACGAGGACGACCGGGAACGACGCGGCGATGCCGACGGTCGCGAGCCCGAGCGACGAGCAGAGGTACGACACTGCGAGCGCGCGGCGCAGGCGCCGTGGCTCGTCCCCGAGCATGCGTCGCACGGCGATGGGACCGACTCCGGTGCCGATCCCGACCGCGGCCCAGATCAGGCCGAGTCCCGTGCTGCCGTCCTTGCCGATCACGAACTCGCGCTGTGCGAGTGCCGTCTGCACGACCTGGAATCCGCCCGCGACGCAGAGCGCGTTCGCCGTCTTGTGCAGGGCGACGAACAGCACGTCGCGGTGCGCGCGCAGGTAGCCGAGCCCGTCGGCGTAGTCGCGCACCGCACCGCGGACGCCGCGCCCGGCCGCCGCCGCTCCGGACTGCGACGGCGTCGCGATGCGCGCGAGGAGACCGGCCGAGACGACGAACGTCGCGGCGTCGACGACGAACGCCGAGGAGACGCCGAAGCGCCCCGCGAACCAGCCGCCGCACGCCGCGCCGAGCGCGAGCATCGTCGACCACGTCGCGGCGCCGAGGGCGTTGGCGGCGCCGAGCTCGTGCGGACGCACCAGGTCCGGCAGCACCGCACGGTACGCGGGGAAGAAGAAGCCCGAGAGTGCGAGCTGCACGAACGTGAGCACGTAGAGCAGCGGTACGTCGCCGCGATCGCGCACCAGCAGGAACCCGAGCACCACGACAGCGCGCAGGACGTCCGTCACGAGCAGCACGCGGCGCCGGTCGAAGCGGTCCGCGACGACTCCCGCGAGCGGACTCACGACGAACGGCGCGAGCATGCGCAGCGCGAACAACTGCCCCACCGCGGCGCCGGACCCCGTCAGCGACTCGATCAGCGTCGATGTCGCGACGAGGTTGAACCAGTCGCCGAGCAGGCTGACCACCTGCCCGAGCCACAGCCGGCGGAAGTCGGCGTTCTCGCGCAGGAGCGCCCGGTACCCGCCGCTCATCGCGTCGCCCCTCGAGCGCAGGTCCGACACGACAACCCGGGCCTCACCGAGGGAGCTCTCCCGGAACGCTGCGCGCTCCGCACGCCGCGCCTCCCCAGGACCGACACCCACGCGCGCGGCATCGCGACAGGCTACGTCGCCGGGCGACCGGCCGCCCACGCGCAGGGGGCACGCCGGTCGATCGTCTCCACCGAGACCGCCCTCCCGCGCCGAGCGCGCGTCCTGCCGAGTTCGTGATCCGCTCCCCGCGCGGGGAAACGGTGGGACTCCTCCCGCGGAAAGGCGGGCGTCTTCCGAACCTCTCCCCCGGGGTCCGGGGGTGCCCGGGGACCCTACTCGCTGCGGGAGGTACGGGAGGCGGAACCCGCCAGCTCGCGCGACGGCGCCGATCCGACCGGGACGGCGGGCGCGTGCGCGTCCGGCTCCGCGGGCGACGGCCCGGGGCGGCGACGGCGCAGGAGCGACGCGAGGACGTGCGGCGGCAGGACGGCGGCGAGGGCGGCGAGAGCCGCGAGCGTCGCGAGCGGGACGCGCGCAGCCGGGAAGGACGCGCCTCTGCGACGCTCCCACCAACGCCAGCCGCGGCCTCCCGCTCGCGCAGCGATTACGCGCTGGAAGAAGGGCGACGACGGGGGGCGCGCCACCAAGCCGAGCGAGCCGTGGAAGGACCCCAACTCCCACGTCGGCCACGCGACGAACGCCACGCACGCGACGACGAGCAGCGTCCGCACGACGACGCGCGTCACGCGCGGCGACCAACGGGCGGGGCGACGGGGCGCGTCCACGTCGGGAGCGTAGCAGGACGTGGCGCCCGGCCGCGTCGGCGGCGCCAGGACGGGCGGCGTCGGGCCGAGGGCCGCGTGGTCGCCACGGCGCGGAACGCCCGGCAGGCGGGCGGGAAGGGCGCGCGATCCTGCGGGATCGGCAAGTCGCCTCAGCGCCGTAACAGGCTCTATCTCAACGCTTTACGCGCGATGGTGGGTGGTGGTGGATTCGAACCACCGCAGGCATAAGCCGCCAGATTTACAGTCTGAGATCATAGCCTCATGTTTGAGATCTTGTCAGCTTATATGGCAGACAGTAGCGTGTCAGTCTGTCGAGCGAGCAGCCGCTCGGCAACGAGCCCCGCGAAGGGCAGGAGCGGCCGCGATGACGAAGGCGACGACGAAGCCCGCGAAGGGTACGAAGCGGGCGAAGCGCAAGGGCGACACGAAGGCGAAGCGGACGCGGCGCGCGTGGGGCGGGTCGGTGTTCACGCGCGCCGGACGTCCCGGCAAGTTGTTCATCCAGTTCCGCGACCCCGCCACCGGGAGGCTCGTGCAGCGCCGCGCGGCGAATCGCGATGACGCCCAAGGCTACGAAGAGGCCGAGCGACTGCTAGCGGTGGTGACGGGTGCACGAGCCGAGGACATCGAGCGCGGCGTGCGCGCCGTGTCGGTGCGCCGCTTCGTCATCGACGAGTTCCTTCCGACGTTCCGCGCGCGGGTCGCGCCGGCGCATGCCGAGAACGTGGCGTCGCATCTGCTCGGCAAGTTCAAGGGCCACCCGACCGCGCCGACGAAGCGCCGCCGCGAGCCGACGGCGTCGGAGCGCGACGAGCAGCGCGTCGGCGGCTTCGCGGCCAGCGTGGCGGACATCGCGTTGCACGAGGTCACAACGCGCCGCGTCGAGACGTACCTCGCAGCGCTACGAAGCGGGCCGGACGCCGTGTCGCCCGCTACCTGCGCACGCGTGGCCGCGTCGATCTCCGCGATGATGCGCGCGGCCGTGGACGCTGGCTCCGCGACAGCCAACCCGGTGCTGCGCGTGAAGCTCGCGCGCGCACAGACGTTCGAGCCGGTCGTGCTGACGGCGGCGGACGTAGAGAACATCCTGGGCCATGCGTCACCACGAGAGCGGGTCGCGCTGACGCTCCTCGCGGACCTCGGGCTGCGCCTCGGCGAACTCCTGGAACTGACGTGGCAGCGCGTCGCGCCGGACTGTTCGTCGGTCACGGTCGCGCGCTCCAAGTCGGGCAAGTCGCGCGTGGTGCCGACGACGCCGCGAGCGCGCGACCTCCTGCTCGAACTCCGCGGCGAGCGCGTCGCGCAGTTGCGCGGCACGGACTACGTGCTGCCCGGGAAGGGCCGCAGCAAGAGCACGGTGCAGCGCGCATTCCGCCGCGCCGCCGAGGCGGCCGGACTACCGATCGCCGACGGCGAGACGGTCGGCGTGCGGACGCACGACTTGCGGCACGCCTACGCGAGTCAGCTCGCGCGCAACGGCGTCGCCCTGTCGGTTGTCGCGTCGCTCATCGGCGACTCTCTCATGGTCACGAGCGCGAGGTACGCGCGGCACGTCCCGGCAAGCGTCGCCGCGGCTGCCGTTGCAACGCTTGCTCAGCCTGCCGCCAGAGAGTCGAACGCGGCGGAGGCGCAGTAGCCGCCGGCGGCTCCTCACGGCGCGTAGGCTCGCCGAGCAGTTCGACCACCGACGCGCCGAGGACGCGGACCGCGCGCCCGATCCGTCGGGCGCGCAGCGTACCGTCCGCGAGCAATTTGCGCACAGTGCGCTCGGATAGGCGGAGCAACTCAGCTGTCTCGGCCACCGTCAGGACCACGGGAACGTCGTGCGTCGTCATCCTGGCTGCTCCGAGTTGGTCGCGCCCGGGGGACACTGTGAGCCATCCTCGCGCCTGTCGCGCGGCTCCTTCGGCTGCGCGCGAGTCGCGAGTGGCCGATCCCGACCACGCGTGGCCCGGCGGAACCACTCGGCGCCCTCCAAAGGCGCGACGCCACTCGCCGGAGCGGCTGGCTCCGGCTCGAGCGCGCGCGCGTTACGGTTCGCGCCTTCCACGTCCGCCGCGCCGGCGACGAGTACGGGGTTCACGCCCGGGAGGTCGCTCTCCTCGGCCGGCGTCTTGGCGGCGGCCGCGGCGACGCGCGCTTGCGGGGTCATCGAGCGCCCCCTGAGGCCCGCGCGACGCCCTTGGGTTCGGCGGAGCGTTCGTCCAGGACGCGACGGCCCGCGAGTCGGCCGGCGACGGGCCCCAGAGGACGGCGACGCGCAGCGCAGCGCGCCGGGTCGACGAGTCTCACTCCGCGCAGCGCTGGAGGCGGGCGTTGACGCGCCCTGCCAACCCGTGCGGCTCGCCCGTGGAAGGTGACGGCGCCTACGCGAGCGGCAGCGGCTCCGGCCGTCCGCGAGGCGTTGCGATGGGTGTGACGCGCGACGACACCACGCTCTGCAACCGCGCCCTCGACGGCCTTCAGGCTGTTGCTCAACAGAGCCTCGCGGGCGAGGAGCCGCCAGCCGCCACCGTCGCCATACGCGCGACCGCGGGACTTGGCGACCCAGCGGTGGAGCGTGGACGGCGTTGGGCCGCCGAAGCGGCCGCGTCGCCAGTTTGCAGCAGGTCCATGTAGCGGTTCACGGAGGTCTCAGGTCCCGTCACCGTCGCGGTCCTTGCGCCGCCGGCACCTGTGCTCGAGGCGGCCCCGCTCTCTCGCGATGGCTCATGACGCGCGCCGGGCGGGCGCGCGGCGCGGCACCGCGACGCGCGTGCCGTACCGAAAGGACTTCCTTTGTGCACGCCGACTCGCGCCCCGCATCGAGCGTGCACAAACCCCGTGCAGAAACGTTTCTGCTCCTCACGACTTCCGCGCCTCCTCCCGCAGGGTCCGGGCCACGAAGGACGCCGATGCACGGCGCGGCCGCCCGTTTGCGTCCACGGCGGAGACGACCGAGGCGATCTCGCGCACGGAGAGCCCCGCGTCGCGGAGCCGCAAGAGTTCGTCTCGGTCGAGCCTCAGACGGGGGCGTCCGATCGCGCGCCCCTGCCCCCGCGCATGCCGCATCCCCGCGGCGACACGCTCTCGGATCAGGTCGCGCTCGAACTCGGCGACGGCTGCCAGCACGTGGAAGAGCATGCGCCCGGCCGGCGTGGACGTGTCAACGCTCTCGGTCAGGCTGACGAACGCGACGCCCAGGGCGTCGAACTCGTTCAGGAGCGACGAGAGGTGGGCGACGCTTCGCGCCATGCGGTCGAACTTCCAGACGACGACGGTCGCGATCTCCCCGCGGCGCGCCGCCGCGAGCAGCGCGTCGAGCTGCGGCCGCGACCGCGACGCCCCGGAGACGTCCTCGTCGACGAACTCGACGGCGGGCGCCTCCGCGCGCAGAGCGTAGGCACGCAGCGGCTCGAGCTGCATCTGCACGTTCTGCGCGGCGGTCGAGACCCGCGCGTAGAACGCGAGGGCGCGATTGCGCAATGCGGCGCTCACGGTCGCCACCCATACTTGCCTCCGTCCGCGTGCGGGTCGTCGAGCGGGACCGCGGCGTTGAGCTCTGGCGCGACGTTCCTGAGGATCGCGGCGTTCTCCTCAGCGGCGAGGCGCTTGGGCCTCCCTGACGGGTGGTCGCTGCTGCACCGACAGGACTCCCGGAGAGCCGTGTCCGCTCCGGTCTCGTCCGAGGGGCGGCCATCCGGGTTGTCACCGTCCTGCATCGTTCGAGCCTCCGAGTAGTGCAGCGAGAGTCGCGGCGAGTCGCTTGACACCGTCGGCCAGGAGCCGGTCGACCAGCTCCGTTGGCGACACGTAGCTGGTCCCATCCGCCAGCCGGCGGGCGAGGAGTTCGGCGAGGCGCCGCTCCTCCCCGTCTGCCGCCCGCCGGAGATCCGCACGGCCGCGAACGCTCAGCTGCGCCGCGCGTACCGAGAGCAGCGCAACCTCGTCCCGCCAGTGGCGGCGGAGGTCGAAGGCGGCGACCTCCGCCGCGCGACGGCGGTCCTCTCGCTCCCGTCGGAGCTGTCGGAGCGCGTCGTCGACGGCGACCCACGCCGTGGCGTGGGGGCGGCCATCCAGGAACGCGGACCGCATGCATTCGGCCGCGTGACGATCCCGGTCCGGCGGACCGGCCTGGAAGGCCCTGGTCAGGCTCTGCGCATGCCGGGCGCGGGGGTCCGCGCCCAACCTCGCCTGCTCCCGACCGGTCCGGGCCACCGCCGGGGGACGTGGCCCACCTACCGGGCCAAGAGGCGCCGTCGAGGTGCTGGGAATCCCCTCCGGAGTCCGCCGACCGATGAGGTACCGCCGGATCGTGGAGCGCGAGGTGCCGACGTACTTCGCGATGCGCCGGGCACCCCACCCGCGCGCGCGCAGCCGGTCGATGATCTCCGCATCGAGCTGGACCCGGCCCGGCGTCATGGCCGCGCCCCCTGCCGGCGACGCCTCGTCGCGGCGTCCGTCTCGGTTCGGCGCGAGCTACCCGAGGGGGACAGCTGCGTCACCGCTGTTCCCCCGTAGGGGTAGTGATGGTGATGGAACTCAAGCTGTTGCCCAGAGAGGGAGTTACGGCAGCGTCGTCACGACCGCTCGCTGACGCGGCTGACACTGCAGCCGTAAGCACCTGCCTCGCCATCACTTGTGCCTCGTCTGACGTGCGTCATGACGTTGCTGACGCTGGTGAAGCGCGGGTGCCGCCTTGAGCCGGAACCGCCGCGCTCCGCGGGCTCCGTGCGTGTCGGACTCGAAGAGGTCCGACAGTTCACTGAGCAGGCCGTCCCTGAGCGCGCGGTCCCACGAGGATCTGGACACGCTGCTCTCGTGCACAACCTCGGCCAGCGTGACCCACTCGCTACTGCGATGCTCCAGCGCAGCCGTGATCGCCTCGTGCGCCTTCGTCGCCGTCACCGCGCTCGCGCTCGTCGCCTGCCTGACTGGACGCTTCGAGACGCGCTCGTGCTCATCGAGAACCTCGAACCGGCCGTACTCGTCCGGCCCCCTCATGGTTACCGTGGTCTGGATCGCGCAGTTGCGCGCCTTCGCGTGGTGGAGGTGGACGCGGCCGTCGCTCTGGTCGATGCCCGTGTCGAGCAACAGCGCACCGTCGAGGCACGCCATCCAGCCGATCAGCGTGCCGAAGAAGCGATCTTGTGCGGACTTCGGCGAGCGCGCGTCGCCCCGTTTCGTGGCGTGGAAGAGAAGAAGCTGCGTCAGCTCTCCACCGACGCGCTTCCGCGCCTCGTAGAAGAGATCGCGGACACTTGCCCTTACCGCGGGACCAGAGGAGTGGTCCAGCGTCGGCAACAGCGACGAGACAGAGTCCCAGACGACGACGTCCGGTCCGAGCCGTTCGATCTCGCCGAGCACGTACTCGCGGTGCCCGAGCTCGACGAGGTCGAAGGCGTGGACGAGGAGGAACTGCGTGTGGAGCCGCGACTCGAGAGCGCCGCGCTGCACACCGATGTCCGCGAGGATGTTCCGTAGGCGCTTCCCGAACAGGGCGTGGCCGACCTCGGCGTCGATGTACAGCACCCTCAGGGGCTTCGACGGCGCGAACGCGAGGCGATCGTCGTCGGAGTTGATCAACACGTCGCCAAGGCCGAGCGCAGCGACGATGGCCATCCGGAGCGCAAGGAAGCTCTTGCCGGCGCCGGGCGGACCTCCGAGCCCGACGATCTCGCCGCGCAGGATGTACGGAGTGAAGAGCGGCTCGGGCAGCGGGAAGCGCCCGGCGTCAATGGCGTCGAGCAGGTCCTCGGCCGAGATGGCGCGCGGACCCGGCGCGGCTCTCTCCGTGGCAGCGTCCGCCAGCGCCACCAGCTTGCGCACGTCGCCCGAGTGAAGCTCGAGCCAGTCGCGGAGGTCCTTCCTCCCGTCCTCTATCTCGTCCTCCGCGAACTCCAGTGCCAGTGACGCGGCAACGATGCCGGCGGCCCGCAGTTCGGCGAGCAGCGTTGCGGCGCCCGCTCGGCCATCGACATCGGCGTCGTAGATGACGACGACCTCAGCCCCGCGGAACAACTCGACCAGGCCCTCGAGGCTGGACCGTTCGCCCTTCGCGCCCGATGCGATCGCCACAGAGAGGCCCCAGGCGCATGCGTAGTGTTCGAGCGCGAGGAGGTCGGTCTCTCCGGCGACGACGTAGATGCGCCGGTGCTCCCTGCTCTGGCCGTCGGTGAACTCTCTGTTGACGATCAGACCGATTCCCGTGGCGTGCTCGCCGTCGAACCAGGCTGTCACCTTCCCCTCGATGCGCGGGCCGCGGAGCTTGCGCCGGCCGGGCGTGCCGTCTGGCAGAACGGTGGGCACCGAGAGGCAGCGCGTACCGTTCTTGTCCGTCTTCCACTCCCAACCGAGGCGCTTCGCGGCCTCGGGGTAGTAGGGGAACTCCGACGTGCCGCCCGTGACGATGCTCGCTCCACCGTGGTGCGGCGCAGGAAGAAGGGCGGCGCCGCTCGGTCGACTAGGCAGCCACCCACGCTGCAGCGCGAAGGCGCGCGCCCCGGGGAAGTCGCGGGCGTGGCCGTTCGCGATGATCAACGTCGCGATGTCCGTCGTATCGTGGCACTTGTGGCAGTGGAGCACGCCCTTCGCAACGTTGGCCGACGCACTCGGGCTTCGGTCTCCGTGTGCGTGACGCGACGGTTGCCAACACCTGACGGTGTTCTCTCCGGGCTGCTTCAGCTCCCGCCCGAGGAGTTCCTCGAGCGCATCACGGGAGCGCCCGTTGGCGACGATCTCCGCGGTGAGGCTGCCCACGCCGCGTGGCCCCGGATACTTCGGCTGAGGGGTGGGCGGCGCAGCGCCGCGTGGCGTCGCCGCGGCGTGTACACTTGAGTTGTGGGCGTGCGGTTCCATCGCGCGTCCGCAGCAGCGCGCGCGGCGTCCAGGCCGCGCGCGCCACCGCGACCTCGGCTAGTCGAGTTCGTCGCCGGCGTCGTCGCCGTCGTGACCGTCGTCATCGCCCTCGATCTCGTCAGCGATCGCCGCCACGTCGTCCGGGTCGAAGACCAGCCGCCCGGCGACGGTGCGGCCGACTCCGAGCGCGGCTGCGGCGCGACGGACCGTGCTCGCGCTGACGTCGAGTTCGTCGGCGACGTCTTGCGAGGAAAGAAGCTCGATGCGGCTCATGGGAACCCCCTGTGTTGAAGAGGGCCGCATCGTGGCGCACACCGTGACGGCTGGGAACTGCGCTTCAGGCGACTCTGGCGCTTTGGTGGATCTTGGCGAATCGCGATCCTGCTCCGCCCTCGCGCGTGGCGGATCCGCGCTGCGGGACGCCGTCGAGGGTCGCCGTCACGGCGCCGCTCGCGCCTGGTAGCCGAGCCTCCGCGCGATGACGTGCAGATCTCGGATCAGGATCTTCAGAGTCGTGTTCCGTTGCGTCGCCGTGCGCGTTCCAACCACGACCTGGAGTTCGCGTCGGAGTGTCGACTCAGATGGCGCGCGCCCGAACTGCGTATCCATCCAATTCACCGCAGCGGGTACGCCGCGCACGAACTCGCCACTCGGTCGCTGCTCCTCGAGTCGCGCCTCCACGTACTCGGTAAGCCACGCCGGAGTTGTTGCGGCCGCGACGGCCAGGCGCTGCACCGCTAGTCGCGCCAACTCCTGCGCCGCCGTGCGCTCACGGAACGCATCCGCGACAAGCGCCATCGCCACCAGTTGGAAGAGCCCTGGTCGGTCCTCGCAGTATATAGGCTGCGACGGGATGGTGAGGGACGCATGAAACAGGCCTTCGTGCGGGAGCTCGAAGTGCCCCTGTGGGATGGAGCGGAGCATTCGGCGCGCTTGATCTCGGTCTGATCGCCGCAGTGCGGCAAGCGCGACTAGGACGACGTACTCGAGACCGAACGGCACGTCGAGGGGCCGGCCCGACTGCAACCGGGCCAACTCCATCACGTCGGTCTCGGCGACCGCGTCCAGTCGCGACACGAGCTCTGCCAGGTGGGACGTCCCACACACCGCAGCGTGGATCGCGCTCCATGCCCGTTCTCCGGGCTCGCGGCACTGCGAGCGGTACTCAACGGTCTCGCCGTGTCTCAGGGAAGCGAGTTCCGCGTGCGTCACGCCAGCGGGACCGGGCTCCGTTCGCGCGACGCGGTGGCAGTCGCTTTGCATGCGAGCTGCGAGATCCTCGATCGCAGCGATCGCGGCGATCCTGACGTGTGCCGGAGAGTCGGGAGCGTCCGCGTTTCGCGTCATCCGTCACCTCGGAGTGTCAGGCCGCGCATCGCCAGCAGCCGCCCGCTGGTTGCCGGACGAGTCCACCGGCAGCCGCGGTCGCGTTGGGAGGAGGCATCCAGCGCGGACGCTCGCAGATCCATCACCGCCCACAGGGTCGGTACGGCGCGCGCCAAGTACGCTGCGGAACGCATGCTGCAGCGATGCTGCATGTCCCATCACAGCCGGCGTCGGATGGACTCCCGAAGGTCGAAGAGCGGCGGCTCGGCCATGAAGAGCCAGCGCAGCACGACGCCGACACCGACCGCGCCTCCGATGCCCCACGCAACGTTCTCGGACGCTCCCACGCCGAGGAGAGCGACGCCCAGCGTGTAGCGGAACGCAGCAGCGATGACGCCCACGGGAAGACAGACGCCGACGGCGAGGACGGCGGACGTTGGAGAGCCCTTGAAGAAGTCGCGCTCCGGCATCGGTCCAGAGTCGCGAGCGCGCTGCCTCGCGAGCTCGAGTTCTCGTGCGGCTTGCGTCCTGTGGTCCAAGCTCGCGTGCGCCGCGCGCCGCGCGCCGGGATCGAACTCTCCCCGCGCGTCGAGCATGAGGTCGAGCTGTTCGTGCGCCGCTCGAAGCCGGAGCTTGCGTCGCGTGTCCACCACGAACTGAGCAAGCGAGCCGATGATCGCTACGCCGATCGCGGTCAGCACGATCCAGCTCCACGGGAGCTCGGCGATCCTGCTGAGATCAAGCTTCTTGAGATCGAGCACGCGCAGGAGTCGCATCGCTTCGTCCTCGGGCAACGCCGCTCGAGGCTATCTGACGGCCCTGCCTCCTGGGTACCGGAGTTCGGGGGAGCGCAGCGTTCGGAGCGGCGAGCACATCGAGGCACGGCGTATCGGACCTTGTGGGTGGCCTGGCGAGGTAGCACCTCGGAGCCGGCGAGCGGCGCCGAACATCGGGCCGCATCGACGGCCCCACACAGCCGGCGCTGAAGGGCGCGTTGCTGGCTGTGTGCGTGGATCGCGCGTCGCCGCCATCCGCGGCTCGGGCGGGCTGCGCCACCCGACGACTGGCGGATCCGACGGGCGCGCTTCGTGGTCGCCGTCCCGCCCCTCGCCGTGCCATGATCCTGCCTCGTGACGGGAGCCGCGGTCACGCTGCGGCGCGGGAGGTGAGGGACGTGGCGGGCACCAACGGCTTCGGCGACAAGGTCAGCTTCATCTGGTCGGTGGCCGACCTCCTGCGGGGGGACTACAAGGCCCACGAGTACGGCTCGGTCATCCTGCCGCTCACGGTCCTGCGCCGCCTCGACCAGGTGCTCGCCCCGACGCGCGCGGCGGTCTGGGCGGCGGCCGAGAAGTACAAAGGCTCGCCGGAGGCCGTGAAGGAGCGGATGCTCCTCAAGGCGGCCGGGCAGAGCTTCTACAACACCTCGAAGCTCGACTTCGAGCGGCTCCTCGCCGCTCCGGGCCACGTCGCCCAGAACCTGACCGCGTACATCCACGGCTTCAGCCGGAACGCCCAGGACATCGTCGAGAACTTCCGCTTCGAGGCGCAGATCGAGCGCCTCGACAAGGCGGACCTCCTCTACCTGGTCCTGCAGAAGTACGCCGGGATCGACCTCCACCCCGGCCGGGTGGACAACCACCACATGGGGTCGATCTTCGAAGAGCTCATCCGGAAGTTCGCGGAGCAGAGCAACGAGACCGCCGGCGAGCACTTCACGCCGCGCGAGGTCATCCGGCTCATGGTCAACCTGCTCATGGTCGGCGACGCGGACGCCCTGCGCCGCCCCGGCACGGTCCGGACCATCTACGACCCGGCCTGCGGGACGGGCGGCATGCTCTCGGTCGCCGAGGAGTACCTGGCCGAGCTGAACCCCGATGCCCGGCTGCAGGTCTTCGGGCAGGAGCTGAACCCCGAGTCCTACGCCATTTGCAAGGCCGACATGCTGATCAAGGGGCAGGACGCCGACGCGATCAAGCGCGGGAACTCCTTCAGCGAGGACGGCCACGCCGCCCTCCACACCGACTACCTGATCTCGAACCCGCCCTTCGGCGTGGACTGGACGAAGGCCGAGAAGGTCGTCCGCGACGAGCACGAGAAGCGCGGCTTCTCCGGCAGGTTCGGCCCGGGCCTACCCCGGAAGAACGACGGCTCCCTGCTCTTCCTGCTCCACATGATGAGCAAGATGAAGCCGCCCGAGGAGGGGGGCTCGCGCCTCGCGATCGTCTTCAACGGCTCCCCTCTCTTCACCGGCGCCGCCGGCTCGGGCGAGAGCGAGATCCGCCGCTACCTGCTCGAGAACGACCTGCTCGAGGCCATCGTCGCGATGCCCGACCAGCTCTTCTACAACACCGGCATCAACACGTACGTCTGGGTGGTCACAAACCGCAAGACGCCGGAGCGCCGCGGGAAGGTGCTGCTCGTCAACGGCGTGAAGTACTTCCGGAAGATGCGGAAGTCGCTCGGCGACAAGCGCAAGGAACTCGGGGAGGACGACATCGCCGCGCTCGTCCGCCTCTACGCCGACGGCGTTCCCGGCACGGAGGTGAAGGTCTTCGCGAACGACGACTTCGGGTTCCGTCGGATCACCGTCGAGCGCCCCCTCCGCCTCAACTTCCAGGCGAGCAGCGAGCGGATCGCACGGCTCGAGGACGACCGCACGTGGCAGGGCCTCGTCAAGAGCACCAAGAAGGACGCTGGAGCGCGGCACTCCGAGATCGAGGGGGGTCGGCAGGCGCAGGCGGCCATCCGCGATGTGCTGGCCTGCTTTGACGCCGAGCGGGTCTACACGAGCCGCAAGGCGTTCCTGAAGGACCTGAACGCCGCGGCGAAGGGTCTCGACCTGAGGCTCTCCGCCCCCATCCAGAAGGCGATCCTCACGGCACTAGGCGAGCGCGACGAGGCGGCTGAGGTCTGCCGCGACGCGAAGGGTGCCGTCGAGCCCGATCCCGACCTCGGCGACAACGAGAACGTCCCGCTCGGCGAGGACATCGCTGCCTACATGGAGCGCGAGGTCCTGCCGCACGTCCCCGATGCCTGGGTGGACGAGACCAAGACGAAGATCGGCTACGAGATCCCGTTCACGCGGCACTTCTACGAGTACACACCGCCCCGGCCGCTGGCCGAGATCGAGAAGGAGATTCGGGCGCTGGAGGACGAGATCCGCGGGATGTTGGACGAGGTGCTGGGTTGACGCACGCCGCCTGGCAACCGCAGATCCCGGCCGACTGGCGAGCACTTCGGCTCGCCTACTGTCTGCGCCCTGGACGAGACGGCAGTCGAATTGGGCCGTTCGGGAGCGCGTTGCGCCTTGAGGACATGGTCGAGTTCGGCTGTCGCGTCTATGGCCAAGAGAACGTCCTGGCGGCGGACTTTTCCGTGGGCTCGCGGCGGATCTCGGACCCGAAGTTTCGATCGCTCTCGCAATACTCCGTCCGACCTGGTGATGTGCTGGTCACGATGATGGGCTCTAGCGGCGCCGTTGGAGTCGTGCCCGTTGGCGCGGCGCCTGGGATCATTGATTCCCATCTCCTGAGACTCCGGACGGACCCAGAGATCCTGAACGGCCAGTTCTTGCGGTGGTTCCTCGGTGAGTCCACCGTCGCGAGGGCAGAAGCCGAGTTGCAGAGCCGCGGCACAATCATGGCAGGGCTGAACTCCGGCGTGGTTCGGTCTCTCACGGTTCCAGTACCGCCGCTCCAGGCGCAGGCCGCCATCGCCGACTTCCTCGACCGGAAGACGGCCGCCATCGACGCGCTGATCGAGAAGAAGGAGCGGCTGCTGGAACTGCTGGCCGAGAAGCGGGCCGCGCTCATCCACCACGCGGTGACGAAGGGCCTCGATCCCGACGTGCCCATGAAGGACTCCGGCGTGCCGTGGATCGGGGAGATCCCGGCGCACTGGGAGGTCCTACCGTTCCGGAGACTGATCACTTCACTCGAGCAGGGATCAAGCCCGGTTGCATCCGATCGATCCGCGGACCCGGACGAGTTCGCGGTGCTGAAGCTCAGTTGCGTGTCGGACGGCCGATTCGTGCCAAGTGAACACAAGGCACTCCCCGACACGAGCGTTGCGAGGCGGCTCTTGGCAGCGCAGGCTGGCGATCTACTTATCACCCGCGCCAACACTCCCCTACTCGTCGGGGACACCTGCGTCGTTGCACGCAACCACCCTCGCCGCCTCCTCCCGGACTTGATCTACCGTGTTCGATTGCGTTCGGATCGCGCCGATCCGGAGTACGTCTCCAGCTTCCTTCGCTCTCCGTCGGGGCGCGCCCAGGTTGAGGCGGACGCTCGCGGATCGAGCGCGTCAATGGTGAAGATCTCTCAGTCGCACATCCGTGACTGGTGCGTCCCGGCTCCTCCGACGCCGGAGCAAGAGTCCATCCGTGACGCGATCCGGACTCTCCGCGGCAAGGTGGACGAGGTCCGGAGTCGCTTGGGATCGCAGGTACGGCGCCTTCACGAGTACCGCCAAGCCCTCATTACCGCGGCCGTCACCGGCCAAGTCGACGTGTCAGGAGAGTGTCCAGCATGAGCATCGGTCGGCTGACGCGGGTCCCGCTTCGAGACGTGTGGAAGCACGAGGCCGCAGACTTCACGGCGTGGCTGCAGAATCACGTTGACGTGCTGAGCGAGGCTCTTGACATCGACCTCGTGTCGGCGGAGCGCGAGCAGCCGGTCGGCGACTTCTCCGTCGACCTGGTCGCGCAGGACGACCGCGGCCGCAACGTCGTCATCGAGAACCAGCTCGAACCGTCGGATCACAGACATCTCGGGCAGGTTCTGACCTACCTCGCGACGCTGGACGTTGAGGTCGCCGTCTGGGTCGTCTCGAAGGCGCGACCGGAGCACGTCAACGCGGTCTCGTGGCTGAACCAGGAGACCTCCTGCTCCTTCTACCTCGTGCAGGTCGAGGCCGTGCGCATCGACGACTCTGCACCGGCCGCGCTGTTCACGCTCATCGTCGGACCGAGCCCAGAGATCCGTGCGGCTGGCGCGACGAAGAAGGAGATCACGCAACTCGATCGGACGCGGTCGTCCTTCTGGTCGCAACTTCTCGAACTGGCGAACCGTCGCTCGGATCTGCACGCATCGGCTTCGACCGGGCACGGGTACTGGGTTGGCGCTCCGGCCGGGCTGAAGGGCCTGCACTACGTGTACGCAGCTAGGAAGAACGACGCTCGCGTCGAGCTCTACATCGAGACCATGGACGCCGAGCGCAACCGTCGCATCCTGAACGCTCTCCGCAGCGAGTCCGGCGCAATCGAGCGCGCGTTCGGTGGCGAGCTCGAGTGGACGCAAGGCGGTCAGGCCTGCCAGATCCGCTACTGGATTGGGAAGGGCGGACTCGAGGAGGAGGCGCGATGGCCGGCGGTGATTGAGGGCATGGTGGACGCGATGGAGCGGCTCGTTGCCGCGATCGGTCCGCATCTGCATGCACTCGCGGAGGAGACCGCGTGAAGGCGACCAGCGAAGCCGCGTTCGAGACCCTGATCGAGGAGCACCTCCTCGCCCATGGCTACGTCCGGCGCGATCCCGCGGCCTACGACAGGGCCCGCGGGCTCATCGCCGACGACCTCCTCGGGTACATCGCGGAGATCCAGCCCGAGCGGTGGGAGAAGCTCGGCGCGATCCTCGGTGGACGCCTCGGCAGCACCGTCCTCGATGCGTTTGGAAAGACGGCCGAGGCGCACGGCGTCCTCCACGTCCTCCGTCAGGGCTTCAAGGTCCACGGGCAGCACCTGCGCGTCGCGACCTTCAAGCCCGCGTTCGGGCTGAACCCGGAGACCCTTGAGGACTACGCGAAGAACCGCGTCGCCGTCGTGCGGCAGATCCACTTCGACCCGAAGGCGCCGGAGAACTCGATCGACATCGTCCTCTGCGTGAACGGCATCCCCGTCGTCACGATGGAGCTGAAGAACGCGCTGACGTGCCAGACGGCGAAGGACGCCGTCGCGCAGTACCGGCGGCGGGACCCCGACGCCCCGCTCTTCCGCTTCAAAGAGCGCGCGCTCGTCCACTTCGCGGTCGGCTCGGACGAGGTCGAGATGACGACCCGCCTCCAGCGCGAGCGCACGCGCTTCCTGCCGTTCAACCGGGGGCACGGCACCGCCGCGGGGAACCCGCCCGTCGAGGGGAAGCACCGCACGTCGTACCTCTGGGAGCAGGTGCTCGAGCGGGAGAGCCTGCTCGACATCCTGGCGTCGTTCATCCATCTCGAACGCGTCGGCGAGACGACGGCGGACGGCCGCACGCACACCCGCGAGGCCGTGATCTTCCCCCGCCACCACCAGCTCGACTGCGTCCGGCGGCTCGTCGCGGACGCACGCGTGAACGGCGCCGGGACCAACTACCTGGTCCAGCACTCCGCCGGGTCCGGGAAGTCGAACTCCATCGCGTGGCTAGCGCACCGCCTCTCGTCGCTCCACGACGCCGACGATCAGCGCGTGTACGAGGGCGTGGTCGTCGTGACCGACCGGGTCGTCCTCGATCGCCAGCTGCAGGACACGATCTTCCAGTTCGACCACCGGACGGGGGTGGTCGAGAAGATCGAGCACGACTCCGCGCAGCTCGCGCGGGCGCTCTCGGACGGCGTCCCGATCATCGTGACGACCATCCACAAGTTCGGGTTCGTGGCCGAGAAGCTCGGCGAGATGCCGTCGCGCCGGTACGCGGTGATCGTGGACGAGGCGCACTCGAGCCAGAGCGGCGAGATGGCGGCCAGCCTGAAGACCGTGCTGGGTGCGTCGAGCGTCGAAGAGCGGCTCGAGGAGGAAGGCGGCGGGGATCTCGAGCCCGCCGACCAAGCCGTGGTCCGGGCCGCGCTCGCGAAGGGCCCGCAGCGGAACCTCTCGTTCTTCGCGTTCACAGCGACGCCGAAGTTCAAGACGCTCGAGCTCTTCGGCCACCGCGATGCCGGCGGCCGGCCGATCCCCTTCCACCTCTACTCCATGCGTCAGGCGATTGACGAGGGCTTCATCCTCGACGTGCTCGTCGGCTACACGACCTACAAGCGGTACTTCCGCCTCGTCAAGGAGGTCGCCGACGACCCCGAGCTCGACAAGCGGAAGGCGGCTGTCGCGCTGGCGCGGTTCGTGTCGTTCCACCCGGTCGAGGTGGCGCAGAAGACCGAGGTCATCGTCGAGCACTTCCGGGCCTGCGTGCGGGGGAAGCTCGACGGGCGGGCGAAGGCGATGGTCGTGACCGGCTCACGCCTCCACGCCGTTCGCTACAAGCAGGCGTTCGACCGCTACATCGCCGAGAAGGGCTACGGGGACATCGGAGCGCTCGTGGCGTTCTCCGGGGAGGTCCGCGACCCGGACGCCCCCATGACGACCTACACCGAGCCGGGCATGAACCGGGGTATCCGCGAGAAGGAGCTCCCGCAGGCCTTCGCCGGCCCGGAGTGGAACCTCTTGATCGTCGCGGACAAGTACCAGACCGGCTTCGACCAGCCGTTGCTGACCGCCATGTACGTGGACAAGCGCCTCTCGGGCATCCAGGCGGTGCAGACGCTCTCGCGCCTCAACCGGACCTTCCCCGGCAAGACGCAGACCTTCGTGCTCGACTTCGTGAACGAGCGCGAGGAGATCCTCCAGAGCTTCCAGCCGTACTACGAGGGCACGACCACGGAGGGGCCGGTCGACCCGCAGCGCCTGCACGAGCTCGAGGCGGAGCTGGACGCCGCGCAGGTCTACTACGCGAGCGAGGTGGAGTCGTTCGCGAGGGCGTTCTTCCGCGCGAACCCGACGCCGCAGGACAACGGCCTGATGAACGCGGCGCTCGACACGGCGGTCGATCGCTTCCGCGACCGCGAGCCGGAGGACCAGGACGACTTCCGCGGCAAGCTGCAGGCGTTCGTGAACCTCTACGGGTTCCTGAGCCAGATCGTCCCGTTCAGCGACATCGACCTCGAGAAGCGGTACGCCTTCGGCCGCAACCTGCTCCGGAAGCTGCCGGCGAAGGGCGAGAGCGCGCCGCCGATCGACCTCGGCGAGGACGTGGGCCTCCGCTACTACCGCTTGGAGAAGATCGCGGAGGGAACCATCGGCCTCGTCGCGGAGGGCATGCAGGAGCTCCCTGGGCCCACGGAGACGGGCACCGCCGCGAAGGAGCCGACGAAGGAGCGCCTGTCGCGCCTGATCGACCTCCTGAACCAGGCGTTCGGCACGGACTTCGATGCCCAGGACCTGATCGACGGCGTCCGCGAGCAACTCGTCGCCGACGAGAGGATCCAGCAGGCCGCCGCGGCGAACACGAAGGAGAACTTCCGCTACGTGCTCGACCCGGCCCTCGACGACGCCCTCGTCGACCGCCACGCCGAGCACGGCCGCTTCATCGACGCGATGTTCAGCGACCCGGCGAAGCTGGAGTGGTTCCGGAAGCGGATGCTGGAGGAGATCTACCGGAGGCTCCGAGACGCCGGGTAGACGCCCGTCGCGTCCCTCCCCCACCGGCAAGCCCGGACCGGCCCTGCCGGTGGACGCAGCCCGAGTCACCGACGTGGAGTTGGCCGTCCTCGGCGGCGCCAGCTGGCTCTCGCGCGACGGTGCGCGGTTTGCCGCACCGGCCACTGCGAGCGGCTGTCAGTCGGATTGTGCGCCGGCCTCGCACTCGGCGGACGGCACAAAGTAGCCTTCCGCCTGACCGCACTCGTGCCATCGAGATTCGAACTGCGCTGGGCGCGGTCCAACGCGTCGCGTCGCGAGGACGATTCTGCTGTGCGACTCTGCTCGTCGATCGTGATGACGATTCTCGAGCACCGCGGGCCGCGTGCGCGGCTCCAGCGGCAGCTCGTGCGCCCCTCGGGCCTGCGGCGCACAGCCGCGTGGATGGAGTTCCCCCACCTCCGTGCACACCTGTGCACGCAGGTGGGGGCGTCTCCGGGCACGGCGGTCACGGCCTCCGCACACGGAGGAACTCACGCGTCCGGTGGTCGAACCGAGTTGCTCCCGCGCTCGACAGCGTGCGGCGCTCGCTTGCCCGAGTTGCGGTAGGCCGTTGCCCTAGTGCGAGCGCGAGGCGCCCGTGTGGAGCGCGATTGACCCGCTCACGGCAGGCGCCTACGCTCGTCGCCCGCCGTGCCCGGCAACACCCCCGCCGCAGTGTCGAAGGTGGCTGTGCTCGCGGCCGTTTCCAGCCTCTCGTTCGTCGCGCCTGCCCTCGCGACGCTCGCGGGGCCGATGCCGCAGATCCTCCTCGCGGCCCTCGGTGCGGCCGGCATCGAGATCGGCGTCGACCAGTTCACGAAGCTGATCGAGGGGCGCAAGCAGCGCGCGCGGCCGACAGCTGGGGCTCTCCTCCGCAACCACGACCTCGAGGTGCTCGCGCTGCACGCACTCGACACGGCGGCCGAACGAGATCTGGGGCGCACCCGCTCAGGAAGCACGGCGCGACGGAAGCTGCTCGAGGACCTCCGTGCCGCGGTCGAGAGGGAACTGAGATCGGAGCAGCCGACGGAGCTTCCGGTCGTCGCTGACGGCGAGATCCTCGGGATGCTGACGGGGCTGCACGGGCCCAACGCCCGCAGCGCAGCACCCGAGTTGGGGGAGACCGTCGCCACCCTGCTGCAAGCGTGCGGCACGCCGCACGACGACGCGTCCATCACGGCGGCCGCGCACCGGTTGACCGAGCCGTTCCAGAGCGCGGTCGTCGAGTTGCTGAAGCGCGACGTGAACGGCGAGGGCCCCGCAGAAGGCCGTGCTTATGCGGCGCTCACCCTGCGCTTCCAGGGGGCCGTTCTCGCCACGCTCCAGGCTCTTCGCGCAGGTCACGAGGCGGATACCGATCGGGTCAAGGCGCTGCTGGGAGAGTTGAACGACTCGCAGATCCGTCAGATCTGGGCAGCAGAGCACCAGCTGCAGTTGTCGATCGAGGAGTCGGTTGCCCAACTCCGCGATCAGCTCTCGGAGCACCATGCGGAACTGGTGGGCCGGCTCGCGCGCATCGACGAGCGCCTCCTGGAGATCGCCGAGACGCTGCGGGGGCTCTACGGTTCGCGCCTGGAGCCGCTCGCCACGTTCGCCAGTCGCTACTGGAGCATCGCTCGCACGTACGACTACGGACTCGACGATCTGTGGGCCGAGGCATCGACAGCGAGCGCGCTGCAGGAGACGTTCCTCGGGCGCCACGGAGAACTCGAGAAGGTCCGAGGGCTGCTCGCGGAGGACAAGATCCGCGTGCACGTGTGGCGCGGCCCGCCCGGCACCGGCAAGACGCGGTTCGCGCTCGCCGCCGCGGACCTGGCACGCGGCGAGGGGTGGCACGTCCTGTTCGTCACGGCAGGCGACAACTCGTTCACCGACGCCGCGATGGCGTCTCTCCACCGGCTCCGAGCGAGCGGGCCACGCGGGCACTCCGGCGCGTCTTTCCGCTGCCTCGTCGTGTGGGACGACTACAAGGGCTCGCAGCCTGAGCGCATGGGCGCGTTTCTCGACCTGCCGTGGACTTGGGAAGGCGACTTCGCGCTGCGATGCCTGGTGACCACCTGGCCGACACACGACGTGCTCGGAGAGCGTCGGCATCAGCGCGAGCGGTACTCCGAGTTCGCGTTCGAGCCGGTACATGATCCCGGCTCCGTTGCGGAGTATCTGCGACGCATCGCCGCCGCCAGTCCTCGCGCCGCCGCTGCGCTGCGGCGCAACGACGCGTTGGCTGCCGTGGCCCTGGCCTCCGAGGGACACTTCGAGGCTGCGTTGCGCGGTCTTGCGCTGGCCCTACAGCCCGGCGTGCCGATCCCACAGACTTCTGCTGAGCTCCTGGCGAATTCGTACTCGAGAGCGATCGAGCGGGTTGCGAGGTCGGCAGCGGGCGCCGACCTCGACGGCCAACGCCTCCGCGTGCTCCGCATCCTGGCGTATGTGGGACACGCGGAGCCGGAGGCACTTCCTCCGGATCTGCGCGACGTAGCGTGGCAACTGAGTGAAGTGCGCTTCCTCGCCCACGAACGTGCGAACGAAGGTGAGCCTGGGCTCTTCGTGATGCGGCCGGACGGCCTACGCGTCCACATCGTCCGCGAGTCCCTCCATCCGCCGGGCGTCGCCAGCACGCGGCTCTCGTGGCAGGGTCGCTTCCACGACGATCCGATCAGGGCCCTTGCGCCGTTCGCGCTGTCGGCGCTGCCGCTCATCTGGTCGATCACGCACCTCGTCACCGAGGAGCCCCTCCGCTCTCGCGCGGAGAGCCTGCGCGAGGAACTCGCCGACCATGTCCGGGACTGCGGGCGGCATGTCGATGCTCAGGTCGGTGCGCTCCGGCACGCTGCGGCTCTACGCTTCACCACGATCGTCGAGCCCGACCCGGCCGCCCGCATGCGCCTCGCCGACCGCATCGCCGCGCTGCGGGCAGCAGGCCACGACACGGAAGAGATCGCGCTCGAGGAGGCGAAGGCGTTGTTCAACGCCACCGTCGGCGAGCCCGACCCAGCCGCCCGCCTTCGCCTCGCCGACCGCATCGCCGCACTGCGGGCAGCGGACCACGACACCGACGAGGTCGCGCTCCAGGAGGCGAACGCCCTGAACAACGCCACCGTCGTCGAGCCCGACCCGGCCGTCCGCGTGCGCCTCGCGGACCGCATCGCCGCGCTGCGGGCAGCAGGCCACGACACGGAAGAGATCGCGCTCGAGGAGGCGAAGGCGTTGTTCAACGCCACCGTCGGCGAGCCCGACCCAGCCGCCCGCCTTCGCCTCGCCGACCGCATCGCCGCACTGCGGGCAGCGGACCACGACACCGACGAGGTCGCGCTCCAGGAGGCGAACGCCCTGAACAACGCCACCGTCGTCGAGCCCGACCCGGCCGTCCGCGTGCGCCTCGCGGACCGCATCGCCGCGCTGCGCGCAGCAGGCCACGACACCGACGAGGTCGCGCTAAACGAGGCCAAGGCGCTGTTCAACGCCACCGTAGTCGAGCCCGACCCTGCCGCGTGTCTGCGCCTCACCGACCGCATCGCCGCGCTGCGGGCAGCAGGTCGCGACACTGACGAGATCGCGCTCCGCGAGGCGAAGGCGTTGTTCAACGCCACCGTCGGCGAGCCCGACCCAGCCGCCCGCCTTCGCCTCGCCGACCGCATCGCCGCACTGCGGGCAGCGGACCACGACACCGACGAGGTCGCGCTGAACGAGGCCAAGGCGCTGTTCAACGCCACCGTCGTCGAGCCCGACCCAGCCGCCCGCCTTCGCCTCGCCGACCGCATCGCCGCACTGCGGGCAGCGGACCACGACACCGACGAGGTCGCGCTGAACGAGGCCAAGGCGCTGTTCAACGCCACCGCCAACGAGCCCGACCCCGCCGCGTGCCTGCGCCTCGCCGACCGCATCGCCGTGCTGCGAGCAGCAGGCCACGACACCGACGAGCTCGCGCTCGAGGAAGCGACGGCGCTGTTCAACGCCACCGTAGTCGAGCCCGACCGAGCCGCGTGTCTGCGCCTCGCCGACCGCATCGCCGCGCTGCGCGCAGCAGGTCACGACACTGACGAGATCGCGCTCCAGGAGGCGAAGGCGCTCATCAACGTCACCGCCAACGAGCCCGACCCAGCCGCCCGCCTGCGCCTCGCCGACCGCGTCGCCGCGCTGCGAGCGGCAGGCCACGACACCGACGAGATCGCGCTCGAGGAGGCGAAGGCGCTGTTCAACGCCACCGTCGTCGAGCCCGATCCCGCCGCGTGCCTGCGCTTGGCCGACCGCGTCGCCGCGTTGCGAGCAGCGGACCACGACACCGACGAGGTCGCGCTGAACGAGGCCAAGGCGCTGTTCAACGCCACCGTCGTCGAGCCCGACCCAGCCGCCCGCCTTCGCCTCGCCGACCGCATCGCCGCGCTGCGCGCAGCAGGTCACGACGCCGACGAGATCACGGCGCTGGAGGCAGAGGCACGCTGACTCGCAAGCAACGACTGCACCGTGACTAGCGCACTCGGACGGCTCACGCACCTGCGCGGCTCATGGCCCGGCGTCCCGCGTTACCCCTGCGCTGAGACGCAACCGCGTCGCATCTTGTCAACGTCCCGTTATCCGAGCCGTATGCTCGCTCCCTTCACGTCGACCTATCCCCTGCGCCACGGGTTCCCGCACCTCGGAGGTGGAGCCAGACCCGGGGCGCCCTCTCGGAGCGAGCGGCGAGCCAGGCGGCGTGAGGATCGCTGCAGACCGCATCCGTGTCGACGGAACGAGAGCCGCACACTGTCCACGGGAGCGCGTCGGCTTCATCGCCCACGCCGAATGAGTTCGCGGACTTCGACGTCCCGTCGTAGCCCCTATACCACCGCTTGAGGCGCACGGCGTACGACGTGAACGAAGCGCCGTTCACGACGCGCTCGTTGGCATGCTTCTCCGGTTGACGACCGCACCCCCAACCCCTTGTGCTAGAAGGGCAGCGGCTCGGCAGGCTCGCCTGCGTACACCTGCTCGTACGTGCGCGGCGGCGTCTTCGCGGCGATGCCGAGGATCGTCTGGAACGCGGCCTGCGGCGTGTGCCGCCGGTTGAAGCGAAACGTGAACTCGTCGAGGTACTGCTGCAGGTGCTTCTTCGAGACTCGGCCGTGGTGCGTGCCGTCGAGCCACGTCTTGAGGTTGGAGAAGACCAGGTGCAGGTGCCTCAGGACGTTCTCCTGCGCTTCGCCCGTCGCGGTGGATTCGATCCCGTGCTCGTAGCCGAGCTTCTCGAGTTCGTCGTAGGTCTCGTGGCCGTCGGTGATCACGAGGGCCTTGGGCTCGACGCACTCCTTGACGAACGCCATCAGACGCGGCTTCGCCGCCGTCGGCACGTGGCGCAGCCGGATGCGGCCGGGCTGCGTGCCCTTCTTGGTCGGGAGCACCTCGACCGCGCCCACGACGACGGCCTTGTCGGCCGCCGTGCGCTCCTTTCGGCCTCGAAAGGGAGCGCCGATCAGCGTCTCGTCGACCTCGACGACGCCCGCGAGCCGCGTGCGATTCGGCGCGACCATCGCCGAGCGCAGCTTCTGGAGCATCTGGTACGCGGTCTCGTAGCGGCCGAGACCGAGCTGCCGCTGCAGTGCGAGCGCCGAGAGCCCCCGCTTGTCCGTCGCCAACATGTACGCGGCCCAGAGCCACGACTTGAGCGGCAGGCGGCTGCGGTGCATCGCCGTGCCTGCCGTGACGGTGGTGATCAGATCGCAGCCCGCGCACCGCATTGCCTTGCGATCGGGTCGGGGCCACGCCCTCTCGCCGCCGCACCGCCGGCAGCGGAACCCGTCGGGCCACCGGCACCGGACGAGGTAGGCCAGGCACTGCTCGTCGGTGGCGAAGTCGCGCGTGAACTCCACGATGTTGCGAGGGTAGCCCGGCTTCGGCATGCGGCCGGAACGCTACCGATGGGGGCTACGGTCGTCAACCGGAGAAGCATGCTCGTTGGCGCACACCGAGGCGTGGACCGTCCCCGCAGGCACGACGGCCGTGCGGTTCTGGCCACTGCTAGCTTCCGTGGGCTTCTCCTTCTGGCTCGCGCCCCTGAACCGCCGCAGGAGACGACGCGCACCGGACGCAGGAGCCGGACGCCTGCCGGGCACGTCGAAGCGCGTCCGCGCCCACTGGCGTCGAACCTCGATGAGCCGCAGCGGGTCCCAGTCTCGCGCACACGGCATGCGCATCACCTCGGCGTGGACTGACGGCGACCGCCCCAGTCTCCCCGTCGCGCAACGGCAAAGAGTCCGGAGGACCGAACGGAAGACCGTGTGGCCGGAGCTCGGCCCGCGTCAGCGGAGGTGATGCACGCGCAGGCGCAAGCCACCCCGGCGGCGACTTCCCAGGAGTCGGGACGCGAAGGGCGCAGGGCGCCGGATGCGATGTGAAATTCGAGCGCAGATCCCGATGCGCGTCGGCTGCCCAAGCGGGTATTCTTGCTGCCCGACGCGACACAGGACGGCCATGAGTTTCTCGATCCTCCACCTATCCGATCTCCACAGGGACCACGACGATGAGCTTCCCAACACGTGGCTCATCGAGTCTCTCGAGCGCGACCGCAACAAGTATGTGAATCAAGGCGTTCCTGCACCCTCCCTGTGCTTGGTCACGGGGGACCTGATCTTCGGAGCCGACCCAACGGCCGCGACTCCGGCACAGGAAGTCGCCCGACAGTATGGGCAGGCGGAGGAGTTCCTCGCGAGGCTCGCAGACACGTTCTTCGCGGGAGATCGCGAGCGCATCGTACTCCTCCCAGGGAACCACGATGTCGACGCGGCCGTTGCGTTCGCGAGCATGTCGAGGGTCGATGCACCCGCTACGGCGGCCGAGAAACGTCGGCTCGCGGCCGAGTACCAGTATCCGCACACGTCACTCCGCTGGTCGTGGACCGAGATGTCCTTCCTCAGGGTCACCAACGAAGCGGCATATGAGAGGCGCTTCGAGGCGTTCGCGGAGTTCTACCAACGGTTCTACTTGGGGCAGCGGATGTATCCACTTGACCCATCACTCCAGTACCACGTTTTCGACTTCCCCGACCTCCGCTTCTGCATTCTCGTTCTCAACAGCTGCCACGAGAACGATCTTCTCAGGCGCGCGGGGGCCATCCACCCAGACTGCCTCGCCCAAGGAACCCGCGAGTTGCGGCGCCCCCATCGAACGGGGTGGATGACCGCAGCAGCATGGCATCACAATCTCTTCGGCCCGCCTGCGAGCAACGACTACATGGACGCCAGCGTCCTCCAACTCCTGATCGACTCCGGTGTGTCGCTGGCGTTCCATGGCCACCAACACCGCCAGGAATGCGTGGACGAGCGGTTCCGACTCGGCCCAAGCGGCCGCAAGATCAGCGTCGTCAGTTCTGGCACACTCTGCTCTGGCGTGCGTCACCTCGCTCCCGGTACGCCTCGCAGCTACAACATTGTAACCATCGATCCGGACGCTCTGACCGCAACCGTCCACCTGCGGCAGATGTTGAATCTCCCGCCCGCGATGCCCCTCTGGGGACCGGGCTACATCGTGGCCACTGGCACCGATCACGTTGAGTTCCCCGTCTGCGAGCCCCTCGCTCACCGACCCGAGCGGCTCGACGCAGCACTCGCGCTGGAGCGCGCAGAGGCACTGATTGGAGCAGGACAGTGGGAGGACGCCGTACGATGCCTAGACGCCATCAGCAAGCACCCCCTCGCCCGACCACTTCTCTTCAAGGCCCTCGGCGAACTAGGCGATAGTCCAGCGATATTCTCCAAGCTCTGGCCGCCGAAGAATGCTGGCGAGGCTGTCGTGGTTGCAGACGTGATACTTCAAGGTGGCGCTCGGGAGTTCGCGACGTCGTTTCTCAACACGCCAGAGGTTCGCGATAGCAACGACGCGAGCGTGCGGGAGGTGATGCGGCGGGTGCGAGAGAGGTTCCTGCGATGACCGACGGTCTCATCTTCGAGGTCGATACGACCCGCGTGTTGAGGGTGCTCGCCCGTGAGATCTACGACTCCCCTCTGGCGATGCTCCGGGAGAATCTCCAGAATGCCTACGACGCCGTCCGGATGCGGTTCGCTCGCGATGGCGTTCTGGCCGAGGGCGGGCACATCGAGATCGAGATTCGAGATGGGACGGTCTCCATCACGGACAACGGCATCGGCATGACCGAGGACGTGCTGTCGACGCACTTCTGGAAGGCCGGCTCCAGTGGCAAGCACTCCGAGGCAGCCCGGCAGGCGGGGGTCGTCGGTACGTTCGGGATCGGCGCGATGGCCAACTTCGGAGTCTGCACGCGACTCGTGGTGGAGACCCGCACCGAGGGCGCGGCGGAGATGCTGCGGAGCGCGGCGGACCGGGCCACCTTGAAGATCGGCGAGCGGTGCATAGTCCTAGACCGGCTGCCGCGGTCCCGTGATACCGGGACGACAGTGACTGCAACGCTTGACGCCGAGAACCTGCTGACCACTGAGCAGGCGATTGGCTACCTCGGACCGTTCGTGAATCTGCTGCGCGTCCCGGTGACCGTGAACGGTGTGCTCATCAGTCAGCGCACCGCAGAGGCGGTGCTTCCGATCGGCCATCGCACGTTCGCGGACGCGGGGACACGCGACGAGTCGGATGGTAGTTGCGCAGGATCTTTCGAAGTCCGTGTGGATGCCAACGGACAGGTGCTCGTCTACGGTCGCAGCCTCTTACTTGCCGGCGCGCCGGTCGATGGCGAGATTGTGCTGCTTCAATCCGGTGGACAAGTCAACGGTCTCCGGTCGAATTTCGGCCTTGCCCCGGTCCCGGCATCGGGTCCCTTTCAATTCGGCGGCATCGCTAACCTCTCGTTCCTGCAGCCGACAGCGGGGCGCGAGGCACTCAGCCGCGAGAGCATCGACCAAGTCGCGCGCTTCATCCGGTTGGCCGAACGAGCCGCCTCGGAGGTCTTGGCAACGCACAAGCTTGCAGACCGCAACACCGCGTTCGTGCAATGGCTGCACGCCAACCGCCGACCGGATCTGGTCGGACGGATCACCGTGCGCGTGCTGCCCGAGGACACTGACGTCCCGCTGAGCGAACTCCTCTCGCACATCGGTTCTCGGAAGGCGCACTACTACTTGGGTCTAGATACGACCATCCTGAATACGTTTGCGAACGAGGAACTCTGCCTCGTGCTTCCAGCTCAATCGAACCCCCGCAGAACCGTTCAGTTGGAATACCTGCGAACACAGCTCAAGCTTGAACAGGTGCCGGACTCCGCGAGGGTGGTGCGTCGCTACGACGGCGCGGATCTATCGATCCCGGAGGTGGCTGTGCTCATCCGCGCCACGTCCGTTCTGCGGGAGGACTACCTGATCCCCGAGGCGGAGTTCGCGCTGGCAGACATCTCGCACGGCGTCTCCGTGCTCCCCGAGAGGACCTCGGACGGGCTTCGCATCTACCTTTCGCGCGGAGGTCCGCAGATCCGCCCCCTGCTGGAGTGCTACGATACCGCGTATGATGTGTTTCATCCCGTCGTCAAGGACTTTGTTCGGGTTCACATCTACCCATCGGTGCAGCAACACGTGCCTTCCTCGACGCGGCAAGGCGTCGATGCGCTCCGTAAGATCCTCCAACGGAATCGCGAGCTCTACCGGTACGAGGCGGACGAGCGCGGCGACCTGGAGGGAGTCCTGGGCGACTACTTGGCTGGCGCTGTGCCGCTCAAGGAACTCATGCTGGCGGCACGGACCAGCGTCCGAAGACAGAGCCAGAGCGTCTCCAGCCGACAGGTAGGAACGGTCGAGAACGTCATCCCCGATGTGGTGGCGTCCCCAGTGAAGCAGGAGGCCCCTCCGGGCGGAGAGTTCGGCCCGGCTCCACCGATCGTCCGCGACGACCTGTCGTCGGACATGAAGCTGCTCACGACAGCGGCGAGCTATCCCCAATTGAACAATTTCTCGATGCTACTCGGCCTGTCCGACAGGGCGATGAAGGAGTACTCCGACTTCTTCAGAATCCCGCACACGACTCGCATCGTCTGGGGCGGTCACCGGGTCATCTACATCTTCACGGACACGTCCGGTCGGCTGAGCGTGTACTACGACATCCAACTTCGAGAGCCGATAGCGGGTAGCGGAGCCGGCGGCGGTCCGGTCCCGACGACGACGCTCATTACGAGGCGGCGCATCTTCGTTCCCGTTCCCGACGCGCTGACCGAGAACTTCCGGGTGACGTCGGGCGCCAAGGAGTTCTTCGTGCGATTTGACGCGCTGGGTGGCGAGTCGTAGTGACGGCACGCCCCGCGAACCCGTCGGGATCTCGTACCGAAACCGACACCCACAACAGCGGAGCGACTCGCCGAACTGGTGCGTCGTGCTCCGCCCACCGTGATTCGTTCCACCCGGTGTGAGAGCCGTATCCGGCCGGCCGAGCACACCTCCGCGCGGGCAGCGCGAGCCACGGGAGCTCTGAGGTGATCCCGATCGCCGGGTTCAGCCGCGCGCGGCGAGCCAGCGGCGCGGCGTGAGTTCGCGGACCTGCGACTGCGGCGTCCGCTGGATGCGTGCCAGCACGCCTTCGATGTAGGCGAAGGGTTCGACGCCGGCGGCCGTGCAGCTGGCGATGATCGAGTAGAAGAGCGCCGCGCGGCGTCCGCCCTCGTCGCCGCCCGCGAACCGCCGGTCCCTGCGGCCGAGTGCGGCCGCGCGAATCGCGTTCTCGGCGTGATCTGTCAAGGGACACCTAGATTCCCGCACTAGGCGTACACCTACTTCCCCGCACCTGCGGCCTTCGACTTCGTTCCGACTCCTCGAGGCCGCCGGGAAGCGGTGGAGGGAGGCCCGGAGGGCCGACCGGAGCCGCTTCTCGGCGGCCACACTCACTGCTTGAGCAGCCTCTCCAGGTCCCGCAGCCGGTAGCTGCGGCCCTTGATGTTCATGACGTGACAGCGATGCGGCAGCCGGTCGAGCAGCGCCGCGGTCATCACCTCCTCGCCCGCCAGGATCTCGGCCCAGTCCTTCACCGCCTTGTTCGTCGTGATCAGCATCGAGCCACGCCCGTAGCGGTGTCTGACCATCCGGAAGAAGAGGCTCGCCTCGTGGCGGTCCATCGGCTGGAAGCCGACCTCGTCGACGATCAGGAGCGCGACGTTCATGTACTTCTTGCGGCGCAGCCGCTGCGGCGGCACGTCGGCGTCGCGCTTGAGCTGGTGCAGCAGGTCGTCGAGCCGCACGAAGAGCACGCTGAAGCCGTTCTCGACCGCCTTGGCGCCCAGACCCACGGCCAGGTGCGTCTTGCTAACCCCCGGCGGGCCCTGGATCAGCATCGTCGCGTGCTCTCGGATCCACTCGCACGTCGCGAGCGTCTCCACCTGGCTCTTCTGGATCCCGGGCTGGGAGTTCCAGTCGAAGTCGGCCAGCGTCTGCCCGGTCGGAAGACCCGAGAGACCCAAGGACGTCTTCACCCGCCGCTCCTCGCGCTGGCCGATCTCGGCCTCCAGCAGCCGGTCGAGGAAGCCGTGCGCAGGCAGCTCGTCCTTCACCGCCACCTGCAGCAGCGAGGAGAGCGATTCCGAGGCGTAGCCGAGCCCCAGCTGCTCGAGCTGCGCACGTGTCGCGTCCGGGTCCACGCGGCCCTTCTTCGCGGCGCTCATCGCGCCACCTCCGCCAGAGCGCCGTAGAGGTCCAGCGGACGCTCCTCGACGGGCAGCTGCCGGATCTCCTCGAGCCGCCGGCCCATCCTGCCGAGCGGCAGCGGAGGCAGCACCCGGTCGGTCGCCTGCCCCTCGCAGCAGCGGGTGTCGATCAAGATCCGCGCGGCCGTCGCGCGCGGGTACTGCACGACGACCACGCCGCCGGCGACGACCTGCACCGTGCCCGCGCAGCCGCGCACCTCCACCTCGCGACCCACGTGCGCAAACGGCACCGTGTAGCTGCGGCCCTCAAACGCCACCGTGCAGTCGCGGCGCACCGGCCGCGTGACCGCGATGTCAAACGGCTCGGGCAGCAGCGGCAAGGGCCGCAGGAGCCGCTTCTCCTCCTCCCAGCTCGCCGCCACGCTCCGCCCCGTCGCCGGGCAGATCGCCCGCTCCGACCAGCGCCGCAGACGCGCGTCGGTCACCTGCTGCAGGTGCTCGTCGCACTCGAAGTCCATCGTGCGCAGCTCGCCGAAGAGCCGCGACAGGCGCACCTTCGCCTCGGTCTTGCCCTTGGCGTTCGCCGCCCGCGGCGCGCACGCGTCCACGTGGAAGCCCACCGTGCGCGCGTACGTGCGAAACGTCGGGTGGATCACACCCCACGCCCCCGCCCCGCGCACGATCGCCGTCTTCACGTTGTCGATCCGGTTCACCGCCGGGATGCCGTCCAGACGACGAAACGCCTCGTTGTGCACCGTCAGCCACGCGACCAGGTCCTTCCGCGGCGACCACACGCCCGCCGTCCAGCGGCTGTGGCTCAGCACCATCACGAAGAGGCTGCGCGGCACCTCCCGGCGCCGGATGCGGATCCGCGGGTACTCGCCCCAGTCGCTCTGCGCCTGCGCCCCCGGCACCGTCTCCACGCGCCGGTACGCCCGCCGCCGCGGAGCCGGGAATTGCGCCCGCACGTAGCGCCGCACCGACTGGTAGCTCCCGCCGTAGCCGTGCCCCTCGACCAAGAGGTCGTGGAGCTCGTGGACGATCGGGGGGCGCGCGCCGCTCTCATGCTCCTGCCACGAGCGCGCGATCAGCTCCGCATGCACCGACGCCCGGTGCACCTGCCGCCCGCGGCGCGCGTCCGCAGCGCCCTCGGCACGCCGCCTCAGCGGGTACCGCACCATCGACTCGTCCACGTCCAACTGCCGCGCGATCGACCGCGCGCTCTGCCCTCGGTCTGCCAAGACTCCCATCGTCACCACGTCCTCCGGGCGGAGTCGGCGAGCCATCGGCACCTGTCCCTTCCTCCGGACACCGTGCCCGGTCGGGGGACATGATCCTGGCTCCCGCTCTCCGCGTCAGGCAGGTGCGGGAGAGTAGGTGTCCACCAAGGGGGAGTCTGGGGTGTTCGCGGACACGTGTTGCAGAAGCCCGCGATGGCGTCGAAGCCCCTGGGCTCCGCGGCGCGTCGATCGAGCGCGAAGCGATCGATCAGCTCGTACTCGAATGTCGCGAAGAGGCTCTCGCCCGTCTGCGCCCCTCCGCGCTGCGCGCAGCAGGCCACGACACCGACGAGTTCGGGGCAACGGAGGCCGCGGCACGCCGACTCGCGAGCGAGGACTGCGGCCAGCGCGCGCGTGGCACGTCGCTTGTCAGTGTCGCAGGCGGACAGCCGCCCCCAGATCGCCCCCGGCCGCCTGCACGCTGTCAGCTTATCTGTCAGCTTACGGCGTTCCGCTTGAGGCTATGCCGTTCCGCTCAGTGCAACGCACAGGGAGACTGTTTCGGGTCCGATCTCGAGGCCAATCGCAGCAGGCGCACCTGCGTAACAGGCTCTATCTCAACGCTTTACGCGCGATGGTGGGTGGTGGTGGATTCGAACCACCGCAGGCATAAGCCGCCAGATTTACAGTCTGGTCCCATTGGCCGCTCGGGCAACCACCCACGGGATCGCGTGCGTCGAGAGAGCGGACGCGCCGGTCCCGCGAGGGGAAACGGCGCGGCGGGCCGCAGCCGGCGGAGCCAGCGGGGGGACTCGAACCCCCAACCTCCTGTTTACAAAACAGGAGCTCTGCCATTGAGCTACGCCGGCCAACGGCCCGAGCCGCGCATTGTGGTCAGCGGCCGGAGCGGCGGGAAGGAATCCGAACCGGCCGCGGCGCCGCGGATCACGGCTCGTCGGGGTGTCGGACGCGGGCGAGCAGTTCGGACGCGGCACGCCGGTAGCCGTCGAGGTTCCGGCACACCTCCGGCAGCGCATCGCCGCCGGTCTTCTCGAGCAGCGCGGACGCGAGTTCCAGCGCGACGACCGCCTGCGCGATGACGGCGAGCGCGGGCACCGCGCACGTATCGCTGCGTTCCCAGGCCGCCTCCACGCTCTCGCCGGTGCGCACGTCCACGCTGCGCAGCGCGCGGCGCAGCGTCGAGATGGGCTTCATCGCCGCGCGGACGACGACGTCCTCACCGGTCGTCATCCCGCCTTCGATGCCGCCTGCGTTGTTGCGTGTGCGCCGCGTGCCGCCGCCCGGCGCGGCGACGATCTCGTCGTGGACGGCGGAGCCGCGGCGGCGTGCGGCCTCGAAGCCGAGTCCGATCTCGACGCCCTTCACGGCCTGCACGCGGCACAGCGCGGCCGCGAGCCGACCGTCGAGGCGGTCCCCGGCGGACGCGTAGCCGCCGAGACCCGCGACGAGCCCGCGCGCGCGGACCTCGACGATCCCCCCCACCGTGTCGCCGGCGTCGTGCGCGGCGTCCACCTCGCCGCGCATGGCCGCAGCGACGGCGGGGTCGGGGCACAGGAAGTCCGACGCATCGCGGCGGCGCAGGAGCTCGCCCATGTCGTCCGGAACGTCGCCCGCGCTCACGGGCCCGAGCTCACGCACGAACCCGACGACCTGCACCCCGAACTCGTCGAGCAGCCGCTCGGCCACGGCGCCCGCGGCGACACGTGCGGCCGTCTCGCGCGCGCTGGCGCGTTCGAGCACGTCGCGCGCATCGTCGATCCCGTGCTTGAGCATGCCGGGCAGGTCGGCGTGCCCGGGGCGCGGGCGCGTCACCGGAGGCAGCTTCTCCAGAGTCGCGTCGCGGTTGCGCACGACGAGGGCGAGCGGCGCACCGGTCGTCCGCCCCGCGCGCACGCCGGCGACGATCTCGACGTGGTCCTGCTCGATCCGCATGCGCCCGCCGCGCCCGTAGCCGCGCTGCCGCAGCGCGAGGCGCGCGTCGATCCACGCGGCGTCGAGCGGGAGTCCGGAGGGCACTCCCTCGAGCAACGCGACCAGCGCCGCGCCGTGCGACTCGCCCGCGGTGGACAGCCGCAGCGCGCCCATCTCAGTGCACCAGCTCCGCGGCGCGGCCGAGATCGCGCGTGCCCTCGTCCTTGCCGTCGAAGCTCCAGAGCACGGCCTTGCCCTCGATGGCGACCTCGATGTGCACGGGGCGCGTCCACAGTGTGTGCAGCGCGCGCAGCGTCTGCCGCGCGAAGTCCTCGCGCAGGTCGGTGCCGTCGCTGCGGTGCACGAGGTAGAGCTCGCCGCGGTTGCGGTGGTTGGCGTCGACGAGCTCGATGACCGGCTGCCCCATGTTCGTGAACTGCTGCAGGAGCTTGGGCTTCACGGTCGCCGGGTCGCGGTCGAGGATCACGGTCTCGCCGGTCCGAGGATCGCGGCCGTAGATGTAGAGGCGCTGGCGGTCGATGAAGTCCGGGGTCAGGAACGCGTCGAGGAAGGTCTGGTCGTTGTGGACGCGACGCACCTCGAAGACCTTGCGCAGCCCGTCGGCGGCGCCCGTGTCCCAGCGCCGTCGCTCCTCCGCGTCGCCGCACTCCTCCCACGCGCGTCCGTGGCGCCCGCAGTTCCAGCGCTCCTCGATGTCGCGGAGCAGCTCGAAGCCGAGTCGGTACGGGTTGATGCGGCCCGGCTGCGTCGCCAGAGTCGCGGCGTGCTTGTCCGCGTAGTCCACGATCTCCGCGCCGGTGACGAGCTTCGTCGTCATCAGGCGGCTGTGGACGAACGACGCCCAGCCCTCGTTGACGATCTTCGTCATCGCCTGCGGCGCGAAGTAGTAGGCCTCCTCGCGGACGATGTCGAGGCAGTCGGCCTGCCAGTCCGCGAGCGGCGCGTGGCGCAGGAGGAACGCGAGGACGTCGCGCGTCGGCTCGGGCGGGACGCGGCGCCGCTCGCGCAGCCGCTCCGCGATCTCCTTCTGCTCGCGCTCGAGCTCCGCCTTGGGGTTGATGAACGGCTCCATGTACGGGTGGGCGACAGGGAAGCGTCGCACGCGCCCCGCCGCGAGGCGCTCCTCGTCGAGCTCCGGAGCCGGCTCCTCGCCGTCGCCGCGGCGCACGTACATGCCGAGGGGGTCGATCAGGTTCTCGAGCGAGAGGCACGCGTCGAGGAAGGTCTCGACCCGATCCGCGCCCTGGCGGTCCACGTGGCGCCGTACGCGCGTGCCGTGGTTCGCCATCACGTCGATCATCTTGCGGTCGGTCGGCGCGAACCACGCGTTGTTGCGGAAGAAGTCGGCGTGGCCGTACACGTGCGCCATGACGAGCTTCTGCTCCATCACGGTGTTCGTGCGCATCAGGTACGCGTAGCACGGGTCGTTGTTGATGACGAGCTCGTAGATCTTCCCGAGTCCGTACTCGTAGCTCTTCTGCAGGCGCCGGTACTCCATGCCGAAGCGCCAGTGCGGGTAGCGCACGGGGAAGCCGCCGTACGCCGCGATCATGTTCATCTCGTCGGGATCGACGAGTTCGAACACGACCTCGGGGAAGTCGAGGCCGAACGCGAGGGCGGCGTCGTGGGCCTCCTGCGCGCAGCGGACCAGCTCCGGCGTCAGCGTCATCGCCCGCGCCTCAGGAAGTCGCGGATGCAGTCGAGGATCCCGTTGCGGTCCTGGATGTCGGACGTCACGAGCCGTTCGTCGCCGCCGAAGCGCTGGTCGAGGTCGTGCTTGAACTGCCCCGAGCCGTATGCGCTCTTCACCTGCCCGTACGCGAACTGGTTGCTCTTCGGCAGCAGCTGCTCGTCGAGCAGGCGCAGACACTCCGTCGTGTCGCCGCCGCTCCAGTTGTCGCCGTCGCTGAACTGGAAGCAGTAGACGTTCCACTGATCGGGCGGGTAGTCGTGATCGATGATGTCGTTCACGAGGCGGTACGCGCTCGAGATCTTGGTCCCGCCGGACTCCTTCAGGTGGAAGAAGTTGTGGCGGTCGACCTCGCGCGCCGCGGCGTCGTGCACGACGTAGCGCGTGGAGACGTTGCGATACTGCGAGCGGATCCAGGCGTCGAGCCAGAACGCCGTGTTCCGCACGATCTCCTTCTGCTCCGCTCCCATGGAGCCGGAGACGTCCATCATGTAGAGGATCGCAGCGGACGACTCCGGCACCGGCGTCACGTCGAAGCTGCGGAAGCGCTCGTCCTCCGCGCGCGGCAGGATCACGGGGTGGCGCGGATCGTACGTGCCCTCGCCGATCTGCCGGCGGAGCGCGTTGCGGAAGGTGCGCTTGAAGTGCCGCAGGCTGTGCGGCCCGACGCGCCGGATGTCGCGATAGCGGCGCACGTCGGTGACGACGTTCTGCCGCCCGCGCGGCTGGATGCGCGGCAGCTCGAGCTCCTCGCCGAGGATCTGCGCGAGCTCCTCCATCGTGACCTCGGCCTCGAGCTCGTGCTCCCCCGCCTCCTCTCCCGGTTCGGCGCCGACACCCTCGCCCGGCTGCCCGTCGCCCTGGCCGACGCCGGAGCCGCCGCGGTCGCCGAACGTGAAGCGCGGCAGGTGGATCTCGGGCATGGGGACCGACACGACGCGTCCGCCCTGCCGCGTGAGCAGTTCGCCCTGACTCACGTAGCGGCGCAGGTTCTTGCGGATCTGCCCGCGCACGATCCGGCGGAAGCGGCTCTCGTCGGTGTCGATCCGGCGCACGCCCGGCCCTACCCGCGCTCCCGTGCGTCGCCGCGCGCGAAGATGCTGGCGACGAAGCCGAGCACGTTCGCCGCACACGCGTCGCAGTAGCCGTAGTTCTTCACGAGCCGGCTCTTCACGACGTCGATCTTCTCCTGCGTCTCGCGGTCGATGACCGACGAGACGAGGCTCGTCAGCTTGATCGAGTCCTTCTGGTCCTCGAACAGCTTCAGCTCGAGCGCGCGGCGCAGCCGCTCGTTCTCGCGGAAGTCGAACGCCCGCCCCTCGACCGCGAGCGCGCCGATCGAGTTCATGATCTCGGAGCGGAACACGTCCTTGCGCGACTCCGGGATCTCGATCTTCTCCTCGATCGAACGCATGAGGCGCTCGTCCGGCTCCTCGACACGCCCCGTGTAGGGGTTGCGGATGCGCTCGCGCTGCGTGTAGGCCTTGACGTTGTCGATGTAGTTGGCGCAGAGGCGCGCGATCGCCTCCTCGTCGGCGCTGATGGCGCGCTGCACCTCGTTCTTGACGACGTCCTCGTACTCCTCCTTCACCAGCGCGAGCAGGTCGCGGTAGCGGCGGCGCACGTCCTCGGACGTGATCAGCGAGTGGTGCAGCAGCCCCGCCTCGAGCTCGTTCATCACGAGGAACGGGTTGATGCAGGTGCCCGACTCGGCGGAGACGAGCGCGTTGCTGAGCTTGTCCTGGACGTAGCGGGGCGAGATGCCCTCCATACCCTCGCGCTCGCTCTCGGTGCGCAGCTCCTTCACCGCGTCCTCGGTGAAGCCCGGCAGCATCTTGCCGTTGTAGAGCTTCATCTTCTGCACGAGCGTGAGCCCGGCGCGCTTCGGCTCGGAGAGGCGCGTCAGCACGGCCCACATCGCGGCCGTCTCGACGGTGTGCGGCGCCACGTGCTTGCCGCGCACGCGGTCGGGTCCGAAGTCGCGGCGGTAGATGCGCACCTCGTCGTCGAGCTCGACGTTGTACGGCACGTCGATCTTCACCGTGCGGTCGCGGAACGCCTCCATGAGCTCGTTCGCCTGCAGGCGGCGGTACTCCGGCTCGTTCGTGTGCGCGAGGATCACCTCGTCGATGTCCGTCTGCGGGAACTTCTTCGGCTTGATCGAGTGTTCCTGGCTCGCGCCGAGCAGGTCGTAGAGGAACGCGACGTCGAGCTTCAGCACCTCGATGAACTCGATGATCCCGCGGTTGGCGATGTTGAACTCGCCGTCGAAGTTGAAGGCGCGCGGATCCGAGTCCGAGCCGTACTCCGCGATCTTGCGGTAGTTGATGTCGCCCGTGAGCTCGGTCGCGTCCTGGTTCTTCTCGTCCTTCGGCTGGTACGTCCCGACGCCCACGCGGTCCTTCTCGCTCAGCACGACGCGCCGCACGCGCACGTGCTCGTCGACGACGCGGTGCCAGTCGCCCTCGTAGTGCGCGAGCAGCTCCACGAGGTTCACGCGGCAGAACGGGCACAGGTCGCCGTCGATGCGCAGGTCGTACGTGCAGTCCGAGCGCTCGTTCAGCATCTCGACCACGCGCGCCCGCGAGTCCACAGGGAGCAGCTTGAGCGGCTCCTCGTGCATCGGGCAGTCCTCCCAGTCGGACTTGCCCGGCATGCGCCACTGGTGCGTGTAGAGCGCGCCCTCCGGCGTGCGCGAGTAGGCCTCGAGGCCGCGCTTCAGGAGGCGGGCGATCGTCGACTTCGCCGACCCCACGGGTCCGTGGAGCAGCAGGATGCGGCGCTCGCTGCCGAAGCCGCACGCGGCCGACTTCAGGTGCGCGACGAGCTTCATGAGCGCGTGCTCGACGCCGAACACGGCGTCGCGTCCGCCGCCGATCGGGTCCGAGAAGAAGCGGTAGCGGGTGACGCGCTCCTTGCGCTCCACGTACTCCTCGGTGCCGTGCGAGAGCACCATGTCGTAGGTGCGCTGGTAGGCGTTGCGCGCGAGGCTCGGGTCCGCGAGCACGCGCTCGAGGTACTCGCGGTACGCGCCCGTCCAGTGCAACTCGCGGAAGTCCTCCGCGATGCGCTCGCGCGAGACGCTGGAAAGGATCAGATCGGCGCCGTTCTCGCTCATTCGGTCGCTCCCGCGCCGGGCTCCGCTCCGGCCACCCGTGGACTGCGTCGTCAGCGGACCGCGGCGGCGGTGCGCGCCGCGCCGGCCGTCGCCGCTCAGCGGGCGCCGGCGCGGCGCGCGTCCGAGCGGCGCGGTCCCGCACGTCGCAAGAGCTCGTGCAGTGCGCAGCCGAGGCCCGCTCCTAGTAGATCGGCCGCGACGTCCGCGCGGTCCGAATTCCGCCCGGGCACGAGGCTCTGGTGCCACTCGTCCAGCGCGCCCCACGCGAGGCAGAACGCGAGCGCACACGCGACGCCGAAGCGCGGCACGAGCGGCCGCGCGGCGCGGAGCGCGAGCACCCCGCCGACCGCGTAGGCGATGCCGTGCTCCGCCCAGTCGGGAAGCGGTACGCGGAAGCCCACCGTGTCGGCCGGATCCGACTGCGCCGACAGGAACCAGATCGCGGCGCACCAGAGCGCGAGAAGTGCGAATCGTGCGAGGTGGCCGCCCGCGGTCGGGCGGTCGCGCACGGCGTCGTCCTCGGGTCGCAGCGCCTCCGTGATCCGCGGAGTGTCGTCACGGGCGCCGCGCGCGGCGAGCAGTTCCACGCCGGGGCGCCGCTCAGCGCGCGAGCACGTTGGTCTCCGGGTCGCCCGTGCGGATGCGCTGGATCGCGCGCTGCACGAAGACCTTGAGACTCGCGTCCGCTACGGCCTTGTCGTCCACGAGCTGCTCGAGACGCGGGAGCGCCTCGTTCGCGCCGATCGTGCCGAGCGCGTCGAGGAGGGAGCGCGCCATGACGTAGTCCGAGAGGCTGCGCTCGAGGCGCGCGAGGATCGGCTTGACCGAGTCCGGGTCGCGCACGGTCACGAGGCCGCGCGCCGCGGCGTGGCGCACGTTGACGTCGTCTGCGTCGAGCCGCTCGACCAGCGTGCGCGTCGCCTTCCACGAGCGCGTCTCGCCGAGCGCCTCCAGCACCTCGCGCTCGTAGCCGCCCTTCGCCGCGGGCTCCACGAGCCGCAGGATGGCGGCGGCCGCGTCGTCGCCTCGCGCCTGCCGCAGTCCGTGCAGGGCCACCGCGCGCAGGTTGTCGGGATTCGTCTCCGCGATGCGCAGGACGGGGTCGAGCAGGTCGCCGCCGATCGCCGCGGCCGCGGCGATGGCGCCGGCGCGGAGTCCGAGCTGTGCGTCCGCGTCGCCCGCGAACTCCACGGCGGTGCGGTCCTCGATCAGTCGCCGCACCTCGCCGCGCAGGTCGTCGGACACGAGCGCCGAGCCGAGGTGCGCGATCGTGACGATGCGCGCCGCGAGGTCGCGGTCGCCTGCGTCGCGCGCCGCACGCAGCGACTGCGCGAGCACGTCGCCCGCACCCGCCGCCTTCCCGAGCGCGCTGACGATGCTCGACTCGAGGTCGCCCCCGGCGTTCGCGCGCAGCGCGTCGACGAGCAGGCGCGCGGACTCCTCGGTGCCCATGGCGGCGAGCGCGGGATACGCGTGGCGGAGCAGCGCCGGGTCTGTCGCGGCGTCGCCGACCAGCGTACGGAGCTCGTCGAACGCCGCGCGGTTGCCGCTGTGTGCGAGCGCGTCGAGCGCCGCCGTGCGGACGTCGAGCGGATACGCCGCACCGAGGGCGCGCTGCGCGAGTGCGCGGCCCGCGGCGTCGCTCGTGATCTGCCCCAGCGCGAGCACCGCGTCGAGGCGCGTGTCGCTTCCGTCGAGCAGGGCGAGCAGTCCGTCGACCACCTCCTGCGGGACGGTCCCGCCTTCGCGCTGCAGCACGTCGATCTGGCGGCGCAGCTCCTCCCAGTGGCGTGCGGCGAAGACGGCGAGCAGCGAGTCGGGCGTGACGCGGAACTCCTCGCCCCACGCCTCGCGGTCGCCGCCCTCGAACTCGACGATCCCGTCGTCGTCCTCCGCGTACGGGTCGTCGTCGGCGTCGTCGGGATCTTCGGTCCTGCGGGCGCGACCCGGGCCGCCCGCACCGAGCACCTCCTCGACGGCGTCGCGCGCGTCGGTCGCGTCGGAGCGCGCCGGCGTCGGCGCGTCGCCGCCCACGATCACGAGAACGGTCGCCGCGAGCAGCACGGCGGCCGCGACGAGGGCTGCCACGACGAGCGGACGGGTCGAACCGGTGGCGCTGTGCATGGACGCTCGCAGGGTAGCACGCGGGCGCCGGGCGCGGCCGCGTGCAGGAGTACGACCCGGACACCCCGGCGGCGCCCCCGCCGCCCTCGACCGCAGTCTTGGACGAACGCGGGGTGCGCCGACTACGCCGAAATCCGCACGGCGTCGAGGAGTGCGCCGAACAGGTCGGCCCCGAGCGCGCCGTCGTTGCCGTCGCGCTCGGGGTGCCACTGCACGCCGACGAGGAACGGTCCCGGTCCCTCGACGGCCTCGATGCAGCCGTCCTCGGACCAGGCCGTGCTGCGCAGCGCCGGGGCGACGCGCCCGACCGCCTGGTGGTGGTACGAGTTCACCGCGAGGCTCTCCTGCGACGCGCCTCGCAGGCGCACCAGGTGCGAGTCCGCCGCCAGCCGCAGCGTGTGGCGGACACCCCCGTCGTGCCGCCCCGCGCCGGGGAGGTCGGGGATGTGCTGCACGAGCGTCCCGCCGAGCGCGACGTTCAGCACCTGCGCGCCGCGGCAGACGGCGAGCAGCGGCACCCCCAGCACGGCGGCACGGCGGCAGAACGCGATCTCGTACGCGTCGCGGCGCGGGTCGTCGAGGGTGACTCGCGGGTGGTTCGGCTCGCGGAAGTGCGCAGCGTCGATGTCGTCGCCGCCGCACAGCACGTACGCGTCGAACGCCTCGGCGTCGCGGAAGGGATCGCGCCCGCCGCGCCAGCCGAGCACCTCCGCGCGTCCGCCGGCCGCCTCGATGCAGGCGACGTAGTGCTGCACCTTCTCGGTGCCCTGGTCGACGACCCCGACGATCACGTGCCCGTTGCCGGTGAGGGACATCGCGGGAAGTTAGCGCGCCGCGCTGCGGCCTCCGCCAAATGCGCGCGATCCGGTGCCCTCCGCGTCGTATGCACCCAACATGTGGGGGTCGAGGCCGCGTCGGCGTACCCTCGGCGCATGCCCGCGCCCCTCCCCGTCTCCACGGCCCGCGCCCCCGCCCGGATCGACCTCGCCGGGGGCACGCTCGACATCTACCCGATCTGCCAGCTCGAACCCGAAGCGGTGACCGTCAACCTCGCGATCGACCGGCTCGCGACGGCACGTGTACGGGTCCGGGACGACGGCCGCTTCGTGCTCGCCGCGCGCGATCGGCGCCTGCGCGTCGTCTGCCGCGAGCGCGCGGAGCTGCGGGCGGCGGGCCCGCTCGCGCTCCACCGCCAGGTCGCGCTCCATCTCGGGCCGGCGGGCGGCGTCGAGATCGAGACGCGCAGCGGCGTGCCGGCAGGTTCCGGGCTCGGCGGGTCCTCCACGCTCGTCGTCGCGATGCTGCACGCGCTCGCCGGTGCGGGCGGACCGCGCCTCGGCCGCGCGGCGTTGCTGCGCACGGCCGGTGAGCTCGAGGCGCGCGTCATCGGCGTGCCGACGGGCTCGCAGGACCACGTCGGCGCGCTCTACGGCGGACTCAGCGTCGTGACGTTCCCGCCGGGCGGGCCGCAGCGCCGCGCTCTGCCGCTCGACGTCGACGCGCTCGCTGCGCGGCTCGTGCTCGTCTACACGGGCGTGCCGCACGACTCCGCGACGAACAACTGGGAGATCACGAAGCGCTACGTGGACGGCGACCGCCGCGTGCGCGCGCGCATCGCCGCGGTCGCCGACGCAGCGCGCGCGCTGCTCGCGGCGCTGCGCGCCGGAGATCTCGACGCCGCGGGCCGTGCGATGGCGGCGGAGTGGGAGGCGCGCAAGCGTCTCGCGCCGGGCGTGACGACGCCCGGGATCGAGGCGCTCGCGGACGCCGTCGGCGAGGCGGGCGCACTCGCGACCAAGGCGTGCGGCGCGGGCGGCGGCGGCTGCGTCGTCGTGTGGTGCCGCGACGGGACGCGCCGCGCGGTCGCCGCCGCGGCGCGCGCCGCAGGCGGGCGCGTGCTCCCGTTCCGAGCGGAGCGTCGCGGCGTCCGCTGATGCGCGTGCCGGACGCGATCGTCCTCGACCTCGACGACACGCTGTTCGACACCGCGCGCCTCCTCGTGCCGCAGGCCGACGCGCGCGCGCTCGCGGCGCTGCGCGCGGCGGGACTCGCACTCGACGAGGACGCGGCGCGCGCCGCGCTGCGCGCGCTGCGCGCCTCGGGCGCCGCGCGCCCCTTCGTCGAGCTCGCGCGCACCCACGGCGTCCCCACGCGCGACGAAACCGTCGGCGAGGACGCGTTCCAGCGCTTCGAGGTCCCGGCCATCCGCCTCGACGAGCGCGTCGGGCGCGCGCTCGACCGCCTGCACGCCGCGTGTCCGCTGGCACTCCTCACCGCCGGCGACGTCGCGACGCAGCAGGCGAAGGTCGAGCGGCTCGCGCTGCGGCCGTGGTTCACGGAGCTCGTGTTCGTCGCGACGGACGCGCGTGACGGGAAGACCCCCGCGCTGCGTGCGCTGCTCGCGCGGCGCGGCTGGGAGCCGTCGCGCGTGGTCGTCGTGGGCGACCGGCCGTCGACCGACGTCCGCGCGGGAAACGCACTGGGTTGCCGCACGGTGCTCGTGCGCGCACCGCACGGCGAGTACGCAGCGCAGCGCGTCGTCGAGCCGCACGACGTGCCGTGGCGCGAGATCGCGCACGTCGCGGAACTGCCCGCACTCCTCGGCTTCTGACCGCGGCGTGCGGGTGCGCGCGGTCTACGCCGCGCGGATCTCGCCGTTGTCGCCGACGTCCTCGAGGCGGACGGCCAGACGGCGGCTGACGCCGCGCTCCGGCATCGACACGCCGAAGATCGTGTCGGCGGCACTCATCGTGCGCTTGTTGTGCGTGATGATGATGAACTGGCTCTCGGTCGAGTACTCGTGCACGAGCGTCGCGAAACGCTCCACGTTCGCCTCGTCCAGCGCGGCGTCCACCTCGTCGAGCAGGCAGAACGGCGACGGCTTCGCCTTGTAGATGGCGAAGAGCAGCGCAACGGCGGTCATCGTGCGCTCGCCGCCGGAGAGCAGCGAGATCGAGCGCGGCTCCTTGCCCGGCGGACGCGCGACGATGTCGATGCCCGCCTCGAGCACGTCCTGGCCCTCGTCGAGGAAGATGTCGGCCTTGCCGCCCTCGAACAGCCGACGGAACGTCTCGCGGAAGTTCTCGCGGATCTTCTCGAACGTCGAGACGAACAGCTCGCGGCTCTCCGCGTCGATGCGCCGGATCGCCTCGAGCAGCGACTCGCGCGAGCGCGTCAGGTCGTCGTGCTGCCGCTGCAGTTCGTCGGCCTCGCGCTCGACCGTCTGGAGCTGGTCGAGGGCCTCGAGGTTGACGTTGCCCATGCGCGCGATGCGGTCGCGCAGGTCCTGCACCTCGGCCTCGACGGCGACGGCGTCGAACGGCGCCGACGCGCTCTCCGCGTAGACGGGCGCGGCGGGCGCCTGTGCGCCCTCGGAGCGCGACGCCATCCACGCCGCGTGCAGATCGATCTCGAGCTCGTCGCGCAGCCGCTCGACGAGGTTCTCGACACGCAGCCGCGCCTCGTTCTGGCGCAGGCGGAAGCGCGTGAGCTCCTTGCCGAGCCCACCTGCCTCCTTCTCGAAGCCGTCGAGCAGCACGCGCCGCTCCTCGAGCCGCGCTCGCGCGTCGCCCAGGCGGTGGCGCACCTCGGTCAGCGCGACGATGCAGTCGTCGCGGCGCGCGAGCGCCCTCGTGTGGTCGGTGCGCGCCTGCTTCCCGCGCTGGTCCGCCTCCTCGCGCCGCTGCTCGCATGCCGCGAGCTCCTCGCGCGCCTCGCGCACACCGTCCTCGACATCGCGGATCTCGGTCTGCAGCGACTTCGCCCGCGCCTCGAGCGCCGCGCAGCGCTCCTGCACCGCGGCGGCCTGAACGCGCAGGTCGGCGCGCAGCCCCTCCGCCTCGCGCAGCCGTGCCTCGGCGTCGGCCGCGGCGCGGGCGGCGTCGGCGCGGCGCGCCTCGACGTCGACGCGCTCGGCGTCGAGGCGTGCGGCGTCGGCCGTCGCCACCTCGCGCTCGTCGTCGATCCGCGTCAGCTCGCGCGCGATCTCCTCGACCTCGCCGTCGAGCCGCGTGGAGTCGCCGGCGAGGCGCGTCACGTCGGACGCCGTGCGCTCGGACTCGGAGCGGGCGCGGTGCGCATCGCTCTCGTCGCGCCGCAGCGCATCGCGCGCCGCGCCGAGCGCGCGCCGCGCCTCGGTCTGCTCGAGCTCGGCCGCGCGCTGCGATGCGCGCGCCGCCTCGAGCCGCGCGCGCTGCTCGTCGAGTCGCGCCGACAGGTCGCGGAGCTCGATGCGCCGACGCAGGACGCCCGTCCCGCCGGCCTCGCCGCCCGCGGCGAGCGCCCCCGTGCTCTCGAGCACTTCGCCGCCCACCGTGACCACGCGCAGTGCGTGCGGTGCGTCCGCGCGACGCGCACGCGCCTCGGCGAGCGTGGCGACGGCGACCGTCTCGCCCAGGAGCGCCGCGACGACGGGCCGGATGTCGTCGGCGCAGCGCACGCGCGCGGCCAGCGACTCGGCCCCCGCGCCGACCGCGGCCGCGCGGATGTCGTCGAGCGGCACGAGTAGGCAGCGCCCGAGGCGCTTCCGCGCGAGGTACGCGGCGGCGCGTTCCGCGTCTGCGAACGTCGCGACCACCACGGCCGAGGCGTACGCGCCGAGGGCGCTCTCGACCAGCGGCGCGTCCGCGGCGTCGGTCTCGACGAACTCGGCGAGGAGACCGCGCACGCCTGCGAGTTCGGTCTCGCCGGCGCGCGCGGCGGCGACGAGCTTCTTCGCACCCTCGGCCACGCCCTCCATCTGGCGACAGAGGTGCTGCAGCACGTCCACGCGGCTGCGCAGTCCGGACACCTCGCGGTCGAGGCTCGTCGCCGTCTCGCGGTCGGCGCGGACGCGCTCCTCCGCCGCGGCCGTGCGCGCCTCGGCCTCGGCGAGCGCGCTCTGCGCGGCGTCCACGCGCGCCTGCGCGGCGGAGAGCGCCTCGGCCGTCCGCGCGGCCCGCTCGCGCGCGGCGAGCGCGTCGGACTCGAGACCCGCGAGGCGCTCGAGCAGACGGGCACGCTGCGCCTCGAGCGCCTGGTGGCGCGCGTCGAGCCGCGAGCGGCGGCTCCCGAGCACGGCGCGGCGCTCGACGACCTCGTACGCCAGCCGCGCGAGACCGTCGGTGACACGGCGGCGCTCGGCGTGGTCGGCGGCGAGCGCTCGGATGCCCTCCTCCGCGGCGCGCACGGCGGCGGCGCGCTCGTCGCGCTCGACCGCGGCGCGCGCGAGCGATTCGGCGACCTCCTGCCCGGCGACCGCGATCTGTTCGAGCCGCTCGCCGCCGCTCTCGATCTCGTCGCGGTACCAGCGGATCTTCCCGTCGAGCTCGGCCATCAGGCGCGCCGCGAACGCGGACTTCTCGCGCGCGGTCTCGGCCTGGCCCTCGAGCGACGTGATCTCCTGCTCGAGACGCGAGGCCGAGACGCGCGCCTCCTCGACCTCGTCCTCGACGCGGCGGCACTCGGCGGCGGAGCGCTCGACCTCGGCGCGCGCGGCGGCCTCGGCGGTCGTCAGCTCCTCGACACGGCGCGTGGCCTCGTCGGACTCGGTGACGAGCAGTCCGTAGCGGTGCACCGCGAGCTGCAGGCGCTTGGCGCGCATCTCGTCGACGAGCGCCTGGTAGCGCTCCGCGCGACCCGCCTGGATCTTCAGCGAGCGCACGAGGCGCTGCTTCTCCGCGACGACGTCGCTGACGCGCAGGAGGTCGGCCTCGACCTGCTCGAGGCGCCGCAGCGACTCCTTGCGCCGCGCCTTGTACTTCGCGACGCCGGCCGCCTCCTCGAACACCGCGCGCCGCTCCTGGTGCCCCTCGCGCAGGATCTGGTCGATCTTGCCCTGCTCCATGATCGTCATCGCGCCCTGCCCGCTGCCCGTGTCCATGAGCAGCTCGCGCAGGTCGCGCAGGCGGCAGCGACTGCGGTTCAGCAGGTACTCGCTGCTGCCGTCGCGGTAGACGCGGCGCGTCACCTCGACCTCGGTCCAGTCGACGTCGATCGTGCGGTTCGCGTTGTCGAAGACGAGCGTGACCTCGGCCATGCCGACGGGCTTGCGCGCGGCGGTGCCGCCGAAGATCACGTCCTGCATCTCGGAGCCGCGCAGCGCGGTCGGTCGCTGCTCCCCGAGCACCCACTTGATCGCGTCGACGACGTTCGACTTCCCGCAGCCGTTCGGGCCGACGATGCACGTCAGCCCTTCGGGGAACGTGAACTCGGTACGCAGCGCGAACGACTTGAAGCCGTGCAGCCGGAGCGACTTCAGGCGCATGCGTGGGTACTCCCTGCGGGTCGACCGCCCCGGTGTGCGGTCACGGCGACACACTGCGGGAGCGGCCCCGCGCGCCGAAGTCCTGTCCGGGCCGCGCCGCCACGACGCAGCTCTCGACGTAGGTGCCGGCCGCACGCCCCACCTGCTGGAGCGTCCGGACTCCGGGCGAACCGTCGCGCGCCGGCTCGAGCACGACACGGCGCGCACCCGCGAGCATGCGCAGCACGGCCACCATCTGGTCGTGTTCGACGACCTGCGGGAGCCACGGCACGCGGAACTCGTGCTCCCCCGGCGCGCGCAGGAGCAGCTCGACGCACTCGTAGACGTTCGCGAGGCGCACGCGCGCGCCGACGGCGACGGCGTAGGTCGGGTCGAGCGGACCGCGCACGGTCATCGAGACGCTGGCGAGCTCGCCGGTGTCGAGCAGTTCGCGCAGCGCGAGCGGGTTCGAGCCGTTCGTGTGCAGCCGCACGCGCAGGCCGAACTCGCGGACCAGCCGGACGAGCTCGCGCGTGCCCTCGTGCAGCGTGGGCTCGCCGCCGGCGATGACGACCGCGTCGAGCCAGCGCCGGCGGCGGTACAGCGCCTCGAGCGCGCTCTCGATCGGGATCGAGCCCCCTTCGACGGACGTGGCGATCAGGTGCGGCACGGGGCAGTCCGGGCAGTGGAAGTTGCAGCCCTGGATCTGCAGCACCGCGGTGACGCGCCCCTCCCACGCCGTCAGCGACATCGGCTGGAGTCCGCGCACGGGGGGCAGCGGCGGCGCACGCCTCACCACGTCGCCACCTCCACGCGCTCGGCGGCACCCGCCCTGAGGAGCTTGCGCAGGAGCGCGACGATCCCGTCGGGGCCGCCCGTGTCCCCCGCCGCGAGCCGCACCCGGAGCGTCGCCGTCGCAAGGTTCGCGTGCAGCGCCTCCTCGTGGTCGATGCGTGCGAGGAGGTCGACCGGCGCGTCCTCGCGGACGGCGACGCCCGGCGAGTACGAGCTGCGATCGGGGAAGTGGTCGGACATCGCCGCGGGCGCGTCGAGCCGGTCGGCGGCGAAGAGGCGCTGCGCCGTGTCCGCGTCGTCGTCGGAGTCGAGCGTCGCGTGGAAGTCGCCGGCTGCGCCCGCCTCGCGCACGCGCAGCGCCAGGTACGACGCGATGCGGCGTGCGAGCCGCGCCGCGCCCTCGTCGTCGTCGTGCAGCTCGAAGCCGCAGAGGAGCTGCGCCGTCTCGTTCAGACCCGTGACGCCGAAGGACCACGTCGCGTCGGCGAGGTCGTAGAGCGGCGTGCGCCCGCGCGGTCCGCGCAGGAGCGGCGCCAGGCAGCCGCCCGAGGCGCCCGCCACCTGCGCGAGGAGCTCGCGGCGCGCCTGATGCCCCGCAGCGGCCAGGTCGACGAGGCGGTCGCACGCGCGCAGGAAGCCCTCGATGCGGCCGCGTCCGACGCGGCGCGCGAGCCGGGGCAGGTTCAGCGTGATGCGTCCCGCGCACGCGCGCGCCGGCCGCGCGCTCGCTCCGCGGCGCACGTCGCGCGGCGAGGCGGCGGGCGCCGCGCCGCGCACGAGAGGGAACACGACCGTGGAGCCGCGCAGCACGGCGTCCGCGGCGAGGCGCAGCACGTCGCGCGCCGCGTCGCTCTCGAACGCGCGATCCGAGACGGTCACGACGGGCAGCGGCAGGAGGTCGGCCCCGGGCAGCCCCTCGCGCCGCCCGTGCGCGCGCAGCAGTGCCGTCGCGAACGCCGCCGATGCCGTCTCCTCGCCCGCGTCGGCGACGGGCGAGAGGTCGAGCGCGACGCGGCGGCCGCCGACGTCCGCCGAGCACTCGAGGAGCAGGTGCCACGCCTCCTCGGCGAGCGCGTCGCGGTCGGCCGACGCGAGGAGCGGCGCGTACGCGTCGGGTACGTCCACGACCGCGACGCCGTCGATGACGGCCGCGCCGAGGAAGCGCGCGCTGCGCCCGAGCATCGCCGTGAGGCGCCGTGCGCTGCGCGCCGCGTCGGCGGGGACGCGCGAGGCCGCGCCCGGCGCGTTGCCCTCCGCGACGTCGCGCGGCGAGAGCGATGCCGAGAAGAGCGCCGCCGGGAGCGAGAGCCCGTGCACGTGCACGTCGCCGTCCTGGTGCGCGCGCGCCACGTCGGCCGGGAGCAGCTCGCCGAGCGCGTGGCAGCGCAGTGCGGCGCCCCCGAGCTCGGTCGCGGCGACGGCGGGGAACGGCGCGCCGCCGGGCGCGGCGGGTCCGCCGGTGCCCTTGCGATAGAGGGCCGCGGCGAGGCGCTCCGGCGCGAGCACGGCGCCGCCGCGCCGTCGCAGGTCGAGCGCCGCGCTCCGCTCGAGGAGCTCCGCCTCCGCGAGCGCGCGGACGAGCGCGGCCGGGGCACGCGCGACGCCGCCCGCGCGGAGCCGCATCTCGACCGCCGCCGCGACGTCGTCGGCGAGGGCGCGCGTGACCGAGCCGTCGGCCGAGAGCGTGCGCGCGAGCCGCTCGCGCGAGAAGGCGGCCGCACGGCCCTCGACGGCGTCGTCGACGACGACGACGCGGTTGTCGAACAGCGTCGGCTGCAGGCGCGCGTCGCGCGCCTCGCGCGCCTCGCGCATGCGGCGCCGCCGCTCGCGGTGGAGGATGAACGCCTTCGCCGCCTCGGCGTGGCCGGTGTCCATGAGGACCTTCTCGACCATGTCCTCGACCTGGTCGGTGGTCGGGATCTCGTCGAAGTAGGTCTTGTCGAGGAACAGCTCGACCATCGCCGCGACGTGCTCGGAGAGACCGCGGTCCGGTCCGCCGGTCGCCAGCAGCGCACGCTCGACCGCGTCGCGGACGCGCTGCTGCTCGAAGGCGACCGTCTCGCCGTCGCGCCGGCGGACCAGGGCCACGCGCCTCACGTGGCCTCGGGCTCCTTCGCCTTCTGCGACTTGCGCGCCGCGCGCCGAGCGGGCTTCGCGACCTGCTGCGCGATCGCCTCGAAGTCCTCGGGCGACTCGAAGTTGCGGTACACCGACGCGAAGCGGACGTACGCGACCTTGTCGATCCCGGCGAGCTCGCGCATGACCATGTCGCCGATCGCCTCGGTCTCGATCTCGCGATCGGCGGTGTCGAGGATGCGCTCCTCGACGCGCTGGACGATCTTCTCGAGGTCGTCGGTCGCGATCGGCCGCTTCTGACACGCCGTGAGCAGGCCCATCAGGATCTTGCGCCGCTCGAAGTCCTCGCGGCTGCCGTCGCGCTTGATGACGCGCAGCGGCGTCTCCTCGATGCGCTCCCGCGTGGTGAAGCGCCGCTCGCAGCCCTCGCACTCCCGACGCCGACGGATGATGAAGCCGTCGGAGCTCTCGCGGGAGTCGATGACCTTGTCGCGGTTCTCCTTGCAGAACGGACAACGCATGCGCGGCTCCCCACGAGCCCGGGCGCCGGCCCCGGGCAGAGCGGACACGACGGTCCCCGCGCCCGGCCACCCCAGGATCTTGCGATGGCAGGCAGTCTAGGACCCAACCCGTTGCGCCACAAGCCGTTTCCGCATCCACGCGAGGGCCGTACGCGGCGCGCGTCCGCGTGCGGACGGCGCCTCGCGGGACGGTCGCGGGCGACTCGAGGCCGGACGCCGGCGGCCCTTCCGGACGCCGGTGTGCCGACGGGCCGCCGGAGCCCGCGCGCACGTCAGGATGGTACGCGCGGGCGGGGACAGTGCAGGGCGGGCCGGGCGCGGCTCAGAGGTCGAGCTTCGCGAGCCACACGCGCTTGATGAGCTGCATCTCGCCGATCGACCAGATGGCCGAACACGTCATGTAGATGCACAGGCCGGAGGCGTAGTTGTAGAGCATCACGCCGAACAGCATGGGCATCCAGCGCATCATCTTCGCCGTCTGCCGCTGCTGCGGGTCGTCGGGCAGGGGCGCCATGAACGACGAGATCCCCCACGTGATCATCATCAGGATCGGGAAGAGGTTCAGCCACCCGTCGACGATCCACAGCCCGTCGGTGAACGGCAGCCGCAGCAGGTGGTCCGGGCGCGTGAGGTCGGCCGCCCACAGGAAGCGCTCGTGGCGCAGCTCGAACGTGCTCTGGAGCACGCCGTAGAGGCTGATCCAGATCGGCATCTGGATGAACGCGAGCAGGCAGCCGCCGGGCACCGGCGACACCTTCTCCTCGCGCATCAGCTTCATGATCGCTTCCTGCTGCTTGCGCTGGTCCTTGATCTTCTCCTTGATCGCGTCCATGCGCGGCTTCAGGAGCTGCATCTTCTTGCCGTGGACGCGCATCGAGATCTGCGACTTCTTCGAGATCGGGAAGAGCAGTCCGCGCACGATGACCGTGAGGCACACGATCGCGACGCCGTAGCCCATGCCGGTCGACGCCAGCACGCGCAGGAACCAGCCGAGGATGCGAGAGATCCAGCCGAAGCGCAGGAAGAAGAAGCCGCGGTTGACGACCGCGTCCGCGTACGCGCGGTACGGGGAATCCTCCGCCGTGAGGAGCGGGCGGCTGTTCGGACCGGCGAACGCGCGCAGGCGCAGCGTCACGACCTGACCCGCCGCGGGGACCACGACGGGCATGCGCAGCGTCGGCGCCGCAACGAGCACGGGCTGCGCCGCACCGTGGAGGGTCGCCGCGCCCTGCACGAAGCCGACCGCCGCCCCCTCGGGGACGGGCCCGACGAATCCGAGTGCGCCGAGGTGGAACCCGTTGCGCGTGCCGACCCACGTGAGCCCGCCGGCCGCCGACTCCTCGAACGTGGGGTTCGCCGTGAGCTCCTTCACGATCGCGTCGGCGTGGCGCACCGAAAGGTCCTGGTCGGGACGCGCGACGCAGACACCGTCCTCCGGGAACGGCGTCGACGACGGCACGGTGGCCGGACCGACCACCTCGAGCGTCAGCGCGCGCCCCGTCCCCGTTCCGAGTCCCTCGACCCGGATCTCCACGTCGATGCCGTACGGATCCGCCTCCGTGGCGACCGGCGTCACCGTCTTCGTGAGACGCACGCCCCGCTCGGGATCGTCGATCGACGCGACGAAGCCGTTGCCGTCGCGCGTGAGGGTCCAGTTGCGCCGGTAGAGGTCGCTGCCCAGCAGGTTCGTCGCGAGGAAGCCGGGCATGCCCGGGGGCGACTCGGAGACGACACCCGGGTCGTCCTGCGCCTCCGGATCGTCGACCGCGTGCACCGGGCAGGCCCACACCGCGGCGCGCTGGAGGCCGGCGCCCGCCGAGGTCGCGCGGAAGCGGATGCGGCCCGGGTCCACGTCGAGCGTCGTCGGCGGCGCGTCCTCGGCCACGGGGGCGGGGACGGCGCCCGGCGCGGACGCGTCGCCGTGCCCGTCCGGCGGCGGCGGCGGCGGCGGTACGGCCGGCGCGTCCGGTCCGCCCTGCCCGTCCGCCGGGGCGACGGTCGTCCGCGGCGGCGCCGGGGGCGGAGCGTACCTGCGGGCCAGAGCGGACCAGCCCATGAGCAGGACGACGCTCAGGACCATCGCCAGGACGACGCGCTTCTCCATTCGTCGGGGTCTCCGTGGGGCGGCGGCCCGGGGTGCTCGGCTGCGGGACGCGCGCGCGGGGCGCGCCTCCGACAACCGCGTCGCCGCGCGCACGTTCGCCGCGCACGCGTCGCACCCCGCCCGGTCAGCGGCCGACGATCAGCCGGTCGGCGAGATAGTTGGGAAGGCCGGGCGTGGCGTAGATCTTGTCCATCGTCGTGCGCACGTCGTACTCGACGCGGTGGAAGAAGACGTTCCGGCCGTCGTAGATGACGTACGAAGCGCGCGGGTCACCATCGCGCGGCTGACCCACGGAGCCGACGTTCACCAGCGCCTTTCCGCCCTGGTGCGTGTACTTGCCGCCCAGCCGGTCCGGCGTGAGGAAGCGGAAGTTGTCGGTGTAGACGCCGGGGATGTGGCTGTGTCCGACGAAGCACAGCGACGGGATCATGGAGAAGATCTCGGTCATCTTCTCCCGGTTCCGGATGTCCTGCGGAACCATGTACTCCTTGGTCGGCACGCGCGGCGAGCCGTGGACGTACAGCACGTCGCCCTCGGTGTGGCTCTCCTCGAGGCCGCCGAGGAAGTTCCACATCTCGTAGTTCTCGCTGCGGTCGAACGCCGGCGAGTTGAGCTGCTCCTTCGTCCACTCGAGCGCCTGCCGGGCCTTCTCGTTGAAGTCCTCGCCGTAGAACATCACCGCCTCCTCGTGGTTGCCCATGAGGCAGAAGCGGACGTTCTTGACGATCTGGATGCACTCGCGCGGGTTGGGCCCGTAGCCGATGACGTCGCCGAGGCAGACCATGTCGGTGACGTTCTGGCCCGCGATGTGGGCGAGAACGGCGTCCAGCGCCTCGATGTTGGCGTGCAGGTCCGAGATGATGGCGATCCGCACGAACGTCCTCTCGATCGGCTTGCGGCAGCGCCGCGACGGGCGGGCACGAACGGGCAGAGGACGCTGCGCCCCGCCCCGCGCCCCCCCGATCGCGCTTCCTACCGGATCACGTCGCCGGGCGCCTCATCTTACGCACCGGCACCGGCGCGGGGAGCCATTAGTCCCCGCCCGCCGCCCGCAGACGGAGCCGGGCGGCGAACGCGTACTCCGGGTCCTCACGCTCCTCGACGCTGCGCACGAGCGTCGCGAGCTCGAGCTCGGGAACGCCGCGGAAGCGCTCGACGCCGTCCACGCGGACCACGACCTCGCGCGCCATGTCCACGAGCCGCCCGTCGACGTGGAACGAGAGCGTCGCGACGTGCGCCTCGCGCTCCGCTTCGGTCTCGCGTGGCGTCGCCGAACGCGGCCGCGCAATCGTCACCTCGATCGCGTTGGCCTCGCGGTCCACGGACGCGACGAGTTCGGCGCCGAGCCACGGATCGTCCCAGCGCACCCAGTAGAACGTGTGCTTCCACGCGCGGGACGGCTGCCAGCGCACGCGCACCGGCCGCGGGTCGCGCACGTGCGACGCCATCCACTCGAGTCCGGGACCCGGCCCCTTCTCGGGGAACGCGTGCCCGCGGCCGTCCACCTGCTCGTAGACGTGCTCCCAGCCGGCCGGGTCCGACGCGCGCAGCTCGTCGAGGCGCGCACAGGCGAAGACGTTCGCGGCGGCCGGGACGTTGCGGTCGTCGAGGCTCTGGTACACGAAGAGCGGCAGGCGGTAGAGGTTCGGCAGGTAGCCGTCGACGACGCCGTCGGCCTTCTGGTCCTTCTGGCCCGGCGCCCAGTACACCGTCGGGGCGCCCGCGAACGCCGCCCCCGCCGCGAAGCGGTCGGCGTGGATGGCGCCGTAGGTCCACGTGCCGTAGCCCCCCATCGAGTGGCCGGTCACGTACACGCGGTTCGGGTCCACGTCCCACGTGCGGATCGCCGCGGGGATCAACTCCTCGATGATCCACCGCTCCGTCTCGGGCGGGTCCGTCCAGCCGTACTCGGTCTTGCGGAGGACCTCCGGGTAGACGCCGCGCATCCCGAGCCCCGAGATCTCGCCCGCGAACGACGACTCCGCCTGCCCGGCGTCCCCCGCCCCCGCGCCGCCGCCGTGGAGTGCGAGCACGAGACCCTTCCTGCCCTTGCCGCTGGTCAGGTAGAGCCCCTGCCAGCCGTCCTTCTTCTCGTCGAACCACTCCGAGCGGCCCGACTCGATCTTGCGGCGCTGCTTGCGGACACCCTCGAGCAGGCGCGGCGCGAGGTCGGCCACGTCTGCCGGCGTCAGCGGCGCGCAGGCCTCGATCTCCGCCCACGCGCGCTCGCGGTCCGCATCCTTGCGTGCCTTCAGGTAGGCGTCGACCAGCTTGCGCGCCGAGCCCGACGGCGCGGCGCTGACGGGCTCACGCGGCGGAGCGACGGCGGCGCTCAGGACGAGCGCGGCGACGATCGCCGCGGCGGCGGGACGCATCATCCCGAGAGCGTACGGTCCCGTCCGGGTCGTGGCGAGACGGGACGCGGCGGCGCGCCGGGCGGTTCAGAAGTTCGGGCCGTGGCGACCGTCGAACACGCCCACCGCGAGGAGCGGACCGGCCAGCACGACGGGCGTGATCGCGATCAGCGACAGGAGCCGCGGGTCGTACTGCAGGTGCATGAAGCAGCGGCCCACGAGCGCGGCCTTCCACGCGGCGAGTCCGAGCAGGGCGAGGATGCCCAGCATGAGGATCGCGCCCTCGCGGCCGTGGAGCGGGATCGCGACGCCGAACTCGACGGCGGTCAGCACCGCGAGCGAGATGATCACACGCCAGTACTGGCGCATGTGGTCCCCGCCGTGGGCGGCGTCGTGCTGCACTTCCGAACCGTGGTGTTCCGCGTGCATGGCGCTCCCCTCAGATCAGGTAGACGATCGTGAACAGGATGATCCAGACGAGGTCCACGAAGTGCCAGAAGAGGCCCACGAGCTCGACCGGGCTGTGGCTCTCGGCGGTGTACCGACCGCGCGCCGCGGCGATCCAGATGCACGAGAGGTAGATGACGCCCGAGAGGACGTGCGCACCGTGGAACGCGGTGCAGATGTAGAAGGTCGCGCCGTACAGGTGCGACTGCATGTGCAGCCCGTGCGCCATCAGGTGCGAGTACTCGTACACCTGCACGCCCAGGAACGTGGCGCCGCCGAGGATCGTCGCACCGAGCCAGAGCTTCAGGCCCGCCTGGTTGCCCTTCCCGATCGCGCTGAGCGCGCGCACCATCGTGAACGACGACACGATCAGGATGAACGTGTTGATGCCGGTCACGGTCGTGTCGAGGTGCGGCAGGCCGCCACCGCCGTGCTCCGTCCAGTCGCCGACGGTCGGCACCCAGGTCGAGCCGACGTAGCTCGCGCGCAGGATGATGTACGCGCCGATCAGACCGACGAAGCCCATGGCGTCCGAGGCGAGGAACAGCCACATGGCGAACTTGCCCGGCGTGTAGCCGAACGTCTTCAGCCCGTAGCGCTCCTGTCCCATCGCATCGATGGGGGCGATGCTGCTCAAGGAGTCACCTCCGCTCCCTGTCGTCCGGCCGCGCGGGGCGCCGCGCGGCGCCCGCCTCCCCCGCTACAGCGTCCGGTACAGGAACGGGAGCGCGAACAGGAGCGCGACGAGCACCGCGAGCACGATCCCCACCCTGCGAGCGGCGATCCGCTGCCCCGCGCGAACGGAGGAGTCGTCGTCTTCCTGCATCGGCCCCTGCCCCGGCGACGTGCGCCGCGGTCCGGGAGACGGCGTATTTCACCGCATGGGCGCCGCACCGCAACGACTTTCGTCAGCGCGCGGCGGCGCTCCGGCCCTTCGTCAGGGTGTGGTAGGCGACGGGGACGACGACCAGCGTGAACGCGGTGGACGCGACGAGGCCGAAGATCAGGCTCCACGCCAGACCCGAGAAGATCGGGTCGAGCGTGATGGGCCACGCGCCGAGGAGCGCCGTCCCGCCGGTCAGGATGATGGGACGCAGCCGCTCCGCGCCGCTCTCGACGACGGCGTCGTCGAGCGGCGCGCCCGCGTCCACGCGGTGGCGCACGAAGTCGATGAGGATGATCGCGTTCCGCACGACGATCCCGGCGAGCGCGATCATCCCGATCATGCCCGTGGCCGTGAAGAACACGGGTGCGGCGTGGCCGCCGACGGGGGCCGTGCCGAGGACGTTCAGCAGCCAGAAGCCCGGCAGGATGCCGATCGCCGAGAGCGGGATCGCGAGCATCACGAGCAGCGGCATGCCGAACGAGCGCGTCTCGACGACGAGCAGGACGTAGATGCCGACGAGCGCCCCGGCGAACGCGATGCCGAGGTCGCGGAACACGTCGAGCGTGATCTTCCACTCGCCCTCGCCGTCCCACGCGGCGACGGCGCCGGCGGCGAGCGGTCGCTCGCCCAGGTCGCGCTGCAGCGCCAGCACGACCTCGGCCGGAGGCCGGCCCGCGACGTCGCCCAGCACGAACGCCACCGGCGCGAGGTCCTTGTGGAAGACGGGCTGGTCCTCCGTGCGCGTCTCGAAGCTCCCGAGCTCGGCGAGTGGCACCAGCGCGTCGCCGGCCCCGCGCACGCGTACGCGCGCGAGGTCGCCGGCACTGCTGCGCCGCGCCCGCGGGAGCTGCAGCCGCAGCGCCAGCGGCGCGCGCTCGCCGGGCTCGTGCACGGTGGCGGGGACCTCGCCGCCGAGCGCCAGCGCGAGCGTGCGTGTCACGTCGGCCGTCGCGACGCCGTGCAGCGCGGCCTTCTCCTTGTCGAGCGCGTAGTCGAGCCGCGCGTGCGGGTCCTCCGCCATCACGTCCGTGTCCACGACGCCGCGCTCCGCGGCGAGTCGGCGCTCGACGTCGCGCGCGCCGGAGACGAGGTCCTCGTACGCGACGCCCGGCGGCCCGCGGACCTCGGCCACGAGCGTCGACAGCACGGGCGGACCGGGCGGCATCTCCACGATCTTGAGACGCGCGCCGTGGCGCTCGGCGATCGCCGTGAGCGCGTTCCGCAGGCGCAGGCCGATCTCGTGCGAGCGCTGGACGCGGTCCTGCTTGGGCAGCAGGTTGACGCGCACCTCGGCCTGGTGCGGTGCCGTGCGGGTCGCGTAGCGCCGCACGAGACCGTTGAAGTCGATCGGCCCCGGCACGCCGACGTAGCTCGCGAGGTCGGTCACCTCGGGCGCGCCGAGAAGCTCGGACGCGACCTCCTGGACGACGGAGTCCGTGCGCTCGAGCGTCGTGCCCTCCGGCATGTCGAGGAGCACCTGCAGCTCGCTCTTGTTGTCGTACGGCAGCATCTTCAGCGGGACCGCGCCCGTGAGCGCGAGCGCGCCCGCGCCGGCGAGGAGCGCCAGCACGACGACGAGCAGCCCGCCGCGCAGGGCGGCGCTGCCGAGGAGCGCGCGCATCAGCCGCCGGTAGGCGCGCCCCGTCCACCCCGGGTGCTCCGCGTCGTGGGCGTCGGCGACGCCGTAGCGCGAGCGCAGCATGTGGTACGACATCCACGGCGTCAGCGTGAACGCGACGAGCAGGCTCATCGCCATCGCGATCGGCACGTTGAGCGCCATCGGGCGCATGTACGGGCCCATCATCCCGGTGATGAAGAGCATCGGCAGGAACGAGACCATCACCGCGAGCGTCGCCACGATCACGGGCGGGCGCACCTCGTTGACGGCGGCGAGCACCGACTCGAGCGGCGGCCGCAGCTTGCGCGCGAAGTGGCGGTGGATGTTCTCGACGTCGACGATCGGGTCGTCGACGACGAGCCCGAGCGCGAGCACCAGCGCGAACAACGTCACGCGGTTGACGGAGTATCCGGCCAGCAGGTTCACGAGCAGCGTCAGCGCGAACGTGATGGGCACCGCTGCCGCGACGACGAGTCCCTCGCGCCAGCCGAGCGACAGCGCGACGAGCCCCACCACGGTCACGATCGCGAGCGCGAGCTCTTCGAGCAGCTCGTCCACCTTCGCGTCGGCCGTCGCGCCGTGGTCGCGCGTGACGAGCACGTGCACGTCGGAGGGCAGGACGTCGCGCGCCAGCTCGCGCGCCCGTGCGAGCACGTCGTCGGCGACGCCGACGGCGTTCGTGCCGCGCTTCTTCGAGAGCGCGAGCGTGACGGCCGGGAACGTCGCGCCGACGGGCCCTGCACCGCGCGCCGCCGCGCCGAACGCCAGGCGGACGACGTCGCGCGCCTCCGCCGGTGCGTCGAGCACGCGCGCGACGTCGCGCAGGCGCACGGGCCGCCCCGCATGCGCCCCCACCACCAGCTCCGCGGCCTCCGCGCTGCCGCCGACGAAGGGCCCGGCGGCCACGGCCGTGTGGGCGTCGAGTGCGTCGAACGCTCCGGCCGTGCGCGCGGAATCCGCCCCGGCGAGGGCGCGCGAGACGTCGAGCGCCGTGAGTCCGTGCGCGCCGAGAGCCTCGGCGTCGAGCTCGACGCGGACCTCGCGCGGCTGCCCGCCGATCACCTGGGTGCGCGAGAGGTTGGGCACGTCGTCGAGCCGCGCGCCGAGTTCCTCCGCGACGCGCCGCAGCTCGGCCGGTCCGCAGGACTCCGACCAGAGCGTCAGGCACACGATCGGGACGTCGTCGATCTCCACCGGGCGCACGACCCAGCCGGTCACTCCGGGCGGGACCTCGTCGCGGTGCGCGTCGATCCTCGACTGCAGGCGGACGAGGGCGCGCTCGCGGTCCTCGCCGACGAAGAAGCGGACGGTCACGGCGGCGCCGTCGCGGCGCGAGACGGAGTAGACGTGCTCGACGCCGTCGACCTGCCAGAGCAGGCGCTCGAGCGGCGTCGCGACGAGGCGCTCGACCTCCTCGGCGGACGCCCCGGGGAACGAGACGAGCACGTCGGCCGACGGCACCTCGATCTGCGGCTCCTCCTCGCGCGGCGTGCCGAGGACCGCAACCACACCGGCGGTCACGGCGAGCAGGAGGAGAACCGGCGAGAGCGGTCCGGTGACGAACGCGCGGACGATGCGCTGGACGAGCGGCTCGTGGCCGGGATCGCCGCTCATCGCGCGGTCCCGGGCGTACCCACCACCTCGCCGCCGGCAAGTCCGGAGAGCACCTCGACGACGCCGTCGTCGAAGCTCTCCCCGAGCGTCACCAGGCGCCGCCGCCAGCGGCCGTCCTGCCGGACCACGACCATGCTGAGCTGCCCGATGCGCGCGACAGCGGTCTCGGGCAGGCGCACGACCTCGCGCTCGCCGACGGGGATGCCGACCCGCCCGAACATCCCGGGCAGCACACCCGGCGCGTCGGCGAGATCCACGCGCACCTCGAACGTGCGCGACAGCGGATCGGCCGTCGGCAGGATCTCGGCGACGACGCCGTCCGCGCTGCGCGCCGCCGCGGGCAGCGACACCACGAGCCGGTCGCCGACGTGCACGCGCGCGATCAGCCCCTCGCGCACCTGCGCCTCGAGCCGCAGCGCGGACGGATCGAGCACCACGAGCAGCGTGCGTCCCGGCCACGCGAGGTCGCCCGGCTCGACGAGGCGCTCCGAGACGACGCCGTCGATCGGCGCGAGCACGCGCGTGTGGCCGAGCGCGACCTCGGCCCCGCCGACGCCCTCGCGCGCCCGTTCGCGCGCGGCGGCGGCGGCGGCGATCGCCGCGTCCGCATCCGCGACGGCGGCACGCGCCGTGAGGTAGTCGGCCTCCGCGGCCTCCACCTCCTCGGACGTGGCGGCGGCGCGCTCCGCGAGCGCCCGGACGCGGTCGCGGCGTGCGCTGACCTGGTCGAGCCGCGCGCGGACCTGCACGAGCGCCTGGTCCGCGCGCCGCACCGCGGCCTCCGACGCCTCGAGCGTCTGCTGCGCCTGCGCCAACGCGGTGCGTGCCTCGCGGTCGTCGAGCACGACGATCTCGGTGCCCGCGCGCACGCGCTCGCCGGCGCGCGCCGCGACGGCCTCGACACGACCCGTCACCTGCGCGGCGACGTCGACCCGGCGCCGGGAGCGCACCGTGCCGACCGCCGTCTCGGTGGCCGCCACCCGGGCGCGTTCGGCGGTCACGGTCGCCGCCGGCTCCGGGACCACGGCCTCGATCGCCGTGGTGCCCGGCGCCACGCGTCCCGAGCGCAGCGCGCCGGACGCGTAGAGGAACACCGCGACGCAGACCGCCGCGAACAGCAGCGTCGCGATCCGGCGACGGCGGGCTCGCTCCATCGGAGACCTCCGCGCGGGCCGTCGGCCGACGGCGGGCGCGACGGTCAGGGTAGGTCGCGGCGCCGGCAGCGACGGAGACCTGCGTCACGTGCAGGACTCTCGTGCGTGCGCGGTCGTGCGGCCCGACCGCGCGCGCACGCGACCGCGCGCGGAGCGCGCGTGGCCCGCGCACCGGCGCGACGTCCGGCCGGCGCCCTCACATCAGGCCGCGATCGGCGAGCGACGCATAGCTGCCGTCGCCGACGACGACGTGGTCGAGGACGCGGATGCCCACGAGCTCCCCCACCTGGCACAGCCGCCGCGTGACGTCGAGGTCGTCGGAGGATGGCGTCGGATCCCCGGACGGGTGGTTGTGCAACAGCACGACCGCCGCCGCGCCGTGCCGCATGGCGCAGCCGAACACCTCGCGCGGGTGCACGGGCGAGGAGGTGAGCGTGCCCTGCGAGACGAGGACGTCGCGGAGCACGCGGTGCTTGCCGTCGAGGAGCAGCGCGTGGAACTGCTCGACCGCGAGGTCGGCGAGGCGCGGGGCGAAGTGGCGGAAGACGTCGCGGCTCGAGCGGAACGGCAGCCCGCGGCGCAGCGGCTGCTCGAGCGCGCGACGCCCGAGCTCCGCCGCGGCCAGGAGACGCGCGGCGCGCGCCGCGCCGAGGCCCGGGAGGGCCGCGAGCTCCTCGGGCGTCCGCGCGAGCAGCGCGCGCAGGCCGCCCGCCGCGTCGAGGAGGCGCGCGGCGAGCGCCGGCGCAGGAGCTCCGGCAACGCCGGTACCGAGGAGCAGCGCGAGGACCTCGGAGTCGTGCAGCAGCGCGGGCCCGCCGCCGAACAGCCGCTCGCGCGGACGCGGCGCACACGCAGGCGCCGACTCCGTGGCCGGCTGGGCCTCGGCGCCGGGCGTGGCGCTTCGGGCAGGAACACCTGCGCTGGCGATGTCGCGGACGTCGGGCGGCGGCATGGGCACTCCTCGGTCGTGCACGCTGGGCGCACCGTGCGGCGCCCACGCCCAGGGACACGCGAGGAGGCGCGCGGTTACATCGGTGCGCGCGATCGCGGCACGCGGCAGCGCATGTGCGCGTCAGCGCAAGGAGGCGCGAAACGCCTCGTAGAGTTCGGCAGGCGTCGCGTCGTAGCCCGCGCGGAAGGCGGCGTCGAGGGAGTCGTCCGCGAACAGGCGCGAGAGCGCGAAGCGGAACCGGGTCCCGCGCTCCCCCTCGCGCAGCCACGCGACGAACGCCAGCGCGGTGTCGTAGAGCGTCCGCGCGACCGCCTCGCCGGACGTCGTCGAGAACGCCCGGGAGAGCGTCGCGAAGTCGGGCGCCCCGGAGCGCCGCAGACGCGCCACGGCATCCGCGCGCGCACGCTGCTCCACCACCTGCGCCAGTCCCTCGTGGAGCCACGAGGGCGCGCGCCGCCCGAGTCCCGCGAGCGCGGCGTGGACGTACTCGTGGCGGGCCCGCGCGAGCAGTGCCGCGCGGTCGCGCACGCCGCGCACGGGCAGCCGGATGCGACCGTCGTAGAGCCCGGCCACCCACGCGCTCGCGCCGGTCGTCTCGCGGAACTCCTCCGCGGAGAGCAGGACGACCCGCACCGGCGAGGGCGGAGTCGCCTGGATCTCGGCGGTGACGACGCGCTGCGCCTCCTCGAGCTCGCGCAGCACGAGGGACGCGAGGACGGCGCTCTGCGCGTCGTGCAGCACCTCGAAGTGCGCGGAGAGCTGCGAGGTCAGCGCGTCCTCGACCGCCTTCGAGCGGCGCGCGCGCTCGAGTCGCTCCGCCAGCGCGGACGCGTCGGGCCGGAGCGCGAGCGCCACCGTCCACTCGGAGATCGCGCCGCCGAGATCGCCTTCGCGATAGAGCACCGCCCCCATCCGCTCGCGGACGTCGGCGTCCCTGGGCCCCAGTTCCCGCGCGCGCCGCACGAGCTCCGCCGCGCGCGTGGGATAGCCCTGCTCGTCGCGGCACGCAGCCAGGTTGAGGACGACGACCGGATCGGCCGGCTGCAGTCGGAGCGCCTCCTCCGCGTGGTGCGCCGCATGGTCGACGTCGCCCTTCGCTAGGAGCGCGACCGCGAGGTTCGAGCGCGCGAGCGCGAGGTTGCGACGGATCACCGCGTCGTCGGGCGACAGGTCGAGCGCCTTGACGAACGCCTCGACGGCCTCGAGGTGGCGCCCGTCCTCCGTCAGCTTCAGGCCGCGCTCGTTCCAGCCGACGGCGTCGCGCGCCTCCTCGGCTCGGACGGGTGCGGTCGCGCACACGCATGCCGCGGCGAGGAGGACCGCGAGCCGCAGGCCCCACGCCATCACACGCGGACTCTGGAGTCGCAGCACCCGGATCGCTTCCTCTGCTGACGGCACGGCGCCGTCGACGCCGTGAATCGCCGAGGGCGCACCGGCTCGGCCGGTGCGCCCTCGCTTGGACGTCGTGACGTGCGCCCCCGTTCCGTGTCGCGGCGTGCTCCGCACGCGCGGGCGGAACGGGACGCGCCCGCGGCTAGCGCCCGTCGACCTTCTGCCCGAAGGTGTTCGCGAGGCTCTTCGCCGTGTCGAAGACCGGCTTGTCGCCGTGGACCGCGTCGGACGCGCCGCGCACCACGAGCGCGCCGAGGATCATGAACACCGCCGTGACGGTCATCACGAGCGCCCACGGCAGGTCGCTCGGCTGCTCGGCCGCGGCGGCGCGCTCCGGGCGGCGGGCGGCCGGACGGGCGACGGGCTCGTCGTCCTCGTCATCCGGCTCGACCACCTCGGTCATCGCACCGGAGGCGACGCCGAGGGGCTCGGTGCTCATGCCGATCTCCTCGTCGACCAGCGTGTCCTGGCTCGAGATCTCGGCGGTCGCGAGACCGGCGTCGGCGTTGAGGTCGAGATCGTCGCCCTCGTCGAAGATCAGGTCGTCGGTGAGGGTCTCGGACGAGTCCGAACCGGCGGAGAGGTCGATGACGCCCGTCTCCTCCTCGGAGCGTGCGCCGGCGACGTCGAGGTTCTCGACGTCGGCGCGCCGGAACTTCATCTCCTCACCCTCGCGGAAGGCACGGATCTCGCCCTCGGAGACGAGCCGCTTCAGCTTCGTCTCGTCGATCTTGAGCTTCCGCAGGACCTCGTCGAACGTGAAGAACTCACCGCTCTTGCCCACTCGATCACCTCCGGCGGACCGCGATCCGGTCCGTCTGCCACCGACGTCGTCGTCCGTCGAGCGCGCCCGTGGGCGCTCCGCCCGTGGAGCCGCCCGCGCCGTCCGGGATCAGTCGCCCTTGCCGGAGCCCGGCGCCTTCGCGCCGTCGTCCGGGTTCTGCCCGGAACCCGGCTTCTGCTCCTTCTGGGACTGCCGTTCCTTCTGGCGCTGGGAGAGCCGCTCGAGATCCTCCGCCTTGTACTGCGACTCGTCGTGGTACTCGTCGAGCCGCAGGTCCCACTCTATGTTTCGCGCGGCGCGCAACTCAATACTTTTCCCCAAGTTGCTCGTGCCGTAGACGACCACGCGGCGCTCCTGCGTGTCGACCAGCCAGAGCACGCTCATGCCGCTCCCGACGGCCCCCGTCGCGGCGATGTACCGCCCGTTCGAGGAGACGGTCGCGTCGCCGTAGTTCGACGAGGCCTGCTGCTGCGCCAGCGCCGGCTCGATGCCGTGGCTGAGCACGGTTCCGAGCAGGAAGGCGCACGCGACGGACAGCCCGTAGATCGCCCAGTTCCTCAGGTCGCGCATGGAATCCTCCGCGGTCCCTGCCGGCGGGACCCTGCACAGGGTAGCAGCACACGTCCGCCGCCCCACGAGCGTGCGGGCGCGCACCCTCGCCCCGCCGTGTCACGCCACGGTCGCGCCGGGCGGACGGAGCCGGGGCAGGACGAAGGTGACGTCCATCCCCTCCCCCGCCCGGGGGGTGAGCACCACGCGCCCGCCGTGGTCTTCGAGGATCTTGTGGACGGTCGCGAGCCCGAGCCCGGATCCGCGCCCCTGCTCCTTGGTGGTGAAGAACAGGTCGAACGCCCGCGGCACGTCGGCAGGGGCCATGCCGACGCCGTTGTCCCGGACGAGCAGGCGGGCCTCCTGCGCGTCGCCCGTCACGTGGATCTCGATCCGCGGCGCGTCGCGGTGCGCCTCCTCGAGCGCGTCGAGGGCGTTGATGAGCACGTTCAGGAGCGCCTGCTGCAGCTCGTAGAAGTCGCCGAACACGAGGACGGGCTCCTGCGGCGCGTGGACCTCGACGGCGACTCCCTCGCGGTCGAGGCGGTGGCGCACGAGCCCCAGTGCCGGGCGCACGACGTCGGACAGCTCGACCGCCTGCGGTGCGACGCGGTGCGGTGTGAAGCGCAGGATCTTGGCGACCGTCTCCTGGATGCGGCGCAGCCCGTCCTCCACCAGCTCCAGGTACTCGTCGCGCCGCTCGGGGGTCATCTCCTTGGTGCGCAGCGCGTGGACGGCGTTGACCATGCCGCCGAGCGGGTTGTTGACCTCGTGGGCGATCCCGGCCGCGAGCGTGCCGGTCGCCGCGAGGCGCTGCGCGATCACGAGCGACTCCTGCGTGCGATGCGCGGTGCGCAGCGCCTCGCCGATCCGGTCCTGCATGCGCTCGTGCAGCATGCCGATCTCGAGCATCATCGCGTTGAACGCGTCGACGACCGTCTGGATCTCGTCGTCGGCGCCGGTCGCGGGCACCGCGCGCGAGTAGTCGCCCTCCGCCACGCGCTGCGCTGCAGCGACCACGTCGCGCAGAGGCCGCGCGACGACGCGGTCCACGATCAGCCAGACGAGCAGCAGGAGCAGGCCGCCGGACGCGACGATGACGAAGAAGGTCACGCGGCCGACGGCGAGCGTGTCGAGCGCGAGCGGTCGGAACTCCAGGTATGCGAACGCGTCGCGCCCCTCTCCGCCCGACGCCTCGCCGCGTCCGCGCGCGACCGGGACGGCTGCGACCCAGCTCCCGCGGTGGAAGCGCCGCACCGCCACGTTCTCGTCGCGCACCTCACGCACGAGCGGCAGGACCCGCGCCTCGAGCTCCGCGTCGGCGGCGATGCGCCCGTAGCGCTGGAGGGGCTGCAGCTCGCCCTCGCGGTCCACCTGGTAGACGGCCAGCGACGAGAGGCTCGGGTGCAGGCGCCCGTCGACCAGGAGCTGCGTGTCGAGGTACTGCTCGTACGGGACCTTCGCGGCCAGGCTCGCCGCGAACTCGAGCGCCGCCTGCTGCAGCTCCCGGCGCCGGTCCTCGCGCGCCGACTCGAGCGAGACGGTCACGGTCACGAGCACGGCCAGCACCACGGCGAGCGTGATGCCGATCGCGCCGAACAGCCGCGAGCGGAGCGTCATGCAGCGCGCAGACTACCGCGCGGCGCAGCCCGGCACGACGCAGCGCCGGCGGAGGGAGGACGTGCGCGCGCGCGGCGCGACGGCGGGATCCGAGACGGCCCCACCGTCGCGCGCGCGGGCTCGGCTAGCCGAGCGACTCGACGATCTTCAGCATCGGCAGGAAGATCGCGAACACGATGCAGGCCACGGCGCCGCCCATGACCACGATCAGGGCCGGCTCCAGGATCGAGATCAGCGCGTTCAGGCGCACGTCGACCTGGTCGTCGTAGTTGTCGGCGATGCGGATGAGCATCTTGTCGAGCTCGCCCGTCTCCTCGCCGACGTCGATCATGTTCACGACCATGTCGTCGAAGATGCCGCTCTTGCCGAGCGGCTCGGCCATGGTCTCGCCTTCCTTGATCGCGTCGTGCACGCGCTGGATCGCGGCCTGCAGGTGCACGTTGCCGATCGCGCCGCGGACGATGTTCAGCGCCTCGAGGATCGGCACGCCGGAGTTGAGCAGCGTGCCGAGCGTGCGCGTGAAGCGCGCGACGATGGTCATGCGCACCACGGGGCCGAGCACGGGCGTCTTGAGCCAGAGGCCGTCGAAGAACGCGCGTCCGCCCTTCGTGCGGGCCGCCGCCTGGAGCGCGATGAAGATCAGGATCAGGAGCACCGGCAGGATCACGGCGCCGGGCACCTTGAAGTTCTCGGTGCCGTGGATCAGCCAGTCCGCCGCGTCGAGCAGGAACGTCGTGATGGCGGGCAGCTCGAGCGGCTTGCCGTCCTTCGTGGTGATCGTGGAGTACACCTGCTTGAACTTGGGCACCACGAACACCATGATGAAGCCGAGCAGGCCGGTCGCGACGATGGTGACGACCACCGGGTAGAACATCGCGCCCTGCACCTTGCGCCTCAGCTTCTGGCTCTTCTCCTTGAACTCGGCCAGGCGCTGCAGGATGGTGTCCAGGATGCCGCCGGCCTCACCCGCCTTCACCATGTTGGTGTAGAGCGCGTCGAAGACGCCCGGGTGCTTGGCCATCGCCTCGGACAGCGAGTTGCCCGACTCGACGTCCTCGTAGACGCCCACGAGGGTCTTCTTGAAGGGACCGACGCGGGTCTGCCCCTCGAGGATCTTCAGCGAGCGCACGATCGGCAGGCCGGCGTCCTGGAGGACGGCCAGATTCGACGTGAACTCGGTCAGCACCTTCTCGCTGACCCGCGTCCTCGAGGCCTTCGCTCCGCCCGCTGCCGCGGCCGACGCCTTCGGCGGCATCGTCACCTCCCTGTAGCACGCAGACGCCGACCGCCCGGCCGGGCTCCACGAGGAGCGCCGGCGCTCGTGCGGAGCGCCTTCCCACGTCGCCCTGACTGTACATCCGTGGCCTGCCGCTCGGCACGCGGAAAGTTGCCCCCCTCCGCGTGCCCGGCGCGACGTCGCTTCACATCACGTCGATGGTCTCGCGGAGCACCTCTTCGACGGTCGTCACGCCGTCGTAGATGGAGAGCAGTCCGGAGTCGCGCAGGGTGCGCATCCCCTGCTCCTTCGCGATGTTGCGGATCTCGTCGGTCGCCGCGCCCTCCATGATCCGCTCGCGGATGCGGTCGCTCAGCGTGAGGATCTCGAAGATCGCCGTCCGGCCCTTGAACCCCGTGAAGTGGCAGTGGTCGCAGCCCTTGCCGTACGCGAACTGCTTCCCGACGACGGCCTCGGGACGGAGACCGAGCTCCATCAGCACGTCCTCGGCGGGGTCGTAGTACTGCTTGCACTTCGTGCACACGCGGCGCACGAGGCGCTGCGCGACGATCGCGTCGAGGGTGGCCGTGAGCAGGAACGGCTCCACGCCGAGGTCGAGCATGCGGGTCACGGCGAGCGACGCGTCGTTCGTGTGGACCGTCGAGAACACCAGGTGGCCCGTCAGCGCGGCCTCGATGGCGATCGAAGCCGTCTCGTTGTCGCGGATCTCGCCCACCAGGATCACGTCGGGGTCCTGGCGCAGGATCGAGCGCAGGGCGCGGCCGTACGTGAGCCCGACCTCCTCGTTCACGGCGACCTGCACGATGCCGTCGAGGTCGTACTCGACGGGGTCCTCGGTCGTGATGATCTTGGCGTCCGGGCTGTTGGCCTCGTTCAGCGCGGAGTACAGCGTGGTCGTCTTGCCGGAGCCCGTGGGACCCGTGACGAGCACGATCCCGTGCGGGTGGCCGAGGAACGCGCGGAACTGGGCCAGCTCGTCGGGTCGCATGCCGACCTGGTCCAGGTCGAGCGAGATCACGCTGCGGTCGAGCACGCGCATCACGCAGCTCTCGCCGAACATCGTCGGGAGGGTGGAGACGCGCAGGTCCACGCTGCGGCCGCCGATCGCCATGTCGATGCGCCCGTCCTGCGGCAGACGCGTCTCCGCGATGTCGAGACCCGACTTGACCTTCACGCGGCTGATCAGCGCCGTCGCGAGGTGCGGCGGCGGCGGCTCGAGCTCGTACAGCACGCCGTCCACGCGGTAGCGCACCTTGAAGTCGGTCTCGAACGGCTCGAGGTGGATGTCCGACGCCTTGTCCTTCACCGCCTGCAGGATGATGTAGTTCAGCAGCTTCACGACGGGCGCGGCGTTGACGTTGCCCTCGTCCTCGGACTCGAGGGCGGCCGCCGCGGCGCGCGCCGTGGCGTCGGCGTCGGACCCGCCGCCCTTCAGCGCGCGCCGGATCTGCGCCTCGTCGGCGATGGCGGGCACGAGCTCGCAGTTCAGCACGAAGCGCAGGTCGTCGAGGACCGACGCGTTCTGCGGGTTCGCGATGGCGACGACCATCTTCGCGCCGTCCATCCGGACGGGGCACACCACGAACATCTCGGCCATCTGCCGGTCGATGCGCGCGACGAGCGCCGGATCCGGCGGGTCGCGCTCGAGGTCGACGACCTCGAGTCCCGCCTGCACGCCGAGGGCCAGCATGAGCTGCTGTTCGGTCACGTGCCCGAGCCGCACGAGGATCTGGCCGATCTGGCCGCCGTCCGTGCGCTGCACCTGGAGGGCCTCCTGGATCATGCCCTCGTGCACGCCGATGCGCAGGCCCTTCAGGATCTGACCGAGCAGTTGCTTGCGGGGAGGCACGCGCTACGTTCCCTTCTTCGGGGCGGCCGCCTGGCCGCCGCCGAGGCCGTCGAAGTCCAGCTTCTGCTGCATCTCCTTCGGGTCCTGGCACTTCTGCAGGAGCGTGTCGCGGGCGATCGTGCCCTTCTTGTAGAGCTCCCACAGGTGGTCGTCGAGCAGGGTCATGCCCTGGTTGCGGGACGTCTGCAGCGTGCTGCGGATCTTGAAGGTCTCGTTCTTGCGGATGTGGTTCTCGATCGCGGGCGTCATGATCATGATCTCGAAGCCCGCCACCACGCCGTCCTTGTCGGAGCGCGGCATCAGCACCTGCGAGATGACCGCGAGGAGCGACACCGAGAGCTGCGCGCGGCACTGCTCCTGCTGGTCGGCCGGGAACGAGTCGATGATGCGGTCGATCGTGCGGGACGAGCCCGTGGTGTGCAGCGTGCCGAGCACCAGGTGACCCGTCTCGGCCGCCGTGATCGCGGTCGAGATCGTCTCGAGGTCGCGCATCTCGCCCAGCAGGATCACGTCCGGGTCCATGCGCAGCACGCGCCGCATCGCCTCGGCGAACGTGCCCACGTCGGTGCCGAGCTCGCGCTGCGTGACGATCGAGCGGCCGTGCGCGTGGTAGTACTCGATCGGGTCCTCGATCGTCACGATGTGGTGGTCGAAGGAGCGGTTGATGTGGTCGACCATCGTCGCGAGCGTCGTCGTCTTGCCGCAGCCCGTGGGGCCCGTGACGAGGATCAGCCCGCGCGGGCGGTTGAGCAGCTCCTTCACCTGCAGCGAGAGCCCGATCTGCTCGAAGCTGAGGATGCGTGACGGGAGCAGGCGCAGCACGATGCCGACGCAGCCCTTCTGACGGTACACCGCACAGCGGAAGCGGCACTTGTCGGCGTGCGCGTAGCTGAAGTCGGCGCCGCCCTTCTCGCGGAACTCGAGCTTCATGCGCGGCGGCATGAGCTGGTTCGCGAGGTGGATCGTGTCGTCCGGCGTGAGCGCCGCGCCCTGGATCGAGCGCATGCGCCCGTTCAGGCGGATCGTCGGAGGCCGCCCCACGGACAGGTGCAGGTCCGACCCGCCCTTGTCGTGGATGAAGTCCATGAGCTGGAAGATGTCGTAGGCCATCGTGTCTCAGTCCACCGTTGACGGCGCGCGCCGGGCGCCGCTCAGGAGCCGCCGATCGACTCGCCCGCGACCGCGACGGTGAGGACCTCCTCGATCGTCGTGGTGCCGGCGAGGAACTTCCGGACGCCGTCCTCCATGAGCGACACGAGGCCGCCCGCGACCTTCGCCTGCTCGCGCAGGCGCATGGAGCTCTCGCCGCGGAAGCACATCTCGCGCAGCGTGGAGTCCATCTGGAACAGCTCGAAGGTGCCGAGGCGTCCGCGGTACCCGGTCATCGAGCAGTGCTCGCAGCCGCCCGCGCGGTACACGGCACGTCCCTCGAGCGCGTCGGCGCGCAGGCCGATGCTGCGCAGCTCGACGTCGGTCGGCGTGAAGGGCTCCTTGCACTTCTCGCACAGGCGCCGGATGAGGCGCTGCGCCATCACGGCCATCACCGCCGTCGACACGAGGAACGGCTTGACGCCCATGTCGATGAGGCGCGTCAGCGCCGACGGCGCGTCGTTCGTGTGCAGCGTCGAGAAGACGAGGTGCCCGGTCAGCGACGCCTGGATGGCGATCTCCGCCGTCTCGCGGTCGCGGATCTCGCCCACGAGGATGATGTTCGGCGCCTGGCGCAGCATGGCGCGCAGGATGCGCGCGAAGTCGAGGCCGATGTTGTGCCGCACCTGGCACTGGTTGATGCCGGAGAGGTTGTACTCCACCGGATCTTCGGCCGTGATGATCTTGACGTCGGGCCGGTTCAGCTCGCGCAGCGCCGCGTAGAGGCTCGTCGTCTTGCCGGAGCCGGTCGGTCCGGTGACGAGGAACAGCCCGTTCGGCCGCTTGATGATCTTCAGGAAGCGCTGGTAGTCCTCGCCCGCGAACCCGAGTGCGGGCAGCGAGATCAGGCCCTGCTCGCGGTCCAGGATGCGGCACACGACCGACTCGCCGTGGTAGGCGGGGAGCGCGGAGACGCGCAGGTCGATCTCGCGGCCGAGCAGTCGGATGTTGATGCGTCCGTCCTGCGCCTTCCGCCGCTCGGAGATGTCCATGCCAGCCATCAGCTTCACGCGCGAGAGGATCGCGGGGGCCAGGTGGCGCGGCGGGCTCTCCTGCTCGTGGCAGTAGCCGTCGATCCGGTAGCGCACGCGCAGGCGGTCGGCGAAGGGCTCGATGTGGATGTCGGACGCGCGCTTCTTGAGCGCGTCCTCGAGCACCTTGTTCACGAGGCGGATGATGGGCGCGTCCTCGCCGCCCTCCTCCTCGCCCTCCGCCTCGGCTTCCGCGGTGCCGCCGTCCGCGTCGATGCCGTAGTACTCCGCGAGCGCGGCGCGGAACGCGCTGGGCGTCGTCAGCGCGCAGCGCACCTCGAGCCCGGTGCGGAAGCGCATGTCGTCGAGGGCCAGCATGCGGTCCGGGTCGTCGACCGCGACGATCAGCCCCGTGGGCTCCTGCTTGACCGGGATGACGCGGAACTGGTCCACCACGTCGCGGTCGAGCAGCGCGACCGTCGCCGGCGAGAGCTTGGACTTGGCGAGGTTGACGAACGGCAGCCGGAACTGCGTGCAGAGCGCCCGCGTGAGCTGCTCCTCGTCCACGACCCCGAGACGCAGCAGCGCCTGGCCGATCTTGATGCGCTGCTGCTGGCAGAGCCGCAGCGCGCGCTGGACGTCCTCCTCCGAGATCCCGGCCTTCTCCTTGAGGAGCTCGCCCAGAAGCTTGCGCTCGGCCATGCGCCCGGTCCCTCCGTGCCGCCTACGGTGCACCGTCCAGCCGGGGGCCGGGCGGTGCATCCGCGACGGGGCGCCAACGTAGCCTTCGCGCGAGCACGGCGCAACGGAACGTCGCTCCTGTCGGCGCGTCGCTGCGGGCCCACCTTCCGGGGCGTCCGCCGCGGGCCCGCGCGCGCGCGACGGCGCGACCGCACTCATCGCAAGCGCTGGTGGACGATCCGGGCTAGCCTGTCGCACCCCAGGCAGGGAGGGACTGCGCTTGACGCTCTCGAGGCTCCTCAGCGTGGCGACGACGGCCGCGGCGCTCGTGCTGTCCGGCTGCTGCTCGCTCGCGCGCGGGCTCTGCCCGGTCGAGCAGCCGGCGCGCCCGTACACGCGCCTCACGCGCGACACGCCCGAGGAGGCGCTCGACTTCCTGATCGAGGCGTTCCGCGACCGCCGCATCGCCGACATCTACGCGACGCTGCACCCCGACTTCCGCGAGAGCCAGCACGCCGGGGGGTTCTCGCTGTCCGAGTTCACGTCGGCCTTCGAGGAGTACGAGCAGCTCTTCCAGGACGACGCCGCCGACTTCGCCGCGGCCGAGCGTTCGCCCGTGCAGCGCAGCGCCGACGGACAGTACGCGAGCATCGCCCTGCGCCACGGCGACATGGGCGCGATCGTCCTGTTCAGGCGGCGCGACGTGGCGTTCGCGCGGTTCGACGACGACTTCGTCTCGAGCAGCACCGCGTTCGTGCAGCCGCTCGGCTCGATGCTGCAGTTCGACGACGACGGCTGGCTGCAGCCCACGCAGAAGGTGCACTTCGACGGCGTCCGCGGGATCTCCGCGTCGGACGTCGTGCGACTGGAGTACCGGCGCGAGTGGCTGGTCTACGACTTGCGAGACGTCCGGGGCGTGCGCTTCGTCGAGCGCATGCGGGAACGGCTCTGAAGCACCGAGGGAGGCCCCGCACCAGGGGACACGCGATGGCAGGGAAGGTCTCACGGAAGAAGGGCGCCGCCGTACGCGGGCGGAGCCGCCCGCGCGCCGCCGCTCCGAAGCGGATCTGGTTCTTCGGCGGCGGGTCCGCCGAGGGCCGCGCAGACATGAAGGAACTGCTCGGCGGCAAGGGGGCGAACCTCGCCGAGATGGCGCGTCTCGGCCTCCCCGTGCCGCCGGGGTTCACCATCGGGACCGAGGTCTGCAAGCAGTACTGGGACGCGGGCGGCAAGCTCCCGGCGGACCTCTGGGACGACGTCGCGGCCAACGTGCGGCGCGTCGAGAAGGTGCTCGGCGGCTCCTTCGGCAGCGGCGACTCCCCCATCCTGTTCTCCGTCCGGTCGGGGGCCGCGCTCTCGATGCCCGGCATGATGGAGACCGTGCTCAACGTCGGCCTGAACGACGCGACGCGCGAGGCGCTGGCGCGCAAGACGGGCAACGCGCGGATGGCGTACGACTCGCACCGGCGGCTCGTGCAGATGTTCGCGCGCGTCGTCCTCGACCTGGACATCCGCGAGTACGAGAACGCGCTCGAGACTCTCAAGCGCAGGCGCGGCGTCTTCGACGACACCGACCTCGACGCCGACGACCTCGCGCACCTGCTCGCCACGTACCGCGAGATCTTCGAGCAGCGCGCCGGGCGTCCGTTCCCGGACGACCCGTGGGAGCAGCTGCGCATGGCGGTCGAGGCCGTGTTCCGCTCCTGGGAGTGCGACCGCGCCGTCCGCTACCGCCAGCTCAACCGCATCCGCGGGCTGATCGGCACGGCCGTGAACGTGCAGGCGATGGTCTTCGGCAACATGGGCGAGACCTCCGCGACCGGCGTGTGCTTCACGCGCGACCCATCGACCGGCCGCAACGTCTTCTACGGCGAGTTCCTGCTGAACGCGCAGGGCGAGGACGTCGTCGCGGGCATCCGCACGCCCGAGCCGATCGCGCGCATGAAGCGCGAGCTGCCCGGGCCGTACGCGGACCTCGTGCGCGCGAAGGAGCTGCTCGAGAGCCACTACGGCGACGTCCAGGACATGGAGTTCACGGTCCAGGAGGGCCGGCTCTTCATGCTCCAGACGCGCACCGGCAAGCGCACGGCGGAGGCCGCGGTGCGCATCGCCGTCGAGATGGTGGACGAGGGCAGCCTGACGCCCGACCGCGCCATCCTGCGCGTCGACCCGCACGCGCTCGACCAGCTCCTGCACCCGACGTTCGACAAGCGCGCGAAGCGCCAGGTGCTCGCACGCGGCCTGCCTGCCTCACCGGGCGCGGCGAGCGGCCGCGCCGTGTTCACGGCCGACGAGGCCGAGGCGTGGGCGGCGCGGGGCGAGGCCGTGATCCTCTGCCGCGACGAGACCAGCCCCGAGGACATCGGCGGCATGCACGCCGCACGGGGCATCCTCACGTCGCGCGGCGGCATGACGTCGCACGCCGCGGTCGTGGCGCGCGGCATGGGCAAGTGCTGCATCGCAGGCTGCGGGGGCGCCGACATCGACGTGCACCGCAAGCTGCTCGTCGCGGGCGGGCAGCGCGTCGTCGAGGGCGACTGGATCTCGCTCGACGGCAGCAGCGGCGAGCTGATGCTCGGCCGCGTCGAGACCGTCCAGCCGAAGCTCTCGCGGCACTTCAAGCGGCTGATGGAGTGGGCCGACGCCCGCCGCCGCCTGGCCGTGCGCGCGAACGCCGAGACGCCGCACGACGCCCAGGTCGCGCGCACGTTCGGCGCGGAGGGCATCGGCCTCTGCCGCACCGAGCACATGTTCTTCGACGAGGAGCGCATCGCGATCGTGCGCGAGATGATCCTGGCGGAGTCCGCCGACGCCCGCGCGGCGTCGCTGGCGCGGCTGCTCCCCATGCAGCAGAAGGACTTCGAGCAGATCTTCACGGCGATGAAGGGCCTGCCCGTCACGGTGCGGCTGCTCGACCCGCCGCTGCACGAGTTCGTGCCGCTCACGAAGGAGACGCAGAAGGCGACGGCGGACGCGATCGGTGTCCCGGTCGCCGTCGTGCGCCGCCGCGTCGAGGCGCTGCGCGAGATGAACCCGATGATGGGCCACCGCGGCTGCCGCCTCGGAATCAGCCATCCGGAGATCTACGACATGCAGGTGCGCGCGATCGCGCAGGCCGCGGTGGCCTGCGTGCGGCGCCGCATCGACGCGCGTCCGGAGATCATGATCCCGCTGGTCGGCCACGTGAACGAGCTGGCGGTGCTGGAGGCGCGCACGCGGCGCATCGTCGAGGAGACGTTCGACGCCGCGGGCGTGCGCGTGCCGTACATGGTCGGCACCATGATCGAGATCCCGCGTGCGGCGCTCACCGCCGACGAGATCGCGGCGCGCGCCGAGTTCTTCTCGTTCGGCACGAACGACCTGACGCAGATGACGTTCGGCTTCAGCCGCGACGACATCAACGCCTTCCTGCCGGCCTACCTCGAGCAGAAGATCCTGCCGGTGGACCCGTTCCAGTCGCTCGACCAGAGCGGCGTCGGCCAGCTCGTCCGGATCGCGATCGAACGCGGCCGGGCGACGCAGCCGAAGCTGAAGATCGGCATCTGCGGAGAGCACGGGGGCGACCCGGAGTCGGTGGGCTTCTGCCACACGGTCGGCATGGACTACGTCTCGTGCTCGCCGTTCCGCGTCCCCATCGCGCGACTCGCGGCGGCTCAGGCGGCCGTGCGCGAGGGCAAGCCCGCGGCCGCGCGTCGCAAGCGCTGAGCGCGGGGACCGACACGTCCCACACCGGAGGGCGCGCGGCTGCGCGCAGCGCGCCCTCCGCTCTTCCGGGGCCGCTCTTCCGGGGCCGCTCTTCCGGGGCCGCTCGTCGCGGGCCGTGCGTGCGCGCCGGGCGCGGCGCTCGCGCGGCTCCGGCCGACAGTCGTACTGGGCTGCTACAGCTCGGTGCCGCCCGGCTGCTCCCGTGCGGCGCGGCCGTTGCCCGGCCGGCTGCCGAGCTTCTCGAGGGACTCGAGGGCCCCCTCGAGGTGCCTGTGGAGCACGCTCAGGTTCTCCCAGAGGCCGAGCGCGAAGCGCCGCGGATCGCGGTCGCCGGCGCCCGGGTAGCGCGCGAGGCGGATCGCCTCGCGCGTGGACGGCAGCTTCGCCTCCGCCGACGCGAGGTGGTAGACGATCGCCTCGACCTCGGGACTGCTCTCGGGGAAGTGCCGCTCGAAGACGCGCCGCAGACCGCGCGAGCTGGCCTTGAAGTGTTCGACCGTGCGCGTCTGGCGCTCCTGGCGGCGGCGCTCGCGGTGTTCGGCGTTTCCGTCGGAGGGTGCTGCCATCGGGTCGGCTCCTGGGACCGGGTCGGCCTCGCGGCCGCGCCCGGCAAGCGGGTTCAGGCCTCGAAGTCGTCCGGGAACTCGGCGTTCGAGTACACGTTCTGCACGTCGTCGTTCTCTTCGAGGGCCTCGAGGAGCGCGGCGACGGAACGTCCCGTCTCCGCGTCCACCGGCACCTCGTCCTTCGGCACGTACGAGACGTCGGCCGAAGCGCACTTGAGACCGGCCGCCTCGACGGCGGCCTGGATCGCGGACAACGCGTCCACGGCACCGCGGATCTCGAAGTGCTCGCCGTCGCGTTCGATGTCGTCCGCGCCGGCCTCGAGCACGGCGAGCATCAGCTCGTCCTCCGTGATCGAGTCGGCGGGGACGCGCACGATGGCGAGGCGCTCGAACTGCCACGCGACGGAGCCGGTCGAGCCCAGGTTGCCGCCGCGCTTCGTGAAGATCGAGCGGATCTCGCCGCCCGTGCGGTTGCGGTTGTCGGTCAGCGCCTCGACGAGCACCGCCGCGCCGCCCGGCGCGTACCCCTCGTAGACGAGCTCGTCGAAGGCGTCCGCGTCGGTGCCGCCCACGGCGCGCTGGATCGCGCGCTGGATCTGGTCGTTGGACATGTTCGCGGCACGTGCGGCCTGCACGGCGTACTTCAGCTTGATGTTGCCGTTCGGGTCGCCGCCGCCGGCCTTCGCCGCCGCGATGATGCGGCGCGCGATCTTGCTGAAGATCCGGCCGCGCTTGCGATCGATCGCGGCCTTCTTGTGGGCGATGTTCGCCCAGTGGGAGTGTCCAGCCATGTGTGGTGCCGTGTCCCGTGACGAGCCGTGGAGCATAGGTCCACGGCGGCGCCCCCGCTGAGGAATGGAAGAGCGCGCGAATCGCACGGGCCGCAGCACAGCCACGTGGTCCGTGGCGGACTGCGGCCCGCGGTGCCCGGCGCACGCCGGGCGGAGCGCGTCAGCGCTTGCTGAACTGGAACCCGCGGCGGGCGCCGCGGCGACCGTACTTCTTGCGCTCCTTGACGCGCGCGTCGCGGCTGAGCAGGCCGGCGTCGCGCAGGCGCTGCTCGCTCTCCGCCTCGAGCTGGATGAGTCCGCGGGCGACGCCGAGGGCGATCGCGCCGGCCTGGCCCGTCGTGCCGCCGCCGTCGACGCTGACCCACACGTCGTACTTCTTGCGCACGCCGGCGAGGTCGAGCGGCGCCGTGGCGCGATGGCGATCCGCGATGAGGCGGAAGTGCTCGTCGAGCTGACGGCCGTTGACCATCACGTTCCCGCCGCCCGGGAACATGCGCACGCGCGCCGAAGCCGACTTGCGGCGGCCGACCGTCCAGAGCGGGTTGCGCTCGTCGACGTGGCGCAGCGCGGGGCGCTCGGCGGCCTCGAGGGCCTGCTCGACGTTCTCGTTGATCTCGGTGCTCACGCTCTCGCTCATGGGTGTCTCAGCTCAGGGTGAGGGGCTGGGGCTGCTGCGCGGCGTGCGGGTGCTCGGCGCCGGCGTAGATCTTGAGCTTGCCGAGCATCGCGCGTCCGAGGCGCGTCTTCGGCAGCATCCTCTTCACCGCGAGGCGCAGGATGTCCTCGGGCTTGCTCTCGAGCATGTCGGGCACGCTGCGCACGTACAGGCCGCCCGGGTAGCCCGAGTACCGGTAGTAGCGCTTCTGCTCGGCCTTGCGTCCGGTGAAGCGCACCTTCGCGGCGTTGACGACGACGACGAACTCGCCGGTGTCGACGTGCGGCGTGTAGAGCGCGCGGTGCTTGCCCATGAGCACGCGCGCGATCCGGGACGCCAGGCGTCCGACCACCTGGTCCTCGGCGTCGACGAGGTGCCAGCCCTGCTCGACCTCGCCGTTCTTGGCCATGAAACTGCGCATCTTGACGCTCCGATCGTCGGCATGCGCACGCTCTGCGCACGCCGTCCCGAGGGGAAGCGGGCGATGCTCGTGACCGCGCCCGGAAGCGTCCACTTATTTCATGTCGCGGCGGCGCAGGTCCAGGCTCGCGGCCGCGCGGACCGGCGCGCCGCCGGCCTCGGGCAGGCAGCCGCCCGGGAGCGCCGGCGCGGGTCGGGCTTCGAGTTGCGCCGCGGCGAGCCAGTCGTCGAGCGCGCGGGCGACCGCAGCTGCGGCGGCCGGAGCCGGGCGCGTGCCCCGCGTCGCGCGGTCGCCGAGCGGGACGCGGTACGCGATCACGCGCGACGTGCCCGCGGCGAGCTCCAGCCGGGCGAGCGCGCCCACCTCGACGCCGTCGGCGGAGCCGTCGCCGGCCTCCCACCGGAGCACGGAGACGACACCCGCGCCCGCCGGCGGCGTCACCGTGAGCGTGCCGTCGCGCACGGCGTGCACGCGCACGAGGACGAGCGCGTCGGCCTCTCCGCTGAGGACGACCGCGATCGCGCGCAGCGGGCCGGGGAGCGCGGCCGTGGCGGTGAGCCAGGCCAGCGCGGCGAGCGGCAGCGCCGCCGCGAGCGTGAGATCGCGGCGCGACGCGCGGCGCGCGCGACGGAACAGGACCGCGACCAGCACCTCGGCGGCGGCGAGCACGGCGAGGAGCCGCGCGACCGAGGGAGGAACGGGCGGCGCGTCCTCGGCCGCGCGGTCCGCCGCGCGGAACGGCGCGGGGGACGGCACGAGGCGCGCGGGCTCGAACGGGAACGGCCGCGGTGCCGCGGCCGCCAGCGCGTCGCGCTCGGGCGGCGGGAGCGTCGTCGCGTCACCGCGGATCGCGTCCACGGCCGCCCACCCCTCGCGCAGCGTCGGCAGCGCGTCGGTGCGCACGGCGTACTCGTCCGGCGCCGCGACGTGCGCGGGTGCGATCACGGCCGTGCACACGCGCCCCTCGGGCAGGGTGCGCACCGGCAGCGTCAGCGACTCCGCGCGACCGAGATCGTCGGCCACCTCGATCTCGAGCACGTCCGCCTGCGGGACGGCGCCGACCAGCAGGAACTCGTCGCCGCGCGCGCCGCCGGCGAGCGACCACGGGGCGCCGCGCGCCCGGACGCGCGCAGCGCCGGGGACGCGGACGCAGACGGGGCGGCCGGCGCGGACGAGCCCGTCCGGGAGCACGCGGGCCTCCGACGCCGGCGGTGCGGCGACGGCGTCCGCGGCGGGCGCAAGCGCGAGCGCGACGAGGACGAGCGCGGCGGCCGACGAGCGCGCTGCGCGGCGCCGGAGCGCCGCCGCGCCGAGCGCGACGAGCGCACACCCGGCAGCGGCGGGGGCCGCCGCGGAGAGGCCGCTCACGGGCGCCGAGCGCGCCGCCAGGACGAGCGCGAGCAGCGGCGACGCGCGTCCCCACGCCGCGGCGTCCTCGACACGGGCGAAGTCCTCGAGCGCGTAGCACGCGAGGGGCCACGCGAGGTTCAGCAGCGCGACGCCGACCGCATACGGCACCGACGCCGCCCCGACGAGCGCCGCGGCGCACGCGGCGAGCAACACCGTCGCAGTTGCGAGCGCGTGCCCGGTGCCCCCGCCAGCGGCCGCCGCGAGAGCCGCGTGGAAGGGAGCCGCGGCCACCAGCAGCGCGACGCAGCGCGCGGCGCGCGCGCGCGGCGTGGCGCCGCTCGGCACGACGAGCGCCGCGAGCCACAGCCCGTCGAACGCCGCGAGGAGGGTCGCCGGTCGCGCGAGGAGCTGCGGTCCCGGCAGCGATGGAGGCGCGGCCGAGAGCGCCCACGCGGCGCCCGCCCCGCAGAGGGCGAGCGCACAGACGGCGAGCGACGGCAGCGCGGGCGCGGGTCGCGGCGCGCCGTCTGCGGGCCGCGCGGCGACCGGGTTCATCGCGCGTGCGCGCGGTCCGCGAGGGCCGGCAGCCAGGCGCCCTCCGCGCCGTGGACCGGGAGCACGGAGAGGTCCTCGTAGGCGACACGGACGCGCGCGACGCCGTCGAACTCGCCGAAGAGCCGCACCGCCTCGGCCAGCTGGGCCACCTTGCGCTCGAGCGACGGCTCCCCGTGCCGCTCGTCGAGGCGCCCCCACTCGACGACGCACGCCGTGCGCCGCCGCCCGCGCGCGATCTCCGCCGACCGCAGGAGGACCGGCGACTCGGCGGGCGCGGCGCGTCCGCCGAAGTTCGCCACGTCCACCTCGTCGAACGTGCGGAGCACGTGTTCGCCGCGGCCCTCGAGGGCGGCGTCGAGCGCGCGACACAGCGCGATCCCGCCTGCCGCGTCGGGTCCGCAGATCGTCCCCGGCGCGAGATCGGTGTCGGCCGCGCCCGACACCACGCGCAGCGGCAGCCCGTCACGCACGGGCCGCGCATCCAGCGGTGCGCCCAGCACGATGCCCGCGGCGTCCACCTCGAGGAAGCGGCCGTCCGCCGTCCGCAGCGCGGCCACGGGGCGGCGCAGCTCGACCGTGACGACCAGGCGGTCCGGGGGGCGCCGGCGCATGGCGACGACGCGCTCGACGCGCGCCGCGGACTCGAGCTGCGCCCGCACCTCCGCCGCCGCGCCCCGATCGAAGAGCGGCATCGCGCGCTCGCGCAGGCCGGACGCAGCGCGGACCTCGCGCACGTCGTCGAGCGTCGCCCACGACGGACGTCGCGCGACGTGCCACACACCGAGCTCGACGCGGTGCTGCGGCGCCACGCGACGGTGCTCCTGCGCGCTTGCGACGAGAAGTCCCGTCGCTGCGAGGATCGTGACCACGACCAGCGCGCGCACGCCGAACGAGAGGCGCGAGGCCCAGCGCGCCGGGAGCGGGCGAGCGGGGATCATGCGTCCCTCGGTGCCGCGCCGCCGGCCGTCGCGGGGGCGGGACGACCGAGCGGAGGAGGCGAGACGGCACGCCCGCTGCTCAACGGAGCGGCCTCCCGCTCGGTTCGCCTGCGGACGCTCGTCGTGGGTGCGGGCGCACCGGCGCCGGCCGGAGCGGTCCGACGGGGCCGCCGGCGGCCGCCGTCGCGGCCGATCCGGTCGCCTTCACCGAACGCCTCGCACTCCGCCGCACGTGACGTGCGCGGAGCGCGAACGCCGCCCGCACGGAGCTGTTCCGCGCGGGCGGCACGCCGGGAGAGCCGGGTCAGGAGCCGAGGAGCGAGGGCTTCGCGTCCTCGACGAACTTGCGGTCGGCCGTCGCGGCCACCGGCTTCGCCGTGCTGCTGATCAGCTTCTCGTAGTCCTCGACGAACAGCTCGAGCGTCGAGATCGCGGACGACAGCAGGTGGCGGCTGATCTCCGTGTTCTCGCCGCGGCTGTTGTGCGCGAGCTCGTGGCGCATGAGGCTGATGGTCACCTTGACCGGATGCAGACGGCGGCTGACGAAGTCGCTGAGGCTCATCTTCTCGGGGGCGATCATGGTTGCTCCGTGGGCAGGCCCCTGCGCGGACCCGCGATGCGCGCCGCGGGCCGAGGCCCGTGACGCTGTGGACTGCGATGTGTACCCAGGTGCGTTCGCGAGCGCCGGCTCCGGGACGTGCCCGGACGTCGCTCTCCCGGCGTGTGCACGCACGCGCGCCGTGCACGCACGGCACGCCCGAGGCCGCCGCGGATGCCGGTCCGCGCGTTCCCCGCAGCACGCCGCAGAGACTAGAGCCCTGCGGGGACAGCGTTCGGCCGGCCCCCGCGCTCAACGGTCCCTCCGCCGCCACACCTCGACCTCGAGCTCCAGCTCGACGCCGTGGACGCGCGCGACCTCGTCGCGCACCACGTCCACGAGGCCGAGGACGTCCGACGCCGTGGCGCCCGCGCGCGTCACGATGAAGTTGCCGTGGCGCTCGGAGACCTGCGCGCCGCCGCGCGCGCGGCCCTTGAGGCCGCACGTGTCCACCAGCCGTCCCGCGCTCGGGCCCTCGGCAGGGTTCTTGAACATGCACCCCGCGCTCGGCCGGTCGAGGGGCTGTGCGGCGGCCTTGCGTGCGTGGATCTCCTCGACGGCGGCGCGGTACGCGTCGGCGTCCACGCGCGGCAGGCGCAGGCGCACCTCCACCACCACGTGGTCGCGCAGCGCGCTCGTGCGGTAGCCGAACCGGCACGCCGCCGCGTCCAGCTCGCGCACGACGCCGTCGGCGCCGACCGCGACCACCGACTCGATCCGGTCGCCGACGCAGCCCCACGCGCCGCCCGCGTTCATGCGCGCCGCGCCCCCCACGGTCGCGGGGTAGCCGACCAGGCACTCGAGACCGCCGAGCCCGCGCGCCCGCGTGCGACCGAGCAGCACAGCCGTCGAGAGCCCGGCCCCTGCCCGCACGGCGCCGTCCGCGTCGATCGACAGCGCCCGCATGCGGCGCAGGTCGAGCACCCAACCGTCGACGCCCGCGTCGTCGACGACGAGGTTCGAGCCCTTGCCGAGCACGCGCCACGCGGCGCCCTCCGCGCGTGCGGCGGCGAGCGCGGCGCGGACGTCGTCGACCGACTCCGGCCGGCAGAGCACGTCCGCCGGTCCGCCCACGCGCAGCGTGGTCAGCGCGCTAAGGGGTGATGACCTGACGGTCGAAGGCCCGCAGCCGGCTCGCGAGATCACGCGACACCTCCGTGACGTTCCCGGCGCCCATCGTCACGACCAGATCGCCCACGCGGATCTCCGCGAGGATCTCGGTCGCGACGTCCTCGAGCCGCTCGACGTACACCGCCTCGACCCCGCGGTTCGCGGCCGTCCGCACGAGATCGACCGCGTGGACGGAGCGGCGCGACTCCTCGGTGTCCCGCGACAGGTAGATGTCCGGCACGTAGACGCGGTCCGCGAGCTTCAGGCTCTCCGCGAACTCCCGCAGGTGCCGCCGCGTGCGGCTCGCCTGGTGCGGCTGGAACACGGCGACGATGCGGCGCCCTGGGTACTCGTCGCGCAGCGTCGAGAGCACGGCGGCGAGCTCGTGCGGGTGGTGCGCGTAGTCGTCGAGGACGAGCACGCCGTGGCCCTCGTAGCGCGGCTGCATGCGGCGGTCGACGCCGCGGTACTCGACCAGAGCGGGCCGGATGACCGAGTCCGGGTCGAGGCCGAGGCGGTGGCCGAGGGCGATGACGGCGAGCGAGTTGCACAGGTTGTGCAGCCCGGGCAGGCGCAGCTCGTAGACACCCTCGTAGCGGCCCTTGTGGCGCACGGTGAAGTACGTGAGGCCGTCGGTGCGGTGCCACTCGCTCGCGACCCAGTCGGCGTTGCCGCGCAGGCCGAACGTCTCGATCTCGCAGACGACGTCGTCGGTGCGGAAGACGCGCTCGTGCTCGTTCAGCGCGGCGAGGTACCCGCCCTCGGGCAGCAGCCGCGCGAAGTCGTGGAACGCGCCCTGGATCTCGTCGAGGTCGCGGTAGTAGTCGAAGTGGTCGCCGTCGATGTTCAGCACCAGCGCGTGCCGCGGCTGGAGCGACAGGAACGAGCGGTCGAACTCGCACGCCTCCGCGACGAAGTACTCGCCCGTGCCCGCGCGGAAGTTCCCGCCGAGCGCGCCCGCGTCGCCGCCGAGCACCATCGTCGGGTCGAGACCGGCGCGCACGAGCATGGTCGTCACGAGCCCGGTCGTCGTCGTCTTGCCGTGCGTCCCCGCGACGGCGACGCCGTGGCGCGCGGCCATCAGCTCGCCGAGCGCCTCCGCGTACTTCACGACACGCACGCCGCGCGCGAGCGCCCGTGCCACCTCGGGGTTCGCACGGTCGATCGCGGCCGAGACGACGAGCACGTCGGCTTCGTCGGGCAGGTTCTCGGCGGCGTGCCCCACGTGGACGCGCGCGCCGAGGAGACGCAGGCGGCGCAGGCGCTCGCCGTCGCTCGCGTCCGAGCCCGAGACGGTGTGGCCCGCGTGCAGGAGCGCCTGCGCGAGCGACGAGACGCCGATGCCGCCGACACCGACGAGGTGCACGGTGCGGCGCTCCGAGAACAGCAGGGGCTTGCGGATCATGCCGGTGATCCCTCTCGTGCGACGGCTGCCGGGGCGGCTGCCGGCGGGAACGTCCCGCGGCGCAGCAGCGACAGGAGCAGGTCGACGACGCGCTGCGCGGCGTCCGGCCGCGCGACGCGTCGCGCCGCCCGCGCCATCCGGGCGCGGCGGGCAGGATCGCGGAGGAGCGGCGCCACGCGCGCGACGACGGCGGCGGGCGACATGTCCGACTCCTCGAGGAGCATCGCGGCGCCGCACTCGACCAGGGCCCGCGCATTCTCGCGCTGGTGCATGTCGGCGTGGTGCGGGTACGGCACGAGGAGCGACGGCAGGCCGCATGCGGCGAGTTCCGCCACCGTGGTCCCGCCGGCGCGGCACAGCGCGACGTCGACCGTGCCGTACACGGCGGCCATGTCGCGGAAGAACGGGCGCACGGAGGCGCGGATGCCGTGCGCCGCGTACAGGCTGCGCAGCGCGTCCGCGGCCTCGTCGCCGCCGGTCCCGTGCAGGACCTGGAACGACGCGCCGCCGAGGGCGTGCGCGAGCGCCGGGAGCGCCTCGGCGACGCGCGCGGAGACCCCCGTGGCGCCGAGGCTCCCGCCGAGCACGCCGAGCACGGGCAGCCCGGGCTCGAGACCGAACTCGGCGTGCGCCGCGCGGGGCCGCAGCACGTCCTCGCGCAGCGGGTTGCCGGTGTGCACGACGCGGCCGCGCAGCCCGCGCGCTGCGGTCGCTTCGAACGACGTCGCCGTGGCGCCCGCGAGGCGCGCCAGGGCGCGCGTCGCGCGACCCGGCACCGCGTTCTGCTCGAGGAGCACGGACGGGACGCCCGCCATGCGCGCCGCGAGCACGGGCGCGACGCTCCCGTAACCGCCGAGGCCGACGACCGCGCAGACGCGCGCGTCGCGCAGCAGCACGAGCGAGCGCCCCACCGCGCCCGCCATCCGCGCGCCGAAGAGCGGCACGTGCCGCGCGCCCGCGGGGAGCTTCGGGGACCCGACGCGCACCTGCTCGAACGGACACGCCGCCGCGTGCGCGGAACCTGCCTCGCGATCGGTGACCGCGAGGAGCGCGCGCGCGCCGGGCACGCGGCGCTCGAACGCCTCGGCGACCGCGACGCCCGGGAAGAGGTGTCCGCCGGTCCCGCCGCCGGCGAGGAGCAGCGTCTGCGGTTCGCGGACGCGGATCACGCCGCACCTCCGAGCGCGACCGGCACGCCCGCGGACGGCCCCGGCTCGGCGGGGCGCGCACGCGCCTCGGCGGCGGTGCGCGCGTCGACGTGTCGCGCCACGGCGTAGACGAGTCCCGTCGCGGCACAGAGCACGAGGAGCGACGAGCCGCCGAGGCTCACGAACGGCAGCGCGATGCCCTTCGTCGGCACGGTCGCGGTGACCACGGCGACGTTCCCCGCGGCCTGCAGCCCGATCCAGAACACGAGTCCGAACGCGAGCAGGAAGCCGAAACGGTCGTGGCGCGCCGCACCGAGCGCGACCCGCGCGCCGCACGCGACGAGCAGCGCGAAGAGCAGCACCACCAGGGCCGCGCCGACGAACCCCGTCTCCTCCGCGAAGACGGGCAGGATGAAGTCCGTGCGCGCCTCGGGCAGGAAGAACAGCTTCTGGCGTCCGGCACCGAGCCCGCGTCCGAACCAGCCGCCCGATCCGAGCGCGACGAGCGACTGCTGCACCTGGTACGCCGCCGGGCCGTCGCCCGCGCCGCCGCCCACGGCCTCGAGGCGCTTCGCGAACACCTCCCAGCGCCGCTCGATCTGCCAGGCGACCACCGGCAGCGCGTAGACGGCGAGCAGCAGCAGACGCCGCACGGGGACGCCGCCGACGAGCGTCATCGCGACGCCCACGGCCCCGAGGAAGAGCGCGGTCCCGAAGTCGGGCTCGACGAGCACCAGGAACGCCGCGAGACCGAGCGGCACGACGGCCGGGAGGGTCCCGCGGCGCCACTCGCCGAGGCGCGCGGCGTTGCGCGCGAGGTGCGCGGCGAGCCAGAGCACGAGCGCCAGCTTCGCCAGCTCGCTCGGCTGGAACGACACGGAGCCGATGCGCACCCAGCGCTGCGCACCCTTGATGCGCGGCGCCACACCCGGCACGAGCAGCACCGCGAGCGCCACGAGCGCGAGGACGAGCAGCGGCCCTGCGATGCGATCGAGTCGCCGCGGGTCGGTGCGCATCGCGAGGAACATCGTGACGACGCCGAGTCCCGCCCACAGCGCCTGCCGGCGCAGGTAGTACGTCGCGTCGCCGAGCGCGACCTCGGACGTGGTCGCGGACGCGGAGTAGACGGCGACGATCCCGATCGCGACGAGCGCGAGCGCCACCGCCACGAACGCACGCGCCGCGGGCTCGAGCCGCGTCGGCGCGTCCGCGGGACGGCTCCAGGGGATGCGCAGGGCGTCGAGCGTCATCTCAGAACACCCGCTGCAGGCCGAGCGCGACCACGCCGCACACGGCCGTCCCGATCCAGAAGCTCATCACGACGCGCGACTCGGGCCAGCCCTTGAACTGCAGGTGGTGGTGGTACGGCGCGATCAGGAAGACGCGCTTGCCGCCGCGCATGCGGTACGAGCCGACCTGCAGGATGACCGACAGCGCCTCCCACACGAACGCGGCGCCCGCGACGGCGAGCAGCAGCTCCTGGCGCAGCCCCACGGCGGCGACGGCGAGCGCGCCGCCGATCGCCATGCTCCCGGTGTTGCCCATGAAGACGCGCGCCGGGTGGCAGTTCCACCAGAGGAAGCCGCCGATGCCGCCCGCGAGCGCGCACAGGAAGACCGCGAGCTCGCCGCCCTCCGGCACGAACACCTGCGACAGGTGCGGGGCGATGCGCGCGTGGCCGACGAAGTACGCCGCGACCGCGAGCACCAGCGTCACGATCACGCCGCAGCCCGCGGCGAGCCCGTCGAGGCCGTCGGTCAGGTTGACCGCGTTGCTGGTGGCGACGAGCACGAGCACGCCGAGCGGGATCACGAACGCCCCGAGCGAGAAGCCGACGGCGTGCAGGCCCGGCAGACGCGCGGCGTCCCAGCCGGGCACGTGCCGCATCGACGACCAGATCCAGGTCATCGCGATCGCCCCGATCAGCACCTGGCCCCAGACCTTCGGCCAGCCGTCCATCCCCTTGCGGAACTTCCCGGGGTGGCGCGGGTCGGGGCGGCGCTGCAGCTTGATGCGGTCGTCCATGCCGCCGAGCACCGCCATCGCGGTCATCGTCCACAGCGCGGCGACGACGAGCGTCGAGTCGAGGCGCGCGAACAGCAGCGTGCCCGTCGCCGTCGCGAGCACGAGGATCATGCCGCCCATGGTCGGCGTGCCGGACTTGCCCGCCGCGGCCTGGCGCCGCGCGAGCTCCTCGCTGTCGGACGCGATGCGCTCGCGCCACCGCAGCGACCCGAGGCGCTCGATGATCCCCGGCCCCACCACCAGCCCGACCAGGAACGCCGTCAGCCCCGCGCAGATCGCACGGAGTTGGATCGACTCGAAGAGCCGGAAGCTCTCGATGTACTTCGCGAGCGGCAGCAGCAGGTGATGGACCACGGCCCCTCCCGTCTCAGCGCACGCGCTCGCGCACGCCACGCGGCGCGCCCGTCTCCGACGCGCGGGCGCCGCGCGACCGACGCCGGCCGAGCAGCCCCGCCGCGAGGCGCTCGAGCGCCATGCCGCGGGATGCCTTGAACAGCGCGAAGTCGGTGCGCCCGAGCGTCACGAGCGGCTCGCGCAGAGCGGTCTCGACGTCCGGCGACCAGAACGCCTGCTCGGGGTGCAGACCCGCCTGGAGCGCGGCGTCGTACGACGCGCGCGCCTGGTGCCCGACGCACCACAGCACGTCGACGTTCGGCGCGACGCGCCGCCCGCACTCGCGGTGCAGGGCCTCGGCGCGCGGGCCGAGCTCCCGCATGTCGCCGAGGACGAGCACGCGCCGCCGGCCGCGCGCGCGGCCGGAGAGCTCGTCGACGGCCGCGGCGAGCGACGCCGGGTTCGCGTTGTAGCAGTCGAGGAGCACGGGCACGCCGCCCATGCGCCGGAGCTGCAGCCGCAGCTCGGGCAGGCGCACGCGACGGAGCCCCGCGCGGATCTCGCGCGGCGCGACGCCGAGCGAGAGCGCGACGGCGACCGCGGACATCGCGTTGTGCGCGTTGTGCAGTCCGACGACCGGCAGGTACATGCGCATGCGCCCGTACACCCAGATCGCGACGCCGCGCGCTGTGCGCTCCGGGCGGCAGCCCCACACGGTGGCGCGGCCCTCGCCGACGCCGTAGGTGACGACGCGCGCCGACGTGCGGCGCGCCATCGCGACGACGAGCTCGTCGTCGCCGTTCAGCACGAGCAGCCCGTCCTCGGGGAGCGCCTCGGCGAGCGCGCCCTTCTCCTGGGCGACGCCGTCGAGCGTGCCGAGCCCCTCGAGGTGCGCCGCGGAGACGTTCGTCACGACCCCGATGTCGGGGCGCGCGATGTGGCACAGGTTGCGGATCTCGCCGCGGCCGCTCGTGCCCATCTCGACGACGAGCGCCGCCGTGTCGGGACCCGCCGAGAGCACCGTCAGCGGCACGCCGAGATCGTTGTTGAACGACTTCGGCGACTGGACGACCGGGCCGAGCGATCCGAGCGCGGCGGCGATCATCTCGCGCGTCGAGCTCTTGCCGTTGCTGCCCGTGACCGCGACGACCGGGCAGCGCAGGGTCCGCCGGTGCGCGCGGGCGAGGTCGGCGAGCGCCTTGCGCGGGAACTTCACCCGCACCAGCGCCCGGTCGGCGAGGTCGTCGGGCAGCGGCGGCGCACCCGGCTCGACGATCGCGGCGACGGCTCCGCTCCGCAGCGCGTCCGGGACGTGCGCGTGGCCGTGCGTCCGGGCACCGGGGAGTGCGACGAAGAGGTCGCCCGGCCCGACTTCGCGCGAGTCGATCACCACCCGGCGCACGGGCGCGGACGTGCCGCGACCCTCGAGCGCCCCCTGGCAGATGCGCGCCACGCGGCCGACGTCGAACTCGAGCATGTCACCCCTCCCGCCGGCCGAGGCCGGGGAACCCACCACCATTGTTGGTGAGGTTTCGATGTAGAACCACCTTATCTTGTGCCCGCGGCGGCCGTTGCCGCCGTCCATGCGTGCTCGACCGCGGCGCGGGCCGCGGCGCGGTCGTCGAACGGCACGCGCGAGGTCCCGAGGATCTGGTAGTCCTCGTGGCCCTTGCCCAGCACGGCGACGCAGTCGCCGACCTGCGCGGCGGCCACGGCACGCGTGATCGCGGTGCGCCGGTCCGGCTCGACACGCACGTTGCGGGCGCCGTAGACGCCGTCGAGCATGTCGTCGAGGATCGCGAGCGGGTCCTCGGTCCGCGGGTTGTCGGACGTGAACCAGCACAGGTCCGAAAGCTCCGCCGACGCGCGCGCCATGCGCGGGCGCTTCGTCCTGTCGCGGTCGCCGCCGCAGCCCACGACCGTGATGAGCCGCCCGCGCACGACGGAGCGCAGGTTGCGGAGGACGTTCGTGACCGCGTCGTCCGTGTGCGCGTAGTCGACCACGATCGTGAACGGCTGCCCGGCCTCGACCGCCTCGAGCCGGCCGCGGACGCCGCGCACCGACGAGAGGCCCGCGGCGACGGCGCCGACGTCCGCGCCCGCGCCGACCGCGGCGGCGGCGGCTCCGAGCAGGTTCAGCACGTTGTACCGGCCGAGCAGCGCGCTGCGGACGGGCGCGTCGCCCTCCGGCGTCACCAGCGTGAAGGCGACGCCCTCCGCCGTGAGCCGCAGGTCGCGTGCGGTCACGTCGGGGCGCTGGGGCGCGTCGATTCCGTAGCGCAGCACGCGGGCGCCGGTGCGCCGCAGCATGGTCGGCGCGTACGGGTCCTCGACGTTGATCGCGGCCACCGCGTGCGCGTCGAGCGCGTCGAAGAGGCGCGCCTTGGCGGCGGCGTACTCCTCCATCGTGTGGTGATAGTCGAGGTGGTCGCCGGTCAGATTCGTGAACACCGCGCCGCGGAAGCGCACGCCCTCCGTGCGGCGCTGGTCGAGCGCGTGGCTCGAGACCTCGATCGCCGCGCTCGCGCAACCCGCGTCGCGCGCCTCGCCGAGCAGCGCCTGGAGTTCGTCGGCGCCGGGCGTCGTGTTCGGCGCCGGACTCTCCACACCCGGCCACGTGTACGCGATGGTGCCGAGCACCGCACACGGCCCCCGCCCCGCGCTCTCCAGTGCCCCGCGCAGCAGGTGCGTCGTCGTCGTCTTGCCGTTGGTCCCGGTGACCCCGAAGACGTCGAGCGTGTCGGAGGGCCGGCCGTGGAACGCCGCGGCGAGCGCCGCGAGCGCGGCACGCGCGTCGCGCACGCGGGCGACGGGCAGCCCTGCCGCGAGCTCGACGCCTTCCTCGGCGACGACCAGCGCCGCACCCCGCGCGACGGCGTCCGCCGCGTAGCGGGCGCCGTCGTCGTGCGTGCCGCGCAGCACGACGAACACGCTGCCGCGCTCGCAGCGCCGGCTGTCGGCCGTCACGCCGGACGCGACGTCGCCGGAGACCGGCGCGCCGCACCCGGGCAGCGCGGTCTCGAGGAGAGAGCGCAGTGTGGGGCGTGCTGCGGCGGTCATCGCGGGTGCACCTCCAGGGCGTGGTTGGCGTCGACGGCGACGCGCGGCGCGACACCGAGGTAGCGGAGTCCGTCGCGCAGCAGCCGCGTCGCGTAGGGCGCGGCCACGAGACTTCCGTAGGGCTTGCCGGACGGCCGGTCGCAGACGACGAGCACCGCGAGCCGCGGCGCCTCCACCGGGCCGAAGCACGCGAACGAGCCGACGTACTCGATCCCGCCACGGCGGTCCTTCTGCTCGGCCGTCCCGGTCTTGCCTGCGAGGCGATAGCCGCCGCGGTCGATGCGCGCGGCGGTTCCGGACGCGTAGACCTCCTCGAGCATGAGCGCGAGCCGCTGCGCGGACTCCGGACGCAGCACGCGCACCGGGGCGCGCCGCGGCGCGTCGAGCACGAGGCGCAGCGGATGCATCAGCCCGTCGTTCGCCAGACCGCCGTACGCGGCGAGGAGCTGCGCGGGCGTCACGGCGATCTCCTGCCCGAACGACACGGAGCAGAGCGTGTACGACTCCGTCCAGCGCTCGAGCGGCGTCACGATGCCGCGGCTCTCGCCGATCCAGCCGATGCCCGTCGCGGCGCCGAACCCGAAGAGGCGGACGCCGGCGTGCATGCGCGGGATGCCCAGGCGCAGCGCGATCTTCGCCATGCCGACGTTCGAGGACTGCGCGAGCACGCCGCCCGGCGTCAGCACGCCGAGGTTCTTGTGCTTGTCCTCGCGGATCGTGCGGCGGCCGACGCGGATCGTCCCGGGGCGCGTGTCGAGGTGCTCGTTCGGCGAGACCGCGCCGACGTCGAGGGCCATGCCCATCGCGATCGGCTTGAACGACGAGCCCGGCTCGAACGTGTCTGCGAAGAAGCGGTTGCGGCGGTTCGCGACCGGCACGTTGCGGTCGTTCGGATCGTAGGTCGGACGTACCGCGACGGCGAGGAGCTCGCCGGTGCGCACGTCGAGCACGGCGGCGACGGCCGACTGCGGCGCGTGCTCCGTGAACACCTGCTCCGCGGCGTCCTCCGCGTAGGCCTGGATCACCGAGTCGATCGTGAGCCGCATCTCGCCGCCGTCGCGTGGCGCCACGACCTCGGCGTCGGCCAGCACGATGCGACGGCCGTACGCGTCCCGCTGCGACGCGCTCGCGCCCGGCACGCCGCGGAGGAGCGACTCGCCGAGGCGCTCCGCGCCCTCGGCGCCCGACAGTCCGCGCCGCGGGTCCTCGAAGGCGAAGCCGACGAGGTGGGACGCCATCTCGCCGCCCGGGTACGTGCGCACGGACTCGTGCTGCACGACGAGGCTCTTCAAGCCCTCGGCGTCCGCGCGGCGCTGGAGGCGCTCGACGGCCCCGCGATCCGCGATCTTCCGCCGCACCCACGCGAACTGCGACTGCGGGGACACGCCCTCGAGGACGCGCGCGAGGTCCGTGCCGAGCTCCTCGCGCACGAGCGTCCCGAGGGTCTGCGCCTCGTGGCGCGCCCGCAGCACCATCGGATCGACCGCGACCGACGGCAGGAGCTCCGTGCGCGCGAGCGGGCGCCCGTGCCGGTCCGCGACCGTCCCGCGCTCCGCCGTGAGCGTGCGGCGTCCGGTGAGGTGCTGGCGGTCCGCCCGCGCCTCCCACTCGTCGTGGGCGAGGATCTGCACGCCCGCGAGCCGCACGAGGAGGCCGAGCAGCGCGACGACCAGCAGGCCGAGCGCTCCCGCGGCGCGGAGCTGCAGGCGGTCCGGCGTCATCGGCGCCTCCCCAGTGCCGCGGTCGCGCCGGACTCCTCGATCAGGCGGCGCCGCAGCAGCAGGTCGCCCTTGCGGACGACGAGCAGGCGCTCGGGGTAGTCCACCGCGAGGCCGAGGGCGCGCGCCCGCTCGAGCACGGCGCTCGGTGCGCGCAGTGCCGCCACGCGCTGCTCTGCGGCGCGCTCCTCGCGGCGCAGCACCCGGCAGCGCTCCTGCGCCCGCGCGAGGCGATAGCCCGCCGCCACGTCCGCCGCGTGCAGCGCCACGGCGCCGAACGCGCTCGACACGAGCAGCAGTCCGGCGAGGAGCGAGGTCGCGCGCCAGGCGTCGGCGTTCATGTGCGGTCTCCCGATGCGACCGGCGCCACGGCGTCGGTCAGGACCTCGACGGCGCGCAGCCGGGCGGAGCGGCTGCGAGGATTGCGCGCCTGCTCGGCGCGCGAGGGCGTGCGGTCCGCGAGTTCGCGGAAGCGCCCGCCCTGCGCTCCCGCGCGGAAGAAGCGCTTCACCGCCGCGTCCTCGAGGCGGTGGAAGCTCAGCACCGCGAAGCGGCCGCCGCGGCGCACGCACGCCGCCACGGCCGGCAGGCCGCGCGCGAGGCGCCCGAGCTCGTCGTTCACGGCGATGCGCAGCGCCTGGAAGACGCGCGTCGCGGGGTGCAGGCGGCCGCGTCGGCCACCGCAGGCGCGGGCGACGCACTCGGCGAACCGCAGCGTGTCACGGAAGGGTGCCGCGCGGCGCTCCGCGACGATCGCGCGCGCCACGCGCTCTGCAGCGGGCTCCTCGCCGAAGCGCGCGAACACGTCCGCGAGCTCCGCCTCCGACGCGTCGTTGACCAGTTCGGCCGCCGTGCGCCCCCCGGAGTCGGGGTCCATCCGCATGTCGAGCGGTCCCGGCGCCTGGAAGCTGAAGCCGCGCGCCGCGCTGTCGAGCTGCACGCTCGACGCGCCGAGGTCGAGGAGCGCCGCGTCGACGCGGTCGAGACCCGCCTCGGCCAGCGCCCGCGGCGCGTCCTCGTACGAGGCGTGGAGCGCCGCCAGCCGGCCGGGGAACTCGGCCTCGAGCCGCTCGCGGGCACGGGCGAGCGCGGCGGCGTCGCGGTCGGTCGCGACGCAGCGGCCGACAGCGCCACGCTCCGCCGTGGCGCGGAGCCAGCCGGCGGCGTGGCCGCCCAGCCCGAGCGTGCCGTCGAAGAGCACCCCCGCCGCCTCCGGCTGCAGGGCGTCGAGCACCTCGTCGAGCAGCACGGGGACGTGGGTCGCAGGCACGGCTCTACTCGGGGCGCGCCGCTCCCACGGCGCCGCCGGCGGAGAGTGCCCGTGCGAAGTCGCGCGGCGTCGCGGCGCGTCCCTCGTACGTGGCCCGGTCCCACACCTGCAGGAAGCGGCCGGAGCCGCAGACCATGACGGCGGATGCGCCGTCGCGCGCCGGGTCGGGGATCCCCGCGAGCTGGCGGACCTGCTCGTCGAGGAGGATGCGACCGGCCTTGTCCACCGGGCGGAGCTGGCAGTGGTGATAGAATTCGCCCGGCACCGCGGACGACCAGCCCGCGGCCATCGCTTCGAACTCCTTTTCCCAGTGGGACTTGGGAACGAGCCAGATGCAACCGCCCACGCCCGGGGTGATGTACATCTCCGCACGCTCGTCCGGCGCGAGCCGACCGACGTACTCGGCCGGGATGGCCAGACGGCTCTTGCCGTCGAGGTTGCGGGCGTGCCTTCCGACGAACACCGCGGGGGCGCTCCTCCGCTTCGGCGAACCTTCCCGTGTGCGGGCCTCCCACTGGCCCCCACAGCCCCCCACTTTTACCCACTAGCCCGCCCCATTGCAACCCACCACCCGCGCGGCGACGTGCTCGCTTCGGCGTAACCCGTTGCGACTGAACGACCTGCGCCGGTGCGAATTCGCGAGCGGATGTGGGAACTCCGCCGCAGCGGCGTCCGGCCGGCATGTGGCGGCCGCCGCCGCACCCGAATCGGCCCGCCCGGCGTGAGCTCGCAGCGTGCTCCGGCAGGGGCTGCGGCGGGGCTGCGCACACGCTGGGTGTTCGCCCTCGCGCTCGCCTTGCACGCCGCCCTGGAGCTCGCCCTGCCGGGGTTCCCGGACCGCGACGCCTGGTTCCACGGCCGCCTCGCCGAGCTCCTCGCCCACGGTGGGGCACGGTGGGACGGCTCGGCGTTCCCCTGGCTGACGCACAGCGCCTACGCGGACCATCCCGTCGACTGGAGCCTCGCCTGGCACTGGGCCGTCGCGCCGCTCGCCGCCGCGTTCGGTCCCGTCGCCGGGCTGCGGATCGCGGCGGTGCTGCAGGCGGCCGCGCTGACCGCCGCGGTGCACGCGCTGCTCCGTCGCCACGGCGTGCGGGCGGCGACGGCGTGGACGGCCCTCCTCCTCGCCGGCTCGGCGCCCTGGGTGTTCCGCCTGCACTTCGGCCGACCGACGCCGTGCGTGCTGACGCTGCTCGTGCTGACGCTCGACGCCGTGCTCCGCGGCCGCGACCGCGTCGCGGCGCTGGCGGCAGGCGCGTCGCTGCTCGTCTACCAGGTGCCCGCGCCGCTGCTGCTGGTGGGCGGCGCCGGGCTGGCCGGACGCGCGCTCGCCGAGCGTCGCCTACCGCTTCGCACGGCCGGCTGGCTCTGCGCGGGAGCCGCGCTCGGGATCGTGGTCCATCCCGCCTTCCACCACTGGCCCGACGGGCGCCCGCTGACGCTGCACCTCTGGGGCCTGCTCCAGGGCTCGCTCCGGGTGGCCGCGAACGGCGGGGCGGCCGTACTGCCCGGCGGCGAGACGCTCGTGCTGCCGCTCCCCGGCGAGCTGCTGCCGCCCGCGCCCGCGCGGCTGGGCACGGAGCTCTGGTTCGCCACGTCCGCGACGGCCGCCGCGCTCGCGGGACTCTGGCGCGGACGGCGCGACGCCGCGGTCGTGGCGTGCACCGCGCTCGCGCTCGCCGGACTCGCGGGGACCCTGCGCTCGGGACGCTTCTTCGAGTACTGGCACGTGTTCGCGCTGCTCGGCGCCGCGTGCTCGCTCTCCGGACCGGCGGCGCCCGGCGGCGTCCGCGCGCACCGCCAGATCGTCGGCGCGGCCGCGGCGCTCCTCGCGCTCGCCGCGCTGCCCGCGTATCTCCGGCTCGCTCGCGAGCGGGCACCCGACCGCGGCGCGGACCTCCGTCCGGCGCTCGCGGCCGTGGACGCGCGCGCCCGCGACGGCGACGTGGTCTGGCACGGGAGCTGGGACGACTTCGCGCCCCTCTTCCACTTCGCACCGCGCCTGCGCTTCGTGACCGGGATGGACCCGTGGTGGCTCGTCGCGCACGACGCCGACGACGCGCGCGCGTACGCCGCGGCCGGTGCCGGACTCCTCGACGACGCCGCGCTGCACGCCGCCCTGGTCGAGCGCTTCGGCGCACGCTTCGTCGTGCTGTGGCGGAGTCCCGACGCCCGCGCGCCGCGCCGCTACGCCGCGCTCGAGGCGCAGCTCCGAGCCGCGGGCTGGGCGACGCCGCTGCACGACGACGCGGCGGCGATCGCGTTCGAGGTGCGGTGACGGCGACGCCGCGCGTCCGTCAGTCGCCGAGGTCGAAGAGCTGTCCGAGTTGCTCGCGCAGCGACTCCGTCGCCGCCTCGTCCAGCTCGACCGCGACGATCTCCCACACCGTCTCGTCGGGCGGGATGCGCAGCGAGAGCACCTCGCCGCGCTCGTCGCGGAACTGCTCGTCGACGCGTACGACGCGCTTGCGGAGGAGCAGGAGCGCGAGCAGATAGCGCAGCGGCGCGCGGGCGGGCTCGTCCTCGCGCAGGAGCCGCACCAGGAACTCCCGGGCGACGCCGAGGTCGAACGCGGCGCGCTTCTGCTCCGGCGCGGGGACGGTCCAGCGCCACCACGAGTACGCCGCGGCGCTCTCCGCCGCCGCGGTGACGTCGGCGGCGCAGGCGTCGCACGCATCGCGGCGCGCGAACGCCGGCGCTCCGTCGCCGGCGGCGTCCGCGTCGGGCGGCGACTCCGTCTCGTGCAGCGACGACACGACGCTCTCGCCAGCCGCGAACGCGCGGCCGCACGCCGCGCAGCTCTCGCCGCGGCGCCCGGTGCGCCACGATGGCGCCGAGGTCACCGCCCGCTCTCGAGGTGCCGCACGGCCGCGTCGAGGCGGCGCACCTCGGCGACACGTCCCGCCGCGCGTGCCGCGGAGAGCGCGCGCTGCAGCGCCGGGAGCGCGCCGCGTTCGCCGCGCTGCACCAGGCCTTCGGCCGCCTTCTCGCGCACGAGGTCCTCGCTGTCCCCGAGCGCCTGCTCGAGCGCCGCGCGCGATGTTGCGTCGCGGCAGCCCGCAAGCCCCTGGACGGCCTCCACGCGCAACACCCAGTCCGGATCCGTGGCGTACCGCGCGAGCGCCGACGACGCTGCCGCGCCGCCGCGCTCCCCCATCGTGCCGAGCGCGACGAGGGCGAAGCGCCGGCCGCTCTTCGTCTCCGCGCGGGCGGCCGCGTCGGCCGTGGCCTGCGCCGCGGGCGCGCCGATCAGACCGAGCACCTGGGCGGCCTCGCGGCGCGCGTCGTCATCGACGCGGATGGGCCGCTCCTCCTCTGCGATGGCGTCGTAGGCCGTCGCGACGGTGCCGGTCGCGAGCACGCCGCTCAGGAAGCCCACGGAGGGCGCGCCGATGAGCGCGAGCTCGTGGCGTGCGCGCTCCACGAGCGCCGGCGCGTTGCGCGCCTGCGCCGCGAGCAGCGCAGCGAACATGCTCGAGACCAGGAACTGTGACTCGCGCGGGCCGAGCGCGAGCCAGCGCGCGCGCGTCTGGTCCCACCCCGGGTCGTTCCGCGAGAACGCGCGCAGGCCGTCGGCCATGAAGCGCCGCGTCTCGGCGCTGAACGACCCGGACGTCCCGGGCTGCAGGTCCGGCGCGGACGCGCCGCCCGCGTCCCGGCCGCCGCTCCCGCCCTCCGACGCACACCCGGCGGCCGCCGCGAGGCACGCCGCGAGGACCGCGATCCGAACAGCTCTCATCGGTCCCATGATGCCTCCCGCGCCGCGCCCCGCCCACTTTCGGGCGCAACCGTCGTCGCCGCGTCACGCGCGCCCGCCTGCGACGCGCGACGCCGGGAGGGGACGCCGTGGCGGGTGCGTCGGGGTGCGGCCGTAGGATCCGCGGTGATGGACTTCTGCCACCTGCACGTGCACAGCGACTACTCGCTCCTCGACGGCGCCGCCAAGGTGCGCGACCTCGTCCGGGCCTGCGGCGAGCGCGGGCTCTCGAGCATCGCCCTCACGGACCACGGCAACATGTGCGGCGCGATCGCCTTCTACAAGGAGGCGAGGAAGGCGGGCATCAAGCCGCTCGTCGGCTGCGAGACCTACATGGCGCCCGGTCCGCGCACGGACCGCCGGCGCGACCCGACGACCGGCGTCTCGTCGTTCCACCTCACGCTGCTCGCGCGCGACTACACCGGCTACCGCAACCTCGTGGAGCTCTGCTCGACGGCCTCGCTCGACGGCTTCTACTACAACCCGCGCATCGACAAGGACGTGCTCGCCGCGAAGAGCGCGGGCCTGCTGGTGCTGTCGGGCTGCTTCAAGGGCGAGACGAGCTACCTGCTGCGGACGGGCCGCCGCGACCTCGCGTACCGCACCGCGGCCTGGTACCGCGACCTGTTCGGCGAGAACTACCTGATCGAGATCCAGCGCAACGGCACCGAGGGGCAGGACGAGAACAACGCCGACCTGCTGCGCCTCGCCCGCGATCTCGGGATCGGCGTCGTGTGCACCAACGACGTCCACTACCTGAACTCCGACGACGCGCTCGCGCAGGAGATCAGGATGGCGATCAGCACGTCGAAGACGGTCACCGACGACCGCCGCCTGAAGCACCGCTCGAGCGACTTCTGGCTGCGCCCCGCCACGGAGATGTGGGAGCTGTTCCGCGACGTGCCCGAGGCGTGCCAGGCCACGCTCGACATCGCCTCGCGCTGCAATCTGGAGCTGCCGTTCGGCGAGTTCCACCTGCCGCAGTTCAGCCCTCCCGACGGTCTCTCGCCCGAGGTCTACTTCGAGCGCCTCTGCCGCCGCGGGCTCGAGGAGCGCTACGGCGCGCCGCCGCCGGCGGCGGCGCAGCAGCGCCTCGAGTACGAGATGGACGTGATCCGGAAGATGGGCTTCGTCTCCTACTTCCTGATCACGTGGGACTTCATCCGCTACGCGCGCGAGCGCAGCATCCCCGTGGGCCCGGGCCGCGGCAGCGCCGCGGGTTCCATCGTCGCGTACGTGCTGCGCATCACCGACGTGTGTCCGCTGCGCTACGAGCTCCTGTTCGAGCGCTTCCTGAACAGCGAGCGCATCTCGATGCCGGACATCGACATCGACTTCTGCCGCGACGGCCGCGCCGAGGTGATCCGCTACGTCACGGAGAAGTACGGCGGCGCGGAGTGCGTCTCCCAGATCATCACGTTCGGCACGCTGGCCGCGCGCGCCGTGGTGCGCGACGTCGGCCGCGCGCTCGACGTGCCGCTCGCCGAGATCGACGCGCTCGCGAAGAAGATCCCGAACGGCCCCGGCGCCACCCTGGCCGGCGCGCTCGAGGCCGACCCGGAGCTCCGCGGGCTCGCGGAGGACGCGCGCTACAAGGAGTTGTTCGAGGTCTCGCGCCGGCTCGAGGGGATGAACCGCCACCCCAGCACGCACGCGGCGGGCGTGGTCGTCGGCGACGGCCCGCTGCAGCGCTACGTGCCTCTCTACCGCGTCGGCGAGGACGTCGTCACGCAGTACACGATGGAGTACCTCGAGGACATCGGCCTCCTCAAGATGGACTTCCTCGGGCTGAAGACGCTCACGGTGATCGACAAGGCACTCGGTCTCCTCGAGCGGACCACGGGCACGCGGCCCGACCTCGCAGCGCTCGCGTTCGACGACCCCCGCACGTGGGACCTGCTGCAGCGCGGCGAGGCGGTCGGCGTGTTCCAGCTCGAGTCGGGCGGCATGCGCGACCTGCTGCAGCGGCTGCGTCCCGACCGTCTCGAGGACCTGATCGCGGTGCTCGCGCTCTACCGCCCGGGCCCCATGCAGACGGGCATGGTGGATCTCTTCGTGCGCCGCAAGCACGGCGAGGAGCCCATCTCGTACCTGCACCCCGAACTCGAGCCGCTCCTGCGCGACACGTACGGCACGTTCGTGTTCCAGGAGCAGATCATGCTCATCGCGCACCGCTTCGCCGGCTTCACGATGAACGCCGCCGACGGGCTGCGCAAGGCGATGGGCAAGAAGAAGCTCGACGTGATGCTGAAGTACAAGCAGCAGTTCGTCGAGGGCTGCGTCGCCCGCGGCGCCGAGCGCGCGCTCGGCGAGCAGATCTGGGACGTGATGGAGCAGTTCGCGAAGTACGCGTTCAACAAGAGCCACACCACCGCGTACGCCGTCGTCTCGTACCACACGGCGTGGCTCAAGGCCAACCACCCGGTGGAGTTCATGGCCGCGCTCATGACGTGCGACATGGGCAACACCGACAAGATCGTCGCGTACATCGACGAGTGCCGCCGCATGTCGATCCCCGTGCTCGCGCCCGACGTCAACGTGTCGCTCGCCGACTTCGACGTCCAGCGGAACGACGCCGGCGTGCCGTCGATCCGCTTCGGTCTCGCGGCCGTGAAGGGCGTCGGGCACGGCGCGGCCGACGCGATCGTCGCCGCGCGCGTACGCCGGGCTCGGCCCTTCGACTCGCTCGCCGACCTGACCGAGGCCGTCGACCACCACCTCCTCGGACGCACCGTGCTCGAGGCCCTCGTGAAGGCCGGCGCGCTCGATCCGCTGGGCGGCCACCGCGCGCAGCTCCTCGCCGCGCTCGACGGCGCGCTGCGCGCCGCCGCTGCGATCCAGGAAGACCGGCGCGCCGGCCAGATGTCGCTCTTCGGCGCCGCCGCGCCTGCGGAGGCGGTGGCGCCCGACGTGGCCGGCGCGCTGCCGGACGCGCCGCGCTGGAACGAGAAGGAGGTCCTGCTCCACGAGAAGGAGGCGCTCGGCATCTACATGTCGAGCCACCCGCTGGCGAAGCACGAGCCCGTGCTGCGCGCGCTCTCGACGCACGGAGTCTCGGGACTGACCGCCGCCGGCTCCGGCGCGCGCGTCCTGGTGGGCGGGATGGTGAGCGCGGTGAAGACCATGTTCCCGAAGACGGGGCGGAACCGGACGCGCAAGATGGCGCGGTTCCGCATCGAGGACTTCGACGGCGCCGCCGGCTGCGTCATGTTCGCGGACGGCTTCGAGCGCGACGGCGAGCTGCTCGTCGCGGAGGCCATCGGATTCGTCGAGGCGACGGTCGACCTCTCGCGCGAGGAGCCCGACCTGAAGGTCGACCGCTTCGTGCCCGTGGAGCGCGCGCTCGACGAGCTCGCCGACCGCCTCGTCATCGAGGCCCGCGCGGGCGAGGAGGAGCGGACGGTCGCGGTGCTGCGCGCGCTGCTCGAGCGCTTCCCCGGGAAGCACCGCGTGCAGCTGCGAGCCTCCCCCGCACCGGGGATCCGCGCCGTCTACCAGCTCGAGCGCGGGATCGCCGCGGGACGGGCTGCACACGACGCCGCCGTGCAGGCGCTCGGACCCGACGCCGTCCGTTGGACGCCGCGGCGCCTCTCGGCGCCCGAGCGCCGCGGCGCCCCCGTCGCGAGCTGAGTCCGTCGCGACTGGGGTCCGTCGCGACTGGGGTCCGTCGCGACTGGGGTCCGTCGCGACTGGGGCCCGTCGCGACTGGGGCCCGTCGCGACTGGGGCCTGTCGCGAGCTGGGCCCGTCGCGGGTGGGGCCCGACGCGTCCGAACGTGTGCGGTGCGCGGGCGGGCACGGGGCGGCCGCACGCGACCCACGCAGCGTCGCGCGCACGTGACGGCCCGGGAGGCGGCGCCCGAGCGGCCAGCCCGCAGCCGTTCCCCAGTTCTCGCGCCGAGTGCGGCTTGCGACGCAGCCAGATCGCGGCCTGCGTGCGTGGCGCCTGCGCTGCCACCACGCGGCAGCCCGTTCCGGCCGCGCGGGAGGCGCGACGAAGTCGGGGTTGAACGCCCCGTTCGAGGACCGCCGACGCAGAGATCGCGACTCCGGCGACGCGCCGCCGGGCGCGGCAGCTGGGGAACGATGCGCGCTAGCCCGGCCTTCTCACGAGGCTCGCGCACTTCGTGACGATGACTTCGGCGCAATCGAGGCTCGGCCTGCCCGCGGCGAGCACGGAGCGCGCCGCGGGCGACGTCCTGAGCGAGGACAGCGCGTCGCGAGCAAGGCGCCGAGGCGATCGCGACGCCGTGGCGTCGCAGAGCCGAGGCAACGCAGCGCGCGGCGGTCTGGACCGCTCAGGTGCGCGAGTCGTCGTGAGAAGGCCGGGCCAGCGCTCACCCGCGCGGACGGGACCGTGGAATCGAGAAGGCCCCCGGCACGCTCGCGCCGGGGGCCTTCGCGCCCGTCTCCGGGTGCGGCTACTCGCCGCCGTACAGCAGGACGGGCTCGCCCTCGAGCTCGTTCGACGTCGAGACGAGCTTGATCGGATCGTCCTGGCGGTTGTACTCGTCGCCGATGCGACGGTACTTGAGGACCATCACGCGGCGCTCCGACCACGCGCGGCCCTTGCGGTCGCGGACCACCGGGTCCCAGAGGCCGTAGACCCGCACCTCGAGGTCGTCGGCGTTCGGATCGATGCGCCCGAAGTGCGCGAGGCCGTCGACCTTCGCGCCGGCGCCGAGGTCGGCGCTGCGGATCTCGCTCGCCGACTTGTACGCGGCGTCATGGTCCTGCGCCTTCTGCGCGGCGGCGGACGTGGCACCGTGTGCATGGTCGCCGTAGGTCTTCGAGGTCTCGGTGCGCAGCTCGATCCGGAGCGGCGGCTTGCGCGCCTCGCTGCCGGCGTTCTCGAGCGTGTAGGTCAGGTAGTAGTGCGCGGCTCCGCCGGTGACGGCGTTGTCGAACGCGCCTGCGTGGAAGTTGAACAGCCGCAGCGCCGCCGCGTCGGCGTCGGTCGCGGGGCACAGGGCACCGGCGGCCACGCAGACGGCCGCGGCGGCAGCGAAGAGAAGACGCTTCATCGGAGGAGTCTCCCTGTCGGGTGTCGGTCGTGCTCCGCCTGCACCTCAGCCCCGGGCCCGCCGGACCCCACGGAGGGGGAGCGACGGGCTCCGGTGCGAGGCGCTTCGCGGAACTCTAGTCCTTGCGCTGCGGTCCGTAGGTGACCTGCTTCAGGAGCTCGATCGGCGACTCGGGGCCGACGATGATGTCCTCGGTCGCCTCGATCTGCAGGTACTGGCGATCGAGGAACTGGACGGCCGTGTCCTCCCACAGCACGTTCAGCCCGCCGCGGTGGTGGACCGTGCGGAAGTTCGCCGTGTTGCGGTCGCAGCCGATGATCTGGCCCTTCGGGGCCTCCTGGCTCATCGGGAAGTTGTCGAAGTCGCGCCCCATGTACGAGCAGAGGCTCGTGTCGGGATTCGACAGGTCCACGTCGTCGTAGCGCTTGCTGTCCGCCTCCGTCGCGATGCGCGTGACGGTCTGGTCGCCGTCGCACATCAGGATGGCTTCCTTGCCCTCCTGGATCTCGTGGATCTTGCGGAAGTGCAGCCACAGCGAGGCGCCCACGGCCGGCGGCCGACCCGGCTTCGCAGTCTGGGCGGCGACGAACATCGCGCCGAGCTGCCGCAGGTTGTTGGCGCACGTCGTCCTCTTCGACTGGTCCTGGATCTTCGGGACCAGGATCAGCACCGCGCCGGCGAGGCTCGCGATGATCGTGATGACGACCAGGATCTCGATCAGGGTGAAGCCCTGAGCCCGATTACGCATTCGAACCCTCCTCTTCCGCTCGGAAGCACCCGTGCGGCGGCACCGGACCGGCCCAACGACCGGACATCCGGGAGCCGGCGAAACGCGGCCGTGATCCCGGCGAGCCCAACGCGGGCGGAATGTACCACCACGCTTTCGCGGACTTCAAGCGCTTCCCGCCACCGTTCCGCAGCGGCCGCCCGCGCAGCCCGCCCTGCGCCCGGGGGCGCGCACGGACGATCGGCGCGAGAGGCCCCCCACACGGTCACGCCGGCTGCGCCGCGAGCCGGTCCCGGAGCTCGGCCGCGCGGTCCGACACCTCCCAGCGGTAGCCGTCGCCGCTGCGCCCGAAGTGCCCGTAGCGGGCGGTCGGCAGGTAGATCGGCCGTCGCAGGTCGAGCGTGCGCAGCATGCCGGCCGGCGTGAGGTCGAAGATCTCGCGCACCAGCGCGGCGAGGCGCGCCTCCGACGCCCGCCCCGTGCCGAACGTGTCGACGCGGACGGACAGCGGCTCGGCCACGCCGATCGCGTACGCGAGCTGCACCTCGCAGCGCCGGGCGAGCCCGGCGTCGACGAGGTTGCGCGCCACGTAGCGCGCCATGTAGGCCGCGGAGCGGTCCACCTTGGACGGGTCCTTGCCGCTGAACGCCCCGCCGCCGTGGCGGCTCCAGCCGCCGTAGGTGTCGACGATGATCTTGCGCCCCGTGAGGCCCGTGTCGCCGTGCGGCCCGCCGATCACGAACGAGCCCGTCGGGTTCACGTGGAACACCGTGTCGCGGTCCACGAGCCCCGCGGGCAGTGCGGGGCGGATGATGCGCTCGATGGCCGCGCTCCGCAGCTCGTCGGCGCCGATCTCCGGCGCGTGCTGCGTCGACAGCACGACGTTGTGGATGCGCACGGGGCGGTCGTCGTCGAACTCGACCGTGACCTGCGACTTGGCGTCGGGCCGCAGCCACGGCAGCTCCCGCGAGGTGCGCAGCTCGACCTGCCGGTCGAGGATGCGCCGCGCGAGCGTGATCGGCAGCGGCATGCGCTCGGGCGTGTCGTCGCACGCGTACCCGAACATCAGGCCCTGGTCCCCGGCGCCGAGCACGCCCTCGGCCCGGTCCACGCCCATGGAGATGTCGGGCGACTGCGCGTGGACGTGCACGTCGACGCGGCAGGAGCGCGCGTCGAACTCGAGCGCGGGATCGTCGTAGCCGATCTCCGCGATCGTGCGGCGCGCCAGCTCCTCGTAGGGCACCTCGACACCGGCCCGCGCCTTGACCTCGCCCGACAGCACGACGAGACCCGTCGTGGCGAGGGTCTCCACCGCCACGCGCGCGTCCGGATCCTGCGCCAGGAAGGCGTCCACGATCGCGTCGCTGATCTGGTCGCAGACCTTGTCGGGGTGTCCCATCGACACGCACTCCGACGTGAACACGTTGCGCTCGCTCATGCGTCTCGCTCCTCGCCGCCCGCCGCCGCGGCGGCGGCGGGATTCGGCACGTAATCGCGGAGAATGTCCAGAATGCGCCGCGTCGCGCCCTTGCTCTCGACGCAGATGCTGCGCGCGCGCTCCCCGAGCAGGCGCCGCGCCTCGGGATCGTGCGCGAGCCGCACCAGCTCGGCGCGCACGCCGGCGGCGTCCGCCGCCTGCACGATCCCGCCCCGCGCGAGCAGGAGCTCCATGGGATCGCGGAAGTTCCAGGTGTTCGGCCCCACCACCACCGGCTTGCCGAGGCCGGCCGGCTCCATCATGTTCTGGCCGCCGCGGTTCGTCAGCGTGCCGCCCACGAAGACCAGGTCCGCGACGACGTAGAGCCGCGCCAGCTCGCCCGACGTGTCGCCGACGACGACCGCCCGCCGCGGATCGAGCTCCGCGGGCCACGCCGCGCCCAGCTCGGACAGCCGCACGGGGACGAGCCCGCGAGCCCGCACGACCGACTCCACCTCGCGCAGGTGGTCCGGGTGCCGCGGCACGACCACGAGGCGGGTCCCGGGGAGCGTCGCGCGCAGCTCGGAGAGCACGTCCAAGAGGAGCGCCTCCTCGGCGCCGTGCGTGCTCCCGCCGAACACGACGAAGTCGCCGGGCGCCAGGGCCAGCCGGCGGCGGTACCCCGCGATCACGTCGTCCGGCAGCCCGTCCGCGACGGTGTCGAACTTCATGGACCCGGTGATCGTGATGCGGTCCCGCGGCACGCCGAGCGACCGGAAGCGCTCGGCGTACTCCTCGGACTGCACGCAGTAGTGCAGCACGCGCGTCATCGGCTCCGGGATGACGCGCTGGATGCGCAGGTAGTCACGTGCGCTCTTCTCGGACATGCGACCGTTCGCGAGCAGCACGGGCAGGCCGCGCAGGCTCGTCGTCAGCAGGAAGTTGGGCCACAGCTCGAGTTCCATGAGCAGCACCAGACTGGGACGTATGCGGTCCAGCACGCTGCGCGTGGCGAAGGAGAAGTCGAGCGGGTAGTAGAAGACGAGCTTCTCGGCGTACGTCCGCACGGCGGCCTCGTGGCCGGTGCGGGTGGTCGTGCTCACGACGACGTCGACCCACGGCATCTCGGCGTCGATCAGCGCGACGAGCTCGCGCGCGGCGAGCACCTCGCCGTTCGACACGCCGTGGATCCAGATGGCGGGCCGCGTGCCGTCCCGGCGCGGCGCGAGGCCCAGGCGCTGCGCCAGGCCGGAGCGCCAGCGCCCGCTCACGAGCATCATCACGAGCACGAGCGGCAGGCCGACCAGGAGCAGCGAGAGGTAGACGACGTCGTAGACGAGCTGCAGCGCGCGGATGCGCGCGCGCCCCGGAGCCGCGTGCTCCCCGGAGTGCGGCGTCACGGGGCGAGCCGGCGTCCCGGGTTCGTCACGCGCCGTGGCATCGCTTGTACTTGCGGCCGCTCCCGCACGGGCACGGGTCGTTCGGCCCGGCGTTCTTGCGCACGGGCGGACGCAGCCGTCCGCCCCCGACCGCCGCCGTCGCCGTCTCGGTGGCCGACGCGGCCGCGGCCGCCTGCAGCGCCTCCTGGGCCGCGCGGTGCTGCGCCACGCGCCCCGCCTCCTCGGCCTCGGCCTGACGGCGCTGCGCCTCCGCGACGGCCCGCTCCGCCTCGTCGCGCTGCGCCTGCTCGACGGCCGCCCAGTCGATCGCGTCGTCGTAGACGCCCCAGTCGTCGGCGTCGAACGTCGAGGCCGGCGGCTCCGCGGCGGGCGGTTGCGGCTCGGGCAGCGGCGGCTCCTCCGGCTCGATCTCCGCCGTGCTCTCCGGCGGCTCCACGCGGAAGAGCAGGTCGACGACCTGGTCCTGGATCGCCTCGATCATCTTCTGGAAGTAACTGGCCGCCTCGCGGCGGTAGACCACCTTCGGGTCCTCCTGGCCGTAGCCGCGCATGCCGACGCCGGTGCGCAGGTAGTCGAGCGCCTGGAGATTGTCCTTCCACTTGTCGTCGATCGTCTGCAGGAGCAGGTAGCGCTCGAGCGGCTGCATGCGCTCCACGCCGAAGCGCGTGCGTCGCGCCTCGTACGCCGCGCGCGCGACCTTCGCGAGGGTCGCCGCGAGCTCCTCGGACGAGAGCCCGTCGAGCTCCGGGGCCGCCGGCGCGTCGATCCCGAACACCTGCTCGAAGCGGCGGCGGAGCCCTTCGACGTCGATCTCGTCGCGACGCCGCGGCGCCTCGGCGCCGACCTCGGACTCCATCTCGGACTCGGACTCGACCGTGGTCCGCACGAGGCGCGCGCACATGTCGCCGAGCCACACCACGATCCGGTCGTGCTGGTCGGCGCCCTCGAGGATGGCCTGGCGCCACCCGTAGACGATCTTGCGCTGGTCGTTGTTGACGCCGTCGTACTCGAGGAGGTTCTTGCGGATGTCGAAGTTGTGCGCCTCCATCTTGCGCTGCACGCGCTCGATCATGCGCGTCACCATCGGCGCCTGGATCTCCTGCCCTTCCTCGAGACCGAGCTTCTGCAGCATCGTGCTCACCCAGTCGCGGGCGAAGATGCGCATGAGGTCGTCCTCGAGGGAGAGGAAGAACTGCGACGAGCCCGGGTCGCCCTGGCGCCCCGCGCGCCCGCGGAGCTGGTTGTCGATGCGGCGCGCCTCGTGGCGTTCCGTGCCGACCACGTGCAGGCCGCCCTTCTCCGCCACGCCGGGCCCGAGCAGGATGTCGGTCCCGCGGCCGGCCATGTTCGTGGAGATCGTCACCGCACCGCCCTGGCCGGCGGCGGCGACGATGTGCGCCTCGCGCTCGTGCTGCTTCGCGTTGAGCAGCTCGTGGCCGATGCCGCGCTCGGCGAGCAGCGTCGCGAGACGCTCGCTCTTCTCGACGCTCGTCGTGCCGACCAGCACGGGCCGCCCGTCGTTGTGGACGCGCTCGATCTCGGCCACGACCGCCGCCAGCTTCTCGCGTTCGGTGCGGTAGATCAGGTCGTCGCGCTGCGTGCGGCGCAGGCGGCGGTTCGTGGGCACGACCACGACGTCGAGCTCGTAGATCTTCAGGAACTCGGCCGCCTCGGTGAGCGCGGTGCCGGTCATCCCGCCGAGCTTGTCGTAGAGGCGGAAGAAGTTCTGGTACGTGATCGTGGCGAGGGTCTGGTTCTCCTCGCGGATGCGCAGCCCCTCCTTCGCCTCGACGGCCTGGTGCAGCCCGTCGCTCCAGCGGCGCCCGCGCATCTTGCGGCCCGTGAACTCGTCGACGATGACGATCTCGGGGCCGTCCTCGCCGTCGTCGATGACGTAGTCCTTGTCCTTCTTGTAGAGGTAGTTGGCCTTCAGCGCCTGGTCGATGTGGTGCGGCCACTCGATGTTGTGCGGCTCGTAGAACGAGCCCACGCCCGCACGCTCCTGCGCCAGCTCGATGCCCTCCTCGGTCAGGACCACGTGGTGGTCCTTCTCGTTCACCTCGAAGTGCTCGCCCTCGCGGAGGTGCTTGACGACCTCGTCGGCGAGGTAGTAGCGCTGCGTCGACTGCTCGGCGGCGCCCGCGATGATCAGCGGCGTGCGCGCCTCGTCGATGAGGATCGAGTCGACCTCGTCCACGATCGCGTAGAAGTGCTTGCCCTGCTGCGTCTGGTCCTCGAGCCGCAGCTTCATGTTGTCGCGCAGGTAGTCGAAGCCGAACTCCGAGTTCGTGCCGTACGTGATGTCCGCGCGGTACTGCGGCAGACGCACCGACGGGAACATGTTCGCCTGGATGACGCCGACGCGCAGGTCGAGCGCGCGGTAGATCGGGGCCATCCAGCGCGCGTCGCGGCGCGCCAGGTAGTCGTTGACGGTCACGACGTGGACGCCGCGCGACGCCAGCGCGTTGAGGTACGCGGGCAGCGTGCACACGAGGGTCTTGCCCTCGCCCGTCGTCATCTCCGCGATCTTGCCCTGGTGCAGGATCACGCCGCCGAGGAGCTGCACGTCGAAGTGGCGCATGCCGACGGTGCGCTTCGCCGCCTCGCGCACGGCGGCGAACGCCTCCGGCAGCAGCGCGTCGAGCGTCTCGCCCTTCGCGAGGCGTCCGCGGAACTCGGCCGTCTTGCCGCGCAGCCGCGCGTCGGAGAGACGCTCGAACTCGGGCTCGAGGGCGGTGACCTGCCCGACGAGCGGTGAGAGCTGCTTGAGGATCCGGTCGTTGCGTGAACCGAAGAGCCGCTTCAGCCCGCGACCGAGGAACTCGAACTCCGGCATGCCGTTCTGTCGCCTCGCGTGGCCAGGTGCGCTCGCCTGCCGAGAGTGGCAGGCCCCCCGTCAGGGGGCTGCACGTTCCGTGCCGTCCTCGACCGCGGGGCCGGCGCGATCCCTCTTCTTCCCCGGAAGCTGGTGCGCGACGAAGGAAAGCAGGAGGGTCCGGTGATACGGCTTCATGAGGAAGCCGTCGGCTCCGGGCGTGTCCGAGAGCTGCACCTGTCCCGCCGTCGCGAGCAGCACGGGCGTGTGGCGCGCCGCGCCCGTGCTGGCCTCGAGCGCCCGCAGCCGGGCGCAGACCTCGACGCCGTCCATCCCCGGCATCTCGTAGTCCATCAGCACGAGGTCCGGGTGGACCTTGCCGAACAGGTCGAGCGCCTCGTCGCCCGACGACGCCTCGACGACGCGATAGTCCTCGGACTGGAGGATGTTCACCGCGACGGACCGCATCCCCTGCTCGTCGTCGACGACGAGCACGATCGGCCCGCGGCACTCGCGCAGCACGGGCTGGAGCCGCTGCGCGACCACGCGCGCGGTGGTGATGCCCGCCTCGCGCCACGCGCGCTCCACCCGCTCCTTCACGCCCAGGTTGTGGCGGCGCAGCTCCTGCCAGCGCGGCCAGTCCGGCGAGTCGGGTCGCACCGGCGCGCGGTCGTGGGTGTCCACCGACCAGAACCACTGCCCCGGCTCGACGAACTCCATGAGCGCGAGCTTCATGTGCGGGTACCGCGCGTTCCCGAGTCGCAGGACGAGGTGGCGGTGCGACTCCCCACCGGGGTTGGGCGGGCGCTCCTCGGTGAACAGCGCGAGCACGTCGCGCCAGTCGCGGAGTGCGGAGACGTCGATGCGCGCGTGCGGCGGGGGCTGGCGCCCGTCGTAGGCGTGGTGCAGGTAGATCGCGAGGCCGAGCTCGAACAGCGCCGGGTCCAGGTCCTCGAGCCTCAACGCCGGCTCTCCGCCGCCGCGGGGAGCGGCGGACGCGCGGCCGCGCCGATGAGCTCCCGCACGTCCGACACGCCCTCCTCGGCGAGCAGCCGCGCGAGATCGTGCACGATCCGCACGGGCAGCGCCGGGTCGAGGAAGCACGCGGTGCCGACCTGCACCGCCGTCGCCCCGGCGACCAGGTACTCGAGCACGTCGCCCGCGTTCGCTATGCCGCCGATCCCGACGATGGGGATGTCGACCGCACGCGCCGTGCGCAGCACCGCGAGCAGCGCCATCGGCTTGATCGCCGGCCCCGACAGCCCCGCCACCTCGCGGGCGAACACGGTGCGCCGCCTCCGCCAGTCGATCGCGGTCCCGAGGTACGTGTTGACGAGCGAGACCGCCGTCGCGCCGCCGTCCTGACAGGCGACGGCCAGCGGCACGACGTCGGCGACGTTCGGAGAGAGCTTGGCGATCACGGGCAGCCCTGACGCCGCGACGCACTCGGCGGTGATCCGCCGCGTCATCACCGGGTCGCGGCTGAAGTCCAGCCCGCCGGACACGTTCGGGCACGAGAGGTTGAGCTCGAGCGCGGTGACGCCGCCCAGTTCGCCCGCGCGCCGCGAGAGCTCGACGAACTCCTCGGCGCTCTTGCCTGCGACGTTCAGCACGAACGGGCACGGCAGAGCGCGGAGGCGCGGCAGCACGTCCGCGACGAAGCGCTCCCAGCCGGGGTTCATGAGCCCGATCGAGTTCAGCATGCCGCCCGCGGTCTCGAGCGCGCGCGGCGGCGGGTTGCCGATGCGTTCGGTCATCGTGACCGTCTTGCCGACGACGCCGCCGAGCGCCGCGAGGTCGGCGAGCGCCGCGAACTCGTATCCGAGTCCGTACGTGCCGCTCGCCGTGAGCACCGGGTTCGCGAGGCGCAGTGCGCCCAGCTCGACGGCGAGCGACGGCGCGCTCATGCGGCGGGCGGGCCGTCCGCGCCGGCGGTGGCCGAGGCGCCGGCCGCCTGCTTCGGTTCGGCCTGCGGACGCTCGGTCAGGATGACCCAGGCGAGCAGGCACACGCCGCAGACGATCAGGACGTCGGCGACGTTGGACGTGTACCAGTGGGTGCTGCCCACGTGCTCCTCGAGCCAGCGTGCCACGGCCCAGTGGTCGGGTGCGTACCAGTCCAGGAAGTCGCGCACGCCCGGCCGCGTGTCCGGCTCCACGAGGGGCCGGAGCGAGCGATCATACAGGTTGCCGATCGCGCCCCCGACGATGATCGCGAGAGCGAACTGACGCAGGCGCTCGCCGCGCCGCGCCGTCCAGAGCTGCCAGACGAGCAGCGCGATCACGACCGACGTCGCGCACGCGAGCAGCCAGCCGCGCGACTGCGACGCGAGGCCGAACGTGACGCCCTGGTTGTACGCGATGACGATGTTCCACCACGACGTGAGCCGCGCGACCGGCTCGCGCGAGATCGGGCGGAGCGGATAGAAGACGATCCACTTCGTGACCAGGTCGGCCACGAGGCACGCCGCCGCGAGCGCGAACCACGGCGCCTTCTGCCGCAGCCTCGCGCGTCCCTGCGCCTCGTCGGCGAGCGGTGGACCGGAGCTCACGCGCGCGCGGTCAGAACCCGGCGGCGCTCTCCTGCGCCGACTTGCACGCGATGCAGAGCCGCGTGTGCGGGAGCACCTCGAGGCGCTCGCGCGGGATGAGGGTGTCGCACTCCTCGCAGAGCCCGTAGGAGCCGGCGTCGATGCGACGGATGGCCTCGTCGACGTCGCGCAGCGCCTCCGACTTGCTCTCGATGAGCGAGAGGGTGAACTCCTGCTCGTAGCTGTCCGAGCCGTAGTCCGCCATGTGGTCGATGCTCACGTCGTGCTCGCCGGCCTTGAGCGCCTCCTCCTCGAGCTGACTCGTCTCGCCGAGGAGCTGCCGCCGCAGGCGCAGGAGCCGCTGCAGCCACACCTTGTAGTTGCGCTGGAACTTCTTGGGCGCCTGCTTGACCTCCCACTTGCGCTTCGACCGCGCCGCGGGGGTGCTCGTGACGGCCGTCCAGCCGGTGGCGCCGGCCGCCGCCGGGGCGTCGCTCTGCGCGACCGACGCGGCAGGCCGCTTCGCCGGGGTCTCCGCCGGGGACGCCGGGCGCTTCTTCGACGGCTTGGCCGCCGCGCGGGCCGCCTGCCCCGCCTCGGCCCGCGCCTTGGGCTTCGCCGCGGGCTTCGCTGCGGGCTTCGCCGCGGACTTCTCGGACTTCGCGGGCGCCTTCGCCTTCGGGCGCGGCTTCGCGTCCGCGGCACGGGCCTTCGCGGGCTTCGGAGCCGCGGCCGCCGCCTTCGGCTTCGCGGCGCCGCCCGCCTTCGCCGCCGGCGTGGCGCGCGCCGGCGCCTTCGGCTTCGCGGCGGCCTTGGCCTTGGTCTTCGGCGCAGCCTTGCGAGCGGCGGCCTTCGTGGCAGCGGCCTTGGAGGTGCCGGTCGAGGACTTGGAGGCCGCACGCGCGGAACGCGCCGTCGCGCGGGCGCCCCGCGCGGCCGGGCGCTTCCCACGGCCGGCGTTGGAGCCGGAGCGCCGCGCGGCCGATGCCTTCGTGGAGGAGCGCTTGCCGCTCGACGCCTGCGAGGCTCTCGCCAAGGAACCCTCCTCCCGGCGCCGAACGACGGCGCAGCGTGCGCGCTCGAGCCGCTCCGGCACGCCCGGGAGGCCCTCCTGCGGACAGGGCGCGAAGTATAGGCACCCGACACCGCGTGACAAAGCCAATCCGCCCGGAGGACGACGCCTTCCTCGCAGTCACAACCCCATATGGCAAAGGACCTTAGATCGATGGACGCGTCGCCGGGGCAGCACCCCTCCGTGCGGGCGTTCCTGGCGTGGGCCCGCGTCGAGTGCGGCGCGTCGGAGAACACCCTGCGCGCCTACGCGGCGGACCTCGCCCTCTACTGCGCGAGCCTGCCGGGGGGCGACCCGGGCGCCGCCGGGCCGGAGTCCGTGGTCGACTTCGTCGCGTCCGAGGCCGTGCGGGGGATGTCGGCGGCGACGCAGGCGCGGCGCCTGGTCGCCGTGCGCGCGCTGCACCGCTGGCTCGTCGCCGAGGGCTGGGCGACGACCGACCCGGGCGCCGACGTGCCGACGCCGAAGCTCGACGACCGCATCCCGACGTACCTCAGCGCGGCGGAGGTCGAGCGGCTGCTGGCGCCTGCCGACGGCGCCGGCGCGGACGAGCTCCGCGAGCAGGCCGTGCTCGAGTTGCTGTACGGATGCGGCCTGCGAGCGGGGGAGTGCGCGTCGGTGCGGCTCGAGCACGTCTGGTTCGACGAGTCCACGCTGCGGGTGCGCGGCAAGGGCGGGAAGGACCGGATCGTGCCGTTCGGCGCGGCCGCCGCCGACGCGCTGCGACGCTGGCTGCGCGACGGCCGGCCCCTGTGCCTCCCGCGCGCGGGGGACGATCCCGGCACCGTCCTCCTGACCGCACGCGGCCGCGCACTGTCGCGGCAGCACGTCTGGGCGCTCGTCCGCGCGCGCGCCGAGGCGCGGGGGATCGCCCGCCGCAGGCTCTCGCCGCACACGCTGCGGCACAGCTTCGCGACCCACCTTCTCGCCGGCGGCGCGGACCTGCGCATCGTGCAGGCGCTGCTCGGCCACGCGTCCGTCTCGACGACGCAGATCTACACGCGCGTCGAGGAGGAGCGCCTGCGGGCGGCGCACGCGCGCTTCCACCCGCGCGCCTGACGCTCCGTCCGCGAACCTTCGGGAGCGCGCTTCGTTCCGTTCGCTGGTCCGAGCGCGCCCGGACGCCCCCCCACGCCCCGCGAACGCGGGAGAGGACGGCGTCCCCATGTCGAGTCCGTACGTCTCATCGATTCGTCACCGCACCCGCCGCGCGCTGCGCGCCTGCGCCGCCGCGCTCGTCACCGCCGCCGCGCTGCTCGCAGCGCCCCGTCCCGCCGACGCGGCCGGCGTGCTGCGGCCGCGCGACGGCAGTCCGCCGATCGCGGTCCAGTCGCAGCGCGTCAGCGCTGTGCTCGACGACGGCCTCGCGCGCACGACGCTGCGGCAGACGTTCGTGAGCCACGCCACGCGCACGCTCGAGGCCGTCTACGAGTTCCCGCTGCCGGAGAACGCGGCGCTCGTGGACGTGGCGATGGAGGTCGGCGGGCAGCGTCTCGAGGGCCTGCTGGTCGAGCGCCAGACCGCGCGGCGCATCTACGACTCGATCGTGCGCGAGCGCCGCGACCCGGCGCTCGTCGAGCAGATCGGGCGCGAGATGTTCCGGCTGTCGGTGTTCCCCGTCGTCCCGGACGCGCCGACGGTCGTCGAGCTGACGTGGATCGAGCAGATCCCGCTCGTCGACGGACGCTGGCGCTACCGCTATCCGCTCGCGACGACCGGCGCCGCGACGGAGGTGCAGCAGGATCTCACCTTCGCGCTGGACGTCAGATCGAGCGCTCCGCTCCTCGGACTCGAGAGCCCCCTTGCGGACGTGCGCGCGCAGCTCCACTCGCTCTCCGCAGGGTCCGCGTCTCTCGAACGCGTGCACGCGACGCTGGACGAGGACATCGTCGTCGACGCAACCGTGCAGGCGCGCGATGCGCTGCTGACCGCGCGCACGTTTCGCGACGCGCACGGTGCCACGTACGTCGCCGCGCTGCTCACGCCGCCGGCCGGCGACGCTGCGCTCGCGATCCCACGCGACGTCACGCTGGTGCTCGACGTCTCCGGCAGCATGAGGGGCGAGAAGATCGAGCAGGCCCTCGCCGCCGCGCGCTACCTCGTGGAGCACGCACGCCCGATCGACCGCATCAACGTGGTGCGCTTCGCATCCGCCGTGGACGCATTCGCGCCGGCGCCGGTGGACGTGAGCGAAGAGTCGCGCGCACGTCTCCGCGAGTTCCTCCGCTCGACGGTCGCCGGCGGCAGCACGGCGCTCGGCGACGCGCTCGAGTTCGCGTCGCGACAGCCGGTCGATCCGAATCGCGTGACGACGCTGGTGCTCCTGACGGACGGCCGCCCCACCGTGGGCGTCACGGACGCGACCGAACTGATCCAAGCCGTGCGCAACGGAGCCGTCGCGGGCCGGCGCGTGTTCGTGTTCGGCGTGGGCGCAGACGTCGACGACGGGCTGCTGCGCGGCATCGCCGCCGCGACGCGCGGGAGCGCCGAGCTGTTCCGCCCCGGGGGCGAGATCGAGAGCCGCGTCTCGCGCTTCCTGCGCCGGACCGCGGCACCGGCCCTGAGCGACATCTCCGTCGAGACCGCCGCAGGCGTTCCGGTCGAGGTCTTCCCGCGACCGCTCCCGGACGTCTACTCGGGCGAGCAGGGCGTCGTGACCGTGCGCTTCGCCGACCCCGCGCCGACCGTGCTGCGCCTGCACGCGCGCGTCGGCGGGCAGCACGTCGTCTACGCCACAACGCTGCCGTCGCACGACGCGCCGGGCGGCGAGGCCGACGTCTGCCGGCTCTACGGCCGTCTGCGCATCGCGTTCCTCGAGGAGGCGCTGCGGCTGCGCAAGGGCCTGACGGACTCGGCGTACTACGCCGCTCTCGACCGCGGCAGGTACGACACGTCCGACGAGATCGTGCAGGACATCGTCGCCACGTCGCTGGCGTGCGGCGTCCAGTCGGCGTACGCGTCGTTCCTCGTCGTACTGCCGGAGGATCGGGCACGGCTCGATCCCCGCAACCTGGAGGAGTTGCAGCGCGCACGCGAGCGCGCGGACGCAGCGCGCCGCACCGCGGCGCAGTCCACGCCGCAGCGCACCGACGGGGACACGGCCTCTGCGGGCCCACAGGGCGACGGCGGCGCGATCGTCTTCGAGGCGGATCCGGACGACGGCGCCATCGGAAGCAGCGGCGGCGCGGCCGTCGGCCCACGGCGGCGGAACCTGCGGGCGGGCGGCGGCGGCAAGAAGACGCAGAGCGCCGTCGATCTCTGCCTCGAGTACCTGAAGGCCCAGCAGCAGGCGGACGGGTCGTTCCCGGCGGGCGACGCCAGCGTCGGCGTGACCGGCACCGCGCTGCTCTGCTTCCTCGGCGCGGGCGAGACGCACACGACAGGCCAGTACAAGGACACGGTGCGCACGGGTCTCGAGTACCTGTGCGCGCAGCAGTACCCGGACGGCTGGTTCGGTCCGCGCGACGGCCCGTTCGCACGGTTCGACCACACACGCGCCGCGCTCGCGATGCTGGAAGCGTACGGACTCACACGGAGCGCGAAGTGGCGCGACGCGGCCGAACGCGGGTTGGCCGCGCTCCGCTCGGAGGTCGTGGGCCGCGCGTTCGACGTCGATGTCGTCGCGGACGCGCCGTGGATCATGCTCGCTGCGTGGTCGGCGAAGAAGGCGGACCTCGACGTCGACGGAACGTGCGACGCGCTCCGCGATCGGGCCGTCGAGCTGCTCGAGTCGGGCCGCGTGCCGGCCGCGTGCCGCGACGTCGCTCTGCTCGCAGCGGTTCTCGGAGAGGCCCCGGAGGACACGCTACGGCGTTTCGACGGCGAGAGCGCGATGCCGCTCCCCGACTGGGACGCGGGCCGCATCGACCTCGACGCCGTGCTCTGCCGCACGATCGTGCGCCACGCACTCGGCGGGACGGAGTGGACCGCATGGAAGGACGCACTCGGGCCGCAGATCCTGGGCCACGGCATCCAGGACCGGCCCGATGGCGAGCGCAGGTGGCACGGGCAGCACTGGGAGCGCGCGGGTCCCGTGTCGACGTACGGCGCGATCCACGACACGACGCTGTGCCAGCTGCTGCTGGAGATCTTCTATCGCTACGGGCGCGTCGTCGGGGCGAGCCCGCGCTGAGTCGGCGCTGCGTGCACGTCGGCGCACGCGAGTCCGAACCTTCCCTGCCATCGATCGTTCCGTGGGGACGTCCGAGCGCGCCCGGACGCCCCCCACGCCCCGCGAACGCGGGAGAGGACGGCGTCCCCATGTCGAGTCCGTACGTCTCATCGATTCGTCACCGCACCCGCCGCGCGCTGCGCGCCTGCGCCGCCGCGCTCGTCACCGCCGCCGCGCTGCTCGCAGCGCCCCGTCCCGCCGACGCGGCCGGCGTGCTGCGGCCGCGCGACGGCAGTCCGCCGATCGCGGTCCAGTCGCAGCGCGTCAGCGCTGTGCTCGACGACGGCCTCGCGCGCACGACGCTGCGGCAGACGTTCGTGAGCCACGCCACGCGCACGCTCGAGGCCGTCTACGAGTTCCCGCTGCCGGAGAACGCGGCGCTCGTGGACGTGGCGATGGAGGTCGGCGGGCAGCGTCTCGAGGGCCTGCTGGTCGAGCGCCAGACCGCGCGGCGCATCTACGACTCGATCGTGCGCGAGCGCCGCGACCCGGCGCTCGTCGAGCAGATCGGGCGCGAGATGTTCCGGCTGTCGGTGTTCCCCGTCGTCCCGGACGCGCCGACGGTCGTCGAGCTGACGTGGATCGAGCAGATCCCGCTCGTCGACGGACGCTGGCGCTATGCGTACCCGCTCGCGACACCGGGCGTGGCCGGGGAGGTGGAACAGGACCTGACGTTCGTCCTCGACGTGCGCTCCAGCGCTCCGCTCGTCGCACTCGAGAGTCCGCTCGCCGACATGGGTGTCGGCCTCATGTCGCTCTCGGCGGGGCGCGCGTCGCTCGAGCGGACGCGTGCGCTGCTCCACGAGGACCTGGTCGTCGAGGCGACCGTGCGCGCGCCGCAGGCGCTGCTCGCGACGCGCAGCTACCGCGACGTGCGCGGCACGACGTACGCCGCAGCCGTTCTCACGCCCCCGGCGGCCGAGGACGCGGAGCCGACGCCGCGCGACGTCACGCTCGTGCTCGACGTCTCGGGCAGCATGCAGGGCGAGAAGATCGCGCAGGCCATCGCGGCCGCGCGCTTCCTGGTCGCGCACGCACGGCCCATCGACCGCGTGAACGTGGTGCGCTTCTCCTCGACGGTCGACGCCTACGCGGCGGCACCCGTGTACGTGACCGACGAGCGGCGCGCGGAACTGCTCGCGTTCGTGGACGCGACGCGGGCCGCAGGGGGAACCGCGCTCGGTGACGCGCTCTCGTTCGCACTCGGAGAGAACGTGGACCCGACGCACCTGCGCACGATCGTCGTGCTCACCGACGGACGCCCGACGGTGGGCGTCACGGACGCGGCGGAGCTCGTGCGGACCGCACGCGACGGCGCGGGCGACGGCGCGCGCGTGTTCACGTTCGGCGTCGGCGCCGACGTGGACGACGGGCTGCTGCGCGGCATCGCGGCGGCGACCGCCGGCACGGCCGAGGTGTTCCGCCCCGGCGGCGAGATCGAGTCGCGCGTGTCGCGCTTCCTGCGCCGGACCGCCGTCCCGCTGCTCACCGACCTGCGCGTGGAGACGCCGGACGGGCGCCCCGTCGAGGTGTTCCCGCGGCCGCTGCCGGACGTCTACCTGGGCGAGCAGTCGGTGCTGACGGCGCGCTTCCGCGACGCCGCACCCGACGCGCTGAACGTCCACGCGAAGATCGGCGGTCGCGCGGTCGTCTTCCGCGCGGCCCTGCCCGTGCGCGACGCCCCGGGCGGCGACGCGGACGTCTGCCGACTCTACGGCCGTCAGCGCATCGCGTTCCTCGAGGAGACGCTGCGACTGCGCACGGGTCTCGCGGACGCGGCGTACTACGCCGCGGTGGACCGCGGCGCCTACGACACGCGCGACGAGATCGTCGAGGAGATCGTCGAGACGTCGCTCGCGTGCGGCGTCCAGTCGGCGTACGCCTCGTTCCTGGTGCTGCTGCCGGAGGACCGCGCACGTCTCGATCCGCGCAACGTGGACGAGCTCCGGCGTGCGCGCGAACGCGCGGCCGCCGCGCGGCGCACGGCCGGCGCGACCGACGACGCGCGCGCCGACACGGCCGACGGAGGCAGCGGCGCAGACGCGGCAGCGACGGGCGCGACCGCATCCGGAGCCGCGCGCGCCGACGATCCCGTGATCAAGGACGCGAAGGTGTCCGACCACGACGAGACCGACAACGACATGGCCGACGAGGCTGCGCTCGGCGTGGACTTCGACTCCGACGCGCCCTTCGAGGGCGCAGGCACGAACGGCACGATCGGCATCGGCGGCGGCGCCGGCGGCGCCTTCGGCGGACGCCGCGGAGGGCAGCGCGACCTGCGTGCCGGAGGCGGCGGGCGGAAGATCCAGAGCGCCGTCGACAAGGGACTGGAGTACCTGCAGCTGACGCAGCACGAGTCCGGCGCGTTCGCGCAGGGCGAGGACGCGGTCGGCGTGACGGGCACGGCGCTGCTCTGCTTCCTCGGCGCCGGCGAGACGCACAACTCCGGGGATTACAGGGACTGCGTGCGGAGGGGCCTCCGCTACCTGAAGGCGCAGCAGGCGGAGGACGGCTGGTTCGGCTCGCGGGACCGGCCGGACTCCCTGTTCAACCACACCCGCGCCACGCTCGCGATGGTGGAGGCGTACGGGCTGACCGGAAGCAAGCTGTTCAAGGACCCGGCCCAGCGCGCCCTGGACGCGCTGTACCGGGAGACGAGGTATCGCGCGTTCCTGCCGGAGGCCCAGCGCGAGACGCCCTGGATCGTGCTGACCGCACACAGCGCCCATCTCGCAGACCTGACCGTCGAGCCGTTCCGGCAGGAACTTGCGCAGCTGGCCCGGCTCGCGCTCCGCCGCGACGCCGCCACGGATGCGCTGCTGACCGATGCGGCGCACCTGGCGCTCGTCCTCAGCGGCGACGCGGACGCCACGCAGCGCGCGCTGGCGTCCCTGGCAGCGGCTCCCGAGACCCCGAGCTGGTCCGACGGGCGTGCCGATCTCGAGCGCATGCACGTCCGCACCCTGCTCGCGTACCAGCTCGGCGGCGCGGCGTGGGACCGCTGGAGGTCCGGACTCGAATCCGACCTCGCCGGTGCCCAGCGCACCGAGGAGGCGTCGCCGGCGCGTCCGGGCAGCGTGCAGCAGGTCTTCTGGGAGCGCGATCCGGCAGCGGCCGGCCGTGGCCGCACCGCGGACACGGCCCTGTGCACCCTGATGCTGGAGGTGGTGTACCGCTACGGGCGCGTGATCGGCGGGACGCGGCGCTGAGCGTGCCGCGCACGGGTGCTTGCGCCGGCCCGTCGGCTGCGCTACGAACCATGGCGCGATGTTCTGGAACCGCAAGCCCGCCGCGAACGCGAGCCTCGACGCGTGCATGGTGCCCCCCGACATGGAGGGCGACGCCGCACGCGTCGAGGTGCTCCGCGTGTGGATCGTGGACGGTGCGCTGCACGTCGCGATGCGCCTGCCGCCCGGCCACGACGACCGCCTGTGGGGACTCGTGGTCGCGGACCTCGCGCGCCACGGCGTCCGCGCGTGGGTCCACGCGGGCGCCGACGAGGCGGCGGCCACGCAGGCGATCGCCGGCGGCTACGTGCGGCACACGAAGGCGATGCGCGACCAGCCCGTCGATCCGGCGCGCGTCGACGTGCACGCCTTCGCGCAGGGCGACCTGCCGCCGCCCGCCGCGGCCGCACCGCGCGAGGGCGCGTGGGAGGTCGCGCGCGTGTGGCTCTGGCAGCAGCGCATCGTCGTCTCGCTGCGCCCGAAGTCCCTCGGCGAGACGTCCGCCTGGGGCCTGCTCTGCGTGGACGTGATGCGCGCCGCGAGCTTCGGCTACGCGCGTCAGCACGGCAGCGCCATGATCGACGCGCTCGTCACCGCCCGCCGCGTGTTCGCGCGCGAGTGGGAGGTCCCCACCGCGGAGATCGAGGGCGAGACGCTGCCGGGCGCGTAGGCGCGGCGCGGCTCAGCCCGCGTCGTCGCGCAGGTGCTCGAGGATGCGCGCCGCGCGCTTGCGGCCGAGGCCCGGGATGCGCGCGAGATCGTCGAGCGACGCCTCGCGCACGGCGGCGACGCTGCCGAAGTGCGTGAGCAGCTCGCGGCGCCAGCGGTCTCCGACGCCCTCGATGCGGTCGAGCGCCGACTCGACGGCCATCTTCGAGCGCAGCTTGCGGTGGTACGTGATGGCGAAGCGGTGCGCCTCGTCGCGGATGCGCGCGAGCAGCAGCGTCGCGGGGGAACCCTCGGGCGGGATCGCCGGCTCCGAGCGGCCCGGCACGAACACGCGCTCGAACGCGCCCGCACCGAGCTTGCCGACGCGCGCCTTGGCGAGCCCCACCACCGGCGGCTCGCGCATGCCGAGCTCCTCGAGCGCCGCACGCGCAGATGCGAGTTGGCCCTTGCCGCCGTCGACGACGATCAGATCGGGCCGCTCCGCCGTCGCGCCGGTCGCCGCGTCGCGATAGCGCCGCCGCAGGATCTCGTCCATCGCGGCGAAGTCGTCGTTCCGCTCGACGCTGCGCAGGCGGTAGTGGCGCCACGCGTCGCGGTCGGGACGGCCGTCGACGAAGCGCACCATCGACGCGACGACCTCGCGGCCCTGCAGGTGGCTGACGTCGAAGCACTCGATCACCGCCGGCGGCTCGGGCAGGTGCAGCAGCTCGGCGAGCTGCGCGAGCGCCTCGCTCGCCGCGGCACGGTCGCGGCGCAGCGCGCGCAAGGCGACGTCCGCGTTGCGCTGCGCCAGCTCGAGCAGCTCGCGCCCGGCGCCGCGCTGCGGCACGCGCAGCCGCACCTGCGCGCCGCGCACGAGCGAGAGCACCTCCTGCACGAGCTCGGTCTCGGCGGGGAGCTCCGGCACGAGCACCTCGGTCGGCACGTACTTGCGCGCGTCGTAGAACTGCACGAGGAACGACTCGAGCACGTCCCCCGCCGAGCCGGCCGCTCCCGGCAGCGGCACCGCGCGCGCCGAGACCACGGCGCCGTCGCGCACGAACAGCACCTGCGCCAGGGCGACGTCGCCCTGGCCGTCGCCCGTGCGCGCGAGGGCCACGACGTCGCGGTCGGCGCCGTCGGGCGCGGCGACGCGCTGCGTCTCGAGCGTGCGCTCGAGGGCGCGCACTCGGTCGCGTAGCCGCGCCGCGTTCTCGAAGCGCAGCTCTTCGGACTCGCGCTGCATGCGCTCGCGCAGGCCCGTGAGCACCTCCGGCCGGCGCCCGCGCAGCAGCGCGACGGTGTCGTCGACGTGCCGCGCGTAGTCCTCGCGCGAGACGAGAGCGTGGCACGGCGCGGCGCAGCGGCCGAGCTGGTGGTAGAGGCACGGCGCGGCGATCGTCGCGAGCGTGCGGTCGGAGCACGAGCGCAGCGGGTACAGCTCGCGCAGCGCGCGCAGCGTGTCGCGCAGCGCGCCCGCGTCGGCGAACGGGCCGAAGTAGGTCGCGCCGTCGTTCTGGAAGCGGCGCACGAGCGTGATCCGCGGGAACTCGTGCGCCAGGTCGAGGCGCAGGCAGAGGTAGCGCTTGTCGTCGCGCAGCCGCACGTTGCCGGGCGGGCGCTCCTTCTTGATGAACGAGTTCTCGAGGACGAGCGCCTCGGCGGCGTTGCGCGTGGTCACGACGTCGACGTCGCGCCAGCGCCGCAGGTACGGCGCGAGGTGCGGTCGGTCGAGCGGGCCCGCCAGGTACGAGCGCACGCGCGAGCGCAGGTTCGTCGCCTTGCCGACGTACAGCACGCGACCGGAGCCGTCCTTCAACAGGTAGACGCCGGGCGTCGTCGGGAGCGTCGCCACCTTCTCCGCGAGCGCGTCGCTCACAGCTCGAGCGCCAGCTTCTCGAGCCGCAGGATCTCGTCGCGCAGCTCCGCCGCCTTCTCGAACTCGAGCGCGCGCGCGGACTCGAACATCGCCGTGCGGAGCTGCTCGATGCGACGTGTCGCGTCCGCGGCGGTGCGCGGCAGATCCGCCTCCTCCGCCACGAGCTCGCCGAGCGAGCGCCGCCCGCGCGGCGCCGCGTCGTCCTCGTCGGCGCCCGCGGCGAGCACGAACTCGCGCACGCTCTTGACGACCGTGCGCGGCACGATGCCGTGCTCCGCGTTGAACGCCGCCTGACGCTCGCGGCGCGCGCGCGTGACCTCCATCGCGCGCGCCATCGAGTCGGTGATCCCGTCGGCGTACAGCACCACGCGGCCCGCGACGTTGCGCGCGGCGCGACCGAAGGTCTGGATGAGCGACGTCTCCGAGCGCAGGAAGCCCTCGCGGTCGGCGTCGAGCACCGCGACGAGCGCGACCTCCGGCAGGTCGAGGCCCTCGCGCAGCAGGTTGATGCCGACGAGCACGTCGAAGACGCCGAGGCGCAGGTCGCGCAGGATCTCGACGCGCTTGAGCGAGTCCACGTCCGAGTGCATGTAGCGCACCTTCACGCCGGCCTCGGAGAGGTATTCGGTCAGCTCCTCCGCCATGCGCTTCGTCAGCGTGGTGACGAGCACGCGGAAGCCGCTCTCGACCACGCGCCGGCACTCGGCGAGCAGGTCGTCGACCTGGCGCCGCGCCGGACGCACCTCGATCTCCGGGTCGAGGAGCCCGGTGGGCCGCACGATCTGCTCGACGACGCGCCCCGCCGCGCGCTCGATCTCCCACGCCGCGGGCGTCGCGCTGACGTACAGCCGCCGGCCGACGCGCGTCTCGAACTCCTCGAACGTGAGCGGCCGGTTGTCGAGCGCCGACGGCAGACGGAAGCCGTACTCGACGAGCGTCTCCTTGCGCGAGCGGTCGCCTCGGTACATCCCGCGCACCTGCGGCAGGGAGACGTGGCTCTCGTCCACGACGAGCAGGAAGTCGCTGGGGAAGTAGTCGAGCAGTGTGTACGGCGGCTGCCCCGCCGCACGCCCGTCGAGGTGCCGCGAGTAGTTCTCGATGCCGTGGCAGAACCCGACCTCGCGCATCATCTCCATGTCGTAGCGCGTGCGCTGCTCGAGGCGCTCCGCCTCGAGGAACTTCGCGCGGTCGCGGTACCACTGCAGCCGCTCCTCGAGCTCCGCCTCGATCGTCTCGACCGCCGCGAGCATGCGCTCCTTCGGCTGCACGAAGTGGCTGCCCGGGAAGACGACGGCCTCGCCCACGTCCTCCAGGATCTCGCCGGTCAGCGGGTCGATCCACGCGAGACGGTCGATCTCGTCGCCGAAGAGCTCCACCCGCAGCGTGCGCGCGTCCTCGTAGATGGGGAACACGTCCACGACGTCGCCGCGCACGCGGAAGGTGCCGCGCGAGAGGTCGAAGTCGTTGCGCCGGTACTGCAGCACCGTGAGGTCGCGCAGGAGCTGCTGCCGCGGGTACGAGGCGCCGGTGCGGACGCGCACCGTCATGTCGCGGTACGACTCGGGCGAGCCGAGGCCGTAGATGCACGAGACCGACGCGACGACGAGCACGTCGCGCCGCTCGAGCACGCTGCGCGTCGCGCTGTGGCGCATCCGGTCGATGCGCTCGTTGATGCTCGAGTCCTTCTCGATGTACGTGTCCGTCGTCGGGATGTACGCCTCGGGCTGGTAGTAGTCGTAGTACGAGATGAAGTACTCGACCGCGTGCTCCGGGAAGAGCTCGCGGAACTCGGAGTAGAGCTGCGCCGCGAGCGTCTTGTTCGGCGCGAGCACCAGCGTCGGCCGGTCGAGGCGCTCGACCACGTTCGCCACGGTGAAGGTCTTCCCGCTGCCGGTCACGCCGAGCAGGACCTGCGCCTCGCAGCCCTCGAGGAACCCGCCGGTCAGCCGCTCGATCGCCGCGGGCTGGTCGCCCGCGGGCTCGAACTCGGTGCAGAGGCGGAAGTGCTGGGCGTCGCTCACGGGGTCCTTCGACGGCGTCGGGCCGCTCGGCGCGCGGGCCCGGGCTCCGCTGGAAGCCCACACCCGTCGGGGGCTATCCTCGGCGGCCGGAGGAAGCGCCCATGTCGGAGCAGATCGTCGCGTGTCCCGGTTGCGGGAAGAAGTTCCGCATTCCGGACGGGTCCCCCCCGTCCGGCTCGTTCGCGTGCACGGCGTGCGGCGCCGACGTCGTCTGGGGGGGCGCAGCCGCGAAGGGTGCTGCGGCGAAGGGCGCGTCGAAGCCCGCCGGCGCCAAGGCGGGGCGCGGCGGCGACGCGGGCAAGACGTCGTCGTCGGGCGCGCGGCGCGCGAAGGCGCGGCGCGCACGCGAGGAGGCCGCGACGTCCGAGCCCGAGGCGGGCGCCGGACGCCGGTCGCGCGCAGCGCCGTCGGCGAAGGAGAAGAACACGCTCCCGATCGTGCTGTCGATCGGCGGCGCCGTGGCGCTCATCGGCGTCCTCGTCATCGTCTTCACGTCGAAGCCGACGGACCCGCTCGCGGAAGCGCAGAGGCTGCAGGAGGAGCAGCGCCAGGCACAGGCGCGCGAGGAGTCCGGGACGCCCGTCGGCAAGCTGACGTCGAGCGGCACGCCGACCGGCACGCAGCCGGACACACCGAAGCCCGAGACCCCGAAGGCGGAGACGCCCGCGACCGCGCCGACGCCGACGGTGGAGACGCCCAAGCCGCCGGACAGCGGCATCGGCGCCGTGGCGGAGGGCTCCGACGGGCGCGACTACGCGTACTACTTCAAGATGGACCCGAACGACCTCTACGCGGTCGAGGTCCCCGAGATCGCCGGGACGACGCCGGAGGAGGCCGCGGAGTTCGAGAGGCAGGCGCGGCTGGCGTTCGACTTCAACTCCGGCGGCCCGGGCATGAACGCGGAGCGCGTGCTCGCGAAGGCCGGCCGCAAGGCGATGCCGTTCATCATCCGGCAGTTCTCGGCGCAGTGGAAGGCCAGCCAGTTCAAGAACGAGAACGAGCAGTTCGGCTGCTACAAGGCGCAGCAGATCTGCCGCCAGATCATCAAGGCGACGAAGTTCAAGAGCGACTTCGTCGCGCGCTTCCCGCACCAGGGCGACGTCGGCCCCGACAAGTTCGAGCGCGCGGCGCGCATGTGGACGGCGTGGTGGCTCGGCGAGGGCCAGTACATCGAGCAGTTCACGCCGTTCCCGGACGAAGAGTGACGCCCACGCACCTGCGCGTCGCGCGCTGCGCGGCGCCGGCACGCATCGCCGCGACGGTGGTCGCCTCCGCCGCCCTCGCACTCGGCACCGTCGCATGCCGCACGGCGCCGCGGCGCACGCCGCGGCCGCCGTCCGATGCGGCCGTCCGAGCCGAACTCGCACCGGACTTCGAGGGCGTGCCCCTCCGCTCGCCGCCGCCGGAGCTCGGCCCGTACCTCGAGGCGTTCCCGCTGGGGACCCTCGGCCGCCGCAAGGACCTGCTCGCCGCCGATCCGCTGCGCTCCATGCACCTCGTCCAGCTCGCGCTGCCGCTGCCGGCGCACACGCACCCGCGGCGGCGTGAGATCGCGTACGTGCTGCGCGGCCGCGGCACCGTGCTCATCGCCGGCCGGAGCTACCCCGCGGCGCCGGGCGCGACCTTCAACATCGCGCCGGGCGTTGCGCACACGGTGCTGCCGGACGAGGGCGAGACGCTCGTCGCGATCGCGTACTACGAGCCGCCGCTGCTCGAGGGCGACGACTCCGTCCCCGCGCGCTGAGCGCGCCGCGCCGCTTCAGCCGTCGAGGCGCTCGACCTGCACGCCGAGGCCGGAGAGGTGCGTGATCGCGGCCTGGATCTGCTCGGGCTCGCCGTCGAGCTGGAGCGCGACGAGCGCGATCTCCTCGGTCACGCTCGCGCCGCGGATGTTCGTGCGCACGTCGAAGCGTTTCACGAGGTCGTAGAGGATCGGCTCGCGGATCAGCCGCTGCGGGAACGTGAGGAAGACCTTCGAGGTCGCCATGCGTGCCTCCCGCGGCAGCGTACCAGTCGAGACGACGGCGTCGCGGCCGGATCCCGAGCAACCTGCCGGACAGGCTTCTCGCCCGCATCGTTCACGAGTGCGCGCGGCGGGAGCGGCGGCGGCGCGGTGGAGTCGAGGGCCGCGGCCGTGGCGCCTGCACTGCCGCCCCGCGACAGACCGTCCCGGCCGAGCCGGAGACGCGAGGTCAACGAGGCGCGACGAAGTCGGGGTCGAACGCCCCGTTCGAGGAGCGCCGACGCAGAGATCGCGACTCGGGCGACGCGCCGGGCGTGGGAGCTGGCGAACGATGCGGGCTACGAGGCCGCGAGCGGCTGGTCGCTTCGCCGCAGCCCGGCGCACGAGAGCAGCAGCGCCACGGCCAGCGCGCACGCCGACCACGGACCCGCAGCGGGCTCGCGCACGGCGTAGAAGCGCCCGATGACGCTGAGGCCGCCGGTCCCGGCGCCGTCGTAGAGCAAGGGACGCGTCTGCCAGGCGACGCCCGTCCCGCCGCGCGACGACGTGAGCGCCGCGACGGGGTTCGCGCGGTAGAGCGCCGCGGCGCGTGCCGGGCTGGCGGGCACGGAGCCCTCCCACTCGACGAACGGGTCCGCCAGGAACACGCCCGCGACGAGCACGAGCGGCGCGCACGCGCCGACGAGCACGCGTGAGCTCGGCGCGACGCCCAGACGCGCCGCCGCATCGGCGGCGCCGCACGCGAGCGCCGCGCACGCCGCCACGACGAGGCACGCGCCGGGGGCCGGCACGGATCCGGCCGACGCCGTCCACGCCGCGGCCGCGGCGAGTCCGCAGAGCCCCGCGGCGCGCACCGCGCGCCGCGGTCCGGAGCGCGGGAGCGCCGGTGCGACGCACGCGACCGCGCCGAGCAGTGCGACGCCGGCGGCAGACGCGCGCTCGGCGGGCGTGGCGCCTCCCGCGACGAGCCGGACGGTCAGCCCCAGCGCCGCGCCGGCGGCGCACGCGGCGCCGCCCGCGACCAGCGCGGCGTGCACCGCGGCCCGCGGCGCCTTCACTGCGCGCAGGGCGCGAGGGCGGTCAGCGCGAACGACGTCGCGAGGATCGGGTTGCCCTCGTCCCACCGTGCGCTGTGCTCGTTCAGCCACGAGCCGTCGTCGCGCTGCGTCTGCGCCAGCCGCGCCGTGAGTGCCGAGCGCCAGTGCACGGCGCCCCCCGGCGTGTCGAGCGCGTCCACCTTCGCGAGCGGCAGCGCCCGCCCGAGCGTCGCGTACATGTAGAAGAGACCGGAGTACTGGTCCTTGCCCGACATCCCCGGGTTGTGGTCGAGCGTCCAGTTGCGCGCGATCCAACGCAGAGCCGCCTCGACGCGCGGGTCCGTCGCGTCGAGACCGGCGAAGTGGTAGCAGCGCAGGAGCGCGTACGTCATCGAGCCGTACGAGCGCAGCACGCCGACTCCGTCGGGGCGCTCGTCCGCCCCGGCCTTGCTGTTCCCGGGGTAGTAGTTGGCGCCGCCGTCGTCGCTGCGGACGAAGCGCTTGCCGCTCTTCGCGTCGGTCCACTCTGCGGGCTCGCCGCCGGACTCGTTCTCGCGGCGGTTCTGCACGCGCTGCAGGAACGTCACCGCGCGCTGGAACACGGGGTCGCTCTCGGGGACGCCCGCCGCGCGCAGACTGGCGAGGGCGTACTGCGTGTTGGACAGGTCCGAGCGGGTCGAGTCGGAGCCGTAGCCGATGCCGCCCCACGTCGGGTTGCCGTCCTCGAGCCGCTGCAGGCCCTTCAGGTACGCGGCGCCCCGCTCGACCAGCGGACGGAACTCGGCGCGGCCCGACGCCGCGAGCGCCATCACGGCGACGCTCGTCTCGTAGTTCGGACGCGGGGACCCGTCGACGCCGCCGTCCGCGGCCAGGCTCTGCGCGATCCACGCGAGCGACGCGTCGACGAAGTGGCGATCCGTCTCGCGGAGCCCACCCGGCCGCTCGAGGAAGTTGGTGGCGCAGAGCGCCGTGAAGCCGACGTTCGGCTGCCCCTCGACGCTCCAGCGCCCGTCCTTCTGGAGCTGCGCGAGGAAGTCGAGGCCGCGGTCGTACGCCGCGCGGGCCAGCCCCACGTGGTCGGCGCCCGGCCCCGGGCCGGCGTCAGGCGCCGGCGCCGACGGGGGCGCGTCCGCACCCGGGGCCGCGGCGGGCCGCGTCCCGCCGTCGCCGCAGGCGGCGACGAGCAGCAGCGCACCCGCGAGACCGGCGCCACGCAGGTGCGCCGCGGGGGGAGTACGGAGGGAGGTCGCGTCGTTCACGATGGGTTCTCCTCGGGCCGCGGACCCGGACCGCGGCGTACTGCACTCAACGGACGGGGACTCGGATGGTTCGGAGCGCGCCGGCGCGGGTCAGCGCTCCCGGCGGGCGTCGTCGAGCGCCTTCCGGAACGCCGCGATCGCCTCGTCGGCAGCCTGGGCCGAGGCCTCCGAGTGCGCCTTCGCGGCCAGGACCTCGTCGAGCAGCGGGCACGCCTGCGCGAGGTTGCGGTGCCACTCGAGCCACGCCTCCACGCACTTCTTCAGCAGCGTGCCCTCGGCGTCGGGCGAGTACTTGCGACGGCGCAGGTCCTCGAGGGCCGGCAGCACGTGGCGGGCGAGCTCCTGCTGCACCGCGTCCGGGTCGAGCGCGCCCTCGCGCATGCGGTCGAAGTAGTCGCGCTGGAAGACCTGCACCAGCTGGTACAGCTCGGTGAACTTGGCGTCGGGGACGCTCTTCTCCACCGCCTCGAGATACGCGATCCGCAGGTTCTCGGCCTCGTGGAGCCCGGACAGGATCTTCGCGAACCCGGCGTCGGCCGACGCGCGCGCGTTCAGGTCCTGCGCCGCGAGCTCGATGTTCACGAACTCGAAGCGCGCGTCGGCGAACTCGATGAGGTGCCGGTGCGCCTCGCGCAGGGGCGGGAGCCCGGGCTCCAGCTCGCGCAGGTTCGCGCGCAGCTCGGTGTAGAAGGGCAGCGCCGTTCCTCGGGCGTACTCGTAGTAGCGCGGCAGCCCCGGGTCCTCCTGGCGCTGCTGCAGCAGCTCGCTGAGCCGCGACCAGTGCTCCTGCTCGCGTTCGAGCGGCTCCTCGACGGACGCCGTGTAGGCGTCGTACCCGCGCGCGAGCTCCGACGGACCGCACCCGGGAGCACCGCACGCAGCCAGCAGCAGCGCAGCGCTCGCGACGGCCGTGCGGAGCGACGGCAGCGGGGCGGGGGCGGATTGCGCGGGAGACGTGCTCATGAGCTCTGGGACGCACGCGGCGACGCGGAGAGGAACGGGTGATACACTCCCGTTCGCGCGCCCGGGACGAGAAACATGAGCCGTATCGCCGTCGCCGCCGCCTGTCTGGCGCTGCTCGTCCTGTCCGTCCTCCCCGTGGGACGCGCGCTCGTCTCCGCCGTCCTCGTCGACGACTCGCCGGGCCGTCCCTGGGAGTTCACGACGGCACATCTGGAGGAGGCGCTCGACCCGTACGGCGGCACGCGGACGGGCGCGACGCCCGGCCCGAGCACGGCCCCCTCCGGAGCCCCGGGAGCCCCGTCCGCGACGCCGGGCGTCCCCACGGCACCCTCCGCCCAGGCCGGCGGCGCCGGCGCCGCGCCGGTGCGCGCGCCGTGGGCCAGGTTGCGGCTGCTCGGGAACTCGGTCCTCATCGGACTCGCGTCGGCGCTGTTCGCCGTGCTCCTGGGCGTGCCGTACGCGCTGCTCGTCTCGCGCACCGACGTCTTCGGCCGGCGCTTCTTCGCGGGCGCGTACCTGGTGCCGCTGGTGCTGCCGCCGCTGCTCGTCGCCGTCGCGTGGAACTACGTCCCGTTCCTCGCGCCCCCGCCGATCACGTCGGTCACGGAGCCCTCGCACTGGGGCGGTGTGGTGGCGGTGCTGCGGGCTGCCGGGCTCTTCGCACTCTGCTACTTCCCGATCGTCGTGCTCTTCGCGCGGCGCGCCTTCCAGCGCGTCCCCGCGTCGCAGGAGGAGGCGGCGCGGCTCGTCGTCGGGCCGTGGGCGACGCTGCGCCGCGTCACGCTGCCCCTCGCCGCTCCCGGCATCGCCGCGGGCGCGGTGTTCGTGTTCCTCTTCGCGCTCAACGACTTCGCCGTCGTCGACTTCCTCAACTGGGTGCGTCCGACGTCGGACCGCATCAGCGTGTACCCGTACGAGGCGTTCGTCGCGTGGTCGAAGTCGCAGGGCCCCGGCGTCGCCGCGGCGCTCGGCCTGCCGCTCGCCGCCCTCGGCAGCGCGCTGCTCGCGGTGCTGCACCACCTCTTCGGCCGGCGCCCGACAGGAGTCGTGTCGACGACCTACCGCGAGGCGCCGCCGGTGCCGCTCGGCGCGCTGCGCGTCCCGCTCGCGGTGCCGCTCGCCGCGCTGCTCGCGCTGACGGTCGGCGGCCCGCTGGCCGCGCTGGTCTGGAAGTCCGCGCACGTCGCCGCCTACCAGCGCGTGTGGGCCCTCGTCGAGGGCCCCGCGTCCTCGACCAACGAAGTGCGCTGGGCGCTCTGGTTCGCGGCGCTCGCAGCCGCGCTCGCGCTGCCGCTCGCGTTCGTGCTCGGGCACCGCGCCGCGCGGACCGGGCGCCTGCGGCTGCTGGCCCTCGCGTTCCTGCCGCTCGCGCTGCCCCCCGTGTTCCTCGGCGCCGGGTACCTGCGGCTGCTCAACTCCCCGCTGATCCAGGACGTGTTCGGGAACAACCCGTTCCTCGACCAGGACTCGCCGCAGTACGGACCCGCGCTGCTCATGCTGGCGAAGTACCTGCCGTTCGCGCTGGCCGCACTCTGGGCCGCGTTCCTCGAGGTGGACCCGCGACTCGAGGAGGCGGCGCGCAGCGCGGGCGCGAACGCGCTCGCCCGCGCGCTCGGCGTGCTCGAGCCGCTCGTGCGGCCGGCGCTGCTCCTCGCGTTCACGCTCGTGTTCGTGCTCGCCCTGCGCGAGATCGACACGGTGGTGCTGCTCACCGGCAACACCGTGATGCGGAAGATCTACACCATGATCCACTTCCAGCGCGACGAGCAGGTCGCGGCGCTGTGCGTGGTGCTGATCCTGATGCAGGCGGTGCCGCTCGCCGTCTACGCGATCCTGCGCGGCGGCCGCGACGACGCCGTCACCACGGCCCGCGCGCCGCGCGCAGCGTCCGCTCGTTGATCTCGGCGATCCGGCGCGTCCACGGCCCCGGGCGCCCCGTGCCGACGGTCGCGCCGGAGACGCGCACGACGGGCGTCACGCCGCGCACCGTGCCCGTCAGGAACGCCTCGTCGGCGCCCGTCAGGTCGGCGAGCGGGAACGCGCCCTCCTCGACCGGCACGCCCTCCTCGCGCAGCGCGCGGAGCAGCAGGAGCCGCGTGATGCCGGAGAGGATGCCGCACTCGAGCGCCGCCGTGCGCACGACGCCGCCGCGCACCCAGAACACGTTCGACGTCGTGCCCTCCGTGACGTGGCCGTCCACGTTGAGCAGCACGGCGTCCTCGCCGCCGAGGCGGCGAGCCTCGATCAGCGCGAGCAGGTTGTTCAGGTAGTTGCCCGTCTTCGCCGCCGGTGCGAGCGCGCGCGCGTCGTTGCGCAGGCGCGGCGGCACGGCGACCTCGATGCCGTTCTCCGTGTGCTCGCGCGGGATGCGGCGCAGCGGCAGCACGAAGACGACGAGACGCGGACCGTCGCACGCGTCCGGCAGGAGCGACATCGGACCGGGTCCGCGCGTGACGACGGTGCGCACCATCGTCTCGCCGAGACCCGTCGCCTCGCAGGTCGCGCGGATGCGGCCGCCGATCTCGTCGCGCGTCCACGGCAGCTCCATGTAGATGGAGCGCGCCGACTGCGCGAGCCGGTCGTAGTGCTCGGGCCATGCGACGGGCAGGCCCTCGAGCGTGCGCATCACCTCGTACACGGAGTCGCCGAAGAGGAAGCCGTGGTCCATCGCGGGCACACGGGCGTCGCGCAGCGACTCGATGCGCCCCTCGACGTTCACCGCACCGTCGGACAGCGTGCTCATGCGGCCTCCGCGAGATAGCGCCGGACGAAGCCCTCGAGGAACGCCGCCCCGACGTCGAGGCAGCGCTCGTCCACGTCGAAGCGTGGATGGTGGTGAGGGTAGGACGTGCGCTGCGTGCCGCCGTCGGCGCCGACGAACGCGAACACGCCGGGCACCGCGCGCAGCGCGAGCCCCATGTCCTCGCCCCCCATCGACGGCTGCGCCGCGACGACGTGGCGCTTGCCGACGACGTCCTCCGCGACGCTCCACGCGAGATCCGTCAGCGCGAGGTCGTTGACCGTCGCCGGAAGGAAGAAGCGGTACTCGATCTCGGCCCGCGCGCCGAACGCGCGGCACACGTCGCGCACGAGCGTCTCGAAACGCTTCGCGACGGCCTTGCGCACCGGCTCGCGGAAGGTGCGCACCGTGCCGCGCAGATCGGCGTGGGGCGGGATGACGTTGAACGCCGTCCCGGCCTGCAGCGCGCCGACGGTGACCACCGCCGTGTCGAGCGGATCCACCGAGCGGGCGACGATCGACTGCAGCGCGGTGACGACGTGCGCGGCGACGACGACGGGATCGACGGAGCGGTGCGGCATCGCCGCGTGGCCGCCCTTGCCGATGATGCGCACGTGGAAGTCGTCCACCGACGCCATGCACGGTCCGCGCACGAGGCCGATGCGCCCCACCTTCTCGTTCTGCCAGACGTGCACGCCGACGGCCGCGTCGACCGCCGGGCGCCGCAGCACCCCGGCGTCGATGCAGAGCCCCATGCCGTTCGCGCCCTCCTCGCCGGGCTGGAAGAGGAGCTTCACGGCCCCCGCCTCGGGGGGACGCGCCGCGAGCCGCCGTGCCACCTCGACGAGCCCCGCGGCGTGACAGTCGTGTCCGCACGCGTGCATCACGCCGGCGTGGCGCGACGCGAACGCGAGGCCCGTCTCCTCGTGCACGGGCAGCGCGTCGATGTCGGCACGCGCGAGGATCGTGCGCCCGCGGCGCGCGCCGCGCACGAGCGCGGTGAGCCCCGTGTCGGCGATGCGCGACGGCGCGAGCCCGAGCTCACGCAGCCACCCTTCGAGCATGTCCGCCGTGCCGTGCTCGCGCAGCGACAGCTCGGGCGCCGCGTGCAGTGCGCGGCGCAGTCCCACGAGATCGGGAACGCTCAACGGAGTTCCTCCGCGGTCAGCGTGACCCACGAGTCGTCGGTCTCGTAGAGCCGCAGCTCCACGAGCGGCAGGTCCGCGAGCTCGTGCCGGATCCAGACGAGCACGTTCTCCGCCGAGGGGTTCGGGAGCAGCTCGTTCAGGTCGCGGTGGTCGAGCCGGTCGATCACGCGCTCGGTGACGATGCGCTTCAGGTCGTGGAAGTCGAAGACGAGACCGTCGTCGCGGATGGGCCCCTCGACCGTCACCTCGAGGCGATAGCCGTGTCCGTGCGGACGCGCGCAGTTCCCGGGATAGCCGGGCAGGTGGTGCGCGGCCTCGAACCGGAACCGCTTGGTGACGCGCATCGGCGCAGTCTACGACGCGCGCTGCTGCGGCGTGCGGGCTCCCGGATGCGAACACGCCCGCCGCGGGAGTCCGCGACGGGCGTGTCGGTTCAGCCGTGCAGGCGCTGCGTCAGGCGGCTTCGATCTCCGCCGCGGCGACGCGCTCCTCGAGGCGCAGCTCGGCGAGCAGCTCGTCGCGATGCGAGCGGCCCTCCTCGGAGAGGATCTTCAGGAAGATCCGGCAGCTGCGGTCACCGACCATGTCGGACGCGCGGTCGGCGAAGACGCGCGAGTCCTCGGCGGCGCGCGCCGCAAGACGCAGCAGCTCGACGAAGCCGAGGCCGCAGTCCTTCGTCACGCTCGCGAGCGTCTGGTGCGCGTTGGACGGAGGCAGCACGCCCTCCAGTCCGGCGCCGTCGTGGCAGAGCTCCTTGCGGTGCTTCACCAGGATCTTGCGCTGATCCTTCTCGTCCTGCCCCATCCGGCGGAACCACCGCCGCTTCTCGACGTCCTCCAGCGTGTCGGCCATGCGGTTGAAGAAGTTCTGCGCGATTTCCTTCTCGCGCGCCAACCGGTCCAGCACGGCGCGAACGCGTGCGACCTCGAGCGACTCCATGCGGAATCCTCCTTCCCGTGTTTTCCCGCCCCGGCGATGCCCGCGCCGGTGCCCTTGGCGGGACACGGATGCTACGAAGCGTCAGGGACGTGTCAAGGGGGCGTCACGGATTCGTGACACGCGCGCGCGGCGCACTTGGCGCGTTCCGGATGCAGCGAATCCGCGGCTCGTGGCCGCATCCGCATGCACCACGACAGGTGGTGGTCCGGCGCGCGTGCGACGCGCACGCACGCGTGGTGTGGATGCGCGTGTCGGCCGGTCGGCGCGCCGAGGTGTCGGCGCGTGTGCGCGTCCGCGCGTCAGCGCGCCGTCGTGCCGACGATGCCCGCGCCGGCGGCGGCCGACGCCGTGACGCGATCGAGGAACTGCGGGGCGATGCCGCCCACGATGAGCGCCACGATCCCGGCGGCGAGCGCGACCTTCATGCGCAGAGGCACGGCCGGCGCGACCGCCGTGCGCGCGTCGCGCATCCAGATGCGCTTCACGACGCAGAGGTAGTAGTAGAGCGCGATCACGACGTTCGCGAGGCCCACGTAGACGAGCCAGCGCAGCGTGTCGCCCTTCTGGAACGCGGAGCCGACGAGGAAGAACTTCCCGACGAGGCCGATGAACGGCGGCACGCCCGCGAGCGACAGCAGACCGACCGTGAGCGCGGTGCCGAGCAGCGGGTTCGTCCGCGCGAGACCCGAGTAGTCGTCGATGTCGTGGCTCTTGGTGGCGCGCGCCACCCAGATGATGACGGCGAAGACCGTGAGGTTCGTCACGACGTACGCGCACAGGTAGAAGAGCGCCCACGCGAGGCCGAGCTCCGACGCCGCGGCGATGCCGAGCAGCACGTAGCCGCACTGGCCGATCGACGAGTAGCCGAGCAGGCGCTTGATGTTCGTCTGCGGGATGGCGCCGAGGTTGCCGTAGAAGAGCGTGAGCGCGGCGACGAGCGCGAGGAACGGCGTGAGCGCCGCGGCCACGGGCGCCGCGCGGCTCACGACCTCGAGCAGGCGGAACATCAGCGCGAAGCCCGCGAGCTTCGAGCCGACCGAGAGGTACGCCGTCACCGGCGTGGGCGCGCCCTGGTAGACGTCCGGCACCCAGACGTGCAGCGGCACCGCCGAGGTCTTGAACCCGAGACCGAGGAAGATCAGGAAGAGGCCGAGCTGCAGCTCCGGTGAGAGCACCAGCGTGCCCGCGGCCGCCTGCGTGCGCAGACCGTTCTCGAACGTCGAGCCGTCGGAGGCGAGCACGCCGAACATCACGGTGCCGGTGGCGCCGTAGACGAACGCGATGCCGTAGAGCAGGAGCGCCGCGGAGATGGAGCCGATGACGAGCAGCTTGAGCCCCGCCTCGACCGAGAGCTTGCTGTCGCGCTTGAACGCGGCGAGCACGAAGAACGAGACCGTGACCAGCTCGAGCGAGACGAACAGCGACATGAAGTCGTTGACGCTCGCGCACAGGAACATGCCGGTCAGCGCCGCGAGGCCGAGCGTGTAGAACTCGCCCTGCCCGCGCGGCAGCTCCGCGACGTACTCGCGCGACATCAGGAAGACGAGGAACGCGGTGACGCAGAAGGCGCGCTTCAGCAGCAGCGCCATCCCGTCGACCAGGAACGAGCCGCCGAACGCGTGCCCGCCCTGTGCGACCGGCGGCACGAACGTCAGCGCGAGCAGCACCACCGACGCGGCGATCGCGAGCGCCGAGAGCGTGCCCTTGCGCTCCTTCGGGAGCCAGAGGTCCGCGAGCATCACCGCGAGCACGGCGGCGACCGCGCCGATCTCGGGCAGGAGCAGCATCACGTCGCGCACGGTCAGCGATCCTCCCCGCGGTGCGCACCGTCGTCGGCGCTGCCGACGTCGAGCGCGGCCTGCGCGGCCTGCACCTTGGCGACCAGCGGCTCGACCCCGGCCTCGATCACCCGCGTGAGCGGGCGCGGCCAGAAGCCGAAGAAGAGCAGCACGCCGATCAGCACGACGAACGGAGCGCGCTGGAACGGGCCGCGCGCGTCGGCGAGCGCGTCCCAGCGCTCCTTGCGTGCGCGGAAGAACACGTTCGCGAGGGCGCGCAGCAGGTACACGGCGGTGATCACGACGCCGAAGACGGCGATCACGGCCTGCACCGTGTAGCCCGCCTCCCACGCCCCGAGCATCACCATGAACTCGCTGACGAAGTTGGCGAAGCCGGGCACGCCGGCGCTGGCCATCGTCGCGATGGCGAAGCAGGTGCCGACGAACGGCATCTGGTGCGCGAGCCCGCCGAGGTCCTCGATCTTGCGCGTGTGCGTCTGGTCGTAGAAGAAGCCGATCAGACCGAAGCAGAGGGCCGTCATGACGCCGTGGGCGAACATCAGGAACACCGCGCCCGAGACACCCATGACGGTGACGGACGCGATCCCGAGCAGCGTGTAGCCCATGTGCGACGACGACGAGAAGCCGATGACGTACTTGATGTCCTTCTGCGCCATCGCCACGTAGCCGCCGTAGACGATGTTCGCCATCGCGATCACTGCGACCCACGGCAGCCAGTGCGCCGCACCCGCCGGGCAGGTCGGGAACGCCACGCGCAGGATCGCGTAGGAGCCGAGCTTCATGAGCACGCCGGCGTGCATCATCGAGCCGGCGGCCGGCGCCGCGGCGTGGCCGATCGGGCTCCACGTGTGCATGGGCCACATCGGGATGATCGCGGCGAAGCCGAGGAACAGGAACGCGAACGCGGTGAGCTGGAAGCCGTTGTCGAAGCGCCCCGCATCCGCGGCGCGGATGACGTCGTCGAGGTGGAACGACGGGTGCCCGAGGAAGTCCCACGTGCGGAAGTACAGCATCAGGATCCCGACCAGCGCGACGAGCGCGCCCGCGGTCAGGTAGAGCGTGAGCTTCATCGCCGCGTAGTCGCGGTCCTTCGGGCTGCCCCAGCACCCGATCAGCAGGTACATCGGGACGACCGCGAGCTCGAACGCGAAGTACATGAAGAACATGTCGCGCACGACGAACACGCCGAACACGCCGGCGCCGAGCGCGAGGAACAGGACGAAGAACTCCTTCACGCGGTCGCGGATCGCGTGGCTCGACACCAGGCACCCGGTGAAGAGCACGAGCGCGTTGAGCAGCACCATCGCGACGGTCATGCCGTCGGCCGAGACCGACCACGTGATGCCGACGCTCTCGACCCAGGCGCGGCGCGGGATGCCCGCCGAGAACGCGGCGAGCCCCGCCGAGCCCTCGGTGAGCGCGAGCCGGAACAGCCACGCCGCGATGCCGAGCGTGATGCCGCCGGCGCCGATCGCCACCCCGCGGATGGCCTTCTCGGCGCGCGCGGGCGCGAGCGCGACGACGCCCGCGGCGACGAGGGGCACGACGACCAGCAGGGTCAGCGGGTCCATCTCAGCTCCCCACCAGCACGGCCGCCACGATCAGCACGACGCCGAGCAGCGCGAGCGTGACGTAGCGCTGCAGGTGCCCGTCGAGCAGGAGACGGATCTGCCCGCCGATCCAGCGATGGATCGCCGCGAGCGTGTCGACGAACCAGCGCAGGATGCGCACCTCGACGAAGTCGCACACCACGGCCACGCGCTGCTGGACGGCGCGCACGAGCCACAGGTACGCGTCGTCGAAGTAGTACTTCTTCACGAGCAGCGTGTGCAGCGGGCGGACGCGCGCGACGAACGCGTCGGCCGACCACGCGCGCTTGCCGAAGAACATCCACGCGACGAACAGGCCCGCGAACGCCGCAGCCGTCCCGATCCCGGCCACGAGCGGGTGGAAGTGCTCCACCTCCGCCTCGGGGAACCACGAGGGCGCCGTGCGCACGCCCGTCAGCGCGTGCTCCATCCAGCCGGCGTGCTCGACGATCCCCGCGGGGAGGCTGAGCAGTCCGCCCAGCACGGCGCCGACGGCGAGGACGACCAGCGGCGCGGTCATCGTGATCGGCGACTCGTGCGGGTGCGCGTGGCCGCGGTACTCGCCGGCGAAGGTCAGCCAGCAGCAGCGCCCCATGTAGGCCGCGGTCATGAACGCGACGAGCACGCCCATGCCGTAGAGCACCGCCGCGCCGGGCACGTGGCCCGCGTGCGCCGCGCCGAGGACCGCGTCCTTCGACCAGAACCCGGCGAGCGGGAAGATGCCCGCGAGCGCTCCCGTGCCGAGCAGGAAGGTCCAGAAGGTCACGGGCATCTTCTTCGCGAGCCCGCCCATGTGGCGCATGTCCTGCTCGTGGTGGCAGCCGTGGATCACGGAGCCGGAGCCCAGGAACAGCAGCGCCTTGAAGAAGGCGTGCGTGGTCAGGTGGAACATCGCCGCGGCGGGCGAGCCCATGCCGAGCGCCATGACCATGTACCCGAGCTGCGAGAGCGTCGAGTACGCCAGCACCTTCTTGATGTCGAACTGCACGAACGCGAGCGCCGCGGCGAGGAACGCGGTGATGCCGCCCATCCACGCGACGACCGCGAGCGCCTGCGGGTACGGCGCGAACAGGAAGAAGAGGCGCGAGACGAGGAACACGCCCGCCGCCACCATCGTCGCGGCGTGCATGAGCGCCGAGACGGGCGTCGGGCCCTCCATGGCGTCGGGCAGCCAGACGTGCAGCGGCACCTGCGCGGACTTCGCCGCGGCGCCCGTGAAGATCAGCAGCGTCGCGGCGGCGAGCGTCCCCGCGTGGTGCTCCATCACGGCGCGGATCGCGCCTTCGTCCTCGTAGAGCAGCCGCAGCTTCGCGAAGCTGAACGAGGCCTGGTCGGGACCGAGCGCCTGGTACAGCGTGTAGAAGAGCAGGATGATGCCCCACGTCATCCCGAAGTCGCCGATGCGGTTCGTGAGGAACGCCTTCTTGCCGGCGTCGACGGCCGAGTCCTTGTGGAAGTAGTAGCCGATCAGCGAGTAGCTGCTGACGCCCACGAGCTCCCAGAAGATGAAGGTCTGCACGAGGTTCGTGCTGACGACGATGCCGAGCATCGAGAAGGCGAAGAGCGAGAGGCACGCGAAGTAGCGGCTGTACCCCTCCTCCTCCTTCATGTAGCCGAGCGAGAAGACGAAGATGCACAGGCCCACGCCGGTGACGACGAGGGCCATCAGCGTCGAGAGCGCGTCGAGCTGGACGCCGAACGGGATCGTGACGGCGCCGACCTTCAGCCACTCGAGCTCGTGGATGGACACGAAGCCCGCGGGCGAGCGGAAGACCTCGAGCGCGACCAGCACGTTCGCGCCGAGCGCGGCTGCCATGCCGAGCACGGCGATCGCGCCGGACACCGCCTTGTGGCGCAGCGTGAACAGCGTGATGCACACGGCCGCGAGGAGCGGCGCGAAGAGGATCACGTAGCCGAGAGCGGGCAGGTCCACGGCGTCAGCCCCTCAGCTCGGTCGCGTCGTCGATCGACACGCCGCCCTTCACACGGTTGAGCGCGATGATGATCGCGAGCGCGACGGCCGCCTCGGCGGCCGCCACGGCGATCACGAAGAACACGAAGACCTGCCCCTGCAGGTTCGCGTGGTGGCGGCTGAAGGCGACGAACGCGAGGTTCGCGCCGTTCAGCATGAGCTCGAGGCTCATGAGGATGACGACGGCGTTGCGCCGCGTCACGACGCCGCACAGGCCCACCGCGAAGATGAGCGCGGAGAGCACGACGTAGTGCGACGTGGTGATCTCGCCGAACACCCGGTCCATCAGCGTGCGCCCCCCGCGCTCACAGCTTCCTCTTGGTCAGCGCCACCGAGCCGACGATCGCGACGAGCAGCAGCACCGACGCGATCTCGAACGGGAGCAGGTGGTGCCGGAAGAGCTGGTCTGCGACGGCGAGCACGGAGCCCTCGAGGAGCTGCGGCTCGCCGGTGCGCCGGATGATCCCGCCCTCGCCGCCCGCCGCGCCGGTCCACAGCGCGCCGCCGGTGACCACGGCCACGATCAGCGCCACGAACGCGAGCGCGGATGCGAGCCCGAGCGTCACGAAGCGTGGTCGGTCGATGCGCAGGAGTCCGCTCGGCGTCAGGTTGAGCAGCATGATCACGAACACGAACAGGATCAGGATCGCGCCCGCGTAGACGAGCACCTGGATGACGCCGATGAAGCCGGCGTCCATGCCGAGGAAGAGCGCCGACATGCCGACGAACGCGGCGACGAGCCACATGACGCTGGCGACCGCGTTCTTGCGCGTCACCGCGAGCATGCCGCCGACGAGCGTCAGCGCGCCTCCCAGCCAGAACGTCCACGGATCCAAGCTCTGCCCTCTCGCCTGCCGCGCCGCCGCCCCGTCGGGCGGACCCTGCGCGCTTCCTTCCCTGTTTCGGTCCCGTTCCTGTCCCGCGCCCCGGTCCCGGTCACACCCGCCGCGCTGCGGCGGCGACACGACCTCAGCCGCCGGTGACTCCCTGCTCGCCCTGCTCCCGCGCGAGCTTCGCCCACTTGCGCTCCGCGTCGGGGACGCCCGCGTCCGCGCCGAGCGTCGCGCCGATCTCGTAGAGCCTCTCCTTGTGGAACACGAGCTCCTCGCGGGTCTCGCCGCAGATCTCGTACTCCTTCGACATGAAGATGGCCTCCTCGGGGCAGACCTCCTCGCAGTAGCCGCAGAAGATGCAGCGCAGCATGTCGATGTCGAAGACCTCGGGCGCCTTCTCGACGACGCCCTCGATCGACTTCGGCACGATGGAGATCGCGCGCGGCGGGCACACGTACTCGCACAGCGAGCACGCGACGCACTTGCCGCGTCCGTCCGCGTCCTTCACGAGCGACGGCACGCCCCGGTAGAAGCTCGGGAGCTGCCACTTCTCCTCGGGGTACTGCATCGTCACGCCCGCGCGGCCGCCGGCGCCGACGAAGTGCTTCAGCGTGTGCGCCATGCCCTTCAGGATCGAGGGCAGGTACAGCCTCTCGGCGAAGGTCAGCTCGCGGCGGCGGACGGTCACGTAGGCCATCGGTTCACCTCAGGATCCCGACGCCCACGGCCGTCAGGGCCAGCCACGCGAGCGAGAGCGGCAGGAGCCGCATCCAGCCGAGCCGCATGAGCTGGTCGTAGCGGAAGCGCGGCAGGGTCCAGCGCACCCAGATGAACACGAAGAGGAGCGCGAGCGTCTTCGTGAAGAAGATGCCGCTGTGCAGGACGCCCTCGACCACCTGCGCCCAGTTGATCCAGCCCGCCTCCGGCGCCGACGAGCGCACCCAGTCGGCGAGCACGTCCTCGAGCCCGAAGAGCGTCCAGCCGCCGAGGTAGAGGGTCGTGAAGAGCGCCGAGACGACGATCATCGCCGCGTACTCGCCGAGGAAGAACAGCGCGAACTTCATCGACGAGTACTCGGTGTGGTACCCGGCCGCCAGCTCGCTCTCCGCCTCGGGCATGTCGAACGGGTGGCGGTTGGTCTCGGCGAAGCCGGCGATCAGGAAGACGATCGCGCCGATCGGCTGCTTCACGACGTTCCAGTCGAGGAACCGTGACCACGCGCCGAGCGTCTCGCCGTGCACCGTCCAGCCGTCGGCCTGGTGCAGCACGACGTCCTGCAGCCGCAGCGAGCCGGCGACCATCAGCACGGCGAGGGCGGACACGCCGAGCGCGATCTCGTACGAGATCATCTGCGCCGTCGCGCGCACGCCGCCGAGCAGCGGGAACTTCGAGTTGCTCGCCCAGCCGCCGAGCGTGACCGAGTACACGTGCAGCGACGACACCGCGAAGCACGCGAGGATGCCCGTGTCGACGTCCGCCATCATCACGTTCCGCCCGTAGGGCACGAACGCGAGCGCGACCAGCGGCGGGATGACCGCGATCGCCGGCGCGAGGCAGTAGAGCACCTTGTTCACGTGGCCCGGCGTCACGTCCTCCTTGAAGAGGAACTTGCCGAGGTCCGCGAACGACTGGAACAGGCCGAACGGCCCGACGCGGTTCGGGCCGAGGCGGTCCTGGATCAGCGCCGAGCCGCGACGCTCGGCCCAGACCAGGAACGAGACGAGCAGCGGGACGACATTGCCGACCACGAGCACGAGCAGCAGCGGATACGCCCAGCGCGACTCGACGAACGTACGGTTGACGCTTGCCCACACGCCACCGTCCGACACGGTCTCCGCCAGCAGCACGGGCAGTGCGTTCATCGCGCTGCCTCCCGCGCGGCCTCGCGACCCAGCGCGCCGAGCCGCCCCAGCGACAGCCCCGCGAACGCCGGCTCCGCGGCGGCGAGCGCGCGCAGCGCCTCGTCGGCGCTGCGCGGCGCGGCGCCGCAGCCGAGCAGCGCGCCGAGCTCGCCGAGCACGCGCCAGTCGGGGCGCGCGTCGCCGGGCGCGGAGACCACGGGCAGCAGGCGCTGCACGCGGCCGTCCACGTTCGTGAAGGAGCCGTCCTTCTCGAACGAGGTCACGCCCGGCAGCACGACGGTCGCGACGCGCTTCACGGTCGCGGTCTCGCGGCTGTCGAGGACGAGCACGAACGACGCCTTCGCGAGGGCGTCGAGCAGTTCCGGCCGGTCGTCGAGGTCTTCGCCGCAGAGGAACGCCGCGCCGATCGCGGAGCCGCCCCACGCGGCGAGACCACGTCCGCCGGCGCGCGGCGCGATCCCGAGGATGCGCGCGCCCTCCGCGTTCGGGTTGCCGTCGCCGGTGCGCAGCAGCTCGTCGCGCTCCCACGCGCGCGGCTTGACGTCGCGGTGCGGCGTCCCGAGCGCGTCGAGGATGCGCCGCGCGAGGAACAGCTCCTCGTTGGTGAGCCGCGCGGAGACCAGCGCCAGGAGGTTCGCGCCGGCGGCGCGCAGCCCGTCGGCCGCGGCCCGCAGCGCCTCGTCCCACGTCGTCTCGACGAGCGCACCGTCCTTGCGGACGAGCGGCGCACCCAGGCGGTCGTCGGCGCCGACGTGGCCGATCGCGAGGCGCCCGTCGTCGCACATCCACCAGCGGTTGACGGCCTGGTTCTCGGCCGGCACGAGGCGCAGCAGGCGGTTCCAGCGCGCACCCGCGGTGACGTTGCAGCCGCGCGAGCACGAGGGGCACACGGTGCGCGTCTGCTTCAGGAACCACACGCGGCTCTTGAAGCGGAAGTCCGTCGACGTGAGCGCGCCCACCGGGCAGATGTCGACGATGTTCATCTGGTACGGGCTCGTCAGCTCCGCGCCGCGCGCGACCGCGATCTCGTTGCGGTCGCCGCGGTTCACGATGTCGAGCTCGTCCCTGCCGGCGACCTCGTCGAGGAAGCGCACGCAGCGCGTGCAGAGGATGCAGCGCTCGGCGTCGAACGTGACCTTCTCGGAGAAGCGCACGTGCTTCGGCTTGTGGACCTTCGGGAACTGGAAGCGCGAGCCGTCCGAACCGAACTCGAAGCTGTACTCCTGCAGCTTGCACTCGCCCGCCTGGTCGCAGATCGGGCAGTCGAGCGGGTGGTTGATGAGCAGGAGCTCCATCACGTCGCGGCGCGCCTGCTTCGCCTTCGCGCTCTCCGTGTGCACGACCATCCCTTCGCGCACCTCGAGGTTGCACGAGATCTGGACGGTCGGCATGCCCTCCACCTCGACGAGGCAGATGCGGCAGTTGCCCGCCACCTTGAGGCCCGGGTGCCAGCAGTAGTGCGGCACGTCCGTGCCGAGCTTGCGCGCGGCCTGGATGACCGTCGTGCCGCGCGGCACCTCGACCTCGCGCCCGTCGATCGTGAGCTTCACGTCGGCCATCAGCCGTGCGCCCCCGCCGCGGCGCGGGCGCCCTGGCCCGCGCGCGCCCGCCACACGGGCGAGCCGCCTTCCTCGACCGCGCGCACGAAGTCCGCGCGGAAGTGCTTCAGGAACGACTTCGTCGGCATGACCGCGGAGTCGGCCAGGAAGCAGATGGTCTTGCCCGCCTGCGCGCCGCCGATCGTGTCGGCCACGCTGTCGAGCAGGTCGATGTCGCGCGCCGCGCCCTCGCCCTTCCAGATGCGCGTCACGAGCTTCTCGAGCCAGCCCGTGCCCTCGCGGCACGGCGTGCACTGGCCGCAGCTCTCGTGGTGGTAGAACTGCATCAGGTTGACGAGCGCGTCGACCATGCACGTCGTCTCGTCCATGACGATGACGCCCGCCGCGCCCGCGAGGCTGCCCGCGTTGCGCACCGCGCCGTACGTGAACGGCACGTCGATCGCCGACGCCGGCAGCACCGGCACCGACGACCCGCCCGGGATGACCGCCTTCAGCTTGCGGCCCTTCCACACGCCGCCCGCGTGCACCTCGATCAGCTCGCGGATCGTCGTCTTCGCCGGGTCGATCTCGACGTGCCCCGGCCGCTCGACGTGTCCCGAGATGCCGACGAGCCGCGTGCCCGTGGTGTCGTCGTCGCCGGCCGCCTTGAAGGCCGCGACGCCATCGCGCACGATCACCGGCACGTTCGCGAGCGTCTCGACGTTGTTGATGATCGTCGGGCAGCCCCAGAGGCCCTCGACGGCCGGGAACGGCGGCTTGATGCGCGGGTAGCCGCGGCCGCCCTCGATCGACGAGAGCAGGCCCGTCTCCTCGCCGCAGATGTACGCCCCGGCGCCCTTGTGCACCCAGACGTCGCAGCGCCAGCCGGACCCGAGGACGTCGTTGCCGACCTTGCCGGCGGCGCGCGCCTCGGCCAGCGCCTCCTCGAGCGCGCGCACCGAGTGCGGGTACTCGCCGCGGCAGTAGATGAACGCCGACTGCGCGCCGATCGCACGGCACGCGATCACGCAGCCCTCGATCAGGAGGTGCGGGACGCGCTCCATGATCTGCCGGTCCTTGAAGCAGCCCGGCTCGGACTCGTCGGCGTTGCACGCGAGGTACACCGGCTTGCCGGTGTTCTTCGGCACGAACGTCCACTTGCGGCCGGCGGGGAAGCCCGCACCGCCGCGGCCGCGCACGCCCGCCTCGAGCACCTGCTGCGTGATCTCCTCGGGCTTCATGCCGAGGGCCTTCTGCAGCGCGTCGTAGCCGCCGGCGGCGACGTACTCGTCGTGGGTCTGGCGGCGGCCGATCGGCGGCGCGTCCTTCATCAGGCGGGGCGCGAGCGGCATCAGGCGCGCTCCTCGAGGATCCGCACGGCCTTCTCCGGGTCGAGGTCGCCGAAGCGCTCGCCGTCGACGACGAGCATGCACGGCGCCATGTCGCACAGCCCGAGGCACTCGGCGGCCTCGATCGTGTAGCGCCCGTCCTTCGTCGTCTCGCCGAGGTGGATGCCGAACTTCCGCTCCAGCGCGTCGAGGACGTCCTGCGCGCCGCGCAGGCGGCACGAGAGCGTCTTGCACACCATCACCACCTCGCGGCCGACGGGGCGGTCGCGGAACATCGTGTAGAAGGTCACGACGCCCTCGACCTGCGCGGCCGGGATCTCGAGGTACGCGGCGATCTCGCGCACCGACTGCGGGGTGACGAAGCCGCGCGCGGTCTGCACCTCCCACAGCACCGGGAGCAGCGCCGCGCCGCGCGCCGGATAGCGCGCGACCAGCGCGTCGAGCCGCGGCCGGAGCGCGTCGAAGCTCGCGCGCGCGTCGGCCGCGGCGCAGGCCTCGGCGCTCGGCGCCGTGCGGGTCGCGGGCGCGCTCATCGGTCGCACTCCCCCATCACGAAGTCGAGGCTGCCGAGGATCGCGACCGTGTCGGCGACCATCGCGTCCCGGAAGCAGTAGGGCACGATCCCGAGGTTCACGAACGACGGCGCGCGCATGCGCAGCCGCGCCGGGCGCCCGGTGCCGTCGGTCTTCACGTAGAAGCCGAGCTCGCCCTTCGGGTTCTCGAAGCCGAAGTAGCGCTCGCCGGCGGGCAGCGCGGGGCCCTCCGTCACCACCATGAACTGGTGGATCAGCTCCTCCATGCTCGTGAGCACCTTGCGCTTCTCGGGCAGGCGGATCTTGTGGTCCTCGACGGCGATCGGCCCGTCCGGGAGCTTGTCGATCGCCTGCACGATGATCCGCGCGCTCTGCTTGATCTCCTCGATGCGGCAGAGGTAGCGGTCGTACGCGTCGCCCACGCGCCCCACCGGCACGTCGAACTGGTAGTTCTCGTAGCCGAGGTACGGGCGCTCCTTGCGCAGGTCCCACTCGACGCCCGAGCCGCGCAGGCACGGGCCCGTGAGGCCGTGCGCGATCGCGACGTCGCGCGGGATGACGCCCACGCCCTGCAGGCGGTCCACCCAGATGCGGTTGGTGGTCAGCAGGAGTTCGACGTCCTCCTCGATCGTCTTCGGGATCTTCTCCGCGAAGCGCCGCACCGCCGCCGCCCAGCCGTCGGGCAGGTCGCGCGCGATCCCGCCGACGCGCGTGAACGACACCGTGAAGCGCGCGCCCGTGAGCGCCTCCATGAAGTCGTAGACCACCTCGCGCTCGCGGAAGGTGTAGAGGAAGACCGTCAGCGCGCCGACGTCCATCGCGAACGCGCCGAGTCCGAGCAGGTGCGCGCTGATGCGGCCGAGCTCGGTGCAGATGACGCGGATCGCCTGGCAGCGCGGCGGGGTCTCGATGCCGTTGACCGCCTCGATGCCCATCGCACACGCGATGTTGTTCGAGACCGGCGCCAGGTAGTCCATCCGGTCCGTGTAGGGGATGAACTTGTTGTAGCCGTACGTCTCCGCAATCTTCTCCATCCCGCGGTGGAGGTAGCCGAGGTCCGGCACGGCCGAGACGATGCGCTCGCCGTCGAGCTCCAGCACGATGCGCAGCACGCCGTGCGTGGAGGGGTGCGACGGCCCCATGTTCAGCGTCATGTACTCGCCGTCGCGGTCGCGCGCGAGCGCACCCGACGGCGTCACGGGCTCGAGCGCGTGGTCGAGCGGGTCGTCCTCGAGGACCGGGCGTGCGGTGGCCAAGCTCTCACGCCTCCTCGCGCTGGGCGCGCGCGATGACCCACTCGGCCCACTCGCGGTCGCTGCGCACGCCTTCCATGGGGAAGTCCTTGCGCAGCGGGTGGTCGCCGAACGCGTCCGGGAGCAGGATGCGCCGCAGGTCCGGGTGGCCGCGGAACTCGATGCCGAACATGTCGTAGCACTCGCGCTCGAGCCAGTTCGCCGAGGCGAAGAGCGGCACGAGCGACGGCGCCCAGCAGTCGTCCTCGGGCACCGCCACCTTCAGCACGATGTCGTCGCGCAGGCGGAAGCTGCGCAGCACGCACAGCGCGCGGAAGCGCGGCTCGTCGGGGTAGTGGTCGAGGCCGGTGACGTCGACCAGGAACTCGTAGCGCAGCTCCGGCTCGTCGCGCAGGAAGCGCACGACCTCGGGCAGCGCCGCGCGGTCGGCGAGCTCGACCAGGAACTGGCCGCGGTTCTCGGAGACGCGCGCGAGTCCGTCGCCGAACCGCGCGCGCAGGGCGCGCACCGCCAGCGTCTCCCCGGGCGCGTCCGCGCCGCCTGTCGCCTCGCTCGCCGCCACGCGTCTACTGCGCCTCCGCCTTCGTGAGCCGCTGCATCAGCTCGAGGCGCTTGTGCGCGCGCTCCTTGCCGATGTCGTTCTGCAGGTGGATCAGGGCGTTCAGCACCATCTCCGGCCGCGGGGGGCAGCCCGGGATGTAGTAGTCGACGGGGATGACGTGGTCGATGCCCTGCATCACGGGGTAGCTGCGGAACATCCCGCCCGACGAGGCGCACGCGCCCATCGCGATGACCCACTTCGGCTCGGCCATCTGGTCGTAGAGCCGCCGGCACGCCTCGCCCATCTTGTAGGTCAGGGTGCCCGCCACGAGCATCAGGTCGGCCTGCTTGGGCGAGAAGCGCGCGACCTCGGCGCCGAAGCGCGCCATGTCGAAGCGCGCGGCGGCGGTCGCCATGAACTCGATCGCGCAGCACGAGAGGCCGAGCGGCAGCGGCCAGATCGAGTTCTTGCGGGCCCAGTTCACGACGGCGTCGACGCTCGTGAGCAGCGCGCCGCCCTCCTCCTGGGACTCGCCGACGTGAAGGGTGCTCAGCTTTCCTTGTGCCACTCGAGCACTCCCTTCTTCACGACGTAGACCCAGCCGAGGAACAGGACGGCCAGGAACACGGCGGCCTCGGCCAGGAGCACCGCCGTCCCGGGGAACGACGCCCGTGCGACGTCGCCGCTCCCGTAGGACACCACCCACGGGAACATGAACACCACCTCGACGTCGAACAGGATGAAGAGCATCGCGACGATGAAGAACTTCACGCTGAAGCGCGAGTGGGCCTCCGAGCGGATCGGCATGCCGCACTCGTACGGCGTGTTCTTCACCTTGTTCTGGCGCCCGCGCTGCCCGAGCAGCCACGACGCGCCGAGCGCGCCTCCGGCGAAGAGCACGCCGAAGCCGAGCATGAAGAGCACCGGCAGGTAGTCGTTGGCCACGTCGTCGCGCTGGGTGGGGACCGGGATGACCGTCGCCGCGCGTGGCTGCACCGTCGGCCGGGAGCGCTCGGAGGGGGCCCTTCGGCGAAGGTGTCCGCGCGGGCGGACGAAGGGCGCAACCTAGTTCTGAACTCGCCGGGCGGCCAACGGAATTCGGCTCGGTGGCGCGCTCGTCGCGCGCGTCGCGTGACACGCGGCACGGCGCCGCGCCGCGTCGTGCGCGCGCGGCGGCCGGCGAGGCCTCAGCGCTGCGTCCGGGGAACCGGTTCCGAGGTGCGGCGCGCGCAGTCGATCGCGTCGTGCGCGCGGCCCGTCCACCAGCGCAGCGCGTCCTCGTCGATGCGCGGCGCCAGGCGCACGTCGCCCTGTCCGTCGACCCGCACGAGGTGCACGACGCCCGAGCCGAGGACGGCACAGAGGGCGGTCAGCACGACGATCGCTGCGAGTCGCTTCACGGGGTGCGCCGGGTTCCGGCCCCCCGGTCGCCACCCGGGGCCCCGGCCGCACACGCGGCCTGTCGGGCACCCGGGGGCGCCGGCTGCACGCGTCTCTTCGGACGGGCAGCGCCGCGTCCGCGAGCACACGGCGCGTTTCTCGGATCGAGAACGCGCACGTGCGCTCGAACGCCTCGAAACGAGAGCGGGAACCCGCGCTCAGCGCTTCGGCGCGGGCGTCGGCGCGACGCCGAGGCGCTCCAGCGCGCGCTCGAGCTCGGCGGCCCGCGCGGTGTCGCCGGCGTCGCGGGCCGCCGCGTGCTCCGCACGGAGCCGCAGCGCCTCGGCCGCACCGAGCGTGACGGGCGCCCCGGCCTCGACCGCCGCCCGCCGGCAGCGCAGGACCGCCTCGCGCAGCGCGCGGCGCGTCCCCGCCCACGGCTCGCGCTCGTACGCGGCCATCAGCGCGGGGACGGCGCCCGCGTCCTCGAGCTCTCCGAGCGCGTTCGCGGCGGCCTGACGCACGGCGCGGCGCTCGTCGAACACGTGCGGGACGACCGCGGCGGTCCAGTCGGGGCGCCCGCGTCCCATGCGGCCGAGGGCGGAGAGCGCCTCGTCGCGGGTCCACGGATCGGCGCCCGCGGCGGCAGCCGCCGCGAGCAGCGGGAAGGCGGTCTCGTCGCCGAGGTCCGCGAAGCCCTCGAGCGCGGCACCGCGGAGACGCGACTGCCACGACGGCGCGTCGAGGGCCGCGACGAGGCGGGCGCGGGCTCCGGGGGCGCGCGCCCGCGCCATCGCGCGCAGCAGCGTCGCCCCGAACGGCGTGGCGGGGAGCGCCTCCGCGGAGAGCGCGTCGCACACGACGGCGTCGCCCGTCCAGTCGCCGAGCGCGTCGGCCGCGGCGTCGCGCACGCGCACGTCCGCGTCGGACGCGAGACACGCGACGAGCGCGTCGCGCGCGGCGTCGTCGTGGACGGCCCGCAGGTGGCCGACCACCGCGCGGCGGATCTCGTGGCGCGGGTCGTCGCGGCCGGCACGCAGCAGGGCCTCGCGCGCCGCGCGCCGGTCCGCGTCGGCGGCCTTGCCGTCGCGCGCGATCCGGGTCAGCGCGTCGAGCGCGTCCAGCCGGCCGGCGGGCGACGGGTCGAGCGCGGCGAGCGCCGCCCAGTCGGCCGGGGGCCGTTCGAGGTCGAGCCGCGCGAGCAGGCCGCGCTCCGGGTCGATGCGCACGAGCCGCGGCGCCGACGGCAGGCGCACGCTGAACGTCTGCTCGCGCGCGTCGAGGTCGAGGCGCGTGCGCTCCACGCTGCCGTCGCGCAGGTCGCACTCGAGGTCGAGCGGCAGGCGGTAGACCGCCGGGAAGCCCGGCTCGTCGTGCGTCTGCGCCACGGCGACGCGCAGCGCGGACGCGGCCTCGTCCCACTCCCAGCGCACGCGCAGGCGCGGCCGGCCGGGCTGCCGGAACCACTGGTCGAAGAACCAGCCGAGGTCCTCCCCCGCCGACTCGGAGACGCAGCGCGCGAAGTCGTCGGTGGTGACGACCGTCCCCGCGCAGGTCGCGACGTAGTGCTGCACCGCGCGGACGAAGCGCGTGTCGCCGAGCTGCACGCGCAGCGCCTGCAGACGCGCCGCCGCGCCGCCGTAGGCGTGGCCGTCGAAGAAGAGGTCGAACGGCTCGGCGTAGACGTCGGAGACGACCGGCCGGCGCGAGCGCTCCGCCGCGCCGAGCGCCCCGTCCAGGAGGCCGCGGACGTCGGCGAGGAACGCGTCGCGGCCCTCGTCGTGCTCCTCCCAGACGAGTGCGGCGTAGGTCGCGAAGCCCTCGTTCAGCCACGCGTGCGACCAGTCGCGGCACGTGACGAGGTCGCCGAACCACTGGTGCGCCGCCTCGTGTGCGACGAGCCCGTCGCTCGACGCGAGCGGCTCCCAGCCGGGCGGGTGCACGGTGCGGTCGGTCAGCGTGGTCGCGCTGATGTTCTCCATGCCGCCGAACACGAAGTCGCGCACGCAGCACTGCGCGTACGCGGGGTACGGGTACGGACGACCGGTCCACGTGCCGAGCACGTCGAGGATCTCGCCGGTGCGGCGCAGGCTCGTCGCGGCGAAGTCGACCTGCTGCGGCGTGGCCACGACCGTGAGCGGGACGGGGCCGCCCGCGAGCTCGCGGCGCACGAGATCGCCCGCGACGAACGTCGTGAGGTAGGACACGTGCGGAGTCGCCATGGACCAGGTCCACGTCGTCCGCGCGCCGCGCTCCACGACCCCCTGCTGCACTCCCGCCGCCTGCACGAGCATCCCGGTGGGCACCTCCACCGAGAGCGTGTGCGTCGCACGGTCGTCGGGCGCGTCGTGGCAGGGCAGCCAGTGCCGCGTGTCCTCCGCCTCGCCCTGCGTCCAGGCCTGCCGGCCCCACTCGGGGGCGCCCTGCGGCGGACGCAGGAAGTGCACGCCCGCGCGCGGCCGCGTCGCGTACTCGACGACGAACACGCGCCGCGTCCCGGTGCGCGTGCCGCCGGGGAGCGCGATGCGCAGCACGTCGCCGTCGTACGCGAACGCCACGGCGGCGCCGGTCGCGTCGACCACGCGCCGCACCTGCATCCCGACGGCGTCGAGCGGCAGCTCGGCGAGGCCGTCCGCGGCGTCGTCGACGGTGATCGTCACGCGTCCCGTCAGCGTCTCGCGCTCGAAGTCGGGCGCGACCTCGATGTCGTAGTGCTGCACGTCGAAGGGCCACGCCGTGTACGGGTGCGGCGTCTTCGCCGGAGCGGCCGGTACGCGGTCGTCGAAGGGGCGCGCGGGGTCGGGCTCCGCACGCGCCGGGAACCCGGACACGATGCGTCCGGCGACGGCGCCCGGGTCCCGGTGCGCGGTGTGGGCGCACGCGCCCAGGGCGACGGCGGCGACGAGGGCCGCGGCGCGCCGCAGCGCGCGCACGCATCGCGCGGTCACAGGACGGCCAGCTCCGCGCAGGCCTCCGCGGCGCTCGGGCGCGCGGCCGGGTCCTTCGCGAGGAGGCGGTGCACGACCGCTGCGAACTCGGGCGGCGTGCGAGGCTCCTCGTCCGCGAGCGGCGGCGCCGCGCGCTGCACGTGGGCGAGGAGCATGTCGAGCACGGTCGGCGCCTCGAACGGCGGGCGGCCGGCGAGCGCCTCGAACAGGACGCAGCCGAGCGCGTACACGTCGGCCGACGGCGCCGGCGCGGCGCCGGTCGCCTGCTCGGGGGCCATGTACGTCGCGGTGCCGAGGACCGTCCCCGTGCGCGTCAGGTCGGCGCCGTCGTCGTCGCGCGCGTGGCCGAAGTCGAGCAGCTTGATGCGCGGGTGGCGCCCGTCGCGGACGAACACGTTCGCGGGCTTCAGGTCGCGGTGGACGATGCCCGCGCCATGCACGGCGGCGAGCGCGTCGGCGATCTGGTGACCGACGTACGCGAGCTGCGCCGCGTAGACCGCGAACCCGGCGGCGTCCTCCGCCGGCCGGTGCGCGAGCCGCCAGGCCGCGAGGTCGGAGCCGTCGAGCAGCTCCATGGAGAAGTACGGCCGGCCCTCCGCGGGGTCCCCGTGCACGCCCGAGTCGAAGACGCGGATGATGTTCGGGTGCGCGAGCGCCTTGATGACGCGGAACTCGCGCTCGAAGCGCGCCACGGCGTTGGAGGGCGTCGCGCGCGGCTTCAGCAGCTTCAGCGCCTTCACCGACCCGTCGCGCAGGTCGCGGACGCGCACCACCTCGCCGAGCACGCCCTCACCCAGGCGTCCCAGGACCTCGTACCGGTCGGCGATCCGCGCGTCCATGCGGGCGGGAGTGTACTGAGTCGCGCCCCACGTGGCGCGCACGAGGGCGCCGCTCGCCGCGGCGGAGCGTGCGCCGGGCTCAGCGCGGCGTCAGCGGACGAGGAGCGCGGGGAACTCGCCGACCGGCGCGGACGCTGCGCCCACCTCGCGCGCCGCCTCCTCCGCCGCGGTCGCGTCGGCCGCGAGGAGCGCGGCCAGGTAGCGCGCGAACGCGGCGTCGTTGCGGCGCTCGGGGGCCTTGCCGAGCGCGTCGGCGAGCGCGTCGTCGTCGCAGCGGCCGAGCGCGCGGCGCGCGACGGCGCGCTCGGGGGACTCCGCCTCCGAGTCGGCGAGTCGCTCGAGGTCGGCGCGACCGGGCTCCGCTTCGCCTGCGCGGAGCCGCAGCGTCGCCTGCGCGAGGAACGCGCGGTGGACGGTCTGTGTGGACGCGTCGCCCATGCGCGCCTGCCGGAACGCGAGCAGCGCCTCCGCGCGGCGCCCGCCCGCGACGAGCCCCTGCGCGAGCTCGAGCGTCGGCTCGAGGGCGGGCGGCGTGCCGCCGAGCTCGCACCACAGGGCGGAGGCGGCGACGGCGTCGTCCACGACGCCGAGCCGCGTCAGTGCGCGCGCCGCCTCGGCGACGATCGCGGCGCCGGCGGCGTCCTTCGGGCTGCGGCGGTACGCCGTGCGGAACTGGTCGGGCGCCTCGACGGTGCGGCCGAGGTTCTCGAGGGCGAGGCCGTGCACCAGCGCCACGTCGGCGAAGCCGTGCGGGAGGTTCTCGACGAGCGCGAGCGCCTCCTCGGGCTTGCGCTCGACGAGCACCGCCGCGAGCCCGACGCGCGCGTCCACCGACTCGGGCGAGAGCTTGACGGCCTCGCGGTACGCCGAACGCGCGTCGTCCGTGCGGCCGAGCGCGCGCAGCACGGTCGCGTGCAGGACGAGGATCTCGACCTCGGTCGGCCAGAGCTTCCGCGCGCGGCAGAGATAGGGCTCGGCGTCGGCCGGATGCCCCCGGCGCAGGAGGTCGGCGCCCGCGTCGCGCTGGATGACCGGGTCGAGCGGCGCGAGCTCCGCGGCCCGCAGGAGCGACTTCGTCGCCTCGTCGGCGAGCCCGCGGAACTGGAGCAGCGTGCCGAGCGCGTGGTGGACCGCCGCGGCCTCGGGCTCCTCGGCGAGCAGGTCGCGGAACACGGTCTCGGCGTCGGCGTCGCGGCCGCTGCCGAGCAGCCGCTGGCCCAGGCGGAAGCGCTCGACGAAGTCGTCGATGCGCCGGATCTCCTCGGGGCTCAGCCCGTCCGTGGACTGTTCCTCGGGGACCGCGAACATCGCCGCCGCGGCGACGACGGCGCCGACGAGCAGCGCCGGCACGACGAGCTTCCGGACGCGCGGGTTCACGTTTCCTCTCCCGGGAGGCGCGGCGTGCGTCGATGATCGCGACCCGGCCGACGCGGACGGGTACGCGGTCGCCGCGCGCCGCGCGCCCGGCACACCACCATCGGCCGCGACCCCCACCGACCTGAACCGTGCGCCCCGCCGCCCCCGCCGCCGTCCTGCTGCTGCTCGTCGCACTCGTCCGCCCGGCGCATGCCGATCCGCGCATCGAGTCGCACGACGCCGCCCTCGCCCGCCGTGGCGACGGTCTCGCCGTCAGCGACCGGATCGTGCTCCGGACCGGCGGCGGCGGGGAGCTCCTCTTCGCGCTCGACGCCGGGTTCGCGCTCGACGCGGTCGAGCTGCGCGGTCGGGCCGCCGCGCCCGAGCGGGTCTCGGAGCTCGAGGGGCGCACCGTGTGGAAGCTGGACGTCCCCGACGATGCGGGCGAGCGCGCCACGCTGCTGCTGCGCTACTCGGGCACGCCGTCGGCCGAGGGCGGCGCGCGGACGTGGCCGGGGCTCGTGCTCCCGCCCGGCTGCACGTGGCTCGCCGACGGCGGCGGGCCCGCCGCGTGCGTCGTGCGCGTCCTCGTCGCCGCCGGGGACGACGTGGCCGGGCCGGGTCGCGTCGCGCGCCGCGAGACCGCGGACGGCGGCGCGGAGGTCGAGCTGCGCCCCGGCATCGCGCTGCGCGGCTTCGCCCTCGCGATCGGTCCCTGGAGCGCGACGGCGGCGGCGGGCACGCTCACGCCGCTGCGCGTGCTCGCGCCGCGCGACGCCGCCGCGCAGCCCGCGCGCGCGGCGGAGGTCGCCGCGGCGGCCACGGCGGCGCTCGAGGACTGGCTGGGACGCTGCCCGCTCGGCGCGGTGGACGTGGTCCTCGACGGACCGCGTGCGGCGGCGAGCGGCCCCGGCCTCGCCGCGCTGAGCGGCACGGCCGACGACGCCGCGCTGCGCCGCGCCGTCACCCGCTTCTGGATCGGCGACGCCGTCGCGGAGGAGGGCACGGCCGGCTGGGCGGCGCCGCTCGCCGCGTACCTCGCGGACCACGTGCTCGTCGAGGGCGCGGACCCGGATGCGGCGCGGCGCTTCCGCGAACGCTGCGTCGCGGCGGCCGCGGACGACGCCGCGGCGCGCGGCGCGCTCGTGTTCCATGCGCTGCGCCGCGAGCTCGGCGACGACGCGTTCCGCGAGGGCCTGCGCACGCTGCTGCGGCGGCGCGCCGGCGCGCAGGCCGGATGGGACGACATCCGCACGTCGCTGCGCGACGCGTCCGGGCGCAACCTCGACGCCGAGCTCGCCGGCTGGCGCACCGCGACGGCCGCTCCCGAGGTGTCGCTCGCGCGCGTGCGCCTCGTGACGGACCGCGGGCGGCTGCGCGTCGTCGGCACCGTCGTGCAGTCCGGCGCGGCGCCGCAGCGGCTGCACGTGCCGCTCGTGCTCGACACGCTCGCCGGCGCCGAGCCGTTCTCCGTCGACGCGTCCGCGGCCGAGACGGAGTTCTCGACGCTCGCGCGCTCGCTGCCGCTGCGCCTCCAGCTCGACCCCGACTGCCACGTGCCGCGCGCGCGCGGCACGGGCGACGCGGCTGCGGCCACCTCGCGGCGCCTGCTCCCCGACCTGCGGTCGGGTGCCGACCCGGAGCGCGTCGCGGCGCTGCTCGCCGCACTCGGCGCCGACCGCACGCCCGGGTCGCCCGCGGAGCGCGCGGCGCGGACGGCGCTCGTGGACGCGCTGCGCGCGACGGGAGCGCGCGTGGACGTCGCCCCGCTGACGCTCGAGACGCGCAGCGCCGCCGCGGGCGCCGTGCTCTCGCGTGCGGGCACGCCCGTCGGCGGCGCGCGCGCGCTGGTCCTGTCGCCCGCCACGCGCGAGGAGGGCGTCGCGTGCGGCGCCGTCGCGCGCGACCCCGGCGACGACCTCGCCGGCAACGCGCTGCTGATCGACGTGCCGGCCGCCACGACCGACGTCGCCGCGTTCCTGCGCACCGTCGCCGCGCTGGCCCGCTCCGGCGGCTGCTCGGCGCTGCTGGTCCGGCCGGCGGGCGGCGACGCGTCCGCGCTCGAGGCCCTCTGCGCGGACGCCCCGGCGGTCGGCCCGCGGCCGGACCTCGGCGCGGAGCTGCCGCTCCCGGCGGTGCTGGTCCCGCGCGCGTGGGAGCCGGCGGGTCCGGTGACCGTGCGCGTCGCATGGGAAGTCACGCGCGTCGCCACGGCCTCCGTGGTCGCGCGGCTGCGCGCGCCGGCGGGCGGCGGGGGCGGTGCCGTCGTGCTCGCGGCGGCGCTCGACGAGCCGGACGCGGCGACGGGCGCGGCGACGCTGGCGGAGACGCTGACGCTGCTCGCGTCGCGCGCGGAGCTGCTCGGGCGCGACGTCGTCGTGCTCGCCGCGTGCGGGACGACGCACGGCGGCGCCGCGTTCGACGCGGCGGTGCGGGCGTCCGCGGACGCGCACGCTGTGGTCTTCGTCGGGCGCGTCGGCGACCGCGGCACGACCACCGGGAGCGTCGCGGAGACCGCGAACGACGCGGGAGCGCGGGTCGTGCAGCGCGCGGCGCAGCAGGTGGCGCTCGGGGTCGAGCCGGCCGCCGAGGACGCGCCGCTCCCACCGGTGGTGCAGGCGCTGGCCGCGCGCGGCCGTGCGGTCGTGATGCTGCGCGACGACGGCGGCCTGGGCGTCGGGGCCGAGACGGATCCGCGCAAGCTCGCGCGCACCGCCGAGGTGCTCGCGCTCGCCGCGCTCGCACTCTCCGTCGCACCCTGACGGCGCCCGGCGCGCTCTGCGTCTCAGCGCTCGGAGGCGGCGTCGAGCGCCTCGCGCAGCGTCGTCGCGTCGGGATGCCGCGCGACGCCGGCGCGCAGCGCGGCCTCCGCCTTCGCCGCGTTGCCCTGGCCGCGGTACAGCTCCGCGAGCTGCAGGTAGACCTGCGCCTGCTCCGGCCGCGCCGCGCCGCGCTCCTGCAGCTCGCGCAGCTTCTCGAACTCGCGGATGGCCGCCGGCGCCTTGCCGACGAACGGCGGGTACTGACTCCACGAGAACGCGACGTTGAAGCGCGCCTGCCAGTTCTCCGGCTCGAGCTCGAGCACCGCCTGCCACTGCTCCTCGGCGCGCCCGGCCCAGGCGCCGCGCTCCGGTCCGTCCGGCACCGTCAGCAGCTTCGTCAGGTAGCCGCTCGCGAGCCGCATGCGCGCGTCCACGTCGCGCGGCGCCGCGTCGACGGCGCGCTTCAGGTCCGCGATCTCGTCGTCGAGCGCGCCGGTCGTCCGCGCGAGACGCCAGAACTCGGCCTGCTCGCTCTCGTCGGCCGTGCCGGCGTGCAACTTCGCGCGCAGCTCCCGGAGCTGCGCGAGGTCCTGCGCGCGCGCGTCGAGGTCCCCGCTCGGGCCGTCGTCGCCCGCCACGCCCGTCGCGGGCCGTGCCTTCTCGAGCGCCTCGATCCGCGCGATGAGCTCCCGCACCTTCTCGCGGAGCTGCTCCTCCCCGGCGTTGGCGCCACGGATCTGCTCGTTGTGCGAGCGGTCCGTCTCCTCGAGCGCGGTGAGCCGCTCGAAGGTCTGGCCGCTGATCTCGTCGTCGTGGCGCGCCGTGTTCTCGAAGTCGGCGGCGGTCGCCTCGGCCGTGTGCCGCGCGTCGCTCGCGAGGTACACGCCGATCCCGCCGAGGAAGAAGCCCGCGAGCCCCGCCACGAACGCCACGCCGTCGAGCTTCATGCCGCGCCTCCTCCGCCGGCCGCGTGAGCGGGCCGGGCTACGCCGTCGCGCGCACCTCGCCGAGGCGCCCGATCTGGCTGACCTTGCCCGCGAGTGTACGGGCCGTGGCGCGGAAGGCCTGCGACACCGCCGAGTCCGGGTGCGACACGACGACCGGCGTGCCCTCGTCGCCGCCGACGCGCACCGTCGGGTCGATCGGGATCTCGCCGAGGAACGGCCAGCCGTGCCGCTTCGCCGCGTCGCGGCCGCCGCCGTGCGAGAAGATCTCGCTGCGCGTGCCGCAGCACGGGCACGCGAACCAGCTCATGTTCTCGACGATCCCGAGCAGCGGCACGTTCACGCGCTCGAACATGTTCGCGCCCTTCTCGACGTCGATCAGCGCGACGGGCTGCGGAGTCGTCACCATCACGGCGCCCGTGAGCGGGAAGATCTGCGAGAGCGAGAGCTGCACGTCGCCGGTGCCCGGCGGCAGGTCCACGATCAGGTAGTCGAGCTCGCCCCAGTCCACGTCCTCGAAGAACTGCGTGATGGCCTTGTGGAGCATGGGCCCGCGCCACACGACCGCCTGCCCCGCCGGGACGAGGTAGCCCATGGAGAGCACCGAGATGCCGTGCGCCTCCACGGGGCGGATGCGTCCCTCGCGCACCTCCGGCTTCACGCCCTCGGTGCCCGTCATGAGAGGCGCGCTCGGGCCGTAGATGTCCACGTCCATGAGGCCCACGCGCGCGCCGTCGAGACGCAGCGCGACGGCCAGGTTCACGGCGACGGTGGACTTGCCGACGCCGCCCTTGCCCGACGCGACCGCGACGACGTTCCGGATGCCGGGCGCGCGCTCGGCGTCGGGTCCGCGCGACGAGCCGACCTGCGCGCTCCACGCGATCTCGACGTCGTCGATGCCCAGCGGCGCGAGCACGCGCCGCACGTCGGCGCCGATCGTGTCCTTGAGCGGGCACGCCGGGGTCGTGAGCTCGATGCCGAGGAACAGCCGCGGGCCGCCCCACTCGACGCTCTTGACCATGCCGAGCGACACGATGTCGCGGAAGAGCTCGGGGTCCTGCACCTGCGAGAGCGCGGTGAGGATCGCTTCCTGGGACGCGGGCACGGACACCTCCTGGGCGGGTTCGCGGGCGAACCCTGGAGGCTACTCGCCTGGGCGGGGACGGTCACGCAGAGCGCGCGCGGGAGACCCCGTGCGTCACGGACTCGACTGGAGCACGCGCGCGAAGACCACCACGTCCACGGCCTTCGACGCGCCCTCGGCGGTCGTCGCGCCGTGCGCCGCGTCGGCGCTGCACGCGACGACGAGCGTGTCGCCGAGCGTGTAGGTGAGCGTGCGCAGCTGCAGCGCCACGTCGGCCGGGTCGTTCGCCGTGCCGTAGGTCGTGCCGTTCGAGAGCGTGACGAAGAAGCGCACGGGCGCGTTGCCGCCGGACGTCGCGGGCGTCGCGTGCAGCGTCGCGCCCTGCGTCACGGCCGACGGGAACTGGATCGTGAGCGTGCCCGCCTTCCCGAAGAACGACTTCGGGACGGCGTCGTGCGTGATCTCGACCTGACCCGCGCGGATGCGCGCGAACGCGCCGTAGAGCTCGTTCCTCGCGGGCGGCGGCGGAGGCGGCGGCGGCGGCTCCGCACCCTCGACCACGGCGAGCGTCGCGGGCACGTCGTCGTAGCGGAAGAGCGGCGTCTTCACGTCCACGAGCGCGTGGAAGCCGTCGGCGTCGAGCGGCCCGTCGAGCTTCGCGCGCCAGCCCTTGCCCTTCACGCGCAGCGCCCCGCGCGTGGTGCCGTCGCGCAGCGTGCGCACCTTGCCGGTGAGCCTGCCGCCCGTGAGGCTCTCGCCGAAGGTCTGCAACGTCACCTCGCTGCGCGCGGCCTTCGCCGTTCCGCCGAGCAGCGCGGGCACCACCTTGCCGTTCGGCGCCTGCACGGCGTCGAACTGCAGCACGAACTCCGCGGGCGCCGGACCGGGCGGCGTGCGGGTGAGCGTGAGGTCGCCGGACGCGGAGTCGTCGCTCGCGGCGAAGCCCGGCTCGCGCCGGTACGTGCCGACGAGCGCGGTCGCAGCCGCGTTCAGCACGCCGTCGAAGACGAACGTCGGGTCGCGCGGCGAGTCCTGCACGCGCACGTGGGTGCGGCCCGACGCGTCGTCCACGTCCCACGTGCCCTCGACCGCGTAGATGAACGACCCGAACTCGCCGGTCGTCCCGGCGCCGCGCACGCGGCCCGGACCGTCGTAGCCGAGCGTCAGGTTGCCGGTGAAGGGGCCGAGGTCGAATGCGTAGCGCCCCTCGAGCGACGCCACGCCGGGTGCGAGCCGCACGACGTGCGTGCCCGTCACCGCCCACTCCGGCTGGCGCGCGGCACCGTCCTCGACGGCGACGAGGGAGAGCGCGGCGAGTCCCGCGGCGGCCACGGCGACGGCGCGCAGACGAGCGAACGAGGAGGAGCGTTGCATCCACCGGAGTCTACGCGCGGACGCGGCGCGTGTTACGAGGCGGCAGGCTGCGGCGCGGGCCGCGGGCGTCCGCGGCGGGGTCCGGCCCCGCTGGTACAGTCCGCGCATGAGCGACTCGGGCCCCGTGCACATCGACGAGAAGGACCGCCGCCGCGCGATGCGGGCGATCCAGCACGTGTGGCGCGACCTCGTGCGCCAGCTCGTCGAGTCGGCCGTCGCCCACGAGGACGAGCTGCAGGGCACCGGCTTCTCCTACGCGTACCAGGAGATGGAGGACCGCTTCGGGCAGCGACTCTTCCTCGCGTCGCAGATGCTCGGCGCGATCCAGCACGCGGGCCCGCCCGCGCGCCCGCCCGCACCGCCGGAGTTCAAGGTGATCCGTGTCGAGGGTCCGCTCGAGGAGCTCGACACGCGCATCAACGCGCGCCTCGCCGACCTGCGCGGCCACCTCGTCCACGGCATCGAGATCGCGAGCGACGACGACGAGCTCTGGCACGCGTTCGTCACGCTGTCGCTGCCGGGGTAGCGGCACCGAGACGCAGCACGCTCCCCGCCACGCCGAGCACCTCGGGCTGGTGGCTCGCGACGACGATCGTGCGGCCCTCCGCGTGGATGCCGCGCAGGAGCTCGAGCACGGCGCCCGCAGCGTCGGCGTCGAGCTGCGACGTCGGCTCGTCCGCGAGCACGAGCGCGGGATCGCCGACGAGCGCGCGCGCCACGCCGACGCGCTGCAGCTCGCCGCCGGAGAGGCCCTCGGGCGCGTCGTCCGCGCGGTCGCCGAGACCGACGCGCGCGAGCAGCTCGGCGCCGCGCGCGCGGCGCGTCCGTGCCGGCACGCCGAGTGGCACGAGCGGGTAGGCGACGTTCTCCCACAGCGGCACGCCGCGCAGCACCGGTGCGTGCTGGAAGACGAAGCCGACACGGCGGCGCACGCGCACGAGCGCGGCGTCGGACGCGTCGCGCGTCTCGACGCCGTCGATGCGGACGCTGCCCTGCGTCGGCCGGTCGAGCGCACCGAGCAGCGCGAGGAGCGTCGTCTTGCCGCAGCCGGACGCGCCCGCGACCGCGAGGAACGCGCCGCGCGGCACGTCGAGGTCGAGCGCGGCGAGCGCGGTGACGACACGCCCGCCCGGCGCGCGGTGCGTGCGCGTCGCGGCGCGCACGACGACGTGCGGCGCGGCGCTCATCGCATCGCCTCGCGCGGCGGCGCCGACACCGCGCGCCACGACGACCAGAGCGTGCCCGTCATCACGACGGCGAACGCGACCGCGCAGCCGACGAGCGCCGCCTCGGGTTCGAGCCGGTACGGCAGCGCCACCGACGGGTCCGCGTCGGCGACGAACACGCGCGCGATGCCCGCGCCGCCGCAGAGCCCGAGCCAGACGTGGGCGACGAGCAGCGCGATCGCGGCGCCCGCGACGCAGAGGAGCGTGGACTCCGCGAGGTTGCGCACGAGCAGGTCGTCGGCGCCCCAGCCGAGCGCGCGCAGCAGTCCCGCGTCGCGCCGGCGCTCCGCGAGTCCGAGCCCGCTCGCGACGAGCACCAGCGGGATGCCGAGCGCGAAGGCGAGCAGGAAGTGCACGCCGAACGCGCCCTCCTTCGCGAGGACGCCGCGCGGCAGGTACGCGAGCAGCTCGGGGCGCGTGACGACGCGCAGCCGCAGCGGCCCGTGCGGATCGTCCGGCGCCGGCGGCGGCAGCCGCACGAGCGCGGCCTTGGCCTCGCTCTCGTAGCCGGGCCGCACGCGCACGAGCACGTCGGTCACGAGTCCGCGCTGGTCGAACATCTCGCACGCCGCGTCGAGACTCGTCAGCACGACGTGCGCGGACCAGAGCGGCGCGTCCGCGGGCAGCACGCCCACCACCTGCGCGACGCGCTCGCCCGTGGAGGCGTGATAGAAGGGCGGCAGGTACGCGCCGACGTCGGTGTGGAGGCGCTCGGCGAGTGCCGCGCCGAGCACCAGCTCGAGCGGCCCGCCACTGCGCGGCAGCCGGCCGCGCGCGAGCGCGAGACCGGCGGGTGCGGCGCCGTCGGGCAGACCGATCACGACGACCGGCAGGCCGTCGTCGCCGACGGACAGCTCTCCCACCACGCGCGGCGTCGCGGACAGCACGCCGGGCAGCGCCTCGATCTCCGCGCAGACCGCACGAGGCAGCGGCGCGAAGCGTCCGAAGCGCAGGCCCGTGACGTGCAGGTCGGCGGCGGCCGCGAGCGCCGCCTCGGCGTCGTCGCGCAGACCGCGCGAGATTCCGAGCGCCGCGAGGTACGGCACGAGACCGGCGGCGACGCACGCGACCGTCACGAGACTCCGCAGCGGCGCGAGACGCGCGGCCGCGACGCCGCTCCACGCGAGCGCGGCGAGGCGCGCGAGCGGACCCCGCGCGCCGTCGCTCATCGCGCCGCGCCCTCGCGCGGCTCCCCGTCGGCGAGCGCGCCGAGCGTCGGCGCGGGCCGGTGCGGGCAGAAGCACGCGCCGCCCGGCAGCGGGAACCAGCGCTCCGGGCACCGCGACGCGAGGCGCGGATCGAAGCTGCCGTCGCAGCGCGCGAGATCGGTGGCCGGACCGAGGCCGAGCGAGCCCGTCGCACCGTGGAACGTCGCGGCCGACGCGGCGCGCCGCGCGTCGCGGCGCGCATCCGCCGCGAGCGCCGCAGCCGCGGACAGCGCCAGCGCCGCGACGCACGCGAGCAGCACCGCGTCCCCGCGCGCGGTCACCGCGCCTCTTCGACGATCTCGTGCACGCGGTCCGCGGCGAGCCCGCGCACGGTCTGCCGCGCGCCGCCGGGCCACACGATCTCGACCGACTCGACCTCCGCTGCGTCGCCGAGCCCCACGTGCAGCGTGCGCGAGCTCTGCGACAGGTAGCCGCTCGAGCTCTCGACGATGCGCACGTGCGGTCTGCCCGCCGCGCGCACCGTGACGATCGCCCCGATCGCGTCCGGGTTGCTCTTCACGCCGCGCAGGCGCAGTCCGAGCCAGTGGCGCTGCGGGAAGCGGTTGTGCAGCAGGTACGGGCGGTCGTTGAAGTTGTTGACGACGACGTCGAGGCGGCCGTCGCCGTCGAAGTCGAGGGTCGCGGCGCTGCGCGAGCTGCGCGGCGCGGGCTTCCCGCCGAGGCGGATCGGCAGCTCGCGGCCACCCGCGGGGGGCTCGATGCCCTCCTGCTCCGCGCGCTCCTCGAACGTGCCGTCGCCGCGGTTCATGCGCAGCGAGTTGCGCCAGTAGAAGTAGGGGAAGCCCATCCCCGCCGCGATGAACATGTCCACGTCGCCGTCGCCGTCGAAGTCGCCCGCGGCGGTGCCCCACGGCCAGAACGTCTCCATGTTCGCGCGGTCGGAGACCTCCTCGAAGCGGCCGGACTCGCGCTGCACGAACAGCGTGTTGCCGAACACGACCTTCTCGGGGTCGAAGCGGAAGCGGTCGTAGAGCGCGCGCTTCTTCTCGGGCGAGAGACCGTACGTCGGGTCCTGGTCGGGACGCGGCCCGAAGAACGTGTCGAACTTCACGCCCTCCTGCACCGCCTTCGGCGAGAAGTCCGGCGCCATCCACATGTCGCTGTGCATGTCGGAGAGGAAGAGGTCGAGCCGGCCGTCGCCGTCGGCGTCGAACGCCTTCGCGCCGATCGTGCCCCACGACGTCTTCCCGAGCACGTGCTCGCGCGTCTCCTCGAACGTGCCGTCGCCGCGGTTGTGCCAGAGCTGGCTCGCGCCGAACATGTTCGTGACGAGCAGGTCGGTGCGGCCGTCGGCGTCGTAGTCGAGGAGCGCGGTGTCGCCGCCCCAGCCGACGCCCTTCACGCCCGCGGCCTCCGTGACGTCGGTGAACGTGCCGTCGCCGTCGTTGCGGTAGAGGCGGTTGTATTCGAGCGGACTGTCGATCAGGTCGAAGAGCTGCGCGCGCCCTTCGAAGTACGCGCCCTCCTCGTGGAAGGTCTCGACGGTCCAGCCCGCCGTGTTCGTCACGAACAGGTCGGCGTCGCCGTCGGCGTCGTAGTCGAAGAACGCGGACGACTGCGAGTGCGCGACGAGCGTCAGCCCAGCGGCCTCGGTCACGTCGGTGAACCGACAGCCCCCGTCGTTGCGGAGCAGCCGGTTGCCGCCGCGCGCGCGGATCGTCGTCAGGTACGCGTCCTGGTCGCCGTCGCGGTCGTAGTCCGCGAACGACGCTGCGACGCAGACGCCGTCGGGCAGCGCGAGCGGCCCCGCGCGTTCGGTCACGTCCTCGAACGTGCCGTCGCCGCGGTTGCGGTAGAGCGCGTTCGGGCCGAGCTGGTTCGCGAAGAACAGGTCGTCGAGGCCGTCCCCGTCCACGTCCACGACGGACACGCCGGAGCCGTGGTCGTAGAGGTTCACCTTGAACTTCTCGCCCTGCTCCGTGGCGAGGAACTGCATCCGGAACGCGAGACCCGCGCGCTCCTCGGCGTACTCGAAGCCGGGGGCCCGTTCCGCGCCGGCGCCGCCGCCCGCGCCCGATCCCTTCGAGCCGTCGCACGCGCCGAGCAGGAGCAGGACGGCGCCGAGCAGCGGCGCCGCGTTGGATCGGGTCATCGTGTGCGTTCTCCGTTCAGGTCCGCGAAGGGCCGCCGGTCGCCGACGAGCACGTGTCCGCCGTACGCCTGCGCGTGCCGCCGCGCGTCGGCCTCGCTCGCGAAGACGTGCGTGCGGTCGTCCGCGGCGGCCACGGCGACGACGCGGCTCGTCACGAACCACGCAGCGCGCACGTCGAGCTCGTCGCCCGTGGCCTCGTCGACGACGCGGATGCTACTCGGGGCGGCGCCCTCGCGCGCGAGCCAAGCCGTCGCGCACGAGATGGAGCAGAGCGCGGCGCGCGCGCCGTCGGCCTCGTCCACGACGACGCGGTGGAGCGGGTCCACGAGCACGCCGTCGAGGGCGCAGTGCGGGGGACCGCCGGCGCGCAGCGCCGCGGCCACGGGCGGCAGCGCCGCGGCCGCCGCGAGCCCGCACACGACGAGCAGCGCGCGCGCGCGTGGGGTCACGCCGCACCGAGCGCGGTGAGCGCCATCAGCACGACCGCCGCATAGCAGAACGCGGCACGGCGCAGCGCGCGACGGGCGGTGTCCGTGGCCGCCTCGCGCACCTCCTGCGGCACGCGCCACGCGGCGACGGCGGCCCAGCCGGCGGAACCGACGGCGGCGGCGAGGAGCAGCGCGGCGACGATGCTCTCGGGTGCCCGCTCGAGCAGGCACCACGCACAGTGGTGGAGCGGCAGGTGCAGCACCGCCGGCGACGCGACGTCGCTCGCGAAGACCCATGCGACCGGGACGCACGCCGCCGCCGCGACCGCGCCGGCGGCGAGCATGCCGGCGCTCGTGCGACGCGAACCGACGAGTGCGAGGGCGCACGCCGCCGGCAACAGCGCGAAGAACGCGGGACCGGCCCAGGCGCGCGCGCCCGGCGCGAGCGTCGCGGCCGCGGTCGTCGCGACGGAGCAGCAGCCCGCGGCGCGTGCCTGCGCGTACTTGGGGATCGTCAGCCACGCCAGTTCCGCCGCGCCGCCGAGCAGACCCGCGAGGCCCGCGAGCGCGAGCAGCGCGAAGACGCGCCGCGCGAGCGCACCGGTGTGCGTCGTGCGATCGACGCGGTGCGCCACGATCCACGCGCCCGCCAGCAGCACGGCGAGCGGCCGCAGCACCGCGAGCGACGTCATCAGCGTCGGCAGGAGCCCGGCGGCGCCGCGCGAGCCGCTGCCGATGCGCGTCATGCCCTCGATGCAGAGGATGCCGCGCCAGAGCGGCACGGCGTCGTGCAGCATCACGTAGAGCAGCGGCCAGGCACACGCGGCGAGACCCGCGAGCACCCACGCCGCGAGGAACAGGAACTGGCGCTGCGACTCGACGCGCTCCGCTTCGGCGCGCCGCGCGTGCGCGCGCAGGGCGCGCAGCGCGCCGACGAGCACCAGCAGCCCGAGCAACGCCTCGACGCCCGCCAGGAACAGGGCGGAGGCCTGGATCGCGTTCACGCTGCGAGGGTAACGGAGCCGGAGCGGCCCCGGGTTGCGCGCGTCGCGCGTGGGGCGAGCGCGCGTCCGCACGCGCTCAGGGCAGCAGCGCGAGCAGGGTGTCGGCGGGTGCGCGGAGGTCCCCGTAGAGGACGCCGAGCGTGCCCGCGGCGTCGGCGGCCTCCGCCTTCGCCAGCAGCTTCACGAGCTTCGCCCGCGCCTTCCTGTACTGCTTCGCCGCGACGTTGGGTTTCGCGGTGTTCGTCGCCTTGCCCACGGCCTTCGCGGTACGCGATGCGAGTCGCGCGAGCGACTTCGCGACGCGCCGCGCCTTGCCCTTCGGCGCCGCCGCAGGCGACGGGAGTGCGGCGGTCAGCGCGGCGAGGCACGACGGCACGTCGTCGCACCCGCCGCCTCCCCCGCCGCCCGGCAACGGCGCGGCGCTCGTGACGAGGTCGGTCGCCACGAGGATCGCGCTCGAGCCGTCGCCGAACTCCGCGCGGAACGCCAGCGCGCCCGTCGCGTCGAGGGGGCCGCTGCGCCCCGCGCCGGCGTCGCCCGCGTTCTTGCCGCCGTAGAGCGCGAGCGACGCGAACGTCAGCGTCTCGGCACCGACCTGCACCGCGTCGCCGGTGCGTGCGATCAGGCGCACGGTGCCGTCCGGGTCCACGAGCCAGAGGCACTGGTCGTTGACTCCCACCACGACGTTCGGCCCGGCGACGGTCCCGTCGAACGCGACGTGTCCGCCCTCGCCGAGGAAGAGCGACGTGGACGCGGGCTGCACGTGGACGACGCCGGCCGGCAGCCCGGGCGCCTGCGAGCCGTCGCGGGCGAGCAGACGCAGTCCCGAGCCGGTGTCGGCGTACACCGCGGCGCGGTTGCGGAACTGCGCGTCGAGCAGGATCGCGCGGAACGCGACGTCGCCCGCCGCGTTCAGGCGCGAGGGCGAGAGCGTGCTCTGGAAGGCGAGCCCCTCCGGGTCCTGCGGCGCGAGCGCGCCCTGCAGTGCGACGAGACCGAGCGCGCCGGGCGTGCCGACGAGGAGCGCCTGCTGCGCGGCGAGACCGTCCGCGTCGACGGTCGTCGCGTCGAAGAGCAGCGTGCCCGACGCGTTCCACGTCGGCATTGCCGAGAGTCCGCGGAGGCGCCGCCCGGCACCCGCGGCCGGGACGGCGTCTCCGACGCGCACGCGAAGTTGCGGGCCCGACGGCGGTCCCGACCAGTACCCCGCGTTGTTGGTGGTGTCGATCGCGGCGCCGGCGAGACGCCCGTAGAACAGCACGTCGCCCGACGCGGCGATCGCAGGCGCGGGGAACGTCTCGCCGCTGGGCGAGGCGACGAACGTCGCCCCACCTGCGCCGGGCGCCACGTCGCCCTCGCGCGCGACCGGGACCAGCGCGCCGGGGGCGCCGGCGAAGAGCAGCTCGTCGCCCGTCGCGCCGACGCCCGTGACCAGCGCGCGGAACGCCGTCGCGCCGGAGTCGTCGCACGTGGGCAGCCCCGCGACGATGTCGGGGAAGAATGTGTCCGCGGAGAGGGGGCCGGGGGCGCCGCCCAGGACCGCGCCCTCGCGGGCGACGAGCGCGAGCGCGCCGGCGGTGCCGGTCCACACCCCGCCGTCTTCGTCGGGCGTCGCGCCGGCGACGGACCCGCGCACGATCACGACGTCGCTGTCCCGCAGCCCGAGGTCGAAGACGAGGAGACCGAACGTGCCCCCCGTCCCGGGCGCCGTCGCGCCGTCCCGTGCGGCGATGCTCGGCGCTCCCGGAGCGCCCGCGTAGACGACGCCGTCGTCGGCACTCGTGACCCCCCCACCGGTGAGTTGCGCGTAGAACGCCACGTCGCCGTCGGCGTTCGAGACCGGCGCGCCAAGGAACACGGGCGTGCTGCCGGGCAGCGCGGGCGCCTGACTGCCCGTGCGCGCGACGAGCACGGCCTGGGCCGCGTGGGCGGCCGCCGCCGAGAGACACACCAGGGCTCCCGCCCGCACGAGGCTGCGCGTCCTCATCCCGGTCACCTCCGCGCGCGAAGGTACCGGACGCGCGCGCGGCAGTGAAGGCGCCGGGGCGGCCGTGCCGCCCCGGGGAGTCAGAGGTAGCCGAGTCCGCGCAGGCGTGCGATGCAGACGGCGTAGGGCTCCTGGAGCGTCGCCAGATCCGCGGCGCCGCGGGCGCGCAGCAGCGCCGCGCGCAGCCGCAGCAGGTCGTCCGGCCGCTCGCGCGCGAGGTTGCGCAGACAGGCCGGGTCGCTGACGCGGTCGTAGAGGGTCTCGGTGCCCATCACCGCGTGGAACACGTAGCGCAGCGGGCCGTCGTCCTGCACGAGGAGCGGCTCCTCCGCGTCGGCGCCCGTGTCGGCGTCGGGCGCGTCGGGATCGGACGGCGCGCCGAAGGCGAGCGCGAACGTCGCGACGATCGCAACGCTCGCGCCCGCGAGGATGAGCGCCGCGAGCATCGACTTCGACGCCGGGCGCGCGGGTGCTTCCCGCATGGGTGTGCTCCGGGTTGTGTGGGAGTGGCCGCTCTTCGGCCACTGTGAGCAGGACGTACCTCGCCACGCCCAGGTTGCGCGTCCGGATGTACTTTCTTCGATCGCGAGCCGGGGGCGTCACCGGCGGACCCCGTCGTGCGCGCACCGGCGCATCGCGTGCGACACACGCCGCTGCGAACCGCGTCGCCGTGCCGGATTCTCCGCGTCACCCCGCAACGCCTGCGCGCGTGCCTCCGTTCTCCGTCACGACATCCGGCGAGCCGCGGGCCCGCGGGCACCCGGATGCGACGGCGCAGCCTGCCGGGAGGAACCGGCTCGCCTGCGACGCACCCCAGGCGGACGCCCTCGGCCCGCAGCCGGCTCGAGACCGGCAGAAGGACAGCCATGTCCCCGCAGCCTCGCGCCCTCACGCGGCGCGCCCCGCAGGCCCGCTCCACGTCGCGCGCCGCCGCCGTCCTCGCGGCGACGCTCTGCCTCGCAGCCGTGTCCGCGGCGCAGCCGGCCGCCCACCGGCGCGCCGGGTCGCTCACCGTCTCGGAGCTCGTGACGCCCGAAGGCGTGCAGGGGGCCCAGGGCGCGGGCGCGCACGTCGCGTTCGCGTTCCGCCTGGCCGACCGCGTGCAGCGCGGCTCCCAGCTCGAGGTCGAGTACGCCGTCGACCGCAACGCCGACGGCGTGATCGCCGACGGCAGCGACCCGCACCTGCCGTCGGAGTACGCGCCGGCGACGCCGGCCCTCGACGACCCGCGCATGACCTGCCGCGTCGCGTTCGCGCGCGGTCGCACGCGCATGGTCTTCCGCCCGGCGACGCGCGACGGCGCCGCGCACGTGTTCGTCTGGGACGAGCGCGCGGACCTCGGCGACGCCGTCGTCCCGCTCGGCCCCCAGCCCGCGCTGTCGCCGGAAGGCCGCGTGCTGCGGAACGCGCTCCACCCGCAGGAGGTCGTGTACTCGAAGGCGCTCTCCGGCGTCCGCGTGCGCGTGCGCGCCGTGCGGAGCGGTGGTCAGCGCGCGGCGCGCTCGCGCTGGGTCGAGAGCGAACTGTTCGCCGTCGACGGGTCGATCGCGCCCGAGGTGCGCATCGAGGACCTCGCGGACCACGCGGCGCTCGGCGTGATGAGCGTCACCTGGGCCGCGTTCGACGCGGACGGCGAGGACGCGGACGGCAACGGTCTCCTGGACGTCGCCGCCGGCGAGGACCGCGACGGCGACGGCCGCCTCGACACGGCGCCCGTCAGCGTCGCGTTCGACTGGACCGTCGTCGCACCCGACGCCGAGGCCCCCACCGACGACGACTCCGCCGGGGCGACCCTCTGGTGGCCCTGCCGCGAGCGCCTCGGCTACGGCGACGGCGCGGTGCTGCGGCCGTCCGGCGGCGTGGACGCCGGACGGCGCTGGATCTACGTGTGGGACTACGCCCGCGACCTGGCCGGCTATCGCGACGACGTCGTGGTCGTGCTGCGCGCGCGTCCGCTCGACCGCGCCGGCAAGCGCGGACCGAACGCCTACTCGATCGCGCAGCCGCTGACGCCGACGCCCACGCGCTGAAGCGCGTCAGAAGAGCGAGCAGCCGCGGGAGAGCAGCGAGAGCGCGAGCGCCGTGAGAAGGCCGGGCTAACACCTCGGCGGCGCGGCGCGTCCTCCCCTCGTCACCCACCGAGGAGGTCCCGTGACGCGTCCGCCCCGCTCGTCCCGTCGTCCCGTTCCCGCACCGGCCGTGTCGGCGCTCGCTGCGCTGGCACTCGCAGGCCTCGCGCTCGGCGCCCGCGCGAAGGACGCCGCGGGCGACACGTTCCGCGTGCACGAGTGGGGCACGTTCACGTCTCTGCAGGGTTCGGACGGCGTCGCGCTGGAAGGCCTCGAGCACGAGGAGGCGCACCTGCCGCCGTTCGTCTACTCGCGCTCCGAGGTCCGCGCGTGTCCGCTGCGCGACGTCGGGTGGAAGGGCCTCGAGTGCGAGCCGACGGGCGTCACGCAGAAGATGGAGACGCCCGTGCTCTACGTCCACTCGCGCACACCGCGCCGGCTGCGCGTGCGCGTCGACTTCGTCCGCGGCGTGCTGTCGCAGTGGTACCCCGTCAGCGACCTGCTCGGTCCGCCGGAACGCGCCGCGGACGCCGGTCCGCTCGACGTCGCCGCGGTCGAGCGCTCCTTCCTCGAGTGGGAGGTGGACGTGCTCGCCCCCGACGCCGACGCGCCCCGCGAGGTGCCGCGGGTCTCCGACGCCGACGACCCCTGGCTCTTGGCGCGCGACGTCCGCGCGAACTGGCTGCGGACCACGCCGCGCGTCGCGCCGCGCGAGGGTCCGGTCGAGGCCGAGCGCTACCTCTTCTACCGCGGTCTCGGCGCGTTCGAGCTGCCGCTCCGCGCCATCGCGCACGGTGCGGGGCGCCTCACGTTGCGGCACGCCGGCACGGCGTCGCACGACCCGGCCGACGCGATCCGTGCCGCGCTGGCGTTGGAGGTGCGGGGGCACCGCGCGCGGCTCGCGCCCGTCGGCCCGCTCGATGCCGGCGCCGAGCGCGCGGTGGCGTTCGACGACGACGCGACGCCGTGGCGCGCGCTCGACGACGTCGTCTCCGAACTCGAGGCGCGCGTCTTCGCGGCGCTCGTCTCCGAGGAGCTGCACGCGGACGAGGCGCGTGCGATGGTCCGGACGTGGTCGCGCTCGTGGTTCCGCGCCGAGGGCGTGCGCGTGCTCTGGATCGTCCCGCGGCCGCTCGTCGACGCGCTGCTCCCGCTCCGGATCGAGCCGGTGCCCGACGCCGTCGTGCGCGTGCTCGTCGGGCGGCTCGAGATCCTGACGCCGGAGGACGAGGCGGCGCTGCGCGACGCGCTGCGCGACCGTCGCAGCGACGACGCCGCGGCGCGCGCCGCGGCGGAGGCCCGCATCGCGCTCTCGGGGCGCTTCCTCGAGGCGCATCTGCGGCGCGTGCTCGCGGTGCCGTGCGACGACGTCGTGCGCGCCAGCGCCGAAGAGTTGCTCGCCGCCGTGGACGGCTCGCGGGAGAGGTGAGACTCTCGACGCCCGTGGCGCCGCCGGACCCCGAGCTCTCTCCCCGCGACGACCCGCGCACGCTGGTGCACGCGGCGCGGGCGGGCGAGCGCGGTGCGTTCGCGCGGCTCTACGCGCGCTTCGCCCCGGTCGTGCACGGCATCGCGCTCGCGCGCGTGGACCGCGACGACGCGGAGGACGTCGTGCAGGAGGTGTTCACGCGCGTGCACCGCACGCTCGCCACGCTGCGCGACGACGCCGCGTTCCCCGCGTGGATCTGCACGCTCGCGCGGAACGCCGCGGCCGACACGCTGCGCCGCCGCCGCCGCACGCCCGCGCCGGAACCGTTCCCCGAACCGCCCGCCCGCGACGCCGCACGCGACGACGACGAGCTGCGCGCGCACGTCCTCGCCGCCGTGCGCACGCTGCCGGACGCGTACCGCGAGACGCTGCTCCTGCGCCTCGTCGAGGGCCTCACCGGGCCCGAGATCGCCGCGCGCACGGGACTCACGCACGGATCCGTGCGCGTCAACCTGTCGCGCGGCATGGCGCGGCTGCGCGAGCGGCTCGCGGCGGAGGACCTGGCATGAGCGACGACGACTACCTGTGGGACGGGAGCGGCGCGCCGGATCCGGACGTCGTGCGGCTCGAGCGCGCACTCGCGCCGCTGCGGCTGCGCGCGCGGGAGTTCGCCCCGGCGCGCGCGCGGCGCCGCCGCTTCCTCGTCCCGGCGCTCCTCGCCGCGGCGGCGTGCGTCGCGGCCGCGTGGCTGCTGCGGGGCACGGAGGGCGCTCCCGCCGGGCCGGTCGCGACGCCGCTCGCCGTGGAGCTCGACGGCACGGCGCTCGGCGGCGGACGCGACACGTGGGTCGTGGCGGACGACACGCCGCGCGAGCTCGCGCTCGGCGACGTCGGTCGCGTCACGCTGCGGGCGGGGACGCGGCTGCAGGTGCGCTCGGCCGACACCGACGGCGCGCGGCTCTACCTCGCGCGCGGGACGATCGACGCGCAGGTGGACGCGGACGCGCGCCCGCGCTTCTTCCAGGTCGAGACGCGCGCCGCGCTCTGCGTGGACCTGGGCTGTGCGTACACGCTGAGCGTGGACGACGACGGCGCCGCGCGCGTCGAGGTGACGAGCGGGAAGGTCGCCTTCGAGGGCGCGTCGCGCGAGGTCTTCGTGCCCGCGCACGCGGTGTGCCGCGCGCGGTCCGGGCTGGGCCCCGGCACGCCGCGCTTCGCCGACGCCCCCGCCGCGCTCGCCGCCGCGTTCGACGCCTACGACGACGCGTGGCGCGGGGACGTCACGGGGCGCCGGAGCGCGGCGCGCGCCGCGCTCGCCGCGGTGGAAGGCGGCCGCGACACGTTGCCCGCGTGGCACCTGCTGCAGGATCCGGACGCGGAGATCGCACGCGCCGCGGAGGCCTGCCTCGTGCGCGTCGCCGGGCGCCCGTGGGGTGCAGGCGACGAGCTCGTGTCGGCGTCGGCGGACGGCCGCGCGCGCTGGCGTGCGCACCTCGAGCTCGTCGCCTGGTAGGCCGTCCCGAACCTCATCCAGCCGCCGCCCGCGCGGGACGATGGAAGAGGGACCGTGTCGGACGCCGCGTTCCTGACGTTGCAGGTGGTGTCGGTCGCCCTCGCGACCGCCGCGGGAGCCGGCGTGCTCGCGGCCTGGGCCCGTCGCGCGCACGGCCTGGGCGTCGGCGCCCTCGTGCTCGCCGGAGTCGCGGCGGCGGCGGCGACCGCCGTGCTGTGCGCCGTCGGGCACGCCGGCCCCGGCATGAGCGGGTTCGGCAGCGTGCGCCTCGTCTTCCTCACGGGGGCGATCTCCGTGCCGCTGCTCGGCGCAGCCGTGCTGCTCCTGCACGTCGCACGCCGCACTCCCGCGACGCGCGGTGCGCTGCTGCTGGCGGCGACGGCGCTCTGCGGCGCGCCCCTCGCCGCGCACATGACGTGGATCGAGCCGCGGCGCCTCGTCGTCGAACGCTGCGACGTGCCCCTCGCCGCGCGCTGCTCCGGCTCGACTCCCGTCCGCATCGCCGTCCTCGCCGACCTGCAGTGCGACGCCATCGGCGAGCACGAGCGCGCGGCGGTGGACGCGCTGCTCGCCGAGCGGCCCGACCTGATCCTCGTGCCCGGCGACACGTTCCAGGGGTACGAGCACCAGTGGGCCGCGGCGCAGGAGGAGTTCCTGGCGCTGATGCGCCGCCTCGACGCGCCCGGCGGCGTCTGGTTCGTCCCGGGCGACGTGGACGCGCGCGCGACGGTCGAGGCGCTCGAGACGCGCACGGCGATCCGCGTCCTCCGCAACGAGATCGCGGAGGTCCGCGTCGGCGACCGGGTCGTGCGCATCGCGGGGTCGTCGCGCTGGCCGGGGCGCGGGTTCCTCGACGCGCTGGAGACGACGCCCGGCGACGACGTGCGCATCCTGCTCACGCACGCCCCCGATCTCGCGCTCGCGCTGCGGCCCAGCTCGCGCGTGGACCTCGTCGTCGCCGGCCACACGCACGGGGGGCAGATCGTGCTGCCGCTCTTCGGACCTCCGATGACGCTCTCGCGCGTGCCCCGGGCGGTCGCCGCAGGAGGCCTGCACGAGCTCGACGGGCGGCGCGTGTACGTGAGCCGCGGTGTCGGCATGGAGCGCAAGCAGGCCCCCCGCGTGCGGCTGCTGTGCCCGCCCGAGGTCTCGATCCTGACGCTCCGCGGCGGCGCCGAGCCCGGTCGCTGACGAACGCTACCCTGGCGCGATGGTCTACGCGGTGGCGGCGCTCGCGGTCGTGGCGGCGTGGCTCGTCGCGGCGCGCGCCGGCCTCGTCGCGCCGGTCGGCCGAGCCGTCGTGGTGCTGCGGGTGCGGAACGGCCGCGTCGACGTCGTGCGCGGCGTGCTGGCGCGGCCGGCGCGCGACCTCGTCGCCGACGCGCTCGCCCGCGGCGGCGTCGCGCGCGCGTTCGTGCAGGTGCGGCACGACGGTCGTGTGCGCTTCTCGGGCCGCGTCTCCGAGGGCGTGCAGCAGCAGGTCCGCAACATCCTCCGGAACACGTGACGGCGCCGCGCCCGCGCCGAGAGTGAGTACCCTGAGCCGATGTCCGCCAACCCCCTCTTCCGCCTCGGCCACGTCGAGGTGTTCGTCACCGACATCCCCCGTGCCCGCGCCTTCTGGGAGGGCGTGCTCGGCTTCGAGGTCTGCGACGTCCAGTGCGACGGCCGCGTCGTCTGGCTGCGCCACGGCGAGCGCGAGTTCCTGCTGCGTCCGGGCACCCCACCGGGTCCGGGCGCGCGCTACGGGCGCTCGGGACCGGCCGTGATCCTCTACACCGACGACCTCGAGGGGACGCTCGAGGCGCTCCGCGCCCGGGGGCTCACGGTGCAGGGCGACGACGGCCCTGGCTGCCCGTGCTTCCACGACCCGGACGGCAACTGGTTCCAGCTCGTGGACCCGCGCCACCCCTGACCGCGGCGCGGGCGCGGCGGGAAACGCACGCAACCCGGGCGCGGCGCGGGACGTCTCAGGCGTGTCGCCGAAGCCGGCGCACCGAACGACGTGTCACCCCCCGCACCATCCCGCGACCCGCGGCGCGCACGTGCCGCGAGGCGGAAGCGCGTTCTCGCCGTGGGCGGGCTCGTCGCCGCGTGCGCGGCCGGCCTCTGGGCGTGCGGCGACGCTCCCGCGCCGCCGGCTCCGCCCGCCCCGCCGCTCGGCCCGAGCTCGACGCTGCCGCCGAAGGACGCTCCCGACGTGCTGCTCATCGTGCTCGACACGACGCGCGCGGACCGCTGCACGTTCACCGATCCGGCGTCCTCCACCGTGCCCCAGCTCGCGCGTCTCGCGGCCGAGTCCGTCGTCTACACCGAGGCGTGGTCGCCCGCCGGCTGGACCGGCCCCGCGCACGCGTCCCTGTTCACGGGCCAGCGTCCGCCGCGGCACCGCTTCCTCGGGAGTCAGCACTGGCTGCTGCCGGCGTCGGCATGGACCCTCGCCGAACTCCTGCACGAGGCCGGGTACCGCACGGCATGCCTCGCGAACAACCCCGTCATCAGCGACAGCCTGGGGCTGACGCAAGGGTTCGAGCACGCGCCGCGCATCCGCCCCGACACGCCCCGGCCGTACGCGCGCGACGCGCACCGGCGCGCGTTCGAGTACGCGCGCGACTCGCGCTCGCTCGGGCGTCCGTCGTTCGTGTTCGTGAACGACTACGAGCCGCACCTGCCCTACGACCCGCCCGCGGCGATCGCCGAGCGCCACGTGACGGGCGCTCCGGACGCCGTGACGCTCGACCGCGCGCGGCTGTGGGGGCCGGACGACGCCCTGCGCCTCGCGCTCGGGGGCACGTCGGACGTGGAGCGCGTGCGCCCGCTGCTGCCGCAGCTCTACGACGCGGAGGTCGAGACGCTCGACGAGGTCGTGGCGGAGCACCTCGAGCGCCTCCGCGCCGAGGGCATGCTCGACCGCACGCTCGTCGTCATCGCGTCCGACCACGGCGAGAACCTGGGCGACCACGGCCTCTGGGACCACCGCTTCAGCATGCACCGCTCGATCTGCCACGTGCCGCTGCTCGTGCGCTACCCGGGGGGCGCCGGCGGCGGCACGGTGGTGCGCGACGTCGTGCGCCTCGAGGACGTCTTCGCGACGGTCCTCGACGTCACGGGGGTGGACCCGCGCGACGAGCTGCAGGGCGTGTCGCTCCGCCACGACCTGCCGGGGCGCATCTCGCGCGGCGCGTACGGTCCGAACACCGCGCTGCTGCGCAAGGCGCGCGAGCTCGTCCCGCTCCTCGACGAGACCCCGCTGCGCACCGAGTTCCGCACGGTCTTCGACGGCAGCTATCACCTGATCGCGACGCGCGACGGCGGCGTGCAGCTCTTCGACGTGCGGACCGACCCGGGCGAGGAGCACGACCTCGCGCAGCGCGAGCCGGCGATCGTCGAGCGTCTGCGCGCCCTCCTCGATCCCTGGTAGCCCGCCGCGGCGGGCAGGCGACCGCCGCCCACGAGGAGCGGCGGCCGCGTCGAGAGGGAGAGACCGAGCGGGATCAGCACGCGCGCTGCTGCGACGCTTCGTCGGCCGGCAGCTCGCCGTCGTCGTCCGAGTCGAGCCCGTCTCCTTCCGTGGTCCGATCCCGACGTGTCCACCGTACGTCGCACGTGTTGCGCGAGCCTTGCGCAGCTCTTTCCGGTTCCTGAAGCCCGCGCCCGCGGCTCCGCGCCGCCGCGCGTGCGGTACATTGGCGCGCCGGAGGCCTCCCCATGCGCTTCGCCCGACTGCTCGTCGTCTTCCTCGCCATCACGATCTTCTGCGGCGGCTTCGGCGCCACCGTCGGCGGACTCTTCGGGTTCGGCGCGAGCGGCCCCCTGAGCGCGTACGGCGGACTGCGCACGTACACGCCCGACCCGAACGCGCCGCGCGTCGAGGACGGCAGCGTGCGCGGCTTCGAGGCGGGCTTCGGCCGGCCGGGCGAGGAGCGCCACACGGGCATCCGCGGCGCCGCGATCGGCGGCGCGCTCGGGCTGCTCATCGGCGCGCTGCTCGCAGCCCCGGTCGCGCTCCTCGACCAGGCGCTCGTCGCCGGTCGCACGCTCCTGCGAGAGCGCGGCGGACCCGACGCCGAGCGCAGCTGAGGCGGCTCCGGCGCCGCTCCGTCGGCAGACGCCGAACGAGAGGACCGACGCGCCTGTTCCCACGCGTGCGCAGGGGCGTTACGCTCCACGCCGTCGGCGGTGACGCCGACGCACCGCGCAAGGGGAGGCGCAGACCATGAAGCGACACGTCGCCGTCGTCGCGCTCGCGTTCGCCGCGGGCGCCGCGCTCGCGCCGGAGACGGCCCGGGCGGACACGTACAAGGACGAGAAGCTCGGCTACGAGATCCGGCCGCCGCGCAAGTGGGAGCGGATGCCGCTCGCGCAGGAGGGCGACTGGCTCGTGGCGCGCTTCCTCTGCGACCGCGAGTACGAGGCCGCGGAGGTATCGACGGGCTTCTACTCGTCGCTCCGCCCGAACCTGGACGTCGTCGTGCTCCCGAACGCGGTCACCGAGCGCAGCGGCGCCGAGGTCGAGAAGAAGGACGACGGCGAGATCGTCGTGCACCGCGAGTCCACGAAGTCCATCCGCGCCTACCTCGAGGAGTACTGCCGCGGGATCGGCGGCTTCCACTTCGTGAAGGAGGAGGACGCGCAGATCGACGACATGGTCGTGCACCAGTACGAGATCACCGTGGACAAGCTCGTCACCGGCGAGCGGCGCGTGCTGTGCTGGGCATTCGAGGGCCCCGACGCGGAGTGGGGTCTCATCTCGCACTTCTTCGCCGACCACGAGAAGAAGCTCGCGCCGGACATCCTGGCGGCGTTCCGCACCTTCAAGCTGAGCGCCCGCACCGGCGCCCTCCCGGGCGGCGAGGTCACCGGCTCGACGATCCGCGTGGTCGATCCCGACAAGGACGACGAGGAGCGCACCCCCGAGGAGCGGCAGAAGGACCGCGACGACGCGTTCAACCGGATGGCGGCCCGCATCCGCGACGGGCTGCCGAAGGACTGGACGGTCACGGAGTCGAAGCACTTCCTGGTCGTGTCGCACGCCGACAAGCGCTTCACGAAGGGCATGACCGAACACGCCGAGGCGCTGCGCAAGTGGCTCGACGACAACCTCGACTTCCTCGGCGACGGCTACGTCGGGAAGTGCATCCTGCGCATCTGCGCCGACAACGACGAGTACGTCACGTATCAGAACTCGCGCGGCTGGTTCAGCGACGCACCGGAGGTCGTGACGTACAAGTCCGACTTCGCGTCGTTCACGTTCGGCAGCGCCAACCGCGAGCTCTACCGCGCCTGGCTGCGCGACAAGGACGAGCGCTTCGGATGGGGCGCGCCGGCCTGGCTCGAGAACGGGCTCGCCGACGTGGTCTCCGACGCGTACAGCAAGGGCAACAAGATCGTGCTCGTGCCGTACACGGGCCAGCTCGTGGAGATGGCGCAGCTCGAGAAGCAGAAGAAGCTGCTCCACGTCCGCGACTTCTTCACGATGACGTCGGAGGAGCTCTTCAAGTCGGAGGGGAGCTGGTCGCAGCTGCGCTTCTTCGCGGAGTTCCTCGTGGCCGGCAAGGCGTCGCGGTCCAAGCGCTTCCGGGACGTGCTGCCCTCGTACTTCGCCGCGCTCGACGAGGTGCTGCGCGAGGAGGACGAGCGCGAGAAGGCCGAACACGCGGAGCCCCAGAAGCAGCCGGAGAGCGAGGAAGAGGAGGACGCGCTGTTCAAGGCGCGGCAGACGAGCTGGCGCGCGAAGGAGAAGGAGAAGCTCCAGTCCATCGTCGAGAAGGCGTTCGGTGACTTCACCGAGAAGGACTGGGACGCGCTCGACCGCCTCTACAGGTCGGACCTGCCGTGAGCCGCCGCGCGCTCGCGCTCGCCGCACTCACGCTCGCGGCGCTCCTCGCCGGGAGCGCCCGCGCCGACCAGCTCGTCCTCAAGGACGGGCGCATGGTCGACGGCGTGAAGATCGTGAAGAAGGACGACGGCGTCGACCTGCTCTACGAGCACGGCACCGTGCACGTCCGCGCGGACCTCGTGGACGAGGTGACGATCGACGGCACGCCCGCGTACGAACCCCGCACCGACGAGGAGCGGGAGATGCGCGAGAAGGGCTTCGTGCGCTGGAACAAGCGCTGGGTCACCGTCGAGTACCGCGAGAAGAAGCTGCGCGAGGAGCAGGAGAAGCGGGTCGCCCAGCTCGCCGAGGAGGCGCGCCACCGCAACTGGGTGGACCGCTACCAGTTCGAGACGAAGCACTTCAAGTTCGAGTCCACGCTGCCGCCGGCCATCAACGAGGAGTACTCCGCGCTGATGGAGACGTACTTCGAGGAGTTCTCGAAGCTCTGGAAGACGCGGGTCCCGAAGGACTGGGGCAAGCTCACGGTCTGCTTCCACCGCGACCTGAAGTCGTTCGAGGAGATCGGCGGCGCGCCGCGCGGCGTGATCGGCTACTACCGCTTCGTCGAGCCGCGCGAGCTGCACTTCTTCCACGACCGCAGGCAGCCCGCGAACACGCTCGCGGTCATGTTCCACGAGACGAACCACTACCTGACGGACCTCCTCGACGAGCGCTTCCAGTACCCGCACTGGGTCAACGAGGCGATGGCGGAGTACTACGGCTCCGCGACGTGGGATCCGGCGACGAAGTCGATGCAGGTCGGCGCGATCCAGATGGGCCGGCTCGCGGAGCTCCAGGCCGACGTCGCCGCGGAGAAGTTCTTCCCGCTGTCCGACCTGCTCGCCGACGAGTCGCGCGACTACCGGCACTACTACTGGGGCTGGTCGTTCGTCCACTTCATGATGGAGTCGCCGAAGTACTCGGCGGGCTTCCGCTCGTTCTTCAGCGAGCTCGCGCGCGGACGTGGCGTGGACCACAAGGCGTTCGGCATGAACTTCACGACCGTCTCGGGCGAGGTGTGCCGCGACCTCTTCCTCAAGAAGGTGAAGGTCAAGGACCTCGACGCGCTCCAGGACGAGTGGTACGCGTACATCCGAGGTCTGCAGGGCGGCGGCGTGCTGGCGCTCGAGCAGGCGGGCACGTCGGCGTTCCGCCAGGGGCGCTGGAAGTTCCGCGCGCCGCGCCTGCTGAAGGAGGCGATCGACGCGGGCAGCCGCAACGCGCAGGTCTACGTGACGTACGCGAAGTGCCTGCTGCTGAAGGGCGAGGGCGACGAGGCGGCGCTGAAGGTGCTGGAGCAGGCGACGCAGGTGGACCCGCTCGACGCCGCGGTGTGGGCCGAGCTCGGCTATCACCTGCTGAACATGCAGCGCAAGGCCGAGTCCGAGCGCATCATCGCGCTCGCGAAGGAGATCGACCCCGAAGTCGATCTGCTCAACCTGGAGATCGCGCGCGTCCTCGCGTCCGGCGACGACGACTGAGCGCGCGGCGGGGCGTCAGCGCGCGACGGGCCGGCCGGACGCGTCGATGACGACGACCTCGCCGAGCCCGGTGGCGGCGAGCGCCGCCTCGACCTTCGCGCGGTCCCCGACCACGAGCCACACCACGGAGTCCGGGTGCACGAGAGCGCTCGCGCGCGCGAGGTCCTCGGGGCCCACGGCGCGGATGCGCGCGGCGTAGCCGTCGAACCAGTCGTCCGGCAGCCCGAACGTGACGAGCTCGCCGAGCGACTCGCACACCGCGCGCGTCGCCTCCCAGCGGCCCGGGAGCGTCAGCGTCAGCGACGCGCGCGCCGCCTCGATCTCGGCCGCCGTCGGCGGGACGGCGCCCGCGATCCCGCGCAGCTCCTTCGCGATCTCCACGAGCGAGTCCGCCGTGCGGTCGCTCTGCACCGACGCGAACGCCGACAGCACGCGCGCGCCGCGCTCGTCGCCGAGGTTCGAGCGCGCGCCGTAGGACCAGTGCTTGTCCTCGCGCAGGTTCATGTTGAGCCGCGAGACGAAGCTGCCGCCGAGGATCGTGTTCAGCACGTCGAGCGCGGCATCGTCGGGTCCGCCGCGCGCGGGAACGAACTGCGCGGCGACGAGCAGCGACTGCGGCGCGCCGGGGCGATCCACGAGGTGGATGCGCGCCGGCGCCGCGGAGCGGGCCGTCGGCAGCGCCTTCGTCGGCGCGGCGCCGCCGCCCCAGGCGGCGAATGCCTGCGCGACCGACGCCGCGGCCGCTGCGTCGATGTCGCCGACCACCAGGAGCGTCGCCGACGCCGGACGGAACCATGCGGCATGGAAGGCGACGACGTCGTCGCGCCGGAGCCGCGCGACGACATCGGCCGCGCCGGTGCCCGACGTCGGTGCCGCGAACGGGCTCCCCGCGCCGAGGAGGAGTCCGCGCAGCACGCGACGCGAGATGCCACGCGCATCCACGCCCTCCTGTGCGATCGCCGCGAGCTGCGTGCGCCGCCGCACCTCGAGCGCGTCCTCCGGGAAGCTCGGCGAGAGGACGACCTCCGCGAGCAGCTCGGCGGCGTCGGCGACCGCGCTCCCGGGCACCGACACCGTCACGCGGGTCGTGTCCGCGGACGTGTCCACCGAGAACTCCGCGCCGAGCCGCTCGAGGCTGCGCTGGAGCTGCTCGCCGGTGCGCTGCGTGGTGCCGGCGGTGAGCAGGTCGCCCACGAGTCGGGCCGTTCCCCACGCGTCGGGCGCGTCGGCCGCGTAGCCGACGTCGAGCAGCACGTCGATGCGGACGGTGCCCGTGCCGGGGCGCGGGGCGGCGATCCAGCGCATGCCGTTCTCGAGCCGCCCGCGCGACGTCTCCGGGAAACGTGCGTCGGCCGCCGGCTGAACCGGCGGCGGCGCCGAGCGCTCCTCCGTGGCGGCGCGCGCGCGCGGGCTGCCGAACGGGCGCGTCTCCACGACGAGCGCACCGTCGGACAGCCAGCGGCGGGCCGCGTCGCGCACGGCGTCGGGCGTGGCGGCGGCGACGTCGGCGAGCCAGTCCTTCCACGCGTCCGGTCGGCCGCCGAACACCTCGTTCATCGCGAGCACGTCGGCCTTCCCGCCGAACCCGCCGACGCGCTCGATGCGCCGCAGGAAGCGCGCGCGCACCTGCGCCTTCTCGATCGCCAGCTCGTCTGCGCTCGGCCCCTCGGCGAGCAGGCGGGCGACTTCCTCGTCGAGCGCGCGCTCGACCGCCGCCGGCGAGGCGCCGGGCGCGACGGTGGCCCACACGTGGAACTGACCGGCGATCTCGGAGTCGTCCTGGAACGCGGTGACGTCGGTCGCGAGCCCGTCGCGCGTCACGAGCCGCGCGCGCAGGCGCGACGCCTCGCCGCGCGCGAGCGTGCCCGCGGCGAGCTCGAGCATGTGCGTGTCGTGCGCCCCCCACGGTGTGGTGTTCCAGACCATGTGGACGCGCGCCTGCGGCACGCGCTCCTCGACGGAGACGCGGACCGTGCCGGTGCGCTTCGCGATCCACTCCTCCGGTCGCGTGACGGGCGGGCCGGGCGGGATGTCGCCGAACCAGCGCTCGACCAGCGCGAACGCCTGCTCGGTGTCGACGTCGCCGGCGATCGCGATGACGGCGTTCGCGGCGCCGTAGTACGCCTTGAACCACGCGTGCACGTCGTCGAGCGAGGCGGCGTCGAGGTCCTCCATCGAGCCGATGACGGACCAGGAGTACGGGTGTCCCTCGGGATAGGTCAGCGCCGGCAGCAGGCGCCAGACCGCGGAGTACGGCTCGTTCTCGCCCTGCCGCTTCTCGTTCTGGACCACGCCCCGCTGCTCGTCGAGCTTGGCCTGGTCGATGGCGCCGAGCAGGTGGCCCATGCGATCGGACTCGAGCCAGAGCGTGGCGTCGAGCGCGCCCTTCGGGACCGTCTCGAAGTAGTTCGTGCGGTCGTTGTTCGTGGTGCCGTTGACGCCGGTCGCGCCGTAGCGCGCCATCGCCTGGAACCAGTCGTCGTCGGCGTGCTCGCTGCCGTTGAACATCAGGTGCTCGAACAGGTGCGCGAAGCCCGTCCGGCCGGGACGCTCGTTCTTCGATCCGACGTGGTACCAGACGTCCACGCCGACGACCGGCGCCTTGTGGTCCTCGTGCACGATCACCGTGAGCCCGTTGCCGAGCACGCGGCGCGTGAACGGGATGTCGGGATCCGCGCCGTCCGCCGCGCGCGCGTGCCCCGCGACCACGACGAGCGCGAGCGCGGCGGCGAGGGGTCGTGTGACGGACGCGGGCATGCGAGCACTCCTTCTCGGGGGATGCGGGGGGGCCGCGCATCGTAGCGGGACGCGCACGCACCTGGCACGCGTCCGCGCCGTCGCGGGTCGGAGGGTCGGCCAGGCGCGGTGGCTTCTGCGCGTGCGGCCCGTCGCGTCCGCGCGCAGCGGCGTCCGCGGCTTCAGCGGTGGCGCAGGAGCGACTTCGGCACGCGCACCTTCTGGGCGACGCCGTCCATGCCGAACGAGACCCAGAACTCGCCGTCGATCTCGCCGGTGATGTTCCCCGCGCGGTACTTGCCCTCGATGAGCACCCACACCTCGTCGCCGATCTCGAACGGCGCGTCGTCGCCCGGGCGCGGCGCGCTGCTGCCCTTCGCGCCCGCGCCGGCACCGGCTGGTTCGCCGGCTGCGGGGAGATCGGCTGCGCCCGCGACGATCGGCCCGGCCTCGAGCCGCACCGGTCGTCCCGCCAGCTCCGCCAGGAACGCCGCGAAGTCCTTCGCGAACGCCGCCTGGTCGGCGAAGCCGAGCGGCTTCCAGCCGCCGCGCGGAGCGTTCCCCGCGTAGTGCGCCCACAGGTAGCGCTTCAGCCGCTCGCGCCCGTCGTCACCACGGCGGTTCGCGAGGAAGAACGTGAGCGCAGCCGCCTGCTCGTAGAAGAGCGCGCGCTCCGACAGGATGCGCCCGCCGAGCGTGTTGCGCAGCTGCACGGTGACGAGCGGCTTGTCCCCGAGGCGCGCGAAGCCCTCGTGGCTCAGGTCCACGAACGACGAGAGCGGCAGCGCTTTGCCTGCGGCGGCGGCCTGCGCCATCGCGTCGATCGACGTGACGCGCGGGTCGTCGAGGTGCACCTCGTGCGGCTCGGAGTCCGCCACCTGGTCGCCGACGAAGCTCGCGATGCCCTCGACCACCCAGTACCCGGGCGTCGATGCGCCGGAGCTGTCGGCCGCCCAGCGGCGGTCGATCCAGTGGTGCGTCAGCTCGTGTGCGAGCGTCGAGTACAGGCTGCGGCCGAGCGGGTCGCCGACGCCGCCCTCGCCGGGCACGAAGAAGCGTGAGATGCCGTCGACCGGCGAGAAGTAGCCGGCGCTCCACGGCGGAGCGGAGCCCCCTGGGGCGCGCTCCGCGAGGTACTCCTTCTGGTTCTTGTGGAGCAGCACGACGAGCGGCGGAGGCGTCGTCGCGGCGTCGCCGCCGCCGAGCAGTTCCTCGAGCGCGCGCACGGCGGCCTCGCCGCGCTGCAGACACGCGCCGACGACCTCGGGGTCCTCGGAGCGGCTGAACAGCCGCAGGTTGCGCGACTCGAGACCGACGCAGCCCGACGACCACGGCGCGAAGCGCACGCGCCCCCACTCCGGCGCGGACGGCGAGAGGAAGCGCGCACCGGCAGGCAGCAGGGCCCGCGCCCACCGGCTCCACTGCGGACCCGCGTCGTCGCGCTCGCGGAACGGGAACTCCGCCGGGGCCAGCTCCCGCGCCTTCGCGTGCCACGTCGTCGAGTTCGGGTCGACGTCCGGGACGTCGGCCAAGAGCGCGGCCGCGCCGGTCGCGAACCCGCGCTGAGCCAGCCACGCGGCGCCGTCGAGGAAGCCCTGCGCGAGCTTCTTCCGTTGCGCCGCGAACTCGCGCTCGACGCGCTCCCAGCGCGCATCCGCACTCGCCGTGGGAGTGAGGCCGGTCATGCGCGAGCTCAGGCGCTCGAACTCGGCCTGGTCGAGGCCCATGTCGCGCGCGCGCCGCAGCATCTCGCGCGCCCCGTCGAGCACGCGTTCGGTCGTCAGGCGACGCGCCTGCTCCGCGAACTCCGCCGCACACTCCGCGCGGACGGCGCGTCGCCACGCGCGGTACGCATGGAACTCGTCGCCCGCCCCGACGCGGCGGCCGTCCTTCGTGGCGACCGCCACCTCGTCGGCGCCGAACTCGCGCGCGCCGCCGCTCGCGGTCACGCGCACGCGCCCGCCGTCGAGCAGCTGCACCGCGCCGGCCACGGACGAGCCGTCGCGCAGCAGCACGCCGTCGCCCTCCAGCGGCCGCTCGTACGAGACCGGCTCCGGCGTCGCGCCGCTCTCCTGCGCGTCCGCCCCGCCGTAGCCCACGAGCTCGTCGTCGCGCGTCAGCACCGCGATCCGCGCGTTGCCGCACGGGATGAGAGGCGACGCGGGCTGCAGTCCGGGGATGCACCACAGCACACGGCCCGACGCGGTCTCGACCGCCGCGTTGCCGACGTAGAGCACGTCGCGCGCCGCCGAGAGCGGCCCCTTCACGAAGCCCGCAGGCAGGTTGTCCGGCTTGAGCAGCGTGCGCACGCTGCCGGGCGCCGCATCCACCAGCTCCCCGTCCGCGTCCCAGGCGATCGCGCGCCCGCGCAGCACCACCGGTTCGCTCACGATCCCGAACGGGTAGAACCCCGTCTCCCAGTCGGGGAAGTAGCAGCCGGTCGCGTCTCCCTTCGTGGAGCGCATGGCGTGGCGGCTGACGACCAGCCAGCCGCCTTTGGTCCCGTCGCTCAGGCGGTGCGCCGAGACCCCGGGCAGCCCCTCCGCGTGCACGCCGTTCTCGGTCAGCGGGATCGACTGCCTGGGGAACTGCGCGCCGATCCGCAGCACCGTGCCGTAGTACTCGCCGTCCTCGTCGAGGGTCGCCGGCACGTCCAGCCACGGCTCGCGGAAGGACACCGGGTCGGACGCACGCGCCGGCCGGTCGCCGGACCGGATGTCCGTCAGGCTGCCGTCGCGCTGGCCCGGCGCGAACTCCTTGAGCCTCCACCCCGAGCTGCCCGCGCCGCTCGCGACGTAGACGGTGCCGTCGTGGACGAGCGGGGCGCCGTGCAGGTCGGAGTCCTTCACCAGCACGGGCATGCGGAACGCGCCCGCCTTGTGGATGACGAACGCGAGCGTGCTGCCGTAGCGCACGACCACGTGCCCGCCGCACACGGCGAGATCGACGTCGCCGTCGAGCGCCTTGTCCGTCAGTCGCGCGACTCCCTGTGCCGCACCGTCCCGCACCGCGAACGCGCGCACCTCGAGACCCGAGCGCGAGCGGACGGCGACGAAGACGGTGCCGTCCCACGAGACGACGTTCGAGAGCGGCTGCGCCGGGAGCTTCACGCGCCAGGCCTCCACGGGCGGCGTGCGCAGCGGCTCGAAGGTGCTGAGGCCGGAGCGCGCGGCGTTGCCGCGGCGCTGGTACCAGTCCTTCACACCCGGGTCCGGCCGCGGCGCCCAGTTCTCCTCTGCCGCGTGCGCGGAGCGGACGGGCGCCGACGTCGCAGCCCCTCCCCCGTGCGGCGCGCAGAGCGCCGCCGCACACGCCGCCGCCGCCAGCCATCCCGCTCGTCGCATCGCTCCCCCTCCGTCCGCGGACCGCCTCCGCGCGCGCAGCATACCCGTCGCGCGGCCAGATCGCGGACGCCCTCCGTCGCGCCCGTACCCTCCAGACGTGAGCCACGGAACCTCGAACCCGCACGCACTCCGCCGGCCCATCCGGCGCCCCACGCGCGTCGTCCGCATCGGCGACGTGTACGTGGGCGGCGACCACCCGGTCGCGGTCCAGTCCATGACGACGACGGACACGCTCGACGTCGACGCCACCGTGCGGCAGACGCTCGCTCTCGCCGATGCGGGCTCGCAGCTCGTGCGCATCACCGCGCCCACGGTGCGTGCCGCTCAGGCGCTCGGCGCGATCCGCGCCGGCGTGCGCGCGGCGGGCTGCGGGGTGCCGCTCGTCGCCGACATCCACTTCCAGCCGGCGGCCGCGATGGAGGCGGTGAAGCACGTCGAGAAGGTGCGCGTCAACCCGGGCAACTACGTGGATTCGAAGGCGTTCCGCCGTCGCGAGTACGACGACGGCGCCTACGCCGCCGAGGTGCGCCGCGTGCAGGACCGCTTCCGTCCGCTCGTGCGCGCGGCGCTGGCGCGCGGGGTCGCGCTGCGCATCGGCACGAACCACGGCTCGCTCTCCGACCGGATCATGAACCGCTTCGGCGACTCGCCGCTCGGGATGGTCGAGTCGGCGCTCGAGTTCCTGCACGTCTGCGAGGAAGAGGGCCACCGCGACGTCGTGCTCTCGATGAAGTCGAGCAACCCGCAGGTGATGATCCAGGCCTATCGGCTGCTCGCGCTGCGCCTCGCCGAGCTCGGCTGGGACCACCCGTTCCATCTCGGCGTCACCGAGGCCGGCGAGGGCGAGGACGGCCGCGTGAAGAGCGCGATCGGCATCGGCTCGCTGCTGCTCGACGGCATCGGCGACACGATCCGCGTGTCGCTGACCGAGGACCCGTGCCGCGAGATCCCGGTCGCGCGGCGCCTCGTGGAGCTGTGCGCGATCACGACGCCTCCGGGCGCCGGGGAGCAGCCGCACCTGCCGCCCGCGGACGACTACGCGCGCCGCGCGACGCACGCCGGGGCCACGCTCGGGGCGCACCGCGTGGGCCACGACGCGCCCGTGCTCGCGATGGTCGCCCTCGAGCCGGGCTTCGCGCGGCGTCCCGACGCCGCGGACAGGCTGCGCCGCATGGCGCGTCCGCGCGCCCCGGGCCTGCCCGCGCTCGAGGGCGTGCTGCTCCCGCCCGCCGACGCGGAGCTCCGGACGCAGCTCGCGGGCGCCGTGCCGGGGCTCGCCGTGCTCGTCGCCGACGCGGACCACGCAGGCGTCGAGCGCGCCGGCGCCGCGGACGCGCCGCTCGCCGTCGCGGGCGACGGCTCCGTCGCGACGCGTCGCGCCGCCGCCGCGGCGCACGACCTGCCGCTCGTCGTCCACGTCGACCTGCCCGCGGATCCGGACGACGCGCTGCTCCGCGGCGCCGCCGTCGCCGGCTCGCTCCTCGCGGACGGCATCGGCGACGCGCTGCGCTTCGGCGGCCCGCACGAGCCGGAGCGCCTGCTCGAGATGGCGCTCGGCGTGCTGCAGGCCTGCCGCCTGCGCTCGTCGCGGACGGAGTACATCGCGTGCCCGGGCTGCGGCCGGACGCTCTTCGACCTGGAGTCCACGACGAAGCGCATCAAGGCCCGCACCGGCCACCTGCCGGGCGTGAAGATCGCCGTCATGGGCTGCATCGTGAACGGCCCGGGCGAGATGGCCGACGCCGACTTCGGCTACGTGGGCAGTTCACCGGGGCTCGTCAACCTGTACGTCGGCAAGGAGATCGTGGAGCGCAACGTCCCCGACGCGGAAGCCGACGAGCGCCTCGTCGCGCTGCTGAAGGAGCACGGGCGTTGGCGCGAGCCGTGACGGCCCGCGGCGCTCACGCCGCCGGCGCGCGGTCGTAGAGGAACCAGCCCGCCCAGTCGGCGGGGTGCGGGAACGCGCTGCGCACGGCCGACGCCGCGTCGTCCGCGGCCTCGGCTGCGGTGCGGCCGGAGCGCAGCGCGCCGAACAGCGCGCGCACGTAGGCGCGCGCCGCGTCGTCGCCGACGGGCCACTGCGGCGCGAGCACGGCGCCCGCGCCGGCGACGAGGAACGCGCGCACGAGACCGAGCCGGTCCTCGTCGCGCGACGCCACGAGCCCCGCGGTCTCGCACGCGGCGAGCACGACGAGATCGGCGGCGACGTGCAGACCGTAGACGTCGTACGCGTTCACCCAGCGGTCGTGCAGGCGGAACGCGCTGAGCAGCGGCGCACCCGGCTGGAAGCGTCCGTGCGTGCACACGTGCAGCACGCGCGCCCGCGCGGCGGCCGCACCGAACGCGTCGAGCGTCGCAGCGCGGTCGAGACGCAGCTCGGTGCCGGGCCAGATCGCGGCGATGTCCTGCGCCTCGTCGCCGATCTGCGGCGCCATCGCATCGGGCAGCGCGAACACGGCGCAGCTCCCGTCGCTCGCACGCCCTCGGCGCGACGCGAGGTAGGCGGTCGCGCTCGGCGCGTGCACCACGCGGCGCGGGCGGCCGTCGGGTGCGCGGCCCGAGAGAGCGTGGAACGGCAGCACGTGCAGGCCCTCGGCCGCGACGACGACGACGCGCCCGGACGGGACGAGCCCGTCGAGCGGCGTCCACACGGCCTCGCGGGCGCGGTCGAGGTGGCGCTCGAGCGAGCGCCGCGAGAGCTCCGACTGTGCCGCGGCCGCCGGGCGCGTGCGGGCGGTGCGGAACTGGAACGCGGCCAGTTCGAGCGTGCGACGCAGCGCGCCCGCGTCGGCCGCGAGGCGCACGTGCCGCACCGTGCCTGCGCGGACGACGAACGCGTGCAGGCGCCCCCCGAGCCACACGTACTCGACCAGCGTCGTGTCGCGCGGCAGGCGCGCCGCGAGCCCCTCCCACGGCCTCGCGCGCGGTGCGGCCGCGACCGCGCGATCCACGCGCGCGGCGGTGTGCGCGGCGAGTTCGTCGCGCGCGCGGACCACGCGCTCGTCGGGGCGCACGGGGCGCGTCGCGGCCTCGTGGACGGCGAACTGCGCGGCGGAGAGCTGGCGCTCCAGCCGGCTGAGCCGCAGCTCGGCGAGCGACGCGTCGCCGCCGTCGGTGCCGCCGAGCAGTTCGAGGAGCGCGCGCGCCCGCCCGCGCTCCACCGCCACGAAGGCCTCCGCGACGCACCCGTCCTCGAGCAACTCGCTCGCCAGCGCCTCGTGCAGCCACGAGCGGGCCGACAGGAACGGCACGAGGTACTCGTCGATGGGCAGCCGGCCGACGTAGCCGTCGAGGATGTCCGCGGCGCGGAGCAGCGCCGCGCGCCGCTCCGCGGGCGCACCGCACGCGCCGGCGACGAGCGCCTCGACGCGCGCGCCCTCGATGCGCATCCACGCCGGCAGCCGCGCGTCGCCCCGCGCCGTCGCGATCCCCAGCGCGACGCGCGCGGCCGGCAGGTCCCCGGCGGCGACGTGGATCTCCGCGGCGAGCAACTGGGCGGCGACGCGGCGCGGGTCCGTGCGTCGCGCCATGCCCTCGAGTGCGCCGGCGACGCGCGCACGCGCCGCAGCGACGCGCCCGCACGCGAGCAGCGCGCGCGCCTCGAGCACACGACACTGCGCGGCGCGCTCCGCGAACCCGAGGTCGGTGAACGTCGCTGCGACGTCGTGGAACAGGCCGACGGCGCGCTCGGCGTCCCCGCCCGCGTGCGCGGCCACGGCCTCGACGTAGTCGGCATGGGCCGCGTCCTGCTCGCTGAGCTTCGCGATGCGTCCGCGCATCCGGGCAAGCTCGGCGCGAGCCTCCCGAGGCATCGAGAGCATCAGGAACAGCTCCGCGCGATCCAGGCAGAGAGCGGCGAAACTGAACGTACTCTCGACGGCGACGGTCGCGACCAGGGCGCGGTCGAAGAGTGCGAGCGCGCGCCCCAATTCTCCCGCTCGCATGGCCGAGTACGCCTCGTTCTGGTCGATGTTCGCGAGACGCCCCGTCGCGTCGGTCGCAGTCGACGCCCCCTCACGAGCTAGCGTGAAGTGTCGTGCTGCGCCGCGGAGACGGCCGACTCCGGTCAGCGCGTTGGCAAGGTTGAGGGCACGCGCGATGCCGTCGAGGCGATCGGCGGCAGGGTCGCGTTCGAGCGAGCGATAGTCGCGCAGTGCAGTCCGGGGACGGTCACAACGGAACTCCCACGACGCGACCGCGAACAGCGCTCGTGCCCGCAGGTCGTGCAACTCCGGCGGCTCGATGAGGGCACGCAACTCGCGCGCAAGTGCATCTCCGCGGGCAGCCGCGAAGTCGGGAGACATCGCCTGGAGGCGGCGCACCCCGAAGTGCACGATCTCGCGCGTGGAGAGTCGCGCTCCGTGATCCCGCCACAGCCGCTCGTGCATGCGGAACGCACCGCGCGGACGCGACAGCATCAGCAGCGCGTCGGCGGCCAGCACTCCCGCCAGGTAGAGGACGCGCGCAGAGCCGACCGTCCGCGCGAATCGCCGCACGGCGACGGCCGCGCCCAACGCCTCCCGCGGGCGCTCGCGGAGTAGCCGCGCCGCCTCGCGAAGGAGCGCGAGCGCTTCGTCGTCAGTCCTGATCGCCCTCGCGCCACACCGAGACGAAGCGATGTCTGCCCTCCAGCTCGAGCTGCAGCGCGAAGTCGCTGCCCACGTGCGCCTCGAACGCGAACTCGCCGAGCTCGTCCGTCACGGCCTGCGCGACGGGAACTTGGTCGGCCTCGTAGGTGACGGCCACGCCGATGTACGGCCCGCCGTCCGGGCGTGCGAGCTGCCCCTCCACGCGCATGCCCTGCGGCACGCCCTCCGGGTGGAGCGAGACCGTCAGGACGAACTCCTGCGTGACGCACGCGAACACGCTGTCGCTGCCCGTGGCCCCGCCGCCCCGGACGCCTGGGACCATGCCGAGCGGCAGCGCCTCGAGCCACTCCTCGACGCCGTAGCCGGCGCCGACGCCGCCGTCCGCGTCCGCGTCGCGCGTCAGCGCGCGGAGGCGCGCCGACGGTTCCCGACGGTGCGCCGCGTCGCCGCGGACCAGGTCGCGGATCTCCTCGAGGAACGCGAGGTCGCGCGCGAGCCGCGCGTCACCCGCCGCGATGCGCGCCCGCAGCGCGTCGGTCTCGGGGTCGCACACGCCGGCGGCCAGCCGCCAGAGCGCGTCGTCGTCGGGAAGGTCAGCCTCGGTCACGCGACGTTCCTCCAAGGGCGGCAGGCAGCCCCCGCACGCGCCGCGTGCGCTCCGCCTCCGACGACGTAATGCCCGCCCGGGGGCCGTGGATACGCGGATTCACGTGTCGTACCCCTTGCCCTCCATGCACTTGCGGAGAGCGGCCAGGATGCGCTGGCGCGTCGGACCGATGGATCCGCGCGCCATGCCAAGTTCCTCGCTGATCTCGTCATAGCTGGGCGTGGAAGGGTCCAGGAACGTCCGGTCGATGAGCGTGCGACGCTTGGGGTCGAGCGCCTCGAGGCACTCGCGCAGCGCCTGCTCGCGCAGCGCGCGAGCGACGACGTCCGCCGGATCGAGCACGCCGACCGCGGCGAACTCGTCGGCGTCCGCGAGCGAATCGCGCTCGGGTCGGCGACGCCGCGTGCGCCACAGCCTGCGCACCACGTTGACGGTCGTCCCGGCCAGGAACCGCTTCAGCACCTCCGGATCGGGGGGCTCGCCGAACCGCGCGAACGCGGCCATCCACACCTGCTGCTGCACGTCCTCGCCGTCCGCCTTCTGCAGGCCCAGACGGCGCGCGATGGAGGCCACGAGGCGCCAGTAGCGGTCGTACGCCTGCTCCCAGTCCCAAGCGGGCGGCTCCGTCGTCAGCGTCGGACCTCCGGGATCGGGCCTGCCGTCGCACACGCGGCGTATCCAGCGCCGGGCGCGGCGGAATGTACCAGACGGGGACGCGGCCGCAGCGGGCGGCCGCGCCACACCACGACGTGAGCCGCGCGGGTCGGCGTCGGCAGAGCGGGGAAGGATCAGAGGGAGAGTTCCAGAGATGTCCGATTCACGTTCGATTCGCTTCGCGCTGTTCGGCGTCCCGGCCGTCGCGCTGGCCGTGGCCGCCTTCGCCCCGACGACGCGGCCGACGGCGTGCGTCGACGAGGTGCTCGTGGTCTACGACGCCGGCGTCGCGGACGCGGGAGCGGTGGAGTCCGTCGTGCGCGTGTCCGCGCCCGACGCCCGCGCGACCACGCGCACCGACGTGCGCGGTGCCGACGGCACGCGGCTCGCCGCCGTGGTGTTCGAGCTGGCCGACGCGCGCCGCGAGGACGCGCTGCTCGACCGCCTGCGCGAGACCCCGGGCGTGGTGCACGCCGGCCGCAACCGCCACTGGCAGGTGCGCGGCGCGCCGAAGGACGACGTCCTGCTCGACGACGAGATCTACGGCCTCGCGGTGAGCTCGCAGCCCGCGATCGGCCAGATCGGGGCGACGGGGTCGGGCGGCGACGGCGTCGTCGTGGGCGTCCTGGACGGCGGCTTCGACCTCGGCCACGAGTACATCGCGCCGTCGATCGGCGCCGGCGCGTGGGACGCGCTCGACGACGACAACGACCCCGAGGACTTCGGCAACGGGGTCGACGACGACGCGGACGGCCACACCGACCACATGGTCGGCCACGGCACATTCGTGTCGGGCCTCGTCCACGCGGTCGCCCCGGGTGCGACGATCGTGCCGATCCGCGTCCTCGACGACGAGGGCTACGCGACCGACCTGTCGCTCTGGCGCGGCGTCACCAAGGCGCTCGACGCGAGCGCGGACGTGATCAACATGAGCATGGTCATCCCGGACCTGCCGAGCTCGCTCGCGAGCCTCCTCGACTCGGCTCGGCAGCAGGGCGTGGTGGTCGTGACGGCAGCGGGCAACGACGCGAACGGCCCGTATGACGACACCGACTTCGCCGCGCGCTCGATCGTGGTCGGCGGCGTGGACGGCAGCGACGTCGTGCTCACGTGGTCGCCGAGCGGCACGCACGTCGAGGTCTACGCGCCGTCGAAGACGATCGTCGGCCCGTACGGCTGCACGGTGCCGGACTCGTACGGCACGTGGTCGGGCACGTCGTTCGGCTCCGCGTTCGTGGCGGGCGCCGCGGCCGTGCTGAAGGGCGCGCACCCCTCGCTCTCCGTCACCGACGTCGAGGGACTGCTCCAGGGCGAGACCGACCCGGTGACGGGCGACTCGTCGAACGGCCGCGTGGACATCGGCGCCGCCCTCGACGCCGCCAACGGTCAGTAGCCGCAGCGCGCGCACATCCCCACCCGCGGACGCGTCGTCCGTGCGCGGCCCGCGGGTGGTACCCTCGGCCCCGGCCCTCGTGGTCGGGGCCGGGAGGTTCTCCCCGTGAGCGACGCCACCGCGATCGACGACATCCTCGACCTCGCCGTGGCGGGCGGCCGGCTGACGCCGGAGCAGGGTCTCGCGCTGCTCGAGGGCGCGGATCTCCTGGCGCTCGGCGCGGCGGCGCACGCCGTCCGCACGCGCCTGCACCCCGAGCGCGTCGTCACCTACATCGTGGACCGCAACGTCAACTACTCGAACGTCTGCGACTCGTACTGCCGCTTCTGCAGCTTCTACGCGGCGCCCGGTGCGAAGGAGGGCTACGTGCTCTCGCGCGCGGCGCTCGCGCGCAAGATCGAGGAGACGCAGGCCCTCGGCGGCAACCAGATCCTGATGCAGGGCGGCACGCACCCCGAGTGGGACGTCGCCTGGTACGCCGAGCTGATCGCGTTCTGCAAGTCGTTCGGCGTCCACGTGCACGCGCTGTCGTCGCCCGAGATCCAGAAGATCGCGGCGGTCAGCGGCATCTCGGTGCGCGAGACGATCGAGCGCCTGCGCGCGGCGGGCCTCGACTCGATCCCGGGCGGCGGCGCGGAGATCCTGACGGACTACGCGCGCGACGCGATCTCGCCGCTCAAGTGCACGGCCGACGAGTGGCTCGAGGTGCACCGCGAGGCGCACGCGCTCGGCATGCGGACGACGGCGACGATGATGTTCGGCCACCGCGAGCGCGCGGTCGACCGCATCGAGCACCTCGACCGCCTCCGCGCCCTGCAGGACGATGCGCTGGCGGCAGCGGGCGGACGCGACGCGGGGTTCACCGCGTTCATCTGCTGGCTGTTCCAGCCGACGCACGCGCTGAAGGCCGACGAGCCCGCCGGGGGCGCGGAGTATCTGCGCACCCTCGCCGTCGCGCGGCTCTATCTCCAGAACGTGCGCAACTTCCAGTCGTCGTGGGTCACGATGGGTCCGAAGGTGGGCCAGGCCGCGCTCTGGTTCGGCTGCAACGACATGGGCTCGACGATGATCGAAGAGAACGTCGTCTCGTCCGCAGGGGTCTCCTACCGCATGCTCTCGCCCGAGATCCACGCCGTCATCCGCGCCGCCGGGTTCGTGCCGCAGGAGCGCAACTTCTACTACGAGCCCGTCGAGGCGCGCTTCCTCGACAGCCCGGAGCGGCTGCGCGAGGTGGTCGGCGCGGACCCGAAGAACCTCGCACTCCCCGCCGAGGCGTTCGACCAGGTCCCTGCGTCCGTCGCGGCGCGGCGTTAGCCCGGACCCCCATGAGCCCGTCCCGCATCCTGCAGCAGGTGCTCGCGTCGGCCGGTCTCGCCGACCTCGGCGACCGCGCCGTCCGCGGCGCGCGCCTCGCGCGCGACGAGCTCCTGCGCGTCGTCTCGTGCGGCAGTCCCCTGGCGGCCGCCGCACTCGCGGACGCGGCCCGGGAGCACGCGAGCGGCGCCGTGGTGCTGCACCCGTGGACGCTGCGCGTCCGCGCGCCGGGGGTGCCGTTCGCCGCGGAGGACGCGACGCGCGTCTCGCACGCCGCCGACGCGCTCGGCGGCATCGCCTCGTCCGAGGCGCAGATCGTCGGCGCGCTGCCGCCCGACCTGCCGCTCGGGCTCGCCCTCGAGATGGTGCGCACGGTCAAGGTCGCGCGGCCCGACCTCACGCTGCGCGCGTTCTCCGCGCGCCGCATCGACGCCATCGCGGCGGCGGAGGGGAGCGACGCGCGCCACGTGCTCGGCGAGCTGCGCAGGGCGGGGCTCGACACTCTGGACTGGGAGCCCGGCGAGGGCTCCGACCTGCGCACGATCGCCGTGCACCGCCTCGCGTTCGACCAGGGGTACGAGACGGCGGTGCCGGTCGGCTACGCGAAGGGCGGCGTGGACGCGGCGTTCGTCGACCGCCTGCTGGCCGTGCGCGACGCGGCGGAGCACGCCGGGCGCGTGCTCTCGGTGGTCCCGCTGCCCGATCGCAGCGAGGGCGCGAGCCCGCTCGACGGGACGGCCGGCACCGAGGACCTGCTGGCGTGCGCACTCGCGCGCCTCGCGCTGGGGCACTGCGTGAAGCACGTGACGGTCGACGCGCACGTCACGGGACACAAGCTCGCGGCGCTGCTGTTCTCCGCGGGTGCGGACGATGTCGTCGGCGCGCAGACGGCGTCCCGCTGGGCGCCGCCCTCGGGCGACGGCCCGCGTCCGCTCAACCCGGACCGCATGCGCCGCGTGGTGATCGAGGCGCGCCGCTCCCCGGAGCTGCGCGACGCGCTCTTCCGCACGTGCACGGCGAGCGCCGGCTGATGCGCGTCCGCGTGTTGCTCTTCGCCGTCGCGCGCGAGCGCGCCGGGGCCGCGGAGATCGTGCTCGACGCTCCCGCGGACGCGACGGTCGGCGCGGTGTTCGAGCAGCTCGCGCGCGAGCGGCCCGCGCTGGCCGACGTGCTCGCGACGTGCCGCGCCGCGCTGGACGAGGAGTTCGCGCCGCGCGACGCGCGGCTGCGCGACGGCCAGACGCTCGCCGTGCTGCCGCCCGTGTCGGGCGGGTCCGGCCCGACCGCACGCGAGCCGTACGGCGTCACGCCGGAGCCCCTCGATCTCGCGGCGCTCGTCGCGCTCGTCGCCGACCCGGCCGCGGGTGCGATCGCGTCGTTCCTCGGCACGTCGCGCGCGACGTCGGCGGACGCGGCGCGCGTGGAGCGGCCCGTGCTGACGCTGTGGTACGAGTGCTACGAGCCGATGGCGGTGCGCCGCCTGCGCGCGATCGGCGAGGCCGCGCGCGCGCGGCACGGCGCGGTGCGCGTGGCGTGCTGGCACCGCACGGGTGAGGTCCCGATCGGCGCCGCGTCGATCGCGATCGCCGTGTCGGCGCCGCACCGCGCGGAGGCGTTCGCCGCCTGCCGCGACGTCATCGACGAGGTGAAGCGCTCGGTCCCCGTGTGGAAGCGCGAGCGCTTCGCCGACGGCAGCGAGTGGGTCGAGGGCCACGCCGGCGACGTGGCCTGACGCGCGGCCCGGCGCGCCGCCGGTCAGCGACCGACCTGGATCGTCACCTGGAAGGTCTGGACCCCGCCCCCCTCGCGGACGGGGCGCACGCGCGTGAGCCGCAGCGACGACGTGCCGCTCGCGCGCGCCTGGAACTCGACGCGCTCGTAGCCCTGCGCGCCGCCGATCACCGCGCCCCCGCCGCCGCGCGGCGCGAGCGTCTGCGGACCGCCGCTCGGGACGAGCACCGACGTGTCGCCGATCTCGGGCGTCCAGCGTGCGGGCGAGCCCGCGACCGTCGGCAGCACGACGGCGATGCGCTGGCCGGGTGCGACCTGCACCGTCTGCCCGTTGCGTTCGGCGGTCAGGTGGTAGACGTCCGGCGCGCCCGCGCCGCCGGAGTTCGTGGAGCCGCACGCGGCGAGCGCGACGGCGGCGGCGAGCGCGAGCGGCAGGAGCGGGCGGGCAGGCATGCGGCCTCCGGAGTGTCAGCGGGGAACGAACCACGAGACGAGCGCGGCGCGCGCGTCGGCGGCGCCGTCGACGACGTCGGCTCCGGCGGCGCGCAGCGACTGCGTCGCCGCGGGCGCCGTACCGACCTGCACGACGCGCCACGGCGTCGTGCCCGCCCGGGCAGCGGACAGCGCCGCGAGCGCGTCGGCGTGCCACGCCGCGTCGAAGCGCGACGGTCCGAGCACGAGACCCGCCACGTCGCGCGGACGCGCGAGCGCGGCGTCGAGCGCACAGACCACGGCCGCCGGGTCTGCGGCCGCGACGAGCACCTGCTCCGGGTCGACGCGCGCGTCCGCGCGCAGCGCGTCGAGGGCCGCGCCGGCGCGCGCCGCACCGAAGCGCCGGTCGCCGTCCTCGAGCAGCCACGCCCGCACGCCCGGCCGCGGGCGCACGGGGCCGTCGACGATCGCGAGCACGGCGGGCTGCGCGTCGAGCGCGGCGGCCAGCTCCGCCGCGACGTCCGCGGCACCCGCGCCCGACGGCGCGAGCACGACCACGCCCGGCACGCGCGCGCCGTCCGGAGCCGCCGCGGCCGTGCGCACCAGCAGCGGCGCGTCCCCGCCGCGGACGAGCGGCGCGACGAGCTCCTCCCACGCGGGCAGCGCGTGCAGCGACGCGAGGTCGGGATCGACGAGCAGGTGCGCGACGGTGAGCCCGCGCTGGACCACGAGGCGGTCGCCCTCGGGCCGCGCGGCGTCGCGCACGCCGTGGACGAGCGCTTCGCGCAGCGCCGCGAACGCCTCGTCGGCGCTGCCGGAGCGCGCGTACGCGCAGGCCGCGTTGTAGAGGCACTCGTCGCGCAGTCCGCCGAGCAGCGCACTCGGGCGCAGTTCCTCCGCCACCGCCGCGAGCTGCCGTGCGGCCGCGTCCCAGCGGCGCGCCTCCAGCTCCCGGTGCGCGGCGGCGATGCGCGGCGCGGCCGCGGCGTACGTCGCGCGTGCCTCGTCGAACGCGACGCGCAGCGCCGCACGCTGCCGCGCCGTCGGATCGGCCCCGTCCGCGGCCGACTCGCCGGGCTCCGCCTGCGGCTCGGGGGACGCGGGCTCCGGCGGCTGCTCCACGTCCTGCGCGGCGCCGCCGCGGATCGCCGTCAGCGCGGCGCCGCCGACGAGCACGCCGACCACCACGCTGCGCACGACCCCGGGCACGGCTCGGCGGCGCATCACGGGCGCGATGCTATCCGTCGCGCCGCCGGGCGCGGCACGCGTAGCTTCGGCGCGTCGTGTACGCGTCCGCGCCCCTCCGTCCGCTCACTGCGCAGAGGGTCGCGCTTGTGGCGCTCGTCGCGCTCGCCGCGTGCGGGCAAGGCGGCGTGCGCCCGGAGCGCCGGCCGCCGCTGCCCGGAGACCTGCCCGACGAGGCGGCGTTCCTCGCCGAGGTGGACCGCACGCGCGGCGTCCGCGACTGCTTCGTCCCCCTGCGCGACCCGCCGCTCGTCCCGGCCGACGCGCACCACGAGGTCGCGCCGGACGAGGTCGTGCTCGGTCTCGACACCGGCCGCGCCCAGGTGGCGTACCCCGTCAACCTGCTGAACCACCACGAGATCGTGGAGCACACGCTCGACGGCCTCGAGCTGCTGGCGTGCTGGTGACCGCTCTGCCGCACGGGCGTGGTCCACGCCCGCGAGGTCGACGGCCGCACGCTGCACTTCGGGCACAGCGGCTGGCTGTGGCGCAACGCGTACCTGCTCTACGACCGCGAGACCGACAGCCTGTGGCACCACCAGACGGGCTGGGCCGTCGCCGGGCCGCTGCGCGGCCGCGCGCTCGCGCGCTTCCCGACGTCGCTGACGACGTTCGCCGCGTGGCGCGCCGCGCACCCGGGGACACTCGTGCTGCCGAAGTCCGCCGGCGCGCCCGCGCCGACCGACCGCGACGTCTACGCCGACCGCAACGCCCTGCTCGAGTTCGGTCTCGGCGTCGACCTGCCGGGCGCGTTCCGGCTCTACCGCTTCGCCGACGTCGACGCCGCGCAGGGCTGCCTGCTCGACGAGCTCGCAGGGGTCCCGGTCGCCGTGGTGCGCGACGCGCCGGGACGCACGGCGCTGGCGTACGATCGGCGGCGCGGCGGCGACGTCCTCCGGCTCGCGGCGGTGCCGGGCTCCGACCCGCCGCGCGTCGGCACGCCGGACGGCGTGACCTTCGACGTCCGCACGGGCGCCGCCGACGACGGCGGCCCGCCGCTCGCGCGCATCTTCGCCACCCACTGGGAGGCCGGCGCGTGGCGCCGCCAGCACCCGAACGGCACGGAGTACGGGGGCGCGCCGGGGACACGCGGCGTCCCCGGCGGAGGACGCTGAGCGCGCGCGGCGCCTCGCCCGGCCCCGGCCCGCCCCTTGCGTCGCGGACGTGCGGTGCGGGACCGAGGGTGCTATCCTCGGCGCCACCAGGAGGAAGTCCATGCGCACCCGTTGGCTGCTCTTCGCGTTCTGCGCCGCCGCGTCCGGCCTGCTCACGTTGTCGTCCGTCGCCGGGGCGAAGGACCTGTCGCCCGAGCAGATGGCGGAGCAGCGCGAGAAGGTGCGCGCCGACTACGAGGGCGAGAAGAAGGGCGGCTACACGTTCTACGACCTGAAGTACTGGGTCGACGCGGCGAAGCTCGAGGACAAGCGCTGGTCGAAGGAGAAGCGCGACGGGCTGAAGCACACCGACGGCCTGCAGCTCCTCGCGAAGTGGACCGTCAACTCGTCCGCGGCCGGCAACAACTCGATCACCGTCGTCGTCCAGAAGTGGATCCACTTCACGCGCAACGGCAACTCGCAGTCGAACACCGTCATCACCTTCGACAACTACGGCGACTCCGTCTCGCCGACGGACGTCGAGAAGCTCTGCGAGGCGTACTACGAGAACTTCCGGCGCGGCTCGAAGGACGTGATCGACGACCAGTGCCAGAAGCCGAAGAAGTGCAGCCTGCCGGTCCCGAAGGTCGAGGCCGCCGCGGTCGCGACCGACAAGGACTCCGGCGAGCGCGAGCGGCGCGAGTGGTACATCTGGTCGGACAACAAGGAGACGGCGACGTACGTCGTGAGCATCACGTACAGCGCGAGCCTGCTCGACAAGCCGGACGTCATCGAGAAGGGTCGCGACTTCGTGAAGAGCATCAGGGAGCTCAAGGACAAGCGCGTCGTCTGGGAGTGACCCGCACGCGTCGCTGAGAGCACCGCCGCAGCGCGGGGTGCCGTCGCGTCCCCGGTCTCCGCCACCGCCGTCCCGAGACTCGCCCGCTCCTTGACCTCGACCGCCCCCGTCGTCCGCGTCACCGCACTCGAGAAGCGCTTCGGTGCCGTGCGCGCCCTGCGCGGACTCGACGCCGCCTTCCCGCGCGGCGCCGTCGGCCTGCTCGGCCCGAACGGCGCGGGCAAGTCGACGCTCCTGAAGGTCCTGCTGGGACTGCTCGAGCCGGACCGCGGCGACGCCGAGGTGCTCGGGCTGCGCGTCGCGGCCGACCCGATGGCCGTCCGCCGCGCGGTCGGCTACATGCCCGAGGTGGACGCGTACGTCTCCGGCCTGACCGGTGCCGCGTCCGTGCGGCTCGCCGGCATCCTCTGCGGCCTGCCGGGCCGCGCCGCGCAGCAGCGCGCACACGAGATCCTCTACTACGTCGGGCTCGGCGAGGCGCGCTACCGCCGCGTCGAGGAGTACTCGACCGGCATGCGCCAGCGGCTGCGGTTCGCGCAGGCGCTCGTCCACGACCCGGAGCTGATCTTCCTCGACGAGCCGACGAACGGGCTCGACCCCGACGGCCGCGACGAGATGCTCGCGCTGGTCGACGACCTCGCGCGCCACCACGGCAAGAGCATCGTGCTCTGCTCGCACCTCCTGCACGACGTCGAGGCCGTGTGCGAACACGTCGTCGTGCTGCGCGAAGGCACCGTCGCGCTGTCGGGCAGCGTCGACGACGTGCGCAAGCTCGAGCGCGGCACGTTCCACGTGCGCGTGTCCGGCGACGAGGCGCGCTTCCGCGCCGCGGCGGAGGCGGCAGGCATGCACTTCGCGGCGCAGGACGGCGAGACGCTCGTCGTGCGCGTGCCCGACGGCGCCGGCGCGCGCGAGATCTTCCGCGCGGCGCACGCCGCCGGCTGCGTCGTCCGGCGGCTCGCCACGGTCGAGCAGTCGCTCGAGGGCGTGTTCCTGCGCGCGGTCGAAGGGGCGGCGGAGGCGCGCGCCTGATGCCGGTCTTCGACCAGGGCTACCGCCGCTTCGAGGGCACGCTGCGCCCGCGGCACGCACTCGGCGCGCTCGTGTGGACGGCGGTGCGTCCGCGGCTGCGCTGGTGGCTCTGGCTGCTCGCGGCGATCCTGAGCTTCTACCCGGGCCTCGTGTACGCCGCGATCACGTTCATCACCCTGGCCGTCGGGCCGGACGCGTTCGGCGGACGCAACCGTCTGCCCGAGGCGTCGGGCGCGTTCGTGGCGTTCAGCGACAACGGCGACCCGTCGCAGCTCGTCGCGGAGCTGCTCGCACCGACGACCGCGGGCATCGTCGCGCGGCTCTGGCGCATCTCCGAGCAGTGCGCGCTCGCGGGCTTCGTGCTGCCCGCCGTCGCGTGCGCGGGCGTCATCGCGACCGACCGCGCGACGGGCGCCCACCAGATCTACTTCGCGCGGCCGGTCACGCGCATGCGCTACCTGCTCTCGCGCATCGCCGCGGTGACCGTGTTCTGCTCGGTGGCGACGGTCCTGCCGCCGCTCCTCGTCTGGCTCGAGACGGCCGCGCTGCACGACGACCCCTGGTTCGCCGCGCAGACGTGGTCGGCGCCGTTCGCGATCGCGCTCTCGGGCGCGGTCTACGCGTACTTCGTCTCGGGCGTCGTGCTGGCGCTGTCCTCGACGCTGCGCCGCCCGCTCGTCGTCGGCCTCGCGACGATCTTCAGCTACCTGTTCCTGCAGGTCGTCTCCGCGATGATCGTGCACGGACTCGAGGACAAGCGCTGGCGCGCGCTCGACCCGCAGTACGCGCTCGGCGGCATCACCGCGCCGCTCTACGGGGTGGCGCTGCCGGACTGGCTCCAGACGCCGTGGCCCTGGCTCGTCGGCCTCGTCGTCCCCACGCTGCTGCTCGCGTACGTCTGGTCGCGGCTGCGCGCGGTCGAGGTGGCGACGTGAGCGCCGTGGAGCCCGTCATGCGCGTCGAGCGCGTCACGCGCGCGTACGGCGAGGTCGTCGCGCTGAACGACGTCTCGCTCGAGATCCGCCCCGGCATCGTCGGGCTGCTGGGACCGAACGGCGCGGGCAAGTCGACGCTCCTCAAGCTGCTCACGGGCGAACTGCGTCCGGGGCTCGGCACGGTGCAGGTGCTGGGCCTCGAGCCGTTCGCGAACGCGGCGCTCTACGCGCGCATCGGCATCTGCCCGGAGCAGGACGCGCTCTTCGAGGACCTGTCGGCGGTCGAGTTCCTCGCGTTCCTGCTGCGCCTGCGCGGCTTCGACGTCGCCGCCGCGCGCGCGCGCGCCCTCGAGTGGCTGGAGCGCGTGGGGCTCACCGACGCCGCGCACCGCACGCTGCGCGGCTTCTCGAAGGGCATGCGGCAGCGCGTGAAGCTCTGCACCGCGTTCGCGCACGAGCCCGAGATCGTGTTCCTCGACGAGCCGCTGACGGGCCTCGACCCGCTGTGGCGCGCGCGCGTGCAGCGCATGGTGCGCGAGCGCGCGGCGGCCGGCGGCACCGTGCTGTTCTCGTCGCACGTGCTGCCCGAGGTGGAGCAGGTCACGCGCGAGGTGATCCTGCTCCACCGCGGGCGCGTCGCGGCACAGGGCGACGCGCGCGAGATCCGCGCGCTCGTCGACCGCATCCCCCACCGCATCGAGCTGGCGGCGCGCGAGCCGCGCCGGCTCGCGGTCCTGCTCGCCGGCTGGGAGTGCGTCGAGGGCGTGCGCATCCGCGAGGGCGCGGTCGACGTGACGACGTCGCGCCCGGACCTGCTCTACGCGACGCTCACCGAGGCGTGCGCCGCCGACGAGCTCGGCGTGCTCGGCGTGGCGAGCCCCGACGACGGACTCCAGGCGCTCTTCGACGCGCTCGTGCACGTGCACCACGAGCGCGTCGGTGCGCGCCCGAGGGCGACGGCATGAGCGGCGCGCCGCGCGGCCGGAGCGACTTCGTCGAGGGCGCGTACCACGTGGCGCTGCTCACGCTGCGGCGCACGCTGCGCGGGCGGCGCACGCTCGTCGCGCTCGCGCCGCTGCTGCTCCCCGCGCTGCTCTCGCTGACGGTCGCGCGCGGCAAGCCCGACGTGAAGCAGGAGCAGTTCGCGTACGCGGCGCTCTCGCTCTACCAGTTCGGCATCGCGCTGCCGGCGTTCGCGCTCGTCCTCGCGACCGCGTTCCCTTGGCCCGAGAGCGACGAGGGCACGCTCTCGTACTGGTTCACGTCGCCGCTGCGGCGCTCGGCGGTGATGTTCGGGCGCATCGTCGCGGCGATCCTCGTCGGCGTCGTCCTGCTGCCGCTCGGCGTGCTCGGCACGGTGCTCCCGCTCGACGGGGCATCGGTCGAGCTCGCGCCCGTGGCGCGCACCGCCGTCGCGGCGACGCTCCTCGCGTACCCCGCGTACATCGGCCTGTTCGCCGCAGCGGCGACGTGGACGCGCCGCGGGCTCGTGTGCGGCGTCGTGTTCATCCTGCTCGAGAACTCGCTCTCGTTCGTCTCGGGCACCATCGCGCGCCTGACGCTCGTCCACTACGTGCGCTCCATGCTCCACCCGGTGGCATCGCCGGTCGGCCGCCGCGTCCTCACCCAGGCGGCGCGTCTCGATCCGCCGGCGTCGACGGCGTTCTCGGTCGGCGTCTTCGTGTGCGCCGCCGCCGTGTCGATCGGGATCGCGCTCCTGCTCGTCGAGCGCACCGAGTACCGCGGGCGCCACGCGCAGCCCGCCTGAGCGGCCGGGCTCCGCGGCCCGCCGCCACGCGGGATCGCGAGGCGCCGCTGCGCACGCGCGCTAACGTGACCCGCGCGCCCGCGACGGGCGCACGGCCCGGACGCACCACGCACGGCGGAGACGACACGTGGCGGACACGCAGCAGGCAACCCTCCCGGCACGGGACCTCTCCACGCTCCGCATCGAGCGCGGCGCCGAGGGACGGCGCCGTGTCCGCATCCCGTGGCTCGCGGGCATCGTGGTGCTGCTCGTGCTCGGCGGGCTCGCGCTCCTCGCGCGGCAGCTCCTCGTGCCGCGCGTCGTGACCGACACCGTCGCGCGGGTGGCGGCCACGCAGGGCGCCGTGCGCACGACCGCCAGCGGCTACGTGGTCGCGCGGCGCCGCGCGGCGATCTCGAGCCGGCTCTCGGGGCGTCTCGAGGCGCTGCTCGTGGACGTGAACGACCGCGTGGAGAAGGGGCAGCTCGTCGGCCGGCTCGGGCAGGCCGATCTCGTCGCCGCCGTCGCCGAGGCGCGCGCCGCGCTCGCGCGCGCGCGGAGCGAGGTCGGCGTCGCGGAGCAGGAGGTCGTGCAGGCGCGCAGCGTGGTGGCGACGTCGGAGCGCCGCGACGCGCAGGCCGAGGCGGCGCTGGTGTCGGCCCGCGCCAACGAGGAGGAGGCGGCGCGCCAGCTCGCGGTCGACGAGCGCCTGCTGCCGTCCGGCGGCGCCTCCGCAGACGACGTCGCGGCGCGCCGCTCGGCCCTCGACGTGCGACGCGCGCAGGTCGCGGAGGCCACCGCGGGACTGGCCGCCGCGCGCGCGGAGACCGCGGAGAGCCGCACACGCGTCGACGTGCTCGCGGCGCGCCTCGCGTCGGCGCACGCCGCCGTCGACGTCGCGCAGGCCGGCCTCGAGCGGGCCGAGGCGCTGCGCGACGACGCGGACATCCGCGCGCCGTTCGACGGCGTCGTGCTCCGCAAGGAGGCGGAGGTCGGCGAGATGGTCGCGCCCGTGAACGCCGCGGGCAGCACGACGCGCGGCGCGATCGTGACGCTCGCCGACTTCGAGTCGCTCGAGATGGAGGTGGACGTCATCGAGCGCGACATCGGCCGCGTCACCGAAGGTCTCCCCTGCCGCATCGTGCTCGACGCGTGCACGGAGCCGTTCGCGGGCCGCGTGCGCCAGGTCGTCCCCACCGCCGACCGCACGCGCGGCACGGTGCAGGTGAAGGTCGTCTTCGACGCCCTCGACGACCGCGTGCGGCCCGAGATGAGCGGTCGGGTCGAGTTCCTCGACGAGGACGCCGCCTCCCGCGTGCTCGGCAAGGACCGCGTGCTCGTCCCCGAGCGCGCCCTGACCACGCGCGACGGCGCGCGCGGCGTGTTCCTCTACGCGGACCGCGCGGTGACCTTCCACGCCGTCGCGACGACGGGCGCAGCCGACGCGGACGGGCGCGTCGAGGTGGCCGAGGGCCTGCGCGGCGGCGAGGTCGTCGTGCTCGACCCCGATCCGAAGCTCGCCGAGGGCGCGCGCGTCCAGGTCGCCGGCGACGCGCAGACGCCGTGATGCTGATCCGCGCACGCGAGGTGGTGAAGTCGTACACGCGGGGCGGCGAGAGCCTGCGCGTGCTCGACCGCCTCGACCTCGACGTCGCCGAGGGCGAGTGGGTCGCGCTGATGGGTCCGAGCGGCAGCGGCAAGACCACGCTGCTCAACCTGCTCGGCGGGCTCGACGTCCCCGACGCGGGCTCGATCCGCGTGGCCGACGACGAGATCGTCGGCCGCAGCGCCGCGGATCTGGCGGCGTGGCGCAGCCGTCACGTCGGCTTCGTCTTCCAGCTCTACAACCTCCTGCCCGTGCTCACGGCTGCGCAGAACGTGGAGCTGCCGCTGCTCCTCACGCCGCTCTCGCGGCGCGAGCGGCGCGCGCACGTCGCGGCGGCGCTCGACGTCGTCGGCCTCGCCGACCGCGACGACCACCTGCCGACGCAGCTCTCCGGCGGGCAGCAGCAGCGCGTCGCGATCGCACGCGCGATCGTCACGGACCCGAGCTTCCTGCTCGCGGACGAGCCGACCGGCGACCTCGACGCGCGCTCGGCGCAGGAGATCCTCGCGCTGCTCGGCGCGCTCCGCGCGCAGTTCGGGAAGGCGATCGTGATGGTGACGCACGACCCGCACGCGGCCGAGTGCGCCGACCGCCTCGTGCACCTCGAGAAGGGCGCGATCGCCACGCGCGAGGCGCTCGTCGAGTGACGCCCTGGCGCCTCTTCTTCGCGCACCTGCGGAACGCGTGGCTGCGCGTGCTGCTGACGAGTGCGGGCGTCGCGCTCGCCGTGTTCCTGCTCACGATGCTGCGCACGGTGATCACGACGCTCGACGGCGCCGTGCAGGCCGCCGGCGCGAACCGCGTCGTGGTGTCGAGCGCCGTGTCGCTGTTCGTGTTCCTGCCGCGCAAGATCGAGCCGGAGCTGCGCTCGTTCCCCGGAGTGCGCGAGGTCTGCGACTGGACCTGGTTCGGCGGCGTCTACATCGACGAGAAGAACATGTTCGCGCGCTTCGCGACGCAGCCGCGCGAGCTGCGCGCGGTGTTCGGCGACCGCGCGGCGGGTCGGCAGGACATCCTGATGCCCACCGAGCAGTGGGACGCCTTCGAGGCCGACCGCGCGGGCTGCATCGTCGGCGAGGACATCGCGCTCAAGTACGGCTGGAAGCCGGGCGACGTGATCGACCTGATCGGGAACCTCTTCCCCGGCGACTGGCACTTCAACGTGCGCGGCATCTACCGCCCCGGCAGCGGCCAGATGGACGGCAGCACGATGTTCTTCCACTGGGACTACCTGGACGAGAACAGCGGCCGGCGCGGCTCCGTGAGCACGTTCACGCTGGAGCTCGACCCGGGCACCGACATCGCGGAGCTGAGCCGCGCCGTGGACGCGCGCTTCGAGTCGAGCGATCACCGCACGCGCACGCTGACCGAGGCGGCGTTCAACCAGATGTTCGTCTCGATGTGGGGCAACCTGCCGCTGCTCCTCTCGATGATCGGCGGCGCCGTGCTCTTCGCGGCGTTCATGATCGCCCTCAACACGCTGCTCCTGCACGGTCAGGAGCGCCGGCTCGAGGTGGGCGTCCTGCGCGCGCTCGGCTTCCCCGGCCACACCATCGCGGCGCTGTTCCTCGCGGAGGGCGTCGTCGTCTGCGGAGCGGGCGGCTTCGCCGGCGTCCTCGGCTCGCACCTGCTCTTCAACGTCGCGGGCGTGCCCGAGCTCGACCGCTTCTTCCCGACCTTCGCCGTGCTGCCGGAGACGCAGGTGCTGGCGCTCGGGATCTCGCTCGGCATCGGCGTCGTGAGCGGCGTGCTGCCCGCGTGGGTGGCGCTGCGCACGCCCGTCCTCGACGCGCTCGCCCGGCGATGACGCGCATCCCCCTCCGCTACAACCTGCGCAGCCTGACGGTGCGGCTCTCCGGCACGCTGCTCTCCGTCGTGTCGATCGGGCTCTCGGTCGGCGTGCTCGTGCTCGTGCTGTCGCTCGCGCGCGGCTTCGAGCTCTCGCTGGTCGACACCGGCTCGCCGGAGAACCTCGTGGTGCTGCGCCGCGGCGCGACGAGCGAGGGCGAGAGCGGCATGCAGCGCGAGGAGTTCCGTGCGCTGCGCGCGCTGCCCGGCATCGCCGTCGGGGCGGACGGCGCGCCGCTCGCGTCGGCGGAGCTCTACGCAGCCATGAACCTCGACAAGGCGGGCGGGGGCAGCGCGAACTTCCCGCTGCGCGGCGTCATGCTCGCGTCGTTCGCGATCCGCGACAGCGCGCGGATCGTGGAGGGGCGCCGGTTCACTCCGGGCACACGCGAGGTCGTCGTCGGGCGCGCGCTCCTCGGCCGCATCGCGGGCTGCCGCCTCGGCAGCGCCCTCGAGCTGCAGGGCCAGCCGTGGCCGGTCGTCGGCGTCATCGATTCGGGCGGCGGCGCGTACGACTCCGAGATCTGGTGCGACGTCGAGATCTTCATGCAGGAGCTCGACCGGCCGGTCTACGGACTCGCGAGCGCGCGCGCGGACACGACGCGTCCGGACGGTGCGGAGCGCCTGATCGCGACGCTCGAGGCGGACCCGCGCCTGCAGGTGAAGGTGCAGCGCGAGCCGGACTACTTCGCGAAGCAGGCCGGACTGCTCGGCGACACGCTCCGCTTCGTCGCGTACGTCATCGCCGGCGTGATGGCGGTCGGCGCCGCGTTCGGCACCTCCGTCACGCTCCTCGCCTCGCTGGCACGCCGCACGCACGAGGTCGGCACGCTGCTCGCGATCGGCTTCCGCCCGCTCGGCGTGCTCGTCGGGTTCCTGATCGAGGCCGTGACGCTCGGTCTCGCGGGCGGCGTCCTCGGCGTGCTGATCGCGCTGCCCGTGAACGGCATCGCCACCGGCACGATGAACTGGGGCACCTTCACCGAACAGGCGTTCGCGTTCCGCGTCACGGGCGACGTCGTCGCCGCCGCGATCACCTTCAGCACGCTGGTCGGCGTCATCAGCGGCCTGGTGCCGGCCTGGAAGGCGAGCCGGCTGCCGCCCGCGGCTGCATTGCGCCGATAGGCGCAATGCAGCCGCGGGCCGCGGGCGCGGAGCGCCCGCGGCCTGCGGCTGTCTCCAGTGGTCCCATCTGCTGACGCAGATGGGACGTGGCGCTCGCGCGCCTTTCGGCGCGGCTCGCTTCCACCCGAGGGTTGGGTCCACCCGTCGAAGGGTGAGCGGAGCGCCCTCTTCGGCACGGCGCCAGGCGTGCGCGGCGGATGACGTCGACCGCGCCCGACCGTCGACTGCGTTCGGAAGGCGGCGCACGCCCGTCGTCGGGCGCGCAGTGGTGCTCTCGCTCGACGACGTCCACCTGACGCCCTTCCGTCGACGGCGCTCCGCTCACCCTGCGACGGGTCTACCCAACCCTCGGGTGGAAGCGAACGCGGGCGCAGCCCGCGGTCGCGCAATGTTCCATCCGCGTCAGCGGATGGAACCACTGGAAAGAAGACGTGGGTGCTGTCTGAGTGGTGAGCGAAGGCTCACCACTCAGACAGCACCCACGTCTTCCAATCCCTCTCCATGTCCTCGATGAGGTCGTAGCCGTAGACCTGCCACGGCTCGTCCTCCTTCGCGCTCCCGCGGCGCAGCGCCTCGAGCAGGTCGCCGAACTTCTCGCGCTCCTTCGAGATCAGCCACGTGACGAGCCCGTACGCGGCGCCCTCCTCGGCGGTCGAGTAGTCGCCGATCTTCATCTTCAGGAACTTCCGCATGCCCGGGAACGTGCCGTCCTGCACGGCCTGGATGCAGCGCTCCTTGCGCTCGTCGAGATCCTCGCGGTCGCCCTTGCGTCCCTTCTTCTTCTTGCCCGCCGGCTCGTCCGTCGTGCCGCCCTTCGCGACCTTGGCGCCGGAGCCGCCGACGCACGTCGCCAGGTTCTCGCCCATCACCTCGAACTCGACCCACTCGCCGAGTCCCTCCTCGAGCCACGTGGGCGGCACGGTGTTGCCCCAGATGACCCAGATCGAGAGGTGCCCGAGCATGTGCACGGTCGAGTACCACATGCCCTCGGCGCCGCGGTTCGGGAAGCGGATCTGGATGGGCAGCGGCTTCTGCCGCCACACGCCGCCGCCGGTCTCGAGGCGCGCGAACTTCATCCACTCGTCGCTCATCCCCCACGACTTCGCGTACTTGTCGAGGACGGGCAGGTACTTGGCGTGGTCGGCCATCGTGATGGTCGGCGACGGCTCCTTCCACAGCGACTCGCGGTGCGTCAGCTCGGTCAGGAGCGCGTAGCCCTGCTCGAGCGCCTCCGCGCGCTGCGCGAGGTTCTTCTCGCCGGTGTTGTCGAGCAGCAGGAAGTGCTCGGTCCTGTAGACCTCGACCGGCACGCCGAGCTCCAGCGTCCAGTGGTTGCGCAGCCGGGTGCGCTCGGCCTCGGCCTGGAGCCGCGGCAGGTCGGCCTTCGGCACCCAGCGCCCCTCGAAGCGCGTCTCGCCGTTCGCGTCGCGCGCGTCGGGGTTGTCGGGTGCGAGCTTCAGCACGCGGCCGAGCGCCTTGTCGCGCTCCTTCTGGAGCTTCTTGTCGTCTCCGGCGTTGTCGCGCAGGAACACGAAGAGCTGCCACTGCGCGTCCACCGAGTCCTGGTTCGACTCGGCGGCGCGCGAGAGCCGCTCGTACGCCTCGTACGGCGACTCCCCCTCCTCGCGCGACGCGACGTCCGCCACGGCGAACTTCTCCGTCTTCTCGAGGGTCTTGACCCAGACGAAGGTGCCGTCCTCCTTCAGCACCTTGCCGTCCACCGTGCGTCCGTCCTTGAGGACGAACACGTCCGCGGACGCGGACACCGCAGCGGCGCCGAGCGCAGCCGCAGCGAGGACGGCCGAACGGAGCGGGCTCTTCATCGATCTCCTCCGGAGGCGGGCGCGCACGCTCCGAGCATAGCGCCGCGCGAGCATGTCGCGAATCGCGGGCCCGGCGTACGGCGCGCGCGCGTCAGCGCCGCGACCAGCGCACGCCGGCCGGTGTGTCCTCGAGCGCGATGCCGCGCGCCGCGAGCTCGTCGCGCAGCGCGTCGGCGCGCGCCCACTCGCGGGCGGCGCGCGCGGCGGTCCGCGCGTCCACGAGCGCCTGGATCTCCGCGTCGTCCTCGCGCGCGGCCGGCGCGGCGTCGGCCTGCGCGAGGAGCTCGAGCCCGAGCACCGAGTCGAGGCGCTCCCACGCGGCGCGCACGCGTGCGGCGTCGGCCGTCGAGAACGGCGCCGAGCGGTTCACGAAGCTGCGGAACTCGTGGACGACGGCGAGCGCCGCCGAGACGTTCAGGTCGTCCTCGAGCGCGGCGAGGAACTGCGCCTCGCTCGCCGCCGCCTGCGCGGCGACCTCCGGCCGGTCCGCCCGGGACGCGTCGGCGACGGCGGCGCGCACGGCCGCGTCGAGTCCCGCCACGGTGCGTTCCGCGGCCGCGAGCGAGTCCCACGTGAAGTTCATGGGCAGGCGGTAGTGCGTCGAGAGCAGCAGGTAGCGCAGCGCGCGCATGGAGTGCCCGCGCTCCTCCACGTCGCGGAACGTGTGGAAGGTGCCGTCGCGCTTGGCCATCTTGCGGCCGTCGACGAGCAGGTGCCGGTTGTGCAGCCAGAAGCGCACGAACGGCCGGCCGAGGAAGCCCTCGCTCTGCGCGATCTCGCACTCGTGGTGCGGGAACACGTTGTCCTCGCCGCCCGTGTGGATGTCGAGCGTGTCGCCGAGGTACTTCCGCGCCATCGCGGAGCACTCGATGTGCCAGCCCGGGAAGCCCTCGCCCCACGGCGACGGCCACTGCATCTGGTGGTTCGGGTCGCGCTTCCACAGTGCGAAGTCGGCCGGGTGGCGCTTCTCCGTCAGCACCTCGACGCGCGCACCCGCGACGAGGTCCTCGACGCTGTTCTTCGACAGCCGCCCGTAGGCCGGGAAGGTCGAGACGTCGAAGTAGACGTTCCCCGCCTCCGTGACGTACGCGTGCCCGCGCTCGATCAGGCCCGCGATGATCTCGATCATGTCGGCGACGTGGTCGGTCGCGCGCGGGTACGCCTCGGCGCGCCGCAGGTTGAGGCGCTCCACCACCTCGAAGAACTCGGCGATGTAGCGCTCCGCGATCTGCCACGCCGTGCGGCCCTCGCGGCGCGCGGCGGCCTCGAGCTTGTCCTCGCCCGACTCGATGTCGTCGAGCGTCAGGTGGCCGACGTCCGTGAGGTTCATCACCTGCCGCACGCGGTACCCGGCGAGCTCGAGCGCGCGGCGCAGCACGTCCGGCCAGGTCCACGCGCGGTAGTTCCCGAGGTGCGGGCTCGAGTAGACGGTCGGCCCGCAGTTGTACATGCGCACCACGCCCGGCTCGAGCGGCTCGAACTCGCGGGTCTCTCCGGTCAGCGTGTCCTGGAGTCGGAACGGCATGGCATCACTCGGGAGCGTGCGGCCGCGGGGCGCGCACGAGCAGGACGACGGCGCGCGCCTCGAGCGCGCGCCCCTCGCCCACCGGGCCGAGGCCCTCGGCCGTCTTGGCCTTGACGCCGACCCGGTCGGGAGGGAGCGCGAGCATAGCGGCGAGGCTCGCGCGGATCCGTTCCTTCCACGGGCCGAGTCGCGGCCGCTCCGCCGTGACGACGGTGTCGGCGGACGCGACGACGAAGCCGCGCGCGCGGGCACGCCGCAGCGCCTCGGCCAGGAACGCGCGCGAGTCGGCGTCCTTCCAGCGCGGGTCGCCGGGCGGGAAGAGGTCGCCGATGTCGCCCTCACCGCACGCGCCGAGGACGGCGTCGGTCAGCGCGTGCAGCAGCGCGTCGCCGTCGCTGTGGCCCACGGGCCCGACGTCGCTCGGCACCTCGACGCCGCCGAGCACGCAGCGGCGCCCCGGCTCGAGGCGGTGCGAGTCCTCGCCGAGTCCGACGCGGGGCGCGTCCGTCACGGCGCGTCCGCTGCCCCGCGCTGCGCGGCGAGGGCGCGCACGACGACGAGGTCGTCGGGCTCGGTGACCTTCAGGTTCCACGGATCGCCGCGCACCACGCGCACCTCCCCTCCGCCGCGCTCGACGAGCGCCGCGTCGTCCGTCACGTCGACGCCGTCCCGCTCCGCCGCGGCGTGCGCCGCGCGCAGCAGCTCGACGCGGAAGCACTGCGGCGTCTGCGCGAGCCACAGCTCGCTCCGGTCGAGCGTCGCCGTCACGCGGCCCGCGGCGTCCACGCGCTTGACGGTGTCGCGCGCGGGGACCGCCAGGAGCGCCGCGCCGTGCCGGTCGGCGGCCTCCACGACCGCCGCGGCGTGCCCGGCCGCGACGAGCGGACGTGCCGCGTCGTGCACCGCCACGACCCGCGCCTCCGCCGGCAGCGCCGCGAGTCCGAGTCGCACCGAGTCCTGCCGCCGGGGTCCCCCGCGGACGACGCGCACGCCGGGCAGCGGGGCGGCCGCCGAGCGCACGGCCTCCTCGGCGCCGGCCGCCACGACGAGCACCAGGCCGACGCAGCCGGGCACGCCCGCGAGAGTCCGCGCGCCCACGCGCCAGAGCGGCTCGCCGCCGAGCTCCACCTGCACCTTCGGCACGCTCCCGCCGAAGCGCGTGCCCGAGCCGGCCATGACCAGCAGCGCGGCGAACGGCACCGGGGCGGCGGAGCGCACGACGCCATGGTATGCGCGACCGAGCGCGCGGCAGCAGGCTGCCCGCCGTCCGGCTTCAGCCGCCCCGGCGAGGCTCCCGATAGGCCGAGGGGTCGTGCTGGGTCGTCGTCGCGGCGGCCCGTGGTGCGCGAAGGAGCGTACGTGGACGTCGGCGACGGCGGCAGGGACGGCGAGTTGCGCGCAACCGCGGGGCGCACGCACGCGCTCGTGCGCGCGGCGTACGTCACGGCGGTCGTCGCCGTCGCGCTGATCGTGCTGCTCCGCCAGTCCGGCGCCGAGCGCCACGCCGAGGAGAACCGCGAGGCGGCGGAGCACGTCATCACCCTCGCGCGCCAGCAGGTGCGCGCGGTCGCCGTCGCGCGCGACCTGCTCGAGCTCGGCGACCAGACGGAGCGTCCGGACCTGGCGCCGCTGTGGGAGCGCGTCGCCGGCGAGATGGAGCCGCTCGCCGAGGGCGCGCGGGAGATCCGCGAGGACCTCGAGCTGCGCGCGGAGGACATCGCCGAGGAGCGCGACGCGCGGCCGCAGTTCCAGGCGGCGGAGCAGCACCGCGCCGGTGCGATGCAGCTCGTCGACGAGCTGCTGGCGGGGCACGAGGCCGGTGCCGCGCGCCCCACGCTGGAGGCGTGCGCCGCGGCGGCCTCGCAGCACCTCGACGCCTACGCGACCGGCCTCGACGCGACGATGACCACGCTCGGCACCGACATCGCCGTCGACATCGAGGAGGCCACGGAGGCCGGGCGCACGACGGGCTACGTCGTCATCGGCGCGCTGGCGCTGCTCTCGATCCTGCTGGTCGAGCCGGCGCTGCGCCGCTCCGCGCGGGCGCAGCGCGCGCTCTCGGCGCAGACGCGGGAGCTCGCCCGGGCGCGCGCCGCGGCCGAGGAGGCGGCGCAGGCGAAGACGCGCTTCCTGTCAGCGGTGAGCCACGAGATCCGCACGCCGCTGAACGGGATCATCGGGTTCGCCGAGCTGCTCGGGGGCAGCGACGACATCGCCCCGGCGCAGCGGGCGGAGTGGACGCGCGCGATCCGCACGAGCGGCATGCACCTGCTCGCGCTCATCAACGACGTGCTCGACATCGCGAAGCACGACGCCGGCGCCATGCGCGTCGATCTGCAGCCCTGCCGGCCCCGCCACGTGATCGAGGGGGCGGTGGCGATCCTCGGCGCCCACGCCCGCGAGCGCGGCATCGAGCTCTCCGTCGAGTGCGCGCCGGACGTCCCCGCGGCGATCCTCTCCGACGCTACGCGCCTGCGTCAGATCGTGACGAACCTCGTCGGCAACGCCCTCAAGTTCACGCCGTCCGGCGGCGTGCACGTGTTCGTCTCGGCGCGCACGGACGTGCCCGTGCCGCGGCTGCGGATCGACGTGCGCGACACCGGGATCGGCATGACGCCCGAGCAGGTCGCGGGGCTCTTCGCGCCGTTCCACCAGGCGCACTGGCGCTCCGCGGACCGCTTCGGCGGCACCGGCCTCGGACTCGCGATCTCCCAGCGCATCGCGCACGACCTCGGCGGCGAGATCCGCGTCCAGAGCTCGCCCGGCATGGGCAGCACGTTCACGGTGGAGGTCGAGGCGCGGGCGGCGGAGCTGCCCGAGCCCGAGGCGCCGGCTGCGCCGCCCCTGTCGCGAGCGTGCCCGGAGAGCCCGGCCGAGCCGCTCGCGGGGCGCCGCGTGCTGGTCGTGGACGACGTCGAGACGAACCGCCAGGTGTGCGCCGCCGTGCTGCGGCGCGCGGGGGCGGAGGTGACGTGTCTCGGGGACGGTCGCGAAGCCGTGAAGGCGTGTCGCGGGGCGGACTTCGACCTCGTCCTGATGGACCTGCAGATGCCCGTCCTGAACGGCGCCGACGCCGCACGCGCGATCCGCGGGTTCGGGGTCGCCACCCCGATCCTCGGGTTCACGGCGGGCAACGCGCCGACGGAGATCGCCGCCTGCCGCGACGCCGGCATGGAGGACGTGGTCCACAAGCCGATCCGCCCCGCCGACCTCGTCGCCGCCGCGTGCCGCTGGATCGGCAGCGCGCCCCGCCGCGACCCCGCACCGGCCGCGCGCGCGGAGGAGCCGGCGCAGGAGCCCGCCGACGCCGCCGTCCCGGCGGGCGACGACGCGTTCGCGCGGCGTTTCGCCGCCGACTGGCTGGCGCGCCTCCCGAGCCGGCTCGACGAGGCCGAGAGCGCCTGGGCGGCGGGCGACGTCGCGGCCGTCTCCGGTCTGGGGCACACCCTCGCCGGTTCCGGTGGTACCCTCGGCATGCCACAGTTCACGGCAGCCGGGGTACGGCTCTCGGAGGCCGCCCTCCGCGGGGACCCCGACGCGGTCGCGGCGGCGCTGGCCCACGTCCGGGCGCTGCACGAGGACGCGTTGGAGTGCCACCGCACCCCGGCCGATCGACAGGATGCGGTCGCGGCCCCGCGCGCGCACTGAGCACGCCGCCGCCGTCCCGCGAGCGCCGGAGTCCCGCCATGAGCGCAGGTCGTACCCCTTGGATGGTCCCCTCGCTGTCGCGCGCCGCGGTCGCGCTGGCGCTCGGCGCGCTGTGCGCGGGGTGCCGCTCGACGCCGCAGGCCGCGCCGGTGATCACGACGCGGAGCGGCCCCGCGCCGCGTCCGGTGCCGAAGGTGCCGGGACGGACCGCCGCCAACCCGCGGCCGTCGCCGACCGCGGGGGCCGTCGGCACGAACGCCGAGACGCGCGGCAAGATGCTGCCCCCCACCGCACCGCCGGAGCCGCGCCCCCCGGAGCCCGCGCCGGGCCCCGCGCCGACGCGTGATCCGGCGCGGGCGCCGGCCCCGGCCGCGTCCCCCGCGCCGGGTCCGCGCACGTCCACCGAGACGTCGTCGCGCGCGGCGGCGCCGCGGCGGGCCGAGGCGCACACGGCCGCACGCGACGACCGCGACGACCGCGACGACGACGAGCTCGACTTCGTGGAGCCGGTCTCGATCGACCGGACGCTCCCGAACGGGCTCGGCGACTGGGACGTGCGCGTCGGCGCGCGCCACACGCGCGAGGGTCGCGACTCGGTGACGGCGCCCTACGTGCAGGTGTTCGGGGGCGTGCTGCCGCGGATCGGCGTCGAGTTCCGCGCGCCGTACGTGCTGCGCGACGGCGACGACCGCGCGCGCGGCGTCGGCGACCTCGGTCTCGCGCTCAAGGGCCTCGTCGCCGGCGACGGCCGCGACGTGCCCGCGGTGGTCGTGGGCGTGGACGGCGAGATCGCGACCGGCGACGAGGACGACGGCCTCGGCAAGGGCGCGCACTCCGCGGCGCCGTTCCTCGCACTGCTCTACGAGGCGCGCGGCTGGACGCTGCAGGGCAACGTCGCGCGCGGCCGGCAGTACGGCGCGGCGCACGACGACGACGAGCACTTCTGGCGGCTCCAGGGCGCCGTCGCGGCACCGCGCGTCGCCGACCGCGTGCACCTGCTGTGCGAGGTGGACGGCACGTGGACGCGCGGGGCGGACGACCCGTCGCTGACCGTCGCCGGCGCACTCCGCTGGGACGTCGCGAAGGACCAGTCGGTCGGCCTCGCCGTGCCGTTCGGCGTCAACCGCTCGTCGCCCGACTGGGCCGTCGAGCTGCACTACCAGATCGAGTTCTAGACCGGGCAGATCGAGTTCTAGCCCGGGCAGAGCGAGTTCCGAGCCTGGCTGCTCGAGTTCCGAGCCCCGTCGGCCGGGCCCTGCGCAGGCTCGGCGGGCCGCACCGTCGCGAGCCCCGCGCGCCCGGGCCTCTCCAGCCCGCGGCCCTCGGTACCGATCCTCGCGGTACGCCCCGGGGCTGCCCACCCGGAGCGGCCGGAGGTCCCGATGCCCACGCTCCCGCTCCGCCGGACGTTCGTCCGGCGCCTCGCGTTCTGCCTGCTCGCCGCGTCCGCGTCGGCCTGCACGTGCCTGAACGGCGCCTGCCCCGCGCCGATCGCGGACGGCGGCCCCGTGCCGCGCCCGGCGCCGACACCGAACGCGCGCACGGGCCGCGCCGCGCCGCCGCGTCCCGCCCCCGCCGCGACCGCCCGCGGCGTCTCCGAGCCGGGGCCCGACGACCTCGCGGCACGCTGAGGGCGGCGCCGGGCGCTCCGTCGGGTAGCCTCGGCGCGTGCCCGTCTCCCCTGCCCCCACCCTGCGCGTCCTCGGGGTGGACCCGGGAACGCGGCTTGCCGGCTGGGGCGTGGTCGAGGTCCGCGGCAACGCCGCGCGCCTGGTCGCCGCGGGGGCGATCCGCACGGGGGCGCCGACGCTCGAGGGGCGCCTGGTGCAGGTACGCGACGGCCTCGCCGAGGCGATCCGTGCGCACGCTCCCCACGTGGTCTCCGTGGAGCGCCCGTTCTTCGGGAAGAACGCGACGTCGGCGCTCGCGGTCGGCATGGCGCGCGGCGCCGCGCTGATCGCGGCGGCGGAGGCCGGCCTCGCCGTCCACGAGTACCCGCCCGCGACGGTGAAGAAGGCGGTGGTCGGCCGCGGCGGCGCCGCGAAGGAGCAGGTCGCCGCGATGGTGCGCGTGATCCTCGGCCTGCGCGAGATCCCGGGCCCCGCGGACGTGACCGACGCGCTCGCGGTCGCACTCGCGCACGTGCACCGCAGGCCCGTCGCCGCGACGGCCGCCGGATCGCAGGGGTCCGCGCGCGCTCCCCGTCCGTAGAGTACCTCGGTGACCGCCGCACAGCGCCGCAGCCTGCTCGTCCTCGTCGTCGTGGCCCTGCTCGGCGCGCTCGTGTTCGTCGCGCTCCGGCTGGTCCACGTCGACGAGACGACGCCGCAGGTCCCGCCCACGGACGGAGAGCAGGTCGCGCCCGCCCCCGTCGGCGACGTGGACTTCAGCGCGGAGCCGATGTCCGAGGCGGAGGCGCGCCGGCGCATGCACCGCGCGAAGTGGCCGTTCGGCGACTTCGCCCTCGAGATCCAGGAGATCCTGCGGCCCGGGCGCGCGAAGGTGCACCAGGCCGTCGAGGAAGCCGAGATCCCGCTGCGCGAGCTGGCGAACCAGCACAAGATCACGGTCCGCATGGAGCGCGCGACCTTCCCCGAGGTCGTCGACTTCCTCGCGCGCGAGTTCGAGCCGCACGGCATGCGCGTCTACACGCTGCCCCCGGCGCCGCCCGAGGACCTCGTCTTCGAGAACCTGTACCTCACCGACGTGGACGTCTGGGGCGTCATCCGCTTCATGACCCTGAAGTCGCAGGACCAGATCACGTTCGCGCTCACGCCCGAGGGGCTGTGCGTCGGCACGCCCAACGCGTGCATCCAGGCGCGCCTCAACCAGCTCGACTGGGAGGCCCGCATCCGCGACGTGAGCGTGGACGAGGACGACGCGTTCCTCGACGCCGAGTACCGCCCGGACTTCCGCGGCGCCGAGATCGGGAGCATCCTCAAGGACATCGTCGAGAAGACCGGCGTGCAGGTCATCGTGAACCCCGCGGTCTGGGAGAAGCCGGTCACGATGACGTGGCGCGCGGAGCCGCTGCCCCTGCGGCGCGTGCTCGCGCGCATCGCGCAGCACTACGGCGCGCAGGTCCACACGCGCGACGGCCGCGCGTACGTCCTGATCCGGTGAGCGCGTGGCTGCGGCCCCCCTCCGCGCGCTCGTCCTCCGCACGTTCGAGTTCAGCGAGAACAGCCAGGTCGTGCACGCCTTCACGCGCGAGCAGGGACTCGTGCACGGTCTCGCGAAGGGCGCGCGGCGGCTGAACGGGGCGTTCCAGGGCGGCCTCGACGTCCTCGCCCTCGGCACGCTCGGCATCTACGCCCGACGCCCGGGCGCCGGGCTGCGCACGCTCGCGAGCTTCCGGGTGGAGACGAACTTCCCCGGCCTGCGCCGCAGCCTCGCCCGCTTCCACGCCGCGGAGCACGTGCGCGCCCTGGTGCTCGGCTTCGTGCACGAGGAGCAGCCGCTGCCGGTCGTGTTCGACCTGACGCTCGGCGCGCTCGCGCTCCTCGAGCACGCTGCCGACGTCGAGGCCGCGGGAGTGGCGTTCGGCTTCGAGGCGCTGCTCCTGCACACGTCCGGGTTCGTCCCGGAGCTGACGCGCTGCGTGCGCTGCGAGCGCCCCGCGCGCAACGTCGTGCGCGCGCGTCTCTCCGCGCGGCGCGGCGGGCTGCTCTGCAGCCGCTGCCGCGGGGAGGACCCGGGCGCGCCGGAGATCTCCGGGCGCGCCGTGGCCGCGCTGGTCGCACTCTGCGAGGGCCCGCTCGCGCGGGCGCTGCGCCTGCCGCCCGACCCGGAGCTGCGCGAGGAGCTGGCGCTCGGACTCGCGGCGTGGACGTCGGGCGTGCTCGACCGCGCCCTGCCGACGCGCGCCGCGCTGTCCCCCCGATCCGCGCACGCGGCCGCGCCGGAGCGCGGGTGAGCGGCCGCGCCGGAACGACCGACGGACCCGGTCACGCGGCGTGCGTGGCACGCCGCGCGCCGCCTGCGGCGCCGCACCCCGGCGGCGGTCTGCTGCGTTGGGCTCGGCCGACGACTCGCTCCGTGCTCGCCGCGGGCAGGCCGAGCCTCGATTGCGCCGAAGTCATCGTCACGAAGTGCACGAGCCTCGTGAGAAGGCCGGGCTAACATCGCGCCCGCCTCCGGAGGGCCCCATGAGACGCGACGCGACGAGCCGTTCCCACCGCGCCCGAGCGGGCCGCACGCTGCGCGCCGGCCGCGCGACGCTCGCAGCGGCCTGCCTCGCGGCCACGTCGCTCGCGGGCTGCGGCCTGCTGGAGACGACGGGGCTGAAGGACCGCGACCCGCTGCTCGTCACCAAGGACGACGCGCCGGACGTGGCCTACGAGAAGGCCCGCGAGCTCTTCCGCGCCGAGCGCTGGGAGGACGCGGAGAACGGCTTCGACCGCGTCTGGGAGGACCACCCGGAGTCGCCGCTCGCCGCCGACGCGCGCTTCTACGCGGCGGAGGCGCGCTACGGCCGCGGCAAGTACAACGGCGCGTTCGCGCTCTACAAGCGCTTCCTCGCCGTGCACCCGCTGTCGCCGCACGCCCCGCTGATCCAGCGGAGGCTCTACGACATGGGCCGCTTCCTCGTCGAGGAGGGGCAGACCGGACTGCTGTTCTCGTACTCCGACGAGGGCATCGAGATGCTCGACTACCTCGTCTCGGCCTTCCCGAACGGCGACCTCGCCGACGACGCGCTGCTCTACGCGGCCGACCACGAGGCACGCACGCACAAGCCGGAGCGCGCGATCGCGCACCTGCACGACCTCATCGACAACTACGGCGGCAGCGAGTGGGTGCTCGAGGCGCGGCTCGACCTCGCGCGCGCCTACCGCGACGTCAACCGCGGCAGCCGCTACGACGGCGACACGCTCGCGAAGTCGAAGGCGTACTACCTCTCGTACATCGAGATCGTGTCGGCCGACGCGGCCCGCGAGCGCGAGTACGCGGAGCAGCTCGCCGCGGCGCGCACGGAGCTGGCGGAGGTCGACGAGATCCTGGCGCGGAAGATGCTCGAGACCGCGGACTTCTATCTCCGCACCGGCCGGCCCGAGGCCGCCCGCGCCGAGCTGCGCAACCTGCTGCGCGACCACCCGGGGACGCCCTCGGCCGCGGAGGCGGCGGACCGGCTCGGACGCACGGCCGAAGAGGACGCGGGCGCGGTCGCGCCCGAGGGGTCGCAGTCGTGACGCGCGCGCGCCGGCTCCTCGCGCTGCTGCTCGCCGCGGGCGCGCTCGCGTCGTGCGGCTACACGACGCGCTCCCTCGTCCCCGAGGCGAGCCGCACGATCGCGGTGCCCGTGTTCGTGAACCGCACGCGCCGCCACGACCTCGAGTGGGAGGTCACGCGCGCCGTGGTCGCGGAGCTGCAGGCGCGCACGCACCTGCGCGTCGTGCCGCAGGACGACGGTCCCGACCTCGTGCTCGAGGGCGAGCTGGTCGAGGTCGACGAGGACGCGCTCTCGAAGCGCTCGCTGCAGCGGCCGCGCGAGAGCGTCGTGTTCGTCGGCGCCGACGTCACCGTGCACGACCGCCGCGGCGGCGGCGACCTCGTCGCGAAGCGGCGCGTGACGGAGCGCGAGTCGTACGCGCCGGTCGCGGGCGAGAGCGTGCGCACGGCCCGCGAGGAGGCCGTCCGCACCCTCGCCGAGAGCATCGTCCGGCAGCTCGAAGAGGCCTGGTGACGGACCCGCGGGCGGCCGCGGGGCGCGTGCGCCGCGAGCTGCCCCTGCCCCACGGCGCGACGCTCGTCACGGGCGAGCGCACGCTCGTCGTCGGCATCGTCAACGTCACGCCCGACTCGTTCTCGGACGGCGGTCGCAGCGCCGCCGCCGCGCGCGCACACGCCGAGCAGCTCGCCGCCGAGGGCGCCGACGTGCTCGACATCGGCGGCGAGAGCACGCGGCCGGGCGCGGCCGAGGTGCCCGTGGACGAGCAGCTCCGCCGCGTGCTGCCGCTCGTGCGCGACCTGACGCGCGCGCTGCCGGGCGTGCCGCTCTCGATCGACACGCGTAGCGCCGCCGTCGCACGCGCCGCGGTCGACGCGGGCGCGTCGCTCGTCAACGACGTCTCGGGCCTCGCACACGACCCCGCGATGCGCGCGACCGTCGCGAGTCTCGGCGTCCCCGCGATCGTGATGCACATGCGCGGGACCCCCGCCGACATGCGCGGGCGCAGCGACTACGGCGACGTCGTCGGCGAGGTGCTGCGCGAGCTGCGCGCGCTGCTCGACGCGGCGCGGGCCGCCGGCGTGGCGCACGTCGTCGCCGACCCCGGGCTCGGCTTCGCGAAGACGGCCGAGCAGAGCGCCGCGCTCCTCGCCGCGACGCCGCGCTTCGCGGAGCTCGATGCGCCGCTGCTCGTCGGACCGTCGCGGAAGAGCTTCCTCGCCCTGGCGACGCAGGGCCGCGAGGGCGCCCCCGACGCGGTCCGCCGCGACGCCAGCGTGGCCGCGGCGGCGCTCGCGGCGTGGCTCGGCGCGGACCTCGTGCGCGTCCACGACGTGCGCGCGTGCGGCGACGCGGTGCGGCTCGCCGACGCGCTGCGGCGTTCGGAGGGATGGACAGGTCCCGGCCACGCCGCGAGGATGGGCGCGCGCGCGGAACGCGCCTGACGCACACCGCCGCAGGGAGAGTCCTTGGACCCACGCGAGCTGCTGCCGACCGGCTGGTCCGACGCCGTCCAGCTCGCGACCATCTTCCTGGTCATCTACTGGCTGCTGCGGCTCGTGCGCGGGACCATCGCGGCGAGCATCCTGCGCGGCGCGCTGATGATGGTCGCGCTCGGCATCGTGCTCGCGGCATTCGTGCTCGAGGTGTTCGAACTGACGGTCCTGAAGTCGATCCTGTCGCAGCTCCTGAGCGTGCTCGTCTTCGCGCTCATCGTCGTCTTCCAGCCGGAGCTCCGGCGCGGCCTCCTCTCGCTCGGCGAGCACCGCCTGTTCGCGCGCTTCCGCGCGCGGCCGACCGGCGCCCTCGACGACCTCACGCGCGCCGTCGTGAACCTCGCCCGCGACCGCCACGGGGCGCTGTTCGCCGTGGAGCGCCGCACGGCGCTGCACCACATCGTCGCCACGGGCGTGCCGGTCGACGCGGAGGTGCGCTCCGACCTGCTCGCGAGCATCTTCTGGCCCGGTGCCCCGCTGCACGACGGCGGCGCGGTGATCCGCGGCGACCGGCTCGTCGCCGCCGGCTGCATCTTCCCCCTGGCCGAGCGCCGCGACCTGACCTCGCGCATCGGCACGCGGCACCGCGCGGGCATCGGCCTCTCCGAGGAGACCGACGCCGTGGTGGTGATCGTCAGCGAGGAGACCGGCAAGGTGTCGCTCGCCGTGGACGGCGAGCTGCGCGCCGTCGAACAGCCCGCGGAGCTCGCGCAGGTGCTGCGCGAGGTGCTGGCCACGCCGCGCGCGCTCTCGCCCGCGCAGACCGACGTGCCGCCGCGCGAGCCGCCGCCCGCCGAGCGCGCGGACGACGACGTGGACGCCGGGTCGCGCGCGGAGGCGGTCGCGTGAAGCTCCTCGGCGTGTTCGTGGACAACCTCGGCCTGAAGCTGCTCGCGCTCGTGATGGCGTGGGCCATCTGGTACAGCGTGCGCTCGGGCCTCGAGGAGGAGGCGGACGTCACGCTGCGCGTGCGCGTCGAGCAGGCGGGCGACGACCTGCGCGCGGCGGCGACGATCGACACCGTGAGCGTCACCGTCTCGGGCCCGAAGGGCGACGTCGCCGCGCTCTCCGGGCGCACCGACCTCGACGCCGTCGCGCGCGTCGTGCCCGAGTACCTGCGCGAGGGCCAGCTCGACGACACGCGCGACTTCGGCCGCGACGAGCTCGAGTTCCGCTGGCTGCCCGCCGACGGCGCGGTCTACGTGACGGACATGCGGCCCGCGAAGGTGCGCGTGAAGCTGCACCGCATGGCGGTGCGCAACGTGCCGGTCGAGCAGCCGCAGGTGCCGACGTCCGCCGCGGGCACCGTCAGCGTGAAGGTCCTGCGCTGGGACAACGTCGCGAGCATCCGCGCGCCCGAGTCGGAGCTGCGCAACATCACGGCGCTGCGCACGTTCGTGCCGCCGGAGCGTCTGCAGCAGATCGCCGGCAGCCTCGGCGACGCGCCGTCGATCACCGAGGACGTGCGGCTCGACGTGGACCCGTCGCAGGCCGGGCGCTTCGAGTTCACGGACCGCAGCGTGCTGACGGTGAAGCTCGAGCTGCGGCGCGTCGAGGAGGGCGAGCTGGTGCTGCCCGTGCGCATCTACGGCTCGCCCCCCCCGAGCGGCACGGTGCGGCGACGGCTGCGCTTCTCGCCCGCGAACGAGCTGGACCAGCGCCTGCGCGGCGTGTTCCAGCCCGACCCGGACGGCGGCCCGCCGCGGCTCCGCATCGACGTCGAGGGCACGCCCGCGGCGCTCGAGGCCGCACGCGCCGCCGCGTCGGAGGGCCGCCTGCACGCGTTCGTGCTCGAGGACGACGTGCCCGCGGGCGAGGACGTCTTCAACCTGCAGGTGCACGTGGCCGACCTGCCCGTCGGCGTGCGCCCGGCGCGCCAGATCCTGCTCGCGGTCGAAGTCGAGCGCTGACGCGGGGCGCGGCACGCGCGCCGCCCCGGGATACCTGCGGCGCCGCGCCCGCGCGCGCCTACCATCCGGTCCCCCTCACGGACCGGTCGGAGTCCCGCCGCGTCCGCCATGCCCGAACGACTCTTCGGCACCGACGGCATCCGCGGCCCCGCGGGTCTCGGTGCACTCTCCCCGCCGGCGCTCGCGCGCCTCGGTCTCGCCGTCGCCCGCGTCGTGCGCGCGCGGCGTGACGTGGGAGCCCGTGCCCTGCTCGGCCGCGACACGCGCGCGTCGGGCCCCGCCACGGCGGCCGCTCTGACGAGCGGGCTGCTCGCGGGCGGCGTGGCCGTGGACGACGCCGGTGTGCTGCCCACGCCCGCGGTGGCGCTCCTGACGCGGACGCGCCGGGCGGATCTCGGCGTCGTCGTCTCGGCCTCGCACAACCCGTGGCGCGACAACGGCGTCAAGCTGCTCGGCCCGGACGGCGCGAAGCTCGACGACGCCGGCGAGGCGGCCGTCGAGGCCGCGTACCGCGACGCGCAGCTCGAAGCGGCGGTGCGTCCCGAGGAGTGCGCGGCGCCGCGTGCGGCCCACACGGCCGCCGCCGCGTACGAGCGCGCGCTCCTCGCCGAGTTCCGCGGCACACGGCTGCGCGGGCTGCACGTCGTCGTGGACTGCGCGCACGGCGCGCAGAGCGCGCTCGCGCCGCGTGTGCTGCGGCGTCTCGGCGCGCGCGTCACCGCGCTCCACGCCGCGCCCGACGGACGCAACATCAACGCGGACTGCGGCGCGCTGCACACGGAGACTCTGCGGCGCACCGTGCGCCGCGCGGGAGCCCAGCTCGGCATCGCGTTCGACGGCGACGCCGACCGCCTGCAGCTCGCGGACGAGCGCGGGCGCCTGCTCGACGGCGACGCCGTGCTCGCGGCGCTCGCGCCGCGGCTCCTCGCGCGGCGGCGCCTGCCGCACGCGACGGTCGTCGGCACGTCGATGACGAACGCGGCGCTCGAGGCGCACCTCGGCGCGCGCGGCATCCGCCTCGTGCGCACGGACGTCGGCGACCGCAACATCGTGGCGGAGATGGCGGCGCACGGGTACGGCCTCGGCGGCGAGCCGTCCGGGCACCTCATCGTGCCGCGCCGCGGGCTGCTCACGGGCGACGCGCTGCGCGCCGCGCTGCTGTGCCTGCGCGTGCTCGCGGAGGAGCGCAGCGTCGCGTCGGAGCTGGCGTCCGGCTATCGGCCGTGGCCGCTCGAGATCGTGTCGCTCGTCGTCGCACGCAAGCCCGCGCTCGCGACGCTGCCGCGCGCGTCGGCCGCGATCGCGGCGGCCGAGGAGCGTCTCGGCGGCGCGGGCCGTGTCGTCGTGCGCTACAGCGGCACGGAGCCCAAGCTGCGCGTGATGGTCGAGGCGCGGCGTGCGCGCGACCTGCGCGCGGCGCTCGACCCGGTCGTCGCGGCGCTGCGCGAGGAGGTGTGCGCGTGATCGCCCTCGCCCTCGACACGAGCGGGCCCGTGGGGAGCGTCGCCGTGCTCGGCGGCGCGGACGACGCGCCGCAGGTGCTCGCGACGCGCACGATCGGCGACGGCATGCGCCACGGCGTCGACCTCTTCCCCGCCATCGAGGAGGCGCTGCGCGACGCGGGCGTCGCGGCGCGCGAGATCGAGCTGGTCGCGGTCGGCATCGGCCCCGGCAGCTACACCGGCCTGCGCGTCGGCGTGACGGCCGCGCGCGCGATCGCATACGCCGCCGGTGCGGAGCTGCTCGGCGTGCCGAGCTGCGACGCGCTCGCGGCCGCGGCCGGCGACGACGCCGCGGGCGGCGCGACGCTCGCGGTCGTCGTCGACGCGCGCGTGCGCGCGGTCTACGTCGCGCTCTACCGCGCGTGCACGGGACCCGACGGTCCGCGCTGGGAGCGCGCCGACGGCCCGGAGCTGCTGCCCCCGGGCGAGGCGGCCGCACGCATCCCGGCCGGCGCACTCGTCGTCGGCGACGGGCCCGGCGCGCACGCCGACGCCTTCGCGCACCTGCGCCGCGCGGAGCGGCCGCAGAACGCGGGAGCAGCCGACATCGCGCGCCTCGCCCTCGCCCGCCGCGCGCGCGGCGAGCGCGAGGCGATCGACGCCGTGGAACCGCTGTACCTGCGCCGCACCGAGGCCGAGCGCCGCCTCGACGAAGGAGGACGTCCGTGACCCTGCTCGACGGAGATGCCGCCGCCCCCGCCCGCCCCGACGGACCGCTCGCACGCATCGACCGGCGCGCGCGCGTCTGGGCCGAGATCGACCTCGCCGCGCTCGCGCACAACTACGCGCACATCGCAGGCCGGCTGCCCGCGGAGACGCGCGTCCTGGCGGTGCTGAAGGCCGACGCGTACGGGCACGGCGCGGTGATCGTCGCACGGCAGCTCGAGAGCCTCGGCGTCGGCATGATCGGTGTCGGCGACTCCAGCGAGGCGCTGGAGCTGCGGGCCGCGGGGATCACGGCGCCGCTGCTCGTGCTCGGCGCGATCGTGCCGGGCGAGATGGAGCGCATCGTCGCGAACGACGTCGCGACGTGCATCCACTCGCACGACCGCGCGCGCCTGCTCTCCGAGGTCGCGCACGAGCTCGGGCGCCGCGCCCGCGTGCACCTGAAGATCGACACGGGCATGGGGCGGCTCGGCGTGCGGCCCGAGGTGGCGATCGCCCTCGCACGCCAGATCGCGAACGATCCGCACCTCGTGCTCGAGGGCGTGTGCACGCACTACGGCAGCGCGGCGTCGCCGGTGCCGTTCCACACGTCGGAGCAGATCTCGACGTTCGTGCGCCTCGTCGAGGAGATGCGCGCGGAGGGCGTGCGTCCCGAGATCGTGCACGCGAGCAACTCGGCGGCCGTGTTCTCCACGCTCTCCGAGCACTTCGCGATGGTGCGCGTCGGACTCTCGCTGTTCGGCCTGAACCCCGGCAACCTGCCGACGGACGAACAGCCGATCCGGCCGGTGCTCTCGCTGCGCACGCAGGTCGCGTTCCTGAAGGACATCCCCGCGGGTTCGCCGGTGGGCTACAACCGCACGTTCGTCGCGCGCCGCCCGACGCGCATGGCGGTCCTGCCCATCGGCTACAGCGACGGCCTGCCCTACGCGCTCTCGAACCGCGGGCACATGCTCGTGCGCGGCGAGCGCGCGCCGCTGATCGGCGCGGTCTCGATGGACTACGCGACGGTGGACGTCACCGACATCCCGGGCGTGGCCGTCGGCGACGCCGTCACGGTGATCGGCAGCGACGGGCGGCGGCGCATCGGCGTCGAGGACGTCGCGCGCACGATCGGCACGATCCCGTACGAGATCACGACGCGGCTCGGGCGCCGCGTCGCGCGCATCCCCGTCTGACGGCACGCCGCGCGCACGCGTCGCGCCTGCGCCTCAGCGCACGGCGAGCAGTTCGCGCACGAACGGCCGCAGCGCCTCGGCCGCGACGGCGTGCGCCCGCGCGTTCGGATGGTGGTCGGTCGGGTGCACCCACAGCTCGCGCGCGTCGCGGCCCTCGAACGCCGGCAGGAGGTCGAGCCACGCGGCACCCGCGCGCTCGACGTGCCGGCGCAGCTCCTCGTGCACGGCGCGCAGCGGGTAGTCGTCGAGGCGGTGGAGCAGCGGGAAGCACGCCACGCCGAGTCGCGCGCCCGACGCCGCGCACAGGCGCTCCGCGTCGGCGAGCGACGCCCCCACCTCGTCTCCGAAGCGGCGCTCCGCCCCGGTCCAGTACGAGCGGTACCACGCCTCGGTCGCGCGCGCGCGCCACGTGGCGCCGAGCAGCTCGAGGAGCCGCGAGCCGGACGCGGCGCCCGGCGCGAGCAGGTCGCCCTCCGCGCGCTCCTGCGCGTGCGTGATCGGCACGGCGTCGTTCGGCTGCGCGACGAGCAGCACCGCGCGCGGGCGCCGCGTCGCGAGGAGTTCGGGCAGCGCCGCGACCTCGTCGAGCGCCGACCAGCCCGGCACGCCCGCGTCGAAGGTGGACGGCACGTCGAGCAGGTCCGCGAAGCGCCGCCCCACCTCGACGCCCTCGCCGAACGCGAACGAGTCGCCGAGCACGAGCAGCGCGACCGGCGCACCGCTGCCGGGCGCGAGGCGGTAGCCGTCGTCGTCGAGGCGGTACGTGAGACGCGCGCCCGCGGGCAGCGTGCCGTACGGGTCGCCGTCCCACACGTGCGTGAACTCGGAGCGCGGGCGCATGCGGTAGTAGGGCTCGCCGGGGCCGCCCAGCCGCACCTGCGGAGAGCCCTCGCGCGGCGCGTACCGCGGGACGAGGAGCCGCACGCCGAGCTCGCCGGCCACGAGCGCCGCCGCCACGGAGGCGGTCGCGAGGAGCAGGCGCGCGCGCAGTCGCGGCATGGCTTCGTTCTAGTCGCCGGACCGCCGCCCTGCGTACCGTTCCCGGCGCCGTGCGCACGCGTCACCGCCTGGCCCTCGTCGTCGTCGGCGCGGCCGGTCTCGTCGGGTCCGCAGCGGCGACCGCCCTGCGCAGGAGCGCGGTCGAGGAGCGCCTGCAGCAGCTCCTCGCGGGCGCGCTCGCCGCGCCCTGCACCTTCGAGTCGGCGCGCTTCTCGTTCCTCGAGGGGCTGCGCGTGCGCGGGCTGCGCGTGCTCGACCCGGACGACCCGCTCGGACCGTCCGTCGTCGAGGTCGGCAGCGTGGACGTGGACTACCGCATCGGCCTCCTCGGACGCGGTCCGCGCCTGACGTCGATCGTGCTCCACGAGCCGACGGTGCGGCTCGCGGCCGGCGCCGACGGTTCGCTCGGCATCTCGCGCGTGTTGCGCAGCGCGCCGCGCGCCGAGGGCGGCCCGGAGCCGCCGGCGATCCGCGTGCGCGGCGGACGGGTGATCCTCTGCGGCGCGCCGTTCCTCGCGCCCGGGACCACGCGCGAGCTGCGCGCGATCGACGCCGACGCGCGCTCCGACGACGGTGCGCTCGTCGTGCCCGACGGCCGCGCGGAGATCGAGGGCGTCGGCGTGATCGAGTTCGCGTTCGAGACGTCGGCCGACGGCTTCGTGCGCGCCACGCTGCGGGCCGTGGGGCTCGATCTCGTGGACGCGCTCGGCGTGCGCCCCGACCTCGACGTGTGCCGCGACCTCGCGGCGGCGGGGCTCCGCGGCCGCACCGACGTGACGGCCACGGCCGCGTTCCGCGGCGGCGTGCTCGAGACGCTCGCCGCGGACGTCACGCTCGCGGACGCCCACGTGCGCGTGACGCTCCCCGACGAGCCGGACCTCGCGCCGCCCGAGCCGCTCGACGTCGCGATCGAGCGCGCGGTCGTGGTGCTGCGCGACGCGCGGCTGGTCGTGGACGAGGCGCACGGCGCCGTCCTCGGCGCACCGTTCGAGGCGCGCGGGTCGCTCGACCTGGGCGGGCTGCCGGGAGCGCTCCCCGCGGAGCGGCAGCGCGCGGAGTTCGTCCTCGACCTGAAGGGGGCGCGCGTCGGCGCGGAGGTCGTCGGCGTCTTCCCGGCGCACCTGCGCGAGATCCAGTCCGCGTACGACCTCGCCGGAACGCTCGACGCGCACGTCGTCGTCTCCGGCGCCGCCGCGCTGCCGGGCGTGGACGCGCACCTCGACGTGCGCGACGCCACCGCGTCGTACGTGGGCCGTCCCGACGGCCACGGCGGCCGCCTGCCGGGGTTCGCGTGGCGCGTGCACGACCTCGCGGGAACGGTCGACGTCGTCGGCACGCGCGTGGACATCGCGGCGCGCGGCCGTCACGACGCGGCGACGGTCGTCGTCGAGGGCTTCACCGACGTGGACGCGCGCGAGCGCTCCGTCACCGACATCCGCATCGCCGCCCGCGACGTGCCGCTCGACGCCGCGCTCCACGCCGGCTTCGGCGACCGCGCGCAGCAGATCCTCGGACCGTGGCGTCCCGAGGGCGTCGCGGCCGCCGTGGACGTGCGCGTCGTCGACGATCCGGACGTCGAGCCGACCACGGGCACGGACGTCGTCGCGACGTTCGACGGCCGCGCGACCGCGACACCGGACCTCCTGCCCACGCCGCTCCGCGCGCTGCGCGGCGTCGTGCGCGTGCTCGAGCCCGTCGTGGACGGTCGGCGCACGTCCCACGTGCTGCTCGAAGGCGTCAGCGCCGCGGGCGACGGCTTCGACGTGCTCGGCGTCGACGGCCGCGTGGACGTCGCGCCCGTCCCGCGCGAGCACCTGACGGTGCGCCTCGACGTCGCGGAGATCTCCGGCGCGCTGCACGCCGCGCTGCTCGCGTCCCAGGTGGTCCCGCCGGGCGTGCAGCAGGCGCTCCGCACGCTGCGCCCCGCGGGCGCGCTCGGGGTCGAGGTGCACGTCGCGGGCGACGACGGCGCGCGCGCCGACGAGGTCGCGCTCGACCTGCGCGGCGTGTCGGTCGCGGGCTGGGAGGGTGTGCCGCTGTCGGTCGCGGGACTGCACGGTCCGCTCGCCTATGCCGACGACGCCCTGCGCACGCCGGGTCTCACCGGCACCGTGTTCGGGGACGCCGCGCTCGAGCTGCGCGGCGCGCTGACGCAGCTCTCCGCGGAGCGGCCGGTGCCGGAGCTCACGGTCCGCGCGCGCGGGCTCCCGCTCGACCGGCGCCTGCGCGACGCGCTCGGCGTGCTCGCGGACGACGCCGCGGAGGCGTGGGAGACGGTCGTCGGCGCGCCCGACCTGCGGGGCGACGTGCTCGCGACGGTGCGCGCGCCCGGCGCGCCCGAGGGCGAGCTGACGTTCGGGATCACGGCCCTGCGCGGCGGCGTGCGTCTGCTGGACCTGCCGCTGCGGCTCGCTTCCGGCAGCGTGGACTACGACCGCGGCACCGTCACGGGCGCCTTCGACGCGCGGCTCGGAGCGGCGACCCTCGCGGTGCCGGAGTTCACGTACGCGACCGGCGACGGCCGACTCGCGGCGCGCGCGACGGCGCGCGGTCTCGCGTTCCCCGACGACCTCGAGCCGCTGCTCGGCGCCGACGCCGCCGCGACGGTCCGCGACGCGCTCGCGCCCTCGCTGCTGCACGCCCCCGACCTGCGGCTCGACTGGGACGGGGCCGCGCGGCGGCTCACGCTCGATGGACGGCTCGCGCTGCGGCGGGCGGCGCGCGAGGTGGCATCCGAGAAGCTGTCGGTGGACGCGGACCTGACGCTGCGCGACGTCGTCGCGGCGTTCCCGGAGCGCGGTGCGCCGCACGTGCGCGGGACGCTCGGACTCGAGCGGACGCAGCTCGACCCGGGGCTCGCGATCACGGACCTCGCCGGCGAGCTGCCGTTCGACGCGGACTTCGCGGCGCAGCCCTCGCGCTTCGAGGCGACCCTCGGCGGCGCGCACTGCGACGTCGCCGGCTTCCCGCTCACGGACCTCTCGCTGCGGCTCTCGGCGGAGGGGCCGCGGCTGCGCGTCGAGGAGATCGACGCGGAGTTGTACGGCGGGCGGCTCACCGGGCGCGTCGGCAAGGGCTCCGAGCGTGTCGCCTTCCGCGCCGACCTGCGTCTCGCGGCGCTCGACCTCAAGCGCTGGGGCGCCGCGAGCGGCAGCGACGAGCTCGAGGGCGCGCTCGACCTCGCGGCCGAGGTGCGCAACCCGACCGGGCTGCGCGCCGACCTGACGGGCACGGGCACGGCCACGCTCTCGGGCGCGAGCATCCGTGCGCCGTTCGTGACGGCGGCGCTCCAGGCCGTCGACCGGGCGCTGCTCGGCGCGGCGGCGATCGAGGGCGCGATCACGAGCGGCGCCGCCGACTTCGACGTCCGCGGCACGCGCCTGCTCGTCCGCGACTTCCACTTCGAGGGGCCGCACGTCCCGCTGCTGCTCGACGCCGCCCTCGAGCTGCGGGACGGCGAGGCGGCGCTCGACCTCGCCGACGGGCGGCTCGACGCCTTCGTGTACCCGCGCCTGCGCTTCCGCGTCCTCGACTTCGACCCCACCGGGCTGCTCTCGCGGGCGCTCGGCCTCGCGCAGTTCGTGCTGCGCCGCCTGCGCATCCAGGGCACGCTGCGCAACCCGCGCACGAGCTGGGAGATCCTGCCCGGCGACGTGGACGAGGAGCTGCGCCCGCGGCCGCTGCCGATCGGGGACGTGCGCCCGTTCGGCCGCGAGCCCTGGTAGGCGCGGCGGGAGCAGACGGAAAATCCGCCGGGGCGCCGCGGCGCCGGGGACAATCCCGCCGTGCGACTCTTCGCCGCCGTCCTCGCCGGAGGCTCCGGCACGCGCTTCTGGCCCGCGAGCACGCGCGACGTGCCGAAGCAGATGCTGCCGCTCGGCGGCGGCGCGCCGCTCCTGCGCGAGGCCGTCGACCGCCTCGCGGGACTTGTGCCGCCCGAGCGCACCGTGATCGTCACCGCGGCCCGCTCGGCGGCCGCGACCGCGGCGCTGCTCCCGGAGCTCGGGGCGCAGCACGTCGTCGGGGAGCCCCGCGCGCGCAACACGGCGGCCGCCTGCGCCGTCGCCGCGCACTGGGTGCGGGCGCGGGACCCGGAGGGCGTCCTCGTCGTACTCCCGGCCGACCACGTGGTACGGCCGGCGGAGGAGCTGCGCGCCGCGCTCGCGGCCGCCGCCGCGCGCGCGGCGACGAGCGACCGCCTGCTGACGCTCGGCCTGCGGCCCGCGTTCGCCGCCACCGGCTACGGCTGGATCGAGACCGGCGACGAGACCGCGCGCCCCGACGGACGACCGGTCGTGCGCGTCGTGCGCTTCACGGAGAAGCCGGACCGCGAGCGCGCGGAGGCGTTCCTCGCGGGGGGACGCCACCTCTGGAACCTCGGCATGTTCGCGTGGCGCGCCGACGCGTTCCTCGACGAGCTCGCGCACCGGCTGTCCGGCGTCGCGGGGCCGTGTGCGCCTCTGACGGAGGCGTTCCGGGCGGGCGACGCCGGCCCGGCCCTCGTGGCGGCATTCGACGCGTGCGAGGCCATCTCGGTCGACCACGGCGTGCTCGAGCACTCCGAGCGCGTCGAGTGCCTGCCCTGCTCGTTCACGTGGGACGACCTCGGCTCGTTCCCGGCGCTCCTGCGCCACCTCGCCGCGGACTCCTCCGGCAACGTGGCCGTCGGCGACCTGGTCTCCGAGGAGTCCTCGGGCTGCATCGCGTGGAACGCCGACGGCGGCCTGACGGCGCTGCTCGGCGTGCGCGACCTCGTCGTGGTGCACGCGGGCGGGGTGACGCTCGTGGCACCGGTGGCCCGGGCCGAGGAGATCAAGCGGCTCGTGGCCGAGACGGAGCGCCGCGGCCTCGGGCGCTTCCTGTGAGCGCGCCGCCGCCGCGCGCGCTCGGCATCGACTTCGGCGAGCGGCGGATCGGCGTCGCGGCGACCGACGCGCTCGGGATCGCGGCGCACCCCGTCGAGGCGATCGAGGCCCGCACGCGCGACGCGGCCGCGGACCGGGTGGCCGAGATCGCCCGCGAGCGCGCGGCCGAGGTGCTCGTGTTCGGCCTGCCGGTCCACATGGACGGCCGCGCGCACGAGGCGGCCGTGGCGGTGCGCGCCTTCGCGCGGCGCTGCGCGGCCCGGACGGGCCTCCCCGTCGAGTACGTGGACGAGCGCCTGACGACGGTCGAGGCGGACCGCCTGCTCGGCGCCGCGGGCGGCGGCGGGCGGCGGCGCGGCGCGAAGGGACGCGTGGACATGGCGGCGGCCGCGGTGCTCCTCCGCGACTGGCTCGAGCTCCGCACGGCCGGGGGGCCGGCCGCGAAAAAGCAGGGCGGCGGGCCGGACGAGGGCTAGGTTCCCGCGATTGGTCCCCGGCCCCCCGGGCCCGGGACCGCGAATTGGGATCCGCGCGGATCGCGGGTCCGGACCCGGGCGGCGGCCTCGGCTGCGCCCGCGGCGACACGCGAAGAGGAACGATGTCGATCACGAAGGACGAGAAGACGCATCTGATCGGGGAGTACGGACGGGTCACCGGTGACACCGGGTCGTCCGACGTCCAGGTGGCGCTGCTGACGCAGCGCATCCGCAGCCTGACGGAGCACCTGAAGACGCACAAGAAGGACCACGCGTCCCGCCGCGGGCTGCTCAAGCTCGTGGGACGCCGCGCCGCGCTGCTCAAGTACATGGCCCGGAAGGACCGCGCCCGGTATCTCGAGCTGGTCCAGCGCCTCGGCATCCGCGCCAAGAACTGAGCCGGTCCGCCGGGCTCGGGCCCGGCACCTGCCGGCCGGGCGCCTCCGGGCGTCCGCCCGCGGTCGGCGCGGTCCGTCGCAGAGACCCACTCAGGCACGCCCCCTCCTGCGGCAGGACGCCGCGCGGGGTGGTCGCGGGCCGCCGTCGGCGCGTCCCGCACACGGTGCCGGGGAGTTCCCGGCGCCGACCGGACGGTCCGCCGGTCCGGCGTCCGCTGCGCGCCCGGAGTGTCTCCGCCGCGCCGCGCCGCCCGGAACCGGGCTCCGGAGCCGTCCTCGCCACCCTCTCGACGAGGCCGCGGGGACGCATCTGGACGGACTCAGATGACGACAGAGGACGCCCGCACACCGCGGGCAGCGAGCCCGGGCGCGGGAGGGTTGCCTCCGCCGGGCGCAAGGAGGAGTGAATGGCTCACGAGGTGAGCGTGCCCGTCGGGGCACACGAGATGACGTTCGAGACGGGGCGCCTCGCGCGGATGGCCGCCGGCGCGTGCCTGGTGCGCTGCGGCGACACGGTCGTGCTGGCCGCGAGCACGCACGGCGACGTGCGGTTCAGTGCCGGCTTCCTGCCGCTCACGATGGACTACCGCGAGAAGATGTACGCGGGCGGTCTCATCCCCGGCGGGTTCTTCAAGCGCGAGGGCCGGCCGACGGAGAAGGAGATCCTGACGATGCGGATGATGGACCGCCCCATGCGGCCCCTCTTCCCGTCGGGGTTCGAGCGCGACATCCAGGTCCAGGCCGTCGTGCTGTCGTCGGACCAGCAGAACGACGCGGACGTGCTCGCGATCAACGCGGGCTCCGCGGCGCTCGCACTCTCTGACCTGCCGTGGAACGGCCCGGTCGGCGCCGTCCGCATCGGCCGCGTCGAGGGCGCGTGGGTGCTGAACCCGACCAACGCGCAGCGCGCCGAGAGCGACGTCGACCTGACGGTCGTCGGCACGGTGAAGGCCATCACGATGGTCGAGGCCTCCGCGAAGGAGGTCCCCGAGGCCGACCTGGTGCGTGCGCTCGAGGTCGCCCACGAGGCGATCGTGCGCCTCTGCCGCGCGCAGCTCGAGCTCGTCGAGCGCTGCGGGAAGGCGAAGATGGCGTTCGCGGCCCCGGCCGAGGACGCGGACCTGCTCGCGGCGGTGCGCGGCGAGGCGGGCGCCCTCGAGGCGGCCCACCGCTCGCCCGGCACCAAGCTCGAGCGCGCCGCCGCGCACAAGAAGGCGATCTCCGCGATCGTCGCGAAGTACGCGCCTCCGGCGGCCGACGGCACGCCCGACACGGCCCGCGTCGAGATCGTCAAGCGCTACGCCGAGCAGGTCAGCCAGCAGGTCTTCCGCGAGATCTGCCTGTCGGGCCGTCGCTACGACGACCGCAGCCCGGCCGACGTGCGCCCGCTCGCGTGCGAGGTCGGCGTCCTGCCGCGCACGCACGGGTCCTGCCTGTTCCAGCGCGGCGAGACGCAGATGCTCACGGTCGCGACCCTCGGCACCAAGCGCGAGGAGCAGCTGATCGAGGGCCTGCACGAGACCTACTACCGTAAGTTCATGCTGCACTACAACTTCCCGAACTTCAGCGTCGGCGACACGAAGCCCATCCGGGGCCCCGGCCGGCGCGAGATCGGGCACGGCAAGCTCGGCGAGCGCGCGCTCGAGAGCGTGCTCCCGCCGCACGACGACTTCCCCTACACGATCCGCCTGGTCTCCGAGACGCTCGAGTCGAACGGCTCGTCGTCGATGGCCAGCGTGTGCGCGGGGACGCTCGCGCTGATGGACGCGGGCGTGAAGATCTCGCAGCCCGTCGCGGGCATCGCCATGGGCCTGATCAAGGACGGCGACCGCGAGGTGGTCCTGACCGACATCGCGGGCAAGGAAGACGCCTGGGGCGACATGGACTTCAAGGTCGCCGGCACGCAGCGCGGCATCACGGCGCTGCAGATGGACATCAAGATCGACGGCGTCTCGAGCGAGCTGATGCAGCGCGCGCTCGACCAGGCGCGCGACGCCCGCATCCACATCCTCAAGCACATGCTGACGGCGCTGCGCCGTCCGCGCGCCGAGCTGAACGCCTACGCGCCGCGGCTCGAGCGCATCTACATCCCGAAGGACAAGATCGGCGCCATCATCGGCCCCGGCGGGAAGGTCATCCGGCAGATGCAGGAGGACTTCCAGGTCACGATCAACGTCGACGACGACGGCGCCGTGACCATCTACTCGGCGAGCAAGGACGGCATCGACGCCGCCCGCGCGATGATCGAGGGGATGACGCAGGAGGCCAAGATCGGGGAGACGTACACGGGCAAGGTGATCTCCGTGAAGGAGTTCGGCGCCTTCCTCGAGATCGCCCCGGGCATGGAGGCGCTCTGCCACGTCAGCGAGCTGGACGACGGCTACGTCGAACGGCCCGAGGACGTCGTGCAGCTCGGCGACGTGCTGACCGTGCGCTGCATCAACGTGGACCCCTCCGGCAAGGTGAAGGTCTCCAGGAAGGCCATCATCCGCGAGGAGAAGGGTCTGCCGCCCGAGCCGCCCGCCCCGGGCGGCGGCGGTCGCGGCGGACGTGGCGGCGGTCGCGATCGCGGCGGGGACCGCGGCGGCCGCGGCCGGCGCTGAGCCCAACGGGCGTCGGTTCGGCCGTCCATCGGCCTTGACCGACGCCGTCCGATGACGCAACGGAGGGGAGGCGGAGCGATCCGCCTCCCCTCTCGCCGTTTTCGGACGGGAGAGCCGCCGGCGAGGCGCGGGTGGCGGCGCAGCCGAGGCTGCGGCCGCGCTCCCGATCCGCCGCCCCGGCTGTGACCCGAGGCGCGGCGACGTCCGATCCTCGCGTCGCACGGGCCCGATCCGCCGCTGCCAGGCTCGGTGGCGGGCCTCGGATCGCGCCCGCGGGGCGGAACAGCGCCCCATGCGCGCCACCGAAACCGCCGGAGGCGCGTCAGCCCCCTTGGCATCCGTCACGCCGGCTCCTACCATTTCGCCGTGCAGGCCGATGTGCGCCGTCGGATCGTCGAACTGAGCCTGCTCGCAGCCGCGTTTTCCGCCAATGCGACGGCGCAGACGACGGACACGCCGGAGTTCCGCTGCCCGCCGGTCGAGTCCGCCATCACCGTGGACGGCCAGCTCGACGAGTGGAGCCGCAGCCCTCCGCTGCGCATCGACGAGGAGAACCTGGTGCTGCGGGACCCGCAGTACCTGGGTCCGAGCGACCTCTCCGGGCAGATCTACGTGGCCCGGGACGCGAACACGCTCTACGTCGCGGGGCGTATCAACGACGATACGCTCTTCTGGAACCCGCGCATCCCCTGGAAGGGCGACGGGGTCGAGCTGTTCCTCGACTTCCTGCCCGACCCGACCGCGCGCGCCGCGGACTCGCCGTACGACAGCTACACGAGCCAGCTCATCCTGCACCCCCTCGCGCAGGAGGTGCGCTGGAGCTTCGCGCGGTACCAGGGCCGCGAGGGGCAGATGGACGACCCCGTGGACGGCATCCGGCTCGCCGGCCTGCCCCTCCGCGACGCCCGCGGCGGCACGGTCGGGTACACGTTCGAGCTGGCGCTGCCGCTCTGCAACTTCCGCACGGAGCGGCTGGTCGAGGGCCGGCTCGTCGGCTTCGACGTCGCGCTCTCGGACTCGGACGGGCTGCCGGAGCAGAAGAACTACGCCACGTGGTCGCGCCACCAGCAGCTCGCCCAGTACCCCGCCCGCTTCGGCCGCATGGTGCTCGGCGCGGCGCCGCCCGAGGTCGAGGAGCCCGACCGGCGGGCGCTCTCGCCGAGCGGGCCGCTCGCGGTGCTGTGCGCGGTGCTCGGCGCGTTGCTCTTCGTCTGGCTCTCGCGCCTGCCCGGGCCGGGCGGCCGGCGCCTCGCCTCCTGGCTCGAGCGCATCCGGCAGATCCCCACGCGCCCGAAGCTGATCGCCGCCCTCGTGCTGTTCGCCGCGCTCGCCGTGACGCGGCTCGCGGCCGACCGCGCCGCCTCCGTGCTCGCCGAGCGCGACGTCGCCGCGCACCGTCAGGTGGCCGCGACGATCCGCGACGCGGCCGCCGAGGCGCGCCGGCTCGGCCTCCTCGACGCGTCGGGCGGTCCCGAGCCGTCACCGCTGGTGGCGCTGCTCGCGGGCCGCGCCGTGGCGCCACCCGTGCGCTACGACTACGCGCTCGTGGCGCCCGTGGCCGAGGTGCCCCACCGCACGGAGGGCGGGACGCCCTTCCTGCGCCGCGACCTGCCGACGCCCGTCGCGCGCGCCGCGCGCTACGTGGTGCAGCCGCCGTCGCCCGCCCGCCGCGTCCACGTCGTCCACTCGTGGCACCTCGCGCCCGGCCGCGACGCGCCCCCGGACGCCGGCACGCCGGTCGCGGAGGTCCGCTGCGTCCGCGAGGACGGGCGCGTCGCCCCGGCGATCCCGATCGTGCTCGGCCGCGACGTCGTCCCGTTCGGGGCGGAGGGCGCGACGCCCACGGGGGCGCAGGCGGCGTTCACCGGGACGGTGCCGGGCCAGAACGGCAAGGGGCGGGCGTGGGAGGTCACGGTGGACGTGCCACCGGACGCCGACGCCGCGCCCGTGGTGCGCGTGGAGGTCGAGGCGAAGGACGCCGGGGGGACCTACGTCCTGCACGGCGTGACGCTCGAGCCGACGCCCGGGGGGGAGCCCCGCCGCCTGCCGCTCGGCCGCGCCACCGAGGGCGGCGTCCCGACGGGTGCGTCGCCGTACCCGCGCCCGGAGGCCGTGGCCGAGCTGTCCCGGGCGAGCGAGCTCGTCGTGCTGCGCGACCTCGACGTGCGCGCCGACCGGCTCTGGGTCGTCGCCGGGCTCGCGCGACCGCACGCGCCGGAGCGCTACCGCGCAGCGGTCGTGCTGATCGACGCGGTCTTCCAGGACGGCAGCGTCGACCAGTCCTTCCAGCTCGAGAACGGCGTCAACATCGAGGCGCTCGCGGCCCCGGCGCGCCAGCACGCGCCGACCTACACGGCCGAACCCGCCTTCGAGTGGGGTACGGCCCCGGACGGCCGGCGGCACTACGACGTGGTCTCGATCCCGCTCGAGCGCGCGGGACGCCGTCTCGCGGAGCTGCAGTTCCAGTTCGTCGGCACCGACGAGGTCGTGGAGATCGCCGGCGTGACGGCGGGGGCCGAGCAGCCGCTCCCGGCTTCCGCGGCCACGGAGCGCCTCGACGCCGTGGACGACGGCTACGCGCTCGCGGCGCCGGACCTCGAGGCGCTCGCGGGGATGGAGTTCACGCTGTTCCGCGACGGGGCCGCGGTGGCGACCACCCTGCCGGGAGAGCCGCGCCAGCGGACGCTCGCGCGCACGCTCGCCCCCGCGCGCCTGGACGCCCTGGCGGAGCAGCCCGACGGGATGCACGAGACGCGGGTCGTGGACGGCGAGCGCCTCGACGCCCTGCTCGTCCCGCTCTCCGGGGGCGCCCACGGCGACGTGCTCGAGATGGTGTGGCGCAGCGAGGCGCACGCGGCCACCGCGAGCACCGTGGCGCTGGTGCGCGGCATCCTCGCGGCGCTGCTGGTGCCGCTCCTCGTGCTGCTCGTGGCGGACCTGATCCTGCGCGTCCGCTCGCTGCACGCGCGGCTGGTCGCGACGATCGCGGCGGCCGCCGCCGTGCCGATCGTCATGGCGACCTTCGCCGTGCCGCAGCTCGTGGGCTCGAAGATCGAGGGCACCGAGCAGGCCGCCGTGCTCGAGAAGTCGAGCGCGGTGCTGCGCCGCCTGGCCGCGCTCCGCTCGCTGGCGCGCCAGCGCGCCGAGTCGGCCCTCGCCGACGAGGCCCTGCGCGAGGCGCTGCGCCGCCGCGACTCGCCCGACATGGGCGCGGCGATCGCCGCGGCGCTGCGCGACATCGAGCGCTCGGTCGCCGCGTCCGCGGGCGGCGAGGCGCGCGTGGCGCTCGAGGTGACGCCGCCGCCCGGCAGCGGCGCGGAGCCGCTCGTCTTCCCCGAGCAGGCGCGCTGGACCGTCTTCAAGAGCCCGCTCGTCGGGGCGAGCGGCGAGGCGTTCGCGAAGCGCTGGTCGCGGCTCTATGCGAGCGGCGTCGCCCGCGCGGTGGACCCCAGCGAGTGGAGCGCGACGATGGTCGTCGAGCTGCCGCTCGAGCGCTCCGTGCTCGACGACGCGGCGCGCGCCGCGGGCGGCGGCGTGCAGGTGCTGCTCTACTCCCCGAGCGGCTACCCGCTGGCCGCGACGCTCGACACGCACGGCGAGGAGATCGACTCCGAGCGGGCGCGCAAGCGGACGCTGCTGCGCCGCCTGCTGCAGGACCCGCAGCCGGTCGTCGAGCCGCAGATGCTGAAGCGCTCCCTGCACACGGTCGCGTACGACGTGCTGCGCGAGGGCGCCGACGCGGTGTGCCTCGTCGCCACCGCCGCGCCGCGCGCGGGCACCGAGGCGCTGGTCCGGCGCGTCGAGAACGTCTCGCTGCTCATCTTCGGCGCGGGCGTCGTGATGCAGTTCCTGCTCGCGGGCGTCGTGGTCGGCGGCGCGACGCGCCGCTTCCAGCGGGCCCTCGGACGCGCGCGGCTCGCGGTGCCGGTGCGCGCGGAGCGCGGCGACGACGACGAGATCGGCTCGCTCGACACGGCGCTGCGCGAGCTCCGGCGCGAACGCGAGACCTACCGCACCGAGCTGTCGGTGCTCCACGACGCCGTCGAGCGCCTCGGGCTCGCGCGCACGCCCGACGAGGTCGTGAGCACCGCTCTGACGCTCCTGCGCGAGTCCACGGGCGCCGTCGGTGCGCTCTTCGTCGGCGAGGACGACGCGGGCCGCCTCGCGGTGCTCGGCGGGTTCCGCGGCGACGAGCGCGTGGAGCCGTGCCCTCTGCGGCTCGCCGACGACGCCCCGCTCGCCGTCGCGATCGCCCAGCGCCGCGAGTGGCACGGCGACGCCGCCGCGCTGGCTGCGCCCGACGGCGACCGCGCCCTCGCAGGCGCCGCGCTGCGCCTCGAGTCCTACCCGTGCGGGGGCGAGGGCGGCGCGCGCGGCGCGGTGCTGCTCCTGCGCGGCGCCGCCGACACCGAGAACGCGGTGTGCCACGCCGAGTTCGCGGCGGTGCTCGCACGCCACGCCGGGCAGGCGCTCGCTTCGGCGCGGCTCGTGCGCATGGCGGTGCACGACGCCGACACGGGCGCGTACGTCGCCGCGTACTTCATGCAGCGGCTCGGCGAGGAGGTGGACCGCGGCGTCGCGGCCCGGCGGCCGGTCGCTCTGCTGCTCCTGCGCTCCGACGGCCCGGCCGCGGGCGCGGCGGCGCGCGAGGAGCGCGCGCGCCTCGCGACCGCGGTCCGCGAGCGCGCGCCGGCGCGCGCGTTCCTCGGCGCGCTCGAGCAGGGCGTGCTCGCGCTCGCCGTGCCCGAGTCCGACCGCGAGGGCGCCGAGGCGCTCGCGCGCGACCTGCAGCGCCACGTTGCGGAGCGCGGGCCGGCCGCGCCGCGCGTGACGATCGGCGTGGCCGCGTGCCCGGAGGACGCGGGCAGTCTCGAGTTCCTGATCGCGGAGGCGCGCCGTGCTCTCGCGGGCGCCGGAACGCCGCGCAGCGCCGACGCGCCGCGCCTCGAGGAGCGGCAGCAGCGGCTCGTCACCGACGCGCGCGCGCTCGGCGCCGTCTTCGTCTCGCCGAAGAGCGTCCAGCTCCTCGAGACGATCGAGCGCATCGCCGCGAGCGACCTCACGATCCTCGTCGAGGGCGAGACGGGCGTCGGCAAGGAGATCGTCGCGGACCTGATCCACCGCAAGAGCGCGCGCGGCGCGCGTGCGCTCGTGAAGGTCAACTGCGCGGCGCTGCCCGACGCGCTGCTCGAGAGCGAGCTGTTCGGGTACGAGCCGGGCGCGTTCACGGGCGCGGACCGCCGCAAGCCGGGCCGCTTCGAGCTGGCCGACGGCGGGACCATCTTCCTCGACGAGATCGGCGACATGCCGGCGGCGACGCAGGTGAAGCTCCTGCGCGTGCTCGAGGCGCACGCGGTCGAACACCTCGGCGGCACGCAGCCGATCGCGGTCGACGTGCGCGTGGTCGCCGCGACGAACCGCGACCTGCGGCGCGACGTCGCCACGGGCCGCTTCCGCGAGGACCTGTTCTACCGGCTGAACGCCGTCAGCATCGCCGTGCCGCCGCTGCGCGCGCGCAAGGAGGACATCCCCGCCCTCGCGCAGGACTTCGTGCGCCGCGCCGCCGAGGCCGCCGGACGCCGCCCGCCCGAGATCGCACCCGACGCGATGGACCTGCTCTACCGCCACCCCTGGCCCGGCAACGTGCGCGAGCTGCGCAACGTGCTCGACCAGGCGGTCGTGCTCTCGGGGGGCGACGTGCTGCGCGCCGGCGACGTGCGGCCGGCCCTCGCGTCCGCGACCGCGCTGCGCGCGGGCGTGGGTCGCTCGCAGGAGGTCGCGACGTCCGCGTCGTCCGGCTCGCCCGACGAGCTCTCCGACCGCCAGCGGCGCGTGCTCGCGCTCCTCGCCGAGCAGGAGTGGATCACGAACACCGACTACTGCGAGGTGGTCGGCGTCAGCACGCGCACCGGGCTGCGCGACCTGCACGACCTGATGCAGCGCGGGCTCCTCCACATGGAGGGCAAGCGCCGCGGGGCGCGCTACCGCCTCGCGCGCTGAGAGGCGCGGCGGCGCCCGTCCGCGACGCGCGCCCCCCACCGGTGCCCGCGCGTGCGGGCCGCGCCACGCACGTCCGCCGGACCGCCGCAGCGTCACGACCGGCCCGTGAGCGCGTCCGCCCGAGGCGCTCCGAGCGCGGCGGCCGCCGCGGCGAGCGCGCGGCAGGGCGCGGACCGGAGGGCGCGCGTCGCGTCGGGGCGCGCTGCGGAGGCGCACCGCCGGGCGAGGTGCACGCCCGGGCCCCGGCCGCCGTCGGCCGCTCCCGGAAGCGTCGCTCCCGGAATCGTCGGGGCCCGGCCGGCGCGCGTGCGCCGACCGGGCCCCGTTCAGGTCTCCGTCGCGGTGCTACTCGACCCGGTGGGCCTTGAGCACCTTCGCACGCTGCGCATCGGACAGCTTCGCGGCGCCGAGCGCCGCACCCGCCGCCGAGCGCACCGGGACGCTCGCGTCGCCCATGGCCGCGACGAGCGCCTCGAAGGCCGCGTCCGACGGCGCGTGGCCGCGGAGCGCGGTGCCGAGGGCCTTCGCCGCACCGGCGCGGATCTCGGCGCTGTTCTCGCTGCGGGCGAGGACGCCCGTCAGCGTGCCGGCCGCGTCGGCGTTCGCCATGTTCGCGAGGGCGCCGAGCGCCGCGAGGCGCACGTCGTCCGCCGCACCGTCACGCAGCGCGGACAGGAGCCCGCCCTGCGCGTCGGCCAGGTTGAACGCGCTGCCGCGCACGCCCGCGACCGCGTGGCTCGCCGCGATCGAGATCGCGTTCGCCGCCGCCGCGTTCGCGTCGGTCGCGTCGCCGAGCGCCTTCTTGACGGCATCGACGATGCCCTTCGCGTCGTCGCTCGTCGGCGCGACGCCCGAGATGCCGCGGCTCTGGAAGTCGCCGCCGGCCGCGCCGAGGTCGGCGCCGCCCGCCATCACGACGGTCTTGACCGTCGCGGTGCGGAAGTCGCGGCGCAGCTCGTCGAGGACCTTGAAGGTCGACATGTCGCCCAGGTGGTCGCGGACGACGATCGCGTCGAACCCGCCGGTCTGCTTCGCGAGCAGGAGGCCGCCCGCGCCGGAGTCGGCCGCGACGGCGTGGAAGCCCGCGCCGTTCAGCGCGCGCTGCGTGTTCATGCCGTTCTTCGTGTCGCTGTCGATGACCAGGACCTGCTGGATCGCGGCCTCGGAGGCCGCGTCGCCGGCCAGCTTCGCCACGAGGTTGCTCGTCGGGAAGCTCGCCTTCGGGTCGAGGCGCAGCAGCGCGAGGGCCGCCGCGTAGCGGATCGTCTTGTCGCCGTTGGTCAGCGCCGCCGTGAGCGAGTTGCCCTTGGCGATGTCGCCGCCGTCGCCGAGGTCGGCGATGGCGTCGCAGATGAGGGCGGCCGTCTGGCCGGCCTGCATCTCGGTGGCCATGTGGAGCGCCTTCAGCAGGCCGCTCGCACCCGACGCCGAGGCGAGGGCGCGCGCGCCGTCGAGCGCGGCACGCGTGGCCGCCATCGACTCGGCCCCCTGGGCCTCGGCGGAGAGGTTGTTCCAGGCGGCGAGCTCGGCGAACGAGAGCATCGCGACCATCGACTGCAGCTTGGCCGCGGTCTCCGCGCTCGCGCCCTGCACGCCCATGCCGTCGTAGCAGGCCTGCTCGGCCAGCTCGAAGTTGTAGAGGAAGCCCGGCACGTCCACGCCGTGGAGCTTGCCGTCGTCGGTGCGCCAGACGGTGAAGGTGCCGTCGTAGTTGCGCAGCATCTGCGGGTCGCCGTGGAAGTACGCCTTCGCGAGGGCGAGGTACGCATCGGCCGCGTTGCCCGAGCCGCCGAGCTTCGCGGCGGCGGCGGCGGCCGACTCGGCCGCGGCGCCCTTGCCGGCCGCGGCGCGCAGGAGCGCCGGGACCGCGCGCTCGTCGCCCATGCGCGCGAGCAGCTCGGCCGTGTTGCGCTGCTGCATCTCGCTGCCGCTGCCCAGGGAGGCGGCGAGCGGCGCGACGGCGTCGGGTCCGAGGCGCGTCAGCGCGATGATCGCGTTCGCGCGGGTGTCGATGTCGTTCGAGCCGAGGTAGGCGGCCAGCTGCGGCACCGCGTACTCGCCGTGGGAGGCGACGAGCTGGTTGACCGCCGAGCTGCGGTGGCCGAAGTCGCTGTCGCCGACGGCCTTCTGGACGAGCGCGCGGATCGCGTCCTGGTCCTGCGACTTGGCCGTCTCGGACTGGTGCGAGAGCTCGAGGAGACGCGCCGCGACCTGCTCGGAGCTGCCGCCCGCCTTCAGCATCTCGAGGAACAGCCGGTGGTCCGTGGACTTCACCAGGTTGTACGCGTCCTCGCTGCTCGGATCGGCCGCCAGCACGGCGCGGAACTTGGCGTTCGCCTCGTCCGCGCGGCCGCGCTGCAGGAGCTCGACGCCTTCCTTGAGGAGCTTCTGCATGTCGTCGGCGCTCGCCGCGAACGCCGTCGAGACGAGGAAGCCCGCCGACACGACGAGCGCGGCCGTGGTGAGCGAGCGCTTCATGAACCGCAACTGCATCCGAGTGCCCTCCCTGTGGCCCCCCGGTCTGTCCGGGGTGGCGCGCGCGAAGTCGTGCCGTATGCCCAACTTACGGCGACGCCTCGAGCTCGGAACCGGGCCGGATTCTAGGTGGGCCGAATCCCGGTTCAATCAAAAAACTCCAAGCACGGAAGCCCGTGCGGAGGCAGTTCTAGCGTGCCCGGGCGGACAGGTCACGCACCGAGTTGCGACGATTCCGCGGGCTCGCCCCGCAGCCCTCGGCGGCCCCTCGCGCGCCCCCGGCCGGAGGCTACTCGGCGCCCGGGGGCGACGGGTCGAGGCCGCGCATCGGGCGCCCGAGCAGGAGCACGTCGAGAGCGGCGCGGATGCAGACCGGGACGTCGCCCCACGCCGCCACGAGCGTGCCCGGCCGCGGCTGCACGCCCGCGAGCACGCCGCGCGCGGCGAGCGTCAGGAACACGGCCCGCGCGCCCGCGCGCTCGCTCAGCCTGCCGAGCAGGGCCGTCAGCGAGGTGCGCAGCCCGGGCCGCCCCTTCCACGCCCGCTGCGAGCACGCGACGAGGACGACGACGAGTTCGGCCGAGGCCGCGACACGCAGCAGCGGGTCGTCGTCCCCGCCCTCCCAGTCGCTCACGCGCACGAACCCCGCGGGGAAGGCGTGGCCGGCTGCACGCACGGCGGCCTCGCGCGCCGGCTCGTCGTCGTCGTCGACGAGGATCGCCATCACGTTCGCGCCGGGCCGGAGCGCCAGCGGCAGGAGCTTGTGGTCGTCGCGGACGACCGTCACCCCGTCGCGGGCGAGGCCGTACGCGTCGTAGACGTGCGCCGCGGCCACGGACTGCGGCTCGGGCGCCTCGATCAGGAGGTCCGCGAGCGTGAGCGCGAGCCGCCCCTCGATCGACGCCAGGTCGATGCGCCCGTCGGCGTCGGCGCGCTCGAGCTCGGGGGCGATGGCCTCCGCGTCCGAGGGATAGAGCAGCAGGTCGCAGCCCGCCTCGACGCAGCGCCGCGCCGCCTCGGCCTCCGTGAGCGGCGCCCCGCTCTCCCCCGCCGCCAGCAGGCCCGACATGACGAGCGCGTCCGACAGGACCAGCCCGCCGAAGCCGAGGTCCTCGCGCAGCAGGCGCCGCAGGATCGGCGCCGACAGGCTCGCGGGCAGGCGCGGCGTGGGGTCGAGCGCGGGATAGGCGACGTGCGCCGTCATCACGGCCCCGACGCCCGCGCGGATCGCGGCCCGGAACGGGACGAGCTCGCGCACGTCGAGGGTGCGCGCGTCCGCGTCGACGGTCGGCAGGTCCTCGTGGGAGTCGACCGAGGTGTCGCCGTGCCCGGGGAAGTGCTTCGCGCAGGCGAGCACGCCCTGCTCCTGCGCCCCGGCGATCCAGGCCGCCGCGAGCTTGGCCACGGTCTCCGGGTGGGCGCCGAACGCGCGGTTCCCGATGATCGGGTTCCCGGCGCGCGAGAGCACGTCCACGCACGGCGCGAGCAGCATGTTGATGCCGAGGGCGCGCGCCTCGAGCGCCGTGACGCGGCCGTGCTGGTACGCCCGCTCCTCGGAGAGCGTGGCGCCGACGGTCATCAGCGGCGGCAGGTCCAGGCAGCCCTCGACCTGCTGCCCGACGCCGCGCTCCGCGTCCGTCATGATCACGAGCTGCCGCCCCGCCGCCTCGCGCAGTGCGCGCAGGAACGGGGGCAGGAGGTCGCGGTCCCCGCCGAAGACGAGGAACCCCGCGACCCCCTCCTCCGCCAGCCGGCGGAAGTGGTCGACGCGTGCGTAGTCCTGCGGGAGCCGGATGGCCGGGACCAGGATGCCGAGGCCCGGACGACGGCGCGGCGCTGGGACCGAGTGCATCGCGCGAGTGTAGCTCGCGTCCGGCGGCTCCCGCAGTCCGTCGGGCGCGGACGCGCGGGCGCTCAGGGCAGCGTCAGCGTCCCGAGGAGGCGCGGCCCGTCCGCGCCCGTGACCGCGGGCAGGTTCGTCGCGCGGCCGCGCAGCCACTCGGCGGCGAGCACGGCGAACGCGACGGCCTCGCGCGCGTCGGGCGCGTGCCCGAGCTCGGCGCTGGAGCGCACCGGCACGGGCGCGAAGTGGGCGGCGAGCCGCCGCATCACGTGCGCGTTCCGCACGCCGCCGCCCGAGACGACGACGTCTGCCAGGCGCGCGGCCGCGCCGGCGGGCAGGTGCTCCCGGACGGCGCCGGCGACCGCCGCCGCGACGAACTCGGAGAGCGTCGCGAGCACGTCGTCGGCGCCGAGATCGGGGCGCCGTGCGACGAACGCGCGCACGAACGGCTCCGCCCAGGTCTCGCGCGAGAGGGAGCGCGGCGGCGGCGTCCGGAACCACGGGTCGGCGAGCAGGCGCGCGACCTCGTCGGCCGCGACCCGCCCGCGCGCGGCCGCGGCGCCGTCGCGGTCGCACGCCGCCCCGTCGAGCAGCAGCGCCGCCGCCGCGTCGAGGGGCCCGTTCGCCGGCCCCGCGTCGAACGCGCGCACGTCGGAGACGTCCGGCGTCACCAGCGTCACGTTCGCGATCCCGCCGAGGTTGAGCGCGAGGCGGGCGTGCCGCGGATCGCGGAGCACGAGCCAGTCCACGTACGGCACGAGCGGCGCGCCCTCGCCGCCCGCCGCGCAGTCGCGTGCCCGGAAGTCCGCGACGACGGGCAGCCCGGTGCGCTCGGCGATCGTGGCCGGACGCGCCACCTGCAGCGTGACCGCGCCGCGCCGTCCCGCCGCGCGCACCGGGCCCTGTCCCGGCGCGTGCAGGAGCGTCTGACCGTGGCTGCCGACCAGGTCCACGTCGTCCCGCGCCGCGCCGGCGTGCGCGAGCACGGCGAGCACGGCGTCCGCGAAGACCTCGCCCAGCTCGGCGTCGAGCCGCGCCGCCTCGGCCGCCGAGCCGCGGTGCGCCTCGAGCACGCGCGCGCGCAGCGCGGGCTCGTACGGGACGGTGAGCGCCGCGCGGACGTCGACGGCCAAGCCGTCGCGCCCGTCGGTCACGTGCGCGAGAGCGGCGTCCACGCCGTCGGCCGACGTCCCGGCCATCAACCCGACCACGCGCAGCGTCGGACGCCGCGCCACGTCCGCGAGACGGCGCAGGGGCGTCACGTGCGCTCCGGCACGTCGCCCGCGAGCGCCGCGCGCAGCACGTCCCCCGCCGCGGCGAGTCGCGCGGCGGCCGCGGCGGCATCGACGCCGCAGCGTGCCATGACGACCGCGGGCTTGACGCGCCCGCCCGTCGCGGCGAGCAGCTCGGCGGCGCGCGCGGCGTCCACGCCGCCGAGGTCGGCGACGAGCCGCAGCGCGCGCGCGCGCAGCTTCTCGGACGTCACGCGCACGTCCACCATCGCCGCGCCGTGCACCTTCCCGAGGCGCGCCATGGCCCCGAGCGAGATCGCGTTCAACGTCATCTTCGTGGCGGTGCCGGCCTTCATGCGGGTGCTCCCCGCGAGCACCTCCGGGCCCGTGTCGAGCACGACCACGATCTCGGCCGCGTCGGGCGCGGGCGGCGGGTTGCACGCGACGAGCGCGGTGCGCGCGCCGCGGCGGGCCGCGGCCGCGAGGGCTCCGAGCGTGAACGGCGTGCGGCCGCTCGCCGCGACGCCCAGCACGAAGTCGAGCGGACCGACCCCCGCGTCGTGCACGGCGCGCGCGCCGCCCTCCGGGCGGTCCTCGGCTCCCTCCTGCGCGCGCAGCAGCGCGCCGTCACCGCCCGCGAGCAGCACGACGGTGCGGTCGGCGGGCAGGTCGAACGTCGGCCCGAGCTCGACGGCGTCGAGGAGCGCGAGCCGGCCGCTCGTGCCGGCTCCGACGTAGACGAGCCGGCCGCCGGCGGCGAGCGCCTCGGCCACGCCTTCGATCACGCGGCCCACCGCGGGCGCCGCGCGTTCGCAGGCGACGCTGCACGCGCGGTCCGCGCGGAACACGTGCCGCGCGAGCGCCTCGGGCGCGAGCAGGTCGAGCGCGGGCGCATCCGGGGCGGCGTGCTCGGTCGCGAGGCGCGCGAGCGCGTCGTCGCCGCCGGGGGCGCCGCTCAACGCTGCGACGCCTCCACGTTGCGCCCGAAGACGCCGAGCTGCCCGGGCCGCACGAGGAGCGTCACCTCGGCGCCGTCGCGCACGACGACGACGGGCACCGACTCCTCGCCCGCCGAAGCGGTCTGCGCCTCGCGCAGCGCGTCGAGCGTGCGCGCGGAGCGGCCGCCGTACGTGACGAGGATGTCGCCCGCGCGCAGTCCGACCGTCTCGGCCTGGCTCGACGGCGCCGTGCCGGTGACGAGGAACCCGGTCGCCGGCGGGTCGCGGGCGATCAGGGCGGCGTGCGCGGCGTCGCGCACGCGCGGCTCCTGCGCGTCGCGCGCGACCACCTCGAGCGTGCGCGCGATGCCCTCGTCCTGCGTCAGCGCCAGCTCCGAGGCGGCCTGCGCGCGCAGACCGGGATCGCGCGCCGCGTCGCCGAGGATGTCCGCGAGGGCGCGCTCGGCGGCGGGGTTGCGCAGGCGTCCGAGGTTCGTGACGAGCGCCCGCTGCACGCCCGCGTCACGCTCGGTCGCGAGCACGGACGCGAACTGCGCCACGGTGGCCTCGGGCGCCTGCGTCCACGGCAGGCTCCACGCGGCCATCGAGCGGAACCCCGCCGGCGTGTCGTCGCGCGGCAGGGCCCAGTCCATGAGGCGCTTGATCCCGTCGTCGGCGAGACCCGTGTAGAACTCGACGTCGGAGAGCCGCAGCTTGCCCTCGCCGCTCACGTCGGCGTTGATCGCCAGCGCGAGCCGCATCGCCTCGTCGCGACCCTCCGGCGCGAGCGACGCGAGCTCGCGGAGCGCCGCGAGCGCCGCACGGCCGTCGCCCCGCTCGAACCACACGGGAGCGTCGGCCACGAGCTGCGCCACGCGCGCCGCGCGCGCGCCGGGATCGTCGGCGGCGGCGGGCGGCGGCTCCGGTGCGGCGCCCGCGGCGGAGGACGCGGCACCCGCGTCGGCGCCGCCCGCGAGCGGCGGCTCGTCCGCGGGGCGCGGCGCGCGATCGCGCGGCACGGCGGCGCGCGCGCGGTCGAGCTCGTCCCGCGCGCCGCGCAGCTCCTCCCGCAACGCCGCGAGCTCTCGCTCGCGCGCGGGCTCGGGGACGGCCGCGCGGGACGAGCCCAGCACGAACCCCGCGGCGGCGCCGAGCCCGAGGCCCGTCGCGAGCATCGTCAGTCCGAACGCGCCCCGGCCCATGCGCACCTCGCGGCGTAGCCGCTCAGTCGCCGTCCTTCGGCGGGGTCGTCGGCTCCGGGTCGTGCTCGGGGCCGTGCCCGTGCGCCGCCCACGCGGCGGCCGCGTCGAAGCCGGGCGTGCGATCCGGCAGGTGGCAGCCGTAGCACGTGGCGTAGTCCACCGCGCCGTAGCCCGGCGCGGGCGATTCCGCGTGCTCGCGCCCGGGGCCGTGACAGCTCTCGCACGTCACGCCCACCAGGTCCGCGTCCTCGGGCCGGGTCGTCCACCCGCCGTCGTACGCCGCGGCCGTCACGTGGCAGCGCGTGCAGCCGGGGCTCGCGAGCTGCTCGCTCCGGCGCAGGCTCTCGGACGGCCGCGCGTGCCGCGAGCGCGCGTGGCGCGCGGCCTCCGCCGCGTGGCACGGGGTGCAGGTCGACGGCCCCGCATAGCTGCCGCGCGGGTCGCGGGGCCGCGTGCCCTCCTCGGCCAGCGTGGGGAGCACGATGTCGCCGAGGAACCGGCGGAAGCCGCCGAGCCGGCTCGCGTAGGGCGAACCGGCGCTCGTCACCGAGGGCCCGAGGCGCAGCAGCACGGCGTGCACGCGCGCGTCCTCGGAGGCCAGCACGACGCGCCAGACGAAGCGCGCGCCGCGCCCCGCGTAGCGCACAGGGACGCCGTCCACGACGCGCTCCTCGCGCTCGGGGAGCACGCCGCCGTCGGCCGCGAACGCGAAGTCGAAGCCCGGCGCGCCGCGCACGACCTCGTCGGCCTCGTCGACGGTGCCGTGCACGAGCAGGATGCGCGTGGCCGGCGGAGCTTCGACCTCCGCCGCCTTCGCGTTCCCGGCCGCGAGCGCGGCGGCGGCCGCGGCGACCGGGTCGCTGATCGCGATGTCGGAGCCGAGTCGCTCGATCTTCAGCCCGACCGACCGGCCGGCGACGGCGACGACGAGGACGTTGCGCCCGCCGACCGCGACGAGCTGGTAGGCGCGGAGCACCTCGAGCCCCGTGGGGTCGAGCGCGTTGGCGCACAGCACCTGCGCGTGCGGCGTCCGCGCCAGGACCTGCCGCGCGAACACGCTCCCGTGCTGCAGCTCGCCCTCGCCGACGGCGACGACGTCGATGCCCGTCTCCGGCAGCACCTCGTGGTAGTGGAACTCCGTCGTCGTGCGCCCGACCGGCCCCGGGGTCGTGCTGATGTCGCCCATGCAGATCCCGAGCGACGCCTCGACCGTGCGCTTGCCCATGTCGATCGCGGCGCGCGCGGAGAAGAGTCCTCCGCCGGGGATGCGGTTGCAGGGCTCCGAGACCATGCGGTCGTCGACGGCCGGGATCACGGTGACGACCATCGGCGTCCGCTTCGTCTCGGGCGCCGCGCCGGGGGCAGCGCCCGGCGCGCTCGGCGCACCAGGCGGCGACGTCGCGGGCGGCGTGGGCGCGGGCGACCAGGTCCACGCGAGCGCGGCCAGCGCGACGACGCCGAGGAGCACGAGCGCGACGCGCAGGAGCGTGCCGCCCCACGGCGGCGCAGCGGGCGAGGCGGCCGCCGCGGGCTCGCCCGCGGGCGTCGGGTCGGCGGTCTCGGGCGCGTCGGACACGGGCGCTGCACGGTACGTACGACGCGCTGCCCTTGCCCCATCAATCCGTGGCGTTCCGGCGCTGCCGGGCGACGTGCGAACGACGGCGGGCGGGACCTCTCGGCCCCGCCCGCACCAGTCGGACCACGGCGCGCACGCGCCGACGTCCAGGGAGGTTCAGCGGCTCAGAAGTCGACCATGAAGCGCATGCCGAAGTAGTCGACCTTGCCGATGTCCTTGATGTCGATGTTGGCGTAGTTCCACATCACGCGCGTGTTGGGGTTCAGGTACCAGTTGAGGCCCACCGTCACCTGGTCCATCTCGCCGCCCGCGATCGGCCCGTCGTTGAGGTCGATCGTGTCCCAGCGGACCGCGATCTCCCACGCGCCCATGCCGTCCTCGTCGCCGAAGTCCTTCGCGGGCTTCGTGCGGTCGAAGTTCGCCTCGGCCGACTTGTAGTTGCGCGTCTCGCCGGTGAGGAACCAGCCGGCCTGCACGCCGATCGCGTCGAAGTCCGCGTCGCCGCCGGTCGTGTCGTAGTTGTTCTGCTGGTACTCGGCCATCACGTGGAACGGGCCGGCGACGTACGCGCCCTCGAGACCGATCAGCGTCGTCGCGCCGTCGACCGCGAAGGTGCCGGTGTCCACGAAGCGCGGCCCGAGGTGCTGCGCGCCGCGGACGCGGACGCGCGCGAGCTCGTCGGGCAGGCCGACCGAGTTCGTGCCCTCGGACTCGCTGCGCATGCTGGCCGAGAGGCCGACGTGCAGCGCCTGCTTCGACTCCTCGTCGTGCCACGGCGAACCGGCGATGCGGCCCGTGAAGGCCCACTCGCCGCTGCCGGCATTGCCCTTGTCGTTGCCGAACGCGTCGGAGTTGCGGAACACGCCGAAGCGCAGGTTCCAGTCGTCACCGAGCGCGGCCGGCTCGAAGCTGATGCCCGCGTGGCGGTCCGGAGCGATCTGCGCGACCGTGGAGCGCTCCATGAAGGTCGTGTACTTCGAGCTGGTCTGGACCTCCATCCCGAACGGCTCGTAGTGGTTGCCGACGTAGAAGGTGCCGGCGCCCGTCTTCAGGCTGATGTACACGTCCTTGAAGTTGGCCTCGCCGCCCTCGAAGTCGTACTGCGCCTTGAAGCCGACGTTGCCGTAGATCGTGCCGGCCAGGTAGAGGCGCGCGCGGCGGAACTCCTCACCCGTCTGGAACACGTTGCCGAACGCCGTGCGGACGTCGTCGTCCTCGTCGAAGAAGCCCCAGTCGTTCTGGATGCGGCCGCCGAACTTGAACTTGAAGCGCTTGTCGGCGCTGTCCATCCGGATGCCCTTGTCCCAGTACATGTCGAGCGCGTGGTCCTTCGCCGCCGCGGTCTGCAGCTCGGCGATGCGCGACTCGAGCGTGGTCTGCGTGCTCGCGTTCGACTGGACGTCCGACGCGACGCGCGAGAGCTGCGCCTCCAGCTCGGAGATGCGCTGCTTCAGCTCCTGCATCTCGCTCGCGCTCTCCGGACCGGCGAGCGCCGCCGCCGGAGCCGCCCCGAGCACGAGAGCGGCGACGAGCGCGGCGCGCCGCGCGCGCGCGCCATGGACCTGCGAATTGACCATGAGAACTGTCCTCCGTTCCTGCCGCCGCCCGGCGGCTTCGATGGCGCGGATGGGACAGCCGCTGCGTGAAGCGTTGGTCAATGTGAGGAGAACGTTCCGCTGAGATCGCGGCGCAGGCGCGGGCGCCGCGGGACGCGGCCGTCGGCTCAGACGCCTTCGGGGAGCGGCGGCGCGATGCGGGCCTCGGCGTTGTGCCGCACGATCGCGCCCTCGACGATGAACACCACGTCCTCGGCGATGTTCTGCGCGTGGTCGCCGATGCGCTCGAGGTTGCGCCCCGCGGCGATGTAGCACGCCGCGTCCTCGGGGGAGACGCGCCCGCGCTTCAGCAGCTCCATGCTGAACTCGATCAGGTTGCTGTAGTCGCGGTCCGTGTGCGCGTCCGTGGCCCAGACGCGCCGCGCGAGATCGGCGTCGCGGCGCACGAGCGCGTCGGTCGCGTGGCGCACCATCTCGCGCACCGCCTCGGCCAGCGCGCGCAGGCGGTCGGCGAACTCGTCGACGGGCGGAGCCGAGACGCGCCACGCCTGCTTCGCGACGTTGCACGCGAGGTCGCCCATGCGCTCGAGGTCGCTGTTGATCTTGAGCGCGCCCGCGAGGAAGCGCAGGTCCTTCGCCATCGGCTGCTGCCGCGCCATCGTGTCGAGGCAGAGCCGCTCCAGCTCCACCTCGCGGCGGTCGAGGGCCAGGTCGCCGTCGATGACGGAGCCGGCGCGGCGCGAGTCGAGCGTCAGGAACGCCTCGACGCTGTCGTGCACGGCCACGTCGATGACGCCCGCCTCGTCGGCCAGGCGCACGGCGATCTCGCTCAGGCGCTCGTCGAAGTGTTCGCGCATCGTGCGGTTCCCTCGCGCGGGGTGCGCGTCATCCGAAGCGGCCGGTGATGTAGTCCTCGGTCTCCTTGCACGCCGGCCGCGTGAAGATCTCGTCGGTCGGGCCGTCCTCGACGAGCCGCCCGAGCAGCATGAACGCGGTGCGGTCGCTGACGCGCGCCGCCTGCTGCATGTTGTGCGTGACGATCGCGATGGTCACGATCGACTTCAGCTCGTGGATGAGGTCCTCGATCTTCGCCGTCGAGACGGGATCGAGCGCCGAGCACGGCTCGTCCATCAGCAGGACCTCGGGCGACGTGGCGAGCGCGCGCGCGATGCACAGGCGCTGCTGCTGCCCGCCCGAGAGCCCCATGGCGCTGGACTCGAGGCGGTCGTGCACCTCGTTCCACAGCGCCGCGCGCCGCAGACTCGTCTCGACGATCTCGGCGAGACGCGCGCGGTCCTTCTCGCCCTGGATGCGCGGCCCGTAGGCGACGTTCTCGAAGATGGACTTCGGGAACGGGTTCGGCTTCTGGAACACCATGCCGACGCGGCGCCGCAGCACCTCGATCTCGGCGTCCGTGGCGTAGATGTCCTCGCCGTCGAGCAGGATCTCGCCCGTCACGCGGGCGCCGGGGACGAGGTCGTTCATGCGGTTCAGGAGCCGGAGCAGCGTCGACTTGCCGCAGCCGCTCGGCCCGATCAGCGCCGTGCAGCGCTGCGCCGGCACGCGCAGCGACACCGACTTCAGCGCGTGCGAACTGCCGTAGTAGAAGTCCACGCCGCGGACGTCGAACTTGAGTGCGGTCTGGTCGGCGCGCCCCGCGGGCGGCGACGCGGGACGTTCCGGTGCGCCTGCCCGCGGCAGGACGCCGCTCTCGCTGCTCGCTTCCATCGTCGTGCTGCCTCGCGGAGAGTCCGTCATGGGCTCCGCAGACTGGCGCGCGATCGTGAAGAGAGGATGAAGGCGCGAAGAACTGCGCGCGTCCCCCGCCGCGGCTACGCGGACTCGTCCGCGGGCTGCGGGACGGGCGGCAGCGGCAACCAGACGCGGAAGGTCGAGCCCTCGCCGAGGCGGCTCTCGACCTCCACGCGCCCCCGGTGCGCGCGGACGATGTGCTTCACGATCGCGAGGCCGAGGCCCGTGCCCCCGCGGTCGCGGCTGCGCGCCTTGTCCACGCGGTAGAAGCGCTCGAAGATCCGGTGGAGCGCGTCCGGCGGGATGCCGGTCCCGGTGTCGGCCACTTCGACGCACGCCATGCGGCGGCGCTCGTCGACGCGCGCCGTGACGCTCACCGAGCCGCCCTCCGGCGTGTACTTGAGCGCGTTCCCGATCAGGTTGCCCCACACGAGGTCCAGGCGCCCCTCGTGCCCGAGGACGTGGATCTCGGGCTGGGTGGACGCCGGCACCTGCACGGACACGCCGCGCTGCTCGGACTCCGTCGCGAGCGCGCCGGCGGCGGAGCGCACCGAGCGCAGGAGCGGCACGGGGCTGCGCTCGAGGCGCGCCTCCTCGGTCTCGATCGCCGAGAGCGCGAGCAGGTCGTTCACGATGTGCGAGAGGCGCTGCGCGTTGCGGAACGCCGTCGCGACGAGGCGCCGCGCGGCCTCCGGGTCCTCGCCCTCGCCGAGGTCCTGGACGGTCTCGAGCGCGCCCATCACCGCCGCGACCGGCGTGCGCAGCTCGTGCGAGACGTTCGCCACGAAGTCGAGGCGCGCACGCTCGAGGCGGCGCAGCTCGGTGACGTCGCGGATCACGAGGACCGCGCCGCCGACCTCGCCGCCGGCCGTCGCGATCGGCGCGGCGCTGAGGTGCAGCACGCGGCCCGCGCCGCCCGGCGCCTCGACGTCGGTGTCGCGCACGTGGTCGCCGCGCAGCGCCCGCCGCGCCACCTCCGAGAGCGCCGGCAGGCGCACGATGTCGGTGAGCGGGGTGCCGGGCGACGGCACGTCCTCGAGATCGAGCACCGTGGCCGCGCCGCGGTTGGCGCGCAGCACGCGCTCGTCGCGATCGAGCGCCACGACGCCCTCGACCATCGAACCCAGGATCGCACCGAGCTCCGCGCGCTCGGACTCGCTCGTCTCCAGCATCCCCCTGAGCTCCTCTCCCATGCGCCGCAGGGCCTCTGCGAGCCGGCCGGCCTCGTCGTCGAACACCCCGCGCGGCAGAGTCTGGAAATCGCCGGCCGCCATGCGCGTCGCGGCGGCCGTCATCTGCTCGAGCGGCCGCGCGATGCGGCGCGCGCCGATCCACGCGACGAGCGCCACCGCGGGCAGCCCCGCCGCGAACGCACCGAGCACGAGCAGCGCCACCTTCACGGCGGCTTCATCGCGCACCGCGGTCGGCATCGAGAGCCGCAGCACGCCGAGCGCGGTGCCGTCGGGTGCGTCGATGCGGCGCGCCACGTAGAGGAACGCCTCGCCGACGGTCGTGCTCTCGCGCACGCGGCTCGCCGCGCCCGTGTCGAAGGCCTCGCGCACCTCGGGGCGGTCGCGGTGGTTCGCGAGCGGCAGCGGCCGCTCGGACTCGGCGATGACGACACCGTCGGGCCGGATCAGCGTGACGCGCAGGTCGCGGATCGACGCGGCCGCGCGGGCGACGGCCTCGATCTGCGCCATCCCGCCGTCCGCGAGCGCGTCGCGCGCCACGGGCGCGAGCAGCTCCATCGTGTCGGCGAGCCGGCTGTTGCGCTCCTCCTCGGCGAGACGACGCAGCCGCGCCGTCAGGAACACGCCGGAGACGACGGCCGCGACCAGGTAGCCGGCCACGATCGCCGCGACGATGCGCACCGACAGCGGGAAGGCGCGGCGCAGCGAGGTCGGCGGGGACGGTCTCTCCGGCACGTGCGAGATCGTGTCCGAGGCGACGCCGCGGCAGCACGAAACGAATCGGCCTTCACGCAGGATTCACGTGCAGCGCGGACGGTCTTCGACCGGCGCACCGACTCTCCCGGCACACCGGCACCAGGAACAACGCCGCGCAGGGGCGCGGGACCGGAACCAGAAGAGGAGATACGACCGATGAGACTCGTCCGAACGCTTGCGCTCGCGGCCACGTGCGCCGTAGCCGTCATCGCCGCCACCGCCGGCGCCGACGAAGGGGGCCGGATCCAGGTGGACCCGGCGCTCCAGGCCTACCGCAGGGTGTCCGAGCCCCTCTCGGGCAACCTGAACTCCATCGGCTCGGACACGATGAACAACCTCATGACCTACTGGGCCGAGGGGTTCAACCGCTACTACCCGGACGTCCGCGTGCAGGTCGAGGGCAAGGGCTCGTCGACGGCGCCGCCGGCGCTCATCGACGGCACCTCGCAGTTCGGGCCGATGAGCCGCGAGATGAAGAGCGAGGAGATCGACAAGTTCGAGAAGAAGTTCGGCTACAAGCCGACGCAGTTCCGCACGTCGATGGACGCGCTCGCCGTGTTCGTCCACCGCGACAACCCGCTCCGCTCGCTGTCGCTGTCGCAGATCGACTCGATCTTCTCGAGCACGCGCAAGCGCGGCGGACCGGAGATCACGAAGTGGGGTCAGCTCGGCCTCACCGGCGAGTGGGCCGACAAGCCGATCCACCTCTACGGCCGCAACAGCGCGTCCGGCACGTACGGCTTCTTCAAGGAGCACGCCCTCAAGAAGGGTGACTACAAGGACACCGTCAAGGAGCAGCCGGGTTCCGCCGCCGTGGTGCAGGGCGTGACCGAGGACCGCTTCGCGATGGGCTACAGCGGCATCGGCTACAAGACCTCGGGCGTGCGCGCGACGCCGCTCGCCGAGAGCGACGACTCGCCGGCCGCGGACGCCGACTACGACCACGTCGTGGACGGCACGTACCCGCTCGGCCGCTACCTCTACCTCTACGTGAACAAGGCGCCCGGCAAGGCGATGAGCCCGCTCGAGCGCGAGTTCCTGCGCTACGTCTTCTCGAAGGAGGGACAGGAGATCGTCGTGAAGGACGGCTACCTGCCGCTCGACGAGAAGGCCTGCGCCCGCGAGCGGGCGAAGCTGCAGTAGCCGACCCGATCCACGCGGGGCCGCCGGTCGTTCCCGATCGGCGGCCCCGCCCCTTCCCGGACCGGCCCCCGCCGCAGCGCGGCGTCGCGGGCCGGACGCAGCCGCGAGTCCCCGGGAGCCTGCCGCGATGAGTGCGCCGCACATCGACCCCGCCACGGAGCGCCGGCTGCGCCGCGCGCACCTCGCCGACCGCATCGCGCGCCGCGTGATCTCGATCGGCGGCGTCGGAGTGCTCGGCGCGGTGATCGCGATCTTCGCGTTCGTCGCGTGGGAGGCGCTGCCGCTGCTGCGCCCCTCCGATGTCGCGCCCGGCGCCGCCGCACCGATGAAGGCGGTCGCGCCCGTGCTGGCGCTCGCCTCCGACGAGTACCGCGAGGCGCTCGCCGTGATCCGCGCCGACGGCGTGGTCGCCGTGCGCGACGCGGCCACCGGCGCCGCGCGGCGCGAGGAGCCGCTGCTCGAGGAGGGCGCGGTGCCGCTGCGCTCCGCGTGCGTCACGGGACACCGCCCCGTGATCCTCGGCGGCGCCGCGGACGGGCGTCTCGGCGTGGCGCTGCTCTCCACGACGACGACGTACGCGGACGCGACGGGCACCCGGTCCGTGGACCTCGGCTTCGAACGCTTCGACCCGGTCGACGTGCTCGACGGGCGCCCGGTCACGCTGGTCGCCGGCGTCGTCGCGGGCGACGAGGACCTGGTCGCGGTGGCCGGCGACGCCGGCGAGCTGCAGCTCGTGCGCGCACGCCTCGGCATGGGGCGCGCGCGGGTGGTCCCGCTCGAGGGCCTCGACGCCGGCGCGCACGTCACCAGCGTCGCGGTCGCCTCGTTCGGCGACTCGTTCCGCGTGTACGCGGGTCTCGCCGACGGACGCGTGCTGCGCTGGGACGCGACGTGGCGCGCCGCGCCGCAGCTCTTCGAGTCGGTGAAGGGCGCCGACGTCGCGGTGACCGCGCTGACGGTGCTCCTCGGCGAGGAGACGCTCGTCGTCGGCGACGCCGACGGACACCTCTCCGCCTGGTTCGGCGTGCGCGCGTCGCCCGACGCGCCCGGCTGGAACATGACGCACATCCGCGACTTCCCGCCGCTCGCGCGCAGCGTCGCCCGCATCGCGCCCGCGACGCGGCACCGCGGGTTCCTGGCGGTGGACGCCGCCGGGGACGGCGGGCTCTACCACGGCACGACGGGGCGGGAGCTCGCGCCGCTGCCCGCGCTCGGCGCCGCGGCCTCCGCACTGACCTTCGCCCCGAAGAGCGACGGCTTCTTCGCCGCGACGGACGGCGGCGCGCTCGCGTCGTTCGACATCCACGCTCCGCACCCGGAGACGTCCGCGTCCGCGCTGTTCCTGCCCGTCTGGTACGAGGGTGCGACGGAGCCGCTCCTGCGCTGGCAGTCGACGGGCGGCTCCGACGACTTCGAGCCGAAGCTCTCGCTGACGACGCTCGTCTTCGGCTCGCTGAAGGGCGTGCTCTACTCGCTGCTCTTCAGCATCCCGCTCGCGATCGCGGCCGCGATCTACACGTCGCTGTTCCTGCCGGCGGGGCTGCGCGCGATCGTGAAGCCGGCCGTCGAGATCATGGCGGCGCTGCCGAGCGTCGTGATCGGGCTCCTCGCGGCGCTCTGGCTCTCCGGCGTGGTCGAGCGCAACCTGACGTCGTTCTTCGTCGCGACGCCCGCGTTCCTCGCGTCGTTCCTCGGACTCGTGGCCATCTGGCGCGCGCTGCCGCGCCGCCTGCAGATCCGCGCCTCAACGGGCGTCGGTCTGCTGATCGTGACCGTGCCCGCGATCGCGCTCACCGTGCTCATCGCGCGCGTGCTCGGCCCCGTCGTCGAGGACCTGCTGCTCGGGGGCGACGTGCACGCGTGGCTGCGCAACTCGGCGGGCCTGCCGTACGACCCGCGCAACGCGCTCGTCGTCGGCTTCGCGATGGGCTTCGCCGTGGTGCCCGTGATCTTCACGATCGCGGAGGACGCGATCAGCAACGTGCCGAAGAGCCTCTGGGCCGCGTCCGAGGCGCTCGGCGCGTCGCGCTGGCAGACCACGTGGCGCGTCGTGCTGCCCGCCGCCGCGCCCGGCGTGTTCGCCGCGCTGATGCTCGGGTTCGGCAGGGCCATCGGCGAGACGATGATCGTGCTGATGGCGACGGGCAACACGCCCATCCTCGACCTCTCGCCGTTCAACGGCATGCGCACGATCTCGGCGTGCATCGCGGTGGAGATCCCGGAGGCGCCGCTCGGCGGCACGCTCTACCGCGTGCTCTTCCTCGCCGGCGCCCTGCTCTTCCTCTTCACGTTCCTCTGCAACACCGTCGCGGAAGTGGTCGGCCACCGGCTGCGGCAGAAGTACGGGAGGTTCTGATGTCGTCGCCGGAGACGCCGCGCAACGCCTCGTTCTGGCAACGCGGCGACCCGTTCGTGCTGCTCACCGCGTGCGGGCTCGCGACGTGCCTGCTGCTGCTCCTCGGCATGCTGACGCTCGTCGCGGCGAAGGGCCTCGGCGTGTTCTGGCCGCACCGCCTCGTCGCGTACGAGATGCGCTCCGGCGCGCGCCTGCTCGGACAGGTGGTGGGCGCGGACCGGGCGCCTGCGCACGAGGACGGCACCCCGGGCGGCACGCGCACGAACCTGAAGGTCGGCAACCGCGACCTGCGCGACATCGACTTCGTCTGGATCGACGACGCCGACGTGACGCGCAGCTCCGAGCCCGACGACGCGGTGGTCGTCGAGCGCGTCGAGTACGGCGACCTCTACGGCTACCTGCGCGAACTGCGCGGGGCGGGCGCGGCGCAGCTCGACGGCGAGGCGCTGTGGGACGCGGCGGAGCGCGCGGTCGCGCAGGCGGCGGCGCAGGACGACGCGGGCGACGGGTCCGCGCCGGCGCCCGAGCTCGTGTTCCGCACCGAGGACGGCACCGAGGTGGTCGTCCCCGCGACGAAGGTCGTCGACATGTGGCGGCCGAACCGCATGTCGGTCGTGGGCGCGAGCGGTCACTACCTGGCCGCGTTGACGGAGTTCCTCGTCGCCCGCCCGCGCGAGAGCAACACCGAGGGCGGCGTGTGGCCCGCGCTCTTCGGCACCTGCATGATGGTGCTGCTGATGGCGGTCGTCGTGACGCCGTTCGGCGTGCTCACCGCGGTCTACCTGCACGAGTACGCGCGGCAGGGACCGATCGTGCGCGCGATCCGCGTCGCCGTCGCGAACCTGGCCGGCGTGCCGTCGATCGTCTTCGGCCTCTTCGGCCTCGGCTTCTTCATCTACGCGGTCGGCGGGACGCTCGACCGCGTGTTCTTCGCCGACGCGCTCCCGACGCCGACGTTCGGCACGGGCGGAATCCTGTGGGCGTCCCTGACGCTCGCGCTGCTCACGCTGCCCGTCGTGATCGTCGCGACCGAGGAGAGCCTGGCGGCCGTGCCGCGCGCGAGCCGCGAGGGCGCGCTCGCGCTCGGCGCCACGAAGTGGCAGACCATCCGCACCGTCGTGCTCCCGGCGTCGGCGCCGGGCATCCTCACGGGTCTGATCCTCGCGGTCGCGCGCGGCGCGGGCGAGGTGGCGCCGCTGATGCTCACCGGCGCGGTGAAGCTGGCGCCCGAGATGCCGTTCGACGGGGAGTTCCCGTTCTTCCACCTCGACCGCAAGTTCATGCACCTCGGGTTCCACATGTACGACCTCGGGTTCCAGAGCCCGAACGTCGAGGCCGCGAAGCCGATGGTCTACGCGACGACGCTGCTGCTGCTCGTGCTCGTGGTCGCGCTGAACGTCACGGCGATCCGCCTCCGCACGCGCCTGCGCCGCCGACTGCAGGGCGGCGCGTTCTGAGCGTGCGGCGCTGACGCGCGGCGGCCGCCGCACGCTGCGGGGCCGCGCTCCGCAGGCACGTCGCGCGCGCAGCGTGCGAGGCGACGGGAGGGACGCGACGGCTCGTCGCGTCGCGTCGCCGCGAAGCGCCTACGAGGCGGGGACTTCCTCGGGCGTCTCGGCGAACTTGTAGCCGACGCCGCGCACGGTCAGCAGGAAGCGGCCGTAGTCGAGGAGCTTGCGCCGCACGGCGGCCACGTGCACGTCGATCGTGCGGTCCACGGCGATCGCGTCGGTGCCGCGGACGGAGTCGAGCAGGTCGTTGCGCGAGAACACGCGGCCGCGCCGCGCGACGAGGTGGCGCAGCAGCTTGAACTCCGTCGTCGTGAGCGGGAGCGCGTCGTCGCGCAGCGTCGCGACGAAGCGGTCGCTGTCGATCACCAGGTCGCCCCAGCGCAGCACGTGCGGCGGGTCCTCGCCGATGCGGCGGCGGCTGCGGCGCAGCTGCGCGGCGACGCGCGCCATCAGCTCCTTCACCCCGAACGGCTTCCGGACGTAGTCGTCGGCGCCCTGCGCGAGGCCGATCACGGCGTCCGTCTCCTCGCCCTTCGCGGTCAGCATCACGATCGGCACGTGCGCCGTGCGCGCGTTGGCGCGCAGGCGGCGGCACACCTCGAGGCCGCCCATGCCGGGCAGCATCAGGTCGAGGAGCACCATGTCGGGCACCTCGCGCTCGGCGAGCGCCAGGGCCGTCTCGCCGTCGCCGGCGGTCAGGACCCGGTACTGCTCGCGGGCGAGGTTGAACTCGAGGATGTCGACGAGGTCGCGCTCGTCGTCGACGACCAGGACGGTCTTGCGTGCCATCGGCATAACGTCGGGCCCCCAGGTTAAGAGTTCGTGAACCCGCAGCGAAAGGGCCGTGCTCCCGCGCCCACGGCGCGGCCCGCGAGCGGAGCGGGCACACACCGGCGCACGGGCCGCTATACTGGGTGGGCGGGCGCTCCCGGGGGGGCGCGTCCGCGCACAGGTTCGGGGCTCGGCCGCTGCACGGGTTGGATCGTGCAGCGGCCGGGCCCCGTTGCGTAAGATCGCAGCGATCGCGGCGCGGACGCCCGTCCGCCGCCGCACGGGCGTGGGACCGCAATCGAGAGGCACGCGCACATGAAGATCTCCGGAATCCTCACCGCGTCGGCGCTCCTGGCCGTGGCCGGGCTCGCCATGGCGCAGGAGCTCCCGCCGGGCTACGGCACCGAGGCGCCGAGCGGCACGAAGGTGACGACCACCCTCGCCGCCGGCGTCGACGTGGACGACTACGTCTTCGACGGCTACCCGGGCGCGACGGTCAACGCGTCGCTCAAGATCGCGAAGGGCAGCGCGGTGAACGCCACGCTCGAGCTCGTGCGACCCGGCGGCGCCGTGGTGTCGGCCGAGGAGGCCGGCGCGAAGTTCAAGTTCGGCAAGGACATCACCGTGCTCGTCCCCGTGCAGAACGAGGAGACGGGCGAGGTGACGCTCGAGCCCACGATCGTCCGCCAGGTGCTCCGGGTCGCGTTCAAGCTCGACGAGGTCGGTCGCTGGAAGCTGCGCGTGCGCGCTCCCGACACGACCCTCCCCTCCGGCGACAGCGGCGAGTACACGATCGCGGTCAAGCACGGCCGCGCCCCCGCGGTGAAGGACAAGACGCGCGCGCCGAACGAGTCCGGCCAGCTCGAGTTCGAGGTGCCGGCGGTGGGCGGCGGCCGCCTGTCCTTCAACTTCGGCTACGCCAGCGACCCGTCGGTGGTCTTCAACTCCGTCACCGGCCCGTCCGGCGAGCTGATCGACACCACGGGCGCCGTGCGCGCGAAGGGCACGAAGAAGGTCTCCGGCAGCGGCATCCTGCTGCCCGAGGGCAGCGTGCTCGGCACGTACCGGATCACGTTCGACGCGCCGAACGTCACGAAGCCGAACTTCAAGGCCACCTTCACGCCGCCGAAGGGCACGAAGGCGCTCAAGGGCCGGCTCGACGGCCGCGAGCCGGCGATCGCCAAGTCCACCGACGCCATCAACCCGAACGTCGGCGGCACCGGCACGCGCGTCACGGTGCGCGTGCTGAACGCCATCGACGAGTTCCACCAGAACGACGAGCCGCTGCTCTACGTCGGCAACAAGCTGATGCAGAACCTCGACTACAACGACTCGGCGAAGACGCTGAGCGGCACGGTGCCCTCGGGCATCCGCGACGGCTCGTTCGACATCGTCGTGCGCAGCTCGGGCGGTCAGGTGGCCGTCACCCCGGACGCGTTCACGCGCGTGCCCGCGCCCACGGTCACGACGATCGACCCGGTGGTGGGCTCCGCCGCAGGCGGGTTCGACATCACCATCACGGGGTCGAACTTCCGCGTGGGCGCGATCGGCATCCTGATCGACGGCGCACGCTTGCCGGTGCAGATCAAGTCGCAGACGGAGTCCTCGGTCACGTTCGTCGCGCCGGCGCGCGCGCCGACCTTCGTGACGTTCGGCGTCCAGGACACGGTCACGAGCCTGTTCGGCAACCTGCCGATCAACAGCTTCGAGTACCTGAGCACGCCCGGCATCAGCCGCGTGATCCCGGGCCTCGTCCCCATCCTCGGCGGCGACACGGTCTTCGTGAAGGGCACGAACTTCCGCGCCACCGACCGGATCTTCATGGAGACGGCGATCCCGGGTCAGTTCGAGTTGATGAACTCGACGTTCGTCGACGCGAACCTGCACAGCTTCACGTCGCCCGTCCGCCCGAAGGGCGAGTACGAGATCTACGTGATCGACGCGCAGAACGTGCGCACGACGGGCCGCCGCACGATCTCGTACTTCCAGTTCGCGGACTTCACCCCGGCCTCCGGCCTCGGCGGTCCGCCGGCCAACGACCTGCGCGACGGCTACACGACGGCGCTCGCCGACTTCGACAAGGACGGCGACACCGACCTGTTCATCGCGAAGCGCGGCACGGGCGCGCGCTCGACGACCGCGCAGATCAAGCTGTTCACGAACGACGGCGCGGGCGACCTCGCCGACGAGTCCGCGTCGCGCATCCCGGCGCCGACCTCGGACGACGACTGGCGCGCCGACAAGATCGTCGTCACGGACGTCACGCAGGACGGCTACCCCGACATCGTGATCGTGACCAACGACCAGCAGGTGCCGGGCGCGGGCTCGAGCCACGTGCGAATCCTGGTGAACCAGCGGCGCAGCGCGACGTCCGAGGTGACGGACCGCATCTTCCGCGACCGCACCGAGGACCTGATGGCGCCGCCGCGCACGACGCACGGCGCGGACGACTGGCGCGGTCTCGACCTCGCCGTCGGCGACGTGGACCTCGGTCCCGCGGGACCGCCCGAGATCCTGATCACGGGCAAGGAGCTGCGCGAGGCCACGAACATCTACTGCCAGCAGTACTGCAACACGAGCACCACCGGCGGCTACACGTACTCGTTCTACTGGGGCGCCTCGCGCGAGTTCGTCTGGGACAAGAACAAGCGCAACGGCCAGGGCCAGTACAAGTTCGAGCACAACTTCTTCCCGCGCAAGGCGGGCGTCACGGTGCCGGTCGCGAACCCGCCGCCGGGCGTGATCATCCCCGCGTGCCAGGGCAGCACGCCCTGCCGCGGCAAGTTCACGCCGTTCATGGGTCACAAGATCGTGATCGGCGACCTGAACGCCGACCGCCGCCCTGACGTCGTCGTCGTCTCCGACGACATCGTCGAGCGCGACGGCAACACGATCTCCTCGACCCAGGTCGGTCTCTTCGGGTTCGACGCCTCGACGGGCGCGCTCATCACCGACATCACGGACACGCTGACGTCGCTCGGCGGCGACACGAAGGCGGACGCCGTGACGATCGGCCTGTTCGGCTATCCCGACGGCAACACGTACGGCACGATCGTGCTGGCGAAGGCGACGGCGCCGGCCAGCGGGCGTGCGATCCGCATGCTCAAGTTCGAGCCGGCGGCCGGGCAGCCGGGCAGCTTCCTCGACATCACCAACCAGACGATCCCGCTGCCGAACGGCAGCGATGCGTGGCAGGCCTCCGCCCTCGGCGTGTCCGACATCGACGCCGACGGCGACCAGGACCTCGTCCTCGTGTCGCGCGCCTCGCCCGGCGGCGTGGCGCCCTCGTTCCGCATCCTCCGCAACGTCGTCGAGGCCCAGCAGGTCGGCGTGCTGCGCGAGGAGTTCCGCGGACTCGTGACGGCGATCGTGGGCAACGACACGTTCGACGGCACGTCGGTCCAGATCGGCGACCTCGACGGCGACGGCGCCAACGAGTACGTCATCACGCGTTCGACGCCGGTCGGCGTCGACACGCAGACGCGGATCATCCGCACCGACCGCTGAGCCGCGATACGGGGTGGGCTCCGAGCCCGTCCCGACGACCCGCAGGACACGAGGGGCGAGCCGCCAGGCTCGCCCCTCTCGATTCGGTCCGTGCGCACGTGGCCGCAGCCGTCGCGCCGCCCGTCTCGGGTGTGCGCGACACGCCGCGGAGAGGGTGCGAGGCGCGCTCGCCGCGGCCGGCGCGGCGGAGCCGCGGCGCGCGGCTCAGTCCGCGTGGAGGGCGTGTTCGACGAACGCGCTGAACGCGGCGGGACCGTCGAGGCGCGCGCCCTCGGCGCAGGCCCGCTCGTGGAACGCGGTGCCGCCGTGGCCCGCGCCGCCGGAAGCGAGCACGCCGCACCAGACGGGTTCCGAAGAGAACGTGCGCGACTCGGCGTCGAACGCGCCGTCGGCCGCGACCGCGAGCACGAACGGCCCGCTCTCCTCGAGCGCGCCGAGCAGCGGGCCGACGAGGCGCGCGTCGAGCTCGGAGAACGCGGCGGCGCGCGCCCCGCGGACGTCGTCGTGCGCACGCAGCCCGGCGGCGAGCGCCGCGGACGTGCGCACGACCACGCAGTCGTGCGCGGTGAGCGCCTCGAGCGCGCCCGCGCAGAGCGCGTCGGCGTCGCCGGCGGCTTCGACGGCGTCCCAGCCGAGGGCCGCCGCGACTCCCGAGGGCGCGCCGCCGTCCGAGACGATCGCGACGCGGCGCCCCGCGGACCAGGACGGTGCCGCGAGCTGAGCCGGCCCGGCGGCGCCGAGCGGACCGGCGCCGTGCAGCCAGAGCGCGTTGGCGGGGTTCTCGCCGAGGTCGAGTCGCACCGCGTTCACGTCGTGCGCGGCGAGCGCACGGTGCGAGACGTCGAACAGCGCCCGCGCCGGACCGTCGGCGCCGAGGGCGCTCCGCAGCGTGCGCCGACCGGCGTGCCAGGCGGGCAGCCCGGGCGGCAGCTCGTGGTGCGCGAGGAGCACGTTGCGCGGCCCCGACAGCCGGACGAGTCGTGCCCCGGCCAGCACGTCGCCGACGAGAGCGAGTTCGGCCGCCACCGCATCGAGCAGCGCGGCGGCCTCGGGATCGCCGACGCCGCCGCCGAACGCGTCGAGCACCCGCTCGCTGTCCACCGTGACGAAGTCCGCACGCGCGGCCCAGCGCGCGCCGCCCGCGTCGACGCCGGCCGCGCGCAGTTCCGCCGGGCCGATCGCGAGCACGCCGGGCTCCTGTCCGAGCAGCCCGAGGAACCCCGCCCAGCACGTCGGCGCGCCGAGGACGACCCGCCCCAGATGCCCGTCGCGGGCGACCCGGTCGAGCGCGGGTGTCCCGGCCTCGTGGAGCGCCGTCGGCTCGCCCGCGCCGAGCGCGTCGGCACCGCCCGCGACGACGATCAGCGCGACGCGCGTGCGGGGGGCGCCGGGGTGGGCGGACTGCGTGGGGTCGGACATCGGGTGGAGAGGTGCGCCGACCGGGTCGCCGACGGCGGACGCGGCGAGCGTACACCAGCCGGGCGACGCCACGCGCCGCGATCCACGGCACTCCCCCGCCGATTGCGTAGAGTGGCGCCGTGCGCCGCGCCGTGCTCGTGGTGAACCCGATCTCCGGCAGCGCCCGGCGCCGCGGCGCCGTCGAACGCTTCGTGCGCTGCGCCCGGGACGGCGGCGTCGACGTCGCCGTCGCCCCCACCGCCGCGGCCGGCGACGGCGCGCGGATCGCCCGCGACGCGGCCCGCGAGGACGTCCCGTTCGTCGTCGCGGCCGGCGGCGACGGCACCGTGAACGAGGTGGCGCGCGGGCTGCTCGACGTGGCGGGCACGCGCTCGGCGCTGGCGCTGCTGCCGCTGGGCACCAGCAACCTGGTGGCGCGGCACCTGCGCGTGCCGCTCCGCCCGGACGGCGCCGCGGACGCGCTCGTCCACGGCAGCACGACGCCGTTCGACACGGCGGAGGCGAACGGCCGTCCGTTCGTCGCGTGTGCGGGCGTCGGCCTCGATGCGTACGTGGTCGAGGCGCTGACGCGCCGGCGGCGCGGCCACATCGGCTTCCACTCGTACGCGGCGCCGGTGCTCCAGGCGGCCCGCGGCTACGACGCGCGCGCGATGCACGTGCGCGCCGCGGACGGGCGCGAGGCGAGCGGCTCGCTGACGCTCGTGCTGAACACGCGCCCGTACGCGGCGTTCTTCGAGCCGGCGCCCGGCGCGAGCACGCGCGACGGCCTGCTCGACGTCGTCGTGCTGCGCGGGGGCGGGACGCTGCGGCTCGCACGCTGGGCCGCGGCCGCCCTGCGCGGCCGGCTGCTGCGCGACGCGGACGCCGTGCACCTGCGTACACCCGCCGTGCGGATCGACGCCGACGACGCGCTCCCCTGGCAGATCGACGGAGACGTGGGGGGGCGCACGCCGCTCGATATCCTCGTCCGGCCCGCCGCGCTGCGCATCGTGCGCCCCGCCGCACCCGGACGCGAGGAGCCCGCATGAGCACCATCCCACCGCACACGGTCACGCTCGACACGCCGGACGGGCGCCGCCTGTCGCTCGGTCGCTCGCACCCACTGTTCCTGCTCGCGGGGCCGTGCGTCGTCGAGGGCCGCGAGAAGACGCTGACGATCGCGCGCGTCCTGCGCGAGATCTGCGGCGAGGCGGGCGTGCCGCTCGTGTTCAAGGCCAGCTACGACAAGGCGAACCGCTCGGCGCACACCAGCTTCCGCAGCATCGGTCGCGAGGCCGCGCTCGAGATCCTCGGCGAGGTGCGCTCCGAGCTCGGCCTGCCCGTCGTCACGGACGTCCACGAGTGCGCGCAGGTCGAGGAGGTCGCGCGCGTCGTGGACGTGCTGCAGATCCCGGCGTTCCTCTGCCGGCAGACCGATCTCCTCGTCGAGTGCGCGGGCACCGGCCGCGTCGTGAACGTGAAGAAGGGGCAGTTCCTCGCGCCGGAGGACATGGCGAACGTCGCGGGCAAGCTGACCGCGGCGGGCTCGTCGAAGGTGCTGCTGACGGAGCGGGGCACCACGTTCGGCTACCAGAACCTGGTCGTCGACATGCGCGGGCTCCCGATCATGGCGCGCACCGGCTGGCCGATCGTGTTCGACGGCACGCACAGCGTGCAGCGGCCCGGCGGGCTCGGCGACCGCAGCGGCGGCGACCGCGAGATGGTCCCGTACCTGGTCCGCGCCGCGGTCGCCACCGGCGTCGACGGGCTGTTCCTCGAGTGCCACGACGATCCGGACCACGCGCTGTCCGACGGTCCCAACAACCTCGACCTGCGCACGCTGCCGGGACTCCTGCGCGACGTGCTCGCGATCCGGCGCGCGCTCGGCCACCAGCCCGGCGTCTGAGCGGCGGCCGCGCGCGGGCGGACGACGCGTCCTATCCGGTCTCGCCCAGCAGCCGGCGCTGCGTGGCGCGCGTGAACTCGGCGAGGTCCTCGGCCGCGGCGCAGATCTGGCGCAGCGCGGCGGCGTGCTCCGCGGCGTCCGACGAGAGCAGCGCGACCTCGGCGCGCGTGAGGATGCGCGCGTTCAGGTTGTTGTAGCGGTGCAGGATGCGGCGCAGCTCGGCCACGCGCACCTCGACGACGTCGTGCTCCGACATGCCGCGATCTCCCGGGGCGGGACTCCGGAACGCTGCGCACACGCAGGAGGCGGCGCGCCCCATCAAGGTAGCCCGCGCGCCACGGAGATTGCGCGGCGTCCGGACTCGCACCGTCGCAGATCCCGACACGTGTCCGGATCCGCGACGGCGCCGCGCCCCGCGACGCTCCGCTCCCGAGCCTGGGCGCGATCGGCACGCCGCTCGCTCTTCTTCCCTCGTGCGCTCGACGGGGAGGAAGCAGATGACCCAGCAGCTCGCGACCGTGAAGGGAACAGACGGCACCGACCGCTCCACCGCGGAGCGCGACGCGCTGGTCGAGGGCCACATCGGTCTCGTGCGGCACATCGTGCGCCGCGTCGCGCGCGGCGTCCCGCGCAGCGTGGACGTGGAGGACCTGGTGGCGGCGGGCTGCGAGGGTCTGCTCCGCGCCGCCGACCGCTTCGACTCCGAGCGCGGCGTCGCGTTCAGCACGTTCGCCGGGTGCAGCATCCGCGGTGCCGTGCTCGACGCGCTGCGCGACATGGACCCGCTCGCACGCCCGACGCGCCAGCGCGTGAACCGGCTCGACCGCGTCGAGTCCGAGCTCGCCGGCCGCTTCGGCGCCCACGTTCCCGAGGACGTCCTCGCCGACCGCTCGGGCCTCTCCCCCCGCGAGGTCGCCGACGCGCTCCGTGTCCGCCAGGCCGCGACGACCGTGTCGATCGACGAGGAGCGCTCGGAGGGCACGCTCGCCCACGTCATCGAGGACCCGAGCTGCGCCGACGTCATGGGCCGCCTACTCCTCGCCGAGACGCACTCCGTCATCCGCGAGGAGCTCGAGCAGCTCCGCCCGAACGACCGCCGCGTCGTCCTCCTCTACTACGGAGACGGCCTGCTCTTCCGCGAGATCGCGGACGTGCTCGGCGTGACCGAAGGGCGCGTGAGCCAGATCCACAAGCGCGCGATCGCGCGCCTCCGCGAAGCCGTCCGGCGCCGCGGCCTGGTCGACTAGCCCGCATCGTTCACCAGCTCTCGCGGCGAGTGCGGCTGTGACGCAGGCGCTCCGAGGGCTGCGGCCGTGGCGCCTGCGCTCCCGCCTTGCGACAGTCCGTCCCGGCCGAGCCGGAGGCGCGAGCTCAAGAAGGCGCGACGAAGCCGGGGTTGAACACCCCGTTCGAGGAGCGCCGACGCAGAGATCGCGACTCCGGCGACGCGCCGGGCGCGGGAGCTGGTGAACGATGCGGGCTAGCCCGACCTTCTCACGAGGCTCGCGCACGCCGTGACGAGGACCGCGGTGCGATCCACGCATCCGAGTGGATGCGGCGTACACGGTGCGCGCCGCCGACGGCGTCCTGAGCGAGGACAGAGTGTCGCGGGCAAGGCGCCGAGGCGATCGCGACGCCGTGGCGTCGCTGAGCCGAGGCAACGCAGCACGCGGCGCTGTGGACCGCTCAGGTGCGTGAGTCGTCGTGAGAAGGTCGGGCTAGCAGCGCCCGGTGCCCGCGCGCGGCGCGGCCGACGCACGGCACGGCGACGGACCAGGGAACGCGTGTCCGTCCGCCGGCGTCGTGCGCGCGGCCGCGCCGCGCCGCACCGGTCGCCGTCCGCCCGCGTCGAATCCGCCATGGGCTGTGCCCATCTGAGACGTGAGGCACACGGAATCGCGCCTCCACGTCAACGTTGCGTTCACTTCCCGCGAGGTTCTTGCGAACATCTCCCGCACACGCGGGGCGTCGGGCCCCGGAACCTGGGAGGATTAGAGATGACGCGTTCGCTGAAGATGCTGTGCCTCGCCGGTGCGCTCGCCCTCGGTGCCTGCAGTTCCGGACCGCGCTACCTCGTCAACTCGGTCGATGACTGGCGCAACAGCAACTACTACGACGAGCCGCTGACGACGGCCGTGCTGACGGACGTCCTGCCCGTCTATCCGATCATCGGGTTCTTCGCCTGGATCCCGGACTACCTCGTCCTGAACCCGGTCCAGTTCTGGGGTCACGACGTGTGGAGCGGCCAGGGCACGGCGTTCCACCACACGAACCCGAACGGCGACCCGCGCACGCCCTGGTTCAAGCAGTAGTCGAGATCGTCGCGGCGGCGGTGCTCGCAGCGCCGCTGCGTTCGAGCCGACGTCGCGAAGCGACGTCTCACACGGGCGCCTCCGGCCGACGGCCGGGGGCGCCCGTCGCCGTTCACGGGCGCGCTACGAGGCGTCGCAGGCGGACGTCGGCGCGCGGTCGGTGGCGTCGCGCCGGGCTGGGCGCGCGTCGGCGCGGGCGGTTGCGGCCGTGCGCCCGAACGTCTCCGTCGGCGCGGCGCGCGTGAGCCGCGGGCGGCTCAGTAGTCGGAGCCGCGCGCGCGGATCTCGTCGCGTACGCGGCTGAGAGCGTGCCCGTGGATCTGGCAGACGCGGCTCTCCGAGAGCTGCAGCCGCGCGCCGATCTCCTTCATCGTGAGCCCTTCGAAGTAGTACAGCTCGAGCACCGCGCGCTCGCGCTCCTCCAGTTCGCCGAGGACGACGTCGGTCGCCTCCTGGATCTGGAGCTCCGCCGTCGGGTCGGCGTTGCGCGAGTCGACGAGGTACTGCGCGCGGCCCGGCCCGTCGGAGTCGGTGCCGTCTTCCTCGGGCTGGCTCAGCGAGTAGATCGCTAGGCGCGCGATGTCGTGCTGGAGCTTCTCGAAGTCCTCGGGCGAGAGGTCGAGCGCCTTCATGATCTCGGGCGGCGTCGGCTGGCGCCCGAGCCGCGCCTGGAGGTCGTGCACCGCGACGGCGTACTTCTGCGCGCGGTTGCGGACCAGCCGCGGCGCCCAGTCGCGCGAGCGCAGCTCGTCGAGGATGCTGCCGCGCACGCGCAGCGAGCAGTACGTCTCGAACTTGATGCCGCGCGAGAGGTCGAAGCCGTGCACCGCGTCGAGCAGACCGACGACGCCGGCGCTGCGCACCTCGTCGATGCCGACGCAGCGCGGCAACCGCTCGGCGATGCGCTCGGAGAGGTAGTCGACGAGCGGGAGATACGCCTCGACGAGCTGGTTGCGCAGCTCGACGTTCGAGGTGCGCTTGTACTCCTCCCAGAGTGCCTGCAGCTCGGCGCTCTTCTGCACGAAGCGGCGCCCTCCCTTGATCGCCCCCGAGCGCGCGGCCTGCGGCGCCGCTCCCGCGGAGCATCTGCCGCCGATCTCGGATCCCGCGTCGGACGCTCTCCGTTGTGGTGCTATCCGATATCACCACGACGGGTCGGCGCAACTCTATCCACGCGCCGACGCACAGGCAAGCGCCGAACGCGCACGTGCGATCCGCACACGGCAGTGGAGCACGCCGCGGGGACACTCGCCGTGCGCCGCACCGTGCGGGAACGCGGCGACGCGCGCTGCGCTGCAACGCGCGACGCAACGCGCGAGGCAGCGCACGGCGCTGCGCTGCGCTGCGCGGCGCTGCACGGGGCTGCGCTGCACGGGGCTGCGCTGCAACGGGGCTGCGCTGCAACGCACGGACGCGCGCACGGACGCGCGCAGGGACGCGCGCAGGGACGCGGTGCCGACGACCCGCGCGCGCCGTGACGCGGCGCGCGTCAGCTCACGTGCCGCGCGCCGCCTCGCGCAGCTGATGCAGCATCTGGTCGAGGCGCCGGCGCTCGTCGGCGGAGACGCCGCGGTCGAGCGCGTCGCGCAGCACGTGCAGCAGGTCGAGCGCCCACCGCGCCTGGTCCGCGTCCTTCTCGGCGCGGCCCGTCGTCGGGTTGTCGAGCAGTCCGAGGTGCACGTAGACGGGCGTCGCGAGCACCTGCACCAGGACGTCGAACGACGGCTTCGGGAGCTGCGGCGGCACGCTCACGCGCCGACCTCCTCCTCACGACCGCTGCGCCCGGACGCGGTCGCGCGCGCGTCCTTAGGCGTGACTGCGCGGGCGCCGCGCCCGAGTGCCGCCGCGATGAACGAGCGGAACAGCGGGTGCGGCTCGGTGGGCCGGCTCTGGAACTCGGGGTGGAACTGCACACCGACGAACCACGGGTGGCCCGTCAGCTCCACGATCTCGACGAGATCCGCGGGCTCGTGCACGCCGGTGACGCGCAGACCCGCCTCGACGAGACGCTCGCGGTAGAGGTTGTTGTACTCGAAGCGGTGGCGGTGCCGCTCGTGCACGACGGTCTGCCCGTACGCCCGCCCCGCGATGCTGTCGGGCTCGACGCGGCAGGAGTAGCTGCCGAGCCGCATCGTGCCGCCCTTCTGCGTCACCTTCTTCTGCTCCGGCATCAGGTCGATGACCGGGTCGGGGCAGTTCTGGTCGAACTCGCGCGAGTACGCGTCCTCGACGCCCGCGAGCTTGCGCGCCGCGAAGATCGTCGCGCACTGCATGCCGAGGCAGATGCCGAAGTACGGCACGCCGTTGCGCGCGGCCCAGTGCGCCGCGGCGATCTTCCCCTCGACGCCGCGCTCGCCGAAGCCGCCCGGGATCAGCACGCCGCCGACGCCGCCGAGCACGTCGTCGAGGTCCGCGCTGCCCAGCCGATCGCTGCTGATCTTGCGCAGCACGACGCGCGCGCGGTTGGCGAGACCGCCGTGCGCGAGCGCCTCGTAGATCGACTTGTACGCGTCGTGCAGCTCGATGTACTTGCCGACGACGGCGATCTCGACCTCGCGCTCCGGGTGGACGGCCACGTCGACGACGCGCTTCCAGTCGGCGAAGTCGAGCCGCTCCACGCGCGACGCGAGGCCGAGCTTGCGCAGCACCAGCGCGTCGAGGCCCTGGTCGTGGAGCATCGTCGGGACCTCGTAGATGGAGTCGCGGACGTCCATCTCCTCGATCACGGCCTCGGACTCGACGTTGCAGAACATCGAGAGCTTCGAGCGGATCTCGCCCGTCATCGGCCGCTCGGTGCGGCACACGAGGATGTCGGGCACGATGCCGATCTCGCGCAGCTTGCCGACGCTCTGCTGCGTGGGCTTCGTCTTCAGCTCGGCCGCGGCCTTCAGGTACGTCAGCAGCGTGAGGTGGATGTAGAGGCAGTTGCCGCGCCCCTCCTCGATGCCGAACTGGCGGATCGCCTCGATGAACGGCAGCGACTCGATGTCGCCGATCGTGCCGCCGATCTCGGTGATCAGCACGTCCGCGTCGCCGCGCGCCGAACGGATCGCCGCCTTGATCTCGTTGGTGATGTGCGGGATGACCTGGATGCACGCTCCGAGGTAGTCGCCGCGGCGCTCCTTCTGGATCACCGTGTCGTAGATCTGGCCGGTCGTGTAGTTGCTGTGGCGGTTGATGGTCGCGTGCGTGAAGCGCTCGTAGTGGCCGAGGTCGAGGTCGGTCTCGGCGCCGTCGGCGGTGACGTACACCTCGCCGTGCTGGAACGGGTTCATCGTGCCCGGGTCGACGTTGATGTACGGGTCCATCTTCTGCATCGCGACCTTGAGCCCGTGGTGCTCGAGGAGCATGCCGAGCGCCGCGCAGGTCAGCCCCTTCCCGAGCGAGCTGACGACGCCGCCCGTGACGAAGATGTGCTTCGGAACCCGCACCGCGGGCGCGCCCGCCGCGCCGTTCTTCTCTGCCGATCCGCCTGCGTCCGCCACGTCAGCCGCTCCTCTCTGCTCCTGCCCGGCTCGTGCCCGCGCCGCCTCGCCGCTCAGCCGGCCGCGGCCTCCCGTGCGGCCACGCGCCGCCGGAACGCCTCCAGGTCCTCGGGCGTGTCGATGCCCGGCGGCGCGCGGCGTCCGAGGACCACCGCGATCCGCCACCCGTTCTCGAGCGCGCGGAGCTGCTCCAGCTTCTCCGTGCGTTCCAGCGGGGTCGGCGGCAGCGCCGCGAAGCGGGCGAGCGCGTCGCGCCGGAAGGCGTAGATGCCCACGTGCCGCAGCACCGGGGCCCGCGCGGCGGGCTCCGGATCCTGCGGATCGCGCACGTGCGGGATCGCCGCGCGGGAGAAGTACAGGGCTCTCCCGGCCGCGTCGCGCACGACCTTCACGACGGACGGACGCTCGGCCTCTCCGGGCGCCGCCGGTACGGCGATCGTACCCATGGGCAGGGACGGGTCCGCGAGCATCGCGGCAACCAGCGCGTCCACGTCGTCCGGTTCGAACTCCGGCTCGTCGCCCTGCAGGTTGACGACGAGCTCCTCGCCGCGCTCGCGCGCGGCCTCCGCCACGCGGTCGGTGCCGGACGCGCAGTCCGGAGAGGTCAGCACCGCGTCGGCGCCCGCGGCGCGCGCGGCCGCGGCGATCTCGTCGCTGTCGGTCGCGACGAGCAGCGCCGTCGCGCTGCGCACGGCGCGCGCGCGCTCGACCACGTGCTGCACGAGCGGCCTGCCCCCCGCCTCGAGCAGCGGCTTGCGGGGCAGCCGCGTCGCGGCGAGCCGCGCCGGCACGACCACCAGCACGCCCCCGCCGCCGCGCGGCGCGGCCATCAGCGCCTCTTCAGCCCGATCGGCGGTGCCGAGAAGACCCGGTCGGCATCGACGTTGACCTTCACGTCCATGCCCGGGAGCGAGCTGTGCGCGACGAGGATCACGCCCTTCGCGTCGCGGTAGGCGGCGGGGATCGGCGTGCGTCCGGCGCCCGGCGTGAGCATGAGGCCCCACGTGCGCCCGTCGCGCTCGACGACCACGATCCCGCGCCGGCCGGGGACGTCGGGCGCGTTGTCGAGCCCCATGCCCTCGGTGGCGTAGCGGAAGAAGCCGATGTCCTCGAGCTGCGCGAGCAGCGTGCCCATGTCGGCGTCGCCGAGCACGCGCACGTCGGCGGAGTTCTTCCGCCCCGACGCGAGCGCGCGTCCGAGCTCCGACGACTCGTTGACGATCGTCTGCGTGACGGCCGGGTTGCGCGGGTCGAGGTTGCGCCAGCTCACGAACACCTCGCCGCTGACCGCGTCGCCCTGCCGCACCGGCCGGGCCTCGGGGCGCTCGAGTTCGCCGCCGCTCGATCCGCCGCCGCTGGCGCAGGCCGCCGCGGTCACGCACAGGGCCGCGCAGGCGACGAGAGAGAGCGCGCGGCGGGCACGGGAGACGAGAGTCGCACAGCTCATCCGGGGCACCTCCGACAGGGGGCGAGCATAGCCCCGCCTGCGCTGCGGGCTCGCGCACTTCGCGACGGCGGCGGCGCGTCCGCGGCGCGCGCGCGAGCCGCCTCCGGCCTCGCGCGCAGCCGCGTGCGGCCGCCTCCCCGAGGCTTCGGCAGGGGAGCGGGTCCACGTAACGTGGCGGTCACGTGTCCGCCGCCCCCGCCGCCGTACGCGTCCTGCGAGCCGCCGCCGCGCTGCTCGTCCTCGGCCTAGGCCTGCGGGCCGACGCCGCGGCCGCGCGCGTGCTGCGGCTGCGCATCGTCCACACCAACGACCTGCACGGCCACGTGGAGCGCGCCGCCGCGACCGCGGGGCTCGCGGCGCGGCTGCGCGCCGAGGCGGATGCCGCACTGTTCCTCGACGCGGGCGACTGCATCAGCGGCACGCCGGTCTCGACGGCGTTCCAGGGGCGCCCGATCTTCGACGTGCTCTCCGCGCTGCGCTACGACGCGGGCACGCTCGGCAACCACGAGTTCGACCACGGGCACGCGCTCGTGGCCGAGTTCCGCGAGCGCGCGAGCTTCCCGCTGCTCTGCGCGAACGCGCGCGGTCCGGACGGTGCGCTGCTCGCGGACGGCGAGAGCCACGTGTTCGAGGTCGGCGGCCTGCGCGTCGGCGTGCTCGGGCTCGTCACCGCCGAGGTGCCGCGCATGACGGCGCGCGCGGCGACCGCGGGCTGCACCTTCGAGGCGCCGCTCGAGGCCGCGAAGCGCCTCGTGCCGGAGCTGCGCGCGCGCTGCGACGTGCTCGTGCTCCTCACGCACGTCGGCGTCGAGGAGGACGCCGCCCTCGCGGGCGCGGTGCCGGGCATCGACGTGATCGTCGGCGGGCACTCGCACACCGAGCTGCGCACGGGACTGCTCGTCGGCTCGACGCGCATCGTGCAGGCGCGCTCGAACGGCGCGTTCGTGGGCGTCGTGGACCTCGAGTACGACACGCAGGCGCGCCGCGTCGCGACGACGACCGCGCGGCTCGAGCGCGTCGACCCCGAGAGCGGCCCGCGCGACGGCGCGGTCCAGGAGCTCGTGGACGCGTGGGAGGCGCGCGTCGCGGACCAGGTCGCCGAGGTGATCGGGCGTACGAGCCGCCGCCTCGACCGGCGCGCGCTGCGCGAGCGCCTCGAGGCGATCCTCGCGGACCTCGCGGACGCCGACCTCGGCTACCAGAACGCCTCGGGCGTCCGCGCCGACGTCGCCGCGGGCGACATCAGCATCCGCCACGTCTGGGAGGTGCTGCCGTTCGACGGCACGCTCGTGCGGCTGCGCGTGCGGGGCCGCGACCTCCCGGCGTTCGCGCGCGAGCGCCTCGGGGCGCGCTACGATCCCGCCCACGAGTACACGCTCGCGACGAGCTCGTACGTGGCCGACCAGCAGTCGAAGTACCTCGGCCTGCGCGACGTGCCCGTCGAGGACACGGGACGCCAGCTCCGTGACGAAGTCGTGGGCTGGGTGCGCTCGCATGGCGGGTTCGACCCCGAAGGCCGCCCGCTGCCCCGCAGGGCCGCGGACGGCAAGTGACCGTACGGAGGCCTCGGATGCGCTACCGGAAGATCGCGCTCGCACTCGTCGCGGCGACGGCGCTGGCCGTCGCCGCGCCTGCGCACGCCGCGGAGGGTGACGCGCTCCCGCCGGGCGTCGTGGCGCGCGTGTACGGGCGCGACATCCGCGAGTCCGAGCTGCTGGACCGCATCCTCCAGACCTACCGGTACACGGAGCGCGGCCGCGCGGCGCTGAACGAGCTCGTGGACGACTTCTGCGTGCACGCCGAGGCGGAGCGCCGCGCGGTCACCGTCAGCGAGGCCGAGATCGACGCGTACGTGCGCGACTGGGACGAGCGCATCAAGCGGCAGAGCGGCGGGCAGGCGTCGATCGAGGACGTCTACAAGGAGGCCTCGTCGCGCGAGGAGTTCCTGGCCACGGCGCACGAGTTCCTGCTGCGCCAGAAGATGGCGCGCGCCGACCTCGGCTCGCCGCCCGGCGAGGACCTCTCCGAGGCCCGCATGAAGCTCTGGCTGACGTCCGTCCGCAAGCGCGCGGGCGTCGCGTACGAGGGGCTGCCCGACGGCGTCGTCGCGCGCATCGGCACGCACGAGGTTCTGACCGCCGACCTCGCGCGGCGCCTGCGCGCGAAGCTCCCCGTCGAGATGGTGGCGGCCGCCGGCAACGAGCTCGTGATCGCCGCCGCCGCCGAGCACGAGGCCGCGGCGCAGGGCGTGACGATCTCCGACGCCGACGTCGAGCTGGCGCTGGCCGACCTGCGCCAGCGCTTCGCGGAGGAGCCGCAGGTGCGCGGCACCGGCGTGACCTTCGACCAGTTCCTGCAGCAGTCGCGCGGGTTCGGCGAGGCCGAGCTGCGCGCCGACCGCGTGTTCCGGGCGCGGATCGCGCTGCGGCGCATGGTCGAGCGGGGCGTCGGCGACGACGACGTGCGCAGCTTCTGGGAGGCGCACCGCGAGGCCTACGGCGAGCGCGCGCTCGTGCGCGAGATCTTCGTCCCGGCGAGCGACTCGACGCCCGACGCGAAGACGCCCGACGGCTTCCGCCTGCCGACGTTCCGCCAGGCGTTCGACATCGCCCTCGAGGCGAAGGCCGAGGTGTTCGAGGCGGCCGGCCTGCACCTGCCCGAGGCGCAGCGCCCGGCGGGCGGCCTCGCCCTCGCGATCACACGCGTCGCGAAGCGCCGCGTGCGCGACCAGGAGGCGCAGGCGCGCGCCGGGGAGCCCGTCGCGTGGACGCGGCCGATGCTCCAGGGGCAGCGGGCGCTCGAGACGGCCGCGTTCGACGGGACGCTGGGGCAGGTGCAGGGGCCCGTGCGCGGCGACGCGGGCTACCACCTGGTGCTCGTCGAGGAGCGGCGCCCCGCGCCGAGCTTCGACGAGGTCCGCGCGCGCATCCGCGGGGACCTCGTGCAGGACGGCGTGAACCGCTTCGAGATCCGCTTCCGCGGCGAGACGGAGAACGTCCAGCGCTCCTGGTAGCGCGGGCGCTGCGGCGCGCCGACGGGGCTACTGCGCGAGCAGCTTCTCGGCGCGCGCGCGGTTCTCGGGGTCCTTGTGCTGCGCGAGCGCCTCGAGCGCCTTGCGGCGGTCGCCGTCGGTGTACACGGCGGCGCCGCCGAACTTGTCGCGCCACTTCGCCGCCGCCTCGCGCCGCCCGTCGGCGTCCTTGACGAACGCCTCGAGCGCGTCCTCGTCGACCTCGTCCATGAGCTGGTGCACGTCGATCTCGCGCACGCCGTACACCTCGCCGGTGATGCGCGAGAGGGCGAGGATCGCGCCCGCGACGTCGAGCGGCTCGTCGCTCTCCTCGAGCATCCGCAACACGTGCCCGCAGCGCTCCGGGTTGCCGGGCTCGTCCTTGAACGCGGCGACCGCCAGCAGCGTGTAGAAGCGCACCTCGGGGCTCCAGTCCTCGAGGAGCTGGTGCACGACCGGCAGGATCGTCGACTGCCGCCGCGCGGTCTGCGTCTCGACGCTGCTGCTGCGGACGAACTCGTTCTCGTCCTCGTGCAGCGGCTGGAGGATGTCGAAGACCGAGCGGTCCTGCGTGCGCAGCAGGTTGTCCGCGAGCGCCTGGCGCACGACGGGGTCCGCCGACTTCGCCGCGCGCCGCCACGGCTCGAACGAGCCGAAGACCTGGTGCTCCGCGAGCGCGCGGATCGCCGCGACGCGCGTGTGTGCCGGCTCGCTCTCGTCGGTCATCTCCGCCTCGAGCAGCGCCTGCACGTCCGGCTCGGTCGCGTACTGCCCGATGCCCACGAGGATCGCGGTCTCGCGGTCGTCGGGCGTGAAGTCGAAGTCCGGGTCGGTGCCCGGCGGCGGGCGGAACCGCACGATCGCCATCAGCGCGTCGCGGACGCGCTCGTGCCACGGGGGCGGCAGCGGGCCGAGCGCGGCCGCGGCCGCGATCGCGAGCTCGTGCGAGTCGACCTCCATGTCGGTCAGCCACTCGACGACGCCCGGCATCACGAGGTCCGGGTCGGCCTCCTCGCGCAGGTCGAGCGCGAGCGCGACCGCCGCGGCGCGGTGCGCCGCCCCGGTTCCGCTGCGCGCGAACTCGACCAGCGCCTTGCGCTCGAAGAACGGCTCGGCCAGGAGCCGCTGCGCGATCCAGACCTGCTGGTCGAGGTCCGGCGCCCCGCGGAACGCGGCGAGCAGGTCCCCGCGCGCCGACGGCCCGAGCGCCGCGATCTCGGTCGCGAGCCGGTCGTTCGTCTCGGAGTCGTGCCAGAACCAGCGCGCCACGATCCCGTCCACGGGCGAGGTGCGCAGCTTCCGCACCAGGTGCCAGCCGCCGACGATGAGACCGCCTGCGAGCAGACCGAGGAGCACCGGGGGCCCCCAGTACGCCGCGAAGCCCTTCAGGCCGCGCGCCGGCTGCTGCTGCGCGTCGTCCGTCTCCGTCGCTGTCTGCACGCTGTCCTCCGGGGGCGGGGTCATCGTAGCGGCGCGGGTCGCACCGCCAACGTCGCCGCGGGCCGCGGCGGGCCGCGGCGGCGCGCGGCTCGCGCGCTACGATCGGTGCCGTGACCGAGCACCTGCGCCTGTACGACCATACGTTCGAGGCCGGCCCCGGCGACCACCTGCAGCGCCTGGACGTCTTCCTCGTCAGCCGGATCCCGGGGTACAGCCGCACCAACCTGGCGCGGCAGATCAAGGAGGGGCACGTCGCCGTCAACGGTCGCGCGGGCCGCAAGGTCCGCCCGGGCCTGCGGCTCGAGACCGGCGACCGCGTGCAGGTGCGGCTCGAGCAGCGCACCGAGCCGTACGCGAAGCCGGAGCGCATCGACCTGCGCGTGCTCTACGAGGACGAGTGGCTGCTGCTCGTCGACAAGCCCCCGGGGCTGTCGGTGCACCCCGGGGCCGGCGAGCCGGGCGGCACCCTCGCCAACGCGCTCGCGTACCGCTTCGGCGAGCTGTCGCGCGTCCAGGGCCCGCTGCGCCCCGGGATCGTGCACCGCCTCGACAAGGACACGAGCGGCGTCATCCTGGTGGCGAAGGACGACGTCACCCACCACGGCCTCTCCGACCAGTTCCGCGAGCGCACCGTGAAGAAGGAGTACATGGCGGTCGTGCGCGGTCGGGTCGAGCTCGACGCCGACCTGATCTCGGGCCCGATCGGCCCGCACCGGACGAACCCGATGCGCATGGCGGTGCGGCTCGACGTCGGCCGCCCGTCCGAGACGTACTACCAGGTCGTCGAGCGGCTGCGCGACGCGACGCTCGTGCGCTGCATGCCGCGCACCGGGCGCACGCACCAGATCCGCGTCCACATGGCGTCGATCCGGCACCCGATCCTGTCGGACCGCGTGTACGGCGGCGTCGTCCGGCCGCTGCTCGAGTTCTGCCCGCGCCAGGCGCTCCACGCGCACCGCCTGAGCTTCCGCCACCCCCGGACGGGCGAGCCGATGAGCTTCGAGGCGCCGCTGCCGGACGACATCGCGGCCCTCGTGGCGCACCTGCGCGACTGAACCGGGAGACGTTGAGCGCAGGGGGGCTCCCCGCTAGGTTGCGCCGATGCACGACGACTCCAGCTCCGGCTACGCCGACGACCGACGCGGGAGGCGCCCGCGCCCGGCGCGCGACGACCGGGGCGGCCGCGACGACCGCGGCGGCCGGGACGACCGAGGCGCACGCGGACCCCGCGACGACCGGCCGGCGCGTGCGTCGCGTGAGCGCCCGCGCTCGCGTGACGACGACGGCCCGTCGCGCCGCTACCGCGACGACGACCGCGCACCCCGCCCCGCGGACCGCCGCGACGACGACCGCGGCCACCCCGACGACCTGGAGCCCCGCCGGCGCAGCGCGCCGCTCCCGCGCCATCAGCTCGTGCACCCGGAGCCGATCCCGGGCCGGCTCGACCGCGACCGCGAGCGCGGGCTGCGCATCCTCTTGAGCGACATCGAGGACGACGCGGACGACGCGCCGCGCCGCGAGCCGCGCGGCGGACGCCGCGACGACGAGGCGCGCGGCCCCGGCCGCGGCCAACGCGACGACCCGCGGCGCGACGAACCGCGGCGCGACGACCGGCGGCCGGACGACGAGGGGCGGGGTCCGCCGCGTCGCGACGACGAGAGCCGCGACCGCTACGGCGCGGGCGACGCCGGCGACGACGGCGGCCGCCGCCGGCGCCGCCGCGGCGGACGCGGGCGCGGTCGGCGCGGTCCCGACGACGCACCGCGCGGCGACGACCGCGGTCCGCGCGGGGACGACTTCGCGCGGCGCGACGACCGCGGCCCGCGCGACGATCGACGCCCCCGCGGCGAGTTCGGGCACCACGACGACCGCGGCCCGCGCGACGACCGCGGCCCGCGCGACGACCGCGGCCCGCGCGACGACTTCGGCCCACGCGACGACTTCGGCCCGCGAGACGACTTCGGCCCACGCGACGAGTTCGGCCCGCCGGACGATGCTCCGCCGCGCCGCGGGCACCGCGACGAGCGCCGGCGCGACGACGCGCCGCTTCCGCGCGACGACAGGGACGCCCGCGACGACGGCTTCGGCCCCGGACCGGACGAGGGCTTCGGCGGCGGCCACCCGGACGACGACCGCGGCCCGCGGCGTCGCAGGCGCCGCGGCGGCCGAGGGCGCCGCGGCGGTCACGACGACGAGCCCCGCGAGGGCTTCGACGCGCCGCGCGACGCCTCCTGGGACCGCGACGACGACGTGCGCGACGCGCCGCGCACCGCGGAGCCGCGCCGCGACGAGCGCGACGCGGGCCCGCGCGAGCCGCAGCCCGACGACCGCGCGCGGCGCCGCGGTCGGCTGCCGACGCCACGCACGGAGGCCACGGAGCGCGCCGAGCGTCCGGAACGTCCGGAGCGCGCGGAGCGCCCGGGACGTCGCGAGCGCCCGGAGCGTCCCGCTCGGGTCGCGCCGCCCGCGGCGACGCGGCCGCCGGAGCCGGCGCCCGCCGAACCCGACGACGACTTCGCCGCCGGACTCTTCGACGAGCCCGCGCCCGTGGCCGCCCCGGAGGCGCCGGCCCCCGAGCCTGCGCCCGAGCCCGCTCCGGAGCCCGCGGCCGTCGCGCCGGAGGCGGAGCCGGCAGCGGCCGAGGAGCCGCCCGCCGCCGACGAGGACGACGGCTTCGGCGTCGGCGTGCTCGACTGAACGCGCCGGCCGGGCGGTACGCGCCCGCAGGACAGAACGCGCCCGCAGGACAGAACGCGGAGGCCCGGCGATGGAGCTCGACCACGTCAACATCGCGACGCCCGACGCGGCCGCGCTGGCGGAGACGCTCTCCGCGCTCTTCGACCTGCCGGTCGTGAAGCGCACGGAGGTCGCGGACCAGGGCGTCCGCGTGGTGAAGCTCTCCGCGGGCAACGCGGTCATCGAGCTGACCGAGCCCACGGGCGCCGACACGCCCGTCGGACGCTTCCTCGCGAAGAACCGTCCCGGGCTGCACCACATCTGCTTCCGCGTGCCGGACATCCGGAAGGCGGTCGCGGACCTGCGCGCCCGCGGCGCGCGGCTCGTCAACGAGGAGCCGACGATCGGCGCGGCCGGGCTGCCCATCGTGTTCGTGCACCCGTCGTCGTGCGGCGGCGTGCTCGTCGAGATCCAGGAGACGCCCCGAACGTGAGCGCGGAGTCCCCCATCGAGCGCCTGCACGCACTCCGCGCGCGGGCCGAGGAGGGCGGCGGCGCCGACGCCGTCCGCAGGCAGCACGAGAAGGGCAAGCTGACCGCCCGCGAGCGCGTCGCGCTGTTCCTCGACGAGGGCTCGTTCGTCGAGTCCGGCGCGTTCGTCACGCACCGCTGCGCCGACTTCGGCATGGCCGACAAGAAGGTGCTCGGCGACGGCGTCGTCACCGGCCACGGCACCGTGGACGGCCGCCCTGTGTACGTCTTCTCGCAGGACTTCACGGTGTTCGGCGGCAGCCTCTCGGGCGCGTACGCGGAGAAGATCTGCCGCCTGATGGACCAGGCGCTCAAGGTCGGCGCGCCCGTGGTCGGCCTGAACGACTCGGGCGGCGCGCGCATCCAGGAAGGCGTCGTCTCGCTCGGCGGCTACGCGGAGATCTTCCTCCGCAACACGCTCGCCTCGGGGGTCGTGCCGCAGATCTCGGCGGTGATGGGCCCCTGCGCCGGCGGCGCCGTGTACTCGCCCGCGATCACCGACTTCGTGTGCATGGTCGAGAACACGTCGTACATGTTCGTGACGGGGCCGAACGTCGTGAAGACGGTCACGCACGAGGAGGTCTCGAGCGAGGACCTCGGCGGCGCGCACGCGCACGCGGGCAAGTCGGGCGTCGCCCACTTCACGTCGCCGAACGACGCGGCGTGTCTCGCGCTGCTGCGGCGCCTGCTGTCGTACCTGCCCTCGAACAACGCCGAGGACCCGCCCCACGTCGCGACCGACGACCCGGCGGACCGCGCGGACGCGGCGCTCGACGAGATCGTGCCCGCCGACCCGAACCGTCCGTACGAGATGCGCGACGTGATCCGCGGCGTCGTCGACCGCGGCTCGTTCCTCGAGGTGCACGAGGAGTTCGCGCCGAACATCGTCGTCGGCTTCGCGCGGCTCGCGGGCCGCGCGGTCGGCATCGTCGCGAACCAGCCCGCGGTGCTCGCGGGTGTGCTCGACATCGCGGCGTCGGTCAAGGGCGCGCGTTTCGTGCGCTTCTGCGACGCCTTCAACATCCCGATCGTGACGTTCGAGGACGTGCCGGGCTTCCTGCCGGGCACGGACCAGGAGTGGAACGGCATCATCCGCCACGGCGCGAAGCTGCTCTACGCGTACTGCGAGGCGACCGTGCCGAAGCTCACGGTCATCACGCGCAAGGCGTACGGCGGCGCGTACGACGTGATGTCGAGCAAGCACATCCGCGGCGACCTGAACCTCGCGTGGCCCTCGGCCGAGATCGCGGTGATGGGCGCGAAGGGCGCGGTCGAGATCATCTTCCGCAAGGAGATCGCGACGTCCGCCGACCCCGCCGCGACCGAGAAGCGACTCATCGAGGAGTACCGCGAGACCTTCGCGAACCCCTTCCGCGCCGCGGCCGAGGGCTACGTCGACGACGTCGTGCTGCCGTCGCAGACGCGGCAGCGGCTGTGCCGCGCGCTCGACGTGCTGCGCACGAAGCGCGACCGCAACCCGCCGAAGAAGCACGGGAACATCCCGCTGTGATCCGCAAGGTGCTGGTCGCGAACCGCGGCGAGATCGCCGTGCGCGTCGTGCGCGCGTGCCGCCTCGAGGGTCTCGCCTCCGTCGCGGTGTACTCCGACCCCGACCGCCGCGACCCGCACGTGCGCATGGCCGACGAGGCCGTGGCGCTGCACGGCACGTCGCCCGGCGAGACCTACCTGTCGATCGCGAAGATCCTGGACGCCGCGCGGCGGACCGGCGCCGACGCGATCCACCCCGGCTACGGCTTCCTGAGCCAGAACCCGGCGTTCGCCGACGCGTGCCGCGACGCCGGGATCGTGTTCGTGGGACCGAGCGGCGACACGATGCGCGTGATGGGCGCGAAGGTCGCGGCGCGGCGCGCCATGCACGCGGCCGGCGTGCCGGTGGTGCCCGGCACGCTCGACCCGTGCGACGACGGCGAGCACGCGCGGCGCGTCTGCGACGACATCGGCTACCCCGTCATGCTGAAGGCGGTGTCGGGGGGCGGCGGCAAGGGCATCCGCATGGTCACGCGCTCCGAGGACGTGCCCGCCGCGTTCGAGCGCGCGTCCAGCGAGGCGATGACCTCGTTCGGCGACGGCTCCGTCTACGTCGAGAAGGCGCTGCTGTCGCCGCGGCACATCGAGATCCAGGTGCTGCTCGACACGCACGGCGGCGGCGTGCACCTCGGCGAGCGCGAGTGCTCGCTGCAGCGGCGCCATCAGAAGATCGTCGAGGAGTGCCCGTCGTCGTGGCTCCCCGAGGAGACGCGCGCCGCGATGGCGGACGCCGCGCTGCGCGGCGCGCGCGCGGTGGACTACGTCAACGCGGGCACGGTCGAGTTCCTCGTGGACGAGCACGGGAGCTACTACTTCCTCGAGATGAACACGCGGCTCCAGGTGGAGCACACCGTCACGGAGATGGTGTACGGCGTGGACATCGTGCGCGAGCAGCTGCGGATCGCGGCCGGGCGTCCGCTCGGCATCCGGCAGGAGGACGTGCGGCGCACCGGCCACGCGTTCGAGGTGCGCGTGTGCGCGGAGGATCCGGAGCACGGGTTCTTCCCCTCCGGCGGCCGCGTCGAGCACCTCGAGCTGCCGGGCGGCCCGGGGGTGCGGCTCGACGCCGCGCTGTACGAAGGGCAGGAGGTCACGCTCTTCTACGACTCGATGATCGGCAAGCTCGTGTGCTGGGGCGAGGACCGCCCCGCCGCGCTCGCGCGCACGCGCGCCGCGCTGCGCGAGTTCGTCGTCTCGGGCATCGCGACCACGATCCCGTTCACGCAGCGGCTGCTGCAGCAGCCCGAGGTCGTCGCGGGTCGGTACGACACGCGCTACCTCGACACGCACCTGGCCGCGATCGTCGGTCACGGCGCGGGACGCCACCGCCTGTCGGCGGCCGTCGCCGCGGCGCTGCTGCACCGCGAGCGCGCGCGCCGGCGCGCGGCCGGCAGCGCCGCGCACGCTCCCGGCTCGGCGCTCTCGCCGTGGGTGGCCGCCGGGCGCACCCGCGCGTTCGGAGGCGGCGCGTGAAGTACGTCGTGCAGATCGACGGCGAGGAACTCTGCGTGGAGGTGATCGAGCGCGCAGGCGTGACGTACGCCGTGCACCCGGAGCTCGCGGACGGCGCGGAGACCCCGGTCGAACTCGTGGCGGTGCGCGACAACGGCTCGTACTCGCTGCTCGTCGGGGCGCACTCGCTGCCCGTCGTCGCGTCCGGTGCGAGCGACGACCTGACGCTCATCCTCGGCAGCGAGACGTGGCACTGCGCGGTGCTCGACGAGCGCGAGGCGCTCGCGCGCGCGGCCGAAGGCGCCGCGGGCGCGCGGGCGGGAGGCGGCGTCATCCGCTCGGTGATGCCCGGCATCGTGCGCGACGTGCGCGTGGCGGTGGGCGACGCCGTGCAGCGCGGCACGCCGCTGCTGATCCTCGAGGCGATGAAGATGGAGAACGAGATCCGCGCCGACGCCGAGGGCACGGTCGCGACCGTGCACGTGACGCCGGGGACGGCCGTCGCGAAGGGCGACGCGCTGATCACGCTCGGCGACTGACGCGCGCGCCGTCGCGCGTGCGGCGCCGCCACGGCCCGGGTTCAGCGCGCCTCCGCGGCCGCGGCCGCCGCCGCCGTGTCGCGCCGGGCCCTCCGGCGCCGGATCTCGTCGGCCATGCCGAGCGCCAGCCCGCGCAGCGCGAGCGGCGTGAGCTCGCCCTCGATGCGCTCGAGCGCGGGCACGAGCTCCGCGGCGGCACGCGTGGGCGGCGCCTCGCGCACGGCGGGATGGACGCCGAGGGCCGCGAGCCGCAGACGCAGCGGCGGGTGGCCCGTCGCGTCCTCGTCGTGCACGTCCAGCACCTCGCGCGCCAGGCGCCGCCGCGCGTCCGGACCGAGCGCGGCGTGCGCCGCCGCCAGGTCCGCGAAGAAGTTCGCCGGGGCCGCGCCGCGCTCGACGCTGCGCACCACGATGCCTGGCGCCAGGCGCCGGAACGCGAGCTCCGTCGCGGCGACCTCGAGCAGGGTCGCCGCGTAGCAGGTCGCGCCTGCGGCCTCCGCAGCGAGCGCGTCCGCGTGCGACTCCTGCACGCGGCGGATGCGCGCGGCGCCGCGCGCGAGCAGCGCCCCGTAGGCGCGCACGTACCACCACACCGGGTTCGCCCAGCGCAGGAACAGGGCGGCGGGCAGCGGCGGTCGCGCCAGCACGGTGCGCATCACGGCGATGCGGCGCGCCGCGGCGCCGACGATCCTCCCGCGCTGGACGTCGCCGGCCGCGAGGTGTGCGAGTTCGTGCGCGACGGCCGCGCGGAACTCGTCCACGGACAGCGCTCGCAGCAGCGGCACGCCCACGACGAGAGCGCGTCGTTCGCTGACGACGAAGCGCCCGGGGCGCAGCACGCGCGCCGCCGCCATGACGGGAGCGGGCTTGAGGCGCAGCTCCGACACCGCGCCGACGCCGACGCGCGCCGCGGTCGCGTCGATCAGGTCGAACAGCGCGGGCGCCTCCTCGCGGCGGAGGGCGCGCCCCGCCGCGCGCCGCTTCGGCCGCCCGAACAGCCCGAGCACCAGGAACAGTGCGTTGAGCGCGCACCACGCCGCGACGGCCCAGCCCGGGACGCGCCCCAGGCCCGCGCGCCAGGGCCCGAGGAACTGCGCCGCGCCGTACGCGAGCAGCGCCGCCGCCGCCCACGACGTGGCGTAGAAGCCGACCGCGAGGGCGTGGAGCGTCCACGCGCCGCGCCGCGCGGGACCCGGTCGCTCCGGCACCGTCGCGGCGTGGGGCGGCGCGTCGGCGGGCACGTCGCCTGCGCAGCGCGCACCGCCCGCTCCCGCATCCCCCGTGCGCGTGGTCACGCGGCCATCGTACCGGGCATGCGCCGCACACGCCTGCGCCGCGCGCGCGCTGCTCAGCGCGACTGCGCCTCGATGCGGACCTCGCCGTCGGCGCCGTTCCAGACCGGTGCCGCCACGGCCGTGCGGCCCCCGAGCACGAACGCCGCCGCGAAGAGCTCGACGTCGTGCGGGACCCCGTCGAGGACGAAGTGTCCGTCGTTGTCGGTCGCACCGACGCCTGCGCTGCCGCCCCGCCCGTCCGGAGCGTCGTACACGACGACGCGTGCCCCCGGCACGCCGCGGTCCGCGTCCGCGACCGTCACGACGAGGCGTCGCCCGTCGCGGTCGAACCGCTGCGTCGCGAGCGACGCCGGATCGAACTCCGGACCGAGCGAGATGTCGGCGTAGCGCCCGGCGCGGATCACGATCAGCCGCTGCGTCTCGCCCACGGGCAGATTGAGCGTGGCGCCGCCCGACGGGCACGTGCCACCGCCGCGCAGCCGCCCGCCGTCGAGCAGGAGAAACGCGGCACCGGCGAACGACGACGGGAGTGCGATGGCGCGGAGCGGTGCCTGCGGCGGCTCGGTGGACTCCTCCCAGGGGCGCAGGCGCCACTCCTGGCGGAGCACACCGCCGTCGTACTCGAACTCGATGGTCGTGTCGCGGCGCACCGTCGTCGGCGTCGGCCCCGGCTCGCCGTAGAGCTTCACGCTCACGCGGCCGCGCGCGAGCCCGCGGACGACCAGAGCGCCGTCGTCGCCGGAGCGGATCGGGATGATGTGGACCGCCGCGGGTCGCGTCTCCTCGCCGCCGCCGTCGGGGAGCAGCGTCAGACGGCCGGAGACCGCCACCGGCTCGCCGGCGTCGGACACGACGCGCGCCGCGATCTCGCCTGCGCCGACGGTGAGCGTGCCGAGGTCGCGCGTCTCGCCCTCCGCGACGCGCACGTCCCAGAAGCCGACGACGCACGCGCCGGGCTCCGACGTGTACGTCTCGAGCTTCTTCCACCCCGCCTCGAGGCAGTCGAACGCGAATCGTCCGTCCGCCTCGCTGCGCGCCGCGCCCTCGTCCTGCCAACGGTGCCCCGTGCCGCCGTCCACCTCCTCCGCGCGCGCGAGGCGCAGCCCGTGGTCGACGAGCGGCTGCGCCGCCGCGTCCACCAGCCGCCCGACGAGGCGGGCGCCCGGACGCAGCTCGAAGTCGAGGTCGGCCGCGCCACCGGGCGCGACGTTCACTCCGAGCGCCCGCGCCACGGCGAACCCCGGCCGCGTCGCGGCTGCGTCGTAGACGCAGTCCGGATCGAGGCGATCGATGCGGAAGCGCCCGTCGGAGTCGGTCACGGCCGTGGCTCCGGCGTCCGCGCCACGTGGCGCGGGGGCGAAGTCACTCCGCGGCTCCCGGCGCCGGGCGGACGCGACGGCGAGCACCCGTGCGCCCGGGACGGCGCCGCCGCCCCGAGCGCGCACGACTCCTCGGACCTGCGACCACGCGCGCAGAGCGAACTCGAGCGTGCCTGGCTGCGAGTCCTCCGGAGAGATCCGGTACGAGCCCCCACCCGCCGCCTGCTCGGTGACGACCTCGATGAGGACGCCGCGATCCGGGATCTCGATGCCGTCCAGATCCTGGTCGCCGGTGTGCGATTCGCTCGCGACCACGGCTTGCGCACGCCTCCCGTCGCCGGCCGCCACGACGTCGATGCGCCACGCGACCGCGGCGCCCGCCGGCGTCACGCGGACGTGGACGTCGACGACGCGGGCGCCGGTCGGCGGCGTCGTCGCGGCGGCGTCCCGTTGCTGGTCCGAGGCCGGGGAGTCCGGCGTGGTCCGGCGGCGCAGCGGGGGCGCCGCGGCGGCCTCGACTTCGCGCCCGTCGATCACGGAGTCGCCCTCGAGGAGGCTGCGCACGATCACAGCCACGACGACGAGCAGCAGGAGCACCAACGCCACCACTGCGACACGGACGCGCAGACTCGATGTTCCCCGCACGATTGCCTCCCCGCATCCGTCCCACACCGCGCCGCGGCGGCACGGAGCACCCAGGCTACGCAGAGGACGCGTTGCATTCCCAGGGTGCAGCCTTCGATTGCGGGGCCGCGACGCCGCGGCCCCGCGTCCCACGCGCGGCCGATGCCGCGCGCGATGTCAGAGGTTCCGGCCGCTGTCGTCGCCCGTCGTCGTCTCGGTGACGCCGTGGAACGAGGCGTCGAACACCTTGACGTCACGCATGGACGCGCCGCAGTGGTCGCAGCGCACCGCGGTGTCGATCGCCACGCTGCAGCGCGAGACGTTCGCCTCGGCCTCGCCAGTGTCCCAGGGCGCGCCGTCCGCCGTCACGTCGAGACTGAGGTCGGTGAGGATCGCGTACTCCTCGTCCGGCGCGTTCTGCGTCGCCCCGAGCGTCACGCCGGCCTTCTCGTCGATCGACTCGCTCGACCCGCCGAAGTGCAGCACGCCGCCCAGCTTCACCTTGATCCCGAACGGGCCGGGCACCTCGACGCCGAGGTCGAGGCCGTCGTCGTCCTCGTCACAGGTGGCTGCCGGCGACGCGATGCAGGTCACCTTCGTGTTGCGCCCGAGCACGAGGACGTCGCCCATCGCCTGGGCGTCGCCGGGCGCGTTGCGGATCGCGGCGCGCGCGCGCAGCAGGCAGTTGACGGTGGGCGTCACCCAGCGCGTCGGCAGGCAGCAGTCGGTCGTCTTGGTCACGCAGTACAGCGAGACGCGCGAGTACGACTTCGAGACGTGGGACTCGAGAGGCACGCCCTCGTCCCACGCATACGCGTAGCCGAACTCGTAGCCGGGGAGGACGACGATTCGCCACTTCTCGACCCCGACCAGCGAGCGGAACACGGCCGAGACGCGGAAGGACGTGCCGATGTCGAGCACCTGGGTGTGACCGGGCAGGAACGTCGGAACGAGGTCGGCCTGCCAGCCGCACTTCGCCTCCGGGTTGTGGCCCGGGTGGGACTGCGCGAACGCGGGGGACGGGGCGAGCACGGCCAGAGCCGCGCCGGTGCACGCGAGGGCGAGCGCCATCAGTCGCTTCATGGGGAACTCCTGGGTGGTGGTTCGTGGTGGAGGGTGCCGGCGCGCGGAGCGCGCGCCGGGTGTGGCGGGAGCGGTCGTGCGCGCCCGCCGCACCGCACGGGCGTCAGCGTTCGAGGTACGTGCCTCCGGTCAGCTCCGCGATGTCGCGCAGGAAGCCGCGCCAGCGCGCGCCGGTGTTCGCCGCGCCGATCTCGACCGTGTGGACGCGCACGAGTCGGTGCCGGTTGAGCGCGCGCAGCCCCTCGAGGATGTCGCCGCGGCCGGTCCGCGCGCCCGCCGAGGGCGCGCCGTCGGTGACCAGGACGAGCGTGTCGACGTCCGGGTCGGCCAGCGCGAGCGTCAGCGAGTCGTAGATGTTGGTGCGCCCGTCGGGGGCGCGCTTCGCGAGGAACTTCACGGCGGCGCGGCGCGCGGCGGGCGTCGCGTCGAACAGCTCGTCGCGATAGGGGAACGGCTCGCTGCCGAACACGATGACGTTCGCGCGGGCCGCGCGGGGCAGTCGCTCGAGCGCCCGCTCGAACGCGGCGAGCAGCGCGTCGTGCTTGGTGGTCTCGACACCGAAGCGCACGGGGTCGGACATGGAGTGCGAGCCGTCGAGGACGAACGTGACGTGGTCGGACGCCGTCGGCAGGTCGAGCAGGTCGGCGTGCGTGCCGCCCGCCTCGGGACGCGAGCGGCGCGGCGGCTTCGCGGGCGGCTCGAACGTGCGACCCGCCTCGGTGAACCACGCGTTCCAGCGCGCGCTCTCGGGGCCGAAGTCGATCCCCGTGAGCAGGAACAGCGCCTCGGCGAGCTCGTCGGCGACCCGCAGCCGCGGCTCCGCGTCGAGCGCCGGCACGAGCGCCGCGACGGCCTCGCGCGCCGCATCGCGGTGGGCGCCGAGAGCCCCGAGCCCGCGCGCGCACGCGACGCGCACGGACCACTCGGGCGCCCGGAGCGCCGCGACGAGGTGCTCGACCGACTCGGGCCGCGGGTGGGCGGCGAGGACCAGCGCCGCGGCGACGCGCGGCGCCACGGCACGGTCGCCGCGCAGGACCGCGGCCGCCGCGCCGACGGCGTCGGCGCCGGTGAGCCGCCCCAGAGCGTCGATCGCCGCGGCGCGCACCGGCGCCTCGCGGTCGGCCAGCAGCTCGTGCAGCCCGCGCACCGCGGGCTCGCCACCCGTGGACCCGAGCGCGTCGGCCGCCGCCTCGCGCACTCCGGCGTCGCGGTCGGAGAGCGCGGAGAGGAGCTCGACCGACGCCGCCGGACCCGCGTCGCCGAGCAGTCGCACGGTCAGCCGCCGCACGTCGGTCGTGACGCGGCGCCCGCGCAGTCCGCTCGCCGCCAGCGCCTCGATCTCGCGCGCGTCGCGGACGTTCCTGCGCAGGGCCTCGCACGCGGTGTCGCGCACGCGCTCGTCGGCGTCGCCGAGCGCCTCGACGAGCGCCTCGACGGCGGCGGGACCGCGGACCCCGGCGAGCTGCGCCACCGCCTGCCGGCGCACCTTCGGATCGCGGTCGCGGAAGTGCTCGCGGAAGACCTCGAGCGGCGTCGCGTCCGGGGGCGCCGCGGCAACGGGCTCGCTGAGCGCGCACGGCAGTGCAGCGGCCGCGATGCCCGCGACCACGAGCGCGCGGGCGGTGCGCCGCAGGCTCCTCGCGCCGCACCGGCGCGCATCGCCGCGCGGGCGCCGCGGGCCAGGGCGTCCGGCGCTGCCGGCCGACGCTGCGGCACTCTGCATCTCGCTCCTCCTGCGCTCCCGGAACCGTCTCCGGGAAGGAGGACACGCGAGGCGGGCGAAGGTTACATCGCGCGGCGCGCGTCGGGATCGACGCCGAGCAGCTCGAGCAGCCCGCGCACGGCGATCCGCATGGGCGTCGCGCCCGCGTACGTCTTCGTCAGCAGGAAGCCGCCCTGGACGAGCGCGAGCGTGGCGGCGGCGAGGTCCACCGGGGCGCGGCGATCGTCGATCGCGCCCTGGGCCGCGGCCTCCGCGAAGAGCGCCTCGAGCATCCGGGCGAAGCCGTCGAAGGTCTCGACCAGCTTCTGCCGGAAGCGCTCGTTGTGCTCGGCCTCGGCGTTCGCCAGGGAGCCGAAGGGGCAGCCGCCCCTGCAGCCCGCGACCTCGAGCTGGTCGAGGAGCCCGTCGAGGATGCGGCGCACCCGCTCGAGCGCGGGGAGGGACGGGTCCGCGAGCGCCGGGGCGACGACGGTCGCGCGCAGCCGCTCGAGCCACGTGTCCATGACCGCGATCGCCAGGTCCTCCTTGCTGCGGAAGTGGTAGTAGAAGTTCGAGCGGGCCACGCCCGACGCGTCGAGCACGCGGTCGAGGGAGACGTGGTGGTAGCCCTCGTCGTGGAAGAGCACGGCCGCGACCTGGATCAGGCGCTCCCGGTTGGAGGCGCAGGCTGCCGGATCGCCGCCGGCGCGCGGGGCCGGGCGTCTCGAGGTGGGTTCCGAGTCCATCATCCGCTGCGGGAACGGACGACTCCACCCGTCGCTTCCCGTCCGTCCGGGGGGCGCGGACGGACCGCGGCAAGGGCAGGGGGGCCGCGTCCCCCGCTCATGGCCAGCGTTCAGGAATTTTTCTGAAAACTTGTCGGTAGAACTAGTCCGTCCTAGCCGTAGAATCTCGCGTGCGACGGGGCCGGCCCCGCCGCCGCCGAGGGAGGTCCCGACATGCCTGCCACCGCGATCACGTACGACGCCGTCACCGAGCGCATCCTCGCCGAGCAGCCGTTCCTGTACCGGCTCGCCTCGCGGCTGGCTCGGCGTGCGGCCGACGCGGACGACCTCGTGCAGGAGACGCTGCTGCGCGCCTACGGTGCGCGCGAGCGCTTCCAGACGGGCACGTCGATGCGAGCGTGGCTCGCGACGATCCTGCGGCGGCTGTTCCTGACGTCCGCGATCAAGACGAAGCGCCGCGCGACGCAGACCGACACCGACTCGGGCGACGTGCTGCACCTCGCCGGCCAGGACCTGCCCGCCTCGGCGCTGCCGCTCAGCTACGAGCAGGCGCTCGACCACGTGGACGACGAGTTGAAGCGCGCGCTCGACCGCGTGCCGGCGACGTACCGCCGCCCGTTCGTGATGTTCGCGCTCGACGGCCTCTCGTACGCGGAGATCGCCGAGCAGCTCGCGATCCCCGTCGGCACGGTCATGAGCCGCATCCACCGCGCGCGCCAGCGCCTGAAGGCTGGTCTGGCGGAGGGTGCGGAGCTCCGCAGCGCCTGAGCCCCTCGGCGGCCGGGTCGCGCGGCGTCCGATTTCGTCGGCGCCCGGGTTGCGGAGAGCTGTTGCGCAGAGCCTGAGTTCCCCAGGCCCGCGCTGCGCTGCGTCCGAGTTGCGCGGCGTCCGAGTTGCGCGGCGTCCGAGTTGCGCGGCGCAGCCGCTGCGCGGCGCGACGCCGCGCAGCGCGTCTCACGCCGCGGCTTCGGACGCCGGAGTGCCGAGCTCGCGCATCAGCCGCTCGAAGTCCTCGCGCTCCACGATCTCCTTCTCGATCAGGATCTCGCGGATGCGGTCGAGAGCGCGCCGGTTGCGCGTCAGGATCTCGATCGCGCGCCCCTCGCAGCGCGACACGAGGTCGCGGACCTCGTCGTCGATCGCGGTCTGCGTCTCCTCGCTGAAGTGGCGCGCCTGCGGCGCCGCGTACGGGTCGCGCAGGAAGCTCGCCTGCTCGGAGTCGAGCGACACGGGCCCGACTCGCTCGCTCATGCCGTAGCGCGTGACCATGTGCCGCGCGATCCGCGTCGCGACCTCGAGGTCGTTCGACGCGCCCGTGGAGAGGTGCTCGAAGATCACGCGCTCGGCCGCACGCCCTCCGAGCAGCGACGTGATCCGCGCGATCAGTTCCTCGCGCGTGTAGAGCGAGCGCTCCTCCTCGGGCAGGAAGAGCGTGTGGCCGGCGGTGCCGACGCCGCGCGGGATGATGCTGATGCGGTGCACGGGGTCGTTGCCCGGCGAGAACCAGCCGACGATCGCGTGCCCGGTCTCGTGCGCCGCGACGATCTCCTTCTCGCGCTCGGTCATGCCGCGGCGGCGCTTCTCCAGGCCCGTCATCACGCGGTCGATCGCCTCCTCGAGCTCGGCCATCGTGACCGCGGTCTTGTCGCGGCGCGCCGCGAGCAGCGCCGCCTCGTTGATGACGTTCGCGAGGTCGGCGCCGACGAAACCCGGCGTGCGCTTCGCGATCACGGGCAGGTCCACGTCCCCGCCCTGCTTCACCTTGCGCGCGTGCACGGTCAGGATCTTCAGGCGGCCGGCGACGTCCGGCCGGTCCACCACGATCTGGCGGTCGAAGCGGCCCGGGCGCAGCAGCGCGGGGTCGAGGATCTCGGGGCGGTTCGTCGCGGCGATGATGATCACGCCGTTGTTCGCGTCGAAGCCGTCCATCTCGACGAGCAGCGCGTTCAGCGTCTGCTCGCGTTCGTCGTTGCTGATCGGCGAGGTGCCGCGCGTCTTGCCGAGCGCGTCGAGCTCGTCGATGAACACGAGGCACGGCGCCTGCTGCTCCGCCTGGCGGAACAGGTCGCGCACGCGGCTCGCGCCGACGCCCACGAACATCTCCACGAAGTCGGAGCCCGAGAGCGAGAAGAAGGGCACGCCCGCCTCGCCGGCGACCGCGCGCGCGAGCAGCGTCTTGCCCGTGCCGGGCGCACCGAGCAGGAGCACGCCCTTCGGGATGCGCGCACCGAGCGCCTGGAACTTCTTCGGCTCGCGCAGGAACTCGACGATCTCGCGCACCTCCTCCACGGCCTCCTCGGCGCCCGCGACGTCGTCGAACGTCACGTGGACTTCCTTCTCGGCGTAGATCTTGGCGCGGCTCTTCCCGAAGTTCATGACGCCCTGCGGCGGTCCCATGCGGCGCATGAGGAACCACAGCACGCCGAAGACGATCAGCGCCGGGAGCACCCACAGCGCGAAGAAGTTGAGGAGCTGGTCGCTCTGCGGCCGATCGTCGACCTTGATCTCGGGGTGGTTGTCCCAGAGCTCCTTCAGCAGGTTCTTCCGGCTCTCCTCGCTCAGCGTCGCAGCCAGGATCTTGCCGCTGCCGGCGGCGGCGTCGCCTTCGGGCTTCAGCTTGACGCGCATCGTCTCGCCGCGGAGCTCGACCGACTCCACGTTGCCCTCGCGGAGCTGCGCGGCGATCTCGCTGACCGTGGACGGCGTGTTCTGCGCCGTCTGCCACAGGAACAGCAGCGTGACGAACAGCACGAGCGACGCGATGACGAGCAGCCCGACGCGCGGGCGCTTCTCGCCCTGGGGCTCGCGGTTCGCTCCGCGGCGCGACTCGAACGGATCGGACTCGGGGCTCAAGGGCGACCTCCGGCGGCGTCGGGCGCGGGCGCAGCGCGCTGTGCGAGGCGATCGGCGCGGCGGCGCGCCGCGGCGGCGTGGCGCCGCACCTGGTCGGGCGTCTCGGGCACGACCGGGGGCACCAGCGTCGGGCGTCCGTCGTCGCCCAGCGCGACGAACGTGAAGTACGCGGACGCGGTGTGGCGCACGTGGGTGCTGCGCGGGTCCTCCGCGCCGCACCACACGCCGACCTCCATCGAGGTCCGGCCCGCGTAGTTGACGGACGACTTCAGCACGAGCAGCTGCCCCACGGCGACCGGGTGCAGGAAGTCGATGCGGTCCACGGACGCCGTCACGCACGCGCGGCGCGCGTGGCGCGCCGCGGCGATCGCGGCGACGATGTCCATGTGGTGCATCACGACGCCGCCCAGCGCGTTGCCGAGCGTGTTGGCGTCGCTCGGCAGCACGAGCTGGAGCATCTCCGCCTGCGACACGGCGACGGGGCGCGGGGTCAGGTCCGGGGTCATGCCTCTCCGTTCCGCGCCGTCGGGCGCGGGCAAGCGGGGTACGGTAGCCAACGCCGCCGCGGGCGTCGAACAAGGGGTCGGCAGCGCCCCGCGGCGCTGCTTGCCTGAACGCCTTCGCGAGTCCTATGCTTCCTCGGTTCCGGAGGCGCGCGAGCCTCCCCACGGCGCGGACCGGGTCCGCCCCGAACCGAGGTGACGATGCGCAAGATCCCGTCCGCGTTGCTGTTCGCACTCCCCGCACTCGTGGCGCCGGCGGCGCTCGCGGGCACCCTCGACGACGCCAGGGCGGCGCGCGACGCGGGCGACTGGGAGAAGGCCCGCGCGCTCTACGAGAAGGCGCTCGCGGAGACCCCGACGGACGCCGTCGCCGCACTCGGACTCGTCGAGACGCTCGCCGGCCTCGGCCGCTTCGAGGACGCCGGCCGCGCGGCGCGCGCCGGGCTCGAGCACCACCCGGACGACGTCGCGCTGCACATCGCAAGGGCGCGCGCGTTCCTGAGCTGGGCGGACCAGCTCGACGCCGCGCAGAGCGACTCGCAGCAGATCCTGGCGACGGTCGCCGAGGCGGATCTGTCACTCAAGGCCGCGCTCGCCCTCGATGCGAAGTCGGCGGACGGACGCGTGCTCAAGGCGAAGGTCATCCGCTTCCAGGGCGGCTCGCAGTCGCCGTCGTCGAAGGCGCTGCTCGAGGAGGTGCTCGCGGAGTTCCCGCGCCACTTCGACGCCCACTGGGATCTCGCGAAGATCGCGATGCAGGGCGGCGCGCTCGTGCAGAAGGACGCGAACGCGGCCGCGCCGTTCTGGGGCGAGGCGGTGAAGCACTTCCACGCGTGCACCGAGATCGACCCGAAGAGCGGCGACGCGTACCAGGAGCTCGGCAACGCGCTCGCGTGGGAGCGGGCGTCGGCGGAGAGCGTGGTCAGCGCGTACGAGAAGGCCGCGCTGCTGCTCGCCGCCCCGAGCGACCGCCTGCTCGGCAACCTGTACCGCTGGAGCGGCCGCGACAAGGCCGGCCGCGTGAAGCGCTTCGAGCGCGTCGCCGAAGCCCACCCGGAGGACCCGAACGTCGCGCTCTACCTGGGCTTCGCGCAGCACGAGGCGGGCGACACGGAGCAGGGCCTGCGCACGATGGAGGCCGCGGAGAAGCTGCATCCCGAGGCGGCGCTGCTGCCGTTCAACCGCGGCCAGATCCTCATCGGCCAGGGCAAGACCGACGCCGCGTTCGCCGCGTTCCGCGCTGCGGTCGCCGCGAGCGGCGCGTTCGTCAAGACGATCTACGACACCGTCGGCACCCGCGCCCTCCAGTACGAGGGCTTCACGCCGGCCCAGCGCGAGGCGCTCTGGACGGCGGTCTGGGAGAAGTGGCCCGACGTCGTAGACGTCCCGAACAACGCGGGCCTCTGGTACCGCGACCAGGCGAAGGACTACACGAAGAGCGCGGTCTGGTACGAGCGGGCGGCCAAGGCGGCGCCCGACTCGCCGCAGGTCCTGAACGACACGGCGCTGGTCCTCGACCAGTACCTCAATCGCTTCGACGACGCGGTCCCGTACTACGAGCGCGCGATCGCCGCGGGCGAGGACCAGCGCCGGGACTGGCGCGGGGGCGACATCGAGGACACGGGCTACCGCGACTGCCTGAACAACTACGGCAGGATGCTCGCGGGGCTGAAGCGCTGGGACGCGCTGCGTTCCTTCTGCGAGCAGCACCTGCCCGAGGAGCACCCGCTGCGCGCGGGCTGGCTGCGCGCGGCCGAGAACGGGGGCAAGTAGATGCACCGCCGGAACACCCGCACGGCGCTGGCGCTGCTCGCGGCCGCGACGCTCTGTCTCGCCGCGTGCGACGACGACAAGCCCAAGCCGGGCCCCGTCGCGCCCGCACGTCCGACGGCGCCCGCCGAGCCGAAGGTCGACGTCAAGGCGCAGGCCGAGGCCGAGGAGGTCGAGCTCGGCGGCGAGATGCGCGTGACGGTGACCGTCACCAACGCCGGCGACGCGCCGGCGCGCGTCAACGTGCCGCGTCTCGACCGCAACTGCGCCGTCGCGCGCGTGCGCCGCGACGGCCGCGAGCCGTACGTGCTCGAGCGCATCTGGGCCGACCTGAACCCTGCGAGCGGCGCGTTCGACTGGAAGATGCCCGAGGCGCAGGAACTCGCGCCCGGCGCATCGCTGACCGGCGTGCTCGCGCTGACGGCGATGGAGCCCGGCAAGCACACGATCGTCGTCTCGTACCGGCCGTCGGTCAGCGTGGACGCCGTGGCGTGCGATCCGGTGACCGTGACGGTGAAGGCGCCGTCCGAGGGCGCCTCGCTCGGCGTGCTGTGGCGGACGTCGAAGGGCCCCGTCAAGGTGCGGTTCCGGCCGGACCTCGCACCCAACACCGTGGATGCGATCGCGTCGCTCGTGCGCTCGAAGTTCTACGACGGCCTGACCTTCCACCGCATCGTCGCCGGGTTCATGGCGCAGGGCGGCGACCCCAAGGGCACCGGCGGCGGCGGCCCTGGCTGGTTCCTGCCGCTCGAGGCGACCGGACGCCTGAAGCACGCGCGCGGCGTGCTCTCGATGGCGCGCACGAACATCCCCGACACCGCGGGCTCGCAGTTCTTCCTGATGTTCACGGACTACCCGTCGCTCGACCCGAGCCGCGGCAACCCCGGCTACACGGCGTTCGGCGAGATGGTCGAGGGCGAGTCCACCCTCACGGCGCTCGAGGCCGTGCCGACGAAGATCGGCGACGCGACCGTCGAGATGCTGCGCGCGCGCGGCATCCCGGAGTCGCAGTGGGAGGCGCTCGCCGCCGCGGGCCGCATCGAGAAGTCGACGCCGAAGGAGCCGGTGACCATCGAGTCGGCCGAGCTCGTCACGATCCCCGGCAAGAAGTAGCTTCGTCGTCCGCGCCCGCCATCGGGCAGACCCAGGCGGAAGCGCGGACGGATCGCAGCCCGCACGCGACGCGCCCGCCACCCCCCTTCCGCCGCAGGCGCGCCGCTTGCGGAGCAAGCGCCGTGCATGCGGCGATGGTGCTCGCGAGACGTGCGACCGAAGGGGCGGACGTCACCCACGTAGGCCGCCGCACTCTCGCGTGCACCCACCAACACGCGAGGCGCGGCTCGTGCATCGCACGAGACGTGCCCTCCGCCGCAGGCGCGCCGCTTGCGGAGCAAGCGCCGTGCATGCGGCGATGGTGCTCGCGAGACGTGCGACCGAAGGGGCGGACGTCACCCACGTAGGCCGCCGCACTCTCGCGTGCACCCACCAACACGCGAGGCGCGGCTCGTGCTCCGCACGAGACGTGCCCGCCGCCGCTTGCGGAGCAAGCGCCGTGACTGCGGCGATGGTGCTCGCGAGACGTGCGACCGAGGGGGCGGACGTCACCGACGTAGGCACGCCGCACTCTCGCGTGCACCCAACGCAGGAAAGCTGCGGTGAAGGGCACAGGGCGTGCTTCGCACGCCCTGTGCCCTTCACCGCAGCCAGTCGAAGACCCGCAAGAAGGCGCCGTCGGTGCGGCCGCCGGGCGCCGTCTCCGACACGAGCACGAGCGACGTCACCGACGCGCCCGCGAGCCCCTGCACCACGAGCACGTCGTCGCACTCGCCACCGTCGGTCGTGCGCGGCGGCAGGAAGCCGCGCGCGTCGCGGAACGCGAGCGCTCCGGCGGTGCCGGCGAAGAGCCGCAGGGAACGCGTGCGCGCGCCGCCCGAGATGCGGCTCGGCGCGGTCGTCGTGCCGACCAGGAGGTCGAGCACGCCGTCGCCGGTGAGGTCGGCGACGGCGAGCGCGCCGCCGTAGTGCGTCTCGGTCGTGGCGGTGTCGAGCGACGGGACCGCGCTCGACGTCACGTCGGTGAAGCCGGTGCCGGCGCCGTCGTTCCGCAGCACGCGCAGCGCGTGGTAGTTGCTGCCGGGGGGGCCCTCGTACGCATCGACGCCCTGCGCGTGGACCAGCACGAGGTCGAGGTCCGGGTCGGTGGACGTCGCGTCGCCGTCGAGGTCGACGAGGAGGATGCGCGACGCCTGGTACCACTCCGGGTGCGCACCCGCGGGCAGCCAGCTCGAGGTCGCGTCGGTGAACACGCCGCTCCCGTCGTTCAGCAGGATGCGCGTCGCGAGCTGCGCGCCGTCCACGTCGCCGCCCGCGGCGCGGTCGGCCGGCGTCACGGTCGCCGGGTCGTCCCACGCGACGACGAGGTCGAGGTCGCCGTCCCCGTCGAGGTCGCCGAGCGCGACGTCGCGCGCGTGGAACGCGGGGACGGCGCTCGACGCGGAGTCGCCCACGGACGGCAGCACGTCGTCCGTGACGTCCACGAACGCGCCCTCCGTGTCGAGGCGGTTCTCGAGCACCCGCGTCGCGGAGTAGTAGACGGTCAGGTCGCGGTCGTACGCGGCGGCGTCGGCCGCGCTCACCGTGAACGGCGTGCCGGTCGTGTCCACGTACGCCGGATCGACGCCGAGGTGCCGCGACTCGTAGCGGTCGCGACCCATCACGACGTCCAGGTCCCCGTCGCCGTCGAGGTCGCCGAGCACGAGCGCCGTGGGCGCGCCGGCCGGCGTGCGCACGGAGATGACCTCGTGCTCCGTCTCCTCCTCGTCCACCGCGACGATCGCGGCCCGGTACGTCGAGCCGGGGACGGCCGTCGTGTCGACGCTGAAGACGGCGCTGCCGCCGTTGCGGAAGAGGCGCAGCTCGCCGATCGTGTTCGCGCTCGGCGGCACGCCCGCCACGAGCACGTCGGTGCCGTTCGTGGCGTCGACGTCGCCCAGCGCGAGAGCGGACCCGCGCCAGTCGTCGGAGCCGGCCGCCGGGATGCCGGTCGCCGTCGCGTCCGCGAGAGCGCCGCTCCCGCCGACGAGGAGCCGCAGCCGCTCGCCCCGCGTTCCGGGCGACGAGCCCTGCGAGACGAGCACGACGTCGTCGACGGCGCCGTCGCCGTCGAGGTCGCCGAGCGCCGCGCGCAGCGCGGAGCGGTCGTCCACCGACGTGCGCGCAGGGGCGCGCGTGGACGTGCGGTCGAGCGCCCCGACGAGCTGCAGCGCGGCGGTCGCCGTCGCGCTCTGCCCGACGGCATCGGTCACGCGCACGTCGACCGCACCGGTCGTCGTCGACGCGCGCGTCGTGAACTCGATCCGCGTGGTCGTCGCGAGCGACGGACCGATGGTGCTGCCCGCGCAGGCGACGGTGTCGTGCACGTCGAACGACGTGCCGTCGATGCGGACGAGCGCGTCGCCGTGCACGGAGATCTCGGTCGCGCCGAGCTGCGCGCCTCCGATGGCGGCGACCGACGCGATCTGCCCGGCGGGCTTGAGCCGCAGCTCGCGCACGCCCGAGCGCAGTCCGAAGCGGTCCACGATCTCGACCGCGTGCTCGTCGTCGGTGCCCGAGGGCGGGACGAAGCTCGCGAGCGTCGCGGCCACGTGCAGGTGCGCGACCGGCACACCGTCGAACTCCAGCGTGTCCGTCTCCTCGAACGCGCTGCCGTGCACGATGACGTTCGTGGTGCCGTCGGCGCGTGCGACGGCCGGCGCGAACGGCGCCGAGTCGAAGGTCGGCGGGTCCTTGAACTCGTAGAGGAACGGCGCGACGGCCTCGTGTCCGTAGCCGTCCACGATCCGCACGGCCACGCTGCCGACGGCGTGCGGCGGCGTGCGAAGCTCCAGCTCCGCGCCGCGCAGGATCGGCACGACGTCGGGCGCGTCGCCGAATCGCACGAGCTGCCCGCTGCGGAAGTACGTGCCCTGCAGCCGCACGGTCGCGCCGCCCGCGGTCGATCCGCCCGGCGCCGGCCCGCCGAGCGCGTCGGTGATACCCGTGAGGGTGGGCTCCGGCACGTAGTAGAAGAGGTCGTCCTGCGACGCGCCCTGGCCGTCGGGGTTGATGACGTAGACGGCGACGGTCGTGTCGTCCTCGCCGGGCGGCACGCCGACCTCGAGGAACCCGCCCGACGGGTCCACGAGCACCTCGCGCCCGCGCGCCGTGCCGAACAGCACCGTCGGCAGTCCGGCCGTCGAGAAGTACCAGCCGTCGAGCCGGATGCGGCGCCCCTCGACGCCGAAGATCGTGCCGACGCCCGGGCGCGTCAGGTGCGGCTCCTGGTCGGAGAGGCGCTTCGTGCCCGTCGGCCGCGGCGGCGGCGTCACGCGCAGCTTCACGCGCGCGTCCACGGGCGCTGCGACCGGCGCGAGGACGAGCGTGTACGTGCCCGCCCCGCCGCTCAGCGGGAAGTGCTTGAGCTTCGCGCCCTTCCTGCCGACGCGCGCCGCGTCCGCCGCGCCGGTCCCGTCGGCGAGCACCGGTCGGCCGGCGGGGTCCTCGATCGCGACGATACGCGCGCCCGCCGAGCCGCGCGGCCACGAGATCGCGGCGTCGAGCTGCGCGCCGTCGACGGCCTCGAACGCGACACGACCCGACGCCCCGCCCTCGCCGCCGAGCTGGTCGGCGCGGACGCTCGCGGCGGGCGGCGGCGCGACGTCGAACGCGATCGAGTACGGCCCCTCGGTGTCGAAGCTGCCGCGCACCGTGACGGTCCACAGGCCCGTCGCGTCGAGCGTCAGGTTGCGGAACGCGAGCTTCTTGCCGATGCCGAGCGACTTCGGCGCCGCCTCGGCCGTGCGGTCGGCGCCGCTCGGGTCGCGCACCACGAGCTCCGGGAAGAGCGGCGACTGGAACGGACTCCTGACGGTGACCGAGAGCCGCTCGCCGGCGACGAGGCGCGCCGTGAACACGTCCTCGTCGCGCTCGCCGTCCGGACCGCGGCGGACCTCGCCCTTGTAGGTCGTGTGGCCGAACGGCGGCCCCACCGGCTCCGCGGTCCCCGCGTGCGCGGCGACGCACGTGAGGGCGAAGGCGAGGACGAGCGGCAGGAGGCGCGATCGGGGGCGGCTGGCGCGGGTCATGGGCGGTGCGTCACCGCGCTCCGCCGCGTGCCCGGCCCCCGCTCGGGAACGCACGCTCCCGTCGCAACCCCCGCGACGGGCGCGGGGCCCGCGGGCCCGCGTCGCGCTGCGCAGCGCAAGGTAGGCCGCGCGTGCAGGAGCGTCAAGGGGCCCGGCGCTCGGGACCTCAGCGCAGCCAGTCCTCGACGCGCAGCCGCGCGCCGCCGTCGGCGTTGACGGGCAGGTGCCCCGAGAGCAGCACGAGCGCCGGCACGCCGTCGCGCTCGAAGTCCGCGAACAGGATCGCGTTCACCTCGCCCGAGTCGACGCCGGGCGCGACCGAGAACGCGTCGTGGTACGAGAACGCGAGTGCGGGACCGCCCCAGAGGATCACCGTCGAGCGGAGCGTCGCACCGGAGCCGTCCTTGCGCGGGTCCTGCGTGCCCACCACGATCTCGGGGAACCCGTCGCCGTCGACGTCCCCCACCGCGAGCGCGCGGCCGCGCAGCGGCGGGTGGCCGGCGGGCAGCGGCGGCAGGGCCGTCGCCGTCATGTCGGTGAACACGCCCTCGTCGTTGCGGAGCACGCGCAGGGAGGTCGCGCCCACCAGGTTCGTCTGGTTGCGGAACGCGTCGAGGTGGCGCATGTGCAGCAGCACCATGTCCTGGTCGCCGTCGCCGTCGAGGTCGGCGAGCGCGACGCGGTTCGCCTGCCAGTACTCGGCGCCCGACGCGGCGGGCATGCGCTGGTCCGTCTCGTCCGTGAAGTTGCCGCTGCCGTCGTTGACGAGCACGCGCGTCGCGATCACGGGCTGCGCCGTCGCAGGCGTGTACTTGTAGATGTAGTTGCCGTGCGAGAACGGCTGCACGAACCCGAAGTTGTCCTTCGCCGACGCGGGGATCAGGCCGTTCGGGTTGCTCCACGTGACGACGAGGTCGAGGTCGAGGTCGCCGTCCACGTCGCCGAGCACGAGCCAGCGCGCCGGATAGGCGACGGCTCCCGGGTTCGCGAGCGTTCCCGCCGACGGCAGCACGTCCTCCGTCACGTCGTCGAAGCCGGGCGCGCTCTCGAGGTGGTTGTCGAAGACACGCGTGCCGGAGTAGTAGCGGCCCTCGCTCAGGTAGTGCACGTCGGCCTGCCGGATGTACGGCGGCGTCCGCGAGTAGTCGATCGGCGACGGGTCGATGTAGACGTTGCGGAACCCGGTGCCGGGTGAGCCCGCGACGATCTCGAGGTCGCCGTCGCCGTCGAGGTCGCCGAGCGCGAGGCAGTTGACGACCGCCGGACCGCGGCGCGGCCCCGCGATGCGCCACACGCCGACGGGCTCGTTGCCCGTCGGGTCCGGCGGCGGATCCTCCGTCACCTCCGGCGGCACGTAGCGCTCGTCCACCGCGGTCGTGCCCGTGAGGTTGCGCGGCCACTTCGGCAGCAGACCCGTCGTGATCGCGAACCGCCCGTAGCGCCGGCTCGTCAGGATGCGCAGCTGCTCGAAGTCGTAGCTGTCGTCGCCGCCGCCCGCGCCGCCGCCGAGCACGATGTCCGCGCCGTCGCGGCCGTCGATGTCGCCGATGGCGACCGCGAGCCCGTTCCAGTCCTCGAAGCCCGTCGCGTCGGAGCCGGCCTCGGGGATGCCGGCGGCGGTGCGGTCGGTGAGCACGCCGTAGCGGTCGCCGATGAAGACGCGCGTGTACTCGGCGCGCGTGCCGACGGGGTTGACCGTGAGCCGCACGCTGCTCGGCAGCGGGCTGTCGTACTCGACGTACGGACGGGAGTACGCGTTGTAGGTCGTGACGACGAGGTCGTCGCGGCGGCCGTCCTGGTCGAGGTCGCCGAGCGCCACCGCCCAGCCCGTGTACGAGTCCACCGCGCTCGGCGCGGGCAGGTGGTCGTCGGTCGCGGCGCGGAAGCCGACCCTGTGCACGGCGTCGTTCACGGTCTGCACGCGCCCGAACGCGTCGGTGAGCGTCAGCGCCGCCTTCCCCGGCGCACCGGCGGGGACCGTGATGCGGAACGACGTGCCGGTCGCCGCGGAGCGCACGAGCTGCACGCCGCCGAGCCGCACGACGTCGCTCGCGAGGAAGTCGTGGCCCGTCACCTCGACCACCGTGCCGCCGTCCAAGTGCACGGTGCTGCCGCCGAGCGTGGGCCCGGAGACGACGGTGACCGCGTCGATCCCCGCCTCCGGCACGAAGTGCACGTAGTCCGCGTGGAAGGCCGACTGCCCGTCGGCGTTCGCGACGAAGAGCGGCTGCGTGCTGCCGCCGGGCGCCTGCGGCAGGATCACGTCGATCGTGTCGCGCGCGCCGCCCACGGCCTGCACGAGCGCCTTGTACGGGCCGAAGTAGACGAGCGGGAGCGGCGAGATCGAGAAGTTGCGTCCCGTGATCCGGAGCGCCGTCCCCGCGGCCCCCTCGCGGGGCGCGGCGAGCGGGTCGAGGTGCGGGTCCGTGATCGACGTGACGCTGACGCGTCCCGCCGCGCGCACGGGCGGCGTGACCTTCAGCTTCAGAGCGTAGACCGTGCTGCCGTCGCTCGAGACCTCGAGCGCGTACGTGCCGTCGCCCGCATCGAGCGGATGCGCGGAGAGCGTCTCCTTCGTGCCCTTCAGCACGAACGCGGTGGACTCGCCGAACAGGCCGGAGACGGTGCCGAGCGGGCCGCGCACGTCGGTGACGCGCGCCGCGTCGCCCTTGCCGCTCCACTTGAGCGCCGCGTCGAGCCGCGCGCCGTCGACCGCCTCGAACTCGTGGGCGCGCGTCGCGGGGTCGCTGCCGCCGAGGCGCTGGTTCTTGAGCGAGAGCGACGCCCCCGGGCGCACGGCGAACTTCGCGGAGTAGTCGCCCTCGGTCCCGTCGCGACCGGCGACGCGCACCGTCCAGCGGCCGGTGCGGTCCGCCGTGAACGGCTTGAACTGCACGCGCACGCCGTCCTTCTTCACCTTGAGGCCGACCTCGGCGGTGCGGTCGACGCCGTCCGGGTCGAACACCCCGACGTCCAGGCGCAGCGCGGACTTCTTGCCGACCTGCACCTTCGCCGAGAACGACTCGCCGCGCGCCAGGACGGCGCTGAAGTCGTCGGTGTCGGGCTGCTCCGTCAGCGTCGCGATCTCGGCCTCGTACGTGACGTTGCCGAGCGGCAGGCCGACGGTGTCGGCCGCGTGCGCGGCCGGCGGCACGCAGAGCGCGGCGAGCGAGACGCACAGGGCCAGGCGCGCGGCGGACGGGAGCATCGTCATGCGGTCTCCTCGCGGGCCGGCCAAGGCGCGGACCTGCGCGGCGCGCGTGCGCGCCGCCATGCCGTGCCCCCGAGGTCCCGCGCGGCCGATGATAGCCCCGCTCGCACCCCGCGGAAGGTCGGTGCCCGCCGGGCGGACTGCCGCGCAGCCGTCAGCGCCGCGTCTCGTCGGCGCGGAGCACGGCGCCGCCCGGCGACGCCGCGGGCGGCGTCTCGCTCAGGCGGAGGAGGATCGGGGACCCCGCGAGGTCGCCGAGGAGCAGCTCGTCGGCCTCGCCCGAGTCCACGGTGGCCGCGGGCAGGAACGCGTCGCCGCGACGGAACTGCAGGCCGGGCCCGCCGAGCAGGAGGCGCGTGGCCCGGATGCGCGTGCCGCCGGTGTCGCGCAGCGGCTCGGTGGTCCCGACGAGGATGTCCGGCCGCCCGTCGCCGTCGAGGTCGCGCACGAGGAGCGCGCTGCCGCGGAAGTTGTCGTTCGAATCCGTCGGCAGCGCCGGGAGCGCGCTCGCGGTGACGTCGGTGAAGTGGCCCGCGTCGTTGCGCAGGATGCGCAGCGCGGAGCGCGTGAACGTCGGCGTGCCGAGGTACGCATCCACGGACTTCGGCAGGAGCAGGACCAGGTCGAGGTCGGGGTTGGCGGGCGCGGACTGCGTCGCCGCGACGGCGTCGCCGTCGAGATCGACGAGCGCGACGCGCGCCGCCTGCCAGAACTCCGGCGCGGCGCCGGCGGGCAGCCACGACGAGGTGACGTCGGTGAAGTGCCCGGCGCCGTCGTTGGTCAGCACGCGCGTCGCGACCCGCGCCGTCTCGCGGCGGCTGTACAGCGCGTACGGCGTGACGCTCAGCGGGTCGTCCCAGCCGACGACGAGGTCGAGGTCGCCGTCGCCGTCGAGATCGCCGAGCGCGAGGTCGCGCGCATGGAACGCGGGCACGGTCGGCGCGGCGCTGCTGCCGGCCGAGGGCAGCGCGGTCGCGGTGACGTCGCTCCAGCCGGCACCGGTGGCGAGGCCGTTCCGGAAGACCTGCGTCGCGGCGTAGTAGTAGAAGGTGTACGAGGGATAGTTGTAGGCGTCGGCCGAGTAGACGTACGCGGGCGTCGAGGAGACGTCGACGTAGCGCGGGTCGATGTACGCGTACGTCTGGTCGTACCAGTCGCGGCCCACGATCACGTCCGCGTCGCCGTCGCTGTCGATGTCGCCGATCGCGAGCGCGCTCGGCAGACCCTGCACGGCGCGCGGCGTGAACACGGGATGCGACTGTCCGTTCTCGTCGTACGCGACGAGGTACGGCAGGTAGCTGGTCGGCAGCGGGTCGGTGGTCTCGGCCGCGAAGTCGCCGGAGCCCTGGTTGCGGAAGATGCGGACGTCGGAGAGCGTCGTGTAGTCGGGGCCCACGCCGCCGACCACGATGTCCGCGCCGTTCGCGCCGTCGAGGTCGCCGAGCGCGACGGCCATGCCGTTCCAGTCGTCGCCGAGGAACGTGCTCTGCCCGCCGGCCGGGAAGTGCGCGTCGGTGGCGTCGGTCAGCACGCCGTCGGCACCGCCGAAGAGGATGCGCGTCTTCGCCGCGCGCGTGCCGACGGCGTTCGCGTTGCCGTTGCCGGTGCCGGCGCGGCTGCCACGGTAGACGTTGTCCTTGTAGTAGCCGTACGACGTCAGGACCAGGTCGTCGTCGGAGCCGTCGCCGTCGAGGTCGCCGAGTGCGCCGCGCCACGCGGAGAGGTCGTCCACGGCGGAGCCGGCGGGCACGCGCCCCGCGGTCGCGTCGGCGAGGCCGAAGCGCCGCACGGCGTCCGGGAGCGAGGCGGCCTGGCTCGCCGCGTCGGTGACCGTGAGCTCCAGCGAACCCGGCTCGCCGGGCGGCGTCGTGAAGCGGAACGTCGTGAAGGTGCGCGACGTCACGGTGACCGGCGCGCCGCCGAGGGTCACGACGTCGAGCGCGTGGAACGCGCGCCCCGTCGCCTCGAACTCCGCGCCCCCGAGCAGCGGGGCGCCGTCCGGCAGCGAGTAGGCCCCGCCGACGGCACGCACGGAGGTCAGCTCCGGCGCGCCCTTCGCCGCGAACACGGGACCGACGACGACGGAGCCGACGCGGTCGCGCAGCGCGACCGAGTGCTCGCCCTCCTCCAGCGCCGGCACCTCGAACGTGAACGTGGACGCGTCCTCGAGCGTGCGCTCCGTCGGGACGCCGTCGAACAGCAGCACGTCGCTCGCGTCGAAGCCGCTGCCGCTCACGGTGACGGTGGCCGCCACCTGCACGGGCGCGAACGGCGGGTCGTACGGGGACGCGGCGAAGCGCGGGGCGGCGCGGTACTCGAAGCGGTGCGCGTGCACCGACGCGCGCCCGTACGGGTCCTCGACGCGCACGTCCACGAAGCCGGGGATGCCGGCGGGCGACGTCACCACGAGCTCGCCCGCGTTCCCACGCGCGACGGCGATCGAGTACGCGCTGCCGAAGCGCAGCGTCTGCTCCGGGTGGAGCGCGCTGCCCGTGACGCGGAACGTCTGCCCGCCCAGCGTGTCGCCGCCGAGCGCGGGCGTGCCGTCGAGCTGCAGCAACGCGTCGAGCACCGGCGGCTCCGCGTAGTGGAAGTAGTCGTCCGCCGCGGCGGCCTGCCCGTCGGGGTTGATCACCGCGATCTCGACGTTCGAACCCTCCGGGCGCGCGGGCGGGACGACGTCGAGCTGTCCGCCGCCCGCCGCGACCCGCACGGCCGTGCCCTCGACGCCGTCGAACAGCACGCGCGGGACGCCGTCCGTCGCGAAGCCACCGCCGCGGAGCGTGACGGACTGCCCCGCGACGCCCCGCACGGGCTCGTCCACCGGCAAGAGATACGGCTCGTCCGCGGCGAGCGCCGTCACGCGTCGGCCGGCGGGCCGCGCGGGCGGCGTCACACGCACGTCGAGCGCGTAGCGCGCGCGGCCGGCGTCCACGCCGAGGGCGAGAGAGTAGTCGCCGTCGCCCGCGGCGAGCGGCGCGTGGCGCAGCGTCGCCTTCGTGCGGGCGAGCGCGAACTCCGCGGCCAGCGGGCCGGCGGTGCCGGGCACGTCCCCGCCCGCCGGGTCGGTCAGCGCGCGGACACGCACCGGGTCGTCGGACGCGCGCCAGCGCAGCGCGACGTCGAGCGTGCCGCCCTCGAGTCCGCCGAAGACGTGCGTCCGCTCCGACGGCGCGCCCCCGCCGAGATCCTGGCGCCGCACGTGCAGCGGCTGCGCCGGACGGATCTTGAACGTGACCGTGTACGCGCCCTGCGTGCCGCCCTCGCCCGAGACGCGCACCGTCCACGGGCCGGTCGCGTCCGCGGCGACGTTGCGCAGCACGACGCTGCGACCGCCGTGGCGCCCCTTCGCCGCGACGTCGAGCGTGCTCCCGTCGGGCCGCACCAGCGTGATCGCGGGGCGCAGCTCCGACTTGCGCGTCGCCGTGACGACCACGCTCAGACGCTCGCCCGCGAGCAGCCGCGCGACGTAGTCGTCGGTGTCGGCCGCACCGCGCGCGTCGCGGATCTCCGTGGAGTAGCGGTTGTTCCCGACCGCCGGGCCGTGCGGCGCCGCCGAGACGGGCGACGCGAACGAGAGCGCGACCACGAGCGCGAGCGTGCCCACCGCGAGCGCGGCGAACGACCGGGGCATCGAGGCTCCGAACTGCCCCAGCGGGGCACGGCGGAAGGCTGCGTGCGGGGGCGTGTCCGGCGGACGCGCGCCCCGCCGTGCGAGCGTATCTCGGCGCTTCCGCCGGTCAAGGGCACGGAGCGTGCGGAGCACGCTTCGTGCCCTTGACTCCTACGTTGGGTGCTCGCGAGAGTGCGAAGACCTACGCGGGTGACGTCCGACCCCTCGGTCGCACGTCTCGCGAGCACCACGCCGCCGGCGTGCGGGCACGTCTCGTGCGATGCACGAGCCGCGCCTCGCGTGTTGGTGGGTGCACGCGAGAGTTGAGCCTGCCCCGGTTTCGTGGACACATCCCCGCTTGAGGGGGAGGAGTCTGTCC
>CALKVK010000031.1 GCA_937996235.1 uncultured bacterium | reverse complement strand
ATCTCGGGTGCGTCGTCGATCTCGGGTGCGTCGTCGATCTCGGGTGCGTCGTCGACGTCGGACCTTGGTGCCGCGCGCGCGCGTCTCGTCGGTGCGCCCGCGGCCGAGGCGGCCCGCCGCTGTGATGGGTAGGAACCGCCTCGAGGCGTTCAGCGACGGCGTCCTCGCGATCCTCATCACCATCATGGTGCTGGAGCTGCGGGCGCCGGAGAGCGGAGACGTCGCGTCGCTCCGCCCCCTCGTGCCGACGCTGCTCGGCTACACGTTGAGCTTCGTCTACCTCGGCATCTACTGGAACAACCACCACCACCTGCTGCACGCGGTCAGCCGCGTGACGGGCGGCATCCTGCTCGCGAACCTGCACCTGCTCTTCTGGCTCTCGCTCTTCCCGTTCGCGACGGCGTGGATGAGCGCGCGCCACGCGGACGCCGCGCCGACGGCGCTCTACGGCGCCGTCATGCTGCTCGCGGCGGCGGCGTGGCTGGTGCTGCAGCGCACGATCATCGCGAGCCAGGGCGACGCGTCGCTCCTCGCGCGGGCGGTGGGCCCGGACCGGAAGGGCAAGGCCTCGTTCGCGGCGTATGCGCTCGCGATCGCGTGCACGGCGTTCGAGCACCGCATCGCGTGGGCACTGTACGTGCTCGTCGCGCTGCTGTGGCTCGTGCCCGACCGGCGCATCGAGCGCGCCCTCGAAGCGCCGGCAGTGTGAGACGCGGACCGCGGCGTCACGTCGGAGACGCACGAACTCGACGCCGCGGAACTCGACGACCGCACCCGACGCGAGCGTGATCCGTCGCGCCGGGTCGGGCGGCAGGCGCAGCACGCGCGGCATCTCGCGCACCGGGCCCGCCGGCGCTGCAGCCGGTGCGTCGAGCACGATCGAGAAGGTGTCCGCGGCGTCCTTCCGCTGCCCGCCGTCACGCGCCCTGCACCCCGCCGCCCCCTGCACCGCCCGGCGCCGGTCCGGTCGCAGCGGCGCGACGGTCGAGCGCGGCCGCGCTGCGCGCTACGGGAGTCCCACGCTGTTCGACAGGAAGAAGCGCTTCCGGATCTCTGCCGACCCGGACGTGATCCGCAGCGTCCCGGCGGCGTTGTTCGAGAGCGTCAGGTCGAACCGCACGCTGACGTGCGGCGCCTCGATGTCGCGGACGGCGACGTCGAGCGTGCCCGAGACGATCTGATACGCCACCTCGCTGCCGCCGCCCGGCCGCGCGCGATACGTGATGTTGCTGTTCGACGGGTCCAGCTCGTAGTGCCCCGGGCCGCTCACGCCCTTCGCGAAGAACAGGAACCGGTCGAACGTGCCGTCGTCGAGGTTGCGCTCGCCGTTGATGTGCAGCGTGTCGTCCTGCGTGTACACCTGACCGAGCTCGCCCGTCGCGATCCACGCGACGCCGTCGACGGCCATCACGATGCTGTCCTCGCCCGACTTCGCGACCGCCTTGTCGGCGGCGGCCGCCCCCTGCGCGGCCGCCTTCGCCGCGGCCGTGAGCGCCTTCAGGCGCTTCGGGTCCGCCGCGTGCAGCGCCGCCGCGGCGTCGAGCTTCTTGCGCGCCGCGCGGGCCTTCGCCGCGACGGCCTTCGCCGACTTCCCCGTCGTGAACTCGGCGCGCGCCTCGACCAGTTGCTGCTCGGCCTCCACACGCGCCGTCAGCGACTCCGTCAGCTGACCGAGGAGGAACGCGACGTTCTCGACCTTGTTGATCGTGACCGAGAACTCCTCGCGGTACGCCTTCGAGAGCAGTCCCGACACCTTGCTCGCGGTCTTCACGTCGTCGGCGAGGTCGTCGGCCTTCTTGTCGAGGGCCGCGAGGCTCTTCTGCACGGCCTTCTGCTGCTTCTTCGTCGCCTTGTCGAGCGTGCCCGCGAAGTCGTTGTCGCGGCGCTGCACCAACTCGGCGCGCAGCGGGGCGAAGTCCTCCGTCAGGAACTCCGCGTGCGAGGTCGCGGATGCGACGAGCAGACCTGCGAACGCGAGGGCTGCGGCGACGTGGCGAGCGGACACCGGCATGCTGGCTCCTTCTGCTGCGTAGGGTCGCGCATGGTACGGATCCGCAGCGCTCCCGGCGCACGCGCGTCGAGCGTGACGGTCACGCGGACGCGGCCGGGAACGCGAAGCGGGCGCGTGCGGCCTCGAACTCCGGGACCGACGAGCGTCCGTCGAGCGCCAGCTCCGCGAGCAGGCGGCCCGTGAGCGGGCCGAACTTGAACCCGTGGCCGGAGAACCCCGCGGCGACGACGATGCGCGGCTCGTCCGGCAGCGCGTCGATCACGAAGTCCTCCGCCGGCGTGTTGGTGTAGAGGCACGTCTCCGCGCCCGCCTCGTCCGCGACCGGCACCGCGAACTGCGCGGCGAGGAACGCGCGCACCTCCGCGATCGCCGCCGCGCTCGGAGCGTCCGCGGCGTCCGGGTCGTCGTCGCGACCCTCCGTCACGTGGCGTGCCGCCTTGATGCCCGGGCGGCCGAACTCCGGCAGCCCGTAGTAGTGCAGGGCGTCCGTCCCGAGATAGGCCCAGACCGGGAAGCGCGGCACCCGCTGCAGCGCGGGGGCGGCGTCGAGTCGCAGGTACGCGACGGTCTGACGCGCGACGCACAGGTGCCCGGACAGTGCCGGGACGAGGCGCGCGGCCCACGGCCCGGCGGCGACGACGACGCGGTCGGCCGCGATCACGTCGCACCCCGTCTCGACGTGCACGCACGACGCGGACGCGCGGAGCGCCCGGACCTCCGTCTCCTCGCGCAGTTGCACGCCGAGCGCGGCGCAGCGGCCCGCGAGCGCCGCGACCGCGTCGGCCGCCGCGACGACGGCCGCGGTCCCGTCCACGAGCACGTACGCTGCGTCGGCGAACCGGAACAGCGGGAAGCGCGCCCGCGCCTCTGCCGGAGAGAGCCGCTCCACGGCGGCGCCGGCCTCCTCGGCGGCGGCCGTGTACGTCGCGAGCGCCGGCCCGGCGGGGCCGAAGAAGCAGCCGGGCACCGGGTGCAGGAGGCGCACGCCCGCGTCGTGTGCGAGCTGCGGCCAGTCCTCCGCGTGGGCGCGCCGCACGAGGCGCACGTAGTCGATGGCCGAGTACGTGCTGCGCGTGATGCGCGAGCGACCGTGCGACGAGCCGCGCTCGTGTCCGATGCGGAAGCGCTCGAGCAGCGTGACGCGCGCGCCGCGCAGTGCCAGCCGCCACGCCGCTGCGAGGCCGTTGATCCCGGCGCCGACGACGACCACGTGCATGTGCGGGCCTCCGCGGTCACTCGTGCCGGAGCGCGCGGACCGGATCGATCCGCGCCGCGCGCAGTGCGGGCGCCACCGACGCGAGCAGACTCGTCACGACGGCGAAGCCGACGCCGCCCGCGACGAGCCACGGCGGGTGACGGAAGAGCGTGCCCGTGAAGGGCATCTGCATCGACTCCTCGAGCAGGTGCGCTCCGACGCGGTTGCCGACCGCGCCGAGCAGCAGGGCGCCGGCGGTCCCGAGCACGCCGCCGCCGAACCCGAGCAGCGCGCCTTCGACGAGGAACAGCAGCACGACGTCACGGTGGCGCGCGCCGAGCGCCTTCAGGAGCCCGATCTCGCGCGTGCGCTCGAGCACGCTCATCACCATCGTGTTCACGATGCCGAGGCACGCGACGAAGACCGCGATCGCGGCCAGGAACCCCGCGACGAAGCTCGCCGCCTGCAGCGACTGCTTGACGCGCAGCACGATCTCGCGCACGGAGCGCGACTGCAGTCCGAGCTCCTCGACGGCGTCCTCGACCGCGGCGACGTCCTCCGGGGTGCGCGCGAGGAGCATGAGCGCGCGCAGTCCGTCGCGGCCCGGCCGCCGCGCCGAGAGCTCGCGGTGGAACGCGGTCGGCAGGAACAGGTCGGCCTGCATGGCGAGCGCCTCGTCCATCATCGTCGCGGGCTCGTTGCCGTAGCGCTCGCGCAGCACGCCGATCACCGGCACGCGCTCGTCGTAGAGCACGGGCCCGCCGCTCCCGCCTCCGAGCGCGGCTCCCATGAGCTGCGCGAGCGGTCCCATCGGCTCCGCGCGCGCGATCAGGTGCAGCTCGCGGCCCACGACCGCCTGCTGCTCGGCGTCCGTGACCAGCCCCATCTCGTACAGCAGCAGCTCGTGGACGACGACCGCGCGCTCGTCGTCCGACGCGAACCAGCGGCCCGCGAGGAGGCGCTGCGGGTAGTGCGCCTGCGCTGCGGGCGCGCCGACCGAGAGCGCGGGCCGCGGCGCCGCCGCCGCGTCGCCGTCCCAGCGCAGCTCGAAGCGCTCCTGCAGGAACGGTACGGACTCGACGACCTCCGGGAGCGCCGCGAGTCGCCCCTCCGCGTCCGCGTCGATGGTGTAGAGCGCGGCCTGGATGGGCGGGCCGCCGCGCGAGCGCTTCTGCAGCGCGCGCCGCAGCCGCGCGCGCTTCTCGGCCGACGCGCGGGCGTCGAGCTCGTCCACCTTGCGCCGCTCGTCGCGTGCGCCGTACCCCGGGAGCACGAGCACCTGCCGGAGCTGGTCCTCGCCCGACACGAAGTCGTCGACGACCGATGTCAGGCCGAGCGACAGCGAGACGATCAGCGTCAGCGCCAACGACCCGACCGTGACGCCCGCGCCGGTCAGGAGCGTGCGCGAGCGGCTCGCCGCGAGCGCCCGCGCGGCTTCGCGGAGGAGATCGCCGAACCTCACGACGCCACGCGCTCCTCGCGCGCCACGCGTCCGTCCTCGAGCACGACGATCCGCGTCGCGATGCGCCGCGCGAGCTCGTGGTCGTGCGTGACGACGACGACCGTCTGCGCACGCTCGCGCACGAGCTGCGTGAGCAGCGTCGCGACGCCGTCGGCCGTCGCCGAGTCGAGGTTGCCGGTCGGCTCGTCGCAGAGCAGCAGCGCCGGCGAGCGCACGAGCGCGCGCGCCACGGCGACGCGCTGCTGCTCGCCCCCCGAGAGCTCCGAAGGACGGTGCGTCGCGCGCGCCGCGAGGCCGACGGACGCGAGCGCGGCGTGCGCGCGGTGCAGCCGCTCGGCGCGCGGGACGCCGTCGATCGAGAGCGGCAGCGCCACGTTCTCGAGCGCGGTCCGGCCGGGCAGCAGGTGGAAGGACTGGAAGACGACGCCGACGACGGTGCGGCGGTACGCCGCGAGCGCATCGGCGTTGCACGCGCCGATGTCGGTCTCGCCGACGCGTACGTCGCCCGAGCTCGGGGTGTCGAGCCCGGCGAGCAGGTGCAGCAGCGTCGACTTGCCGGAGCCCGAGCGGCCCAGGATCGCGACGAGTTCGCCGCGCTCGACGACGAGATCGATGCCGCGCAGCGCGTCCACGGCGGCGTCTCCGCGGCCGTAGCTCCGGGCGAGACCGCGGATCTCGACGAGCGCCACGCGGCCATGCTGCGCGACGGGCGTCACTCCCTGCGAAGTTCCCGCACGCGTCGGCGTGCGGCTCCGCACGGCGGGTTGTGATGGAACTCACGCCGCGCAGCGCTTCCGCGGCGGGGGGCGTGGCATCCCGTGCTGCCGCGCATCGTGCGGGAGAGGCTGACGGTCCCGCGCGCTCGCGCGCCGCCGGCCGAACAGAGGAGCGCCTCCCATGCCCGAGTCCCCGGTGCGGGCCCCCGCACGTGTCGCCTGCCACGCGCACGGGCCGCCGTACCGCATCGTCCGCCGCGACGCCCACCCGGAGTGGGCGGGGAATCGCGCGTGCCGCATCGTCCACGTCGGCGGAGTCCCGGTGGGTGGCGCGCGCGCAGCCGTCATCGCCGGGCCCTGCGCGGTCGAGTCGTACGAGCAGACGCTCGCCATCGCGCGGGCCTGCCGTGCCGCCGGCGCCGACATGCTGCGCGGCGGGGCGCACAAGCCGCGCACGAGTCCCTACGACTTCCAGGGGCTCGGCCGCGAGGGGCTCGAGATCCTCGCCGCCGTGCGCGCGGAGACGGGCCTGCCGGTCGTCACCGAGGCGCTCGACCCGCGGCACGTCGACGAGGTCGCCGCCTACGCCGACTGCATCCAGATCGGTGCGCGCAACATGCAGAACTTCCCGTTGCTGCGCGAGGTGGGACGCGCCGGGAAGCCCGTGCTGCTCAAGCGCCACTGGGGCGCGACGCTCGTCGAGTGGCTGGCCGCCGCCGAGTACGTCGCGGTCGAAGGCAACCTCGACATCCTCATGTGCGAGCGCGGCATCCGCTCGTACACGGCGGGCACGTACAACCGCAGCACCCTCGACCTGAACGTCGTCGAGGCGCTGCGCCGCGAGACGTTCTTCCCCGTCATCGTGGACCCGAGCCACGCGACGGGCGACGCCGCGCTCGTGCCGTCGGCCGCGCTCTCCGGCATCGCCGCGGGCGCGCACGGTCTGATCATCGAGGTCATCGCGGAGGAGACGGGGCACGACGAGCCGCTGTGCGACGGACCGCAGTCGATCCGTCCGACGGTGCTCCGCGACATCGTCGCGCGGACGCATGCGTGGGGCGCCGCGTGCGCGCGGACGGTCGCGTCGTGAGGGCCGCGCTCGCACTCGGCGCGCTGCTCGTCGCGGGGGCGTGCGGTCGCGGCGACGCACCCGGCGCGCCCGGGCCCGCATCCGGCGGGAGCGGCTCCAGCGTGTCGCTGCCCGCGCCGCAGGCGGCCGAGGGCGACGCGTTCGCCGACGTGCTCGCGGGCTCGGGCATCACGTTCCGCCACGTGCTCGCGGACGGCGCGCTCGACACGCTCGTCGAGAGCGTCGGCGCCGGCGTGACGGTGCTCGACTACGACGGCGACGGCCGTCAGGACCTCTACTTCCTCGCGCAGGGCGGACGCGCGGGCGTCACCGACGGCGACGCGCCGCGCGCCGCGGGCGTGAACCGGCTCTACCGCAACCTCGGCGGCATGCGCTTCGAGGACGTCACCGAGCGCGCGGGCGTCGGCGACGCGGGCTACGGCTTCATGGCGCTCGCCGCGGATCTCGACGACGACGGCGACATCGACCTCTACGTGCTGAACGACGGGCCGAACGTGCTCTACCGCAACCGCGGCGACGGCACCTTCGAGGACGACACCGCCCGCGCGGGCGTCGCCGGCGACGCGTGCTCGGTCGCGGGCGCCGTGATCGACGCCGACGGCGACGGGCGCCTCGACCTTTACGTCGGGAACTACGTCGCGTTCGATCCCTCCTACCGTCTGCACTACGCGCCCGACGTCTTCCCGGGGCCGCTGGCCTTCGAGGCGCAGCCGGACGTGCTCTACCGCAATCGCGGTGACGGCACGTTCGAGGACGTCACGAAGGGCTCGGGGCTCGACGTGGACGCGGGTCGTGCGATGGGCGTGAGCGTCCTCGACGCCGACGGCGACGGCCGGCTCGACCTGTACGTGGCGAACGACGCGACGGCGAACCGGCTCTTCCTCGCGCAGGGGGACGGCACGTTCCGCGAGTGCGCGGCCACGTCCGGCGTCGCGTACGGCGTGCAGGGCGAGGCCACCGCGGCGATGGCCGGCGCGGTCGGGGACTTCGACGGCGACGGCCGCGCGGACCTCCTCGTCACCGACTCCGGCTACGGCTCGCTCTACCGCAACGAGGGCCGCGCGCTCTTCAGCGACCGCATCGTCGTCTCGGGCATCGCGGCGGCGTGCGGCCAGTGGGCGTCGTGGGGCGGCGGCTTCATCGACTACGACCTGGACGGCGTCCTCGACGTGTACGTCGCGAACGGCGACCTGCACCGCGCGACGGGGCGCCCGGACGTGCTGCTGCGGGGCCGCGGCGACGGCGGCTTCGACGACGTCTCCGCCGACTCCGGCGCGTGGTTCCGCGCGGAGCGCATGGGACGCGGCGTCGCGTTCGCGGACCTCGACGACGACGGCGCGACCGACGTCGTCGTCTGCCACATCCACGACGCACCCGCGCTCTTGCGCGGCCGCGTGCCGCAGGGCCGCCACCACGTGACGCTCGACCTGCGGGCCGCGCCGCGCCACGCGAACGGCTGGGGCGCGCGCGTGACCGTGACCGCGGGCGGGCGCACGACGGTGCAGACGCTCGTGCCGCGGAACGGCTACCTCGGGCAGGGCGACCGCCGCCTGCTGCTCGGACTCGGTCCGGCCGCGCGCATCGAGCACCTCGAGGTCGTGTGGCCGGGCGGCGCGACGCAGGCGTTCGACGATCTCGCGGCCGACCGCGTGATCGTGCTGCCCGAGGGAGGCACGCCGCAGTGAGGGCGCGCGGTGTGCTGTTGCTCGGCGCCGTGCTCGCCGCGTGCGGCCCGGCCGAGGCCACGGACGCCCCGCGCGCCGCGACGACGACGTCGCCGGCCGGCTGGGTGTTCGAGGAGACGCCCGTGGGCGCCCAGGGCGACCTCGCGCCCGGGTCGCGCGTCGTCGCGGTCGATGACGCCACGGGCGCACGCACGGTGCTGTCGGAGGGCTGCAGCGCGGCCGGGTGGCCGGTCGTCCACTGGGACGGTGCGCGGGTGCTCTTCACGGCGCGGACCGGCGCCGAGGCGGCGGCACTCGTCGAGTGCGGGCCCGACGGCTCGGCGCGACGCGTCGTCGTCCGCCACGCCGGCGACTGCGGCCGCGGCGCGTACCTGCCCGACGGCCGCATCGTCTACGCGGCCACGCTGGACGGGACCATGAGCGACGGCGCGCCGCGCAGCGCGCTCTTCGTCGCGGCGGGCGACGGCACCGCGGGCGCGCGCATCACGTTCGGAGCCGGCCGCGACGTCGATCCGACCGTGCTCTCCGACGGTCGCGTGCTCTTCTCCTCGTGGCGCCCGGAGGCAGGCGGCGGGCGGGTCGGGCTCTTCACCGTGCATCCCGACGGCACGGGTCTCGCGGCCTTCCACCTGCCCGCAGGCGACGCGTTCCGCGCGCGGCAGACCGCCGACGGGGACCTGCGCTTCGTCCTGCGCGGCACCGACGGCGAGCAGGCGTTCGTCACGAGCTGGGACGCGCCGCTGCACGGCGCGCGCGCGCTCGCCGAGCCGCCGTGCGCCGCGCCGGACGACTTCCGCGTCGTGGAGCGCGTGCCGCTCGCCGCGGGCCGCCGTCCCCAGGGACACCTGTCATCGCGCCGCGACGACCGCCCGTACGGCACGCTCGTCTGCGTGGACGCGCGCCCCACGGACTCCGCCGGCGTGCGCGTGACGTTCGTCGCGCTCGCCCGGGACGGCGGCGGCGCCGTCGCGCGCACGCTGGGCGACGCGGAGCTCGCAGCCGACGGCTCGTTCGCCGTGCGCGTGCCCGTGGACACGCCGCTCGCGCTCCACGTGACGGACGCCGCGGGCCGCGTCGTCGCGACCGACCACGGTCCGTTCTGGCTGCGCAACAACGAGACGCGTGTCTGCGTGGGCTGTCACGACGACGTCGAGACGGGACCGCCGAACCGGCGACCGCAGGCCGTCCTCGGCGCGCCGGTCGACCTGAGCGGAGGTGGGGAGTGAAGCGGCTGCGGCCACGCTCGGTCGCCGTCGGTGTGCTGGCGCTCGTCGTCGCTGCTGCGCTGGCGAAGGCGGGTGCGACGCTGCACGTGCGCCACGTCACCGGCGTGCGCGAGGTGGCGCACACGAACTGCATCACGTGCCACGGCTCCGGCGCGCCGCTCGAGTACGCGCGCGGCACGGAGCACCCGACGCCCGAGGACATCGCCGCGGCACCCGACGGCGCCACGCTCTACGTCGCGTGCGGACGTGCGCGGCGCGTCGCGGTCGTCGACGTCGCGGGGCGCGCACTCCTGCGCTGGATCGAGGTGCCGGGCGAGGCGGCGGGCGTCGCCGTCAGCCCGGACGGCGCAACCCTCGCCGTCGCCCTCGACGACACGCGCGCCGTGCTCTTCTTCGACGCGCACGACGGCACGCCGCGCGGGCGTGTGCGCGTCGGCCTCGAGCCCTCCGGCGTCGCGTTCGGCGGCGACGGCGCGACGCTCTTCGTCGCGAACGCGGGCAGCGCGGACGTGTCGCTCGTCGACGTCGCCGCACGCCGCGAGCGCCTGCGTGTGCCCGCCGGACGCGAACCGTTCCGCGTCGCGCGCGCCCCCGACGGCACGCGCATGGCCGTCGTCAGCCGCATGGCCTCGCTCGTCCGTGCCGACGAGGAGCCGTGGTCCGAGCTGACGCTGCTCGACGCGGAGACCGGCCGCGTGGAGCGCCGCGTGCGGCTGCCCTCGTGCCATCAGGCGGAGGGTCTGACCTTCTCCGCCGACGGTGCGCGCGTGTTCGTCCCGTCGCTCCACGTGCGCAACCTGCTGCCGATCGCGCAGGTCGCGCGCGGCTGGGTCGTCTCGGGCGTGCTCTGCTCCGTCGATGCCGGCACGGGCGACGTCGCGGTGTTGCCGCTCGGGACCGTGAACCGGCCGTTCGCCGATCCCGCGGGGATCGCCGTCGCCCCCGACGGCACGCGCGCGTGGATCGCGTCCGGCGGCAACGACTCCGTGGTCGCGCTCGACGTCGCGGCGGCGCTCGGCTGCGAAGCCGCCTGCGCGCCCGCGTCGCCCGAGCCGCTCGCGCTCGCGCACACCTACCTCGGCATCCGCGCGGCCACGGGATCGCGGCCGGGCGGCGTCGCGCTGGCCGGCGGACTCGTCGCCGTCGCCGAGCGCCTCGACGACGCGCTCGTGCTGCTCCGCGCCGACGACCTCGGCGTCGCGGCGCGCATCCCGCTCGGGCCGCACATCCCCGACGACGCCGTGCAGCGCGGCGCGCGTGTCTTCCACTCGGCGCGCTACGCGTTCCAGGGCGCCTTCGCGTGCCGCTCGTGCCATCCCGGCGCCCACACCGACGGCCTGACGTACGACTTCGACATCGACGGCGTCGGCCGCGACATCGTGCTGAACCGCAGTCTGCGCGGCGTGAAGGGCACCGCGCCGTTCAAGTGGACGGGCCTCAACCCGACGCTCGCGCGGCAGTGCGGCGCGCGCTTCGCGATGGTCCTGACGCGCGCCGACGTGATGCCCGACGCCGGCGTCGAGGACCTCGTCGCGTACCTCGAGTCGCTGCCGCCGCCGCGCGCCACGGGCGGCAACGAGACCGTGCTCGGGTTCCGCGACGAAGCCGTCGAGCGCGGCCGCGCGATCTTCTTCCGCACCGCCACGAAGAAGGGCGCGCCGATCCCGCCGGAGGGCCGCTGCAGCACGTGCCACGCGGGGCCGCACTACAGCAACCTGCAGAGCGCCGACGTGCACACGCAGTCGCCGCTCGACCACACGGGAACCTACGACGTGCCGCACCTGACGGGCATCGGGCGCAAGGCTCCGTACCTGCACGACGGCCGCGCGCTGTCGCTGGAGGAGATCTGGACGCTGCCCGGCGTCGAGGACCACCACGGCGTGGTCACGGACCTGAACAAGACCGACCTGAACGACCTCGTCGAGTTCCTGAGGAGCCTCTGACATGCGCCGCAGTTCCTCGTGGACGCTGACCGCCTGCGTCGCCGCGGCGCTCGTCGCGGCACTCTTCGCCGTGCGCACCGGACCCTCCGTGGACGACGTGCACGCGGGCGACGGCGACGTCGCCGTGCCCGAGGAGCCGGCCGTCGACCCGTGGGCGGCGCCGCAGGGCGTGACGCCGTACGCCACGCGCTACGTGCGTTTCGAGACGCTCGGCGTCGCCGACGGTCTGCCGTCCGAGCGCGTCACGTGTGTCGTCGCCGAGGGCGACGACCTCTACGTCGGCACCGACGCGGGCGTCGCGCTGCGGCGCGGCGGCACGTGGAGCGTCGTCGGCGAGCAGCAGGGCCTTGCCCACCGCTACGTCACGTCGCTCGCGCGCGACCCGGTCACGGACACGACGTGGGTCTCGACGCTGCGCGGACTCTCGCGCATCTCCGGCGGCGACGTCCGCACGTACACGCAGCAGGGCAGCGGCCTCGCGAACGACCTCGTCTACCACTGTGTCGTGGACGGGAGGCTCGTGTGGTGCGGCACCGGCGCGGGGCTCAGCGTGCTCGACACGGAGAGCGGCACGTGGTCGCTCCACGACACCGGCAACTCGATCATGCACGAGCCGTGGTGCTACGCGGTGGCCGTCGGACCGCAGCGCGGCTGGGTCGGCCTCTGGGGCGGGGGCATCGTCGAGATCGACCGCCGCACCGGGCGCTGGCGCGAGTACCGGGACCCGGACGGCGAGATGGAGATCGATCTGCTCGCCGACGACGGTCCCATCCACGAGGTCTCCTCGTTCGTGGCGTACGCGGACGGCCTGCTGTGGCAGACCACGTACTTCGGGGTCTCGCGCTACGACGGGCGCCGCTGGCGCTCGTTCACGCAGGCCGACTCGGGCATGCCGGGCGACTTCGTCACGCACGTCGCGGCGCACGGCCGCGCGGCGTGGTTCGCGACGGACCAGGGGCTCGGCGTGTTCGACGACGCGGGCTGTGTCGCGTACCGGCGCAACGCCGACGGCACGTGCACCGTGCGCGTGACGCGTCCGGGCGCTGAAGTCGAGACGACGACGCTCGCGACGGCGCCCGGCGACGACTACGTGCTGTGGACGCACCCGCGCGAGCGGGACGTGTGGATCGCGACCGGCCACGGCCTGTCGCACGGCATCGCGGCCGACCGCTGAGCCGCAGGGAGGAACGGATGCAGACGCTGGACGGTGGGACGCGGGTGCTCGGACGGGTGGACCGCAGCTTCTCGGACGCGGAGCGCATCGAGATGGGGCGCCTGGGGATCCTCGACGCCGAGGGCCGCATCGTGCGGCTCCCTGCCGCGGAGCCGCAGGTGCCGCGCTCGCGCATCACGTCGCACGACGTGCTGAACGAGGCGTACGACTACCCGCTGCCCTCGTCGTTCAGCCGCGGCCTCGCGGTCACGCTCGAGGCGGGGCACCGCATCCTCTACGTCTCGGGCACCGCGAGCATCGACGAGCGCGGCGCGACGATCTACCCGGGCGACTTCCGCGCGCAGCTCTGGCGCACGTTCCGCAACATCACGGAGCTGCTGCACGCCGAGGGCGCGACGTGGCACGACATCGTGCGCACGAGCTGCTACCTGCGCGACATCGAGCGCGACTACGACGAGTTCAACAAGGTGCGCACGCTGTTCTTCGCGTGCCACGGACTCGACCCGCTGCCGGCGAGCACGGGCATCCAGGCGCGCCTCTGCCGCAGCGACCTGCTGATCGAGATCGAGGCGTTCGCGTTCGTGAAGGGCGCGCGCTGATGCGCGGCGCGGCACGGCCGGCGCTCGTCGCGGCGCTCGTCGCCGTGCCCGCGCTGCTCCACGCGCAGGACGCCCGTCCGCCCGAGCCGCCGCCGGCGGAGGACGACGGCGGATACGGCGCGACGCCCGGCGCGCTCGTGCCCTTCCGCGGTGCGGGCGCGCCGGCGCGCCGCTTCTTCGTGACGGCGCCGGAGTTCCGCGGCCCGGGGCGCGACGACCCGCCCCCCGCGGACCTCGACGCGGTGCGCATCGGACTCCTCGCGCCGCTGCGCGGTCCCGACGTGCGCGCCGGCAAGGCGATGCAGGAGGCGACGCGCATGGCGTTCGAGGAGGCCAACGCCGCAGGCGGCTTCGGCCCGTCGCACCTGCCGTTCGAGCTGCTCGTGCGCGACGAGACCGGCACGTGGGGCGCCGCCGGCGAGGCGGCCGTCGAGCTGACGTTCGACCGCGGCGCGTGGGGCATCCTGGGCGGCTACGAGGACGCGAACTCGCACGTGCTCTCGCGCGTGCTGCTGAAGCTCGAGGTGCCGAACCTGAACGCGACGGGCGTCGACCCGACCCTCACCGAGCACAACATCCCGTGGCTCGTGCGCGTGCGGCCCGACGACCGTCAGACCTCGTACCGCCTCGCACAGAAGGTCTTCGAGGAGGACGCGCGCACGCGTGTCGTGCTCTTCCGCGCGAACAGCCGCTACGGCCGCACGGGCACCGGCGAGTTCAAGGACGCGGCGCGGCGCCTGCACCACCCGATCCTGCTCGAGACGCGCTACGAGCCGGGCGACACGCCGGAGAGTCCCGAGTTCGCGGCGCGCGTGGCCCGCATCCGCGACCTCGCCCCCGACGCCGTCGTCCTGTGGGGCCGTCCCGGGCCGACCGCGGTCGCCGTGAAGGCGCTGCGCGCGGCGGGCGTGACGTGTGCGCTCTACGGTCCCGACCGCGTCGCCGCGCCCGAGTTCCTCGAGTCCGCCGGCGACGCCGCCGAGGGCTTCGTCTTCACGTACCCGATGGACCCGCGCCCCGGCCGCGCCGCGTGGGACGCGTTCCGAGCGCGCTGGCGCGAGCGCTGCGGCGACGAGCCCGACGCCACCGCCGCGTTCAGCTACGACGCGGCGCGGATGCTCGTCGACGCGGTCCGCGAGGCGGGGCTGAACCGCGCGCGCATCCGCGACGTGCTCTTCGCGCGGCGCACGTACGAGGGCGTCGCCGGCACGATCCGGCTCGACGTCACCGGCAACGACACCGTCCGGCCCGTGCTCGGCCGCGTGGCCGGGGGACGCTTCGTCTTCGAATGAGCATGCGACGCGTCGTCGTGGTGGCCCTGTGCGCACTCGCCGCGTGCGGCGCGCCGCGCGCTCCCGACACCGCGCCGCGCGGCGACGACGTGCGCGTGCCGATTCCTGACGTCGCTGCGCCCGCGCGGCCCGCGCCGCGGCGCGCGCCGCCTCCGCGCGAGACCGCCTGGACCCGCGACCGCGACGTGCGCCCGTGCCTCGGTCTCGTCCCGTCCGACGACGCGGCGGTCACGGCGTCGCTCGCCGCGGGCGCGCGCCTCGCCCTCGACGCGGCGCGCGCGCAGGGCGGCCCGGACCTGACGCTCGCCGTCGCGCCGCACGAGTCGCGCTGGGACGCCGCCGCGTCGGCGGCCGTGCGGCTCGCGTTCGACGACGGCGCCGTGGCGGTCATCGCGCCGCCCGAGCGGCGCCGCGCGCACGTGATCGCGCAGATGGGCACGCGCGCGGGCATCCCCGTCATCTCCACGTCGCCTGCGCGCAGCGTCACGTCGACGGGCAGCGGCTGGGTCGTCGGCGTCGTGCCGCAGCGGGACGGCGTCGGCGACGCGCTCCCGGACGCACCGCCCGTGGACACGGCGGCGCGCGCCGACGTCGTCGCGGCCTACCGCGCAGCGTACGGACACGACCCGGACGGCTGGGCCGTCGCGGGCTGGGACGCCGCCCGCGCGGCGCTGGCCCGCATCGTTCACCAGCTCTCACGGTGAGTGCGGCTGTAGCCCAGTCGATTCGCGGGCTGCGTCCGTGACAACTGCGGTCCCACCAGGAGACAGCCCGTCCCGGCCGAGCCGGAGGCGCGAGGTCAAGGAGGCGCGACGAGGTCGGGGTTGAACACCCCGTTCGAGGAGCGCCGACGCCGAGATCGCGACTCCGGCGACGCGCCGGGCGCGGGAGCTGGTGAACGATGCGGGCCGGCCCTCGTGCGCTGAAGGCGTCGCGTCCCGCAGAGCTCCCGCGTCCCCGGTGCGCGCCCTGCGTAGCATCTCCGCGTGCAGCCGCGCCTCCCGCTCGTCGTCGTCGCCACCGAGGCCGAGAGACCCCGCGCGTTCGCGGGCGAGGTGCTCGTCTGCGGCGTCGGCAAGTCGGCCGCGGCGGTGGCGACGGCGACGCGTCTCGCGCAGGGCGGCGTCGCGGGCGTCGTCTCGTTCGGGGTCGCGGGCGCGTATCCGGCGTCGGGCCTCGCGCTCGGCGACGTCGCCGTCGCGACGGAGGTCGCGGTGCTCGACGAGGGACTCGGCACGGCGCGCGGCTTCCGGCCGTTCGAGCGGCCGGGCATGCCCGTGCCCGCCGCGGCGTGGACGGCCACCGACGCGCTGCTGCGCGCGCCGTTCGCGGGCGACGGCGACGGTTTCCGCGTCGCGCTCGGGCGCGTCGCGACGGTCAGCGTGTGCGCCGGCACCGACCGGCTCGTCCGCGAGCGCAGCGCGACGGGCGCGCTCGCGGAGGGGATGGAGGGCGCCGCGATCGCGCTTGCGTGCGCGCGTCACGGCGTGCCGTTCGCCGAGCTGCGCGGCATCTCCAACCCGTGCGGTCCGCGCGACGGCGCGCCCTTCGACCTGGCGCTCGCCGTGGCGCACGCCTCGGCCGTGCTCGCGCGAAGGGGAGGGAGCGGCGCGCCGTGACGACGTCGCTCCGCCTCGGCCTCTCGCCGTGTCCGAACGACACGTTCATCCTGCACGCGCTGCTGCACGGACTCGTGGACACGCACGGCGTGCGCATCGAGCCGGTGCTCGCCGACGTCGAGGAACTGAACGCGCTGCTCGCGGCGGGGGGGATCGAGGCGACGAAGGCGAGCTTCGCGGCGTTCGCACGACACCGCGCGCGGTGGGCGGCGCTGCGCACGGGCGGCGCGCTCGGCCGCGGCAACGGTCCGCTGGTGGTCGCGCGCGACCCGCTCGCGCCGGGCGACCTCGCGGGGCGCCGCGTGCTGCTGCCGGGCGACCTGACGACCGCCGCGCTGCTCTTCCGCACGTTCCACCCGGACGTGACCGACACGCCCTGCTTGCGCTACGACCGCCTGCCCGGCGCCCTCGCGCGCGGCGAGGCCGACGCGGCCGTCATCATCCACGAGCTGCGCTTCACGTACCGCGAGCGCGGGCTGCACGCGGTCGAGGACCTCGGCGCGCGCTTCGAGGCCGAGACGGGGCTGCCGGTGGCGCTCGGCGGCATCTTCGTGCGGCGCGACGTGGACGCGTCGCTCGCCGCGGCGCTCGAGGGCTGGGTGGGGCAGAGCCTCGCGATCGCGCGCCGCGACCCCGCGCTCTCGCGCGACTTCGTCCGCGCCCACGCGCAGGAGCTCGCGGAGGGTGTCACGCGCGCCCACATCGACCTCTACGTGAACGAGTTCTCGGCCGGCTACGGCGAGCTCGGGACGCGCGCGATCGAGGCGCTCCTCGCACGGGCCGTCGCGGCCGGTGCGGCGCCCGCGTGTGACGCGCCGCTCTACGTGCCGGCGAGGGACGACGCGGGCGAGACCTGACCGCGCGCCCCGGGCCGTGTACCCTCCGGCCGTGACCGGGCCCGACCTCGACCGCGAGCTGGCAGAGCGCTTCGGGCACCGCGCGTTCCGCCCGGGGCAGCGCGAGGTCGTCGAGTCCGTGCTGCGCGGCGACGACGTCGTCGCGGTCATGCCCACGGGCGGCGGCAAGTCGCTCTGCTACCAGCTCCCGGCGCTGCTCCTCGAGGGCCTCACGCTCGTCGTCAGCCCCCTCATCGCGCTGATGAAGGACCAGGTCGACGCACTCGCGGCGCGCGGTCACGCGGCGACGTTCGTCAACTCGTCGGTGGACGCCGGCGAGCAGGCGGCGCGGCTCCGCGACTGCGCCCTCGGCCGCGTGCGGCTGCTCTACATCGCGCCCGAGCGCCTCGCGAGCCAGCGCTTCCTCGACGCCGTGACCGCGATGCAGGTCGTGCGGCTCGCGATCGACGAGGCGCACTGCATCAGCCAGTGGGGGCACGACTTCCGCCCCGACTACGCGCGGCTCGGCGAGCTGCGCGAGCTGCTCGGCTCCCCGCCGACGGCCGCATTCACCGCGACCGCGACGCAGCGCGTGCTGCGCGACGTCGTGCGGCAGCTGCGGCTCAGCGACCCGCGCGTGTCCGTCGCCGGCTTCGAGCGCCCGAATCTGCGCCTGATCGTCCGCCGACCCTCCGGCGTCGCCGAGAAGTTCGAGTTCCTCGACGAGGCGCTCGCGGAGGCCGGCACGCCCGCCATCGTCTACGCCGCCACCCGCAAGCGCGTCGAGGAGGTCGCGGCGCACCTCGCGCAGCGCGGCGTGCGCGCGGCCGCGTACCACGCGGGCCTCGATCCCGCCGCGCGCGTGCGCGTGCAGGAGGCGTTCATGGGCGGACGCCTCGCGGCGATCGCGGCCACGAACGCGTTCGGCATGGGCGTGGACAAGGCGGACATCCGCCTCGTCGTGCACTTCGACCTGCCGGGCAGCGTCGAGGCGTACTACCAGGAGGCCGGGCGCGCGGGCCGCGACGGCGAGCCGGCCGACTGCGTGCTGCTCTACAACTACGCGGACGTCCGCCACCAGCAGTGGTTCCTCGAGGGCGACAACCCCGACCCCGCGGTCTTCCACGCGCTGCTCGACGAGCTGCGCGCCGGCTCGCGGTCGCTGGTCGAGCTCACACAGGCCGCGCCGACGCGCAACGAGCGCGCCGTGGACACCGCCCTCGGCCTGCTGCTGTCGCGCGGCGCCGTCGAGCGCAACATCGACCCCGTGACGGGCGAGCCGGTCTTCGCGCTCGCGCCCCCGGGCGGGGACGGTGGCGCGGGCGTCGACGTCGAGGGGCTGCGCGAGAAGCGGCGCGCCGACGAGGAGCGGCTGCAGTCGATGTGCGCGTACGCCGCCGGCTCGACGTGCCGCCGCGCGTACGTGCTGCGCTACTTCGGCAGCGCCGAGGCGCGCGAGAGCTGCGGCGCGTGCGACCGCTGCCTCGAGATCGGGCGGCCTCCCGCGCGCGAGCTGGGCGACGAGGAGCGGCGCATCGTGCGCATCGCGCTCTCGGGCGTCGCGCGTGCGAACGATCGCTACGGACGGAGCCGCCTTGCGCAGTTCCTCACGGGCTCGCGCTCGCGTGCGGTGGTCGAGGCGGGGCTGGACACGCTCCCGACGCACGGACTGCTCGCGCAGCTCCCGCTGCGCGTCGTCGGCGATCTGCTCGAGGCCCTCGCCGACGAGGGGCTGCTCGCGCGCCGCACGCTCGACGGGCCCGGCTCGGGCGCCGTGCTCTCGATCAGCGACGAAGGCGTGCGCGTGATGCGCGAGGACCCGCCCCTCTGTCTCTCGCTGCCGCCGCTGCACGCGGGCTCGTCGTCGCGGCGCGCGCGCGGCGGCTCCGCGCGTGCGCGCACGCGCGACGCGGACGCGCTGCTCGCCACGAGCGATCCGGCCGCTGCGGCGCGCGCCGAGCGGTTGCGCACGTGGCGCCGCGCCCGCGCCCAGGAGCTCGGCCGCCCCGCGTACACGATCTTCCACGACGCGACGCTCGACGCGCTCGCCGCCGCGCGTCCCGCGTCGCGCGACGAGCTCCTCGCCGTGCCGGGCATCGGCCCCGCGCGCGCCGAGGCCTACGGCGACGAGATCCTCGCCCTGCTCGCCGCCGACGCCGCCGACCCCGAGGAGGCCTCCCGATGATCCGCGCCCGAACGCTCCTGCCCGTGGTCGCGCTCGCCGCGGCGTTCGTCCCGGCGGCGCCGGCGCGCACGCAGGAAGTGCACGTCCCCGACTTCGAGGTGCAGGTCGTCGTCAACCTGCCTGCGACGAAGAACCCGATGCGCACACTGCGCGGACGTCTCGTGCTGCTCGAGTTCTTCGGCCCGTGGTCGGACAAGTGCGTCGAGATGGTCCCGCACCTGAACCGCCTTGAGCAGGAGCTCGGCGGCCAGGGGCTCTCGGTGCTCGCGGTCGCCGAGGGCGAGAAGGCGGCGATGGAGAAGTTCGTCACCGACAACGCCGTCGCCTACGCCGTCGCCGGTCTCGACACCCTCGGCTACGAGGCGCTCTCGAACGCCGTCTCGGTGCCGGGCATGCCGCACGCGGTGCTCGTCGCGCCCGACGGCACGATCGCGTGGAAGGGCCACCCCGGATACCTGAAGGCGCCTGCGATCAAGGAGCACCTCGGCAAGGTGCAGTCGCCGCCGGTGCGCGTGCCCGAGCCGCTCGCGTCCGTCAAGCCCATGCTCGACGACGGCCGCTGGGCCGAGGCGCGCACTGCGACGCAGGCCGCGCTGGCCGGACTCGACAAGGTCTCGAAGGCGTGGGCCGAGGGGCTCGTCACGTGGATCGAGACGCGCCGCGCGACCTGGCTCTCCGAGGCCGCCGCGTTCGAGACGTCGGGCCGTTTCTGGGACGCGTGGAGCATGTACGCCGACTTCGCGCGGCGCTTCGCAGGCATGGAGGGCGTGGACGACGCGACCGCGAAGGCGACGGCGCTCCGCTCGAACAAGGACGCGGCCGCCGACCTCGCCGCCGGCGACGACGTCGCGAAGGCGCGCGACTTCCTGGCGAACAACAAGAAGCGCCAGGCGGAGCTCATCCTGCAGCGCGTGCTCAAGACGGCGAAGGGCACGGTCCACGCCGAGCGCGCGAAGGAGCTGCTGGACGCGGCGAAGTAGCTAGCCCGCATCGTTCACCAGCTCCCGCGCCCGGCGCGTCGCCGGAGTCGCGATCTCTGCGTCGGCGCTCCTCGAACGGGGCGTTCAACCCCGACTTCGTCGCGCCTCCTTGATCTCGCGCCTCCGGCTCGGCCGGGACGCACTGCCACGTGGCGACAGTGCAGGCGCCACGGCTGGAGGCCACGAGCTGACTGCGTCACAGCCGCGCTCGCCGCGAGCGCTGGTGAACGATGCGGGCTAGCGCGCAGCGGCGCAGCGCTACTCGGCGCCGCCGTCGGCGAGCCTGCGCTCCACCTCCGCGATCCGGCGGTCGAGCCCCGGCTTGTGCGGCAGGCGCTTCGCCTCCGCGACGTGCCGCGCCGCGCGCGCCGTGTCGCCGAGTTCGAGACACGCGACCGCCATCGCCGCGTGCGCCGTCGAGACGTTCGCGGGCTGCGTGCGCCGCAGCGCGAGCACCGCCTCGCCTTCGGGCAGCACCAGCGCCCACTCCTCGCGGTCGAGCCGGCACGCGGCGCGCAGCAGGTGGTAGTACGCGCGGATGCCGCCCGCGAGCAGGCGTCCGCGGAAGGGCACGATCGAGAGCAGCCGCAACGCGCGCTCGCCGCGCCCCGCGCGATAGTGCCGCCCCGCCGCCAGCACGCCGCCGCCCCGCAGCAGCGAGACGGCGAGCGTCGCCGCGACGCTGAAGCAGAGGCCCGCCGCGCCGAACTGCTCGCCGTGCAGGGCGACGAACCCGAGCGCCGCGACGAGCAGCACGCCGACGGCCTGGATCGGGGAGTCGAGCACGCGCCGAGGTTAGCTGCGCGTGCCGTCGCGGCTCAGCGCGCCGCGATCCGCACGCGCAGCGGCTCCGTCCAGCGCTTCGCGTCGTCGCCGTAGTAGAGGTACACCGACGACGCCGGGCCCTCGTAGCGGCCCGGGATCGCGGCGAGGAGATCGGTCTCGACGCGCTTCGTCTCGCGCGGTGCGAGCGCGCGCCAGTACAGCGTGATCTCGCGCGGACGGAGCTCGTAGAAGTCGATGACGCCCGCCCGCTTCAGCTCGTCGAGGCGCGCGGTGCGCGGCTCGAGACCGGCGGGGTAGCCGATGCGCGCGAGCGTCATCGCAACGGGCTTCTCGGACGTGTTCGTGACGGTCGCCGTCAGCCCGACGCTCGCGCCCTCCGCGACGTCGTCCGCCGAGAGCGCGGTCGTCACCGTCACGGGGCACGCGGCGTCGTCGGCCGGGAGCTGCGTGTGGTACGAGAGCGCGAGACCGAACGGCAGCGCCTCGTCGCCCGTGCTCCGCAGCGTGATGTCGTTCGCGCCGCTCGCGAGCGCGCCGAGCACCTCGGGGCCGAACTCGATCACGCCCGGCGTGCCGGCCGGGACGTGCCGCGTGGCGACCACGCGCCCGCCGACCGACACCTCGAGGTCGTGGTCGCTCGCCGTCGTGCGCGCCGCGCGGGCGTGGGCCGTGAGCGCGCGCAGCGCGAGGATCGTCGCCTGCGTCGCGCCGAAGCGTCCGCCCTGCCGCTGCCCGAGGATGTAGCGCACGGCACTCTCCGCGTTGGCGAGCCGCGCCGGACGCCGCGAGAACGCGAGCGCCGCGAGCGACGTCGTCTCGACCGTCAGGTTCGGCCCGCTGCTCGACGTGATCGACGTCGTCTTCCCGTCGAGCCGCCCGTCCTCCTGCTGCATGCCCGCGAGCTTCTCGAGCAGCGCGTCGCCGCCCGGCAGGTCGCGGTTCAGGAGCGCGTTCGCGGCGAGCGCGACGACGTACGGGTCGTCGGACTCGCGGGCCCGCGTCTCGAGCCGCGCGAGCTCCTTGGTGATGTCGAGTCCGTGCTCCGGGTCCGACTCGGTCAGCGCCCAGACGACGTACGCATTCGTGAGCTCCTTGCCCGCGCCGCCGAACGTGTCGAGCTGGCGGTCCTGCAGGCGGAAGCCGCCGTCGCCGTCGCGCCGGTCGAGCAGCCACGTGCGTGTGCGCTCGACCAGCTTCGGGTCGACGTCGAACACGCGCGCCATGTCCGTGAACTCCATCAGCCCGTACGCGGTGAGCGCCTCGTGGCCGGGGTCGGCGCCGAACCACTCGAAGCCGCGCGCCCTGCACTCGTAGCCCGTGAGGAGCGCGTAGCCCTTGCCGAGCAGGTCCTTCGCGCGCGCCGCGACGGCGGGCTCGGCGACCTGCTGCTCCTGCAGGTAGTTCATCACGAGCACGTTCGGGTAGTTGTTCGACGACGCCTGCTCGAAGCAGCCGCCCGGCTGCGCGAGGAGCCCGTCGAGGCCGTCCACCAGCGTCGCGAGCGTGGAGGGGTAGACGCGCAGGCCGCCGCGGAGCGACGCGACGTCGTACGCGTCGGGCAGCGTGACGTGCAGATCGACCGCGCCGCTCACGCTCCCGCTGCGCGCGACCGTGCGCGGGTAGCCGCGCGGCGCGACGCCGATCTCGCGCACGCTCACGTCGGAGCGCCCCGCACCCGCGTCGGCGCGGAGACGCAGCCGCGCCGTGCCCGCGCCCTGCCGCGCGACGAGCGGCAGCACGGCGCGCGCGCGCTCGCCGGCCGCGAGCTGCAGGTCGGTGGACGGCAGCCCGCCCGCGCCGCGCGGCGCGAGCAGGTCGCCCTCGATGTCGAGCGTGAGCTGCACGCGCGCGGCGTCGGCGCCGTCGTTGACGACGGAGACGGGCAGGTCGATCTCGTCGCCCGCGGCGACCTCGACCGGCAGCTTCGGCTCGGCTGCGAGCGGCAGGCGGCACTCGATCGACGTGCCGCCCGCACCGAGCGCGCCGCGGGCGTCGTGCGCGTCGATCGCGATGCGGAAGCGCGTCACCGCGTCGGAGGTGTCGAACTCGAACGACGCCCTGCCCTCGGCGTCGGTGACGAGGAGCGGGTGCCAGTAGAGCACCTCGGCGAAGTCGTCGCGGACGCCCTGCCACGCCGCGGCGCGGTGCGCGAAGACGCGCGCCAGCACGCGCTCGCGCGGTCGCAGTTGCGCGCGCTTCTTGCCGACCCCCTTGCGCTCGCCGATCTCGTCGAGGAACCCGGCGAACTTCTCGTCCGCGGCGACCTCCTCCTCGAAGTCGTCGTCGAGTTCCTCCGCCAGCTCCGCGATGCGCAGCCGCGCCTCGGCCTGCGCCACCTCTCCGTCGAGGTCGTGGCGCATCTCCTTCGCCTCGGGCTTCGCCTCGATCGCGTCCATGAGCGCCACCTCGTCCTCCGCGCCCAGCCACTCGCCGCCCGGAGCCATGGCAGCGGCCGGCATCGCCTTCTCGACCGCCGCCATCTCCATCGTCCCGGAGCGCACGAGCACGACTGCCACGAGCGCCAGCACGGGCAGCGCGAAGCCGCCGAGCGCCGCGAGCGGACGGTGCTGCCACACCGCGCGGAAGCCGACCACGACGCTGCCGAGGAGCAGCAGCGCGATGCAGCCGAGGACGCCGCTCGCGAGGCTGCGCTCGTTCGCGCGGCGCAGCTCCCACCCGGCCGCCTGCCGCGCCTCGTCCGCGTTCGAGATCTGCACGGGCAGGTCGCTCGCCGAGACGGCGACCACCCGCGGCCCGCTCTCCGGGTGCTCCGCGACGAACGCCGCGGCGTCGCGCCACGCGAAGCGCCGCCAGCCCTGCACGCCGAGCAGCAGGTCGGTCGCGTGCGCCGCGCCGGGGCCCGCCGCGTAGAGCTGCGCCTCCTCGAGACGCTCGACGTCGGTCGCGAGCAGGAAGTGCAGCGGCAGCGGCACGTCGTCGGCGTCGGCGAGCGCGAGCACGCCCGCGTCGACGACGCTCGCACCGAGGATCGCCTGCGCGGCCGCGCCGTGCCCGTCGGCGACGCGCACGTCCACGTGCACGCTCTCACGCGGTGCGTAGCGCTGGCGTGCGAGCGTCGTCGTGACGTCGAGCCGCTCGGGCGCGGCGCGCGCGACGAGCCGCTCGGCGCGCGGCGTGCCGTCCGCGTCGAGCACGGTCACGCGCAGCACGCCGCCCGCGTCGGTCGTCGGCACGAGCGCGACGTCCTGCGGCTCGCCCGCGCGCAGCGACACGCGCGCGGTCGCGACCGGCACGCCGCGCAGCCACGCGCCGACCACGCGCTCGCCGCCGTCGGTGGCCGTCAGGCGCACGCGCACCGGCGCGCCGGCTGCGACCGACTCGTCGAGGGCGCGCACCAGCACGCCGTGCTGCGTGATCGCCGGGAACTCCTGCTCGACCGACACCCCCGCGAGCGAGGGCGCCGCGACCGTGTACGACGCACCCGCCTGCGGCGTGAACTCGAAGACGCCCATGCCGCGCACGTCGCTCGCGAACTGCGTCACGGCGCGGCCGCTGCCGTCGCGCAGCTCGCCGCGCAGCTCCGCCGGCTCGCCCGCGGGCGTCGTTGCGCGGAAGTACACGCGGTTCGGGAGACCGGCGACGAGGTCGCCGCCCTCGGGGAACAGCTCGACGCGCAGGCGGTCGAGCGTGACGGGGATCGACTCGCTCCGGCCCTCCACGGTCCCGCGGTCGTCCACCGTGAGCGCCAGGCGCACGACGCCCTCGCGCATCCGGCGCGGGAGCTCGAACGGCACGGCGAGCGCGCCGTCGCGGCCGACGACGAGCGTCTCGCGCTGCGCCTCGGCGCCGTCCACGTGCAGCACCGCCTCGACGCGCGCGCCGTCGGGCGTGCCGCCCTCGACGCGCGCGACGCGCGCCCACACCGTGCCGCGGTCGCCGGGCGCGTAGGAGTCGCGGTCCGTCTCGACGTCGAAGGTGAGACGCGGCACGCGGTAGCTGCGCACCTGCACGTCCACCGACGCGGGGGACACGAGCCCCTCCTCGCCCTCGGCGCCCGAGACCTCGACGCGCCACGTGCCGCCCGCCGCGTCGTCGGGCAGCTCGTGCTGCCACGCGCCGACGCCGCTGACCGCGGGCAGCGTCTCGTCGAACGCCACGGCGCCGCGCGGATCGTAGAGGCGCACGCGCAGCGGCACGTCGCCGGCGGGCGTGAGGCGCAGCGCCTCGAGCGCGACGCCGCGCACGCGCAGCGGATCGCCCGGGCGGTACACCGGCTTGTCGGTGCCGACGCGCGTGACGACGCGCGACGCGTCGCGCAGCGGCGTGAACACGCCCGCGCCCTCCGCGTCGCCTGCCGCCGCGAGCCGGAACAGCACGCCGTAGGACTCGCCGGGGCGGCCCTGCGGCGCGAACTCGACCTGCGCGCGGCCGTCGGTGTCCGTCGCCACCTCGACCGGGTCGCCGACGCGCTCGCCCGCGGCGGTCGCCAGTTCGGCGATCACCTTCCCGCGCAGCGCGTCGCCGCCCAGGTCCGCGACGCGCACGTCGTAGCGCACCGGCGTGCCGGGCGCGAAGGCCGCGGGCCCGCTGACGGAGAGCACGGGGTGGCGGCTCTCGATCGCCGCGTGCGCGAACTCGCGCCAGCCGATCGACCCGGCGGCGATCGCGACCAGGATGCCCGCCGCGGCGCGCAGCCCGAACGCCGTGAACAGCCGCCCGCGTCGCCGCGACTCGCCCTGCGGCGCCTCGATCTTCACGTCGTCCGCGGGCAGCGACGCCGCCGAGCCGAGCAGCGCGCGCTCGGCACGCGCGCCGTCGAGCGCGGCACGCAGCTCGGGCTCCGCGGCGAGCCGCGCCTCGAGCGCGGCGCGCTCGTCGGCGTCGAGCGCCTCGTAGAGGTACGCGAGCAGGAGGTCGCGGTCGTGGTCGGAGAGCGGCATGGCGTGCTCCTTCGGGGTCAGGCGGAGAGGCCCGCGGCGCCGTGCGACGCGTCGAGCGCGCCGCGCAGCCGTTCCAGCGCGCGGCGCATGCGGGTCTTGGCGGTGCCGACCGGGCAGCCCAGCGTCGCGGCGATGCCCTCGTAGGAGAGGTCGCCGTTCTGCCGCAGCAGGAACACCTCGCGCTCCGCGTCCGGCAGACGGTGGATCGCGGCGCGCACGCGCTCGAGCGCCTCGCGGGCGGCGGCGTGGCGGCCGGGGTCGTCTCCTCGGTGCGGGGTCGGCATGGCGTCCTCCGTGGGCAGCGACTCCGCGCGCCGCACGGCGCGGCGGCGTCGCAGGTCCCGGGCGGTGTTCAGGAGCACGGAGAAGATCCACGCCTCGAGGTCGCGTGCGTCACGCGCCCGGTCGCGGTTGCGCCAGCACTTGAGGAACGCCTCCTGGACGGCCTCGCGGGCGTCCTCGCGGTGCCCGATGACGAGATAGGCCGTGCCGAGGAGTCGGTCCCGCAGCGCCTCGAAACGCGACGTGACGGGATCGCTCTCCTGCTCCATCCGCACCCCCAGACGCACGAGACCCCCTCCCGGATTGGGCGGGGCGCCGAATTCTGCACCGGCGGCGCGCGCGCGTCTTCGCACGCACGGCTCGCGGCGTCCGCCACAATGCCGCGGTGCGCCGCCTCGCAGCCGTTCTCGCCGTCCCGGTCGTCGTCGCCGCCTGCACCGGCAGTTGCGGCGCGAAGCCGGCGCCGCCCGGCGCGAACGTGCTGCTCGTCTCGATCGAGGCGCTGCGCACCGACCACGTCGGCGCCGTCCGCGACGGCATCCCGCTGACGCCCAACCTCGACGCGCTCGCGGCCGCCGGCACCCGCTTCGACGCAGCGTACGCCGCCGCAGCGTTCACGCTGCCGAGCCTCCACACGATCACGACCGGCGAGCCGCCGCCCGTCCACCGCGTGCGCTTCTGGACGCACTTCGGGAACCGCTTCCGCGGACCGACCCTCGCGACGCTCTTCCGCGAGCGCGGCTACCGGACGGGCTTCTTCACCGGGCACGGCTACCTCGACCCGTACCCGCTGCTGCGCCGCGACTTCGACGCGTGGGAGGCGCAGAAGGAGGCGCGCGCGTCGTTCGTCCTCGACCACGCGCAGCGCTTCCTCGACGAGACCGGCGACCGGCCGTTCTTCCTGTGGCTGCACGTGTTCGAGCCGCACACGCCCTACGCGCCCGAGGACGAGTACGCGCGGGGCGTGGCCGATCTCGACGCGTACCACGCCGCCGGCCCGGCGACGTTCTCCGTCGAGACGTGGATCGGGACCGTGCCCGACGCGCGCGGCCCGGCGCTCGCCGACGCGCTGTACGCATCCGAGGTGCGCGCCGCCGACGCGGCGCTCGGGAGCATCCTCGCCGAGCTCGACCGCCGCGGTCTGCGCGGCAACACGCTCGTCTGCGTCGTCGCCGACCACGGCGAGAGCCTCTCGTGGGACCCGCCGCCGCGCTGGGACCACGCGTGGACGGTGGACCGCCACCTCGTCCACGTGCCGCTCGTCATCGCGGGCCCGGGGATCGCCGCGGGGGCGGAGCGCAGCGACCTCGCGCGTCACCTCGATCTCGCGCCCACGCTCGTCGCACGCACCGGCGGACGCGGCGTGGACGGCTGGCTCGGCCGCGACCTGTTCGGCGACACGGCGCCGCCGCGCTTCGTCGTCGCCGAGTCGTCGATCGCGTCGCGCCAGGACGCGCCGTTCTTCACGGTCACGGACACGATCGGCTCGCTGCGCATCGATCCGTCGACCGGGAAGCTCGGGTTCGTGGACGAGACCGCGGGGCGCGCGCGACGCACGGCGGTGGACCCGGACGCCCCCGACGCGGCATCCGCGGCGCGCCTCGCCTTCTGGCGCGAGCTCGCGCCGCTGCTCGCGACGCGCGCTGCCGAGCGCAACGACGCGGGGGAGGACCGCGCGACGCTCTCACCCGAGCAGGAGGCGATGCTGCGCGGTGCGGGATACCTGCGCTGATGCGGCGCGCCGCGCCGTCGGACGATGTCGTCGTGACCGCCATCGGCACGGCGCTGCCGCGGCACCGGCTGCCGCAGGCCGAGGCGGCACGGCTCTACGCCACGGCATTCGCGCCGGACGATCCGGCGCGCGCGCTCGTGCGCCGCGCGTTCCGCGCCGCAGGCGTACGCTCGCGCCGCACCTGCGTGCCGATGCTCCCCGCCGACGCGACCGGCTCGCTGCTCGCGCGCCCCGGGCCCGGCACCGCCGCGCGCATGGCGCTCTACGCCGCACACGCGCCCGAGCTCGCCGCGCGCGCCGCACGCAAGGCGCTCCGCGCGGGGGCGGTCGCGCCGCGTCAGGTCGACCATCTCGTGGTCGCCACGTGCACCGGCTTCGCGGCGCCGGGCGTCGACGTCGCGCTGCTCGCGCGGCTCGGGCTGCGCGACGACGTCGAGCGCACGCTCGTCGGCTTCATGGGCTGCCACGGCGCGTTCAACGCGCTGCGCGTCGCACGTGCGGCGGCCGCGGAGGGGCGCACGGTGCTCGTGGTGTGCGTCGAGCTCTGCTCCCTGCACGCGTGCACGGAGCCGACGCGCGACGCGCTCGTCGCGTCGGCGCTCTTCGGAGACGCGGCGGCCGCGGCGGTCGTCACGCGCGCCGTGTCCGGCGCACCCGCCCTCGTGCGGCTCGGCCGCGGCGTCTCGCGCGTCGTGCACGACGACGGCGCGTGCATGGCGTGGGAGATCGGCGACCACGGCTTCCGCATGCGTCTCGCCGACGTGCTGCCCGAGCGCATCGCGGCCGAGGTGCACGACGTCGTCGCTCCGCTGCGCTCGCCCGACGGCGGCGACGCGTGGTGTGTGCACCCCGGCGGCCCCGCGATCCTCGACGGCGTCGCGCGCGCGCTCGGTCTCGCGCCCGACGCGCTCGCCGCGTCGCGTGCGGTGCTGCGCGCGCACGGCAACGTCTCCAGCGCGACGATCCTCTTCGTGCTGCAGCGCGCCGCGCGCACGCTCGCGCCCGGCGCGCCGGGCATCCTGCTCGGTTTCGGTCCCGGGTTGACGCTCGAGGCGCTGCGCTTCGTGCGCGGCGCGCGCGCCGCCCCCGCGGGCGCGGCGTCCGCGGCGCGCGCACCCGCCGCGCCCAGGCCGCGCACGTGAGCGCGCTGCTGCCGCCGCCGCTCGCGACGCGCGTGCCGGGCCCCGAGCTGATGGACGACGTCGCGGGCACGGGCGGCGCGGAGCTGGCGCAGACGCTGCGCGAGCTGCGTCGCATCAACCGGCTCCTCGGCGGACACGCCACGTCGCTCCGCGCCCTCGACGCGCTCCTCGCGCGCGCCGCGCCGCGCACGGCGCTCGAGATCCTCGACGTCGGCGGCGGCTCGGGCGACTTCGCGCCGGCCGCGCTCGCGTGGGGGCGACGTCGCGGCATCGACGTGCGCGTGACGGTCGTCGACCTGCACCCCGAGACCGTCGCGGCGGCGCGCGCCGCGTGTGCGGGGCTCCCGGGCGTGCGCGTCGAGCAGGGCGATCTCTTCGCACTCGAGCCGCGGCGTGCGGACGTCGTCCACGCCGCACTCTTCCTGCACCACTTCGACGGCGACGCCGCGGCGCGCGCGCTCGCGGCCATGGCCCGTGCGGCGCGCGTCGGCATCGTCGTCAACGACCTCCACCGGCACCCCGTGCCGTGGTTCCTCATCCGCGTGCTGACGCTCGCGTTCTCCCGCAACCGGCTGATCCGCGCCGACGCGCCGCACTCCGTCGCGCGCGCGTTCGTCGCAGACGACTGGCGCCGGCTCGCGACGGCGACGCGTCTCGACCTGCGCTTCCGGCGCGCGTGGGCGTGGCGCTGGGCCGTGCACGCGCTGCTCCCGGAGGTCGGTCCGTGAGCGCGGACGTGCTCGTCGTCGGCGGCGGTCCCGCGGGGCTCGCGGCAGCGGGCGTGCTGGCGCGCGGCGGGCTCGCGGTGCACGTTCTCGAGGCGGGGACGTATCCGCGCGTGCGGCTCTGCGGCGAGTTCCTCTCGCCCGACGCGGAGGACGCGCTCGCCGCGTTCGGTGCCCGCGACGCCGTGCTGCGGCTCGGCGCGCCGGAGATCCGCGCGCTGCGCGTCACGGTCGCGCGGGACGGGCGCGTGCACGCCGAGCTGCGCGCGCCGCTGCCGCGACCCGGGCACGGCATCGCGCGCCTCGATCTCGACGCGCTGCTGGCGGACGCCGCACGCACGGCCGGCGCGGACGTCGTCGAGCGCGCGCGCGTCGTCGGCGTGTCGGCCGAAGCCGACGGCGTCGCGCTGCGTGTCGGCGGCCGTGGCGACGTGGAACGGGCGCGCGCGCTCGTCGTCGCGACGGGCCGCGGACCGCGCCCCGCGGAGCACGGTGCGCGCGGCGGCGGACGCGACTTCGTCGCCGTGAAGCTGCACGTGCGCGGTCCCGAGCTGCCGGGCGTCACGGAGCTGCACTGCGTGCTCGGCGCGTACGTCGGACTGAACGAGGTCGCGTGCGGCGGCGCGCGCGCGGTGAACGTGTGCGCGCTCGCGACGCGCACGGCGTGGGAGGCCGCCGGGTCGGAGCCGTGGCGCCTGCTCGAGCACATCGCGCGCGCGAGTCCCGCGTTCGCGGCGCGGCTCGCCGCCGCGCGCGTCGTCGACGGCAGCGCGGCGACGTCGGCCGCGTTCGGCTTCGCCGTGCGCGGCGCGACTGCGCCCGGCATCCCGCACACGCTCGTGGTGGGGGACGCCGCCGTGCTGCTGCCGCCGCTCGCGGGCGACGGTCAGGCGGCCGCGCTCACGGCCGGCGTCGCCGCCGCACGCGCGCTGCTCGCGGAGCACGCACGCGGCGGTGCGCTCGACCCGGCGGCCGTCGCTGCCGCGGCGCGTACGTGGCGGCGGCGCTTCGCGCGCACCCACGCGACGCGCGTCGTCGTCGCGCGTGCGCTCCAGTGCGCGTTCCTGCGGCCCGCCGCGGCCGCGCTCCTCGTCCATGCCGCCGCCGCGTCGCGCGCCGTGCCGGCCGCGCTCTGGCGCGCGACGCGCGGTCCGCTCACTTCCGCGGCGTCATGCTCAGCGTCGCGCGCGTGAGCACGCCGCCGCCCTTCGCCGTCAGCCGGTCCCTGCCGTCCATGACGAGCGTCCCCTCGATGCGCCAGCCGTCGGGCAGCGTGAGGCTCCACGGGATGCTGCGCGGCAGCGAGTCGGCGTCGGGCAGCGCGGCCAGCGCAGCACGCAGGTCCGCGCGCGAGACGGCGATCTTGAACGTCGCCTTCTTCTTCTTCACCTTGAGGCGCAGCTTCACCGGCGCACCCTTCGCCGACCTGCCCTTCGCGTCGATCGCGATCTCGGCGCGATAGGCGCCGACGCGCAGCGTGCCGGTCACGCCCGTGCCGAGCGCAGGCGGCTGCGTGCGGTCGAACACGCCCGCGAACCTCGTCCGGTCGTTGTCGTCGCGGACGAAGTCGAACGCGACGCTCGCCTTCTGCGTCGTGCTCGGGATCGGCGCGACGTACGCGGGCTTCACGCGGTGCGCCGAGAGCACACCGGCGATCGAGAACGTCGGGTTGTCCTCGCCGAGCCCGAGGTCCAGCGTTCCCGTGGTCTCGGGCAGCGTCGCGGTGATCTGCCCGGCCTCCTCGACGGCGCCGATGCTGCCGCTGACCCGGAACGGCACGGGCGGGTTGTCCGCGAGATCGACGACCGTCGAGCCGAGCGGCGAGGAGAGCTCCACCGTGCCGAAGAGCCGCACCTCGCCGTCGATCGAGAACGTCCCGTCCTCCGCGACTGCGACGACGTCGCTCGGCTGCTCGATGCGCACGCCGACCTCGTGGAGCTGCACCGTGACGCCCTCGGCGGGCGAGAACACGGGCTCCTCGCCGGCGGGCCGCAGCTCGAGCTCCGTCACGCGGAACGACTTCGGCGGGCGGCAGTCGAGCGGCGCCGTGACGACCACGCGCCCGACGATCTGCCGGTCGAACTCGAAGTGGCCGTAGCCGGGGATGTCGAACGAGAGGTGCACGGTCGTGACCTCGGGCTCCGGCTCGAGGACGATCGGCGTGTCCGGCAGGTCGTCGATCACGAAGATCTCGACCTCGCCCGCGTCGATCGCGTGCGTGTCGCTGCGCGGGGCGCCGGCCAGCAGACGCCCGCCTCCGACCGCGAGCGCGGCGCCGAGGTCGTCGCTGATGTCGCGCGTCGCCGGGTCCGCGGGGAGCTGCGAGCGGCGCGCGCCCGTGCGCAGGTCGAACACGTAGAGCCGCGGGCGGAACGCGAACGCGAGTCCCTCGCCCGCTGCGACGGCCAGGCCGAACAGGTCGTTCTGCTTGCCCTCGTCGAGCGTCAGCTTGTGGAGCTGCACGCCGGCCACGGCGTCGAAGACGTAGACGGCGCCCGAGTCCGAGCCCTTCTCGTCGTCGAGGATCGCGCCCGCGACGACGTGGTCGCCGTCCACCGCGACGGAGTAGCCGAGCCGCGAGCCGAACTGCTCGTCGAACGTCGTCTGCACGAGCTTCTTCGGCTTCACCGCCTTCGCGCCGGGGTGCGTGGGGAAGACGTACACCGCACCCGAGCGCCGCGTGCGCGTGGACTGGTCCGACGACGCGCCGACCACGATGTGTCCGCCGCCGATCGCCACGGCGTTGCCGAACACCGCGCCGTCGGGGGCGCTCCGGTCGGGCGACAGCGTCCGCAGCCGCACGCCGGTCGCGGCGTCGAACACGTACGCCTGACCCGACGACGCGAACGGCGCCGTGTCCGCGAGCTGACGCGGCGCGCCGACGACCACGAGCCCGTCTCCGATCGCGACGGACGCGCCGAAGTCGTCTCCGTCGAAGCGGTCCGGCGCCTCGAGCGCCGTCACGAGCGCGCCGCTCGTCGTGTCGAAGAGGTAGACCACGCCGCGGCCGGAGAACGTCGGGGCCCCGACGGCGAAGCGGTTGCCGCCGATCGCGACGGACCAGCCGAACACGGAGTTCGGCCGCGGACCCGGGTCCGTCGGCTCCTGCACCCGCAGCAGCTCGGTGCTCGTGGCGACGTTCACCACGTAGACCGTCCCCGCGGCCGTGCCGTTGCCGGCGAGGTTGCCGATCACGGCGATGTCGCCGTCGACGGCGATCGAGTACCCGAAGCGCGCCTGCACCTCCGCGTCGGATGCGCCGAACGTGTTCGGGCAGTCCTGCGCGTGTGCCGCGGGCGTCCCGGCGGCCGGGAGGAACAGTGCGGCGCCGAGTGCGACGCGGAGCAAGCTGCGCGACGGGCGCAGCGGCACGGGACAGCGCGACATGGGGATCTCCTCCGGCGGCGCCGGGCCGCGTCGTGGGCTTCCTCGGAGCGGAGGGCGGCGGCTCAGAGCGTGCCTTCGAGCACCAGCTCGTCGCCCGCGTACACGCGGACGCCGCGGCCGAGCAGGTCGGCGACGTCGAACGCGCCGGCGAGGGCCGCGCCGGTCGCCGTCGAGAGCTTCAGCTTGCCGGTGTCGATGCGCGCGATCTCCTCGTACTGGCCGGAGCCCGCGGCGGTCTCGAGTTCGAACACGAACGGACCGCTGCCCGCGTTCTTGACCTTGGCCGTGAGCGAGAGGGCGCCCGTCTTCGGATCGAACGCGGCCTTGAGCTGCAGCGACGCCTTCGGGTACTGCGAGCTCGTCGGCGTGAGCTTGCTCTTCGCCTTCCCCTTCTTCGCCTTGACGAGTCCCGGCACGACCGTCTCGAGCAGCGTGTTCGACGTGCCGTCGCGGAGCTGCACGCGGCGCCCGACGACGTCCGCGAGGGACTGGACGCCGAGCTGCGGCGGCACGGCGCCCTGCCCGACGATCGTGTAGCCGCCCTGCGCGTCGAGGTTGCCGAGGCGCGTGAACGTGGCCGCGCCGACGCCGTCCTCGAGCCAGACGCCGAAGGGCCCCGTGGCGGCCTTGCCGCCGATCGAGAGCCCCGTCGTCACGATCGCGAGCGTCTGCACGCCCTTCTTCACCGTGATCGCGAGCTTCGCCGAGAGCTGCTCCTCGACGCCCGGCGCGCGCGAGAAGGCGCGCGCGTTCGCGACGACGCTCGGGATCTTCGGCAGCACGCGCGTGCGCACCACCTGCACGATGTTGCGCTGCGAGTAGCTGACGACGACGTCGGGCAGGCCGTCCTTGTCCACGTCGCCGGCGAGACCGATCCCCGTGAAGAAGTCGTCGGAGAGCCGGTCGATGCGGAACAGGACCGGCGCGTCGGTGGGCGCGCCCGAGACGAACGCGATGAACTCCGTGCCGTTGTCCGACGTGGCGCGGATCGCGAAGTCGGGCACGCCGTCCTTGTCCACGTCGCCCGGCACGAGCGGCAGCAGCGTGCCGGACTTGATGCCGAGCGTCGGCGCGAGCGAGAGGCGCGCGAGCCGCTTGCCGCGCTTGCCCGAGTAGAACGTGATCGCTCCGCCGCGCACCGACTCCTTCACGAAGTTGGAGCCGTACGCGTAGTCCGGCACGCCGTCCTTGTCGAGGTCGCCGAACGAGACGACCTCGAGGCCGATGAGCTCGAGCGGCTTCTTCGCGCGGTGCTCGCGGATCGTGCTGCCGTCCTTGCCCGAGATGACGCGCACGAGTCCGCCGTTCTCCGGATAGGAGTCGCCCTGGAACTCGCCGCTGTAGCGCTGCGATCCGATCAGCAGGTCGGGGACGCCGTCGCCGTCGAGATCGCCGGCAGGCGCGATCCGGTCCGACGGGCAGCACGCGCCGCTCGAGCGGAACGAGTACAGCCGCGCGCCGTCCGCGCCGGAGATCACGCGCGCGGTCAGGTACCCCGCGGCGAGGACGTCCGGCACGCCGTCCGACGTCACGTCCGGGATCAGGCGGATGTCCTGGCCGTAGTCCTCGCCGGCGCTGTCGCCCGGCGAGGTCCACAGCGCCGCGCCCGTCGCGCCGTTCAGCAGCACGATCTCACCGGGGAGCGCGCCGTTCCCCGCGCCGCGCCGCAGCCCGACGAGCACCTCGGGCACGTCGTCCGCCGTGCGATCGGGGAAGAAGGCGGACGCGAACGTGGAGAACGCGACGAGTCCGTCGAACGTCCGCAGCGTCGAGCCGTCCTTCCCGGACACGACGAGCACGTCGGGCCGCCTGTCGCCGTTCGTCAGGAAGTCCGGCACGCCGTCGCCGTCGTAGTCGACGCCGCCGTCGTGCCCGTAGTAGGAGTTGGTGGCGTCGCCCTGGTGCTCGGCGAGCACGTCCTGCGCGTGCGCCGTCGCCGCCGCCAGCGCGACGCCCGCCGCGACGCCGAGTGCCGCCCATGCCGTGATCGCCCTGCGCGTGCGCATCCCTTCGCTCCCTCCCGCGTGGGGGCTGCGCCCTCTGCTCTGCTGCTGCGGCCCGCCTCGCGGGCCCGATCGTGACGGGTGCGCCCGGGCGCGGTCAACCGTCGTTCTCTGCAAATCCGCTCCGGCGAACGACGCGTCGCCGCGGTGACGTGCTTCCCGCGGGGTAACGCGGGCGCGCGCCCCGGGAGCGGCAGCGGCGCGTCCTCTCAGGCTCGCTGGCGGCGCGCACGGCACCGCCTCGCACGCGCGGGCATGTCGCTTGCGACACGGCACGGCACAGGGAATCCCCCGGGGTGCGCGAGACCCGCGGGAGGAGGACCACGACATGCGGAGACTCGTGAGGACGTTCGCCGGTGCGGCACTCCTGCTCACGCTGCCCGGACTGACACTCGACGCGTTCGCCCACGGCGGCGCCTACCGCGGACCTGCCGGCGAGGTGCCGGAGAACAGCCGCGAACCGGAGGACCCGCCGCCGCCGCCCGAGGGCGACGGTCCGACCACGCCCGGCGGCGAGACCGACGGACCGACGACGCCGGGTGGCGACGTCGACGGCCCGACGACGCCCGGCGGCGACACGTCGGGTCCGGGCAGCGGCGGCAGCTCGCCGGGTGCACCGCCCACCACGCCGGGCGGGGGCACCGGCGGGCCGCGCAGCGGCCCCGGCGGACGGCCGCAGGCGAAGGGGCCCGGCTACGCCGACTGGACGTTCTGGTGGACGTACAACAAGGACGAGATCCTGCGCCTGCGCGACGCGCTGCGCGCGCGGCCCGCGGGCACGGGCAACGCGCTGCACGCGCCCGGCGCGCGTCACTCCGCCGGCGCGGTCGTCTCCGTGTCGCAGGCCGTCGTGCGCGAGCGCATCGTGCCCGCGCTGCGCACGATGCTCGCGGAGCGCGACCTCAACTTCGACATCCAGTCCGCTGCGGCGCTGGCGCTCGCGAAGATCGGCGACACGTCACAGATCCCGACGCTCTTCCGCATGGTGCGCAACGAGCGCAGCGACGGCTACCACCGCGTCGTGCAGGAGTCCGCGGCGCTCGCGCTCGGGCTGCTGCAGGCGGACACCGCGGAGGTGCGCGAGTTCCTGGTGGACGTCGTCACGCAGGAGCCGCGCGACGCCTCGTTCACGCGTCCGTTCGCAGCCGTCTCGCTCGGGCTGCTCGGCTCCGAGGGCGACGCCGCGCAGGCGTCGCGCGAGGCGCTCCTGCGCGTCGTCGCGCGCAAGGAGCAGCAGGCGGGGATGAAGGCGGCGGCGCTCCTCGGCATCGGGCTCCTCGGCGACGAGCGGGCCGTGCCCGAGCTGCTCGCGCTGCTCGAGCCGACGCGCGGCGCGCCGAACGGCGCGGCGCTCGACGACGTCGAGCGCGCGTTCGTGGTCCAGGCGCTCGGGAAGATCGGCGCGGCCGGCACGCCCGAGCAGCCGCGCGCCGTCGTGGACGCGCTGACGGAGCGCCTGACGGGTCGCTCCGCGAACAAGACGGATCGCCAGATCCGGCGCTCCGCCGTCATCGCGCTCGGACAGATCGGCGCACACGCCGACCCGGCGCTGCGCGACCGCGTGCTGAAGACGCTGCGCGACGCGGTGCGCGAGGACTCCGACGAGTCCGTGACGACGTTCGGCGTCATCGCGATGGGGCGCATCGGAGCGGAGCTCGACGCGACGGACGCGCGACGCGGCGAGCTGATCCGCGCGCTGCGCCACCACATGCAGAAGGGGCAGCCCGCGCACCTCGTCCCGCAGTTCGCCGGTCTCGCGCTCGGGCTCGTCGGTCACGACGATCCCATCGCCGACGAGGAGAACCTGCGGGCGCCGATCCGCGCCGAGTTCGCCGACCGCGGCGATCCGCGTGCGCGCGGCGCGTTCGCGATCGCGTCGGGCCTCCTGCACGACCCGCTCGCCGTGGACGAACTCGTCGCGACGCTGTCCGACCGCGGTCTCGACGCCCGGCTGCGGGCGTACGCGGCCGTGGCGCTCGGCATGATCGGTGACGATCGCGCGCGCGGAGCGGTCCGCACCGCGCTCGCGGACGACTCCGATCGCGGCCTGCGCGTGCAGACCGCGGTCGCGGCGGGGCTGCTCGGCGACCGGCAAGCCGTCTCGGAGCTCGTGAAGATCGCGGGCTCGCGCGACGAGAGTCAGTTCGTCCTCGGCTCCGTCGCGCTGGCGCTCGGGCAGATCGGCGACGAGAGCGCCGTCGACCCGCTGCTCGAGATCGCGACGGATCCGCAGCGGCGCTACCCCGACATCACGCGGGCGCTGGCGACCGTCGCGCTGGGTCAGCTCGGCGACCGGAGCGAGGTGCCCGCGCTCACCGAGCTCTCGACCGACATCAACTTCCGCGCGCTCGGCGCCGTCCCGCCGATCGTGGAGCTGCTGACGATCCTCTGAGAGCGCACTCGACGCGGCCCCCGCGTTCCGCGGGGGCCGCGTCCCCGGCCCGGCGTCTCACGGGTCGCGGCGGCGCTTCTCGCGCACGAAGTTCGTGATGAAGCGGAACGCGGAGAGGTCGCGCGCGGCCTTCGCCGCCTTGCTGCCGGACTTCCAGACGCGCTCCGCGTCGAGCTTCCGCAGGTCCTCCCAGCCGATGCCCATGTGGTCCACGGCGAACGCGCGGCGGTCGTCGGCCGACTTCAGGCCCTCGGCCTTCTCGAGCCCCTGCAGGTCGAAGTGGTTCGACGAGTCGAGCACGACGCCGTGGCCCGCGTCGAACCAGGCGGCGAGGTTGCCGCCGCCCCAGCGCGTCGCGCAGTCGGGGCTGTCGATCAGCACCTCGACGCGCTCCGGGTCGAGGACCTCGATCAGGTGCGAGCCGTAGAGCACGTAGATCGGACGCGTGCCCCCCTCGAAGACGTCCTCGAGGTAGCCGCTCTCGGTCGGGCAGCTCTCCGCCTCGACGTTGTCGAGCACCTCGCCGAGGACCTCGAGCTTGCGCATGGGCCCCGGGTACACGAGCTCCGCCGTGTGGTGCAGCGCCCAGCACGAGCAGAACACGTAGCCGCCGACGCGCACGAACCACTGCAGCCGCTCGATGTCGTCGGGCCGCACCTCGCCGGTGCAGTTCGCGACGAAGATCGCGAACGGGTGCAGGCCCGCCTCCGGGACGGCGGCCTGCCGTGTCAGCCGGTACCCGATGGCGAGGCGCTCGAGCAGCTTCTCGATGGTGTCGCCGCGGCTCTGCAGCACGACGACGTCGAGCCCCTCGTAGACGCCCGAGGTGTCCGGCGCGTAGCCGTACTTCGCGGCCTTGCGCGCCTCCTCCTCGCGGTCGAGGAACACGTAGTCCGCGCCGTTCGCGGCCCACCAAGCGCGCCACGCCTTCTCCTGCGGCGCGACCTCGTCGGAGGTGAGGCGGCGCAGGAACTCGAACGCGCTGCGCGCGACGGCCGGCTCCTTGTCGGAGAGCGCGGCGATCAGGTCGGGGACGGCTTCCTTCTGCTGCACGCGGCCGAGGCCCACCACGGCGGCCCCGCGCAGGCGCCAGTCCTTCGAGCGCGCGACGAGCGCGCGCAGTCCGGCGAGCGCGTCGGGCGAGCGGGTCTTGCCGAGCGAGACGGCGGCGCACACGGCCACCGACCAGTCCTTGTCGTCGAGTGCGCGCTCGAGGGCGGGCACGGCGGCGTCCGCGCCGCGTGCGCCGAGCGCGACGGCCGCACACTCGCGGACGGCCGCGTCGTCGTCGCCGAGCCGCGCGACGCAGAGCTCGACGGTCGCCGCGTCGGGCGCCGGCCGCAGGGCGGTCACGGCGCGCAGCGCGTGGAGCCGCGCGCGCGGGTGCGCGTCGGCCGTCGCCAGCGCGGCGAGGCGGTCGACGGCCTCCTGCGCGTCGAAGCGTCCGAGCGCCGCAGCTCCGGCCGCGCGCACCGCCGGATCGCCGTGGCGCAGGGCCGGCTCGAGCGCGGCCAGGGCGAAGCGCACGGGCACGAGCGACGGCGCCGGCTCGGTCGCGTCCGTCGCGGCCGGCTCGCGCGGCGCTGCTAGCAGCCCGATCGCGCGGGCGACGCGCGCCGCCTCCGCGGGCGCCGAGGCGCGCGCGAGCGCGTCCGCGAGCGGCTGCGCGGCCGCGGCGGCGGCGTCCGCGTCGGGCGCCAGCGCCACCGCGGCGCGCAGCGCGGAGGCGATGCGCCGCTCGAGCAGGTCGAGCAGCCGGTCCTCGCGCAGCGCCGCGAGCAGCGGCTCGACGAGTTCCGCGCGCGGGTGCGCGCGCGCGCCGTCGATCGCGGCGGCGGCGACGCCGACGTCCTTCTCGTAGACGAGCTTCGCGATGCGCTGCGACGCGACCGCAGGGGGCAGGTAGGCGAGACCGCGGGCGGCCGCCTTGCGGACCGCCGACTCGTCGGACTTCAGCCCCTTCTCGACGCCCTTGCGCACGGTGTCGAGCGTCGCCGCCGACGGCGACTCGAGGCTCTGCACGAGCGCGACGAGCGCCTCGCACGCGACCTCCGCCGACTTGCCGCCCGCGCGGTCGGCGAAGCGCTCGGCGCTGCGCTCCGCGTCGAGCCGGCCCGCGGCGCGCGCGGCCGCGACCCGGATGCGGCGTGCCGGACCGTCGAGCGCGAGGCCCGCCAGCGCGTCGGCCCCCGCCGCGCCGCCGCGCGCACCGAGCGCCGTCGCCGCGCGCACGACGACCTCCCAGTCGTCGTCGCGCAGCGCGTCGAGCAGCAGCGCCTCCGCGTCGGGTGCGCCGTTCTCGGAGAGCTCGCCGATCGCGGCGAGTCGCTCCGCGACGTCCTTCGACTTCAGGCGCGAGACGAGCGCCGCGTCCGCCGCGCGCGCGACGGAGGGCGCGGGGCCGCCGAAGCCGAAGGCGAGGGCGACGAGCGCGAGACTGGCGGGGTGGTGCCGGAGCGGGCGGGTGCGCATGGCCCGATCATGGCGGAGGACGGCCGCCGCGGGGCGGGAATCACGCGTCGCGTTCGAGGCGCAGCTCACGGGTCATCAGCTCGTGCAGCGCGTCGCGGGGCCGCAGGCCCTCGAACAGGATGCGGTGCACCACGGCGCAGATCGGCATCTCGACGCCGCTCCGCGCCGCGAGCGCGACCACGCTGCGCGTCGTCTCGACGCCCTCCGCGACCTGCACCATCGTCCCGAGGATGTCCTCGAGGCGCTCGCCCTGGCCGAGTCGCTCGCCGACGCGCCGGTTGCGGCCGTGCCGGCTGACGCACGTGGCGATGAGGTCGCCGATCCCCGCGAGCCCGGCGAAGGTCTCCGGCCGCGCGCCGAGCGCACGCCCGAGACGGGCCATCTCGGCGGCGCCGCGCGTGATGAGCGCCGCCTTCGCGTTGTCGCCGAGGTCGAGTCCGTCGAGGATGCCCGCCGCGATCGCGATGACGTTCTTGACGCCCGCGGCGAGCTCGACGCCGAGCACGTCGTCGCTGCCGTAGACGCGGAAGCCGGGGTCGGAGAACAGGCGCTGCACGCGGTCGCGCACCGACGCGTCCGCACACGCGAGCACGGCGGTCGCCGGCCGCCCGCGCGCCACCTCTTCGGCGTGGTTCGGCCCGGAGAGCACGCCGAGCGGTCGCTCGCCCGTGAGCTCGCGCACGATCTCGGTCGGGCGGAGGAGCGTCCCGCGCTCGATGCCCTTGCTGCACGAGACGACCGGCAGCCCGGGGCGCAGCGCGCCCGTGCTGCCCGTGAGCGTCGCGCGCAGGAACTGCGTGGGGACGACGCACAGCACGAGCGCGGCGCCGTCGCACGCCTCGTGGGCCGACGAGGTGAGCTCGAGCGCGTCGGGCAGCGTCACGCCCGGCAGGTAGCGCGGGTTCTCGCGCAGCGTGCGCGTCTCGGCCACGTACGGCGCGTCGATCCCCCAGAGCCGCACGCGCGCGCCGTTGCGCAGCGCCACCAGGGCGAGCGCCGTGCCCCAGCCGCCGTTCCCGAGCACGCAGACCGTCGCGCGCTCCCTCGTGGCGTCGTTCACCGACTCAGACACGCGGCTCGTCCTCCTGCGCGCGGACGCGGCGCCGCCTCAGGCGGGGCTCCGCGCCCTTCGCGATACGGTACAGGTTGGAGTGGTGGCGGATGACGATCACGACGGCGACCGTCCCCGCGAACCACAGGATCTCGGTGGGGCTCTCGCTCCACCACGCGAGCAGCGGGATCGCGACCGCGGCGAGCACCGATGCGAGGCTCACGTAGCCGGAGATCAGCGCCGTCGCGACGAACACCACGAGCGCGCCGAGCAGCGGCACGGGTGCGAGCGCCGCGAGGACGCCGGCGGCCGTGGCGACGCCCTTCCCCCCGCGGAAGCGCAGGAAGACGCTGAAGACGTGGCCCGCCACGGCCGCGCCGCCGCACGCGGCCTGCAGCAGGTGCATCCAGTTGTCGGGGACGTCGGCGCGCGGGGCGACGAACAGCGCCGCCGCGGCGCCCTTGGCCGCGTCGAGCAGCAGCGCCGGCCCGAACCAGCGCTTGCCGAGGACGCGTCCGACGTTCGTCGCGCCCACGTTCCCGCTGCCCTCGCGGCGCAGGTCCACGCCGCGCACGTAGAGCGAGAGCAGCAGCCCGAACGGGACCGAGCCGAGCACGTACGACGCGACGATCGCCGCCGCTGCGGACGGGAGCCCGGACATCGGCCGCAGGATACCAACGCGGACGGCGTGCGTCGCCGCCCCGCGCGCGGGGCGAAGGCCGGGGGCGCGACCGCCGCTGCTATGCTCGGCAGGCCATGAGCGCGACCGAGGTCCACGTCCCGGAGGCGCCCTCGGCGCCGCGCGCCGAGGGCTACTACCACGCGCACCGCGGCGACCTCGGCAGCCGCCTCCTGGCGTCGCTCGACCACGACGCGCTGCGCGACCTGCACCGGCGCAGCGGCGCGCGTCACGCGCTCGTCGCCGTGCGCCAGGCGGCGCTCTGGCTCGGTCTCGGCTGGGTGGGGCTGCGCTTCGGGCAGCCGTGGATCTGGATCCCGGCGGCGGCGCTCCAGGGCACCGTGATCCTGTCGTTCATCATCCTGCTGCACGACGTGATCCACGAGGCCGTGTTCCGGCGCCGCCGCCCGGACGTGTCGCGCTGGCTCGGCCGGCTCTACGCGCTGCCGAGCGCGATCTCGGCGACGCAGTTCGGGCGCTGGCACCTCGACCACCACCGCGAGCTCGGCTCCGCCGACCGCGACCCGAAGCGCGCGCACCTCTCGCCGAAGCGCAACTCGCGCTTCGTGAAGGCGCTCTACATGACGCCCGCGCTGTTCCTGATCTACGCGCGCGCCGCGGGCACCGAGGCGCGCAGCTATCCGGCGGAGCTGCGGCGCACGATCGCGCTCGAGCGGCTCGCGAACGTGCTCTTCCACGTCGGGCTGATCGCGCTGCTGGCGCACCTCGGCGGCGGCGGCGCCGTGTTCCGCGCGTGGTTCGCGCCGCTGTTCCTCGCCTTCCCCGTCGCGTTCACCGTGAACCGTCTGGGCCAGCACTACTGGATCGACGCGAGCGACCCCGCGAAGTGGGGCACGCGCGTGGACGGCGGCCCGCTCCTGAACCTCGTCTTCCTGAACTCGAACATGCACATCGAGCACCACTACTTCCCCTCGGTGCCGCTCTACCGCCTGCCCGCGCTGAACCGCATGCTGCGCCCGTTCTGGGACGCGATCGGGCACCGCAGCCACACGTATCGCGAGCTGCTCCACGGCTGGTTCGTGCAGAACCGGGCCCCTCACACCGACTGGGACTGAGGCCTCCCGCGCACCGCGGCGGAGCCTGCGGGTGTCAAGCCCGTCTCCGGCGTGTCCGATGAGAGGGGCTGAGGGAGTGTCGTCCGCGACCGCCCTCGTCGGAGGCTCCCATGCTGCAACTGCGTACTGCCCGTGCCCTGCGCCCGGCGACGTTCCTGCTCGTCGCGGCCCTGTGCCTGCCCGCCCTCGCGCGTCCCGCGTTCGCCGATTCGCGCGCCGACCTCGACGCCGCGCTCGCGGCGATCAAGAGCGGCGACCTGGACGCCGCCGAGGCGGCGGCCGGGCGCGTCGGCGACGGCGACCCCTGGTACGCGGAGGCCGCGTTCTGCAAGGCGTGGGTGCTCGCGAAGCGCGGCGACGCGGAGCACGCCGCGACCGCCTACGCGAAGGTCGTCGAGCTGCAGCCGCAGAACGCCCGCGCGTGGAACAACTACGGCGTCGTGCTCGACGATCTCGGCCGCTTCGAGGAGGCGCTCACGGCCTACGACCGCTGCATCGCGCTCGACCCGAAGTACGCCGCCGCACAGAACAACCGCGGGGTCACCCTCGACAAGATCGGGGAGGGCCGCCGCGCCGCCGAGGCCTTCCACAAGGCGATCGAGATCGACCCGCAGTACGCGGCGCCGCACAACAACCTCGGCGCGTGGCTCTACGAGAGCGGCGACGTGGACGCGGCGTCGCAGTCGTGGGCGCGCGCGGCGTCGCTCGACCCCTCGTACGTGTCGCCGATCGTGAACCGCGCGGTGATGGAGTTCGAGGGCGACAAGCCGTCGGTCGCCGAGGTGCGGCTCGAGAACCTCGTGAAGGCCGGCCGTGCGACGGCCGACGTCTGGTTCAACCTGGGCGTCTTCGCCTACCGCCGCGGCCTCCCCGAGAAGGCGCTGAAGTGCATGGAGGAGGCGGACGCCCTGCGCCCGCACCACCCCGAGACGCTGAACAACCTCGGCGTGCTGTACCTGCGCAGCGAGGACGGCGGACGCCGCGCCGAACGCGCGCTGCGGGCGTGCATCGAGCTCGACCCGAAGATGCCGAAGGCGTGGGACAACCTGGGCCTGACGCTCTACCGCGACGGGCGGCACGCCGAGGCGCGCGAGGCCTTCGAGAAGGAGGTCGAGCTCGCGCCGACCGACTCGTTCGCGCACTACAACCTCGGCTGCGCGCTCGCCGCCGAGGGCCGCGAGGCCGACGCCGCCGCGGCCTTCCGCAAGGCGACGGAGCTCGAGCCCGGCAACGTCGAGGCGCTGCACAACCTGGCCGTGCTGATGTCCGAGCGCCCGGACCGCGACGCCGCGCAGGAGCTCGCGCTCTACCGCCGCGTGCTCTCCCTCGACGAGCGCTACGCGCCCGTGCACCTGTCGCTCGGCCGCTTCTACCAGAGCGAGCCCGCGTACAAGGACCTGCAGAAGGCGTACGACCACTACGACCGCTACGTCCGGCTCGAACGCCACGACCTCGACACGGTCGCCGAGATCACGCGCGTGATGAAGGCGATCCGCCTGCGGCTCGAGGCCGGCGAGAAGTAGCGGACGGCCGCGCGTCGGCCCTCAGCGGCGCCTGATCGGCCACGCGGCGAGGTCCGAGCCCGCGCCCACGGGCGGCGCGCCGAGCACGCCGCGCTCGGCCAGCGCGACGGCGAGGCGGCGCTCCGGATCGTCCTCGGGCGCCGCGGCGCGCAGCACGATCCACGTCGCGCCGCCGTCGCGCAGGGCGCGCTCGACGTCGGCGGCGACCTCGCGGGCGCTCTCGGCGTCGCGCACGCGGCGCACGTGGCGTCCCCAGAGCGGCAGGTCCTCGACGCGCAGGCCGTCCGGCTCGAGCGCGCGCTCGGCGTACCACGCGACGAGCGGGCGTCCGGAGGTGGCGACGACGATCGGCGACGCCGCCTCCGCCGGGTCCACGCGCTCCGCGAGCAGCTCGCCGAGGCTGCGGGCGCCGACGCCCCCGGCGCCCGGCGGACGCAGCACCGCACGCGCGCCGAGGGGGAGCGCGAGCAGCAGCGCGGCGACCAGGGCGAAGCGCCGCTGCGACGTCACGCGCGGGAGCACCCGTGCGACGACGGCGAGGCCGGCACCGGCGAAGGGCAGCAGCAGCACCGCGGCGCCGAGCGCGTGCCGTCCGCCCGAGTAGCCCCAGCCGGCCTGGAGGCGGAACACCAGCGCGCCGAGCACGAGCGCCGTCCCGGCGAGGATCAGGCGCGGGCGCCGCGAGCGGCGCCGGCGCCAGCGCCCCGGCGCGAGCAGGCCGACGAGCACGAGCGCGGCCACGGGCGTCGTGAGCGCGCCGTCGAACGCCGCCGCCGTCCCGCTCCACGCGGTGGCAGGAGCGGAGGGAGCGCTGCCGGCGGCGACCTCCTCGAAGCCGGCGAACCGCACGACGTCCTTCTTCGGACTGACGCTGAAGCGGCCGTGGGCGTCGGACAGGGCGCCCGCGTAGGGCGCCGCCACGAGGAGGAACCCGGCGAGCACGAGCGCGGCGCGCCGCAGCTTCCCCGGGCGTCCGTCCAGCGCAGCCGAGGCGAGCACGGCGGGCAGCGCGGCGAGCGCCTCGGGGCGGGCCAGGTAGCCGAGGCCGCACAGGAGACCCGCGCCGACGAGACGCCGCGCGCCGCGTCGCCCGGCGTCGCGCGCAGCAGCCGCCGCCGCGAGCGCCCCGAGGAGGAGCGGCAGGAAGAACGCCTCGCTGAGCGGCGTTGCGCCGACGGCGACCGCCTTCGGCAGCACGGCGTAGAGGATGCATGCGGCGGCCGCCGCGTGCCGGCCCGCCGCGCGCCGAGCCAGCGCGTGCAGCGGCCACACCGCCGCCGCCGCCGCCAGCACGCACATGCCGCGCGCCGCGGCCTCCGGTGCGCCGGTCGACCGGGCCAGGGCGAACGCGGCGACGGGCAGCGGGTGGTGGGGCACCTGCAGCAGCGCGGCGGCCCCGTCGGTGCGCAGCCGTTCCGCCGCGCGGAGCAGGCTCACGGCGTCGTTGACGAGCGCCGGGTCGAGCCACGCCGTCGCCGCGCGGACGGCCGCGGCGAACAGCACGATCGTGCGCGCCTCCGTGGCGGCCCGCACCCAGCGCAGCGCGAGGCGGCGGCGGACGCGCTCGACGGCCGATGGTGGAGCGGCGGCACCCTGCGGGTCGGGTGCGGGCGCAGGGGGACCGGCGGGGGCGTCCGGGGCGGCCTCGCTCACGGCTCGAAGCTACCACCTGCCCCCCACGGCCCGCGGCCCCGACTTTCCGGTGGCGCCGGCCGATTCGGACATCCGCCGCGGAGGATTGCGGCACGCCGTCCGCGGCGGAAGGCGCACGGCCAGAGCGGCGGAATCCAGCACTCCGTGTCCACGCTTACAAGTCGTTCTGTTCCAGTAACTTGAGTTTGTGCTGCAGAGCGCGGACGGACAATTCCGACATGGCACGCGGTGCGCTATGCTCCCGGCGGACGGAGCAACCACACGAGAACGTGCCGCCCGACCCGAGCGTTCCGCCAAGGCGATGCGCGAGTCGGACGAGCACCACCGCCTGAGCCGGATCCCGCGACGGGTCCGGTGACGCGGCAGCCCGGCAGGGAGGGACGCGAGATGAGTCACTTCGCCTCGGTGCGCACGGCAGCCCTGGCGCTCGCGGTCGCCCTGTGCGGAGGCTCCGTGCTCGCGGCGCCCGCGTCGCGCGCCGACGAGCCGGCGCCGAAGCAGGAGCAGGAGCAGGAGCGGCAGATGCGGGTGGACGCCGGCGCCGTCTACTTCGGCAGCGCGTCGTCGTTCAAGAAGCCCGCCGAGGTGGACGCCGACTCGGTCTACCGCCAGATCCCGGAGTACAAGCGCATCCTCGACGAGGGGATCGAGAGCGGGACGGCGAAGTACGACCTGCTGATGAACAAGGCCAGCTGCAAGTTCCTGGCGGCCGTGAAGAAGGCGGCTCGCGCCGGCGAGTACGACCTCGTGGCGCGCCGCGGCTCGGTCGAAGGCGCCGACTCCGTGGCGGACCTCACGCAGTCGGTGATCGACTCGCTCTGACGCGAGCGCGCTCGATGCGGCACTGCAACTCCCGACCGCCGCGTCCGCTCCTCGTCGCCACCTCCGCGTTCGCGGCCATCTGCGCGGTCGCGGCCCCGTGCCGCGCGCAGGAGCCGCCCGCACTGAAGGAGCCGCCGGTGGCGGTCTCCGACGACACGCTGCGCATGCCCGACGGCACCGAGGTGCACTTCTACCGGGTGAACAGCACCGACCCGAACGTGCTGATCCAGGAGCTGAACCGCTGGAAGGACTCGACCGGGGCGACGGTCGAGGCCATCGGCCCGCAGACGGTGGTGGGGCTGCCGGGCTCGAAGGCGACGGTCGCGATCCAGACCATCCTGCGCATCCAGGTGCACCGCGACCAGTGGCCCACCGTGCTGCGCATCCTCGAGATGCTCGACCTGCCGGAGCCGCAGGTGTCCGTGGAGGTGAAGATCGTCGAGGTCACGTACGACGACGACCTGCGCGTCGGCGTCGGTCCGAGCAACGTGCGCGTGGACCGGCCCGCCGGCGACGTGTTCTTCAAGCGCTTCGACACCGTCTTCGACAACGTCCTCGGCGGCTCCGACTCGAGCAAGGTCACGCTCGGCAGCGACGACAAGTTCGTGAAGTTCGACTACATCCTGCAACTCGGGAAGTCCGGCGCGACCACGCAGGTGACGTCCAAGCCGAGCATCGTCGCGTCGCAGGGCGAGCTCGCGCGGATCAACGTCGGCGAGGAGGAGCCGTTCGTCGTGCAGCAGCTGCAGGGCACGACCGTGACGGCCACCACGCAGTTCCGCCAGACGGGCCTGACCCTCGAGGTGCGCCCGCTGCGCATCGGGCGCAACGTCGTCCGCGCGTCCATCCAGCCGAAGCTCTCGCGCGTCTCCAGCTTCCGCGTCACGAGCACCTCGAGCGACCGCGACGTGATCAACCCCGTCATCACCAACCGCGAGGCCGAGACCGTGCTCGACGTGGTGGACGGCGACACGGTCGTCATCAGCGGCCTCAACCAGGTGCTCGACTTCCAGCAGCGCAAGGGCATCCCGCTGCTGATGGACATCCCCGTCGCGGGCTACCTGTTCGGGTCGACGACGAGCCGTCAGGCGAAGACGGAGCTGCTCTTCTTCGTCACGCTGCGGATCGTGCGCCCCGGCGAGAACCGGCTGATCGTGCCGCCGGGCGAGGCGGAGCGCACGCAGTAGTTCGGCGCACGCGGCGGCGTGGCGCGCGGAGCAGCGGGGTGCACGCGGTCGGTCGGGCGCGCGGCGCTCTCGCTACTCGCCGTGGGACTCGCGGCTGAGGACGCGCTGCTTCTTCAGCAGGCGCTCCTCCTTCTTCATCTTGCTCTTCACGCGCGTGAGGGGCCCGCCCTCCTTGCTCCCGCGGGTCATCAGGCGCGACATCTTGCGCTCCCAGACGACCTGGATGCACTCGCTCATGTAGGGGCAGTCCTTCGTCATGCAGATGACGTCCTCGCGCCCGAAGCACCACTTCTTCTTGCCCATGAGCGAACTCTCCTGCCCCGCCGCGCGCGGGCCGCGGGCGCGTGCCCGCCGCCGTCGTTCGGCCGGGAACTGTATCCCTCGTCCGGAGGGGCGGCAAGGGGGCCGAATCGCGTTCGGCCACGACCGGTTGTGGGGGAACTCCCCGGACGGAGGCTCCGTGCCGTCGGATCGGGGCCCCGCGGCGCGGGCGTGGCACCGGGCCCTCGCGAGCCTGCGCCAGGCTCGGAGCGCGTGGGCCGCGCTGCCACGTCCGGCTACCTCTGGACCTTCACGAGGCGGACGCCGGTGAACGCGTTCACGAGGCGCGGCTCGCACGCCCGCCCCTCCCAGACCCGCGCGAAGCGCTCGGCCTCGGTCAGCGAGTGCGCGAACGACGCCCCGCGCGCCTCCGTGCGCACGTAGACCCGCCCCTGCGGCGTGTCGTCGAAGTCGTCCACCCACTCCGCGACGTTCAGGCCCATGCCGATCACGCCGCCGCTGTTCGGCGTCCCGAAGGCGGGGCTCGTGTCCTCGTCGATGTAGTCGTAGTCCACCGGCAGCGGGCGGTTGCAGGCGAGTCCGACGCGCGGGCGCGGGTTGCCGGTGCCGGCCGCCGGAGTGCCCAGGAAGGTCGGACCCCACGGGTAGTCGTTCCAGGTCTCGCCGCGCGCGGCGTACTCCCACTCGACGGGCGTCGGCAGCCGGATCTCCCACCCGGGCCGGCCGAGGCGCGCCGTCAGCCACGCCGCGAACCAGCGCGACGCGCGCGCGCTCACGTTGCGCACCGGGCGGTCCAGCTCCGCGCGCGGCGGCTCCCAGCGCCCCTCCGCGTCCTGCACCCAGCCGCCGTTGCTCCCGGGGACGGCCTCCTTCCAGACGTCCGCGTCGCGCAGCCGCGTCTCCTCCGCCTCGAGGAACTCGCGCCAGAGCACGTTGCGCACTTCGAAGCGGCTCATGAAGAAGCCCGTGCGGACGGGCACGCGCGACTCCCAGTCGTGGAAGCGGCGCACCGCCGCGGTGCTCACGTCGCGCACGAGCGACGCCTCGTCCTCGACCCAGCGCGGCTGTCCGTCCTCGTCGAGGACCGGGTCCCCGAGCAGGTCCACCTCGACCGAGCGCGGCGGCACGGGCCGCCCCTTCTCGTCGGTGCCCCAGCCGCTCGCCGGTCCCGGCACCGCGGCGTCCCAGAGTCCGTCGCGCCGGAGCTCCTCCTCGGCGTCGCGCAGGAAGGACTTCCAGCGCAGGTTGGTGACGCCGTGGCGGGCGATGTAGTAGTCCGCGCCGTTCGCGTGCCACACCCAGTAGCGCCGGATCTCGTCGACCTCGACGTCCTCGACGAAGTCGTCGGGCACCGTCGCGCCCGTGTCCGGGTCGATCGGGAGCGTCGGACGGTCGAGGGCGTCGCGGCCGACCCAGCCGAAGCCCTGGCGCGGGATCATCGCCGCCCAGACGTGCTCCGCCCGCAGCTCGGTCTCATTGGCGAGCAGGAAGTCGAGCCAGCGCTGGTTCGTGATGCCGAGCCGCCGCACGAGCTGCTCCGCGGTCCCGCCGAGCGAGGCGTCGATCTCGGCGTCGGACAGCTCGTACGGCGGCCCGGAGTGGAGCGTGCCCGGCGGGATGTAGACCCACTGCGGCTCCCAGCGCTGCGCGATGTCGAGCGTGGTCGGGACGGCCGTCTGCGCCGGCGGCACGAGCAGCTCGGCGAAGCGCTGGTTGAACAGCACGAACGCGACCACCACGACGATCGCGACGGCCACCACCGACGCGAGCGGTGCGAGCGCGCGGCGCCAGAACGGGTCGCGGGGGCGCGCGAGCGGCGACTGCACGCGCTCGCGCAGCGCGCCGATCTGCGTCGAGAGCACCGAGCCGCCGTCGGCGGGCAGCCCGCACTCGGGGCAGAAGCGGTGCGCGGGCTGCAGGGTCTTGCCGCAGCGGGCGCAGTCGCGGTGCGCGTCGCGCGTCATGGGGACCATCGTAGCAGCCCGCCGCGGCACACCTCCGCGCGCCGTCGCTCGCGGGTCGCCGCCGCGGCAGAGGACGCGCGGGAATCGGTCGGACGCCCTCCGGCCGCGGGCTATCCTCCCGCGCTTCCGCCGGCGCCTGGCCGCCGGTGCCGACCCGGCCCGCGTAGCTCAACGGTAGAGCACCGCTTTCGTAAAGCGGGGGTTGTCGGTTCGAATCCGACCGCGGGCTCCAGCGGACCGCGCGGGGCGCGTATCCTCGGCGCCGTGGACCCGCCGCCGCCGCGCCGCCCCGGACGCTGGTCGCGCCGCGTGAGCCGCGTGCTGCTGCGCGTGCTGGTCGCCGTGCCGCTCGCGGCCCTGGTCGCGTTCCCCGAGCGCCATGCGGCGGGCGTGCAGTACTTCGCGCGGGACGGTCGCGTGCTGGCGACGCTGGAGGTCGTCGGCAGAGCGGCCGAGTTCCGGTCCGGCGGGCCGACCTCGATCGCCGCGGCCATCGCGGCCGCCGTCGCGAAGCCGCCTCCCCCCTGGCGAACCGTGATCGGGAGCGGCTCGCCCCACGGTGGGCTTCCGGCGACCGTGGTGGGGACCATGGAGTTCGAAGACCCGGTGAGCGCGGGGACCCGCGTCGCCCCGTGCGGGCGGTTCGAGGCGGCCCGGGTGATGTCGAGGGTCGCGGAGGAGTGGAGCATCAGCCGCCCGTGCGTGCTGCGCTACGCGGGCCTCGACGAGCTGCTCCCGCGCGCGTGGCGCTGACGACGGCCGCGCTAGGAGCCTGTCCGAGAAACCCGTCGAGGATCGGCTTCGTCCAGGTGCGCCGGGCGTCGTGCCGCGCAGGCGAAGCCGCTGCCGAAGCATCATCGAGCCTGCGCGGTGCGGCGAACGGCGTGCCTGGGCGGAGCAGCCGGTGCGGAACGGCGTGCGACGTGGCTCGCTCACCGGTTCCGACGGGTTTCTCGGACAGGCTCCTAGGCAACGATCGCGGCGCCCAGCCGCTCCACGACGCGCGCGAGCGTGCGGTAGAACTCGGCGGTCGTGATGGGGACGCGGAAGAACGCGCAGACGTCGACCTCGGTGCGGTCGCGCGCGAGCACGCGCGCCTGCGGCTTCGCCGACGTGGCGAGCGCGAGCAGGGTCGCGGGGGAGGCGGCCTGGACGTCGCGCAGGAACTCGACGCCGTCGGTGCCGTCGGCGAGCTGGGCGTCGGCCACGACGAGGTCGTAGGAGCCGGCGCGGACGAGCTCGATCGCCCACGCGTCGGCGGCCGTCTCGACGACCATGTCGCGCACCTGCGCGAGGCCGACCTTGATGGCGTCGCGCACGGGCGCGTCGCCGCTGACGATCAGGCACCGGGGCATGGGATCCTCCGCGCTGCGGGGAGGGCGCCCGGACGACGCGTCCGCCCCGCTCCGTAGCATCGGCCGCTCCGCGGCGCCGACCTGAGGTGGGACGGCGCGGGGCGATCGGCCGCGCGCGCGGCCGACGACCGGGCGGCGGGGAGGCGCGATGCTCCTGATCGGCGTGGACGAGGCGGGCTACGGGCCCCTGCTCGGACCGCTCGTCGTCGGCGGGGCCGCGTTCCGGCTGCGCGCCGATCCCGACACCTCCGACGAGAGCCCGGACGCCGCCGGAGCGCGCGTGCGCGCCGCGTTCGCCGGTCCCGGTCGCGGTCCGCCGCGCGTCGCCGTGGACGACAGCAAGCGGCTGTACGCGCGCGGCGGGCTCGCGGCGCTCGAGCGGCCGCTCCTGACGCTGCTCCGGGCGGCCGGCCGGGCGCCGCCCTCCTGCCTCGACGACCTGCTGGTGGACGTCGGCGTCGACCCGGGCGCACGGCGCGACTCCGCGTGGTACGCCGGCGGTCTGCCGCGCTTCCCGCTCGCGCACGGGCCGCTCGCCCACGGGGACGACCTCGAGGGCGAGGCGCGCGAGCTCCGGTCGCGGCTCGGCGCTGCGGGCGTGGCGCTCTCCGGACTCGCGGCCGAGGTCGTCCCGGAGGAGCGGCTGAACGCGCTGTTCGGCGCCTCGGGCAACAAGTCCGACACGCTCTTCGAGCTGTCGTGCGGCGTGTTCGAGCGGCTCGCGGCGGCGGCGCGCCCCGACGAGCCGGTGGTCGTCGTGTTCGACCGCCAGGGCGGACGCAAACGCTACGGCCCTCCGCTCCAGGAGCGCTACCCGGACGGGTTCGTGTGGACGCGCGGCGAGTCGGAGCAGCGCTCTTGGTACGAGGTGCGCCGCGGCGCGCGCTCGTTCCGCATCGAGTACCGCGTGGGCGCCGACGCGTCCGCGCCCCAGACGGCGCTCGCGTCGATGCTCGCGAAGTACCTGCGCGAGCTCCACATGACGCTCTGGAACGCCTGGTTCGCCGAGCTCTGCCCGGAGGTGCGCCCGACCGCCGGCTACACCGAGGACGGCCGCCGGTGGCTCGACGAGACGCGGGCCGCACGCGAGGCCGCGGGCATCCCGGACGCGCGCCTTGTCCGCGTCCGCTGACCCGGACGCCCGCCGCGACGCGCTCGCGCTCGGACTCGCGGCGGCGCTCGCGGCGGCGGCGGCCGCGCTGCTGCCGCCGCTCTACCTCGACGGCGACTCGTGCACGTACGCCTCGCTCGCGCGCGACATCGCCACGGGCGCGGCCCCGTGGAGCGCCCCGCAGTGGGCGCGGGACGGCTCGTGGACCTGGTTCCGCGAGCACCCGCCGGGGGGCGTGTGGCCCGCGGCGCTCCTCGGGCGCGCGGGACTTGCCGCCGAGCGCGCGTCCGCCGTCGCCAACGCGCTGGCGACGGCCGCCGCCGCCGCGGGCGTCGCGGCACTCGTCCGGCGCTTCCGCGGCGGGCTCGCGCCGCTCGCGGCCGCGTGCGTGTTCCTGCTGCACGTGCCCGTGCTGCGCTGCGCGGGACGCGCTGCGCTCGAGCCCGCGTTCGCGGCCGCGGTCGCGTGGACGCTCGCGTCGGCGCTGCGCCTGCGCGAGGCGCGCGCACACGTGGCGTGGACGGCGCTCGCGCTCGCGGCGGCGTTCCTCGTCCGCGGTGCCGGGGCGCTCGTCGTGCTCGTGCCCCTGGCCGTCGTCTGCGCCGACCCGGAGCTGCGACCCCCGCTCGGGCGCGTGCTGGCCGCACTCGCACTCGCGGCGCTGCCGCTCGTGCTGCTCGACCGAGCCCACGCCGCCGTGACGGGCGACGGCTTCTGGGGCGCGTACCTCCGCGCGCAGGTGCTGCCGTCGTTCGAGGGCGGCTCGCAGCACGCGCGCGCGGAGCGCCAGTTCGGCTACTTCAGCGCGCGGCTCGTCACGTACGCGCTCCCCTGGCTGCTCCTGCCCGCGGCGGCGCTGGTGCGGGCCCGCGGTCGTCCGCAGCACGTCGCCGCGTGGCGGCTCCTCGGGGCGGGCGTTCTGGCGGCCTGGCTGGGCGCGGCCGTCACGCTGCGGCCGGCGTCGCGCTACCTGTTCGCCGCGTGGCCGTGCCTCGCGGCGCTGGCGGGACTCGCGCTGCCGGTGCGTGCCCCCCGGTGGAGCGGTCGCGCGCTGCGCGTCGGCGTCGTGGTGTGCGCCGCGGTGCCGACTCTCGTGGCCGGATCCGCGACGGGGGACCGCGCCTGGCGCGCCGCCGCTCGCGCGCTGCGCACACTCGCCGCCGAGGGCCGCGCGCCCGCCGTCGTCCGCGGCACGTTCGACCCCGAGGACGCCCGCGACAAGGCGTTCCTGCGCTGGCACCTCGGCGTCCGCACGCTCCCCGACGACGACACCGACGCCGCCGCGTGGCGTCTCGTGCGCCCGCCGCACGCGCCGCCCGCGGACGCGCGGATCGCAGCCGTGACGCCGTTCGGGACGCTCGTCGTCCGCTGAGTGCGACGGCGTCGCGCGCTCCATGTAACCTCGGGCGCTCCCGTGCGACCACGGGAGTGGACGCGCGCGGAGGCGTACGCCGAGACGATGGACGGACCGTTCCTCTTGATCGTGATCGACGGCTTCGGGCTCGCGCCCGCGGGGCCGGGCAACGCCGTCACGCTCGCGCGCACCCCCGTGTTCGACCGGCTGTACGCCGAGGACCCGTGGACGTCGCTCAGCGCGTCCGGCCTCGACGTCGGCCTGCCCGCCGGGATCATGGGCAACTCCGAGGTGGGGCACCTGAACATCGGCGCGGGTCGCATCATCCCGCAGGACATCGTGCGCATCGACCAGTCGATCGCGTCGGGTGCGCTGTTCGAGAACCCCACGTTCACCGGCGCCGTCGGCGCGGCCGTCCGCTCGGGCGGGCGCGTGCACCTGATGGGGCTCTACTCGCCCGGCAACGTCCACGCGAGCGACCCGCACGTGCGCGCGCTGATCGACCTCGCGGCGCGCGCGCTGCCGCCCGAGCGCGTCTTCGTGCACGTGTTCACCGACGGCCGCGACACGCCGCCGCGCTCGGCCGACGGGTACGTCGCGGGGCTCGTCGAGCACGCGCGCGGCAAGGCGACGATCGCCACGGTCACGGGGCGCTACTTCGCGATGGACCGCGACAAGCGCTGGGAGCGCGTCGAGCGGGCGTGGCGCGCGGTCGTCGGCGGCGAGGGGCTTGCTGCTCCGGACGCCTGCGCGGCGGTCGCCGCGGCGTACGAGCGCGGCGAGGGCGACGAGTTCGTCCAGCCCACGGTGCTCGCCGCCGCCCGCGCCCTGGTCGGGGGCGCCGGCCCGCTCGTGCGGCCGGGCGACGCGGCCGTCTTCTGGAACTTCCGCGCCGACCGCGCGCGCCAGATGTGCGCGGCGCTCACCGACCCGGCGTTCACCGCGTTCCCACGCGGTGCGTGGTTCTTCCCCGGGCTCGCCCTCGCGTCGATGACGGTCTACGACGAGCGCCAGACGTGGCCCGCGGCGTTCCCGCCGGTGACCTACGTCGACCTGCTCGGCGAGGTCTGGTCCGCGCGCGGCATGCCGCAGCTCCGCATCGCGGAGACCGAGAAGTACGCGCACGTCACCTACTTCTTCAACGGCGGCAAGGAGGCGGTTCTCGACGGCGAGGAGCGCGTGCTCGTGCAGTCGCCGAAGGTCGCCACGTACGACCTCCAGCCCGAGATGAGCGCGCCGGAGCTCACCGACCGGCTGCTCTCCGAGATCGCGACCGGGCGCCATCGCGGCATCGTGCTGAACTACGCGAACCCCGACATGGTGGGGCACACGGGCGATCTCGACGCGACCGTGCGCGCGGTCGAGGTCGTGGACGCGTGCGTGGGGCGGCTCGTCGCGGCGATCGACGCCCGCGGCGGCATGGTCGGGATCACCGCCGACCACGGCAACGCCGAGATGATGCGCGACCCCGCGACCGGGCAGCCCCACACGGCGCACACCACCAACCCGGTGCCCTTCCTGCTGCACGGGGCGCCGCGCGGCGCCCGCCTCGTGGGCGGCGGGCGCCTCGCCGACATCGCCCCGACGGTGCTGGCGCTCCAGGGCATCGCGCAACCCGCCGCGATGACGGGCCGGAACCTCCTCGGGGCCGCCACCGGACCGGAGCCCGCATGACCACGGAACTGCTGAGCGTCGACGCCGCCCCCGCCCTCGACGACGTCGTCGGTGCCGCGAACGGGCTGCGGCCGGTCGAACTCGACGCGCTCGTGGCGCGCGGCCGCGAGGTGCACGACGACCTGCTGCTCGCGCGCGCCCGCGGCCAGGTGGGCTTCGCCGACCTCTACATGCTCGGCCGCGAGGCGATGCGCGCCCGCGAGTCCGCCGAGGCGCTCGCGTCGCGCTTCGAGAACGTGGCCGTGCTGGCGCAGGGGGCCGAGGCCGACGTCGTCGAGGCGCTGCTCGGCGCGCTCGCGCACCCGTTCCACAACCTCCTGCCCCGCGCGGGGCGCGCGGGTCGGCCGCGCGTGTTCGTCGTCGACGCGATCGAGCCCGAGCGGCTCGGAGCGTTCCTCGAGTCGTTCGCCGTCGAGCAGACACTCCTCCTCTCGGTCTCGCGCTCGGGCGGCGACCTCGGCCCGCTCGTGCAGTTCGGCATCGTGCGCGACATGCTCAAGAAGCGCATCGGCCAGGGCTTCCAGGACCACCTCGTGCTCGTGACCGACGTGCGCGGCGGCGTGCTCCGCGAGGAGGCGCTGCGCGAGGGGCTGCTCTCGTTCGCCGTGCCGTCGAACGTGCCCGCGCGCTTCTCCGCGCTCACGCCGATCGGACTCCTGCCGGCGGCGCTGGCCGGCGTGGACGTGCGCGGCGTGCTCGCCGGCGCCCACGCCGCCGCGGAGCGCACGGCGGGCGAGGACCTGCGCGCCAACCCGGCGTACCTGCTGGCCTCGACGCTCCATCTGCTCGCGACGCTCCGCGGCCGCCGCCAGGTGCAGTTCGTGGCGTGTCACGAGGCGCTCGCGGCGAGCGCGGCGCAGATCGCGCGGCTCTTCGAGGAGTGCATGGGGCGCCGCGGCGACGCGGGCGACGCACCGGCGCTCGCGTGCACGGCGGTCACGCTGGCGCGCGACGGCGCGCGGCTCGCGCAGCGCTGCCTCTCCGGGGCCGGCGACACCGCCGTGGTCCTGCTCGAGACCGGCGCGACGGCGCGCGATCGCGTCGTCCCCGCGGGTGCGCCGGGACTCGACCACCTGGCGGGGCGGCAGCTCAGCAGCGTCGCCGCGGCGGCGGTCGGAGCGCTGCGCGACGTGCTGCGCGAGGCCGGCGTGCCGGTCGTCGCGGTGCGCATCCCCGGCGTCACGCCGAACGCGGTCGGGGCTCTGCACATGGCGGCGATGCTCGGCGGCGCGTTCGGAGCGGGCCTCGCGCGCGTGGACGCGTACGGCCTCGCGGGCGCGGCGCGCTACGACGCGCGGGTGCGCCGCTCGCTCGAGGCGACGTGACCCGGGCGCGGCAGCCGCTGATGCCTCGCGGCCGGGCCGGCTGCGCCACGCGGCGGGGTGTCACCCGCGGGTGCTACGCTCCCTCACGCGCGACGGCTGCGCAGCGTGCGAGCTGCGTCCGTGCATCGCGGACGCGGGGTCGTCAGGAAGCCGCGCGCAGCTCGTCGAGGATCTGCTGGAGCTCGACCCGGTCGTCGTCGGACATGCTGGTGAAGAAGATCGCCGTCTCGTACGCCGCGTTCGCGGGCCGCTCGCCCGCGAGCTTGCGGCTACGCACCACGGCGCCCCGGCACTCGATCGACGCCTTGCGCGAGTGCTCCGGCAGCATGATCACGAGCCCGACCTGCGTCATCACGCCGATCGGGCGGTCGGTCGTGCAGCACACGCCGGAGAGCGAGATGTCGCAGATGCGTGCGGGGGCCGACTTGCCCGGCACACTGAGCGTGAGGGGGAGATCGGTCCGCGCGCGCGGTGCCCGGCGGCGCTCGCCGCCCGTGTGCGTGGCTTCCGACTGCATCGATCCAGGCATCGCGAGGCACCTCCGCGCAGGCGCGCGGCAGGCCCCTCGCCCGCAACCGTCGCCTGTGGGCGGCGATCGTACAGCGTTTCCCGGAGACCAACGAAGCCCGTCCGGCGCCGCCGAGCGCCGGCCGAGCGAGGAGTAGACATGGCCAACTTCAACAAGGTCCTGCTGATGGGCAACCTGACCCGCGATCCCGAGCTCCGCTACACCGGCGGCGGCACCGGCGGCACGCCGATCTGCAAGTTCGGACTCGCCGTGAACCGTCAGTGGCGCACGCCCTCGGGCGAGCAGCAGGAGGAGACCTGCTTCGTCGACCTGGTCGTCTTCGGACGGCAGGCCGAGACGTGCAACGAGTACCTCTCGAAGGGCCGGCCGGTGTTCGTCGAGGGGCGCCTCGCGTACTCGACGTGGGAGGACCGCGAGACGGGCCAGAAGCGCTCGAAGCTCGAGGTCGTCGCCGAGCGCGTGCAGTTCCTCGGCGGCCGCGACGGCGGCGGCGGGGGAGGCGGCGGCGGCAGCAGCGGCATCCGCCGTGCCGAACTGCCCCGCGAGTCCGAGCCGTCGCGCGAGGGCGGCCGCGAGCCCGCGGCTGCGCCGCGCGGCGCGGCGTCGCCGCAGCAGCAGTCCGGCTACGACTTCGACGACATTCCGTTCTGAGCGCGATTCCGTTCTGAACCCGCGACGCCGGCGAACGCCGGCGAGCGCGACCGACGGCTGCGCGGCGCGAGCCGCGCGGCCCGTCCGCGGGCGTGCGCCGCGCGGGACCCGCTCTGCAGAGCCCGACGCACCCGATCCGCGGGTACGCGGGGTACGCGGGGCACGCGGGGCACGCGGGGACCGGCGCGTCGCCCCGAGATGGGGAGCGTCGGCGGGCGGCGCGCCCGCTCTGCGACAGAAGGCGCACGGCCGCGTGCGTCGCTCCCACCGGGGGGCCGGAGCCAGGCCGGAGCCGGGCCAGGGCCGGGCCGGGCCGGGGCCGGGGCCGGGGCCGGGTCGCGCCGGGTCGCGCCGCGCGGCGCGCGGCGCGTTCACGCCGTGCGGCCTGCATGCGCGGGTCGTGGCAGCGTGAGTCTGCGCGGCGTGTGCCGACCACGGTTCACTGCGCTCGGCGTCGCACCGGGCCCTGCGTCGCGCGCGCCGCCACGTCGCCGCCGCGCGCGCCGCGGCAGCCGCACGATCCCGCCCCGGCTTCCTCGGTGGGTTCGGGCCGCGCGCCGCGTCAGTCGGCGGCGCCGGTGGCGCGCAGCGCGGCGGCCACCGCGGGGGCGTCCGGCGCGCGCGTGGCGGCGGCGCGGGCTGCCGCCTGCGCCGCCCCGCGATCGCCCGAGGCGAGCTCGAGCGCGGCGATGCGGAGTAGCGCGGCGGGGGAGCGCTGGTCCAGCGCGGCGGCGAGTCGGTACCAGGCCACCGCGTCGCGCGCGTTTCCCGAGCGCTCGGCGAGCGCGCCGAGGTTGAACAAGGTCGGCTCGAAGCCCGGGTCGGTGTCGAGGGCGTGCTCGAGCCAGGTCCGCGCGCCGTCGAAGTCGCCTTCCTGCGCGTACGTGAGCGCGAGGGCCACGCCCGCGGCCGTGAGCGTCGGATCCGCCTGCAGGGCGCGCAGGTAGGCGGCGCGCGCCGCCGCCGTGTCGCCGCGCCGCTCGTGCACGTTCGCGAGGAACATGAGCGGGTCCACGAAGTCCGGCTGCTCGTCGGCCGCCTGCCCGAGCAGCTCGGCCGCCCGGTCGAGGTCGCCGTCGCGGCCGGCGCGGATGCCGTCGCGCATGAGCTCGAGCGCGTGCTGCTCGGCCGACGGCGACGCGCACGCCGTGGCCACGAGCGCGAGCGCGAGCGCAGGGAGGATCGGACGCATCGGCGGATGCTACACGCGCCCCGCCCGCGCCGCCCACGGCGCGGTCCGCGACGGAGACGAGGTGCGCGTGAGCGGACACGCGGACCGACGAACCGGCGTCGGTGGGCGCAGGTCGCGGCGGCGCGCGGCCGCAGCCCGCGCGGTCCGCTCCACCGACGACTCCGCGTCGCCGGGCCGCGGGACGCCGCGCGCAGCGGGGCGTGCGCCGCGCGCAGCGCGCTCGGCTGGAGGGTCGGGCGCCGCACGTCCTTGTCGCGCCGCGACGCCGCGGGTGCGCCACGCGCGGCACTGCGCTCCTCCCGACGGCGCCCGCCCCGCCGCGCGATCGTCGAGGCCCCGGAATCGCCGAGGCCCGCCTGGAAGCGCCGAGGCCCGCCTGGAATCGCCGAGGGGAGCCGGCCGCGGCCGACTCCCCTCGTGTCCCGCCACCCGCGTCGCGGGTGCCGCGGAAGAGCTCGGGTCAGCGACCCAGGCCCTTCTCCTCGGCCAGCTCGTGGGCCATGCGGTTGTAGGTGTCGTCCGACTTGATGTCGAAGACCGGCTGGTGCGCACCGAACCAGCCCGTGACGAGCTGGATCGGGATCAGGCCCGCGATGAAGTCGACGGCCTCGACCGGGCTCGCCGCGACGCTCGCGCCGACGGCCAGCACGTTCGCGCCCGCGCCGAGATCGGCCCAGTCGTGGTGCGCGGCCTTGTTGCCGGACTCCTCGAAGAGGTCCCAGCCCGTGTACTTGTACTCGTGGTCGAAGAGGTTCTTCGTGCCCCACTTCGGCGTGCGCTCGATCTCGACCCAGTAGAACGGGCCGAGGCCGCGGTGGACGACGTGCTCGTCCCACATGCCCCACGAGCGGCCGCGCTCGCCGAGGCTCATGCCGTCCCACCAGCCGATGCCGGCCTGCGCGTACTCGGTCGCCGTGACGTTGACGCCGAAGCCGCGGCCGAACTGGATGTCCCAGGACGGGATGTCCCACAGGTCGAACCAGCGGTCGCGGAACCAGACCCAGCCCCAGTTCAGCGCGCCCGGATACGCCTCGTCGAACCGGCGGTCGACCTCCTCGCGGTCCGCCGAGCGCTCGAGCGGATAGACCTGGTCGTGCGCGGTCTGCCCGTGGCCCGGCTTGGGCGGAGTGCTGCAGCCCGAGAGCAGCGCGCCGGCCGCCACGGTCCCGACGAGGAAAGCGAAGCCCTTCGTGCCCATGGTACTCCCTTCCAAACTAGGCGGACCTGTCGCGCGGCATGGCGCGGGCCCGTGTCCGTCAGCCCTGAGGGGCGAGACTGTAGCAAGCGGGCGAGAGCGCCGCAAAACGGTTTTTTCGGAATTGATGGAGGCTCCACGCGCTCTCGATACAATCCGCCAAACCGTTGTGGGGCAACCACTTTGGAGCGTCCGGCAGCCCCTCCGGAGGGAGCAGGGAGGGCGCCCGTTGGGACGCGACGAGACGGCCTTCTCCGCGCATCCGTCGGCGATCGTCGACGCAGGCGCCGTGATCGGCGCGGGTACCCGCATCTGGCACTTCTGCCACGTGATGGCCGGCGCGCGCATCGGGCGCGGCTGCAGCCTCGGCCAGAACGTCTTCGTGGCCGGCGGCGCGCGCCTCGGCGACAACGTCAAGGTGCAGAACAACGTCAGCATCTACGACGGCGTGGAGCTCGAGGACGACGTCTTCTGCGGCCCGTCGGCCGTCTTCACGAACGTCGCGCATCCGCGCGCGCACGTCTCGCGCCGCACCGAGTACGAGGCGACGCACGTCGGCCGCGGCGCCACGCTCGGGGCCAACTGCACGGTCGTCTGCGGCGTGAGCGTCGGGCGCTATGCGTTCGTCGCAGCGGGCGCGGTCGTCGCAGCGTCCGTCCCCGACCACGCGCTCGTGATGGGCGTGCCGGCGCGCGTCGCGGGCTGGGTGTGCCGCTGCGGGGAGACGCTGCCGCTCGGGGCCCGTCCCGCACCGGCGACCTGCGCCTGCGCACGCTGCGGCGCCCGCTACGTCTGGGACGGCGCGCGCCTCGCCGCCGAGGGAGCCGCCGCGGATGCCTGATCCCGCGCTCGAGGCGCTCCGACCCGTCGCCGCCGCCGGGGCGTTCGCGTTCGGCGCGATCGTCGGCTCGTTCCTGAACGTCGTCGCGCACCGCCTGCCGCTCGGCATCTCGCTCGTCCGTCCGCGCTCGCGCTGCCCGGCGTGCCGCACTCCGGTGCGCGCGGTGGACAACCTGCCCGTGCTCTCGTGGGTGCTCCTCGGCGGGCGCTGCCGCGGGTGCAAGGGGCGGATCTCCCCGCGCTACGCCGTCGTCGAGCTGCTCAGCGGGCTCCTGGCGCTCGGTGCCTGGCACGTGCTCGTCTCCGCCCCCGGCATGCTCCTCGAGCCGCGGGCGTGGCTGCACCTCGCCGTGGTCTTCGTCGTCACGTCGGCGCTCCTCGCCGCGTCGCTGATCGACCTCGACCTGTTCGTGCTCCCGGACGAGATCACGATACCCGGCATGTGGGCCGGACCCGCGTGCGCCGCCGTCGTCCCCGAGCTCGTCCTCGGCGCGGCGCGGCGCCCGCTGCCGTGGCTGCCGGCCGCGCTGCCGCTGCCGCTCCAGGCCGCGCTCGTCTCGGGGCTCGGCGTCGCCGTCGGCGCGGGCGTGATCTGGGGCCTCGGCGCCGTCGGCACGCGCGTGTTCGGCAAGGAGGCGATGGGCTTCGGCGACGTGAAGTTCCTCGGGATGATCGGCGGATTCGTCGGCCCGGCGGCCGTCCTGCTCGCGCTGGTCGTCGCAGCGTTCCTGGGCGCCGTCGTCGGCCTCGTCCAGCGCGTCCGCAAGGGCAGCCGCGAGATCCCGTTCGGGCCGTACCTCGCGGTCGGCGGCTACGTCGAGATGCTGTTCGGCCTGGCCGCGCTCGACTGGTACCTCGAGCGCGTCGCCGCGCTCGGCGGCCGCTGAGCCGCGGCTGCCGCCACGCCTCCCGCGCGCCGCACCTCCGCGGCCGCGCCGGCTCCGTCGCCCGCCCCTCGCCGCCCGTGGCGTCCCGACGGCCCCGCCTGCGCCTCCGCGTCGCCTCGACGCCCCCCGTACGTCCACTCGCGGCTGCCGCCGGACCACGCTCGGTAGCGCAGGAATTGCACAACAGCCCCAAGAAATTGCGTTTCTGACTTGACCCGCGACCGCCGCTCCCTACACTCGGGCGACACACGATCGGCGCCGGCGGTCGCGCGGCGCGCGGAAGGGTTGCCGTGCGCGCTACGACGCGTCGGTGCGCGATCCGTCGAGGCGCCGGTGAGGGCCCGGCCGGTTCCGGGGTGCGCTCGGGAGGACAGTCATGATTCGTCGTTCGCTCGCTCTGTTGGGTCTGGTGGCAGCGGTCGTGCTGGCGGGTTGCGCCAGCGACGACTGGGAGACCCGGTACAACGAGCTGCACGGCGAGACGCTCGACGTGGTGCAGCAGCGCGACGAGGCGCGGCAGCAGATCGTCGATCTCGCAGCGCAGCAGGAGGCAACGAAGTCGCAGCTCGCACAGCGCGAGCGCGAGCTGGCCGAGGCTCGCGAGGCGGCCCGCACGGCCGCCGATCGCGCGAACGAGTACGCGAATGCGCTGAACTCGCAGCCGACCGCATCCGAGCCGACCGTCGACACGCGCCGCGAGGCCGCGGCGCGCGTCGTCGAGGATCTGAAGGGCAAGGGCATCGCCGCGTTCGCGACCGACGACGGCAACGTCGAGATGCGTCTCTCGAGCGACGTGACGTTCGCCTCGGGCGAGGCGGAGCTCACGAAGGAGGGCAAGTCGCTCCTCCGTCAGCTCGCCCCCCAGATCAACGGCCGCTTCGCGCCGTTCAGCGTCCGGATCGTCGGGCACACCGACAACGAGCCGCTCAAGCGCACGAAGGCGAAGTGGGGCGACAACTGGCGCCTCGGCCAGGAGCGCGCGCTCGCGGTGGTGCGCTTCCTCGAGACCGAGATGAGCGTCGCGCCGGGGCGGCTCGAGGCCGTCTCGCGCGGCGAGCAGGAGCCGCTCGTCCCGAACACGACGAAGGAGAACCGCGCGAAGAACCGTCGCGTGGCGATCGTCGTCGTGATGCCGGCCGACGCCGCCGAGGCGATGGCCCGCTAGATCGCACGCAGTCCTTCCCTTGCGCCTCGGGGCGCCTGGGGACGTGGTCCGCCGTGACAGCCGGCTCCCGTCCGGCAACCGAAGGTCCTTACCAAGCCAGGGAGAACGACAGGTCCGTTAGGGGGTGGAGAGAGATCTCCACGACGCTGCGCGTGCAGCGGGCCGTCCGAGCAGGCGGCTGACCGGAACAGGACGGGGTCGTCACGACGCGGCCGACCACTCCCCGGGCCGCCCCGGGGGCAGATGCCCAGGGCCCGGCTCCCACGAGCCGGGCCCTTCCGATTCCGGGCCCGCCCCGCACGTCGGAAGGCGCCCGAAGGTGTGACTCCACGCGCGACGTCGCACGCCGTGCTCGCTACCATGTGCGGCTCGTCGCGGCGGGCTGTCCGTCGCGCACAGGGTGCGGAGGACGCATGCCAGACCGCTCGGGCTCTCTACGCAACGTCGCCGTCGTGGGGCACGGCGACTCCGGCAAGACGACGTTCGTGGAGCAGGCGCTCCACCGGGCCGGCGTGACGGGCCGGGCCGGCAGCGTCACCGAGGGCAACACGGTCAGCGACTGGCAGCCCGACGAGCGCGAGAGCGGCCACTCGATCGATGCGACCCCCGTCCACCTGCCCTGGAAGGGCGTCGAGCTGCAGCTCGTGGACTGCCCGGGCTATCCGGACTTCAACGGCGCGGCGATCGCCGGGCTCTGGGCCTGCGACACCGCCGTGGTCTTCGTGAACGGGATCACGGGGCCGGGCGTGAACACGCGACGGATGTGGGACGCCGCGACGAAGCTCGGGAAGGCGCGCGCCGTCGTGATCTCGAAGCTCGACTCGGAGAACGCCGACCCCGAGGCGACGCTCGCCGCCGTCCGCAAGCTGTGCGGGAACGCGTGCGTCCCGTTCGTGCTGCCCGACGGCAAGGGCCCCGACTTCAAGTCGGTCGTCCCGTGCTTCGGCGGCGGGGGGGGAGCGCCGCTCTTCGGCGACGTCGACGAGGCGCGCGGCGCGCTCATGGAGGCCGTGGTCGAGGCCGACGACTCGCTGCTCGAGCGCTACCTCGGCGGCGAGGAGATCGCCCCCGACGAGATGGCGCGCGCGCTGACGAAGGCCATGCGCGCGGGGACCGTCGTGCCGGTGCTCTTCGCATCCGCCCTGACCGGCGTCGGGCTGCCCGAGGTGCTCGACTTCCTCGCGCTGCACACGCCCTCGTCCGAGCGTCCGACCGGCGTGGTCGCCCGCAACGAGGCGGGCGACCCGATCGACCTGGCCCAGGGCTCGGGCTTCGTCGCGACCGTGTTCAAGATCACGAGCGACGTGCACGTCGGCAAGGAGGCGTTCCTGCGCGTGCTGCGCGGCACCCTTCCCGCCGACGGCGTGGTCTGGAACTCGGCCACGAAGTCGAACGTCAAGCTCGCGCACCCGACGAGGCCCCAGGGCAAGGACCTCGCGCCCGTGCACGACGTCGGCTGCGGCGACGTCTTCTGCGTCGCGAAGGTGGACGACCTGCACCTGTGCGCGACCGTCTCCGCGCCGGGCGAACACGTCGTCGTGGAGGCGCCGCCGTTCCGCCGCTCCATGGTGCAGCTCGCCGTCGTCTCGAAGGCGCGCGGCGACGAGCACAAGATCAACGCCGCGTTCGCGCGCATGGCCGACGAGGACCCGAGCTTCCACTCCGAGCGCAACGCCGAGACCAACGAGCTCGTGATCTCCGGCCGCTCGAGCCTGCACCTCGACACGGTGCTGCGCCGCGTCAAGCAGCGCTTCAAGCTCGAGATGGAGACGCACATCCCGCGCGTGCCGCTCAAGGAGACCGTGCTCGGCAAGGCCGAGGGGCACCACCGGCACAAGAAGCAGACGGGCGGCCGCGGGCAGTTCGGCGAGGTCTACCTGCGCATCGCGCCGACGGAGCGCGGCAGCGGCTTCGAGTTCCACGACAAGACGGTCGGCGGCTCGATCCCGAAGAACTTCCTCCCGGCGATCGAGAAGGGGGTGCGGGAGACGCTCGAGAAGGGCGTCATCGCGGGCTACCCGGTGGTGGACGTGTGCGTGGAGGTCTACGACGGCAAGAGCCACCCGGTGGACTCGTCCGAGGCGGCGTTCAAGATGGCCGGCTCACGCGCGTTCCGGAACGCGTTCGAGGCGGCGAAGCCCGCGCTGCTCGAGCCCCTCATGGACGTCGAGATCGACGTCCCCGCGAAGCACATGGGCGACATCTCGGGCGACCTGAACACGCGCCGCGGGCGCATCACCGGCATGGACTCCCACGACGACCACGTCGTCATCCGCGCGCAGATCCCGCTGTCGGAGGTGCAGACCTACTCGACCGACCTGCGCTCGATGACGTCGGGCGAGGGGGCGTACTCGCTGCACTTCAGCCACCTCGACATCGTGCCAGGGCAGGTGGCCCAGAAGCTGATGGCGGAGTACGCGAAGCACCGCGTCGAGGAGGACTGACCGCCGGGAGCGCCGGCAGCGCCGGCCCGCCGCCTCCGACCACGGCCGCACGCTCGCGCGTGCGGCCGTGTCGCGTTCCGGGGGCGCGCGAGCCGGTCCGGCCGTGCGGCGGCACGTCGCGCCCGCGCCACATGCAGCGTCCACGGAGCTAAACCCTGGGCCGTCGCAGGTTCGATACCGGCCGAGGAGACCGCACCCCCGTGCGGGCTCCCGCCAGGAGAACCCGCGATGGTCTCGATCGAGGAACTGCTCACCATCATGGTGCAGCGCGGCGGCAGCGACCTGCACATCAGCGCAGGGAGCCCGCCGAAGATCCGCGTGGACGGCGTGCTCGTGAGCACCGAGCACGACCTGCTCTCGCCGGACGCCACCCAGCAGCTCGTCTACTCGTACCTCTCGAACGAGCAGATCGCGCACTTCGAGAAGGAGCTCGAGCTCGACCTCTCGTTCGGGATCGACGGCCTCGGGCGCTTCCGCGTGAACGTGTTCATGCAGCGCGGCACGGTCGCGTCGGTGCTGCGCGTCATCCCCTACGAGATCACGTCGTTCTCGCACCTGGGCCTGCCCGTGGCCGTGTGCGAGAGCCTCTGCAACCTGCCGAAGGGCCTGATCCTCGTCACCGGCGCGACGGGCTCGGGCAAGTCGACGACGCTCGCGTCGATGATCGACTACATCAACATGAACCGCTCGGGTCACGTGGTCACGATCGAGGACCCGATCGAGTTCCTGCACCGCAACAAGAACTGCCTCTGCAACCAGCGCGAGCTCGGCAGCGACACGCACGAGTTCAAGGCCGCGCTCCGCAGCGTGCTGCGTCAGGACCCCGACGTCGTGATGATCGGCGAGCTCCGCGACCGCGACACCGTCGAGGCCGCGCTCACGATCGCGGAGACGGGCCACCTGACCTTCGCGACGCTGCACACGTCGGACGCGATCACCACGGTGAACCGCATCATCGACATCTTCCCGAGCTACCAGCAGCCGCAGGTGCGCACGCAGCTCAGCTTCGTGCTGCAGGCGGTGTTCTCGCAGCAGCTCCTGCCGCGTGCCGTCGGCCGCGGGCGCGTGCTGGCCGCCGAGGTGCTCCTGTGCACGCCGGCCATCCGCGCGCTCATGCGCGACGACAAGATCCACCAGGTCTACAGCCTGCTGCAGACCGGCGGGAAGCTCGGCATGCGCACGATGAACCAGAGCCTCCACGAGCTGCACAAGTCCGGCTCGATCACGTACGAGGACGCGCTCTCGCACTCGGCGGACCCCGAGGACCTGAAGCGCCTTTTCCAGCGGAACTGATCCATGATCTCCTTCAACAGGCGAGTGGCCCGCATCGTCGAGGACTCCGGCGTCGTCACGCCGGAGGCCCTCAAGGAGGCGTTGGAGAAGGCGGACGGCACGGCCCGCCACCTCTCGTCGGTGCTGGTCGAGCGGCGGCTCATCGACGACCACTCTCTGCTCGGGCTGCTCGCGAACCACTCGCGCGTGGCGCCCATCGACCTCGGACACGTCACCGCGGATCCCGACGTGCTCGCGACGGTGCCGAAGGAGCTCGCGTACGACCTTGGCATCTTCCCCGTCTCGCGCATCGGCGACGTGATGACGATCGCCCTCACGAACCCGTTCGACGTCGTGAAGCTCGACGACGTGCGCATCGCCACGGGCTGCGACCTGCGCCTGGTGCTCACCCTCGACGACCACCTGAAGGCCGCGCTCGACCGCGGCTACCGCTCGAGCGAGAAGCAGGTCGAGGACCTGCTCGGCTCACTGGGCGAGGGCGGCGATCTCGAGCTCAAGGAGCACGACACCGACGACCTCGAGTCGCTCGACAGCGAGTCGATGGCCGACCACGAGGGCAGCCCGGTCATCAAGTTCGTCAACATGGTGATCTACCAGGCCGCGAAGATCCGCGCGTCGGACATCCACATCGAGCCCTACGAGCGCAAGGTGCTCGTACGCCTGCGCAAGGACGGCGTGCTCAAGGAGGCGTTCTCGCCTCCGAAGAAGATGCACAACGCGGTGGTGTCGCGTCTCAAGATCATGTCCGCGATGGACATCGCCGAGCGGCGCAAGCCGCAGGACGGCAAGTTCCAGATGCGCATCGACGGGCGGCAGGTGGACTTCCGCGTGAGCGTCCTGCCGATGATCCACGGCGAGAAGGTCGTGCTGCGTCTCCTCGACGCCTCGAACCTCCAGCTCAACCTCGAGTCGCTGGGTTTCGAGGCGCAGGCCCTCGACGACTTCCGGTACGCGATCCAGCAGCCGTACGGGATGATCCTCGTCACCGGACCGACCGGCTCCGGCAAGTCCACGACGCTGTACTCCGCCGTGCGCGAGATGCTCTCGCCCGAGGAGAACTTCGTCACCGTCGAGGACCCCGTCGAGTACCAGCTCGAGGGCGTCAACCAGGTGCAGGTCTCGACCAAGCGCGGCCTGACGTTCGCCGCGGCGCTGCGCTCGATCCTGCGTCAGGACCCCGACACCATCCTCATCGGTGAGATCCGCGACGCCGAGACGATCGACATCGCGGTGAAGGCGGCACTCACCGGCCACCTGGTGCTCTCGACGCTGCACACGAACGACGCCCCGTCCACCATCGGACGCATGGTGGACATGGGCGTGGACCCGTTCATGGTGGCGTCGTCCACGCTGCTCGTCTCCGCGCAGCGCCTGTGCCGCAAGATCTGCCAGCACTGCCGCGAGCCGATCGACACGCCGTCGCGCGAACGCCTCGTGGAGATCGGCTTCGACCAGCAGGACTTCGACGAGGTCGAGCTGCAGTTCTATCAGCCGCGCGGATGCTCGCGCTGCACGAACGGCTACTCGGGACGCTTCGCCGTGCTCGAGACGCTGCCCGTCTCCGAGGACATCCGCCGGATCATCATCACGGGCGGCTCGTCCTCCGACATCCGCCAGCGTGCGCTGCACAACAAGATGCTCACGCTGCGCCGCTGCGGCCTGCGCGCGGCCGCCGGCGGCCGCACGTCGATCGAGGAGGTTCTGCGCGTCACGCTCCACGACCGCAAGGCGCGCTCGGCGGACGCCGAGTAGCGGCGGTCCGGCCGGCACCAGAAGGGACACCACGGCATGCCCACGTTCAAGTACGAGGCGAAGAACTTCGGTGGCAAGAAGGTCACCGGGACGATTCAGGGCAACGACCAGGAAGCCGTGGTCGCGGAGCTGCGCAAGCGCCAGCTCGTCGTGCTCAGCGTCAAGGCGAAGGGCGCGGGCGGCGGCGGCGGATTCAGCCTGGGCGGGGGCGGCAAGCCGGAGCGCTACAAGGGCAAGAGCGAGGAGCTGGTGATCTTCACGCGCCAGCTCTCCACGATGGTGGCGGCCGGCATCCCGCTCGTCGAGGCGATCGAGATCCTGCAGGAGCAGTCCGAGAACGCGGGCTTCGCCGCCGTGCTCGACTCGGTCGTCGAGGACATCCGCGGCGGCGGCGACCTCTCGACCTCGCTCGCGAAGTTCCCGCGCTGCTTCAGCGACATCTACGTCTCGATGGTCCACGCCGGCGAGGTGTCCGGTCAGCTCGACGACATCCTCGTCCGCCTCGCGGAGTACATGGAGGCCAGCGAGGGCCTGCGCCGCGAGATCAAGGCCGCGATGACGTACCCGGTCGTGTCCCTCGTGCTCGTGATCGGCATCACGATGTTCCTGATGCTCGGCATCGTGCCGAAGTTCCGCGACGTGTTCGACTCGATGGACATCACGCTGCCGGTCCTGACCGAGCTCATCCTGAACCTGGCCGACTGGATGTCGAGCAACGTGCTGCTGATGATCGGCGGCATCATCGCGCTGGTCGTGGGCGTGAACGTGTACCGCAAGACCGAGCGCGGCAAGGGCCACATGGACTGGCTCAAGCTGCACGTCCCCGTGTTCGGCCCGCTGTTCTCGAAGGTCGCGCTCAGCCGCTTCGCGAAGACGTTCGGCACGCTGGTCAAGTCCGGCGTCCCGATCCTCCAGGCGCTCGAGATCGTGGCGCAGACGGTCGGCAACAAGGTGATCTCCGCCGCGGTGGAGCGCGCGCGGGAGAGCGTGCGCCAGGGCGACACGCTGGCGGAGCCGCTGGGCGAGAGTCCCGAGTTCCCGACGATGGTCGTGAAGATGATCGGGATCGGCGAGAAGTCCGGCGCCCTCGAGAACCTGCTCGAGAAGATCTCCGAGTTCTACGACGACCAGGTGAAGGCGGCCGTCAAGAGCCTCACGAGCCTGATCGAGCCGATCATGATCGCCGTGATGGGTCTGCTCGTCGGCACGATCGTGCTGGCGGTCTTCCTCCCGATCTTCGAGCTCCAGAAGAAGCTCGCGAACCGCGGCTGAGGCGGACTCCGCCCTTCCGCGAACCCGGGGCCCGCAGTCCGTGCGGGCCCCGCGCCCGTTTCCGGGGCGCCGCGCGCCGAGCTCCCGGCCGGCGCGCCCGGCGGCGCGAGGCGCCGCGACGCGCGGGACCGCGAAAAACACGGGAATCCTCTCAAGTGCCTCGCGAACGCATCCCGATAGCGGTGGGGCAAGGGAGCGACTCGGGCCACGCGCGTGGCCGCGCGGCCCGGCGCAGATGCAAAGGAGAGAGAGAGATGAAGAAGCAGAGCGGCTTCACGCTGATCGAGCTCATGATCGTGGTCGCGATCATCGCCATCATCGCGGCGATCGCGATCCCGAACCTGCTGAGCGCGCGCCTCAACGCGAACGAGACCTCGGCGGTCTCGACGCTGCGCAACATCAGCTCGTCGCAGGCCCAGTTCCAGGCCAGCGCGAAGGCCGACGGCGATGCCGACGGCACGGGCGAGTTCGGCATGTTCCGCGAGCTGTCGGGCGCCGTCGGCGTCCGCACGGACAACACGGGCACGGCCGGCAACCCGCTGAACCCGCCCGTCCTCTCGGGCGCGTTCCGCACGCTGAACGCCAACGCCGAGGTCTCGCGCTCGGGCTACCTGTTCGCGATGTACCTGCCGGGCGCCGCGGGCATCGGTGTCGCCGAGTCGACCGCCGCCAGCGACAGCATCAACGGCACGCTCGACAACGACACGGCCGAGACGACCTGGTGCGCGTACGCCTGGCCGACCAACTACTCGACGTCCGGCAACCGCACGTTCTTCGTGAACCAGACCGGTGACATCACCGCGACGGACGTCTCGACGTACAGCGGCACGGGCGCCCTCACGGCGGCCACGTCGGGCTCCGCGTTCACCAACACGGGTGGCGCGGTCACGAACATCACGGGCGTCGTCGCCGTCGGCGCGACCGGCCGTGACAGCAACCGCTGGAAGCAGGTCAACTAACGAACGGCTCCATCCGGCGCACTCGTGCGCCGGGTGACATCGCGGGGCCCGGGCGGCGACGTCCGGGCCCCGTGCGATTCCCGGGCGGAAGGACGGCGCCCCGGCGGACGATGTACCACTCGTCCGGTCCCCCCGGAGCCCGCCCGTGTCGAAGGTCACGATCGTCCTGCCCGCCAAGAACGAGGCTCCGGCCCTGCCGGACGTGCTCCGCCGTCTCGCCGCCGTGCTGGCCGCGCGGCCGCCGCACGAGTCCCACGAGATCGTGGTCGTCGACGACGGGAGCACCGACGGCACCGCCGACGCCGCCGCGGCGCTCGGCGCGCGCGTCGAGCGCCATCCGTACTCCATCGGGAACGGGGCCGCGGTGAAGACCGGCCTCCGCGCGGCGCGCGGCGACGTCGTGCTCTTCATGGACGCGGACGGGCAGCACGCGCCCGAGGACGTTCCGCTGCTCCTCGACGCGCTCCCGGGTTACGCGATGGTCGTCGGCGCGCGCACGCGCGGCACCGGCACGGGCGTGCACCGCGGCCTGGCGAACCGCGTCTACAACGCCTTCGCGAGCTACGTCGTCGGGCGCCGCGTCGAGGACCTGACGAGCGGCTTCCGCGCGATGGAGACCGCCGCGGCACGGCGCTTCCTCTACCTGCTGCCGAACACCTTCAGCTACCCGACGACGATCACCCTCGCGTTCTTCCGCGCGGGGCTCCCGGTGCGCTACGTGCCGATCGAGGCCCGCCGGCGCGTCGGGAAGAGCCACATCCGGATCGTGCGCGACGGCGCGCGCTTCCTGCTCATCATCACGCGCATCGCGACCATCTTCAGCCCCCTGCGCGTGTTCCTGCCCGTGTCGGCGGCCGCGTTCGCGGCGGGCCTCGGCTGGTACGCGTGGACCTTCGCCACCGAGCGCCGCTTCACGAACGCCAGTCAGCTCGCGTTCGTGCTGTCCGTACTGCTCTTCGCCCTCGCGCTCATCTCCGAGCAGGTCTCCGCGCTGCGGTTCGACCGCTCGGAGCGCGATTCGTGACGCCGGCGCCGACGGCGGCGCCGCTGCGCATCGTCTGGTTCGGTTCCTACGCGGTGGGCCCGGGCTACCCGCGCTCCGAGACCCTGATCGCGGGATTGCGCGAACTGGGCCACGAGGTCGTCGAGGTGCGCGCGCCGCTCTTCGCCGGGGCGGGCGAGCGCGTCGCCGCGGGCCGCGGCGCGGGCGCTGCGCGCCTGGCGTGGCGGCAGCTCGGCGCGGCGCTGCGGCTCGCCCGCGGCTGGTTCCGCGTGGGCGACCACCACGTCGTCGTCGCCGGCAGCGGCGGTGTCGCGGACACGCTGCTCCTGCGCCTGCTCCAGAACGTCGAGCGCCGTCCGCTGGTGCACGACGCGTTCGTACCGCTCTACGACACGGTCGTGCGCGACCGCCGACTCGCCGCGCCGGAGTCGTGGCGGGCCCGCGCGGTGCGCGCGCTGGAGCGCGTGCAGGCGCGCGCGGCGGACGTCGTGCTGTGCGATACCGCGGCGCACGCCGAACTGCTCGCCGCCGACACCGGCGTCGCCCGCGAGCGCTTCGCGCCGGTCCCCGTGTGCCAGGCGGATCCCGGCCCGCCCGCGCCGCTGCCGGACGTGGCGCCGCTGCGCGTGCTGCTCGTCGCGACGTACATCCCGCTCCACGGCGTCGAGACCGTGGTCGAGGCGTGCGCCCGGCTGCGCGGGGACGGTGTCGAGGTCTCCGTGGTGGGCGCCGGGCAGACGCTCGAGGCCGTCCGCTCCCGCGCAGCCGGCGTGCCCGGCCTCACGCTCGTGCCGGAGTTCCGTCCGCCCGAGGAGATCGCCGCGCGGCTCGCGGCGTCACACGTCGGGCTCGGGGTCTTCGGCGACACCGCCAAGGCCGGCCGCGTCGTGCCGCTCAAGGCCGCGCTCGTCCTCGCGCACGGCCGCGCCCTCGTGACGCGCGACGCCGCGCCGGCGCGCGCGGCGCTCGGCGACGCGGCGCTGCTCGTTCCGCCCGCCGACCCGGACGCCCTCGCCGTCGCGCTCGCCCGCCTGCGCGACGACCGCACGCTGGTCGCCCGTCTGGGAGTCGCGGGGCGCCGCCTCTACGAGGAGCGCTTCTCGCCGCGCGCCGTCGCAGGTGCGTTCCTCGCCGCGCTCGAGGAGCGCGGGCTCACGCCACGCCGTGACGAGCCAGGTCCGAGCGGACCATCATCTCCATGAGCTGCTCGAACGAGACGCGGGGCTGCCAGCCCATCTCGCGCTGGGCGCGCGACGGATCGCCGACGAGCGTGTCCACCTCGGCGGGGCGGATCAGGTTCGGGTCGATCTCGACGTACTTCTCCCACTCGAGCCCGGCCGCGGCGAACGCGGCGTCGAGCAGGTCGCGGACGGTGTGCGAGACGCCCGTGGCGACGACGTAGTCGTTGGGCGCGTCCTGCTGGAGCATCAGCCACATCGCCTCGACGTAGTCGCCGGCGAAGCCCCAGTCGCGTCGCGCGTCCAGGTTGCCCATGCGCAGCTTGTCCTGCTTGCCGGCGCGGATGCGCGCCACGGAGTCGCTCACCTTGCGACTGACGAACTCGAAGCCGCGGCGCGGGCTCTCGTGGTTGAAGAGGATGCCCGAGCAGCAGAACAGGTCGTACGACTCGCGGTAGTTCACCGTGATCCAGTGGCCGTACACCTTCGCCACACCGTAGGGGCTGCGGGGGTAGAAGGGCGTCGTCTCGCGCTGCGGCGTCTCGACGACCTTGCCGAACATCTCGGACGAGCTCGCCTGGTAGAAGCGCGCCTCCGGGTTGTACTTGCGCATCGCCTCGAGGATGCGCGTGACGCCGAGACCCGTGACCTCGCCGGTCAGCCCCGGCTGGTTCCACGACGTCGGCACGAACGACTGCGCCGCGAGGTTGTAGATCTCGTCGGGCTTGAGATCGCGCATGGCGGTGTCGAGGGAGGTCTGGTCCGTCAGGTCGCCCTGGATCAGCTCGAGCCGCCCCTGGATGTGCTCCAGCCGCTCGAACCGGTCCACGCTCGACCGCCTCACCATGCCGACGACGCGGTAGCCCTTCTCGAGCAGGAACTCCGCGAGATACGAGCCGTCCTGGCCCGTGATGCCCGTGACGAGCGCGGTCTTCATCGTGCCTCCCTTGGGGCGCCGCACGCCGGCCGCGGCACCGAGCGCGCGAAGGTACTCCGGTCCGGCGGCCGATGGAATGTATGGGCTGCCGCCGGCCAGGGACTCCGCGGTCCGGCCCGAAGCGAGCCGGAACGGAGGATCGGAGTGAACACGCCGTGCGTCCGCGCGACGTGCCGGGAGAGCGGCGCGTGAGAGTCGCGTTGCAGGCCGTCACGGGGCGCCGCGGCGGCCCGCGCACCTACGCGCTCGAGCTCCTCCGTGCGCTCGTGGCCCTGCCCGGCGACGACGAGTACGTGCTGCTCGCGGACGCTCCCACGTCTGAGGCGGAGCGCGGCGGGGCGCCGTGGCACTGCGTCCCCATGCCGGGGGGCACGCTCGCGCGGCCGCTGTCGGAGTCGCTGGCGCTGCCCGTCGTCGCGCGGCGCGTCGGCGCCGACGTCGTGCACTGCACGAAGCAGACGCTGCCGCGCGGGCTGCCCGGCGCGGGCGTCGTGACGGTGCTCGACCTCGCGCCGCTGCTCCATCCCGAGACGTTCGGCGGCGCCGCGGGCGTGTACCTGCGGCGCACGACGCGGGCCGCCGTGCGCCGCGCGGACCGCGTGATCGCCATCTCCGAGCACACCGCGCGCGACCTGCGCGTGCACCTCGACGTGCCCGCGGAGCGCATCCGCGTCGTGCCGCTCGGCGTCGACCCGCGCTTCTTCGCGGAGCACTCCGCGGACGCCCTCGCCGCGCTGCGCGCGCGCCTGCGCCTCCCGGAGCGCTACCTCCTGAGCGTCGGCACGCTGCAGCCGCGCAAGAACGTGGACGTGCTGCTCGACGCGCTCGACCTGCTGCGCGCCCGCGGCGTCGCGCCGCCGCCGCTCGTCGTCGCCGGCCGCACGGGCTGGCAGAGCGACGCGCTGCTCGCGCGCCTGCGCAGCCGCGAGGACGTGCTGCACCTCGGCGAGGTGGCGGCCGACGACCTCCCGGGGCTCCTCGCCGGGGCGGGCGTGTTCGTGTCGGCGTCGTCGTACGAGGGCTTCGGGCTCGCGCTCGCGGAGGCGATGGCCGCGGGCTGCGCCGTGGTGGGCGGTGCGGGCAGCGCGTCCGACGAGGTCGTCGGCGACGCCGGCCTGCTCGTGCCGCCGCGCGACGCGGACGCCCTCGCGGACGCGCTCGCGCTGCTGCTGCGCGACGACCCGGCACGCGCTCGGCTGGCCACCTCCGGACGCGAGCGCGTGCGCCGCTACACCTGGCGCGCGACGGCCGAGCGCACGCGCGACGTCTACCGCGAGCTCGTCGGGGCCGCGGCATGACGACGCGCCCGACTCCCGCCGCGCCGCCGCCGCGCCGCGTGCTCGTCGCGCTCGGGATCGTCGTCGCGACCCTGCTCGTGTACCTGCCGGGCATCGTGAACGGCGGGTTCCACTTCGACGACGGCCACCACCTGGTCCGCAACCCGGCGCTCGCCGACATCGGCAACGTGCTGCGCCTGCGCTACTTCGTGGACGCGTCGCTCTGGAGCGGCGAGCCGCCGAACGCGATGTACCGACCCGTCGAGATGTGCGTGCACACGCTCGACTTCCAGGTCTGGAAGCTGCTCACGGGCGACGGTCTGTTCGGCCCCGGCTTCGTGTTCACGAACGCGCTGCTCCACGCGCTGAACGCGCTGGTGATCTGGCGCGTCGCGCTGCGGCTGCGGCTCGGGGACGCCGCGGCCGGACTCGCCGCGCTCCTGTTCGCCGTGCATCCGGCGTTCAGCGAGGTCGTGAACTACCCGTCGGCGCGCTCGGAGAGTGTCGCGGCGGCCGTGCTGCTGTGCGCGCTGCTCTGCCACCTGCGCGGACGCGAGGCGCCGCGGGGCGCGGCGGCCTGGTACGCGGCGGCCGCCGTGCTCTCCGGTCTCGCCGTCGCGTCGAAGGAGACGACGGCGCTCTTCTGCGTGTCCGTGGCCTGGCTGGAGCTCCTGCTCGCGGACGGCGGATGGCGGCGGCGTGTCGGGCGCGCCGTCGCGTTCGGCGCGCTGTACGCCGTGCCGCTCGTCGTCGTGCTGGCGCTGCGCCGCACGTTCATCGAGTTCGCCGTGCCGCCGCTGCGCGTCGTCACGCCCGTCGAGAACGCCGACGTGCAGATCGGCGGACAGCGCACGCTCGTCCAGAACGCGTGGACGCAGGCGCGCGTCGTCGTCCTCTACTACCAGGTGCTGCTCCGACCCGTGCGGCTCTCGATCGACCACGACGTGCGGATCGTCACGTCGGTCACGGCCTCCGTCGTCGTCGCGCTCGTCACGCACGTCGCGCTCGCTGCCGTTGCCGTCGTCGCCGCGCTGCGCGGACGCCGCCTGCTGCCGCTCTGCGCCGGCTGGTTCTGGGTCTTCCTCGCGCCGAGCGTGCTCGTGCCGTTGAACGTCGTGATGAACGAGCACCGGCTCTACCTGCCGGGCATCGCCGTCGCGCTGCTCGGCGGCGCGGGTCTCGCGCGCGTCGCGCGGGCGCTGCGTGCGACGGGGCGCGGCGCGCTCGTCCTCCCGGCATTCGGAGTCGTCTTCGCGGCGCTCTGCGCCGGCACCGCGCAGCGCTCGCTCGAGTGGCGCGACGACCTGACGCTCTGGACGCACGCCGTCGAGCGCGCGCCGCGCAGTGCGTGGGCCCACATGAACCTCGGCACGGCGCTCCACGACGACGCGCACGGGCGCGCGCCCGTCGATGCGCTCCCGCTGCTCGACCGCGCGCTCGAGGAGTACGCGACGGCCGACCGCCTGCACCCGCGCTGGTACCTGCTGCAGCTCAACATCGGCAACGCGCGCATGACGCGCGTCGAGCTGACCAAGGACCCGGCCGACTACGAACACGCGCTGGCCGCGTACCGCGCCGCGAGCGACGTGATCGGCCACGAGTTCTCGCGCCCGCGCTTCCTCGCCGCGTTGGCGCTCACCATGCTCGAGCGCTACGACGAGGCGGTTGCGGAACTCGACGCGTGCCGCAGCATCGACCCGGACGGCGCCGACCTCTACGACATGGCCGGCGCGCGCATCCTGAAGAAGCGCGGCGACGTCGAGGGCGCCGACCGCGCGCTCCAGCGACTGATCGACGCGGAGGCGGAGCGCGGCGAGGTCGAGGCGCTGCTGACGCTCGGCTGGTGGTGGTTCGAGGCGGGGGACCTGCGGCGCAGCGAGGCGTACCTCTCGCGCGCGTTCGAGATCGGCAAGGCGCGCCGGCTCTTCAAGCCGTACCTCTACGTCGCGCGCTTCCTGAACGTGATGCGGCAGCCGGGCGCGGCCGAGTTCGAGGACGGCGCGCGCAAGCTGGGCTGGAGCGCCTCCGAGGAGGAGCTGCTCTGGGTGCACGGCGGGCCGACGCCCGGCGTGCGCCGCACGGTCGAGTGACGCCGCGCGGCGCACGCCCGGCGGAGCGTCAGCGCTCCGCGCGGTAGAACTCGATCGTCCGCCCGTCGACCTCGACGACGACGTTGCCGAGCGCGACGAGCTTCGCCAGCCACGGGTGCTCGCGCAGCAGCGCGAAGCACGCGTCCGAGAGGCACTCGACGCGCGAGCGCTCCGCGCGCACGTCGAGCGTGTGCTCCCACCAGACGCCGCGCCGCGCGACGAACGTGCGCCCGCCGACGTGGCGCACGAGCTCCTTGCCGCCCGCGCGTCCGAGCGCCTCGGCGTCGCGCTCGCCGCGGTAGCCGTCGAGGTCCTTCAGCTCGCGCGAGACCTCGACCGCGCTCTTGCCGGTCTCCGAGCGGCGCCCCTCCTCGGCGTCGTCCGCCGCGTCGCGCAGGCGGTCGCGAGCCGCCGCCTCGGCGGCCGGCGCCTCCGGCGGCCGCGGCGTGCCGCCCGCGCCGCCGTCGGCGCCGCCGTCGCCGAAGAACCCGCCCGTGCGGTCGTCGCCCGATCGCGGTCCGCTGCCGGCGGTGTTGCGCGCGTCGTCCTCGAGGATGAGGTAGCTCGTGTACGGCGTCACGATGCCGTGCTCCTTCGCGAGCCGCACGACCTCCTCGCGCATCTCCGCGGTCTCGCCGTGGAGGCGGATCTCGTCGAGCAGGAACCCGACGCGCCGCACGGCCCAGAGGCGCGGCAGGAACGCGTGCGCGGGGGCCGTCTCCGGCATCCGCAGCTCCTCGACGATCTCGCGCGGCACGCCGCGCACCTTGCCGCGCAGCCGCACGACCGCGGTGCCGGGCTTCTCGTAGCGTCCGACGACGAGCAGCTCGCTGCCGTGGAACAGGTCGCCGAGCGCGCGCGGGTGCACGGCCGACGCGCCCACGCCCTCGACGGTGAGCTCGAGGTCCGTCAGCGCCGGCTTCGCGAGCTTCGTGTAGAGGTTCGAGACCTTCTCCTCGATGCTCTCGGTCTCCGCCACGTAGTCGCGCGCCCCGCGGTTCTCGAGCGCGAGGCGGTCGAGCAGCCGCGTGTTGACGTCGTTGCCGACGCCGAACGCGAACACGCGTGCGCCCGTGACGGCCGCCTGCGCGCGCTGCACGATCGCGTCGGCGTCGGTGACGCCGATCGTCGGCAGTCCGTCGGTCACGAAGAGCAGCACCGCCGGTCGCTGCGCCGCCGTGGCCGCGTCGCGCGCCTTCAGCATGCCGAGCGCCGTGCGCAGGGCGTCGTCGATCGCCGTGCCGCCGCGCGCGACGAGTCCGTCGACGAACGCCTCGGCCGCCGCGCGAGTCGCGGCGTCGGCGGGCACGAGCGCGTCGCGGAAGGGGCGCGGCTCGGTGGCGAACGGCACGACGGCGAAGCGGTCGTCCGGACCGAGACTCCGCAGGCAGTAGCGCAGCGCGGCGCGCGCCTGGTCCATCTTCGCGCCGGCCATGCTCCCGGACGTGTCGAGCACGAGCACGACGTCCTTCGGCAGCGGCGCCTCCTCGTTCGCGGGACTCGGCGCGAGCACGAGCAGGAAGGTGCCCGGCTCGGTCCCGGTGCGGTACGTCACCAGGCTGACGCCGACGTCCTTGCGGGTCGGCCGCCAGTACAGCAGGAAGTCGCGGTCGGGCCGGACGTCGCGCGCCTCCCAACCCACGCGCACGTGGTCGCTCGGACCGGTCGGCACGTCGATCGCGTGGCTCGGGCTGAAGACGGCCGTGATGGGCGCGTCGTCGCGGATGTCCACCGAGACGCTGACGTTCTCGAGCGGGCGGCTCGAGAACTTCTCCGTGTTCAGCGGGTAGCGGTACGCCACCGTGCCGTTGTCGGCGGGCAGGAGCTCCGCGTAGCGGATGCGCACGCGCTTCTCGGAGTTCGGCTCGATCGGGAAGATGCGCGCCTTGAACAGCGACTGCCCTGCGTACTCGAGCAGCGCCGGGTCCTGCTGTCGTCGCACGATCTCCTCGTAGATGCCGCGCGCCCGGCCGGCGTCGAGCAGCTCGGCCGTCAGCTCCACGCCGTCCACCCACATGCCGAAGCGGTCGATCGCGGCGCCCTCGGGCAGCGGGAACAGGTACGTGCCCTCGACGCGCCGCGGGTTGTGGTTCACGAACACCTGGTCCACGTCCGTCACGGCGACGCGGCCCTCGACGCTCACGCTCACCCGGTGGTACTTCACCGCGAGCGGGACGTTCCGCAGGTCCGGGCGCTCCGGCGGGTGCGGCTCGATGACGATCAGCCCGTCCGCGCGCGCGGGCAGCGCCGCGAAGGCGCAGAGCAGGAGCGCGCCCAGCGCGGCGAGACGACGGACGACGGGGCGGGCGACGCGACGGGCGGGGGTGCGGTGCGGCATGGCGGGTCTCCGTGTGCGCCCCCTTGGACGCACTCGCCCGCCGCCGGTTCCCGGCTCCCCGCGAAAGCGTGCCGCGCGTCTCAGCCGTGGACGCACGGCTCGCACAGCCGGCGCTGGCTGTACGTGCCGTCGGGCTCGAGCGCGGTCACCTGCGCGGTCGCGGGGCGCAGCCCGCACTGCTCGCAGACGGGCAGGTGGGGGAGGGCCGCCGCGGCCTGACCCGTCACCTTCGCGAGCACCTGCGCCATCAGCGCCTTCTTCTGCGCGGGCGGCAGCCCCTTCAGCGCCTCCTCGAGCGCGGCCTTGTCGATGGGCGCGCCCGCGAGGATCTGGATCGTCGTCTGCACGCTCCGCCCGCGGCGCTCGCGCTCCTCGCGCGCGAGCCAGCGCTGCCAGCGCTTGATCGCGCGGCGGCGCTCGTCGGACTCGGCGCTCCAGCGGTAGTCGAGGCGCTGCTGCGTCAGGATCGCCAGCCGCTCGATCGCGTCGCGCCGCGTGAACGCGTCGTCGCTGTCGAGCTCGCGCACGAGGCGCTTCAGGACGGCCAGGTCGATCTCGCCCACGGACGAACGCTACCCCACGCCCGGGGCCGCGCCCAGCAGCCCCGTCGCGTGCGTCACGCACGCAGGTGGCGCAGCACCTCCGCGACCACGTCCTCGGCCGTGACGCCGCCGGCCTCGCCCTCGAAGTTGAGCAGGACGCGGTGCCGCAGCACGGGGGGCGCGAGGCGCCTCAGGTCGTCCTCGGCGACGTGTGCGCGTCCGTGCGCGAGGGCCCGCACCTTGGCGCAGAGCGCGAGTGCGCGGGCCGCGCGCGCGCTCGCGCCGAAGCGCACCGTGCGGCGCACGAGCTCCGGCGCGTCCGGGCGCCCCGGGTGGGTCGCGAGGACCAGGCGCCCGAGCAGCTCGCGCAGGTGCGGCGCGAGCACCACCTCGCGCGCGAGCGCCTGCATGCCCAGCACCGTCGCCGCGTCCGTGACGCGCGGCACCTCGGGCTCCGCTGCGCCCGTCGTCTGGTCCACGATGCGCAGCACGTCCTCGAGCGACGGCGACCCGACGAGCACCTTCAGCGCGAAGCGGTCGAGCTGCGCCTCGGGCAGCGGGTACGTGCCCTCCATCTCGAGCGGGTTCTGCGTCGCGAGCACGAAGAACGGCCGCGGCAGCTCGTAGGTGCGGCGCGCGACCGTGACGCAGCGCTCCTCCATCGCCTGCAGCAGGGCCGACTGCGTCTTCGGCGTCGCGCGGTTGATCTCGTCGGCGAGGACGATGCCGGCGAACACCGGCCCCTCGCGGAACTCGAAGTCCATGCCGCCGCCCGGGCGCTCGACGACCAGGTCGGTGCCGAGGATGTCCGCGGGCATCAGGTCCGGCGTGAACTGGATGCGGCCGAAGGGCAGCTCGAGGGCGCGCGCGACGCTGCGCACGAGCAGCGTCTTGCCCGTGCCGGGGACGCCCTCGAGAAGGCAGTGCCCGCCCGCGAAGAGCGCGACGAGCGTCTGCTCCACGACCTCGGCGTGCCCGACGAGCGCGCGCCCGACGGCGTCGCGCGTCGCCTCGAACACCTCGCGGAAGCGCTCCGGACTCGGCAGCGCGGCGCTCATGCGGCGGCCTCCCCGCGCGGACGGAAGAGCCGCCGCACGTTGGCGTCGGTCGCGCGCTCGAGCGCGTCGTGCGGGACGCCCAGCACGTCGGCGAGGCGCCGCGCGGTGTGCACGACGTACGCCGGCTCGTTGCGCCGCCCGCGGTGCGGCTCCGGCGTCAGGTACGGGCAGTCCGTCTCGACGAACACCCGGTCGAGCGGCGCGATGCGCGCGGCCTCGCGCAGCGCGTCGGCGTTCTTGAACGTCAGCACTCCCGAGAAGCTGAGGTGGAAGCCGAGGTCGAGGCAGCGCCGCGCCTCGTCCGGCCCGCCCGAGAAGCAGTGCATGACGCCCGCGAGGGGCCCCCCGAGACGCGTCTCGTCCTCGAGGATGCGGAAGAGGTCGGGGAAGGTGTCGCGGTTGTGGATCACGAGCGGCAGCCCCGTGCGCCGCGACAGCCCGACGTGGCGCCGCAGCAGGCGCTCCTGCAGCTCGAGCGGCGCGTCGTTCCACGGCCCCCGGTCGAGGCCGCACTCGCCGACGGCGACGACCCGCGGGTGCGCGGCGAGCGCCTCGATCGCGGACCAGTCGTCCTCGCCCGTGCGCGCCGCCTCGTGCGGGTGGATGCCCACCGTGGCGAGCACGTCGGGGTGGCGCTCGGCGAGCTCCACGCTGCGCCGGGAGCTCGCGACGTCGCACCCGACGTTCACGAGCAGCGCGAGTCCGGCCGCCCGCGCCCGTGCCAGCACGTCGTCGCGGTCGGCGTCGAACTGGCGCGCGTCGACGTGCGCGTGCGAGTCGATGATGGCAGGTCCCTCCGTGCCGCGCATCCGGCCGGGAGAGGAGAACACGGCGCCGGGGGCTCCCTTCGCATTTCTCCGCGGAACCCCCGGCGGCACGCGAACCTGCGGCGATGCTCGATCCCGGCCTCATCCGTCGCGACCCGGAGCGCGTCCGGCGCGGCCTCCTCGCCAAGGGCGAGGTGGCCGACATCGACTGGTTCCTCCAGCTCGATCGGGAAGGCAGCGAGGTCGTCACCGAGCTCGAGCAGCTGAACGCGCGGAAGAACCGTCTCTCCGAGGAGATCGGGAAGCGCAAGCGCGCCGGCGAGGACATCGAGGCGCTGCGCGCGGAGTCCGCGGAGATCGACCCGAAGAAGAAGCAGCTCGAGGAGCGCAAGGACCGCCTGCGGTCCGACCTGATGCGCATCCTCATGCGCCTGCCGAACCTGCCGCTCGACGACGTCCCCGTCGGCACGGGGTCGGAGCAGAACGTCGTCGTCGCGACGTGGGGCGCGCCGCGCGAGCAGAGCTTCCGGCCGAAGGCGCACTGGGACCTCGGCGCCGACCTGGGGATGCTCGACGCGAAGCGCGCGGCGAAGGTCGCGGGCTCCGGCTTCTCGCTGCTCTCCGGGCAACTCGCGCAGCTCGAGCGCGCGCTCGTCAACTACATGCTCGACCTGCACACGCGGGAGCACGGCTACCGCGAGGTGGGGGTGCCGTACCTCGTGCTCGGCACGTCGCTCGAGGGTTCGAGCCAGCTCCCGAAGCTCGAGGCGGAGATGTACCGCTGCCGCGACGACGACCTCTGGCTGATCCCCACCGCCGAGGTGCCGCTCACGAACGTCCACGCGCGCGAGATCCTGACGCAGGCCGAGCTGCCGATCCGCTACACGGCGTTCTCGCCATGCTTCCGCCGCGAGGCGGGGGCCGCGGGCGCGGACACGCGCGGGCTGATCCGCATGCACCAGTTCCACAAGGTGGAGCTGATGGTCTACACGCTGCCCGAGGAGAGCGACGCCGAGCTGCTGCGCATCCGCGAGCACGCGGAGTCCGTGCTGCGCAACCTCGGCCTGCACTACCGCGTGCTGGAGCTCTGCACGGGCGACATGTCGTTCGGCTCGGCGCGCACGTACGACCTCGAGGTCTGGGCGCCGGGCTGCGGACGCTGGCTCGAGGTGAGCTCCGTCTCCACGTTCGGCGACTTCCAGGCGCGTCGGGCCGGCATCCGCTTCCGCCGCGAAGGGGGCAAGCCGGAGCACGTCCACACGCTCAACGGCTCCGGGCTCGCGCTGCCGCGGGTGATCGTCGGGGTGCTCGAGAACTACCAGCGCGAGGACGGCAGCGTCGAGATCCCGGACGTGCTGCGCCCCTACATGGGCTGGCGCACCGAGATCCGCGCCTGACCGGTCCTCGACAGGACTCCTCAAGGCGGCGCACCGCCATTCCCGAAACGGGAATGCCGGGGGAGACGCCCCGCCGTCCGTGGAGATCCCGTAGTGCCCGATCCCGCCGGAGCCGGTCCGCCGATCGCGCTGCTCGCGCTCGCCGTGCTGTCGTTCGCCGTCGCCGTCCTGGCGGTGGCGTACGCGCGGCGCCGCGTGCGCCAGGCCGACCTGTCCGCGCGCCTCGCGCGGCAGGAGGCGGAGCGTGCGGAGACGGCGGAGCGTGAGCTGGCAGGCGTGCGCGAGGACCTGACGGGCGAGCCCGACCGCCTCGCGACGCTCCTCGCCGACCTGGCCCCCGCGATCGACGCCGTCTGCGCCGCCAAGACGCGCCGGGACCTCGGCGACGCGGCGGGCCGCGCCATCGAGCGCGTGCTCGGACCGGGGCAGTGGATGGTGTTCCTGGACCCGGAGCGCGCCGGCAAGCAGTACGTGCTGGCCGCGACGGCGGCGAGCCGCGAGGCCCCGTGGCCGCTCGGCGCGTGCCTCTCCCCGCAGATGGGACGGGTCGGACTCGCCATCCGGCGCCGCACGGCCATGGTGCGCGCCGACTTCGACCGCGAGCCGAGCCTGGTGCGACAGCACGTCGACGAGACGGAGCCGCGCGGCTTCCGCGTCGACGCCGTCGCCCCGATCGTGGACGGCGACCACGTGCTGGGCGCCATCAGCGCCGGCGCGCTGCAGGTGCGCCACGAGTCCGCGCGCGCGGCCCTGCGCGTCATCGCGACCGCGGTCGCGACGACGCTGCGCACGGTCGAGGCGCGGCAGCGCGCGGCGCAGCTCGAGAACGTGGACACGCTGACCGGCCTGCCGAGCCGCAACTGGTTCAACGCCGAGGCGGCCGAGCAGCTCTACCGCAACCGCGAGCGCGGCCAGGCGATGTCGCTCGCCGTGTTCGCCGTCGACGACTTCCGCCTCTACGCCGGCCGCGAGGGCCCGGGCGAGGCGCAGCGCCTGCTGCAGGGCATCGCGTACGTGCTGCGTCCCCTGTTCCGCGAGGGCGACCTCGTCTGCCGCTGGACCGACGAGGAGTTCGTCGCGCTGATGCCCGGTCTCGACCGCCGTCTCGCCGCGGACCAGCTCGACCGTCTGCGCCGCGACGTCACCGAGCGGGAGTGGCCCGGCGCGGCGCTGCAGCCGTGCGGCGCCGTCACCATGAGCGTCGGCATCGCGGCGGGGCCGGAGGACGGCACGCGGCTCGAGGAGCTCATCGACGCGGCCTACCGCGCGTTCGTGCGCGCGCGCTCCTACGGCGGCGACCGCACCGTCGACGACCGCGGCCTCGTCTCGGAGGCCGCCGCGCGCTTCGTGGACGATCCGATGGTCGCCGACGAGGACGAGGTCGCCGACGCCGACGTGCCGCCGCTCGTGCACGGCGCGCGCCGCGTCATCCCGAAGCTCGACACGACGTACCTCGACGACGACGACGCGCACGAGCCGCGCTGAGCGCGCGGCTGCGCCGGGTCAGCCGCTCCGCCGGCTCACGCGAGGAGGACGATGCGCTCCTGCGGGTCGTCGACGAGACGGCCGATGCGCGCCGCGGCGAGCGTCCCGGCCGCGCGCAGCGCGTCCGCGAGCGCGTCCGCGCGCTCCGGCGGGCACGCGATGAGCAACCCGCCCGACGTCTGCGCGTCGGCGACCACGAGGCGCTGCGCCTCGTCGAGCGCGTCGTCGAACTCGCAGTGCGGTCCGAAGAAGCCGAGGTTGCGCCGGGTGCCGCCGGGGCAGGTGCCGCCGCGCACGGTCTCGAGCACGCCGTCGACGAGCGGCAGGCGCGCGAACTCGAGCTCCGCGCCCACACCCGTGCACGCGAGCATGCCGCGCAGGTGTCCGAGCAGACCGAAGCCCGTGACGTCGGTGCAGGCGCGCACGCCGACCTCCTGCATCGCCTCGGCGCCCGCGCGGTTCAGCGTGGTCATCACGCGCACGATCTCCGCTGCGCGCTCGGGCGCGAGTGCGCCCTTCTTCAGCGCGGTCGTCAGGATGCCGGAGCCGAGCGGCTTCGTGAGGAACAGCACGTCGCCCGGTCGTCCGCCCGTGTTGCGCAGCAGGCGGTCCGGGTGGACGAGGCCCGTGACCACCATGCCGTACTTCGGCTCGGGGTCCTCGACCGAGTGCCCGCCGAGGATCGGCACGCCCGCCTCGGCCGCGATCGCGTCGCCGCCCGCGAGCACCCGGGCGAGCACCTCGTGCCCGAGCGTCTTCATCGGGAAGCACAGGATGTTCAGCGCGAAGAGCGGCCGGCCGCCCATCGCGTACACGTCGCTGAAGGCGTTCGCCGCGGCGACGCGGCCGAAGTCGAACGGGTCGTCGACCACCGGAGAGAAGAAGTCGAGCGTCTCGACGAGCGCACGCTCGTCGTCCAGCCGCACCACGGCCGCGTCGTCCCCGGTCTCGGTCCCCACGAGGACGCTGGGGTCGGACCTGCGCGGCAACGCATCCAGCGCCCGCTTCAGGTCCTCGGCGGGAATCTTGCAGGCTCAGCCGCCGCCGCGTGCGAGTGCCGTCAGCCGCGGGATGTCTTCCATGCTCATCGCAGGCCTCCTGGCGCGAGAGCGTAGCAGCGTCGCCCGGTCGTCCCGCGCGAGGACCGCGCGACGCGCTCACGCCGGGCAGTCGGCGTCGGCCACCTCGGGAGCCGCGCGGAGGACGCGTCCCGCCGCGAGAGCCAGCTTGCGTGCCGCGATCGGTGCGACGCACGTTCCCGCGCGCGCGACCGACAGTGCCAGCTCGAGCCGCGTCGGCCGTTCGGGCAGGCCCGCGGCGAGTGCCGCGGCGACGTGGCTCGCCGGCAGGTGCAGCGGCCGCAGGGCCGCGCGCGCGTCCTCGATGCGCTCGAGGTGGGCGCCGCGGGCGCGCCGCAGCAGCGCGGGCAGCGCCTCGTAGGCGTCCTCGACGGCGTCGCACAGCGCCGCGACGAGCGCGTCGCGCCCGGCATCCCGCGACCGCACGTCGCGGCGGCCGTCGTCGGCGACGCACGCGACGTGCCCGAGCGGCTCGCGCACGCACGGCGCCGCCCAGAACTCGAGGCGGTCGTCCGGCGTCACGCCGACGCCGACGTGGACGCCCGGGACGAGCGGCGGCTTGCACCCGCCGACCGCCTCGCCGAGCGCGTAGCGGGCCTCGACCTGGTCGAAACTCGGCAGCGCGAAGCCCTCCTCGAACACCGCCGCGCGGCCGAGGAGGGCTGCCAGTCGCGCCTCCGCGGCGTCGAGCAGCACGCGGTCGCCCGCGAAACCCTCGGCGTCGGCGACCGCGAGGAAGCGCTCGCGCGCGTCGTCGTCGCCGTCGGCGCGGCTCGCGCGGATGCCCGACGGCGCGCGCGGCACGGCTGCGAGCACGCGCGCGGCGCGCGCGCGCAGCGCGCTCTCCGCCGGGCCGTCGCCGAGCCGCGCGAGGGCCGCGCGGGCGCGCTCGCCGAGCACGTCGCGGAGCGCGCGCGCGCCGCCGGCGTCGGGCACCACGCGCGCGTCCAGCGCGTCCACGGCGCGGAGCACGTCGTCGGCGCGCAGGATGCGGCGCCGACGCTCCGTCTCGAGCACCTGCGGACTCGGCGCGTCCGGCGGCTTCCCGGCGCTCCACTCGGCCCACTGCGCGAGAAGCCCGCGCGGGTCGAAGAGCGGCTCCGCTCCGAGACCGCGCCGCGGCTCCGGCTTCAGGTCCGCCATCCGCTCGAGCGCGATCTCCACGCGCGCGCCGTCGGGTGCGAGGCCCTCCGCGCGGCCGCCGTGCGCGTCCACGACGACGTCCGGTCCGGTCAGCACGAGCGCCACGAGTTCGGGGAGCGCCGCCGCGAGCGGCTCGAATCCGTCCCAGGTCGTCGCGACGAGCAGCCGTGAGAGCGGCCCGACCGGCGCCCGCGGCGCGGCGCCCGCTGGCGTCGGCGTGTGCAGGCGCGCGACTCCGAGCACGCGCACGTCGGTAGCGAGCCGCTCGATCAGGGGCGCCAGGTCCACGTCGTCACGCTCCAGGGTCCGGGCCGCGCGCCGCGCGGTCTCTCCGCGCGCTGCGTGGGCGAGGTGGGACTCGAACCCACAAGCCCGGAGGGCGGGAGATTTTAAGTCCCCTGCGTCTGCCGATTCCGCCACTCGCCCGCAGCGCGCCGATCGCCGCGGGGACGGCTGCCTCCCCACGCGCGGTTCCGGCACGCGGCAGTCTCGTGGCGGAGGGGGGACGGCGACAAGGACGCGCCGCGGCCCGCGGTGCCGGGCCCGCGCGCGGGCGGCCGTCTGCCGGGCCGCGCGCGCGGCCGCCGCAACGCAGATTCGCGCGGAATCTGCGAAAGTTACGCCGGGGAAATGCAATCGACGCATAGAGGGATGCAGTTCGCTTGCACTTGAGGCTGTGTCCAAATGAGTTTTGCCGAACGGTGGCGCCCCTGGTTAACGTTCAGGCGCAAGGAGGACGACGCATCGGACCCGGAGCCGGGGTCCGCGCGAGAGCTCTCCCACCCGCCGGGTGGACGCGCGTTCCCGTCTCCCGCACCCGGGCCGTAAGGCCTCGTCCCGGGCGCGTCCGGTGTGGTCTCCCGAAGGAAGGAGATCGCACGATGCCGCGATCGGCACGTGGGGAAGGGTGGCTCGTCACCGCAGCGGTCGTCGCGCTGGCGGTGGCGTTCCAGGGGGGCGGCACGGCCCGCGCGCAGGACGCCGGAGGCGCCGACGCGCAGCCGGGCGAGACGCGCACGCTGGTGAAGGGCATGCACCGCCAGCTGCGCTTCGATCAGGACGTGGCGCGCGTCGCGGTGGGTGACGCGGGCGTGCTCTCGGCCGAGGTGCTGACGAGCCGCTCGATCCTGCTGCTCGGACTCGAGACCGGCCGCACCAGCCTGCTCGTCTGGATGAAGGACGACACGCTCGAGGCCTTCACGATCGCCGTGCAGCCCGACCTCGACGTGCTGCGCCGCGCGCTCGCCGACATCCACCCGGCCATCCAGGCCGAGATGGCGCCCGACCGCGAGGCCGTGATCCTGCGCGGCGTCGTCCCCGACGTGGACTTCGCCCGCGCGGCCGAGGCCGCTGCGGCGTCGTACCTCCGCGCGGGGCGCGGCGGACAGGCGCCGCTCGTCCGCGCCCGCGACGCCGGCGACGCCGCCGCGACGTCCGGCGCCGACGTCGTCCGCACGGGCGAGGTGGACCAGCGCGAGTCGTCGGTCATCAACCTCATCCGCGTCGAGCGGCTGCCGCAGGCGCTGGAGCAGCGCATGGCGTCCGCGATCCACGCCACCGGTGCGTCCGGCGTGACGGTGCGCCGCCTGATGCGCGGCGACGCGGCGGACGACGCGACCGACGTGTTCGTGCTCGAGGGCAAGGTCGCCGACCAGGTCCTGCTCACGCGTGTCCTGCACGTCGCGCGCACGATGGTGCTCGGCGACAAGGGCGGCGCGAGCGACCTCGAGGTCACGGCCGACGAGTCGGGCGCGCTGCTCTCCGGCTCGGGCGGCGGCTCGCGCGGCGGACGCCGCGGCGGCTCGTCGCGCAGCGTCAGCTCCTCGGGCTCGAGCACGGGCGGCGGCTCGCTCGGCGGCGGCGGCAACCTCGACAACGAGATCGAGTCGAACCTCGGCCGCGCGTCGATCGTGTCGGTCGGCTCCGGCCGCGTGCTCTCGTTCGTCGAGGTGCAGGACCTGCCGCAGGTGCGCGTCGACGTGCGCCTCTACGAGGTCAACCGCACGAAGCTGCTCGAGTACGCGCCCGAGTTCACGGTGCTCGGCTCGGACTTCGACCAGGGCGGACTCCTGCCCGCGAGCGGCGCGACCGCGTCGCAGGGCGTCGGCGCCGCGCGCGTCGGCAGCCGCGGCCAGGAGGACGTGCAGGGCGTTCTGTCGTTCCTCGCGGACGGCCTCACCGGCGAGGGCCAGGTGAGCGGCAGCCACTACGCGATCGACGCCGCGCTGCAGATCCTCGAGTCACGCGGACTCGCGCGCAGTCTCGCGAACCCGTCGCTGACGGTGCTCTCGGGCGAGAACGCGCACTTCCAGGTGGGCGGCCAGATCCCGGTGCCGCAGTCGTTCTCGCCGGCCTTCGGCGGGGCCGACACGGCCGGGACGACGACGCCGGGCGTCTTCAGCTCGGTGGAGTTCCGCAGCTTCGGCATCGAGCTGTCGGTGCGCCCGCTCGTCAGCGACGACGGCACCGTGACGCTCGACCTCTTCTCGGAGGTCGACCGCCCGGCCGCGGACCTGACGACGCTCATCCGCGACACGACCGGCACCGACCAGGCGACCACGTCGTTCGAGACGCGCTCGCTGCAGACCACCACGCGACTGCCCGACGGCCACAGCCTGATGATGGCGGGCCTCATCTCGAGTTCGCTCGGGGACAGCGCGTCGTACACGCCCGGGATCGAGCGCATCCCGGTGATCGGCTGGCTCTTCAAGCGCTTCTCGATCGACGAGAGCGATCGCGAGCTGGTGGTGATCGTCAACCCGACGGTCGTCCGCCAGCCCGTCGAGGGGCTCGGCGTGTGGGAGTTCCCGGACCTCCGGGAGGCCCTGCGCGACTACCTCGACGAGATCGTCCACTACAACCGCGGCAACCCCTCGGAGACGGAGAGCAGGTGAGCTCGGCCCGGCCCGGGGTGTGCCGTCACCGACCGGCACGGAGCAGGTTCTCGCGTCCAGCGGATCACGGACGGGTCCGCCGCGCGGCAGCCTGACGTAGCACGTTTCTGGGCATCTGTGGCGCAATGAAAGGAGTTCCATCCATGACTCTGCGCAAGCGCAATCAGAAGGGCGCGGCCCTCGTCGAGTACGGCCTCCTCGTGGCGGGCGTCGCGCTCGTCGCGACGGCTGCCGTCGCGATCTTCGGCACCAAGACCAGCGACCTGATCGCCTCCGTGGCGTCGGTCCTGCCGGGTGCGCACTCGGCCGACAACGGCCCGATCACGAGCGGCAAGCTCGTCGAGACGACCGACGGCGACAACACGAACCCGACGGGCAACCCGATCGAGCTGGACGTCACGACGATCCAGACGAACTCGGGCACGTCGCGCCTGAGCACGAACATCGGCGTCGACATGACGACGCTCGTCCTCGAGACGAACTAGTCCACGTGGGGTCCCGCGAGGGACCCCGGATCCGGCGGGGCCCCGCGTGAGCGGGGCCCCGACCCGGCCGCGCCCGACGCGCGCGCCGCAGCGAAGGAGGAGAGCGCATGCGACACGTCCGGCCGCCTCGTCGCGATCTGCCGCCGCTGACCGCGCGCGCGGGCCGCGCCCAGCGCGGAGCCGCGCTGGTCGAGTTCGCCCTCGTGGCGTTCGCCTTCTATCTGCTGATCGCGGCGACCGTCACCTTCGGACAGCTCCTGCACTCCGCGCAGGTCGCGCAGGACGCGGCGCGCGCCGGCGCGCGCGAGCTCGCGCTGACGCCGATCCGCGCCAACTGGACCTTCGAGCAGGCGCTCTCCGACCCGACGGTCCGCGACCGCGTGTTCGATCCCGACCTGCTCGTGATCGACCTCGACAACATCCCGGGCGGCGTCGACCTCGACACCTACTTCGCGGGGCTGCCGGTCATCAACCGCTCGCTGCGGCCCGTGATGATCTACGACCTCGTGGACGTCGGCGGCTCGCTGCGCACCCTCTTGCGCTATCCCGGCGCGCTCGTCACGGCGCCGACCGCGCCGAGTGGGCTCTCGGTGGCGATCCCGCGCGTCGTCACGCGCGACGCCGACGGCCACGAGACCATCGAGTGGCTGCCGGTGGTGGAGGAGGTCCGCACCGACCGCAACGACCCGACCACGGGTCCGTTCAGCGTGCAGTCCGGCGCCCTCGACAGCGGGCTCGTCGCGCTGCGCATCAACATCCCGTACCAGTCGGCGGCGATGAGCAGCTTCCGCCAGAGTCCCGCGGGCATGTTCGAGCCGAACGGCAACTTCGTGAACGAGGCCGACGACGCGGCCGTCGTCGAGCTGAACGCCGCGCCGGGCGCCCTCGCCGCCGGCGCGAGCGCCGCGAGCCAGGTGTACGCGGGCCCGTACGGGCTCGGCGTCCAGCAGGCCCTCGGCAAGGAGGTGCGGCCCTTCCGCCGCGTCCTGACCGCGCAGGCGCTCTTCCGCCGCGAGGTCTTCTTCGAGCAGTCGCAGCCGTGACCCCGACCCCGACGAACGTACGCGCCCGCCTCGCCGCACCTCGCGGCGTCCGGCGCCTGGAGACGATGCAATGAGCGTCAGCCCCCGCAGGAACCGCGGACCCTCCTGGCCGATGGTCCTCGTGATCCTCCTCGGCCTCGTGTTCGTGGCCATCGCGGCCTTCTTCGTCTACGTGCTGATCGTCGGGAGCGTGACGATCCCGTTCACGGACCCGCCGCGCGTGATCTCGTTCGCGGAGAAGGAGCAGGAGCGGCCGTGGGAGCCGCCCGCCGGCTCCGTGATGGTGCCGGTCTCCGGCCGCAACATCCCGGCGTACGCGAAGCTCTCCCGCGACGACATCTGGGACCGGAAGAACAACCGCATCTCCGCGATCTACGTCCGCCCCGAGGAGGTCTCGGACGCGATGATCACCGACGTGAAGAAACTGCTCGGGCGCGTGCTCGACCACGCGAAGCAGCCGGGCTACGCCTTCACCGAGGAGGACTTCATGCCCGAGGGGACGCGCCCCGGGCTGACGGCCGGCATCCCGGTCGGCATGCGCGGCCAGCGCCTCGAACTCGAGAAGGTGAGCGGCCTGTACGCCCTCAACCCGGGCGACCGGTTCGATCTCGTCGCGACGCTGCCGCTCGAGGGCGATCCGACGAGCACGCTCCGCAAGCTCGGCGGGGCCTACGCCGAGCGCGTGGCGGCCGAGGCGCAGCTCGAGAACTACGGCAAGCAGGCGACCGTGCGCGTGGTGGTCCAGAACGGCGTCATCGTCAGCCCGGTCGAGACGCGCGAGATCCCGGTCGAGAGCGCGACGCTGACCGGCGGCGCCTCGACGCGCACGCGCCCCGTCCAGGAGGTGCAGATCGCGATCTGGCCAGAGGACGTCGCGCCGCTGGTCGAGGCCATCGCCGTCAACGCGCAGCTCACGGCCGTGCCGCGCTCCGGCCACCCGGACGACCCGAAGGACTCCGTCACGCCGTCCTCGTCGCCCAAGAGCCCCTTCGGCGAGTCGAGCGACGGCGCCGCGGGCAGCATGAGCTTCGTCGAGACCGTCACGGGCAAGTCGCGCGAGGTCGTGCCCGTGCCGTCGGCCCCGGCGAACGGCGGGGGGAATGGCCAGAAGTAGCCGCCGCCCGTCCTCGCGCGGCCGCGCGGTCCGCGGAGCGATCGCAGTGCAGTTCGCGCTGCTGTCGTTCGGCTTTTTCGCCATCGCGGCCGTCGTCATCGACATGCGCCTCGCCGCGCTGTCCCAGCAGCAGATGCAGGTGGCGAGCGACGAGGCCGCGGTCGAGGGCATCCGGCAGCGCCAGCCGCTGACGGTCGCCGCCGCGCGCGCCGCGGCGCGCGACCGCGTCGAGTTCCAGTTCGACGACGACATGGACCCGGGCAACGGCGACCCGCAGTTCTACGGCGCGGGTCCGGTGCTGAACGTCGCCAACGCGCGCGCCTCCGACGGCGCGGGCGGGGTCGTCTCGCTGCCCGCCGTGCCGGTCTACAAGCCGGTGCTCGAGGTGAACAACGGCAACTTCGAGCACGGCGACATGGTCTTCGGCACGTACGACGAGACCGACACCGCGCACGTCGAGGCGGACGACTACACGCGCAGCGACTTCGTGCCGGTCTTCGGCGGCGTCAACATCGGCAACTCCGAGGCGTTCCTCGTGCGGCTGCGCCGCACGAACGACCCGTTCGCGCTCGACGTGGTCCCGGGCGTCAGCTCGGCCGGGCCGTCGCTGCCCATGCTGTTCGGCAAGGCGTCGCTCGCGCACGGCGCGACGGCGGCCTACGACCCGCGGCGCGACGGGATCACCGTGCGCTCGACCTCCATCTCGGTGATGCGGCGCGCGGTGCGCATCTCGGGCCCGGGCCCGTCGCACGGCTTCCGCGCGCTCCAGCGCTTCGTGCTCTTCAGTCCCGGCACGGCGCCCGACACGCTGTGGGACTCCCTCGGCGAGCACGGCGTCGTGACGCTCACGCGCGGCGCCGGCGGCCAGCTCTTCGAGACGCCGCCGGGCGCGCCGCTCGGCACCGTCTGGGGCCGCTTCGCCTTCCTCGCGGGCACGCAGGACACGCCGCTCACGCGCGTCGGCGACCAGCTCGCGTTCCGCAACTCCAACCTGGTCTTCTCGGGCGACACCTTCCTGCCCCTCGTGCGCGACGTCAACGGCACCCTGCGCGTCATCGGCTTCGGACACGTGATCGTCACGGTCCTCGCCTCCGACGCGGTCGGTCCGCTGGTGATCCGCGTCGAGGCGCTCGCCCGCTTCATGGAGGCGACGGGGTCGACCGCCGTGGATCCCACGGCGCTCTTCCGGATGGCGACCGTGCCCGGCCTCGCCGCCGCGCACGCGTCGTTCCCGCAGCCCGTCCTCGCTCCCGTACTCACGAGGTGACGCACCGATGAGCTCCCGCACCCTGCACGTCCTCGTCGCCGGCTCGGACGAGTCCCTCGAGGACGAGGTCCGCTCCGCCGTCGGGGCGCTCCCGCGCGCGCGCTGCCTCGTGCACACCGCCCCCGGACTGCGCGAGGGCGCGGAGGCCGCGCGCAACCGCGCGCCCGACCTCGTCGTCGTGCCCCTCTCGACCGACCTCGACGCGCTGCGCGCGTTCACGCGCGACGTCGAGTTCGTCGCGCCCGAGGCGGTCGTCGTGGGCGCGTACCACGCCGACCTGCTGCGCGCGGAGGGCAGCGAGGACTCGCTGCTGATCGGCGCGCTGCGCGCGCGCATCCGCGACTTCGTGCGCCGTCCGCTCTCCTCGACCGAGTTCCAGGAGATCGTGGACCGCTACGTCGGCGGCACCGCCACGGCGCGCGGGCGCGCCGGGCGCATCGTGTCGTTCGTGAGCAACAAGGGCGGCGTCGGCAAGTCCACGGTCTCGGTCAACGCCGCGTGCGCGCTCGCGCGCCGGCACCCCGGCCGCGTGCTGCTCGTGGACGCGTCGCTGCAGCTCGGCGTGTGCGCCTCGGCGCTCGACATGGACCCGCCGACGACCATCGTGGACGCCGTGCACGAGCTCTCGCGCCTCGACGAGACGCTCTTGCGCGAGATCGCCGTGCGCCACTCGTCGGGCCTGCACCTCCTCGCCGCGCCGATGGACGCCGTCGAGGCGACGGCCGTCGGCGAGGTCGAGATCTCGCGCATCCTGAGCGTCGGCCGCCGCGCGTTCGACTACGTCATCGTCGACACCTTCCCGCTGCTCGACGCCGTCGCGGTCGCGATCCTCGACCTGTCGGAGCTGTGCTTCTCGGTGACGAGCGGCACGGTGCCGAACGTGATCGGCATGGCGCGCTTCCTCGACGTCATCGAGCGCCTCGGCGTGCCGCGCGCGCGCCAGCGCGTGGTGCTGAACAGCCCGCAGCCGCGCTTCTCCGGCGCCCTCACGCCCGAGGACGTCGCGACGCGCCTCGGCCGCCCGATCGACTTCGTGCTGCCCTTCGACAAGAAGGTGCTCATCACGCTGAACTCCGGCGAGCCGATCGGCTGCCGCGCGCCCGGGCTCTTCGGCTTCGGCCGCGCGCTGCAGCGCCTCGTGGACGCGTGCGAGGACGAGTCGCGCGCGACCGCCGCCGCGCGCGGCGCGCCGTCGAGCAACGGCGCGGCGGTCGCCGCGGGTGCGCCGCAGCTCGCCGCCGACGAGGTCCGCGGATGAGCGAGCCGCGCGACGACGCGGGCGCCGCGCGCGACCCGCGTCACCTCTTCCGCCGCTCGATCACGCTGACCGCCGCGGAGCGGCTGTCGCAGCCGACCCCGGAGGAGACGGCGGCGATCGGCCACCGCGCCGACGACGAGGCGCTGCCGAGGACGCGCCGCCGGGCGGACTTCCTGCACACGAAGGGCCAGCTCCAGGAGCGGCTGCTCGAGGAGATCGGCGAGCGCGCCGGCGTCATGCGCCGCGACGAGGTGCAGGGCTTCGTCCGCGACTTCGTGGACCGCGTCCTCGCCGACGAGCACCTGACGCTCAATGACCAAGAGCGCGAGCGGCTCGCCATCGAGCTCACGGAGGAGGCCGTCGGCCTCGGCCCCCTCGCCCCGCTGATGGCCGACCCGGCGGTCACGGACATCCTCGTGAACGGGCCCGAGCTCGTCTACGTGGAGCGCTTCGGCCGCATCGAGAAGACCAAGGTCCGCTTCCGCGATGCCGACCACGTCCTGCGCGTCATCGAGCGCATCGCGGCGCGCGTGGGGCGCCGCATCGACCAGGCGTCGCCCATGGTGAACCTGCGCCTGCCCGACGGGAGCCGCGTGAACGCGACGATCCCGCCGGTCTCGATCGACTACCCGACGATCTCCATCCGCCGCTTCGGCCGCCGCCGTCTGCGCCGCGAGGACCTCCTGCAGCTCGGCATGTTCTCGAAGGACGTGATGACGTTCCTCGAGTTCGCCGTGCGCGGACGCTGCAACGTGCTGCTCTCCGGCGGCACCGGCGCCGGCAAGTCGACGCTCCTCGGCGCCCTGGCCGAGGCGATCCCGAGCGACGAGCGCATCCTCACGATCGAGGACACGGCCGAGCTGATCCTCGACCAGGAGCACGTGGTCCGGCTCGAGACGCGCCCTCCGAACATCGAGGGCCGCGGCGAGCTGACGGCGCGCGACCTGCTCATCAACGCGCTGCGCATGCGGCCCACGCGCATCATCGTCGGCGAGGTGCGCGGCGGCGAGGCGCTCGAGCTCCTGCAGGCGCTGAACACCGGCCACGACGGCGGTCTCTCGACCATCCACGCGAACTCGGTCCGCGACGCGCTGCACCGCCTCGAGACGCTGGTGCTGATGGCGGGCGTGGACCTGCCGTCGCGTGCGATCCGCGAGCAGATCGTCTCGGCCATCGACATCCTCGTGCACGTGGACCGCTTCGAGGACGGCGTGCGACGCATCGTCAGCGTCGCCGAGATCTCCGGCATGGAGGGCTCGACGCCGCTCCTGCACGAGATCTTCCGCTTCGAGCGCCGCGGGCGCCGCGAGCGGCGTGTGATCGGCGAGTTCGTGCCGACGGGCGTCGTGCCGCGCGTCGTCGAGGAACTGCGCGCGCGCGGCGAGGACGTGCCGCTCGGCATCTTCCGCTCGGGAGGGCGCACCGGCCGTGCTTGAGGCGTTCGTCGTCGTCATCGTCGTCCTCGCCGTCGCGGTGTTCCTGCTCGCGCGGCGCACGCACCGCCGCGACGCGGCGCTGGCGCGCGTCGCGGGCGATGCCGTGGACGAGGGCGAGGCCGTGCGCTCGCGCCGCGTGCGCTCGGTGCTCGTGCGGCACCGCTGGCTGCCGATCGTGCTCGCGATCTCCGCGGCGCTCATCTTCCGCCTGGTCGGCGGCGCCGCGTTCTGGCTGTCGCTCGCCTTCGCGTTCGTGCTCGGCTCCCTGCTCTGGATCCTCGAGGAGTTCCTCCACGGGCGGCGCGAGCTGCGCGTCGAGGAGCAGGTGGCGGACGCCATCGACCTCATCGTGTCGGCGCTGCGCGCGGGCACGGGCCTCGTGGACGCGCTCTCGATCGCGGCGGGCGAGGCGCGTCAGCCGACGCGCCGCGCGCTCGACGAGGTGGTGACGCGCCTGCGTCTCGGCGACACGCCCGAGGTCGTCTTCGCCGACTTCGCGCGGCGCATCCCGCTCGAGAGTGCGGAGCTCTTCTCGTTCACGGTCGGCGTGCACTGGAACGTCGGCGGCAGCCTGACGCCGGCGCTCGCCACGGTGGGCCAGAGCACGCGCCACCGCATCGAGTTCTCGCGTCGCGTGCGCTCGCAGGCGATGGAGGGCCGCGCGTCGGTGGTCGGGGTGCTCGCCATCACGTACCTCCTGGCCTTCCTCATGTGGAAGGCCTACCCGCAGCGCTTCGACCTCTTCCTGAAGTCCAGCATCGGCGTGGGTCTGACGGCCACGGTCGTCTTCCTGGAGGGGATCGGCCTCGTCTGGATGTCGTTCCTGACGCGGGTGAAGTCCTGAGCACGTGATGGAACTCCCGCTCCCGTACCTGCTCGTCCCCCTCGCCGTGCTGGTCTTCGCGGGCCTGCTCGCCGTCGTCGCGGTGCGCCGCGGGCGCGCGCGCGTGCGCCTCGGTGTCGGCGACCCCACGCTCGACGGAGACGCCGACGAGGAGGAGTCGATCGGCGGCCTCGCCGGATGGCTCGCGCGCGCCGGCTATCGCAGCCCGGGCGCGCCGCTGCTGTTCATCGTCGCGACGTTCGCGACGCTCGGCCTCGGTCTGCTCGTCGGCTCCATCGCCTCGGCGCTCGGCGTGTTCGACTTCCTGGCGCTCGGTCTCGAGCGGATCCCCGGCGACTTCGCGGGAGTCTTCGCGCCGCTGCTCAAGGCCGGGCCGGTGCTGCTTTGCTGCACGATCGTGATCGCGCCCCTTCTCTACGTGCGCGGGCGGCGGCGCGAGATCGTCGAAGCCGTCGAGCGCGACCTTCCCGTCGTCCTCGAACTGCTCGCGACCCTGGCACAGGCGGGCATGGGCTTCGACTCCGCGGTGGCGCGCCTGGTCGGCACCGAGCAGGGCAGTGGGATCGTGGGTCAGGAGTTCCGCACGTTTCAGCGCGAGACGCTCTCGGGCGTCCCGCGCGTGCGCTGCCTGCGGCGCATGGCCGACCGCATCGACGTGCCGACGTTCTCGACCTTCGTGTCGAGCCTCGTCCAGGCGGAGCGCAGCGGCTTCGGCCTGTCGGACGTGCTGCGGCACCAGGCCGAGGACCTCCGCAACCGGCGCCGCGAGGCCGCGTTGATGCGCGCGCAGGCGCTGCCGGTGAAGCTGGTGTTCCCGCTCGTGATCTGTTTTCTTCCGGGGCTGTTCGTGTTGACGCTCGGCCCTGCATTCTTCGAGTTCGCCCAACGGGTAGACGCTGTGACGAGAACCCTCCGATGATGCATCCGAGGGGGAGGTGAGGCATGTCGAGACTCGGTGATCTTCGCACGCGGATCGTGCTCGCCCTCGCGCCCTGCGCGCTCGCGCTGCTCGCGGGCTGCGCGCACGTGCCCGTGGACCGGCACTCGGGCGCGGACCCGGACCGCCATCTCGCCGACATCCTCGCGGATCTCGACGCCGCGCGCGCCGCGGGCCGCAACAACGGCGCGATCATGGCCGACGAGCGCGTGATCGTGGACAGCGGCGCCGTCCGCGCGCGCCTCGAGCAGCTCGCGCTCGAGTACCCGCGGCACGCCCCGACGCTGCTCGCGTGCGCGCAGCTCGCGTTCGAGGCGGGCGAGTTCGAGCGTGCGCAGTCGTTCGCGGACCGCGTGCTGCAGCTCCAGCCCGACAACGTGTTCGCGGGCATCCTGCGCGCGCGCGTGGCGCTGCACGACGGCAACCTCGCGCTGGCGCGGCGCACGCTCGAGCGCCAGCTCACGATGGCGCCGGACTCGCCGTACCTCTACGAGGTGCTCGCGGGCGTCTACTTCCTCGACGGCGACATGGCGAACACGGACCAGGCGCTGCGCCGGGCCGAGGCGCTCGGCGGCGAGGAGTGGCGGATCGCGTACCACCGCGGGCTCCTGGCCGAGCGCAAGGGCCAGCAGGCCGAGGCGCTGCGTCTCTTCCAGCGCTCCGCCGAGCTGAACCCGGACTTCTATCCGGCGGCCGCGCACGCCACGGCCCTCGAGTCGGGCGTCGCGCCGACGCACGGCTCGAAGTGATCGGGGGCGCCGCTCCGGCGCGGCGCCCGGCATGACCCTGCTCGCGGCGTTCGCCTGGGGGCCGGAGCCCGACGCGTTCCATCTGGGACCGCTCGTCGTCCGCTGGTACGGGCTGTTCTTCGCAGCGGGGTTCCTCGCGTCGTTCTGGATCGTGCGCCGCGCGTTCGCGCGCGAGGGCCGGCCGGTCGAGGACGTCGAGCGGCTGCTCGTCACGACGATGATCGGGACCGTCGTCGGCGCACGGCTCGTGCACTGCTTCGTCTACGAGCCGCGCAGCTACCTCGCGAACCCCGCGGAGATCCTGCGCGTGTGGCACGGCGGGCTCGCGAGCCACGGCGGCATGCTCGGCATCGTCGCCGCGCTGTGGTTCCACGCGCGCCGCCGCGCCGACCAGCCCTTCCTGTGGCTGCTCGACCGCGTCTCGATCGCGGCGGCCGTGGCCGGCGCCTTCGTGCGGCTCGGCAACTTCGTCAACTCCGAGATCTACGGCACGCCGACCGACGGCCCCTTCGGAATCGTCTTCACGCGCGTGGACGGCCCCGCCGGCCTGCCGCGGCACCCGGCGATGCTGTACGAGGCCGCGGCCTACTTCGGCGTCTTCGCACTCCTCGCGCTCGTCTACGGGCGCCGCGGCGCCGCGACGCCGCACGGCCTGCTCGTCGGCTGGTTCCTGACGCTCGTCTTCAGCGCGCGGGTGCTGGTCGAGTTCGTGAAGGAGCGCCAGGAGGAGTGGGGGACGGACCTGCCGTTCACGATGGGTCAGGCGCTCAGCGTGCCCGCGATCGCGGTCGGCATCTGGCTCGTCGTGCGCGCGCTCCGGCGCGGTGCGCCGCAGGCGGCCACCTAGCCCGCGTCGTTCACCAGCGCTCGCGGTGAGTGCGGCGGTGACGCAGTCGCATCGAGGGCTGCGGCCGTGGCGCCTGCCCCGCCGCCACGCGGCAGTCCGTCCCGGCCGAGACGGAGGCGCGAGGTCAAGGGTGCGAGCCTCCGCGGCTACGCCGCGGGAGCAGCCGCCGGTGGCGGCTGCGATCGGCGAGCACGCGAGCGCTCGACGCAGTCGAGCGCGAGGGGCGCGACGAAGTCGGGGTTGAACACCCCGTTCGAGGAGCGCCGACGCAGAAATCGCGACTCCGGCGACGCGCCGGGCGCGGGCGATGGTGAACGATGTGGGCGAGCTACGCCGGACTCGCGTTCAGCTCGGTGAGGACGGTGTTCAGCGGCGTCGCGTACGAGAACGGTCCGTGTCCGCCGATGAGCATCGCGACGCCCTGGTGCGAGCGCGGCTCGAGCACGAGCGAGCCGCTGTCGCCGGAGCGCGAGAAGCGCCCCGTCGGGTCGGTGCTCTCGATCTCGTACTGATCCAGGAAGACCATGCTCGCGCCCGTGCGCGGGTCGCGGCAGGGCACCGCGAGCTTCTGCGCGGTCAGCGCGCCGAGCGTCGCGGCGGTTGCGCCGCCGTGCTTCACGACGACGGTCTCCTCGTGGCCCGGCACGAGCACCTCGCGGACGGGGCCGCGCGTGCCGACGCTCAGATCGACGGCCGTCTCGCTGTTCGGCTGCACGGCGGCGGCATCCACGCGGATGTGCTTCCACGGCGGCGCGACGTGCGCGACGGCCGAGACGGTCCCCACGATGGTGTGCGTCGGGATCGCGGCGTTCGGCAGCGGCGGCACGACGATCAGGTCGTCCACCGAGGCCGAGCCGTCGCGCGCGAGGACGTGCGCGCAGGTGAGCGCCTGCGGCCCGGCGGACTCGCGTCCCACGAGCGTCACGAACCAGCCGACCGTGCCCCAGCGCTCGTTCGTCGTGCCGATGCGGCAGCCCGACCGCAGCGTGACGCCGGGTGCGCCGCCGCCGCCGGCCTGCAGGACGGGCGTGCCGATCACCTTCGCGTCGACCTCGCCGTGCGCGCGCATGCGGATCGTCGCGAGCGCCGCGCGCGTCTCCTTCGTCCACTCCGGCGCGTAGACGCGGACCGCGACGAGCCACTCGCCCCGCAGGCCGCCCTTGATGCCGAGCCCGATCGGGAGCGGCTCGGCCGACGCGACGTCCTCGGGCGGCTCCGACGTGGTCGTGAACCCGAGGAGCCGCAGCTCCGCCGTCAACTGGTCTCGGAGATCGATCGCCGATTCGCGCTTCATGGTGCCACCGTCCGCGTCGCCCGTCCTCGGATGGCGCCAGTATCGCCCCGGGCGGCGTCGCGAGGGAAGCCGCATCGCCCAGCGGCTGCCCGGAAGCCTCCCGAGGGGCGGGAACGGCTACCATGCAGGCCATGCGCACCGGCCTCGCCGCCCTGGTCCTCACGGGTCTCGCGCTCGTCGCGTTTCCCCGCCCGGCGGCGGCGGCCGCCGACGCCCTCGACGAGCTCGCCGCGACGCTGCACGCGCGCGAGGCGACCGTGGACGGCTCGACCGCGCGCGGGCGCCGCCAGGTGCAGGCCCTGCGCCGCGCCGCCCGCCGCGCCGAGAAGCCCTCGCCCGTGCTCCTCGACGACCTCGCCGCGCTGAAGGCGTGCGCGCGCAAGCTCGCCCGCCCGTTCCGGGGCGACGCCGAGCTCGGCGCCGCCCTCGCGAGCTGCCGCGACGCACTCGCCGCCGCGGCGCGCGCGGAGCGCGACGAGCTCGCGGCACGCGGACCGGAGATCGACGACGCGGGCGACTCGGCGCTGCTCGCGGACGCGCTCCTCGGCTTCGACATCGCGCACGACGACGCCGTCGCGGAGCCGTCGCCCGCGGCATCGGCGGCGGCGCTGCGCCGCGCCGTGCAGCGCCTCGAGCGCGCCGAGGCGCGCCTCGGCTTCGGCCCGCTGCCCGACTTCCGCCTCGTGGACACGAACGAGGCGTCGCCGACGTACGGCCGCCGCATCTCGCCGCGCGACTTCCGCGGCCTGATCTCGGCCTGGTACTTCGGCCACTCGGGTTGAGGCATCTGCCGGAGCCGGTTCGGCTCCCTCGCCCAGATCGACGCGGAGATCCGCGCCGCGAACCCGGCGACGCGCATCCGCATCCTGGCCATCGACGAGGACGGGCAGCAGCCCTACGTGCAGTACGTGTCCGCGCTCGGCCTGCCGCTCCCGTGGCTCTCCGACACGAAGCGCCAGGATGCGTGGCACCGCTGGGACGTCACGTGGCGCGACGTCATCGTCACGGACGAGCGCAACCGGCGCGTGGCCGTCTTCAACCTGACGGACCACGACCTCGACTTCCCGGAGGAGTACGCCGCGCTGCGCGACCTGCTCCTCGACGCGGCCGGCGAGCGCTGAAGGCGCCCGCCGTCTCGCGGTCCCCGTCGCTCAGGACGCCGCGGGGATCGCCGACCGGCAGTGCGGGCACGCGGTCGCCTCGGGGTGGCGCGGCTCCTTGCACGACGGGCACGGCACGTACTTCGCCTCGGCGGTCGCCTGCGCCGTGCGCCGCCCGCCCCACCAGAGCCCCGCGATGAGCAGGAGCCCCGCGGCCGCGACCACGGGCAGCACCACCGAGAGCACGGCGAGGACGCCCGACCAGATCGACTCGGCTCCGCCCATCACCTTCGTGGAGAGCCCGTCGCTCGCCTCGCCGACGTGGTCGTGGACCGCGTGCTTCGCCTGCGCCCGCAGCGAGTCGACCGTCAGCGCCGTGCCGGCGCCGAGCACGCCCGACGCGGCCATCAGCGTCATGCTGTCGTTCACGGTGCCGACGCTCGCGGCGACGACCACGAAGCCCGAGACCATCTTCGGGAGCTTCATCGCCAGGTTCACGATCTCGGGCGCGTCCGGGTTCATCTCGGCGAGCAGCTCGACGACCGTCAGCCCGCCGAGGACCGCCATCACGGCGGGGTCGGCGAGCCACGTGAAGTGCTGGTTCAACTCGAAGCCGTTGAGTCCGAGGTGGTGCGCGGCTCCGAGCGCCAGCGCCGGGATGAACGCGCGGTGTCCGCTGGCGCCGGCGAGTCCGGCTGCCTGGAACAGGCTCATCAGGCCGTCGGTCATGGTCGGTCCTCCTGCGCCCGGCGCGTCGTGCCCGGTCCCGGTCCTCCCGGCAACCGGCGTGCCGCCGCGGGCGTTCAGTCTCGCCGCCCGGGAGCGTCCTCGGGAGAGGACTCAGCGCGCGGGCAGCACGCTGCGCAGGAGGTCGCCCAGCCACGAGGCGAAGACGAGCAGCAGCACCCCCGCGCAGATCACGAAGAGCGCGACCAGCACCAGCAGCACCTTCTCGACCAGCAGCACGGGCAGGCGCTCGCGCTCGCGGCGCAGGTGGAAGCGGTGGTAGGCGCGCACGGCGACGCAGGTGCCGAGGAACACCAGCGGCGAGACGATCACCTGGGCGACCGGCACCGCGACGCCGTGCGCGTGCAGCGACGCCATCGAGACGACGAAGAAGCGCGAGAGCCAGCGCGTGACCATGCGCCGCGCGACGCCGAAGTGGCGCGCGTACGGCCCGCACACGAGCGGCCGCGCCCAGAACACGTGCTGCACGAAGATCACGGGCGGCAGGATCACGTTGAGCGGCGGGAGCGCCGGACCCGCGACGTTCAGGAGCGACAGCGCCGCGCAGACGATCGTGCCGGTGCGGATGCGCTCGCGCGTCAGCTCGTCGAGCCGTGCCGAGAGCGCGTCGAAGTCCTGGTCGAGCTCGCGCACGCGACGACCGCCCTCGTCGCGCAGCGCGCGGCCGCACTGCGGGCAGGCGTCGGGCGCGCGCCAGAGCACGCGGATCGAGGACTTGCAGTGGGGGCAGCGCACGGCGCGGTCGATTGGATCGATCCCGCCGCCGGGCCGCCGTCATAATCCCGGCTGCCGGAAGGAGACCCCGTGTCCGACGCCGCCGTCGTGCTCTGTCGCGGCCTGACGAAGACGTACCGCGACTTCTGGGGCCGCGCGACGTTCCCGGCGCTCCGCGGCATCGACGTCGCGGTGCGCCGCGGCGAGAGCTTCGCGCTGCTCGGTCCGAACGGCTCGGGCAAGACCACGACGCTGCGCATCCTGCTCGGACTCCTCAGGCCCACGGCGGGGGAGGCGCGGCTCTTCGGCCTCCCGCCCACCGAGCCCGCGGCCCGCGCGCGCGTCGGCTTCCTTCCGGAGGAGAGCGCGCTGCACGGCTTCCTGACGTGCGCCGAGACGCTCGACCTGCACGCGCGCCTGCACGGCGTGCCCCGCGGCGAGCGCCGCGCGCGCGCCGCCGAACTCCTCGCGCGCGTGCGCCTCGACGACGCCGCGAAGAAGCGCGTCCACGAGCTCTCGCACGGTATGCGGCGGCGCCTCGCGCTCGCGGTCGCGCTCGTCGGGCGCCCCGAGCTGCTCGTCCTCGACGAGCCCACCGCCGGCATGGACCCGCTCGTGCGCGAGGAGATCCTCGCGCTCTTCCGCGAGCACGTGACGCGCGGCGGCACGCTGCTCGTCACGTCGCACCTGCTCGGCGACATCCGCGGCATCGCGTCGCGCGCGGCGCTCCTCGCGAACGGAGTCGTCGCGCGCGAGGGCGACCTCGGCGAGATGCTCCGCCGCGAGGGGCTGCGGCGTTACGTCGTGCGCGGCGGCGCGGAGGCCGACGCGGCCGTGGCGCAGGCGGTGCAGCGCGTCGGCGGCGAGGTCGTCGAGTCCGGTCCCGCGCGCATGGGCATCGAGGAGCTGTTCCTCGACACGTACCGCACGCCGGGCGGTGGGGCCCCGTCTTGACGCGCGTCGCCGCCGGGCCGGCACGCCTCCTCGCGGTCGCCGAGCTGCGCGTGCGTCAGGCGCACGCGGCGCGGCTCGGCTGGCTCGTGCTGCTCGCGTTCGCGGTCGGGTTCGGGGCCGCGCGCTGGACGCCGGGTACGGATGCGGCGGCACGCGCCGCGGCCGCGGACCGCATCGTCTTCGGCGCCTGCGCCGCGCTCGCCGTGCTCGTCGCCGCCGTGCCGGCCGCGACGGCGCTCCCGCTCGACGTGCGCGGCGGGGCCGCGCGGGCGCTCCTCGCCGCGCCCGTGTCGCGGCTCGCCGTCGTCGCAGGAGGCGTGCTCGGTCACGGCGTGTATGCGGCGCTCGTGCTCGTCGGGTGTGTCGGTGCGGCGGTGCTCGGACAGGAGGTGGGGGGGCTCGGCACGCGCGCGCGCGAGGCGCCGCGCGGCTTCGTGGTCGTCGGTCCCGCGGCGGCGGCGGCGGTCACGCGGGCCGAGCCGGAGCTCGACATCGCGTTCGAGCTCCCGGCGGGCGCGCTCGCGACGGGGCAGCTCGACGTCCGCCTGCGGCCGCAGGCCGTCAACGAGGGCGGCGAGCTCGAGCGCACGTCGGAGTTCCGCGTCACGCTGCAGCAGCCGCGGAGGCCGCCCGAGGCCGACGTCGTCGTCCCGTTCACGCCCGGACGCCCCGTGCGGGCGCGCCTCCCCGCGGGCGGACTCGACCACCGGCTCCCGACGACGCTCACCGTGCATCGCCCCGAGGGCGCCTGGGGACTGCGCTTCGACGCCGCGTCGATCGAGGTCGCCGGGGCGCCGCGGCTGCACCTCGCGAACTGTCTCACCGCGGCCGCGTGCCTGGTGCCGCTGCTGTTCCTCGTCGCCGCGGGAGCGGGCGCCGCGTCGACGCGCTTCGGGACACCGACGGCCGTCGGCGTCGTGCTCGCCGCGCTCGTGCTCTTCACGGGCCAGGACGTGCTGCGCGACGCCTCCGAGTACGTGCTGCGCCGCGACGCGCGGTCGCAGGCCGCGCACGCCGCGGCGCACGAGCACGGAGAGGAGGACGCGCAGGAGGACGCGCACGAGGACGATCACGACCACGGCGCCGACGTGTCGCTGCTGCAGGTCGGGCTCGCGCGCGGGGCGCTCGCCGTGCTCGCGGCCGTCCCCCCGCTCGACGTCTTCGACCGCGGCGCCGAGATCGGCGCCGGGCGCGTCGTCGCCCGCGGAGCGCTCGGCCGCGCGGCGGTCGCCGGCGCGCCGGGTGTCGCCCTGTTCGTGCTCCTCGGCTGGGGCCTGCTCGCGCGCCGCGAGATCGTGCCGCGCTGAGCGCGGCTGCGCGAACCCGGGCGCGCCTTCTCCGTTCGCGGAGGCTCGCGGGGTCGGTAACTTCGGCGGCCCGGGTTCGCGGCCGTGCGTCGCCGACCGTCAGTCCGCGGAGGTGGACGCCATGAGCCGAGTGACCGCGTTGTTCTGTGGCGCCGCCGCCGTCGGGCTGGCGTTCGCGACCGCCGACTGGAAGTGCATCCCCGTGTCCGGGAGCTACTCCACGCGCCTCGGCCGCGTCGAGGCCCCGCACGTCCCCGCGCCCGCGGCCTCGCTCCCCGCCGACGGCGCCGCCCTCGACCCCGCGTCCGGCGGCGGCGTGGCCTCGGGCGACCCGGCGACGCTCCCCGTCCGCAGCGGCGGCGAGCCGGCGACCGGGCGGCCGCCGACGCCCGACCCGAAGACCGTCGAGCCGCCGCCGGCGCCGCCGGCGCGCGAGCCCGACCGGATCGAGATCGACGACGTCACGCTGTGCGTCGCCGACAACTGCGACCTCCCCGACTTCCCGGTGAGCGGCGCGGTGCGGCTGCAGCTCACGTCCGAGGGCGAGCTCTTCTGGGTCACGTCGGCGAAGTCCACGGCGCTGCCGAACCGCGAGAGCGTGCTCAGCAGCGTGCGCCGCGCCGCGGACCGTCCGGTGCTCCTGATCGCCGACGCCGACACGGCGTGGCAGTACCTGAAGGATGCGTTCGACGTCGCCGACAACGCCGGCGCGGACCGCATCTACCTGGGCGTCGCGAGTGCCGCGGAGCCGAAGATCCTGCGCGTCCTGCGCCTGTGGGCGAGCCCGACCACGCAGGGAGGCGACGGCGACTTCGTCGTCCACCTCTCCGGCGACGACGCCACGCCCGAGATCACGATCGGCGACACGGACCTCGAGAGCTTCCCGGCCGACCTCGCGATCGCGTGGAACGAGTGGCGCGGCGCGCACCCCGCGGCGCAGTACGCCAGCGCCGCGTCGTCCAACGTCGTGCTCGACATCCACCGGTTCACGTCGATGCGCAACGTCGCCGCGGTGCTGGGCGTCCTGCGCGGACTCGGCGTCGGCGCCGAGCGCTACACCGCGGTCGAGGCGTACGCCGGCCGCAAGCGCCGCTGAGCGCGCCCGCGCGCGGTCTCGGCGTCGTCGTGCGCTCCCGTCGGCGCGACCACGGGCGTGCACGTGCGCCCTCCCCGACGCGCCTCGGGTGACCGCACGCCTCGGCGCGTGAGCCTCCGAGCGTGCGCGGCCGAGGTCGTGCGTGGGGGACTCTGCCCGTCGCCGACCCGCGCACCGACCCGCTGCGCGCCCGCGTCTGCGCGCGTGCCCGCCGAGCCCCGGAATCGACGGACCCCGCGCCGCCGTCTCGGGCGTCGCGGGGTCCGGTGCGTCGTGCCGCGCGCGCCTCGCGGCGCGCCCACGGCTCAGCGCATCTTCTTGTCGCGGCCGCGGCAGGGCTTGCGCCCGTGGTTCGCCTTCTTGCTGCGCCAGCCCATCTTGCCGATCCGTCGCGACTTCGCCATGACCGAGTCTCCGCCTGCGTGATTGCGAGGGCGTGAGAGCGTAGCGCACACCTCCCCGGACTCCAGGAATCGAGGATGCCGCCGCCGCCGCGACGCGGCCGCGAGCCCGCGCGCCCCCGTTGCGCGATCTTGACCGTCGCCTGCGCGCGTCGATACTTCCCCGCGGTCCCGGAGCGGCCCCGCGCCGCGTCCGGAGCCCGCGTCGGACCCGTCCGCCCCGCGGCTGCGCATCCCGCCGCCGCCCGGCCCGCGTACCGCGCGACCGCGCCGAGGCGGCATGGCCAAGTGGTAAGGCAACGGATTGCAAATCCGTCATCCCCGGTTCGAATCCGGGTGCCGCCTCCAGCGCGCGGACAGGCTTGAAACCCTGCAAGATCAAGGGTTCCAGGCGCTCCTCTCCGCGCCGCTCTCGCGCCGAGCACGTCGTGCAGGATCGGTCGGAATCGGCCCGGTTTGGTGGAGATAGACCAACCAACGGACCAAACGAGGCTCACCGAGGACCCGCGTCCGCACAGGGTGCTACGCTCCGCGCGTGGGCTCGAACTGGCGTGCCGCGGCCGACGCGGCGGAGATGGGACCGTGAGCATGCAACCTGGCGCGGGAGAGGACCCGGTCTCCACCGCTTTGGGCATCCCGACGCAGGTGTTGGATGCGGTTCGCGACCTGGGTCGCGTGATCACCGGCACGGAGACGTTCCGGGTCGCCGACGCTCTCCTCGCCGACACGCTCTACCGGGCTCAGTGCCGCCGCCGCATCGTGTTCGTGGAGGAGGTCGCAGCCAAGCTGACAGCGCACGGGATCTCACCACGTGTTCTGCCGGAGGGTTTCGCGCTCCAGGCGATCGAGGGCGGAGCGCTTGCCGACGACCCGGACGTGCGGCGGCTTTGGCGCAACCTTCTCTGCAACGCTGTCGCTGAGCCGTCGTCCGTGCACCCGTTCGTCGTCGACATCCTGCGCAAGCTGAACGGCACGGATGCTCAGGTCCTGGCGCGCGTCGCGCACGCGACGCGCACACGGACAGACGTCCCAGGCACGTCCTTCGCGGTGGTCGGACAGGCCGGTGAGGACGGGCTCCTCGACGCACTCGCTAGACTCGACGCATTCGGACTCCTCACCCCGCCCTGGCAGGGCTACGACCGTTCGCACCTCAAGAGCCCCGAGGCGGCGCTTCACGCCGGTCTCTCCGCGTGCGGCGAGCAGTTCATGCGCGCGGTTGCGGACCCCGGGAGCACGGACACGGCCGGAGCGTAGGGCGCTCACCCGAGGGCTCGGGCGGGACGTGAGAGGCACCCGTGCCGCCCGACGCCGCGCCCCGCGTCCGCGACGAGCGCACCCCCTCGCCGCGCCGGATTCGCCCCACGCGCCCGCCGGTGGCACCGATAGTGAAGGCGCCGAGGTTGGGCTCCTCAGCCCGTAATGGTGGCTGCCGCACACTCCACATCACATTCCCCCTTTTCTCTACCGCTGGTCGCTCCCTCGGCATCCCCGCCCGCCGTTGCGCAGCCCCGTTCAGGCTCTCGCACGCCGGACCTGTCCCTGCGGTCCACGATGATCCACCCCAGACCGGGGCACCGGCACGTCCCGGCGGGAGTGGAGCCGTGGCAGACGACTACGGGGCGATGGCGGAGGTGTTCCGGTGGTTCGAGGGGCGCTGGGGCAGGCCCAGCCTCGAGGCGCGAGACCTGGCCGCGCGAACCGGGCTCGACGAGGAGAGCGTCCGTCACGCGTTGACGGCGCTGCAGCGACGCGGCTACGTAACGTCGTTCAGCGGAGGTCCGGTCTCATGGACGGTCACCGGCCCGGGTAGGTCGCTCGCGGGGAAGAACGCCGCGCAACTGCTCGCCTTGGACGCGCTCGCGTGGATCGACGGCCAGGCGAGAGGCGGCGCGCAGCAGGTCAGCGTCGAACAGCTTCCGGCCGAGCTTCGAGCTGACCACGACCTGTTCGAACTCGCACTGGATGACTTGGCGACCGCCGGGGCGATCACGGTGCACCGCGCGCCACATTGGCCGGACGAGATCATGTTCCGACCCGCGCGCCGGACGTACCGCTTCGGCACGGGCCGCCCGCTGACCCCGGTTCAAGTTGCACAGCACGTCGGGGACGTCGTCGGCGGCGACAAGGTCAGCGGCGACAAGGTCAGCGGCGACAAGATCAACACCAGCGACGGCTGCGCGGTCGCCACGAACGGCGGCACGGCGACCGTGAACGCGGACGCTGGCACGGCCGCAGCCCTCGCTGCGCTCATCGAGCACTTACGCGCGCAGGGTGAGATCAACGCGCAGGCCCTGGACCTGCTGGCGAAGGCGGCTGAGCCGGGCGTCGCGCCGAACGCTGCCACGGCGTACGCCTACGCCGCGACGCAGCGCGACCCCAGGCTCCGCGACAAAGTGCTGGGGTTCCTGGCCAGCGTTGCCGCGTCCTACGCAGGGTCCGCGCTGTTTGAGGCGGTTCGGAGCGCGCAGTTGATGATGTAGGGGGCCGAGCACCCGCGCTCTCACGCTCAGATCCGGAGGCCCAGGAGCGGGATGCTCTTCGGCGTCAGGCCGTCCGCGAGCAGGTGCGAGACGTACCCCGCAGCGAGGCCAATGGGCACCCCCGCCAGCGTCGCGAGCCACAGTTCTAGAACCAACAGGGCGCTCGCGTGAACCGCGTGCACGACTCCGCGCAGGCCGTGGGTCTCCCGAGCCGCATCCTGCGCCGCGACTCGCTGCGCCCGACACGTGATCGCTGCCTGCCGACAGCGGTCCTCGAACTCGCGAACCAGGTCGAGGAGCGCGATGCCGCCTGCGCCAGAGGCCGCGAGCAGGCTGTGCGCTGGACCGCGGTGGTTCGGGTGGATCGCGGGCTCGATCAGGTCCGGGAGTCGCCCGCCCACCGCGCCGCCGAGCGCGCCACCCAGCACGTGCAAGATGTCGTGCAGGGGGTCCGCGGGATGCGGCTCCGCGCGCTGCCGGCGCATCGCCACCGCCCCGGTCGTCGCCAGAAGTCCACATCCCAGGCCCAGCGCCACATGCACATCACGATTCGGCATCAACGCACCTCGCGCGCGATAGCCGGGACGGGCACCGACAACCGGAGCCTGGCAGGGGCGCGTCGCGCGGTCGACATCCCCGCAGCATCAAGCTACGACGGACGGGGGACAGATCCGAACCCACGTCCCGAACGGGCGGTATGATGCCGGGATCATGTCGACCGACTCCGATGCCGCGCCTCGCGAGCAGGACACCGCACGGGAAATCGAGCGGTTCTACGCCGAGTCCGCGGAGATGCGTCGCGAACTCGACAAGTCTATTCTGACGCTGTCGGCGGGCGCACTGGGGATCAGCCTGACGTTCCTGAAGGACATCGCAGGGGTGGCTCCCACCGCATCCTGGGTGCTCGGCATGGCGTGGCTGGCACTCGTCACGGCGATCGGCGCGACGCTTCTCTCCCGAAGAGCGAGCGAGTCGGCGTGGCAGAAGGCGGCGGCCGAGCGTAGCGAAGACAACTCGCCCCGGAACCCGACCTGGCGCGCCGCGGTGCGCGCGCTGAACGCGGCTCGCAACCGCGTGATCGGCTGCAACACAGTGGCGCTAGTCTCGTTCCTTCTCGGCGTCGTGTTGCTGCTGGGGTTCGCGTTGACCAACGTCTAGGAGGACTGCGTCATGCCGGAACCGAGCCCGAAGCCAGACGAGCGCTGGGATGTTGTCAGGAAGGGGACTCTTCCGCCTCCGGCACGGCCCCCGAAGCCCGCGACGCCCAAGCCGTCGAGCGCGAGCCCCAAACAGCCGAAAGGGAAGTGACCGTCCATGCCAGAGCCACATCCGAAGCCGCGTCCGAACCCCCAGCCGACCCCGCCTCCGAACCCGTCTCCGGAGCCGAAGCCGCTGACTGAAGGCACCGTGCCTCCCGTCGCGCGCCCCCCGAAGGGACAGCCTTCGAATGGGCGGCCTCCGAAGAGGTAGACGGGCGCAGCGTTCTGGTCGACTCCGCGCACCAACACCGCGAGCGGATGTCAGCTCAGAGGGCGACGCCCGTGCGGACTGGATCTAGGCCAACCCAGGAGGGCTCGTGAGGCGCGCCACGCTGTTGAGGACGCAACGCAACGAGGTGTTCACGATCCTCGAGCAGGCGCAGCTGGATCCGGCGGAGTTCGAGTGGACGGAGCTCACGAAGATCCGGATTCCAGGCTGCATCGACGAAGGGATCGTCTCCGTGCTTGTCCACCGGCCCACTGGATTCCGCTTCGAGTTCGACCTGCGTGATCGTGACATGTTCTGGTGCACATTCGCTCCGGCACTCGATGCACCGGAGCGCCACGCACAGGCTGCCGGCTGGGCGGGCGTTCGCGGCTACGTGAACATGTGGGCGGCGTCGCTCGGTTGCGAGCTGGACGCTCCGGACCTGTGGGCTGGCGTGATCCGGGGCAACGAGCTTGGCTCGGCGGCGTCCCGTGTTCCGGACGGTGAAGAACTCGACGATGCCGCCAGGCGAGCTGCCGTCAACGCGGTCGGCGCGGTTGAGCGATTCCTGGAGTCCCATCTGACCTCGCAAGGCGCCCAGGCGGCCCTGATCCGCGGCGAGCTGCAGTACCTTCGCGAGTCGACCGAGAAGATGGACAAGAAGGCGTGGATGCACACGCTCGTCGGCGTGCTGTTCACGATCGTGGTGAGCTTGGCACTGGCGCCGGATCAGGCGCGAGCGCTCTTCGCCGCTGCGGCGCACGCCCTGCGACCGCTGCTCCCCGAGTAGCCATCGCGTCAGAGGATGGACGCCAGGGCGCGACAGGAGAAGTCCCGCGATGCCAATACGTGACCCTCATCCAAAGCAGTTCACCAAGGCGATCGTGCGACAGCTCGCGTTGCGGGGGCATGGCGTGTTCGTGCTCTCGAGCGAGAGCGGGGACGAACTGTTGATCGACTCGGCGCACTCGATCCTCGATCGCTTGCTCGACATTCTGAAGCACGGCGAGGCGCCTGGCGCGACCCACTTTCGGCAAGAGGAGGTGCGAGGAATCGACTTCGACCAGACTCGGGTGCGACAGCTGCGTGAGGAGTTCTACGTGAAGCGCGGGCGCCTTTCGGTGCTGAACGGGCAGGCCGAATTCGTCGACTATGAAGCCTGGGCGGCAGTGCTACGGCAGTTCGATGAGCCGAACTCCGGGATCGCCGATGACCCCATGCGGCTCCTCCACAACCTCCAGCACTTTGTGGACGCGGGCGCCTGTGCGGAAGACGATGCGCGCCGAGCACTGAAAGGGCTCGTGCGGAGCGGCTTCTTGGCGTACGACATCGTGGACGGCGATCGATGGTACCGCCTTACGGACTGGGGGGTAGCGCACGCAGGCAAGAGCGCCGACGAACTTCGCGCGGTCGACTCGGACGACTAGCCGCCGCAGATCGCGCCGGTGCACGGTACGCAGCGGCGTCTGTGCCGCGCTCCGCGTCCTCGCTCACCGGCCGCCGTCGGTTCGCGGACCCGTGAACCTGTTCCGGCTCCGTGCGGACTCGCCGAGCGCCTCCAGCTCGCGGTCGGGCGCGCTGCCGAAGGCGGGTCCCTCCACCGGCGGCGCCAGGTCGGGATCGAGCAGCCACAGCACGGGATCTCCGCGCGCACTCTGGACTATCCGCCCGTCGTACGACGGGCGCTGGCGCCGTGGGCTGCGTGGGTCGGACTGCTGCGGCGTCACCGCGACAGGAGCGACTTCAGCGCCAACTCGATCCTGCGCATCTGACCGAAGAAGACGCCGGAGTCGCTCCGGCGCCGCGCCGGATCGAGCCAGCCGTCCCACAACATCCGGACGAGCCGCCGCCGGGCCTGCGCAAGCGCGGCCTCGGAGGGCTCCGACTCCGCGCCGGTGGCGTGGTCCGGGGACGGCAGGAAGAGGGCGCCGAGTTCGGCGCGCTAATCCTGTGTCCACTCCTCACTGATGCTGCGACGGATCAGCTCGCGGTCGGGACGGCGGAGCACCAGGCGCAGGGTGCGGTTCAGCTCGCGATCGAGCTGACGGACCGCTCGCTCGCGGTGCGCGTGCCACTGGTCGTACGTCGTCGTCATCGGATCAGCTCCTCGTGATGTTCTGGCGCCGCAGCGAGGTGATCCCGCAGCCGCGAGGCGATACGGGCGAGCAGCTCCCAGGTCGCGGCGGGCACGACGGCCGTGACGTGCAGCTCCAGGTCGGCGTCCGGCCACGCGAGCAACGCCACGCACGTCTTCAGCGCCTTCGTTAGGATCAAGGAGCGTGCGACGTCGGCGCGGCCGAGCGACGTCACGAACGCCACGTGCTCGCTGTGGAGCAGGCGTCGGTGCAACGGCGCCACCTGGTCGACGACGTCGAGAAGCACGACGGCGTGATGCCCGCCCACGACGGGCGCTAGGACGCGCACCCACGCACGACGCATGCGCTCCAACGCGCCGATGTCGACCGAGACGTCGGCCGGTGTCGCACGGGCTCCGGGGCTGTGCGCTCGCGGTCGCGGACAGCGGCGCGGAGGCCTTCTTCGGAGTCCTGCGCTTGCCGCTGGGCGCACCGGATGACGTCGGGACGCTGCCCCGTGCGCGCTCCAACTCGCGGACGGCCTGGACGGCCAAGGAAGCGCGTGCGTGCCGCGCGTAGCGAGACGTGACTGTCAGCGAACTGTGCCCGAGCAGTTGCGCGACGACCGACAGCGCGACGCCGCGCTTCACGAGCTGCTCAACGTCCGTTCAACGTGCCCCGCGCAGGTCGTCGCGCGCACGACGTCCCGCGACGCCTCCCCGCCCGCCTGCCGCGCGATCCGCCCCGCCCGCGACCACGCGGCCCTCGGCCCGACGCAGCCCGTCCTGGCGCCGCTGAGGCGGCGGGGCGCTGACGAGGGCGTGACGTGCGGCGCGCTACGCTCGCCCCGTGGACGCGCCCCGTCGCCCCGCCCGCTGGTCGCCGCGCGCGGAACACGTCATCGTGCGGGCGCTGCTCGTCGTCGCGTGCGTGGCGGTCGTCGCGTGGCCCGTGCGCGAGGCGCTCTGGCAGACCAGCTACCCCGGCACGCCAGACGAGTACGGCCGCGCGTACCCCGTGTTCGCTGCGCCCGTTGGAGAGGCGGTGAGCTGGCCTGCACACGCGCGCTCGGACTGGCAGGCGGTCTTCGCCGAACTCTCTCAGATCGCGGCGGGCGGGGAGCTCCCGGCCGCTCCCCCGACGCACGAGCGCACCGCCGCGATCGGTACCCTCGCCGTGCTGGCCGCCCTCGCGGCCCTCGCCGCCGTCCTGCCGCCGCGCGTTTTCGCGTCGCTCCTGCGCCGTCGCCGCCCCGGGCCGCCGCCCGCGGAGCCGGACGCGCCCGCGACGGCGGCGCCGGTCGGAGCGTCGTCGGTCGGGGCGTCGGCGGCGGGCGCGTCGACGCCTCCCGACCCGCGCGCGGCGGTCGGCGCGTAGCCGACACGCGGCACGCGTCCGCCGAGGGACGCGCGCTCAGCCCGCGCGCTCTGCGGTGACGAGTTCGATCAGCTCGCGCACGGTCCGATGCGCCTCGATGGGGTGGCGCAGCGGGCTGTCGAGGTGCAGCTCGTAGCGGTTGCGCCGGCCCTCGCGGACGCGCGTCAGCAGACCCTCCGTCTCGAGGTCCGCCAGGATCAGGTGGACGGCGCGCTCCGTGATCCCGACGCGCGCCGCGACCTCGCGGACGACGACGTCGGGGTCGCCGGCGAGGCAGATGAGCACGTGCGCGTGGTTGGAGAGGAACGTCCACGTGCGCGGCCCCGGCTCGGGCGCGCCGGAGCTGCGTGCGGGGACCCCGGTGGCGTCTGACATGAGAAATCTTTTTCCTGTATTGGGATTCAATAGTACGGTCCGCGCCCGGTCCCTGACACGAAAGGACGGACGATGACCACAGCCCGCTCCGCAGATCCACCCGGTCCCCTGGTCGGCATCGTGATGGGCAGCGCCTCGGACTGGCCCACGCTGCAGCACGCCGCGCAGTGCCTCGACGAGCTCGGCATCCCGCGCGAGGCGCGCGTGGTGTCCGCGCACCGCACGCCGGAGCTGCTCCGCGAGTACGCGCGCTCGGCCGAGGAGCGCGGGCTCCGCGCGATCGTCGCCGGCGCCGGCGGCGCTGCGCACCTGCCCGGGATGCTCGCGGCGTGGACCGCCGTCCCCGTCCTCGGCGTCCCGGTCCTGAGCCGGACGCTCAACGGCATCGACTCGCTGCTCTCGATCGTGCAGATGCCAGCGGGCGTGCCCGTCGCCACGCTCGCGATCGGCGAGGCGGGCGCGCGCAACGCGGCGCTCTTCGTGGCGCGGATGCTCGCGCACGGCGATCCCGAGGTCCGCCGGCGGCTCGAGCTGCACCGCGCGGCACAGGAGCGCGCGGCGCTCGAGTCCGTGCTCTCGTGAGCGCCGTCGTCGCACCGGGCGCCGTCATCGGTGTGCTCGGCGGAGGCCAGTTGGGGCGCATGTTCACGCTGGCCGCGCGCCGCATGGGCTATCGCGTGGACGTCTTCGCGCCGGAGGACGACACGCCGGCGGGGCAGATCGCCTACCGCGAGGTGCGTGCGCCGTACACGGACCTCGATGCGGTCGCGCGGTTCGCGCGCGGCGTCGAGGTCGTCACGTTCGAGTTCGAGAACGTCCCGGCCGAGACGGCCGCGGTCGCGGAGCGCTTCGCGCCCGTCCGCCCGGGCGGCGCGTTCCTGCACGCGACGCAGGACCGCGCCCGCGAGAAGGCCGCGCTGACGGCGCGCGGCCTCCCTGTGGCGCAGTACGCCGTCCTCGCGTCGCAGGAGGACATCGCGCGCGCCGCGTCCGCGGTCGGTTTCCCCGCGGTGCTGAAGACCTGCGCCTGGGGCTACGACGGGCACGGGCAACGGCGCGTCGGGAGCGAGGACGAACTGCGCAGCGCTCTCGCGTCGCTCGGGGGAGGGCCCGCCGTGCTCGAGCGCCTCGTCCCGTTCGCGGCGGAGGTCTCCGTCGTCGGCGCGCGCGGGCTCGACGGCGCCATCGCGCTGTACGAGCCCACACTCAACCGCCACGCGAACCACGTCCTCGACGTGAGCCTCTGCCCGGCGCCGCTCGCCGGACCCACACGCGACGCGGCGCTGGAGATCGCGCGCACCGTCCTCCGCGGCTTCGACGTCGTCGGCGTGGCGTGCGTCGAGATGTTCCTGCTCGCGGACGGTTCGCTGCTCGTCAACGAGATCGCGCCGCGGCCGCACAACTCCGGGCACGTGACCATCGACGCGCACCACTGCAGCCAGTTCGAGCAGCAGGTGCGCGCCGTGTGCGGGCTGCCTCTCGGCTCCACCGCGCGCCAGGTCCCCGCGGCCGCGATGGTCAACCTGCTCGGGGACCTCTGGGGCGGCGGGCCGCCGGACTGGGCCGCGGCGCTCCGCGAGCCGCGGGCGCGGCTGCACCTGTACGGCAAGTCCGAGCCGCGGCCCGGTCGGAAGATGGGCCACCTCACCGTCGGCGCGGACAGCGTCGAGGAGGCCGAGGAGCGCGCGCTGGCGGCGCGCGCGGCCGTGACCGGGAAGGAGGTGCCGGCATGGACTGGGGCCTGATCGCGGGCAACGTCCTGACGCCTCCCGTGCTGTTCTTCGCGCTCGGGATGGCCGCCACGCTGCTGCGCTCGGACCTCGAGATCCCGCAGCCCGTCACGCGCGGCCTGTCGATCTACTTGCTCTTCGCGATCGGGATGCACGGCGGCGTGGAGCTGTCCCATGCCGGGCTGTCGCTCGACGCCCTGAAGCCGCTCGTGGCGGGCGTCGTCGCGAGCTCCGTCGTGCCGGTCTGGACCTTCCTCGCGCTGCGCCGTCGGCTCGGCGTGCCCGACGCCGCGGCGATCGCGGCCACCTACGGGTCCATCTCGGCCGTCACGTTCATCACCGCGTGCAGCTTCCTGGACGACCGGCAGGTCGCGTGGTCGGGCACGATGGTCGCGACGATGGCGTTGATGGAGTCGCCCGCCATCCTCGTCGCGGTGCTGATGGCGCGGCTCGCGAGCGGGGAGTCCTCCGGGTCCGAGGACGGGACCCGCAACGGCTTCGGACACCTCCTGCGCGAGGCGTTCCTGAACGGGCCCGTGTTCCTGCTCGTCGGGGCGCTGACGATCGGCGCGCTGTGCGGCGAGAAGGGCTGGGCGAGCGTCGCGCCTTTCGCGCAGGCGCCGTTCAAGGGCGTGCTCTGCCTGTTCCTGCTCGACATGGGACTCATCGCCGCCCGGCGGCTCGGCGCGCTGCGCGCGTCCGGCGGGTTCCTCGTCGCGTTCTCCGTGGGCGCGCCGCTCGTGCACGCGGCGCTCGCGATCGTCGCAGCGCGGCTGCTCGGCCTGGGCGTCGGCGACGCGCTCCTCCTGACCGTCCTGTGCGCGTCGGCGAGCTACATCGCGGTTCCCGCCGCGGTGCGCCTGACGCTCCCGCAGGCGAACCCGAGTCTCTTCCTGCCGATGTCGCTCGCGATGACCTTCCCGTTCAACGTGGCGCTGGGCATTCCGCTGTACATGGCCGTCATCGAGGCCGTCTGGGGGACCGCATGATCGCCGTCAAGCGTCTGGAGATCGTCGTCGATGCTCCGACGAGCGCGCGCGTGATCGAGCTGCTCGAACGCAACGGGCTCGAGGGCTGGACGCTCGTGCGCGGGGCGTCGGGCAGCGGCGAACGCGGAGCGCGTCGCGGCGACGACATCACCGGCGTCGCCGACAACCACATCATCCTGACGACCTGCGCGCCCGACCGGCTCGAGCAGGTCGTCGCGGACCTGCGCCCCGTCCTCGTGCGCTCGGGCGGCATGTGCCTCGTGAGCGACGCCGCCTGGCTGCGCCACTGACGCCGTCGCGGACGCGCCGCGGAGACGGAACCCGTCGCGGAGTAGCATCCGTCGCGGCGCCCGTCCGTCTCGGCGCGCGTACGGGGGACGACTCGGATCGATGGACCCGCTCCTGCGCTTCTTCGGCTCGGTGCGGCGCGATCCCGCCGTGGAGGCGTGGTTCGACGCACGAGCCGGCGCGCTCGGCGCGAGCGCGCGCCGGTGGTTCGAGGTCGCGCGGGCGTGCGGCGACGACGTGCGCGAGCTGCTGCACGACGGGCACCCGACCGCGTGCGTCGACGACGCCGCGTTCGCGTACGTGAACGCGTTCCGCGAGCACGTGAACGTCGGGTTCTTCCGCGGCGCCGAGCTGTCCGACCCGCACGGCCTGCTCGAGGGCACGGGGCGCCGCATGCGGCACGTCAAGCTGCGGCCGGGTGCGCCCGTCGACGACGCCGCGCTCGCCGCGCTCGTGCGCGCGGCGCACGCCGACATCCGGCGGCGGCTCGCCGACGAACGCGCGCAGGCCGAGGGCGGCCGCCGGTGACCGACCGCACGCCGCCGCCGGTCCGGCCGAAGCCGCGCAGGCGCGTCGCGCTCGCGCTGCTCACGGTGGTGTGCGTCGCGGGCTGCGCGTACGTCGTCGTCGGTGCGCGGAGGGTGTGGCCGGACATCGTGCTCGCCGCGCGCTCGCGAGACGCTCGGACCACGCTCGGTCTCGCCGTCGCCTTCCTGCAGGTCCCGGCCGCGGCAGCGGCCGTCGCGCTGATGGTCCGTCAGCGCGTGTGCTGAGCGCGTCCGCGGCGCCGCCCGGCTCCGCGTCGCCTTGCCGCACTCCGGACGCACGGCAACAATGCCGCGCGGAGAACGCACGATGGGCCTGCTGCTCCAGACGCTCCGCGGCGTGGAGTTCCTCGCGGAGCTCCCGGACGACGCCCTCACGCGCTTCATGGTGCTCGGGCGCGCCGCGGACCATGCGCGTGCGCACGTGTTCTGGCGCGCCGGCTCGACGTCGGGCTTCGTCGTCATCCCCGTGAGCGGTCGCGCGAAGTGCACCGCACGCGGCGCCGACGGCCGCGAGTTCATCGCGTCGTTCCGCGGCCCGGGCGACTGCATCGGTCTCGCCGCGGCGCTCGACGGGCTGCCGCACGCGTCCGACGCGATCGTGCTGCGCGCGGGCGAGTTCTTCACGGTGCCGGCCGAGGCGGTGCGCACGTTCGTGCGCGACCACCCGCCGCTCGTCGCCGCCGCCGTGCGCCAGATCGGCCGCCAGCTCCGCCGCGTGACGCTCGAGCGCGAGGACTACGTGCTGCGGCCGCTCTCGGAGCGCCTCGCGCACTTCCTGATCGAGAACGCGTGCGTGCGCCAGGCCGGCGGCGCGCGCGTGCTCGTGGACGCGCGGCAGGCCGACATCGCGGCGCGCCTCGGCACCGTGCGCGAGGTCGTCGCGCGCAACCTCGCGGACCTCATCGCGCGCGGTCTGATCTCGCGCGCCGCGCACGGCCTGCACATCGACGACTGGGACGGCCTGCACGAGGCCGCCGGTCTGCGGCCCGACGAGGTCCACCGCCGACTCGCGACATTCGGTCCCTCGCCGGCCGCGCGCACCGCGCGCTACTTCCTGCCGGCGCTCGAGACCGATCGCGCCGACGCGGACGCGCGCGGCTGCCGGCGCCACCTCGGCGACATCGCAGCGTGCCGCTCGGCCGGATGCCCCGCGGCGCTGCGGACCGATAGCTGAGAGCTCGCCCGGCGGCGAGGCGTGGTCCGCTCACTCCAGTCCGAGCGTGCGCCGCCGGGCCGCGTCGCGCTCGCGGCGTTCCTCGACGGCCCGTACGCGCTCGCGGACTGCGCCGGCGAGCCTTGCGAACTCCGACGCGTCGGAGTTCGGTGGGGCGTTGAGCTCGATGTCCCGCCGCGCGCGGTCGAGGAGGCGTTGCGGGACCTCCGCGCGCACGTCCGGCGCCGGCAGCAGGACGCGCTCGGCGAGGAGCCGCACGTGGACGTCGGTGTCGTCGAGCGCCTCCTCGATGCGGCGGCGGAGCCTGGCCGCGTGCGCGGCGTCGCGGTAGTGGCCGGCGCCCCCGAGATCCGCGATGAGTTCACGTGTCGGCAGCTCGGCGAGCAGCCGCTCGCGGTCGGCGTCGTCGCCGGAGAACCAGAGGAGCTGCACCGCGCGCGGTCGCCACGGACCCGTCGGAGTCTCGAACGCGAGTCCGCGTACGAGCTCCATGCCCGGCGTCCCCGGGATGGCGCCCGCGGCGAAGTCGATCGTGGCGTGGTCGCGGTGCGGGACACGTGGATCGAGGAGCGCGAGGACGTCGCTATCGCCTGCGCGCACGAGGCCCTCGACCGCGCCCTGACGGCACCCGACCTCGCGCGGCGCGTCGGGTCCGAACGCGCGCAGACGCGCGATCGCGTCCCCGCCCGCCAGCGCGCCGTACACCTGGAACACGTCGGGCTGGAGCGGGAACCCCGCCTCGAGGAGCCGATCCCAGTGGTCGAGCCAGTCCTCGATCCGCGGCACGACGGTCGCGCGATCCCGGGCGAGGCGCGCGATGACCACATCGACGCCCACGCGCGGCGCGCGCTCGTGGGCAGGCGTAGTCACGTAGCGCGCGAGCACGTCGTCGGTCGAGAGCCCATCGAGGAGCGCCCGCTGCTGCGCGACGACCGCGTCGCCGCGGGCGCCGTCCGCATCCGCCGCAGCCGTGCGGTCCGCGGTCGGCTCGTCGCCGACGTCGCGCGGCTGGGCGACGTGCACGCGCGTCATCGGGGCGGGCTCGGGAGCCGGCACGCTGCTGTCCCGAGACGGTTCCGGCGCGGGTTCTCGCGTCATCTCGCGTGCGAGCAGCGCGAGTGTCGTCCCCGCGAGGAGCACGGTGCTGATGCGCCAGGGTGCCGCGGGGTGCATCGCCCGATCGTCCTCGACCTCTGCGCCGCGTGCAACGCTGCGGCTGCGATGCCGCCGCTCCGTCGCGCGGACGTTCAACGCTGCAGCGCGTCGAGCTCCTTGCGCAGCGCGGGTTCGATGTTCGCGGCCAGGCGCTCGTGGCCCGCGACCGTCGGGTGCAGGCCGTCCGGCAGCGTGAGGTCGGGCACACCGGCGACGCCCTCCATGAAGAACGGCACGAACGCGACGCCGAGTTCCTCGGCGAGTGCGGGGTAGAGCGCGTCGAACGCCGCGGTGTAGGCGTCGCCGTAGTTCGGCGGCAGGCGCATGCCGAGGAGCAGCGGATGCGCGCCCGCCGCGCGCACGTCCGCGACGATCGCGCGCAGGTTCGCGGCGATGCCCTCGACGGGCTGGCCGCGCAGCCCGTCGTTCGCGCCGAGCTCGACGACGACCACGTCCGGCCGCTGCGCGAGCAGCCAGCCGACGCGCTCGCGGCCGCCCGCGGTGGTGTCGCCCGAGACCCCGGCGTTCACGAGACGGAACGGCCGGCCCGCCGCGGCGAGACGGCGCTGCAGGACGGCGGGGAAGGCCTCGTGGCGGGCGAGGTGCAGACCCGCGGCGAGCGAGTCGCCGAGGAACGCGACGGTCGGCGCGTCGGCGGGGATCGCGAGCGGGGGTGGGGGCGGCGTCGCGTCGGCCGTCGCCGCGGCGGCGCCCGGGTCGCGCGGCGGCTCGTCGTCGGGCGCGGGGCCGCACGCGGCGAGCGCGGCGGCCAGCGCGGTGGCACGCAGAACCGCGGCGCCGCACGCCGCGCGGAGCGGACGCGGAGATCGAGGGACGCGCGGACGCATCGCGTACGTATACGCGGGATGCGCCCCCCGGTCTTCCGGCGGCGGGGCCCGGAGGGTGCGATGTCCGCGACGCCGACGCTCGAGTGCCGTGCCGTGACGAAGCGCCTGCCGTCGGGCGGGCGCACGCTCACCGTGCTCGACCACGTGGACCTCGTGATCGAGGCCGGCGCGTTCGTCGCGATCCTCGGGCCGTCGGGCAGCGGCAAGTCGACGCTGCTCGGACTGCTCGCGGGGCTCGACCGCGCCACCGAGGGCTCCGTGCTCTTCGAGGGCAGCGCGCTCGAGCGGCTCGACGAGGACCAGCTCGCGCTCCTGCGGCGGCGGCGCGTCGGGTTCGTGTTCCAGGACTTCCAGCTCCTGCCCGACCTGACCGCGCTCGAGAACGTGCTGCTGCCGCTCGAGCTGTCGCGCCACGCCGATGCGCCGGCGCGCGCGACGGAGCTGCTGCGCGAGGTCGGTCTCGCGGAGCGCGCGCACCACTATCCCTCCCAGCTCTCGGGCGGCGAGCAGCAGCGCGTCGCGCTCGCGCGCGCGTTCTCCACGCGGCCCGCGGTGCTGCTCGCGGACGAGCCGACGGGCAACCTCGACGGCGCGACGGGCCGCGCCGCGCTCGACCTGCTCGTCGCGCTGCGCGAGCAGCAGGGCACGACGCTCGTGCTCGTGACGCACGACACGCGCGTGGCCGAGCGCGCGGACCGTCGCATCCACCTCGCCGACGGACGCATCGTCCGCGACGAGGCCGCGTGAGAGCCGTCACCGCGCTGCGCTGGCTGGTGCGCGAGTCCCGCGGGGCGCGCGGCCGGCTCGTGTTCTTCACGGCGTGCCTCGCCGTCGGCGTCGCCGCCGTGGTCGGCACGTCCGCCGTCGCGCGCGGCATCCACGAGGCGTTCCGCCAGCGCTCGCGCGAGATCCTCGGCGCCGACCTGAAGGTGGACGCGCACCGTCCGCTGCCCGACGCGCTCGCCGACGTCGTCGCCGCGTTCCCCGGCGCCGAACGCTGCGACATCGTGGAGTCCGCGTCGATGCTGCGTGCGCCGGGCGGCGTCGGCGCGCCGGCGCGGCTCGCGCGCATCGTGGCCGTGAGCGGTCGCTATCCGCTGCGCGGCGAGCTCGTGACCGAGCCGCCCGGCGGACTCGCGGCGCACCTGCGGGGAGACACGCTCGTCGCGCCGCGCGACCTGCTCGTCGAGCTGAGCGTGGACGTGGGCGACGAGGTGCTCGTCGCGGGGCGCCCGTTCCGCATCGCCGCGGTGGTCGTCCGCGAGCCGCCGTCGTTCGGGTTCTCGTCGTTCCTCGGCTCGCGCGCGTACGTGGGCGGCGAGGCGCTCGAGCGGCTGCCCTTCCTGAAGGTCGGCTCGCGCGTCACCTTCCGCGCGCTCGTGGCGCTGCCCGCGGGGCGCGACGACGACGCCGCGCTGCGCCGCTTCGAGGCGCGTGTGCGCGCGCTGCCCGACTCCGAGTACCTCTCGGTGGACCGCCACGACGAGATCGGTCCCGGCGGCGGGCGCACCGTGCGCCAGCGCGACGGCTTCCTGGGGCTGACGGCGCTGCTCTCGCTGCTCGTCGGCGGCATCGGCGTCGCGCAGATCGTGCGCGCGTGGCTCGGCGGGCGCACGCGTGCGCTCGCGGTGCTGCGCTGCCTCGGCGTGCGGCCCGTCGAGATCCTCGCGCTGACCGTCGGGCACGTGCTGCTGCTCGCGCTCGCGGGCAGCGTCGTCGGGGCGCTGGCGGGACTCGCGGTGCCGCTCGCCGCGCGCGGCCTGCTCGGCGACGTCGTGCCCGGCGGCACGGTGTTCGTCGTGCCGTGGTACGGCATCGCGCGCGGCATCGCGCTCGGCGCGCTCATCGCGGTGACGTTCAGCCTTCCCGCGGCGACGGCCATCTGGCGCGTGCCGCCCGTGCTCGCGCTGCGCGCGGACGCGGCGCCGCTCCCGGCGCCGCGCATCGTCCGCGTGCTGACGGCGCTCGCGCTCGTGGCGGGCATCGTGCTCGCGGCGCTCGCGCAGTCGCCGCGTGCGGAGTGGGCGTTCGCGTTCGCGGCCGCGGTGGTCGGCGTGGCGCTCGTGCTCGCCGCCGCGGCGCACGGACTCGTCGCGGTGGCGCGCCGCGTGCCGCGCCGGCGGCTTCACCGCGCCCTCGCGCACGCGCTCGCGGCGGTCGCGCGTCCCGGGGCCGGCACCGTGGGCAGCGTCGTCGCGCTCGGACTCGGCACGCTCGTCGTCGCGACGACCTGGATCGCGCAGTCGCGCCTGCGCGACGGACTGCTCGCCGAGGTGCCCGCCGACGCGCCGAGCGTGTTCCTGGTCGACGTGCAGGGCTCGCAGCAGGGCGCCGTGCGCGCGGCGCTCGACGCGGCGCGCGCCACGTCGGTCGACGAGGTGCCCGTGGTGACGGCGCGCATCGCGGCGGTGGACGGCGTGCCGCTCGAGTCGCTCGCCGCGGAGCGCGGGAAGCTCTCGTGGCGCCTGACGCGCGAGCAGCGCATCACGACGCGCGCCGTGCTGCCATCGGACAACCGCGTCGTCGCGGGCGCGCTGTGGAGCGATCCGTCGCGACTCGAGGTGAGCGTGGAGCAGCGCTACGCCGAGGAGGCGGGTCTCCGTCTCGGCTCCGTCGTGACCTTCGACGTGCAGGGCGTGCTGCGCGACCTCGTCGTCACGAGCATCCGCGAGGTGCGCTGGCAGAGCCTCGGCATCAACTTCTTCCTCGTCGCCGAGCCGGGTGCGCTCGACGACGCGCCCGCGCTGCGTCTGATCAGTGCGCGCGTGCCGCCCGACGCGGAGCTGGCGCTCCAGGCGCGCATCGCCGCGGACGCGCAGAACGTGACCGTGGTGCGCATCGGGCCGCTGCTCGACCAGGTGGGCGCGCTCGTCGGACGCTTCGCCGCGGGCGTCGGCGTGCTCGGCGGCTTCGCGTCGACGGCGGGCCTGCTCGTGCTCGCCGGGGCGGCGGCCGCGACGGCGCTGCGGCGCCGGCGCGAGGTCGCGCTGCTCAAGGTGCTCGGCGTGACGCGCGGCGGCATCGCGCTGCTGTTCGCGCTCGAGCACGGGCTCGTCGGGGTGCTCGCGGGGCTGGTCGGCGCGACGGGCGCGTACGTGCTCGCGGGCGGCTTCCTCGCGTACGTCGTGGACGTGGACCTCGGCCCGCCGCTCCTCGCGATCCCCGTCGCCGCGCTCGCGTGCGGCGCGTTGACGGCGCTCTGCGGCCTCGCCGCGAGCCGCCCGGCGCTGCGGGCGCCGCCCGTCGACGCGCTGCGGCGCGGCGCGTAGCATCCGCGCGGGATGGGCACCCCGCACGACCGCAGCACGCCGCACGGAGGCGACTCCGACCCGGAGGCCGAGACGCGCGCGGGCGCGCCGCGCCGGGCAGCGCCGTCGCGCTGGTCGCGGCCGGCCGAGAACCTCACGCGCGAGCCGCTCCTGCGCCACGCGACGTCGACGGAGTTCGACGGCGGCCCGCGCCCGTCGCTCGCGGGGCGCATCGTGCTGCTCGGCAAGCTCGGCCAGGGCGGGATGGGCGTCGTCTACCACGGCGTCCACGTGCGGCTCGGCCGCGAGGTCGCCGTGAAGCTGCTGCCGCTCGCCGTGCAGGGACAGCGCGGCGACATGGTGCAGCGCTTCGAGCGCGAGGCGCAGCTCGCGGCGCGGCTGCAGTCGCCGCACCTCGTGCAGGTGCTCGACATCGACCAGGACGACGCGACCGGCTGCCACTTCATCGTGATGGAGTTCGTGCACGGCACGAGCGCCGACCGCTGGGGCGCGCAGCACCCGCGCGGCGTGCCCGAGGTCGAGGCGCTCGACGTCTGCATCGCGGCGACGAAGGGGCTCGTCGCGGCGCACGTCGAGGGCGTCGTGCACCGCGACATCAAGCCCGGCAACGTGTTGCTGCCGAAGGGGGCCGACGGACGCCTGCTGCTCGAGCAGGCGAAGCTCGCGGATCTCGGCCTCGCACGCGGCGGCTCCGGCGACCTCAGCCTGACGGGCACGCACCTCGCGATGGGGACGCCCGGCTTCATGGCGCCGGAGCAGGCCGAGGACGCGAAGCGCGCGAAGAAGCCCGCCGACGTCTTCAGCATGGGCGCGACGCTCTACGCGCTGCTCACCGGACAGGCGCCGTTCGCAGGGTCGAGCGCCGCTGCGGCCCTCGCGAACACGATGCTCGGCCGCTACCCGCCGATCCGCGACGTGCGCGGCGACGTCTCCCCGCCCACGGCCACGCTGATCGAGCGCTGCCTCCGACCCGAGGCCGCGCAGCGCTTCCCGGACGCGTCCGCGCTGCTCGAGGCGCTCCAGCACTGCCGCGCGGTCGTCTCGGCGGGGCGCGCGGCCGACGCGGAGGCCGCGACGCGCGTGGTCACGTTCACGTCGCGCGCGGAGCAGGGCGCGCCGGTCGTCACGCCGCCGCCGTCGGACCGCCCCGAGCGCGGCCACGCGACGAGCGTCGCGTCCGCCGCGCCGCGGACGCCGCGGCCCGAGCCGACGCGCGACGAGACCGTGCGCGCCGCGTCGACGCGCGGCCCCGCGCGCACGGACCCGGAGGCGGCGCGCGCGACGCTCGTGCCGTCGTCGCCGCCCGGCCCCGCGGCGTCGTCGTCGTCGACGGCGTCGGCGCAGGCCGCAGCGTCCGGTCCGGCGCCGCGCTCGCGCGCGCCGCTCGTCCTCGCCGCCGCGTTCGTCGCCGGTGCGATCGTCGTCGCCGCGCTGCTCCTGCGCGGCGGGCCGCAGGACGCGGGCGGCGGCGCGCCGCCGCACACTCCTCCGACGCGCACCGGCACGGGCAACGACGCGCCGTCGCGTGGCCCCGAGGCACCCGTGACGCCGCCGACCACTCCGAAGACGCTGTCGCCCGCGCCGGGGCAGGGCACGCTCTCGGTAAGGAGCGCACCGTCGGGTGCGGAGGTGCGCGTCGACGGCTACCGCGTCGGCGAGACGCCGCTCGCCGAGCACGCGCTCGCGCTCGGCTCGCACGACGTCGAGCTGCGTCTCGCGGGGCACGAGCCGCACACCGCGCGCGTCCAACTCGGCGCGGGCGCTGCGTCGCGCGACCTCGGCGAGATCCGCCTGCAGGCGTGGGGTGCGGTCGAGATCGGCGCGCTGCCCTCCGACGTGCGCGTGCTCGTGGACGGCGTGCCGGCGACCGGGCGCGTGCCGCAGGAAGACGGCGTCGCGGAGGTCGAGTTCGCACGCGCGGGACACGTCACGCAGCGGCGCACGGTGCGCGTCGCGCCGGGCGCGGTGGTGCGCGTCGAGCCCGAGCCCTGGACCTCGCTCGGTCTGCGCTACACGTGGGTCGCGGACCAGGAGTGGCTGGTCACGATGCGCTCGACGATCGACGTCACGCAGGGCATCGCGGGCGACGCCAACGCGGTGCGCGTGGTGCGCGACGTCTCCGTGCGCCTGCAGGTCGCGCAGGTCCGTGCCGACGGCTCCGCGCGCATGCGGTTCGCGTGGGAGCGCATCCGCGGGTCCGTCACCGGGCCCGCGGGCAGCCAGGAGTACGACAGCGAGACGGGCGAGGGCGACCCGACGCAGATCGCGTACGTCGGCCACTGGTTCGACGCGTCGATCGCGGCCGACGGCGAGGTGCGCACGGTGGACGGGAGCGGCTTCCGCGCGCCGCGCAGCGGCGATCGCACGTTCTCGGCGGGCGACACCGAGCGCCTGCTCACGACCGAGCTGCGCGCGCTGCTGCCGCGGCTCGGCGAGGGGGTCTCCGCCGTCGGCGACGTCTGGCAGACGCAGACCCTCGACCTCTCGGGCGGCCTCGAGCTCGAGAGCACGACCCAGTGGAGCCTCGCGGAGCGCGACGCGCGCACCGTGACGCTCGGCATGCGCGGCACGTCGCGGTCGCGCGGCGGCGAGATGGACGGTCTCGAGGGGTGGCGCCTCCAGAGCGACGAGAGCAGCGGGCGGATCCTGCTCGACGCCGCCACGTGCGTGCCGCGCTCCGCCTCCGTGAGCGGCACGACGCGCTTCCAGCACGAGAACCTCGCCACGTTCACGATGACGTTCGCGGGCTCGCACACCGTCACCTGGGCGCCCTCGCGCGGCCGCTGAGCCCCGGTGCGCCGCCGCGCGCGGAATTCGTCAAAGCCGCGGCAGCCTCTGCCAATGGTCCAGCAGGAAGGGACCCGGGCGTCCCGCGCGGCGGCGCGCGCTGCGGGCAGACATCCGGACACATGGTGGGGGAATCATGAAGCACACTCTCGTCGCGGCCCTGGCGGTCGCGCTCTGCCTCGCGACGGCCGCGGCGGCCGAGGCCGGCACGGTCCCGGTCACCAAGTCGAACGGCGACTTCATCTCGGGGAGCGGCATCCCCGCGGACGACTTCACGGTCGCGACGAACGCCCGCAGCGGCGAGTCGGTCGCGCTGAAGGCGCGCGGCCGCGACACCGGCCAGCCGATCTCGCTCTCGGGCACGACCTACACCGTGCTCGCGGGCTCGGACCTCTCCGGGAACAACCCGTGGTGGTTCTTCGACTGGCAGTTCACGCCGGGCACGAGCGCCACGTCGTCGACGAACTACGGCCTGAAGCTCGAGGTCGACTTCGACCCGACCGCCGGCACGAGCTTCGTCGTCCTCGACTTCCCGGTCCTCGGCGTATGGGACACGACCGACGGCTTCTTCACGAACCCGGGCGGCGGGGCGTGGAGCGACGACACCGTGCCGTACGTCTACAGCCAGTCGTGGCAGCTCGAGTACGCGTTCTGGGGTCAGTCGTTCGACCGCGACGCCCCGGGCACGTACCAGATCCGGCTGAGCGCCTACGACCTCTCGACCGGCGAGGCGTACGCGTCCACGGAGATCACGGCGCAGGTCGTCGCGGTCCCGCTGCCGCCGGCCGCGTGGCTCGGGCTCTCGCTGCTCGGCGGTCTCGCCGGCGTCGGCCGCCTGCGCCGCCGTCGCGCGCAGGCCTGAGCGCCGTCGGCCCGTTCCTCGACACGGACCGTCCCTGCACCCGGGGCGGTCCGTGCTCGTTCACGGAACGGATCCGCGTGACGGCGCTCAGCGCCGCGTCATCACGGCCGTCTGCAGCTCGCGCAGCGCGGCCTGCATCCGCGGACCCAGCGCCGAGCCGGCGAGCAGGCTCTTCCAGCGCGCCGTCGTGTTGCCGTGCGTCTCGCCGGAGAGCGTCCAGACCACGCGCACGACGCCGCCCGACTCCGTCTCGTACGTGAACGTGCTCCGCACGAGCGGGCGCCCGTCGAAGTGGAGCTCGCTCACGGCGCCCGTCTCCCAGCCCGCCTCGACGAGCGTCTGCTCGCCCGGCCCGAAGACGCTCTTCGTCCACGAACGGTGCGCGCCGGGGTTCATGCCGGGCACGTCCACCAGCGCCTCCATCGCGCTCTCCTCGCGCTCGAACACGTTCCACGTGGGCCACTTCGCGAGATCGGCGATGTACGGCTGGATGCGGTCCGTCGGCGCGGCGATCGCACGCGAGCGCGTGACGCTCCAGCGCGGCGGCACGAGCAGCGCACCGCCGAACCAGACGACAGCCCCCAGGACCGCGAACGCGGCGAACTGGCGGACGGTGCGGGCGATGTCCATGCGCACGACCCCTCGTGGCCCACGGTGCGCGGGCGGCACATCCGGCCGCGGCCCCATCGTCGCGCTGCGCACCCGGACGACTCGAAAAACCCGCCCGCGCTCTTCGGAGCGACGCGGCGGCGGTCGGCGATCGAGGAGCGCCGTCACGACTCCGCGCGGCTGCTACCCTGCCCGCGGAGGTGCGCGATGGAGTCAGCACGGCACTGCCCGGACTGCCGGGTCGAGATGGTCCGCGGCTTCCTGCCGGACGCGACGTACGGCGCGCACCTGGCCGCCACGTGGCACCCGGGCGAGCCCGAGGACAAGTCGTTCCTCGGCATGCCCGCCGGGAAGAAGGTCAGCGGCTACCGCACGCGCAACGTCGAGGCGCACCGCTGCCCGCAGTGCGGACTCGTCCGCCTCTACGCCCCCGACGGCCCGCCCCGGCGGGCCTGAGCAGGCGAACCCCCGAGGCTTCGCGAAACGCCGGGCCTCGGCGAGGATGCGCGCCGGCCTGCGGCGGAGGGCGCGCGGAGGAGCATGCTCGTCATCGGGATCACGGGGCGCAACTGCGCCGGCAAGGACACGGTCGCGGACGTGCTCGAGGCGCGCGGGTTCGAGCGGCACAGCCTCTCGGACGCGCTGCGCGACGAGCTCGCGGAGCGCGGTGTCGAGCCGACGCGCGCGGCGCTGATCGACGTCGGCCGCGAGCTGCGCGCGGCGGAGGGCCCCGCGGTGCTCGCCGAGCGCATGAAGCGCAAGCTGCGCACGGCGCGCGCGACGCTCGTCAGCGTGCGCAGCCCGGCCGAGGTGGCCGCGCTGCGCGAGCTCGACGGCTTCGTGCTCGTGGCCGTCGAGGCGCCCGTGGAGCTGCGCTGGGAGCGCGAGCGGACGCGACGGCGCGAGCGGCCCGCGGCCACGTTCGAGGAGTTCGTGGCGCTCGAGCGCCGCGAGGACTCGACCGACGCGAACGCGCAGCAGCTCGGCGGGGCGATCGCGCTCGCCGACCGGCGCGTCGTGAACGACGGAACGCTGGACGTGCTCGAGAGGCGCGTCCTCGACCTGCTCGGAGAGCTCGATGGACGCTGAGAACGCTGCACCCGAGGGCGCCGCGGACGTGCCGGCCGGCCGTGTCTACGGCCAGAACCCGGACCACGTGCGGCCCGACTGGCAGGAGTACTTCCTGCGCATCATGGACACGGTCGCGACGCGCGCGAACTGCGACCGCGGCCGCGCCGCCGCGATCATCGTGCGCGACAAGCGCATCGTCGCGACGGGGTACGTCGGCGCGCCCGCGGGGCTCCCCACCTGCGACGAGGTCGGGCACCTGATCAAGGTCGCGTACGACGAGCGCGGCGGGCAGCACAAGCACTGCGTCCGCACGACGCACGCCGAGATGAACGCGATCGCGCAGGCGGCGCGCCACGGCACGCCCATCGACGGCGCGACGATCTACATCAAGATGACGCCGTGCCTCGACTGCACGAAGCTGCTCATCAACGCGGGCATCCGCCGCGTGGTCTGCCGCAAGCGCTACCACGCCGACCACGACAGCGTGCGCATCCTGCGCGAGGCGGGCGTCGAGCTGGTCGTGCTCTCGGAAGAGGCCGAGTCGTACGCCGAGATGGAGTGACGCGCGCGCCGCGCCGCGCGACGACTCGGACGCGTGCGCGGCGGCGTCTCGTGTAGCATCCGCGCCCCCATCGGGAGACCCTCCGTGCGCCACAACCGCCTGAAGCAGAACGTCGGTCAGCCCCCGCGCCGCGCGCCGGCCGGCGAGGGTGCAGCGCCGCAGGCGCGCGCGCACTTCCTCGACGAGCGCGCCGAGCGCTGGATGTTCTGGGCGAAGGGGCACCGCGGCCCCGTCTCCGGCGACGACGTGCGCGAGCTCGTCGAGTCGGGCGCGCTCCAGCGCTACAAGGAGGACCGCCGCGAGGCCGCGCAGGAGTACGCGTACGAGGCCCTCGAGACCGACGACCGCGAGCGCGCGCACTTCCTCGCGCGCCAGGCGCTGGTGTTCGACCCGGCCTGCGCCGACGCGCGGCGCGTGCTCGCGGACGTCGCGGCGTCGTCGCACATCGACCGCGTGGGGCAGCTCAAGAAGGCGCTGCTCGACGAAGAGGAGCGCCTCGGCGCGGTGCTGACGGAGTTCGACGGTCGGCTGTCGGAGGCCGTCGAGGCGCTGCCGTACCTGCGCACGCGCTTCGACCTCGCGTGTGCGCTGTGGGCCGCCGAACGGCGCCCCCGCGCGCTCGGCCACCTCGAGACGCTGCGCGCGCAGGACGCGGACGACGCCGTCGGCGCGCGCTATCCGCTGCTCATGGCGCGGCTGCACGCGGGCGACCACGTGGGCGCGAAGGCGCTGCTCGACGACGCGCGCACCGCCGAGGCGGAGCTGATCGTGCGCTGGGCGCGCGTGCTCGAGCGCGTGCTCGCGGGCGACGTCGCCGGCGCCGACGCGGCGTACGATGCGCTCCGCGCCGAGTACGGGAGCGAGGCGGAGTCGCTCGCGTCGCCGCCGCCCGCGGAGTTCGCGTTCCCGGGCTACTTCCGCGACGACATCAACGAGTACGCGGCGCTCTGCCTGCGCATGCTGCACTGGGCGTGGCACGCCCACGACGCGAGCGCCGCGTGGCTGCGCTCGCACGCGAGCGCCTGAGCGGTCGCGCGGTGCCGCGCCGCGCGGCGCGTCAGTCGGCGACGTCGGGCTCGACGAACAGGTGGCGCACGGCGGGCACCGCGGCGTGCACCGCCGCCTCGGCCGCGTTGACGCGCGCGACGACGTGCGCCGCGTCCTCGGCGAGGTCGCGCGGCCGCACCTTGAGCGCGACCATCAGGCGCCCGGGCCCGGACCACACGGCCACGAGGCGGAGCACGTCGAAGCCGTGCTCGTCGAGGACGCGCGCGATCGCCTGCTGGTCGGCGGGGTCGGCGGCCGAGCCGGCGATGAGGCGCCTCACCTGCGCCCCGACGAAGCCCGCCACCGCGAGGAGCAGCACGCCCAGCACGCAGGTGCCGAGCGCGTCCCACATCGGGTTGCCCGTGTGGAGCGTGAGGGCCACGGCGGCGAGCGCGATCCCGAGTCCCGCGAGCGCCGCCAGGTCCTCGAACGTCACGACCAGCAGGTTGACGTCGCCCGTCGCGCCCGCCCACGCGAGCAGCGGTCGTCCCGCGCGGACGCGGCTGCACTCCTTCCACGCCGCCGCCAGGCTGCCGCCCTCGAGCAGCAGCGAGACGACGAGCACGCCGATCGCCCAGCCCGGCGACTCGAGCGGCTCGGGGTGGCGCAGCTTGTGGAGGCCTTCGTACGTGGAGAAGAGCCCGCCGAGCGTGAAGAGCAGCACCGCGACGAGCAGCGCCCAGAAGTACGACTCGCGTCCGTAGCCGAGCGGGTGCCGCGCGTCCGCCGGGCGCTCGGCGCGCCGCGCGCCGACGAGCAGGAGCACCTGGTTGCCGGCGTCCGCGAAGCTGTGGATCGCCTCGGCGAGCATCGCGCCCGAGCCCGTGACGAGCGCCGCGACGAACTTCGCGGCCGCGATGCCGGCGTTCGCGGCGAGCGCGAGCACGACGACGCGCGTGGATCCACCGGCCGACATGCCGCCTCCCTTCGTCCGAGCGGGCCGTTTTCGCCGATCGCGTGCGGCGGGTGAAGAACCGGAGCCCGCGACTCCGGCCCGGGCCGGCGCCGGCCGGCACCAGTGCGGCGCGCCGTGTCGCCGATACGGAGGCGTGGAGCCGCCGGAGCCCCGCCGCTACGACGTCGAGTCGCTCGCCGCGCGCGCGGTCGCGAACGAGGACACCGACTTCTTCCGCGGTCTCCCGCCCGAGGCGCAGGCCGAGTTCCGGCGGCGTTGGTGGGCCGAGGTGGGGCGGCACCAGGACCGCCTCCAGTCGCGCGTGGACCGCCGCAAGCGCAGCGTCGTCGAGGGCGTCGTGCTGTTCCTGGTCGTCTCGCTGGTCTGGGACGCGATGACGGTCCCCTCGCTCGTCCTCTCCGCCGTGCTCGGCGCCGTGTGCGGCCTGCTCTTCGACCGCGTGGACGCCGGCCGCTTCCTCTGCCTGCTGATCGCGATGCCCGCGTACCTCCTGCTGCGGGCGTGCAGTCCGACGCAGACCCCGTACCAGATGTTCTTCGGGTTCGTGGCGATGGCCGCGCTCTCGGCGGCGCTCGGCACGGTGCGCGAGATCGGGTACGACGCGGGCCGCCGCCGCAGCGTCTGACGACGCTTCGCGCGACGCGTCCGCTGCGCGATCCTCGGCGCGTGACGCATCCCGCCGCGCTCGCCGACGACGTGCTCGCGGCCCAGTGCACGCTCACGCGCACGCGCGCGTCGGGACCCGGCGGCCAGCACCGCAACAAGGTCGAGACGGCGGTCGTGCTCGTGCACGGGCCGACCGGCGTCGCCGCGCGCGCCTCCGAGCGCCGCAGCGGCGAGGAGAACCGCCGGATGGCGCTGCGCCGCCTGCGGTTCGCGCTCGCCGTCGCCGTGCGCACGCCGTGGAGTGCGCCGAGCGAGCTCTGGCGCGGGCGTGTGCGCGGCGGGCGCGTCGTCGTCGCGGCGACGCACGCGGACGTCGCGCCGCTCGTCGCGGAGGCCCTCGACGCGCTCGCGTTCCACGCCCACGACGGGCGCGCCGCCGCGACGGCGCTCGGCGTCACGCCGACGCAGCTCGTGCGGCTGCTCGCGCTGCACGCGCCCGCGCTCGCCGCGTGGAACGCCGCGCGCGCCGCGCGGGGCCTGCGTCCCCTCTCGCCCTGAAGCGCGCCGAGGTGCCGGGGGCTACCGGATGACCGGCAGCTCGACGCGCCAGAGCGTCGGAGCCCGCGGCGTGCCGCCGCCCTCCGACGCGTCGCCGTCCACGCAGATCACGATCACGCGCCCGCGGTCCTCCGCGAGATGCGGCAGCTCGCGCGCGCCGTGGCCGAGCGGGCTCGCGCCGTCGGCGCGTCCGCCGTCCACCTCGAAGAGCGTCGTCTCGGGGCTCCACGGGCCCTCCGGACGCCGCGCGGAGCGCGCGAGCACGCGGATGCGCGGCCGCTCGCCGCCGAAGCCGGGCAGCGGCCACGCGTAGACGGCGAGCCAGCCGTTCAGGTACCCGTTCCACGAGACGCTCAGCGCGCCCGGCCCTGCGCGGAAGAGCGGGGCCGCGTCGGCGACGTCGTCGCTCCAGCGCTCCTCGGCGGCGAGGAAGGAGTACGCCGCGCGGTCGCCCTCGGCGCCGTGCGCGACGCGCGCGAGGTACGCGTGGTGACGGCGCGCGTCCGCCCGGACGCCGAACACGAGGTCCGGCCCGCCGCCGCCCTCGCCCGCCGCGTGGACGACCGCCGAGCCGAACGCGGGCGCCGCGGCGTCGAAGAGCGGCGTCACGTGCGGCGCGCGTCCGTCGAACGTCAGCAGCGCGATGCCCTGCGCGCCGCCGCCACCCGGTGCGACGGGCACCGCCGCGACGAAGAACGCGGCGCCCCCTGGGGCGGGTGCCGCGGCGAGCGGCGTGAAGCGCAGCCCCGCGCCGGGCGGCGCGGGCGCGTCCGCGAACCGTGCGAGTCCGTCGCTCGCGGGCCAGTCGCGCGCGGCGGTCGCGAGGAACGCGAGCGCCTCGACCGGCAGCGCGCGCGGGCCGCGTCCGCGTCCCGCGTCGGTGAGCGCCCACACGGTGCGATCGCCGAGCGGGCACGCGCTGACGGAGCCGGCCGTGTGCAGCGTCGGGGACGCGTCCTCGAAGAGCGCGCCGAGCTCGCGGACGCGGGCCGGCGCGGGCACGAACGGCGCGCCGACGGCCGGGTCGGACCACGACTCGGTCGCGCAGCCCGCGGTTGCGAGGGCGAGCGCGAGGAGGGCTGCGCGGACGGGGCGGTGGGGGCGCATGCGGGTCGCTCGTATGATGCGCCGGGGAGTCCCGTCCGCGAAGAGGCCGAGATGCGTGTCGTCACCTGGAACGTCAACTCCGTCCGCGCCCGGCTCGAGATCGTGCGCGCGTGGCTCGCGGCCAACGAGCCCGACGTGCTGTGCCTGCAGGAGATCAAGGTCGTGGACGACGCGTTCCCGGCGGCCGAGTTCGCGGAGCTCGGCTACCGGGCGACCGTGTACGGCCAGCCGACGTACAACGGCGTCGCGCTCCTCTCGCGCGCGGAGCCGACGGACGTGCGCCGCGGCTTCGACGACGGCGCCCCCGAGGACCCGCAGGCGCGCATCCTGCGCGCGACGTTCGGCGACGTGCGCGTGATCGACGTGTACGTCCCGAACGGCGACTCCGTCGGCTCCGACAAGTACGCGTACAAGCTGGCGTGGATGGAGCGCTTCGCGGCGCTCCTGCGCGCGCAGGAGGACCCGACCGCGCCGCTGGTGCTCGTCGGCGACTTCAACGTGGCGCCGGAGGACCGCGACGTCCACGACCCCGACCTCTGGCGCGGCCAGGTCCTCTTCAGCGAGCCCGAGCACGCCGCGCTGGCGGCGATCACGTCGTTCGGACTGACGGACTGCCTGCGCCTGCACCACGCGGAGCCGGGCATCTACTCGTGGTGGGACTACCGCGGCCTCGCGTTCCAGAAGCGCCTCGGCCTGCGCATCGACCTCGTCCTCGCGACCGCCCCGCTCGCCGCCCGCTGCACCGCGTGCCGCGTCGACAAGGACGCGCGCCGCGGCAAGGGCGTCTCCGACCACGCCCCCGTCATCGCCGACTTCACCTAGCCCGCAACGCCCCCACGTTCGTTCCGAAGGGGACGGTCCTCGCGCAGGCTCGCCCGGCGACTCCTCGTTGCGAAGGGGACGGTCCTCGCGCAGGCTCGCTCGGCGACTTCTCGTCGCGAAGGGGACGGTCCTCGCGCAGGCTCGCCCGGCGACTTCTCGTTGCGAAGGGGACGGACCTCGCTCGTCGTGCCGCGCGACGGACGTCCCCACCAGGACCGTCCCCGTGCGTGGCGTGCGCCGACGGGGACGCCCCCGCGCGCGCCTGCTACCCTCCGCCCCGGAGGAGCCTCCCGCCCATGCACGACCCGCTGCTGCGCTTCCGCGAGCGCTTCCCGATCCTCGCGCGCACGAACTACCTCATCTCGAACTCGCTCGGCGCGATGCCCGCGGCCACGCGCGACCGCCTCGTCGCGTACGCCGACACGTGGGCCGCGCGCGGCGTCCGCGCCTGGGGCGAGGGCTGGTGGGAGATGGCCGTCACGACGGGCGACCTGCTCGCGCCGATCCTCGGCGTCGGCCGCGGCGAGGCGTGCTTCCACCAGAACGTGACGCTCGCGAGCGCCGTGTTCCTGAGCGCCCTCGACTTCCGCGGCCCGCGCAACCGCCTCGTGACCGTGGACCTCGAGTTCCCGTCGCTCCAGTACCTCTACCACCGCCACGCGGACGCGGAGATCGTCACCGTCCGCTCGCACGACGGCATGACGATCGACGAGGACGAGCTGCACGCCGCGATCGACGAGCGCACGCGCCTCGTCGCCGTCTCGCACGTGCTCTTCCGCTCGGCCTACGTGCTCGACGCCGCGCGCCTCGCGGAGCGCTGCCGCGAGGTCGGCGCGCTGCTCCTCCTCGACGTTTTCCAGTCCGCGGGGACGGTCCCCCTGCAGCTCGCGGAGTGGGGCGTCGACGCGGCCGTCGGCGGCTGCCTCAAGTGGCTCTGCGGCGGCCCGGGCAACTGCTACCTCTGGGTGCGGCCGGACCTCGTCGACGCGCTGGAGCCGCGCCTCACCGGCTGGCAGGCGCACCCGCGGCCGTTCGCGTTCGAGGCGGGGCCGATCGAGTTCCGCAAGGGCATCGGCCGCATGCTCACGGGCACGCCGAACGTCCCCGCGCTCCACGCCGCGATCGAGGGCCTCACGACGCTCGCCGAGGCGGGTCCGGCCGCGATCCGCGCGAAGTCGGAGCGACAGACGGCGCGGCTCGTCGCGCTCGCCGACGCGCGGGGGCACAAGGTGACGGCGCCGCGCGATCCCGCGAAGCGCGGCGGCACCGTCGCGATCGACGTCGCCCACGGCGTGGACGTCGCCGCCGAGCTGAACGCGCGCGACATCTGCTGCGACTTCCGGCCGGGCGCGGGCGTCCGCCTCTCGCCGCACTTCTACACGCGCGACGACGAGCTCGACGCCGCGCTCGACGCCATCGACGAGATCCTCGCGACCGGCGCGTGGGAGAAGCACGCCGGGCAGCGGAGGACGGTGACGTGAGCCTGATCGACATCTCGCAGCGCGTCTCGTCGCGCGCGGGCGTCTTCCCGGGCGACACGCCGTTCTCGCTGCGCAAGGTCGCGGCGCTCGCGGACGGCGCGTCGTGCGACGTCGGCACCATCACGACCACACTGCACGTCGGCACGCACGCGGACGCGCCGTCGCACTTCGCGCTCGGCGCCGCCGCGATCGACGCCGTCCCGCTCGAGCGCTACTTCGGGCCGTGCCGCGTCGTCGAGCGCATCGGCGACGCGCCCCTCGGCGTCGACGACGTGCGCGCGTGGAACCCGCTGCGCGGCATGCGCTACCTCGTCCGCACGCGCCGCGAGGTCGACCCCGACGTCTTCCCCGACGTGTTCGCGCACTTCGCCCCGGACGCCGCGCGGCTCCTCGCCGATGCGGGCGTCGCGCTGGTCGGCATCGACACGCCGTCCGTCGACCACCGCGACAGCAAGACTCTCGACGCGCACAAGGCGTTCCTCGCGGGCGGCGTCGCGATCCTCGAGAACCTCGACCTCGGCGCCGCGCGCCCGGGCCCGTACGAGCTGATGGCCTTCCCGCTGCGTCTCGCCGACGCCGACGCGAGCCCCGTCCGCGCCGTCCTCCGCACCCTCATGTAGCCCGCCGCCATCGGATCGGCGGCGGTCATCGCACCGGCTCCCCGGACACCCCCGTTGCGAAGGGGACGGTCCTCGCGCAGGCTCGAGCCGCAACGACTGGTTGCGAAGGGGACACTCCTCGGACTCTGCGGAGGCTGCGCGCGCGGGGCGGGCGACCCACATCGTGGCCGGCGCAGTCCCTCGGGAGCGCGATGACGAGCGCGACGCGGGCCCGACGACGTCGTCCGACTCCGCGCGCGCAGCCCCGCGTGGCCGCGCCGACGCAGCCGCGCGCGCCTACGCGCCGCGCAGCTTGAAGCGCTGGATCTTCCCCGTCGCCGTCTTCGGCAGCGCGTCGACGAACTCGATCCACCGCGGCCGCTTGTACGCGGCGAGCCGGTCGACGCAGTGCGTGACGAGCTCCTGCGCGAGCGCGTCGCACGGGGTGTGCCCGGGGCGCAGCACGACGAACGCCTTCGGCTTCACGAGGTCCGACGCGTCCGTCTGTCCGATCACCGCACACTCGAGCACGGCCGCGTGCTCGATCAGCGCGCTCTCGACCTCGACCGGCGACGTCCAGATGCCGCCGACCTTGAGCATGTCGTCGCTGCGCCCGGCGTGCCACCAGTAGCCCTGCTCGTCCACGAGGTACTTGTCGCCCGTGAACAGCCACTCGCCGAGGTACGTCTTGCGGCTGCGCTCCGACTGGTGCAGGTAGGACAGCGCCGTCGCCTCGCCCTTGACGAGCAGGTTGCCGATCTCGCCTTGCGGCACGTCGTGGAACTCGTCGTCGACGAGCCGCACCTCCCAGCCCGGCACGGGGCGCCCGCTCGATCCCGGCCGGATGTCCTGCGGGTGGTTCGAGATGAAGATGTGGAACGCCTCGGTCGAGCCGATGCCGTCCACGATCGGCACTCCCGTCGCCTCCTTCCACTGCTTCCAGATCGGCGCGGGCAACGCCTCTCCGGCCGAGACGCCGAGCCGCAGCGACGACAGGTCCCAGCGCTGCGTGAACTCGGGGACCGCGAGCGTCGCGGCGTAGCCGGTCGGCGCGTTGTAGAGGATCGTCGGCTTGAAGCGATCGATGGTGTCGAGCACGTTCTTCGGGTCGCGCGGCGAGCCCGACAGCAGCACGACGCTCGCGCCCGCGTACCACGGGAAGATGAGGTTCCCGCCGAGCCCGAACGTGAAGAACAGCTTCGCGCCGGCGAAGGTCCGGTCGTCCTCGCGGATGCCGAGCACGTCCACGCCCCAGAGCTGCGCCGTGATGGGGTAGTCCTTGTGCGCGTGCAGGATGCCCTTCGGCTCGCCCGTGGTGCCGCTCGAGTAGTTGAGCGAGCAGAAGTCCTCGCGATGGGTCGGCGCGGCGACGCACTCCGGCGACTCCGCCGCGACCCACGCCGCGAACGCGTGGTCGCCGGAGCGCGCGGGCGTCCCGATCACGACCACGTGCTCGAGGAACGGGACGCTCTCGCGCACGGCCTCGAGCGTCGGCAGGAGCGCCTCGTGGACGATCGCCACGCGCGGCCGCGCGTCGTTCAGGATGTACTCCACCTCGTAGGGCTTCTGGAGCGTGTTCATCCCGATCGCGATCGCGCCGATCTTCACGATCCCGAAGAACGACGTCACCCACTCGGCGCCGTCGAGCGAGAGCAGCGCGACGTACTCGCCCTCGCGCACGCCCAGCCGCCGCAGCGCGTTGCCGACGCGGTTCAGCTCGGCCGCGACCTCGGCGAACGTGAGCGTGCGCTCGGCGCTGAACAGCGCCTGCTTCGCGGCGCGCTCGCGCAGGTTCCGCTCGACGATGTCGACGCAGTTGTAACGCAGGGGCAGATCGGCGGCGCAGAGGGGCATCGGCGGTGCTGTCTCCTCCCGCGGCCGTCGCTCGCGGCGGCGGGGGACCGACTGTACCCGGAGCCCGCGCCCGCCGCACCCCGCACCTTCCCGCGCCGCGCCCCCCGCCCGTTCCGAAGGGGACGGTCCTCGCGCAGGCTCGCCGCGCAACTTCCCGTTGCGATGGGGACGGTCCTCGGAAGTTGCGCTACGCAAGAAACTCGGCAGTTCGGGGACGGTCCCGGGAAGTTGCGCCACGCAAGAAACTGCCCGAGCGGGGGACACTCCTGCGGCGCCGCGCGGTCCCGTCCCCCCGACGACGCGCGTGCGGCGCGTCCACGGCCGCGGCGATCGAGGCTTCGCTCCCAGCCGCCCGCGGCGTCCGCGCCCGCCCGCCGGACGCGCCTTCGTCCGGCCCAGGAATCCACAACGCCCGGTCCGTTGCCGGCCCGGGCGTCCTTCCTTCCCTCCCATGCGGCTTCCGCCGTGGGACTGAGCACCCTAGCGCCGGGTCGGGTGATGTCAACGGGCGACTCGCCTGACGGCGACGCTGCCCGTCCGCGCACGCTCGCACCGCCGGCGCGGGCCCGCCCGGCCCCGTGACGGCCATCACACCGCCTCGCTCCCGGTCGCCGCGCCGCCTGCTCCCGGCCGACGCCGCGCCGCCGATGCGTCGACGCCCACGCGCGCCCGCGCCCGCGCCCGTCACCACCCACCGGCTCCGGGTCCGGCCCCGCGCTCGCCCGCGGCGCCCCGTCGCACCGCGCCGCCCGAGGCCAGCGAGTTCCGTTGACGCACCTCGCGCCCCACGTCACGATGCCCTTCCCGCGCGACCCCGTCGCGCGGCCACCGCACCGCGTCGCGCGGCCCCGCTCAGAAGAGCGGCTCCGAGCAGCGGGAGCAGCCGGGTACCTGGTGGGCCCCCCGGTCTTCAAAACCGGTGTGTCGGGCGACCCCCGATAGGTCGGTTCGATTCCGATCTGCTCCCGCCAAGCGACGCCGACCCTTGCGGGGCAACGACTTACGTTCGTCGTCACATCCGCGAACCGCCGGACGGCGCGGGGCATCCGCGTCCCCCGGAATCCCCCGGATTCCCCCCGAATCGACCGCGGCCCCACAAGCTGGCCCACAAGACAGACCGGCCCCTTCCGTACCCGTCGCGCAGGCCGACGGTGGGTCGGCCGCGGGCGTCACGTCCGGGAGAGCCGCAACCGCTCGCCGCTCATCGTCCCGTCCGAGAACGGTGTAGGTGTTCGAGGTGAGCACCGGCGTCGAGTGGCGCAACAGCCGCTGTGCGAGCTGGAGCGAGACGCCCCCGCGGGCGAGGTTCGTCGCGAACGTCACGCGCAGGCTGTGGAAGTCCACGACACGCCCGGCGTCGTCCTCGTAGGGCAGACCGGCGGCCGTCAGATCCGCCCGCAGGACTGCGGCTGCGCGGAAGTCCTTCGGCAGCGTGAAGACCCTGGCACGCGGCAGTCGGGAGGCCACGTGCGCGGCGAGCTCGCGCGCGAGGCTCTCGCGCAGCGGGAGCCGTGCCTCCTTGCGGTTCTTGGCGTTCGTCGCGCGGACCTGGACCGACGCGCGCTCTGGGTCGGCGATGTCGAGGTCCGCGACGTGCAGGGTCTTCAGCTCGTTCCGGCGGAGCCCCGTCTCGGCCGCCATGCGGTAGAGCAGGGCGCGCTCGCGGCCGGGGATGCCGTCGGCGCGCTCCGCGCCGGTCGATCCGTCGCGCGCGGCGCCGTTCGCGGTCCTCTCGAGCAGGAGCGCGAGCTGCTCCGCCGTCAGCGCCCGGCGCTCGCGCGTCTGCCGTACGTCCACGGGCTGAAGGATGCGCAGCGGGTCCTCCGACGCGATCCCCGTCCGCACGGCCCACCGGCAGAACTGGCGCAGCGCCTGGAGGTGGAAGTTGCTCGTCCGCGTGCTCATCCCGCGGTCGCGCTGGTCCTTCAGGAACTGCTCGACGCGGGAGGCGTCGAGCGCGGACCAGAACTCCGCGCCGATCCCCGCGACGACCTTGCGCGCGCGCGAGGTGACGAGCTGCACGTGCGCGCTCGTGCTGCCCTTTGCCGCGAGGTGCATCTCCCACTCGCCCTGCAGTTGGGAGAGCGGCTTCAGCGCGGCGACCTGCGTCGAGGTGAGGAGGTCGGCCGCCGCGAGGCGGTCGCGGAGATTCGGCGCGAGGCCCTCGATCCAGCGGCGCATCTCCTCGTCGGGCGTCGCGCCCGTCGCGCGCAGCGCCACCAGACGCAGCAGTTTCCGCTCCAGCGCGCGGGTGGAGTGCTTGTCCTCGAACCCGGGGACGCGCTGACGCCGGTCGAGGTGGTCGCGGAAGTCCACGTGCCACCGGGCCGTCTGCTGCTTCTTCCCGTCGCGGTCGCGGTAGCTGATCCGGTACGTGCTCATCGTGCGACCTCCCAGAGGTGCCGTGGCGGGCATCCTCTCCCAACCCATTGGCGCAGCTCAAGCCGGGGCCATCGCCGGAGCTTCCCGATCTGCACGGGCCGGGGCACGTCGCCGCGCGCGTCCCAGCGGTAGAACACCGAGCGAGAGACGCCCAGTAGCGCAGCCGCCTGGCTCGCGGTCAGCAGCAGCGGTGCCGGCGCGCCGTCGTCACCTGCGTCGCCGTCCGCTACGACGATGCCCGCCGCGTCTGGCGACCGCGACGCTCCGGCATCGCGCGGGCCCATGCGGCCTCGTCGCGCCGGCGCGCGCGGTGCCCCCACGCGCAGCGGACCACTCGGCCTGCCAGGATCCGAGGATGGACGGGCGTCCGGACCGCTCCGTTGCAGTTCACGCTTCGTCATCGTCGCCGCCCTCGCTGGCGCGGCCACCCGGCCGTGCGGTCCGCGAGAGTCCGGCGTAGCCGCGGTTCGCGCACGGACCACAAGCCGACGCCAACGCCGACTTTCGGTCCGCGCCCTCGCTACGCGCCGTCGGGTAGGCGGATCGCGAGTCCGATCTCGCCGGCGAGGAGCCGCGCGCGCCGCCCGTACAGCGTCGCGCTGGCCCAGGCGCGGCCCGCCGCCTGGCGAAGAGCACGCCGCGAGTCCGCGACGTGGGGGAGCTCCCAATCGAGGATGTCGGTCAACAGGCGGGCGAGTTCGGCCGCGTCGAACGCCCCAGACAGCGCGGCGAAGTGTCCGGCGAAGATCAGCAGCAGGACGTTGAGCTCCACCTCGGGCGGCCGTCCCCGACCCGGCGCGGCGACCACGGCTGGCTCAGCTACGACGCACGGGATCTCGATGACGCATCCCCGCAGGCGTCGCCCTCGCGTGCGGCGCCGACCCTCGGCGTCGACCGACTCCTCCGTCCACTCGGGAACCATCGCCGCCCAGCGTTCGGCCTCGTGCGCCCACGTGCGCACGAGTCGCATCTCGTCCAAGCCCGGCACCGCGCCGAACCGCGCCTCGTGGCGAGCGAGCGTATCCACGTGCTGATCGATGTCCTGGAACCGCGCCCTCTGCCGGCCCGCGGCGCGTGCCGCGGGTGCGACTCCGAGCAGCGCCTGCGAGAACTCGCCCGGAGCGAGGAAGAAGCGGACCGCCACGTGCAACATCCGCGGCACGTCGAGCCCGCGCGCCTGCCACTCGTGGAGCGCACGCAGCCGGGCCTCGTCGGCCAGCAGGGCGCGCGCCCAGTCCGCGATCTCGCAGAAGCGCGGCGCCGCCAAGAGCCCGCTGTCCGCCCCGAGCCAACTGAAGAGCGCATGGAGGTGAGCCAGGTACGCGCGGGCAGTAGGCTGCGTGTCGATCACAGGCTCGAGCGTAGTCGCCGTCGCCGACATCTTGCGCACGCGGTAGCCGCTCGTGGCGTACTGAGGCGGCCCCGGTCTCGTGGACACATCCCCGCTTGAGGGGGAAGAGTCTGTCCCGATGCCGAAGAGCCGACCACCGCACCCCGAGGAGTTCCGGCGCAAGATCGTCGAGCTGCATCGCTCCGGCCGCTCGATCGCGAGCCCCGCGTGCGAATTCGAGCCGTCCAAGCAGGTGATCCGCAACTGGGTCAAGCAGACGGCCATCGACGTCCGCCAGCGCGAGGGCCTTCCGCGTGGTCACACGTGCGATCGCGTGCGCGGGGTAGCAAGGAGGCAGCCTTCAGAGCGACGGTGCGTCTGCAGCTCCGACGTCGGGCGCCGTGGCCATCACTCGCCAGCGGAATCGAAACGGACCGTCTCAGTCGACAGCCAGATGCCCTGGAGCCGAGGGAGCTGCTGCCGGGGAATGGGGAGTTCCCGAGAGAAGCAAGGGATGGCAGTCGCTTTACGAGTGCGAACTCGACCTCGGCGGGCGCAGCATCGCAGACCGCGACCGCTGCCGCAAGCGCGCGTGTCATTCCTCGCCGTGCACCCAGAGAGAACTACACTCAACGACGAGAGCAGGCGGGACACGAGGAGAACTCGATGACGAATTCGGTCGATGCGCTGGTCAAGGATCTGAACTCGAAGCTCGCCGCTGCGGTGGCGGCCGCGCACGCCGCCGGCCGCGAGAGCGCGCTCGCGGAGTTGCGCAGCGTGCTCGGGACTGCGAGTTCGGGCGGCCGCAGCGCCGGTGCGACGAAGACCGCGACCAAGAAGGCCGGCGCCAAGAGCGGTGGCGCCCCGAAGGCGGCGAAGCCCGCCGGGAAGCGCAAGAACCCCTGGGCGAAGCTGACGCCCGAGCAGCGGCTCGCGCGCGTCAACGCCATCCGCAAGGGGCGAGGGTTGCCGCTCAAGACGGCGCTGTAGTCACTCCGGGCCTGGCGAGCGCGGCCGGGACGTAGAGCCTGCGCGCTCGCCAGACCCCACCACGGCGCGCCAGGTCTTCACGTCGCGCGCGCGCGGCGCCGCTGCCCGTGTCCGCATGGACGCTCCGTTGCCGAGTCCGTGAACACTTTCGACGACGACGGATTCGCCACCCTCCGCGATCGTCGCGTCGGCACGTGATTCGAAGAATCTGCGCCGCCACCTTGCACCGACTTCGTGTGGGCGCATAGGATCTCTCTCGCTTGAGGTGGAAGTGCGCCGGGAACGTGATGCCCGGCGCGAATGCGTCACGCTGTGACGCGGAGAACGCAGAGAGAGGGCTGCCGACGGTCGATCCCAGGGGATTCTCGTCCCCTGCCACAGGATCGTGTCGCCGCTGCCGGCGCGCGCGAGCGCGGGAGGGTCCGGTGCGTGGAGTGAGGAAGCTGCGGGGGCGGCTGAGCTGGACGACGGGTCTGCTCGGCCTTGCGGGAGTCTTCGGACTCGCGCTGTTGATCTGGCCGGAGTCGAGCGCCTCCGCCGCGGACACGGCCGCCGCGGACGCGGCGGCCATCGTGCGCAGCGTCGCGGGCCGACACCGCAAGGCGATGGCGATCGACGATCTCTACGCGCTCGACACGGCCGCGTCGCGCCTCGCCGTGGTGGACCTCGCCGACGACGGGGACGACGCAACAGCACTCGCCGCGATCGCCGTGCTCTGCCGCGGCGACTGGCAGGGAGCGCGCGGGCACCTGCAGCAGATCGTCGCCGACGACGAGCGCAGCGACGTCGTGCGCAGCGCCGCCCTCGTGGCGCTCGTCGATCGCACGAACGGTGACGGCGACCACTGGTCGGACATCAGCACGTTCGTGACTGCGAACACGCGCTCGGGAGGCGCTGTCCGGGCCGCAGCCCGCGCCGCCGGCCACAAGCACTGGCCGACGGAGGTGAGCGATGAGTAGGTCACGCACTGCGCTCGCTCTCCTCGCGGGCCTCGTCCTGAGCGCCCTTGCACCGCGCGCGTTCGCCGCCGACACGGATGGCGACGGCCTCGAGAACGCGTTCGAGGCCGCCTACGGCACGAACGGGGGCCAGGCCGACACGGACGCCGACGGCTGGAACGACTACGACGAGATCTTCGTGTACGGCACGGACCCGACGCTCGCCGACACCGACGGCGACGGGACGAACGACCCCAGCGACACCGCCCCACTCCACGCGCCGAGCGGGGATCGCGACGGCAACATCGCCATGACGCACAGCGGCGGGCCGACGTCCGACCTCTGGGCGCCCTCGGGCGAGAGCCCGCAGGACGGCGTCGGCGTGTACGTTCACAATGGCGCGCTCGTCTACAGTGCCAGCGTAGCTGGTGCGCGCGGCGTGAAGCTACCGTTCGGCTTCAGCCTCGTGTACGTGAGCCAGTCGTCCTACAACGGCTTCGTCGGCATGGACTGGGTCTCGATGCTCGATCTCCAGTACACGGAGCAGGGCAGCGGCGACGTGGACATGCTGTTCCCCGACGGCATCACGCGCACCTGGGTGAAGAGCGGCAGCAACTACATCACGCCATCGTTCCACTACGACGATCTCGTGAAGACGTCGACCGACCACTTCACGCAGACGACGCCACTCGGCTTCCAGTACTTCTGGACAGGCGGGCGCCTCGCCAGCGTGCAGGACCCTCACGGCAACTCGATCTCGCTGACGTGGTCCTCGGGCCAGATGACGCAGGCGACCGACAGCCGCGGCGCGAACCACACCTTCGACTACTACTCGGCGACGGGCCGGCTGAAGCAGATCAACATGGCCGACGGCCGCGTGTGGAAGTTCGAGTACACCGAGACCGGCCAGCTCTCGCGGATCACCGGACCCACGACGACGACGTTCGCGACGGGGATCGTCTGGGACTTCCGCTACACGAACGGCTCGACCAACAGCAGCCTCAACGACAACATGATCGCGGCCATCGACGGCAAGGGCCAGTCGTGGCTCGAGATGACGTACGACACCAGTGACCGTGTCGTCACGCAGAAGGTCGGCGAGGCCGACTTCGAGTTCGACTACACGAACATCGGCTCGCAGTCGGTGCAGGTGACCGACCGCGCCGGGAACGAGCGCATCTGGCAGTGGAACTCGACCACACTCGCGCGCAGCCAGCTCGACCAGAACAGCAACCGCAACGTGCGCACGAGCGATCCGACGAGCTGGACCACGGCGTGGACGCACGACAGCGACGGCTTCCTGGCGACGGTCACGTACCCCGAGGGCAATGGCGTCAAGTACACGCGCAACTCCGTCAAGCTCGTGACCGAGCGGCGGCGGAAGGCCGACATGGGCGTGGCCGACAGCTCCACGAACGACCTGATCGAGACGTGGGCCTACGACTCGAGCAAGAACTACGGCGTGACGAGCTACACGGACCCGGGGGGCCACGAGACGACCTACACGCTCGACAGCGTCGGGCGCCCGACCACGATCACGTACGAGACGGTCACGCACACGACGCCGAACGTCACGGTGCAGGAGTCGATCGCCTACAACGGCGACGGGACCGTGGACACGCGGACCGATGGCGAGGGCAGAGTCACCAAGTTCGCCTACTACACCACGCCGACCGCCAAGCTCGGCCGCGTGGAGACCAAGACGGTGGACTACGGCAGCGGCACGCTCAACCTGCAGACGACGTACGACTACACCGACTGAGGTGACGTCAAGCAGGTGATCGACCCCGAGGGCAACCAGACCGACTACACGGTCGAGGCGTACGGCAACGTGACGCAGGTGACGGGCCCCTCCGCGCTCGGCTACATCACGAAGTACACGCACGACGGCAACCTGAACGTCACCGTGCGCCAGGTCAAGAACATCGACGAGAACGGGACAGCGCTCACGACGCCGTCCTACTGGCGCACCGAGTACACGTACACCGTGATGGACAAGCTGACGCAGCTCAAGGAGTGGAAGAGCACGTCCACGACGCGCGTCACGTCGCTCTTCTACGACGACAACGACAACCTCTACCAGCGCACCGTCGACAACAAGCTCGTCGAGATGACCTACGACGAGCGCGACATGCTCTACCAGCGCGTGCGTGACCCCGGGACCTCCCCCGCGATCAACGCGACGGAGACGTTCACGTACGACGACAACGGCAACCTGGTCACGTACTCGGACCCGCGCAGCAAGACCACGACCTTCGAGTACGACGGCTTCGATCGGCGCACGAAGACGATCAACGCGCTGACCGACTACGAGGTGACCGTCTACGACAAGGACGGTCTGGTCACCGAGCGGAAGTTCTACGAGGAGGCCGGCACGACCGACACGCTCCTCGCGCACCACAAGAGCACCTACGACGAGATCCACCGCCTCTGGAAGGAGGAGGACGCGCTGATCTCCGGCTCGACGACGTGGCTTGCCCGGACCTTCGGGCACGACAAGCGGGGGCTCGTCACCAGCGTGGTGGACCGCCGCGGCAACGAGACGGTCTTCGCGTTCGACGGCGCGGGCCGGCGGACGAGCGCGACCGACGACATCGGCAACGTCACCTCCTGGGAGTACGACGACGACGGCAACGTGACGGCCGTGGACGAGAGCGAGGTCGTCCCGGGCAGCTCGAACCAGACGTTCCGCACGGAGTTCGAGTACGACGCCGTCGACCGCAAGACGAAGCAGACGGTGATCGACCGCACGAATTCGAGCAACACGAAGGTCACCGAGTGGAAGTGGAACAGCCGGAACGTCGTCGCGAAGACGATCGATCCGCTCGGCTGGACCACGACCTGCGAGCACGACGGGCTCGGTCGCCGCACGAAGGAGCGGCGCATGACGGACGGGTCGGGCGGCGAGATCGTCACCACCTGGACCTTCGACGACAACGACATGGTCACCGTGATGGAGGACGACAACGGGAACGAGACCACGTACGCGTACGACAAGCTGAACCGCCTGACGACGAAGACGTACGAGGACGCGACCACGGCGACCTACAGCTACGACGCCGCCGGCAACGTGCTCGAGATGATCGACCGGGCCGGGAACGAGATCGACCAGGCATTCAGCGACCTCAACCAGCTCACGGGCCGCACGATCACGCTCGCGACCGGCTTCGGCGGCGACACCGACGAGGACTTCGCCTACGACGCGCTCGGCCGGTTGACGCAGGCCTCGGACGATGACAGCATCGTGCAGTTCACGTACGACAGCCTGGGTCGGGTCCTGACCGAGATCCAGGGAAGCAACCCCCTGGGGGCGACCGGCAAGACCGTGACCTACACCGTGGACGCCGAGGGCAACCAGACGGAGATCGACTACCCGTCGGGCTTCGAGGCGCACCGCACCTTCGACGAGCTGAACCGCCTGACGCTGCTCGAGGACTCGAGCAGCAACGACATCGCGTCCTGGACGCGCTACGGCGCCGCCAACCGGCGCGACGTGCTCAGCTACGAGAACGGCACGACGACGACCTGGGGCTGGGACGGCTTCCGGCGGCCGACCACGATCACCCACGAGGACTCGGGCAGCAGTGAGTTCGCGGGGTTCACGTACGGCTGGGACAAGAACGACAACCCCACCTTCGAGGCGCGGAGCCACCAGAGCGGTAAGGGCGACGTCTACACCTACGACCGCGCGAACCGCCTGACGAAGGTGCTGCAGGACGTCGACGACCCCGCCAACGAGGTCGCGAACCCCGGCGCCGAGGCGTACGGGGACAAGGTCGAGTACAACATGGACGACGTTCTCAACTTCACGTCGCTCGTGACCACGCCGTACGGAGGCTCCGCCTCGACCGTCAGCTACTCGACCAACGCCATGAACGAGTACACGTCGGTCGGCGGCACCTCGCACAGCTACGACGACAACGGGAACCTCATCGACGACGGCACGTACGAGTACGTCTACGACGCTCACAACCACCTGATCGAGGTGATCGACTCGGCCGGCCCGACGACGATCGCGACCTACACGTACGACGCGCTCGGCCTCGGCCGGCGGAGCTCGAAGACGGTCGGGAGCGACACCACGCGCTTCGTCTACGCCAACCAGCAGTGCCTGGAAGAGTACGACGGCTCGGGGAACCTGCTCCGCCTCTTCGCCTTCGGGCAGGGGATCGACGAGGTGGCGATGATGGAGGCGCCCGACGTCGCGGACGTGGACGGGGACACGAACACGACCGAGACGAAGCGCTTCTACTACCACACGCAGCTCCTCGGCTCCGTCACCCAGGTGACGGACCCGGACGAGGTCGTGGTCGAGAGCTACGACTACGGTCCGTACGGCGAGATCACGATCAAGGACATCGGCGGCTCGACCGTCTCGACGAGCCAGATCGGGAACCCGTTCACGTACACGGGGAGGCGGCTGGACGAGGAGTCGGGGCTGTACTACTACCGGGCGCGGCACTACTCGGCGGAGCTGAAGAGGTTCATCCAGAGAGATCCGCTGGAGTATGTGGATGGAGCCAACCCAGCGGCATACTGCGGATCAGCGCCCACAGGGAAGTGCGATCCGCCTGGGTTGATGGCGCGTGACGGCGGCAGTGAAGACAAGAGAGCGCAGCAGGACCTATCAGCCAACGGGCAAGCCGGATACAGAGCGTTGGTGACGGGCGCTACATCCGCGACGGTGTTGGCATGCTCGAGCTGGGGAGTGATCACTTGTCCCGAGGGGACAGGGGTAATCGTCCTGTCGCCCTCAGATTCTGAAGATGAACGCAAGAAGAAGATTACCGAGGGTGGGCGAGCGCGAGGATGGATCGATGAGGCGATCGCTGCACTAATCCAGAAGATGGCCAAGTACAACTCGGATTGCGATGGCTGGACTGAGATCAGCCTCGACTCCGAAGGCGGAGGGAAGAAGAAGCCGCCAAAGTTCTGCATTGTGATCAACGGCATCGATCCGAGGAGGTTGGCGAATCGTCCCGGCGAACCGGCCAGGGTGCCTGACGATCACGCAAAGCGGGTGGGCGAAGTTCTCAGGCACGAGCTCGGCCATGCGTGGCTGTTCTGGTGGCTCTGGCGGTACTGGTTCAAAGACGGCCCGCTTGACTATGATGCTCTGATAGCTTCTGGCAACGATGTCGCAGATGTGTACGACGAGACACCGAAGCAGCCAGGCGAGTGTGGTACCGCCATCGTGGGCGGAACCAGTGTAAGCATACCGAAGGCAGGTCACAACGGAATACCGAAGACGAAGGACGGCAATCCTGCGCCGGTGACGAGAGAGTTTGTCGATGGCATGCCGCAGCCCAAGTAGCTGCCGATGTCGACAGCAGAGAGCAGAATGTCGATTGCCTCGCGCCGACTGCGCGCCGTGAGTGAGAGCGACGCACGAATGCGTACCGCGCGTGAACTCGTCCGAGCGGCCGTCGGGGGGGCTTGCGGCTGTTCGGCTGGGCGCGCGATTCGGGGGGCTCGGAGAGTCGTTCTGCTGGCGGCGCTAGTGCTGGTGCTCGCGCGGTGCAGTGCATCACCAGCCGTCACGCGATCGGTTGCGTCTGAATCGGCGATCACGCGGGCACGGACCGCGTTCTTGGATGTGGACGAAACACTGAATAAGTCAGCAGCGGAGCTCAGTTTCGCGGGGCTTCTGACTACTGTTCAGCCGCGCAGGTACGAGATTAGAATCGCGGTCAAGAGTGGAGACGGCTCTGCCTTGCGAGAGCCGCAGCCTGCACGTCTCATCAGGCTCGTGTGCACTGATTCAGAGGCAATAGTCTCGACGATTACCATCAACGGTGAGCGCGGAGGGGAGAGTAGCTCTCGCGCACTATCGGTGGAGACTGGGCGACAGATCTGGGGCGCGCTCTCACTAATCGCGACCGTGCGGACTCCGCGCGGGCGAGCGCCGGGCGACCTGCCAATTCGCAACGGCCATCGGCGGCGGTGGCAAGCCACTGTGGTTTGGGTTCAACCTGGACTCGATGGCGAATCTGAGTCTTGGAGCTACGGTAACGGTATCATGTTCACGCGGCACTCGGCGGGCTCAAGCGCCTGGTATCCAGACTTCGAAGATGTGCGCGCTAGCGCGTTCGCTCGAGCCGTCGCACAGTTGGAGGGCGAGGGGAGTGCAATCCAAGGCGCAGATCGGGAGTGGCGTGGGTTAGTGCTGGAGTGGTGTGACACGCTGGTGACAGATCTCGACGAGTCAGTAGACGACTTGGAATGCCGAGCGAGTATGTTGAGCTCATGTTTTGACGCCCTACCGATGGTGGTTCGCGAATGCGACGCAGATGCGCTGGCGCGTCTCCAAGAGCGCGCGCTTGCGGCGCGTTCGAAGTCGAGTCGTTTGGCTGCTTGGATGCGAATAGATGGAATTGACAAAGCGATGCAAGCTATCCGGAGAGATTGAGTCAGCTGGCGAAATGCAGTAGCCGGAGATCCATTGCAGATCGACTACCGACATGCGGGCCCAGTGCTAAATCGCCGGTTCCAGCGCTCCACTTCTTCGCAGGCTGGTCCAGATCCGAACCGACGAACGAATCTGGCACCGTGAGCAGCCCGTTGAGAAACGCCCCGATCAGGCCGCGCGGCGGATGCTCGATACGTACGCCGCCGCATGGCCCGGATCGCGATACGCGCCGACGAGCGTGCGGCTACCACTCGGACGACGCCTAGGTGTGCAGTCCGAGCCCCTTGTAGACACCCCGGGTCTCCCGGTAGCTGGGCTTGTGTCAGGCAAGTTCCACCGACTTGAAGGGGGCCCCTGGATGCAGACACATCGTAACGCGCGGACGACGTGGATCGGCCGTATACGTCCGGCGGACCCCACCTTGCGCAACACCGCGACTCGCTGAGCATCGCGCGCACGACGGGAGGTCGTGCGATGTCGAGACGGCGCTGGTCTGCGGAGGAGATGCGTGAGCTGCTGCAGGAGCAGGAGCGGAGCGGGCTCTCGCCGAAGGCGTTCGCCGAAGCCGCGGGCGTCGCGGCCACGACGCTCAACTGGTGGCGAGCACGTCTGCGCGAGGAGATCGCGCCGCGGCTCGTGCCGGTCGGCGTCGTGGAGGGGGGCGTGGAGCGCGGCATCGCGGTCGAGATCGTCGTCGGGGACGTGCTCGTGCGCGTGGCGGACACGGACGCGCAGTCCATCGCCCGGCTGGTGCGCGCGCTCGCGGCGTGCTGACGGTCCCGCCGCGCTCGCGGGTCTACCTCGCGGTGGGTCCGACGGACATGCGCAAGAGCTTCGACGGGCTCCAGAACGCCGTGCGCGCGGTCATCGAGAGGGACCCGCTCTCCGGGCACTCCTTCGTCTTCTGCAACCGCCGCCGCGACCGGCTGAAGATCCTGCTCTGGGACCGCTCGGGCTCCTGGGTCTTCGCGAAGCGGCTCGAGCAGGGGACGTTTGCGTGGCCGAGGAGCTGGCGGTGCTGCTCGGTGGATTCGACCTCGCGCGGGCGCGCCGGCGGGCGTGGTACGACCGTGCGCCGAGATCTTTCTCAGTCGATCCGATCGCGCGCTGCCCGGGTTGCGGACTTTCGCATGCAACTGTGCGCTGCCGTCCCCGCCACCGCGCGAGCTCGGCCCTTCGCGGCTCTGCCGGGGGCATCCGCTTGCGAGTCGGGGCCGCGACGGCAGTGGTCGCAGCGATGTGCACACGCTCGCGGCTCGACCGGTCGCGCCTTCGGACGCGGCCGCAGCGTTGTCGCGCCTGCGACAAGTCCGCGGACGTGCACCGATTCGCGGGTCTTGGGACTGCTGGGTTGTGCCACCCGACCGTCCGCCGTCGCCGTACGCGTACGGGGGCGTCAGATCGGTCGGGCAGCGATTCGGTCAGTGGCTACTTCGACGGCGGGTTGTTGCCGCGGCCGCCCCCGGAGGGGTTGCCGGTCGTGCTCGGCCCGTTCGGTGGACGGCCACCGCCGCCCTTGCCACCACCGCCGCCCTTGCCACCGGAACTTCCCTTGGCCATGAATGGCCTCCTTTCAGTCGAGACCCTCGGGCCGAGCGCACCGTGCGCTCGCGCCTGCAGTTGAGACCGAATTTGCGCTCGGGGAGCGTTGCCCGCCGTCCCATCAGTCACCGGACGATGCGAACACCGAGCTCCGCGCGCCGCTTCATGAGTGATCTTCAGAACCCCTCATCCGCTCGTCGCTCCACCGAGCCGCGGCCGGCTCCGGCTGCACGGACAGCCTGTGCCACCTCGGGACCGGCAGGATCGGGCCCCGGCCGAGTTCACCGGCGTCGTCGCGTCGGCGGAGTTCCTCGACGAGTGCGCGCTCGCCGCGGTGCGCTGCATGCTCTGCAGCCTTGTTCCCCGATTGCCGCTCGCCGAGCTTGGCGCAGCAGATCGACACGATCGCGCGCGCCTCGCCGCACTGCGGGTTGTGCTTCGTGACTAGCTGGCACGCCTCGCGCGCTGCCTTCCAGTCGCCGAGAGCCAGGTGGCAGTCGGCGAGGAGCAGGTGCGCTTCCCACTCGGTCCCGGCGGGATTCCGAGCCAGGAGCCTCTCCCGCGCTGCCTCGAAGTCCGTGTGGTCGCGACGATGCTCGCCGCGCAGCATGAGCGTCAGGACCTCCGCCTGCGCTAGCGACGGATCCCACGGGAACCTCGTCTGCGCGGTCCTGACCACGGAGAGGGCGTCGTCGAACCTGTCCTGGTGCGCCAGCGCCTCCACGAGGCGATAGTGGTTGTCGACGTACTGAGGCCGCATCTGCACCAGCGCGCGTGCTGCCTCTTCCGCCGCGCGCCAGTCCTGGCGATGACGTGCGCCGAGCAGCGCCGGGATCGGGTCCAGGTGGGCGAGGTTGCCCAGGTCGCCCTGCAGCAGCCAGACGATGTGCAGCGCGTCGCGTCGAGCAGCCTCGGGGTCTCGGCCCCGCGTCCGGATCTCCAGTTCGAACGATCCTGTGCCCTTCACGAGCGCGACGCAGTCGTCGAGACGCAGGCGTTCGTCGCTCGCCCCGATGGCCCGGTAGTCGAGCCTCAGCGTCGGGTGCGGATCGTCGCCAGCGAGCCGCGAGGCCGAGCCGAACGCGAACCGCGCGAGCTGCGACCTCCAACCGGTCCAGAGGACGACCGACGCCACGACCTTCGCCTGGTCGGGGCGCAGCGCGGACCGTCGCAGGTCGTGGGCGAAGATCCGGGCATGGGCGAGGGTGGTCGCGAGGCAGCCGTCGAGCCACTTCCATCCCCACAGCCCCGCGAACCTGCGGGCGAGGTCGCGAAGTCCGTACCAACGCCGCCAACGTGCCAGGGTGGTCGCGTCAGCGGGGAAGAGCAGTTCGGTGACCATCTCGAGCGAGTCGAGCGTTGGGTGGTCCGGGCCGCCGTTCCAGAGGTTGTCGATCGTCTTCTCGTTCCAGCCCCGCGCCCGGTCCGGGTCGGATCGCGAGAGATCACTCAGTACCTGGCGACGGCTGAGCCCCGCTGCGACGCACGCGTCCTGCATCGGCGTCGAGGACGGCTTCTCCATCCACCAGGTCATTTCCGGCGCCATCGCGCCGAGGCAGGCGTCGTCGAGTCCCCCGCACCAGAAGAGTGTGGCGATGGCGAACGTCACGTGGTGCCACCCGAAGCGCATCACCGGGAGGAGCGCGAACGCCGGGTCGGTGTCCGTACCGAGATCCTGTGACCGGGCCTTGCTGAGGAACTCCTCGTGTTGCTCGGCGAGCCAGGCGAGACGAGCGGCGGCATCGGACTCGCGATTGCCGGAGCACGTCGGGAGGGCCATGGCGCTGCCCAGGTACCTCGCGACGTCGTCGTCTCTCGCTTCGACCGTGTCGCAGCGCAGCGTCTCGTCGATGACGGGGAAGACGCCCGAGCGCAGGAGCGCCGCACCGAAACACCGCAGCAGTTCCAGCGCCCCCTCCTCCTTGATGTCGATGCGCCGGGCGCTGAGGTGGTGCTGGAAACGCCCGCTCCCCCTCAGATCGGGCTCCTCGTTGTCGAGGTGGAAGGCGTGAACCAGGAGGTTCAGCACCACGAAGAAGTTCGGTGTCGCGTCCGCAGTCACAGTCCACTCTCCGCGGTCGAGCCGGCTTCCGCCCCGACCGCCGAGGGCGAGGCACCGGGGTGTCGTCATCGACCACGAACCTAGCGCGCAGAACGTCCCGCGGGTCCCCGTTCGGATCGACAGATTGACCGATTCGCGACCCTCCGCAGCCTTGCCGCGCGCCGGACGAGCCCGGTCGCGGGGTTGGGCGGCTTCTCATGGGGACCGGAGAGGCGGCGAGGTCGCAGCCGCGTGCGCGGCGCCGCGTACGCTCGGCGTTGCGCGGGCTGCCCTGACCCATGCCTCTCTCGCGGTTGTGCTGGTCGCGCAGGGCGCCAGTGGCCTCGCCGGTCGACCAGCGTCCAGTGCGCGTCGTGCCGAATCAGAATCGTCGTGGCCGCGCCGACGTGCTCGGGCAACCACCTAGCCTCAAGCGAGTGCGGATCAGCGGCGTGCTGACGCTGGGCGATTGTCGTGCGCACCGCGAGGCGGTGTGCTGAGGGCGATTCTGCCGCCGGCGGAGTTGCGCGGTGATGCACATGTCGCGAGGACCGCGCCGAGCAGCAGCGCCGTCGTGGGACGCGCATGCGTGTGCGCCCCGCCGAGCACAAGAGCCGGATCCCGTGCTCGCGAGCGAGATCCGGGATGGACTCGCCGGCGCGCGGGCCGTCGTCGCCGGTGCCGCGAGATCGGCCGAGTGGCGGAGGGGGGCGCGGTTCCGCCCGTCACGCGCGAGCGGCGCGACGCTGGCCAGCCGCGCGGTGATCGTGGAGAGGCACGGCCCGTCGTCGGTCTCGGTGACCTCTGGGGCGCGGGCGCCTCGGCGCCCGGCCGGCGAATGCCGCTGACCGGGCGCGGGGAGTTGGCGTTGCGGTCGCCGTTCAGTCCGTGCTCAGCACGATGTCGGCGGCGTCGACGCGCGTCGTCGTGCCGGCGTAGACGACGAGCCAGCCGATCCCGTCCACGATCGTCCGCTCGAACTCGGCGGCGTTGACCACGCGCACGCCGGCGTCCCAACGCAGCACGGTCTCGAGGTCGCTCGGGTCGTCGTCGATCCGCGCGCGGTAGAACTCGATCACGCCACCCAGCTGCGCATCGAGCAGTCGCAGCCGCACGTTCTCCTCGACGTACGACGTGACCGGCGGCGGCTCGACTCCGCCGTCACCGCAGCTGACCGTCGCTCCGAGGAACCAGTACGTGGCGGTGCCCGGCCAGATGGAGGCGTACCACGTGACGACCGTCGCGGCGGGGTACTCGTCGTCGGCGATCCACTGGACCTCGTACGCCGTCCCGGTCGGCTCCGACGATCTCGTGTCCGCGTTGTAGTGGATCTGCCGGTCGCCGAAGTAGACCCGCTGGCCGGAGAAGTTGCCGAGGTCCGTGTGGGCGAACCGGAACGTCACGACGTCTCCGACGTGGACGTCCGTGCCGAGCTCCTGCGTGAACGAGGCCGCGTCCGGCGCGCCCGAGATGGTCATGAAGTAGGAGCCCCCGAACGCGCTGCTCACGCCGTACGACGACTGGCCGTACTCGTCCTGGAGGAGGCTCCACCCGGTCGGAGGCAGGACCTCCACGTCCTCGCACGCGCACTCCACGCTGACCTCAACCGTGTCGCCGGGTGCGCCGCGCAGGCGGACCTCGAGTCGGTTCTCGTCCTGGATGTCCGTGACGACCGAGAGGTCGGTACCGGACGCGTCGAACGCATCCGGGGTCGCGATCGACGTGCCGTTCAGCCACACGTCGCAACTGGTCGCGGCCGAGGTCAATCCTGGCGCGGGACTGACGATGTGAACGGTGCACGAGCTACCGTGCCCCGCGAACGTCAGCACCTGGGTCGTCGGCTGCCCGCTGGTGCGGGTGACCGTGGTGGGAGCGACGACCTCCACCACGTGGTCGGCCCACGCCTGGGCAGCGAGCAGCGCCGTCACGAGCGCTGCGGCAATGAAACGAAGACGCATGGTTCCTCCGAACTCGGCCGCTTCCTTGGGGCCAGGAGTCCGCCCGACCTCGCGGGAGCCCGGACGGCGCCGATGACCGTCGGGCTCCGCGCACTCGATCTCGAGGCCACGTGCTCCGGACGTCCACGTCGTCCCTCCCCGTGAGGTCCGAACCCCTGCTACACCGTGATCGAGCGCGGGAGGGGAGCGCGGATTCCGCGGGATTCCGCGCGACGCAGGGTGCGCGCCGCCTACCGCGCTGGATGGAAGCTGCGGACGCCAGCGGCGAGGGCGGCCAGGTGCTCGGCGAGCGGGGGCGCGGCGCCGCCGGCGCGGCGGCGCGCCTCGTACCGCTCGCGGAACTCTGCTGTCGCCTCGACCGCGACCGAGTCGTCGCGGAGCTCCACGACGTAGATGAGTCCACGCTCGAACGACATGCGGAGCCGCGTGCCGTCCAACGCGACGGCGCCCTGCGACGCGTGGCGGGGACCGGCGAGTTCGGGCAGGCGGTAGTACGCCAGGTACCCGCGCCCGACGTGCTCGGCACCGTCGCGGTCACGCCGCGGAGCGACGGCGTCGATGGCCTCGCGCGCGTCGGCCGCGCGCAGCGTCGCGTCGAGATCGAGGACGCCGACGACGACGGGGTACGCCTCCGGATCCTCACCGGCAGCCCGGAATGAGTTGTTGAGCGCGTGGAACGCGAGCAGGCCGCCCGATGTCGCGACCCGCACGTCGATCGCTCCGCCGTTCCACAGACGAAGCCGCGGCACGAGTTCGCGCGGGCCGGACGCTTCGAGGATCTCGAGCGAGTACGGCGACTGCACGGGCATCGTTCCGAGAAGGAACAGCCGACGACCCTCGTACGGAACGCGCGTCAGGCGAGCCGGCAGGGGGACGGCGAGCTGGTGACGCGCGCCCGGCGCGTCGCCTGAGACGCGATGCCGCGCAAGCTGCTCGCCGTCCGCCGAGAGCACGAGCACGGAGCCTTGGTCCGTGCCGGAGCCGGCGCCCGTGAGCACGACCCACTGCGGCTCGTCCGTCGTGACGGAGTCGCTGTACCAGTGCACGACGTTGCCATCCACGCGGAGCACGAAGCTCGGACCGGCGAGCGGCCCGACGCCGTCACTTCGATCGCCGTCGAGCACAGCGAGTACCGGGTGGGGGACCCGCCCCTCGCACCCGGCGCAGGCGAGTGCAGCGAGCAGGACGGCCAGCACGGCAGACCTCACCAGTCCCTCCAGCTCGTCATCCGCGTCAGCGGAGCCTCGCGCACTCGCGTGGCGACGTCGGCGCCCGCGGCCTCGATCCCGCCGAGCCCCTCCGACCATCTCCTGAAGGCGCCCGGTCCGGACGCCCGATCGAAGGCGGACTGGAGCGCGTCGGACAGCGTGACGGTCGCCGCGTCCACAACGAGGCGTCCATCGCGCCACGGCATCGCCACCCAGAGCCACTCCGACGTGAGCAGTTCCACTGTCTCGTGCCCGCTCGACCAGTCCACTTGGCAGCGGATGACGCGGGGCGTGTACATGCCGCTGATCCCGAGACCCGGGATGACGACGTGCTGCACCAAGGTGCCGTCTACCTCGAGCACGGAGACGCACGGCCCGCGGTGGGCGGTCTCGTTCGTCCGGTCGTCGTGCTCACCGAAGACGATTAGCCGGCGGTGCGCGCCCGCGAGCGGCGCGCTGGCGACGACGTGGCTGTCGAAGGGGTCGTCCGCGATCCGCCCTGGGTGGAAGTACGTGCCTCGCAGCGTGCCTGACTGCGGGTCGATCAGCGCGACCGCGCCGATCTCGTCTCTCGAGAGGATGGCGACGAGAGACTCCTCCGTCGTCTGCGGCGTCTTGTCCGTCACGACGCAGAGGAAGTGCGCGAGCGCCGTCGGTCCTCGGTCGAGCACGCGCAGGTCCGCGGCGGACCAAGCTCCGCGTGCGTGCCAGAGGAGCGATCGGTCCGACCCGAACGCGACGAGGTCGAGCTCCGCCGCGACCCGGGTCTCGACGAGCGCCGCGCGCCCCGCTGCGGTCGGGCTCTGCGTGAACTGCACCCAGCGCACGACGCGGTCGCCGGGAGCGACGCCGGCCGCCGCGAACGGGAGTCCTGTCGCGTCCTCGATCTCTCCGGCGCGCCCGAGCGTGAGGACATCGGACTCGATGACCACGGGACGGCGGACGAGCACCACGGTTGCCACCGCCACGCCGCCGATGGCGACGAGCACGGCAGCCGCGAGCGGCAGCGCGCCGAGGCGACGAAGCGGGCGTGCCCACGCAGCGTCGTGCGGCGTCTCCATCGCGATCCCGTGGAGCCTCCGCACGAGCGCGGCGATCACGGCGTGATCGAAGAACGCCTCCGCGCACCGGCGACACGCGCCGACGTGCGCATCGGCGGTCAGGTCGGAGCTGTCCGACACCAGCGCCGCGACCCGCGAGTCGGGGAACTCCTCAGGGCAGGGTGGCGTCGCGTCGATCGGCTCGCTCACGGGACGCTACACCGTGTCCCGCATCAGGCCTGGGGACGCGAGATCTCGGCGCTCGGCTCGAACCCCGCGGCGCGCAGGCAGCGGCGCATGACGGATCGCACGCGCGCCAGAGCCTGCTTGAAGCCGTCGCGGCTGATCCCGAAGCGCGCGGCGACCGCGGCGAGACGCTCCTGGCGGCCGAAGGCCCGCTCCGCTGCCACGAACCGCTCGCGCTGCGTTGCCGAGAGACGCTCGAGGCAGTCGCGCAGCGCGGCGCTCAGCTCCTCGAGGTGCACGCGCCGCTCGGGGCAGTCGCTCTCCGCTGCCTCCAGCGCATCGATCGCATCGGCGACGGCGGGCTCGCGCCGCGTCCGGCGGAGCCGCTCGCGCCAGTAGTCCGCCACGCCCCAGCCCACCTGCCTGCGCACCCAGGTCTCGAGCGTGGCCGCGCCGCCTGGCTCGAACCTCGCGAGCGACGAGAGCACGCGCACGCAGACGTCCTGCCGCAGCTCCTCCTGGTCGTGTCGCGACAAGCCGTAACGCCGCGCCGCGTACGCGACCTCGGACTGCACCCACGCGTAGATGCGCTCCCACGGGCGCTCGGCGTCGTCGGCCGTTGCGGACATCTCCAGCTCCCCCCTCGCCGTCTCGGCGATGCAATGTAGCGGAGCGGCAGGGTCACGGCGATACGAGCGCTGGATGCGACTCGATCGAGCGCGGAACTCGCGCCGCGCGTCCGCGCGCTCCTCCGACGAGGCGCGCGCGCGAGCCGAGCGGCGTGCCGAGCCTCGTGGGTCCGGGTCCAGAGTTGCGTTCGTCCGCGTCCCGGGCGATGACCTGAAGCGGGCTCGCCTCGAACCCCGAACGCGTCACTGCGCGCGAAGCCTTGTCGACGGGCCGAACTCCCGTGTGTCGCAACCGCGAGTCCGGCAGAGCAGCGGCACCGCTTCGCGACCCTCCGGGGGCTCGCCGGCGCAGGCCTCCGACCAGGACGGTGGCGCGGTCTTCGCGTTCGTGGACGACGTGGACCCGCCGGCGCAGAACATGTCCCGCTTCGTGCTGAAGCTCGACGCCTGGGGCAAGTCGCCGACCGGGATCCAGGGCTCGTTCTGGAACGAGGCGTTGCGCCACGAGCGCGACGAGCTCCGCTACCCGGTGGACGGCCTCCCCAAGGGTACGCCTACGAACATCCGCGAGGTGGACCTCCGCGGCGGCACGCGGGAGACCGAGGCCGCGCGCATGCTCCGCCACATCGCCGAGCAGGCCCGCGCGCTGCCCTTCCCGTGCTCGTGGGAGGCGCACCCTGGCGTCCAGCACGTCGAGGCCGGCGACGTCGTGACGGTGAGGACCCGCACCCCGTACTCGACGGGCGGCGAGGCGATGGAACTCAGGCACCGCGTCCTCGCTGGCGTCGTCGGCCGCGACGACGACGGCCGGCTCGCGGTCCGCTACGCCGGGCGGGTCATGCGGACGTGCAGCTACACGCTGCAGGCGGTCGGGGTGCCGGTCAGCGCCTCGGCCGCCGCGACGCGCGCAGGGCGGACGACGCGGCGGGGGCGGCGACCGCGACGGGTCACGAACCTGCGGGCTCGGTTCCGTCCCTGATCGCCCTCTTGACGGGGATCGCGAAACACTTAGGATGTCGGCATGGGCGAAGCTGTGCGCGACCTGATCCGGAGCTTGATCCCGACGAGCATGGACGCTGAGATCAGCGTCTTGGCGAATCTCGTCGCGATTCTCGCCGTGGTCGTTGCGTGCGGAACCTGGCTCTGGCGTTTGGCCGTCGGCGTGCTCTCAAAAAACGCCTACAGCGTGATTTCGCATCGGTGATGAAGGATCAACGCTTAGGACATGTCGCGAGGCGCCGGGCAGCTGCAGCGTCAGATTGCCGAATCGGCCGGCGCGGAGCCCGGTATCTCCGTTGGTCGCCTACGGTGGCGCCTCGCTGAGGCGTCGGGACGGGTTGAACCGGCGGGGATCTCGCGCTCGTTCCAGGTCAGCTTCCAGCGCGCCCTGCGCGGGGCGGCCGGGGAGCGCCACCACCTCATCGAGGTGGAGTCCCGCAAGTTGGTGACGCTGGACGAACTCGCCCTCCACTACCCGGACAAGACGCACTCCGCAGAAGTCCGCGCCGCGCGGAGTGCGCTCCTCCCCGCGGTCGTCGATCTCGCGCGAGCGAGCCCACCGCAGTTCGGCGTCGTCAAGACCGAGCGGCACGCCCTCCATGAGCGCATCACCTTGCTGCGGGAGTCCGCGCCGACCGACCTGAGGCGCGCGCGCCGGGCGTGGGCCAGCGTGCGAAGCGCGATCGTGGCGGTGATCGGTCGACTCAGCGAGCAGGACGCCGCGACGCTGGTGCGCGTCCTCGGCAAGGGCAGCGAGTACTTCGAACCGAAGAGTCCCCACCAGGTCAACGTCCCGCTCCGCGCGCTGTTGGAGGACGTCACCGCCGCGATTCGCGCAGAGCCGTCCCTCGCGGCCGTCGCGGCCGCGCTCTCCGAACTCTGCGAGGTCGTGCTTCCGCGCGAGTTGGTGGCCGGGGCAACGCTGAAGGACCGTCTCTACTCGCTCGTCGACTTCGGGAACCGGAAGTTGCAGTCGATGAAGACCGCGACGAAGGAGCGGCTGTTCGAGGCGTGCCCGGACGCGGTTGCCGCTCTTCGAGGCCACGAAGCATGGGAGACGACCGCGGGCGACGCTCAGTTCATTGCGCTCGTCGGGAGAGCGCAGGGCGAGGTCAAGCGGTTCAGCCCGGTTCTCGACCAACTGCTTCAGCGCGATGCGCTGGGCCGGTTCGAGTTTGTCCGTCCGAGCGACGCCTCGTGAACCAGCGCCCGACGTGGAGGGACACGCCGAAGAGCCAGATAGCCATCGAATGCCCGACGCGAGTCGTTCCACCGCGGTCACGCTCTCCTGGTCACGTGCCGAGGCCGGGACGACCGCACTGCTCCGGCGCGCTACTGGCGACATCGGATGGACCGAGGTCGGTCGCACCGAGGGAACGAGACCACGGTCGAGGGCCTCAACCCCGAGCGCGCCTACACATTCGCCGCCGCCGCGGTGCTCGATGACGGCGGCCTCGTCGAGGAGGACGAGTGGGAGACCGTCCGCGTGGCGCCCCTCGCGGACACGGGCACGCCGGAACTCCCCTCCACGCCGCGCGGCTTCGCAGTCGCGCAGGACGGCGCGAACCTGAACCTCTGCTGGAGCGCGTCCGACGACGGCGTCACGGCGACCTACGAGATTCGCGTCGGCGCCTCCTGGGAGGACGGCACGCGCGTCGCTGCGGACCTGACCGGCTCGCCCTACTCCTGGGCGTGGTCGTCAAGCGGCCCGCAGACCTTCCACCTGAAGGCAGTGGACCGGCTCGGTCGCGCGTCGCGCGCGGCGGCGACGACGTCCCTGACGATCGAGCCCCTGGACGACCACGTCACCGAGGACGAGTCGGACCAGGGCGCCCAGGGCTGGCAGGGCCCGGGCACGCACGTCGAGTTCGACGGCGGTGCGCTCCGCCTCGAACGCCTGCCGGAGCACTTCGGCAGCGAGGCGGCTCCCTTCGGCTCGTTCGCCGGCGTCCCGTGCTTCGCGAAGTACTGGCCGATGGGAACCTACGAGACCCAGTCGTTCGACGCCGGCCAGCTCGAGCGCCAGCGCGTCGAGCTGGACGTGGGCGTGGAGCAGCCCGTGGACGCCTCTCTGCCTTTTGGAGCCGTCCGGCGCCCAGCCCTCGGCGCGCGGCGGAAGCGGGACGGCACGATCGTCCCGCTCGGCACCCGTGGGTTCGCCTCCCGGAACTCGTGGCGGCTGACGCCCCTCCTGCCACCCGAGCTCGACGTGGAGATCGACACGAGCCCGACGCCGGCGAGGCCGTGGGACGGTTGGCGCCCGTACGTCCCGGGAACCTACGCGCTCTGGCGCTGCCGCCTGCGGTTCACCGTGCGCGGCGATGGGCTGCGCTTCGTCCGCATCCCGCGCCTCGTGGTCCGGCGCCGGAAGTTCAACCGGAAGGTCGAGGGCGAGGTCGTCGTCGGCCCCGAGGACCCGATCGTGGTGGTCTTTCCCGAGCCGTTCCAGAACACCCCGACAATCACCGCGCACCTGCTCGGCTACCCGGGCAGCGTCGAGATCGTCGCCATCACCCCGACGCAGGTGACGCTGCGACCTGGCGCCGCGGTCTTCGCCGAGGATCCGGCGACGTTCGCCCCGACGATCCACTGGCAGGCGATGGGGACATGAGGACTACTTGGGGCGAGGTACGAGGAGGAGTGCCTCGATCGGCCGGAACTCGACCTCGTCGGCGAGCAGGCGCTTTGCGAGCACCAGCGACTTGTGCATGCCGTCGAAGACGTAGAACGAACCGCGGAGCGACTGCGCGCGCTCCCCGTCAGTTGCGGGGACGACGGCGAGCCGACCGAAACGTTCGTAGTCGAACGCTGCGTCGATACGTGCGCACGGCTCGAACCACTCGGGATGATGCTCGGTGCGAGGCAAGCCCAGGTCCGCTCGTAGGCGCTCGAGCGAGTGGCCGAGCTTCCGGAGACGTTCGACGACATCTCTGAGCGTCCGCGGCTCCGTCCGTGGAGTGAGCAACCGGGCCGGGTCGCTCTCCTGCCAGATGAGCGATAGGAAACTGTCCACGTCGTCCAGCGTGATGAGGAACAGATCGCCAGGACGCGAGAGCTCAGCGAGGAGACGAGGGTCCACGTGGTTCCCTCCATCGCGCCATGCCTCCAGTTCCGCGCGAACCGCCTCCCGATCGGAGTGCCTCATCGCATCGCCCTCCTGGTGTGCCACCCCGCGAAGTGGCGCAGGCCGAGTGTACGTGTGCGCACCGGCGGCCGCCGTGAGGTGGAGTAAGGGAAGGAGAGGAACAAGCCTCCGAGGCGCCCCATGCTAGTTGAGAGCGGAGGACCTACATGGCCTGGAAGCAGCTCATTACCGAGGACGACTTCGAGGGCTTCGCCGCGCCCACGGCGGTGATCGGCGGCGCCGCCGTTCCCGGCGTGGCCACCACCGCCATGCGGAGCGACGCCGCCCCTGAGCTCGGCCCGCTCACGCGGGACCTCGACTTCGGCGGTTTCAAGGCCACCAACGTCGCCGACCCGGCGGCCGCCCAGGACGCCGCGACGAAGGCATACGTGGACGCCGTCGCCCAGGGCCTCGCCCCGAAGGAGTCCGTCCGCGCCGCGACCACCGGCGACATCGTGCTCTCGCGTGCGCACGCGAGCGACGGCGTCGCGGTCGTTGCCGGCGACCGCGTTCTCGTCAAGAACCAGGTCGCGGGCGCGCAGAACAGCATCTACGTCGCCGCGGCCGGCGCGTGGGCCCGCGCTGCGGACGCGGACAGCGAGGCAGACCTCCGCGGCGCCTCGGTCTTCGTCGAGGAGGGTGCGACCCAGCCGACACGCTCTTCGTCCTCACCACGAACGCCCCGATCGCGGTCGGGACGACCATCCCGCTTGGGCGCGGTTCTCGTCCGCCGGGGACATCGTCGCGGGCGCTGGCCTCTCGAAGGCCGGCAACACCCTCGACGTGAACGTGGACGGATCCACGCTGGAGATCAACGCCGACGCGCTCCGCGTGAAGGCCCTCGGCATCACCGACCCCCACGTCGCCGCCGCGAACGAGGACGGCGCCGTCGGGACGGCCTCGATGCGCACCCTCGGCTCCGGCTCGCAGCAGGCCTGCGCCGGCAACGAAGGCCGCCTCTCGAACACGCGCGTCCCCGCGGCCGCCGCGGGCGGGACGGTCTGGGACCTCGCCGACAACGAGAACGTGGGCCTCCGGCCGAAGGGCTACACGACGGGCGCCCGGCCGGGCACCGCCGCCGTCGGCCGCATCATCTTCCACACGACCATCTCGCGCCCCATGGTCTGGGTGCAGCCGTGGCGCGGAGCGAGTTCTCGAAGAGGGCGCAGGCGCGGGCCGCGCGCGCGAGACCGCCGCACGGGCGCGCACCGCCACTGCGTTCGAACCGCCGGACCCGCCCGTCCCCGAGGCGCCGCAGCCCTGCCGCGTCCGGCCCTCCGGTCCTGGCCGGCGCCCAGGTCCCGCAGCGCGAGCGCTCGCGCCTCCTCCACGACGACCTCGCCGAGGTCATCAACTCCCACGCCGCGAGCCCGGAGACCGTCCTGATGGCCCTCGAACTCCTCCGGCACCAGATGCTCGCGCCGCGCCTGCGCCAGATGGCGCTCGGGTAGTCCCAGGGAGACGACATGGCCTGGAAGCTCGTCTGGACCGAGGACTACGCCGGCGTGCCGTACGGCCTCGCCACGCTCGACGGCGCGCCCGCGTCACCCAGGACCCCTCGAGCGCGAGCCAGGCGCCCGGCGGCATGCTCATCGTCCGGGCGGGCCCCACGGGGACGATCGCCGTCGGTTGGCTTCCGACCGGCATCCCGAACGGCGTCGCCGCGCTGGACGGCGCGAAGCGTGTCGAGGCCGATGGCGCGGTCGTCAACGGGAACCAGGTCGTCGGCCCGCAGCAGCCGCCGGTCCCGGACCCGATGGGGGGCTTCAACATCGACGTCGGTGCCGCGACGCTGTCCAGATGATCCTCGCCGCCCTCCGCGCCCACGGCCTGATCGAGCCATGAGCTCTCATGGTTGGCCGAGCGCTTCCCAGGACCGCTCGGTGGACGTTCCGCCGCGAGCCCCGTTGTGCCGATGCGTTCGCTACGCGAACAGCAGCAAATCGTCGCGCGGCCGGTCCCGCGCGTCGTGGAGCACAGCGCTGATCCGGTCGGCCAACTCGCGGGGTGGCCGCCGCGGGCACACGATCATCCCAGTGTGGTGCCGGCCGTCGGCGGCGAACCGCTTCGCGAGGACCGCGAAGTCCGCGATGTTGTGCGTGACGAGCACGAGCCCCCGCCGCGTGGCGAACTCGAGCTGCTCGCGATCCGTCGATCCCGTGCGGCCCTCTGCGAGTGTGGTCGTCGTCGGATATCCGCGCGCGGCGAGCATGGGGGCCAGCACGGCGGCGACGTCCTCGTCGAGGTAGAGCATGCCGGGTCAGTCGGTGGCCGGCGCGCGCTCCGCGTTGCGGGCGATGTGTTCGAGGATCTCCTGCTGGTTCTCGGAGAAGTACGCCAGCGCCTCGAAGACCTGAGCCTGCGTCAGGTGGGGGAAGTGCGCCTGGATCTCCTCGGCGCCGACGCCCATCCGCCACGTCTCCACAATGGCCCGCACCGGAACCCGCGTGCCGCGCACGATCGGCTCGCCGCCCAGGATCTCCGGGTCGCGGACGATGTGGCGGTAGCCCGTCTCGGTGGCCATGGCGACAGGCTACCACGCGGGCCGCATGTCCGCCCGGGTGGCACGCGCCTCCGCAGCGCCCGACGCTCGCGTCCATGCCGACCTGGGATCCGCTCGACGACGACCCCGTCATGGGTACTCGATCCCGGTCGCCTTCCTCGAGCTGGAGGGCCGGACGCTCGATCTCCGCCAGGGGTTCGTGGCGCCGTCCCGCCCGTGGACCCGAAGGAGGGGCAGATCTGGGTGCGGCGTCACGCCGGCGGAGGGCGCGCAGGCCCCGTACCGGGTCCTGCGCTACCTGCGGGTCGACGCGGGGAACGCGGGCCCTGGCAGCCGCCCGTTCCGCGTCCCGCAGCCCCGCTCTCGCGGCTCCCCGCCAGCATCAACGGCGACCCGAGCCCGGTCGACGATCGTCTGGCGCCCTTCGAGTACCTGGCGCTTCGCCTGGAGAACCGGAACACCCTCCCGCCGGCGACGCCGACGAACGCCGGCCTCCTCCTCTGCCGGATCGGGGACGGCGAGGCGTGGCTCGCGGACGCCCCGGTCTCGGGCGGCTGGAAGGCGCTGCTGAGCGTCACGCAGGGCGCCTCCTTCGACACCGTCGAGCTGCCGCTGGACGGCGATCTCGGGAACGACGCCGTGAACCCGCCGACCCGGGAGCGCAAGGGCGTGCTCGAGGTCTGGCTCTTCGACGACGTCGCCGAGCGCCGCACGCTAGCCGTGGTCGTGCCCAAGAACTGGCAGGGCGCCTCGCCGCTCCGTCTCCGCCTCTCTCAGGTACTCGATCAGGCGGAGGTCGCGGGGAACGACATCGCGTGGACGGGCGAGTTCCGGACGCTTGCCCCAGGGCAGGAGAACGTCGCGAAGGCGGCGACACCCCTCCCCGACGCCATCACGAACATCGGCGCCGTGCCCGAGGCGATCGACGACGGCGGCGGTCCCCGCGTGACGCGGTTCATCGTTGACCACGCCGACCCTGTGAGCCCCGTCTCTGCAGGCTGCTTCCTCCTCGCCACCGTGTGGCGCAAGACCGTCGGTGGCGCCGGGAAGGCGGGCGGGTCCGTGGTCTTCCGCGCCGATCTGGCCTACCCGCGGCCGCGCGTCACGAAAGGGCCTGACCCATGGAGCAGATGCTCACCGAGGCCGTTCGCCAGGTCCCCTCGCTCGCCGTGCTGGTCCTCCTGGTCGTGCAGTTCCTCCGCGCGCTCGACCGCCGGGACCAGACGATCCGCGCGATCGCAGACTCCTGCCACGCGACGCAGGCGAACGCCAGCCGCGCCATCGAAGCCAACAGTCGTGCGCTCGGACGCGTCACCGAGTGCCTCGACTCCCAGCGACAGTCCATCGCCGACGCAGTCCGCGACGGGATCGACCGATCCGCGCTCGCCAAGCCGTGAAGGAGCCCGCCATGCACCGCGCCATCCGTTCCACCCTCGTCGCCATCCTCGCGCTCGCCGCGGCTGCGTTCACCCCCGGCTGCGCCGGCCTGACGCCCGCCGGCGTGTCCCCGTCCACCGCGGGGGCTCCTGCCGTCGCGTCTCAGGGCGCGCAGACCGTCACCGGCCAGCAGGGCCAGGCGCCCTCGACCGCGACCGGCGGCACCTCGACGATCGTCTGGAACTTCGCCAGCTCGGTCCCGTCCGAGACCGCGGGGCGCATCCTCGCCATCGCGGCCGAGCAGAAGTGGACCGCCGAGGAGGTGAGCGCCGCGATCCGCGCCGCCGCGGGCGCGCCGCAGACGGTCTCGATCACCACCCAAACCAACTCCAGCAACGGCGGCAACGCGTCGTCGATCCCCGCGGGCACCGGCGGCGCGGCGGGCGTCGGCGGCGCCGGCACCGTCCAGAAGCCGTAGGCCGGCCATGGCCGAGGCAGCCTGGGCTGACGTCACGGGCGACCTGGAGACCCTGGTCGCCTTCTCACTCCCCGCCACGCGGGCGGACGCGGGCCGCGTCTACCTGACGCTCCGCGACTCGCTGTACGCCCGCGTGGCGCTGCTGTTCGCGGATCCGCGCTGCGATGAGCGGACGCGCGAACTCGTTCGGGAGTACGTCACCGGTCGGAGAGCCGGCGCATGAAGACATCATCGTCCGACCGACCTCCATCACGGTCCGCTCCATGTCAGCGTCGTCGATGACGGGTGCGGTGCCGCACGCGCCGGCTGCCTGGACCCGGCGCAGTCTGCCCAACTGCTGCGGCCGGACGACGATCCGGCTGCTATCTCTGCCGCCGACCCGCGCGGAGGCCGGGCAGGCCGGTCGGCGCGCCGCTCCATGGGTCCGTGCCGGCAGCGTCTGACGCGGCTACCGCGCCGGTTAACATCGAGTGGATCTCCGTTCCGAGCGCCCGACGCGAGGTCGCGGCGACGCGGAGGTAGATGTCGCCGTCGAGCGTGAGCGGTCGCTGAACGGACTGCTCAACACGGACAGCCAGCACGGTGTGGTCCTGCACGACGTGCTCGCGAAGGCGCATCGCGGGACGTGGGTCGATCCGGTCGCCCACTCGCCGTTCCATCAGGCTCGTGTACTTGGCGAGTGCCGCTTCCGCTGGGGACTTCCCCCACGCGCACAGTCCTTGCTCGATGCCGGTCACCGTCGCGTCGTCTTCCACGCCCAGCAGCAGCGTGCCCCCTCGCGAGTTGGCGAACGAGCAGATCACGCGGAACAGCTCGTCAAACTTGGTGTCCTCGGGATGCACGAAGGGCTTGAACTCGACTTCGTGGCTCTCACCGCCCCGGATCAGGCTGGTGACTTCGGCGGGTTCCGGTGCCTCCGGGAACGTGGCGAGCGCGCGGCGTCCGTTCACGAACTGAGACGTCTCCGAGTGCCAGCACAGCACTGAATCGTCGTCGGCGACGAGCAGCAGTTCGAGCGTGTCTGAGTCTCGCGGGAGCGGCAGATCGACGAGACCATCGGCAGGCACATCGTGGTCGACCAGCTCGGCGCGTCCGTAGGGCCCCACAACGCCCTTGAGCCGGAGAGCCGACGCGTACCCCGACTCGCGATCGACTCGAACCCGGAGCGATTCCTCCCCCAGCAGGAACTCGGAGAGCCATGCCCGGGTCTCGGGGATGTAGATGAACGCGTGACCAATGCGCGCGTCGGCCGAGCCGTGCCAGCCGGGAATGCGAAACCACTCCGCGTACGCATCCACCGCGCTCTCGTAGAACGGCTCTTCGAAGGACACGAGCCGCTTCCAGAACGGGATCGCCTGTCGCACGTCCTGGCCGATGTCCCATATCCGTCCCGGGCGATGACCGAACCCGTTGTGGATGCTCATGGCGCGAAGGTCCACGGACGACTTCGAGACGTCCGGCGCTGGCAGCCCCGCAACCTCGCGTCGGGCGAGGGCGCCCTCGACCACGCCGCGGAACTCTCCCCGCGGTAGGGTCACAGCCCGCATGCGCACGTCCGCGTACTCCCTCGCCCGGTCCTCGTCCGTCTCTCCAGCCATCCGTGCGCAGAGGAGCCAGCCTGCGTTCCGCCACTCCCCGTCGGATCGAACCTCGAACGTGCGGAGCGAGAGGTGGGAGAAGCTGGCGCACCTCGCTTCGTACTCCTCGATGGTCCGAGGGAGCGCGTCCCGCGCGGGCGTGCTGGTCGAGAGCTGGTCCACGTCGTTGTCTTACCCGTACCTGGGGACAGCGGCCCGGCTTCGCCTACTCCCGGAGCCTGGGCCGTCAGCCGCCCGGGAGTCGCCGCTGAAGCGGACGCCCCGCTCCTCCGCACCTCATCCGACCGACGTCGAGAACCCCTGCTCCGCCGACCGGAAGCCCCGAACTTCCGGATCTCCCTCGGCAAGATGAGCTCCCTGCGTGACCACGTCTGCTCCCGAGGCTACGATCGTAGCCCATGCGCATCTCGGAGCATCCGACGCGTGACGCAAGCGGCCGCGCGGGTCCCCGCCGTGACCGGTCTCATCATGGAACGTGACAAGCCGCACCCGGGGAACGGCTACTACGAGTTGCACGGCCAACCGAAGACCGCCGTGATGTGGTGGCTCGCGCAGATCGAAGCTGCCGTGAACTCCGACTGGACTCCCTACCTCCCCGCTCGCTGAGACAACCGCGAAGGAAAGCCATGTCCGCATCGAGTACGACGAATACCGACCTCGCCCGCGCAGAGATCCTCTGGAAGGCCGCAGACGCCCTGCGCGGCCAGATCGACGCGGCCGAGTACAAGCACGTCGTCCTCGGCCTGCTATTCCTCAAATACATCTCAGACTCGTTCGCCGCGCGGCGCGACGAGCTCCAGGCCGAGCTGGAAGCCGACGGCATCACCGGCTCGCAGCTCGAAGGGCTGCTCGAGAGTCGCGACGAGTACACCGCCGAGCGGGTCTTCTGGGTGCCGCCCGAGGCGCGCTGGCAGAACCTCCAGAACCAGGCCGCGCGCGCCGACATCGCCACGCTGATCGACGACGCCATCCTCGCTGTCGAGCGTGATAACCCCAATCTCAAGAGCAAACTGCCGCGCGACTACGCCCGCCGCGGGATCGCGCCGGAGAAGATGAAGGGTCTGATCGACCTGATCGCCGACATCGGCTTCCAGGGAGATCGCGCCAAGGCCCGCGACACGCTCGGTCGCGCCTACGAGTACTTCCTCGACAAGTTCGCAAAGGCCGAGGGCAAGCTCGGCGGCGAGTTCTTCACCCCGCGTTGCATCGTGCGCCTCTTGGTCGAGATGCTCGAGCCCTATGAGGGTCGTGTCTACGACCCCTGCTGCGGCTCGGCGGGAATGTTCGTGCAGTCGGAGCGCTTCGTGGAAGCCCACGGCGGCCAGAAGACGGACATCTCCATCTTCGGACAGGAGTCGAATCCCACGACCTGGCGGCTGGCTCACATGAACCTCGCCATCCGCGGCATCGAGGCCAACCTCGGCTCGCAGCCCGCCGACAGCTTCCTGCGCAACCTGCACCCCGACCTCAGGGCCGACTACATCCTCGCGAATCCCCCATTCAACGTCTCGGACTGGTCCGGCAAGTTGCTCGCCGACGACGTGCGCTGGCGCTACGGCACGCCGCCGGTCGGGAACGCCAACTACGCCTGGATCCAGCACTTCATCCACCATCTGGCGCCGCCCAACGGCCACTGCGGCGGGGTGGCTGGCTTCGTCATGGCCAACGGGTCGCTCTCCACCGGCTCCGGCGGCGAGGGCGAGATCCGTCAGCGTATCGTCGAGGCCGATCTGGTGGACTGCATCGTCGCACTGCCGGCCCAGCTCTTCCTAACGACCGGCATCCCCGCCTGCCTGTGGTTCCTCACCCGCGACAAGTCCGGAAGGAACCTGAAGCACGGCGGGCGCAGCCGCGGCGGCGGGACGCTCTTCATCGACGCGCGCAAGCTCGGCACGATGCAGACGCGCACGCTGCGCGTGCTTACTGGCGGCGACGACGGTGAGAGCATGCTGGCCGACGGCATGGGCGACCCGAACTTCGACTCCGACATCGGGCGCATCGTCTACGCCTTCCGCCAGTGGCGCGGCGAGCCCGCACCCGACTGGTGGGACGCGGTCGCGAACGGCAGGTGGGAGTATCGCGACATCCCTGGCTTCTGCAAGGCCGAGACCATCGAGGGGATCGGCAAGCACAGCTTCGTGCTCACCCCCGGGCGCTACGTTGGCACCGAGGAGCAGGAGGACGACGGCGAGCCTTTCGTAGAGAAGTATCCGCGGCTGCTCGCGGAGTTGGAAGAGTGCTTTGGCGAGGGGCAGCGGTTGTTGGGAGTGGTGCGGCGGAAGCTCGCAGAGGTCGATTCCAATGGCTGAATGGCGCCACTCGACCTGGGGCGAAGAAATCACGCTTGAGTACGGCAAGGCTCTGCGCAACTACTCCGACGCGGTCGGTGAGTATCGGGTGTACGGCACAAACGGTCCGATCGGCTGGACCGACACACCGCTAGCGCAGGGTCCCGGCGTCATCCTCGGTCGTAAGGGGGCCTATCGAGGCGTTCACTATTCGCCGGATCCGTTCTTCGTCATCGACACGGCGTACTACGTTGTGCCCAAGACCGATCTTGAGATGCGGTGGCTGTATTATGCGGTGATCCACTATCAGCTCGGTCAGATCGACGACGGGTCACCGATTCCTTCGACGACCCGCGCAGCGGTCTATCCCCGAGATCTCGCGGTGCCGTTGCGCGACGAACAACGCGCCATCGCCGAGGTCCTCGGCGCACTAGACGACAAGATCGAGCAGAACCGTCGGACGACGCGGGCGCTAGAGCGGCTAGCGCGGGCGATCTTTCGGGCGTGGTTCGTGGACTTCGAGCCGGTCAAGGCCAAGGCCGGCGGCGCGACGACCTTTCCCTCTATGCCTCAGTCAATGTTCGACGCCGTGCCCACGCGCTTCACCGAGTCCGCCATCGGGCCGGTGCCGGAGGGGTGGGAGGTGAAGTCGCTGTCGCAGGTGGCCACGTTTCTCAACGGGCTCGCGCTGCAGAAGTATGCGCCAAGAGGCGACGGGCAGGACCTCCGCGTCATCAAGATCGCCCAGCTCCGCAAGGGATCTACAGATGGCGCGGACTGGGCCAACGCGGATGTGCCGCGCGACTACATCATCGATGACAACGACCTCGTGTTTTCGTGGTCCGGCACGCTGGAAGTGGAGCTCTGGTTCGGGGGCCGCGGCGCGCTTAATCAGCACCTCTTCAAGGTCACCTCGACTCGAATCCCCAAGTGGTTCTGTCTGTTGTGGATCCGACAGCACCTGCCGTCGTTCCGAGCGATCGCCGCGAGCAAAGCCACCACGATGGGTCACATCAAGCGCGTCCACCTCGACGAGGCACGTATGGCTATCCCGCCGAGGACGTTCCTCGGGGCGGCGGATGATGTGCTGGACCCGCTGTATGTCCTGTACGCCCAACTTCAGGTAGAGGCCCGCAGACTTGCGGACATGCGTGACCTGCTGCTCCCGGAACTGCTGTCAGGCAGAACGCGCGTCCGCGGGAACGAGGGGAGTGGCCATGGCGAGTGAGTCAACGTTCGTCCTAGAGAGCTGCCGCCAACTGTTCGAGACGTATGCGGAGTCCACCTCTCTGCGGCCGGCGGTGGAGGTGATTGAGCGATCGATCGCTGATGAACCTGGGCTGGCGTTCACCCATTGTCGTGGACTGCTTGAGACGCTCTGTGTGACCATTCTGGCAGATCGCGGAATCGCGGTACCTTCGGACTCCAAGCCGAACTGGTTGATGTCCCAAGCCACCCAGACGCTGGAACTGACCGCTCTCAACCCGGATGACAAGCGAGCAGAGGACGGCGTTCGCGAAGTGCTTCGAGGGCTGAACCTGCTGATCAGCGGGGTGGCCAACCTTCGAAACAGTAGCGGTGTTGGACCTCACGGTCGAGACGCGCTCGATCGAGTGCTGTCGAGCGAGTACGCCGCGTTGGTCGCGCGAGCCGTCGACACCGCGGTGGGGCTGATGTTTCGTCTGCATCGCGAGCAGATCGGACGAGATCCGGTGAATCACCTCCGATTCGCTACCCACGTTGACTTCGACGCCCATTTGGACCGGGAGTATCCCGACATCGTGATCGAGGAAGCGCCGATCAGAGCGAGCCGAGCGCTCTACGAGCAGGACCGCGTCGCGTATAGGAAGAGCCTAGTCGAGTTCCGTAGTCGCGGAAGTGGTGGAGAGGAGATGGATACCGCAGAGGACATTGGCGAGGGCGAAGCCATCTCGGAGGCTTCAGATGGATGAGCTGACCACAGAACTCTCGGCTGCCGCGTGGTTCGAGACGATCCGGGTACGGGTCTTGTCGGCTGCCGATCTTGAGGACGAGCGAGCCGACTCCTCATGTGTGTTTCTCTCGACGGTATTGTCGGGTGCGCTGCGTAGCCTCAACCCCGATCTGCCGGAGTCGAAGGTCGACGAGACTGCCCGATTGATCAGCCGCCCGCCGCACCACGCACTCAACCAGAATAACCGCTGGTTCCACGGCCTTCTCTGCGACGGCGTCGAGGTCGAGTACAGGGACCCTAGGTCCGGCGAGACTCGTGGCGGCTACTCCCGCCTCGTGGACTTCGACCGTCCGGAGAGGAATGATCTCCTCGTCGTCCGGCAACTCACGATCACGGGCGCGTCCGGCACGTGGATCCGTCCTGACATGACCGTGTTCTTGAACGGACTGCCAATCGCCCTGATCGAACTCAAGGATCCGGCCGATCCCGAGGCCGACCTCTGGAGCGCGATCGACCAGTTCGAGCGCTACACGCGCACGGCCCCCGACTTCTTCGTCCCCAACATCCTACTCGTCGCCTCGGACGGACTACTGACCCGCGTCGGCTCGATCACCAGTGGCCGCAGTCGTTTCATGCCCTGGCGACCGCTGAGCGACGACGGCGGCGACGCGCCGACGCTGGAGGCGCTGATCAGGGGGCTGTTCGAAAAGCGAACGCTGGTCGACTACCTCCGCGCCTGTGTGACCTTCGAGGAGGACGAGCGCGGCGAGATTGCGAAGAAGATAGCGGGCTACCATCAGTTCCGTGCGGTTCGAAAGGCACGGGCCAGCGTGCTGGCGCGACTCAAGCCGCCGTCGGGTGCCGGCGACGGGCGCGGCGGCGTGATCTGGCACACCCAGGGCTCGGGCAAGTCGCTGACCATGCTGATGCTAGCCGGCGCGCTGATCCGGGAGCCGCGCATGACCAACCCGACGGTGGTCATGATCACCGACCGCAACGACCTGGATGATCAGCTCTTCGAGACCTTCGCTGCCGGACGCGCGCTGCTCCGGCAAGACCCGGTGCAGGCCGCGAGCAGGGAGCAGCTCAAGGCGCTGCTCGATCGCGCTGCGGGCGGGGTGGTGTTCACGACGATCCAGAAGTTCGCCGAGGCGCACGGGGTGATCTCGGAGCGCGCCAACGTGGTCGTCATGGCCGATGAGGCGCACCGCAGCCAGTACGGTTTTGTTGAGGGCGGCGCGCGCTGGATGCGGGAGGCGCTGCCCAACGCCGCCTTCGTCGGGTTCACCGGAACGCCGCTCGAGCGCGACGACAAGAACACGATCCACGTCTTCGGCGAGTACGCGGACGTCTATGACATCCGCCAGGCCGTCGAGGACGGCGCCACCCGGCCGCTCTACTACGAGTCCCGCATCATCAAGCTGAGGGTGGACGAGGAAGGCGCACGTGTCGCCGAGGAAGAGGTGGAGTACGTCGTCAGCGCGGACCGCAGCGGGGAGACGGCGGAGGACCACATCCGCGTGCCGCTCGAGGCGCTGGTCGGCGCCCAGGAGCGCATCGAACGGCTGGCTGCCTTCATCGCCGACCACTGGGACAAGCGTCGCGCGGCGATGGAGGGCAAGGCGATGGTCGTCACCATGAGCCGCGACATCGCTGCCCGACTTTACGAGGCGATCCGCGCGCTGCGGCCGGACTGGCACGATGCCGACGACGAACGAGGCGCGATGAAGGTGGTGGTGACGCCCTCTCAGGACGACACCGAACCACTCCGTAGCCACGGGCGGACCAAGGCAGCGCGCAAGCGGTTGGCCGAGCGCTTCAAGGACCCGGGCGACGACCTGCGCCTGGTGATCGTCTGTGACATGTGGCTGACCGGATTCGACTGCCCGCCGGCGCACACCATGTACCTGGACAAGCCGCTGGCCGGGCACAACCTGATGCAGGCCATTGCGCGTGTGAACCGCGTCTACGGCGACAAACCCGGTGGTTTGATCGTGGACCTGCTGGGTCTGGCCGACCAGTTGGCCGATGCACTGGCAACCTACACCCAGGCCGGAGGCACGGGCGAGGCTGTCCGCAGGGTGCAGGACGAGGCGGTGCCGGCGATGCAGGCGGCTTTCGAAAAACTGCGCGCCTTCTTCCACGGCTGCGACTACGAGCTAGCGCTCGACGCGGCGGCCGGGGAAGTGCTGCCAGTGTACCTGCGCGCGATCGACCACGTGTTCGGGCAGAATGACGGATGGAAACGCCTGAGGACCCTGGTCAAGGAACTATCGACAGCCTTCGCACTGGCAGTGCCGCGCCCGGAAACCGAGGCCATCACGCCGCATCTGGCGTTCTTCCAGCGCGCGGTGGCGATGATTCGAAAGCGCCTGGCCGACGACAGCAACGGGGGCGCGGGCCACGCCCGCCAGCGCGACATCGACGCCGCCGTGCGCCAGGTGATCGGCGGCGCGGTCGATGCTGGCGAGGTAATCGATCTGTTCGCCGCCGCAGGCTTGGAAGAAGCGCGCCTCGACATCCTGAGTGACGAGTTCCTCTGCCGGGTGGCAGCCCTCGAGCAGCGGAACCTGGCTCTCGAGACGCTGCGCAAGCTCCTCAACGACCAGATTCGGATCAGCCAGCGAACGAACCTCGTGCAGAGCAGGAAGTTCCGCGAGGCGCTCGAAGATGCCATGCTCCGCTACACGAACAAGGCGATCTCGACGGCCGAGATGATCGCGCGACTGATCGACCTCGCGAAGAGCCTGCGCGACGCACGGCGCCACGGTGAGGAACTCGGCTTGACGAGCGAGGAGGTAGCCTTCTACGACGCGCTCGCGGACAACGAGTCCGCCAGGGAGGCGATGCAGAGCGACACGCTGCGGCTCATGGCGCGGGAGCTCACCGAGATGGTGAAGAACATGCCGAAGCTCGACTGGACGCAGCGTGAGTCGGTGCGGGCAAGCCTGCGGCGCAACGTGCGGCGGCTGCTGGCCAAGTTCGGCTACCCACCAGATCTGGCGGAGGGCGCGACGCAGTTGGTACTGAAGCAGGCGGAACTATCGACGGCAAATGGATCGTAGCTTCTCGAGTTCGGCGGTGGAGGACGGCGCATGACTTCGAGCGAGGAAGAGAACCCACGTGGTCCGACCGTCAAGTTCACGGCAACGAGGGACGATGGGACTGAGCACTCTATTGTTCTTCCGGCGCCGACATCGATGGTCCGGACTCGCGCGTACGTCTCCGTCTCGGGAGAACTAGCGCACGACGACGCTGTCGTCGAGATGATGTCGTCGATGTTCGACGACCAAGAGGCACGCTTCGAGCACTTCGCTGAGTACCAGCGGCCGGACGATCCTGCTCTCCGCGAGGCCATCGATCGCGGTGATGTCGTCGAGGTGATGTCGGAACCTCACTTCTACCGACGCCCAGACACGGAGCGGTCCTTCATCCGCATCCTGCCTCATGAGGCATCCGGGGCGGAGACGCTGGGCGAACTCGTCCGCAAGGGGCCATCCTACATCAAACAGACGCTTCGACTGTCCGCTCGCAAGCAACTCGAGTACGAAGCTCTGCTCCGAATCGACATCGAGGACCACGTCCGCCGCCAGCGTCACGAGGCTCAATTCGCCTTCGACGTGTTTCTCAGCTACAGCGTGCGCGATTCCACCATCGCAGAGTCGGTGCAGGCCAAGCTAGTCGCTAGTGACACGCGCGTATTCATGGCGCCGAAGGAGCTCACGCCAGGCGACGACTTCGAGGAGAAGATTCGACACGCTCTGCGCGGCTCACGGGAGGTCTGGGTGGTCGTCTCGCCCAGCAGTCTCGGGAGCGAGTGGGTGACAACAGAGTGGGGCGCCGCGTGGGTCCTTGGTCGGCGCATCGTGCCGATCCTGCACCGTTGCGACGTTCCATCTCTGCCGGGACGCCTACGCCGGGTGCAGTGCGTCGACGCAGCCGACATCGACGCGCTCGTTGCATCCCGCGTTTCTGCTCGCCAGACCCCACCACCCGGCCGAGGGGCGTGAGTGGGTTTTCTCGGGCAAGTTGCCGCTGACGAACTGGGGTGTCACGCGCGAGCGAGCGCTGCCGCTGTCTGGACGAGCGCCGCGCGCGCCCGGTCGTCGAGGCGCTTCCAGGCGGCCAGGAGGGCCGCCAGGTGGGGGTCACCGGACGCCTCGGCGGGCGCCCCACAAGCTTCCCCACTAGACGCGGCCCCGTAGCCTCGAACCCCCCGGTCTTCAAAACCGGTGTGTCGGGCGACCCCCGATAGGTCGGTTCGATTCCGATCTGCTCCCGCCAATTCGCCTTAGTGGCGTGTGCGTGCCGAGTTACGGCGATGCGCTCGCGCGACGTGCTGCGGGTGCGCGCTCGACGTCCAGTCGACCGGCGTGCGTCGTCGTCCGGGGATATCCCCCAAGAGACCCCCGAGCGAAGGGATGCCTCCCGCGCGGCGCCGGACGCCGGACGCCCGCCGACCGACGCCCGACGCCCGACGCCGGGAGGCGAACGTGCCGCAGCCGGCTGCGCATGCACCGGATCGGGGCCGCGCGTCGGTTCGCGACGGCACCGCATGCGTCGGGCGCACCGGTGCAGTGGGCGACATGCCGAGAACCGAGGACTCCCGTGCCCGGGCCGCTCGTCGCGCGGCGTGGCGTCGCGCGGCGTGGCGTGGGCAGGTGCGGCGTGGGCAGGTGCGGCGGGGCGGCTCGCAGGACGAGGCCTGCGCCCTCCACGTCACAGCGGCTGAGCTGCTCGTCGCCGCCTGGACCGCCTCGCAGGCGGCGGCAGCGTTCGCTCCCGCGTCGGCAGCGGCGCGACTGCCGCGCGGCGAGTGGCCGGGCGAGGTCCGGCGTTCCGCGTGAACGATCGCGACTCCGTCGCGCGGCTGCCGGACGACTTCTTCGCCCGTTCGCAGAGTTCGTCGCGGCAGGAGTCCAGTTCCTCGTCGTGGGGATAGCGCGCGGGGCGCGCGACGCGCGACGCACGACGAGCGGCGCGTCCACCGCCGGACGCTCACGAACCCTGGCGAGGCACGCGTGACGCGAACCGTGGAGCCGGAGCGCTCCGAAGAGCCGAGCTCGACGCGCGCGCCGTCGCGGCGATCGGCCGGTGGCGCCGCGTTACCTCGTCGAGGCCGCCCGGCGCTCAGGCCGCTTCGCGCAGCGTCACGAGGCTGCCGCGCGCGGGGTCCCACAGGGCGAGGCGGAAGCACTCGCGGATGTCGCGCAGTCGGAGCGTCGTCTCGCGCGGGTGGCGCAGCTCGGGGATCGCGGCCATCGCCTCCGGGAGGCGATAGAAGGGGATGCGCGAGTTGAGGTGGTGCACGTGGTGGTAGCCGATGTTGCCGGTGAGCCAGTGCATCAGCGGCCCCATGCGCAGGTAGCTCGAGGACGCGAGCGCCGCGGCGTCGTGCGTCCACTCGTCGGCGGGCAGGACGTGCAGGTCGCGGAAGTGGTGCTGCGCGTGGAACAGGTAGCCGCCGAACGCCGTGGCGACGGCGACGGGCAGGAGCACGCCGAGCACGACCGCGGCGAAGCCGAGCGCCCACCACAGCGTGGCGAGCAGCGCGCCGTGGACGACGAGCGACACGGCCGAGTCCCAGTGGCGGCGCGGCTCGCGCAGCAGCGGGAGCAGCGTGACGTTGACGACGAAGATCGTCGCGTAGCCGAACACGATCGTCAGCGGATGGCGCGCGATCCGGTAGGCGGCGCGCGCGCCGGGTCCGGCCGAGCGCCACTCGTGCGTCGTCATGAGCGGGAAGGAGCCGACGCTCGACTCCGCGAGCAGGCCGACGTGCGCGTGATGGTGGTTGTGGCTGCGCCGCCACGAGCGCGGCGGCGTCAGCGCCGTGACCCCGTAGGTCCAGAAGAGGGCGTGGGCGACGCGCGAGTTGGGGAGCAGGGCGCCGTGCAGGTGGTCGTGGTAGAGGATGAAGCTGCGGATCATCAGCAGCCCGCCGAGCACCGACGCCGGCACGCGCAGCGGCCACCACGCGGGCAGCACCGCCAGGGCGAGGACGCCGAGCATCAGCGAGAGCGTCGTCGCGACGTGCGCCCAGCTGCGGGCGACGGACTCCTGCGCGAAGGGGCGTGTCGCCGCGCGCACGAGGTGCTCGGCGCGGCGGGGTGGTGCGGGTTCGGCGGCCACGTGCGTCCTCCTCGGCATGACGGGGAGCGGGCGCGGCGACGTGTGCGAGCCGGGCGTGCGGAGCCGCCGGGCGCCGTGCGGACGCCTGCTTCGTGAAGGGACCGGGGGCGGAGCCCCCGGTCCCTCGATGTGCCAGGCCGACAGATGTCGGCCGCGGCGCACTACCAGCGGCTTCCGCCGCTGCGGCCGCCGCCCTCGCTGCGCTGCTCGCGCTCGCGGGCCTCGCTGACGTTCAGCGTGCGGCCGCCGAGGTTGCGTCCGTTCAGTGCGTTGATGGCGTTCTGCGCGTCGGTCGCGCTGCCCATCTCCGCGAAGGCGAAGCCGCGCGGGCGGCCGGTGTCGCGGTCGGTCGGGAGCTTCAGCTCCTTGACCGTGCGGCCTTCGGCCTCGAGGGCCGCGCGCAGCGCGTCGCTCGTCGTGTCGAACGACAGGTTTCCGATGTAGAGGCGGGTACCCATGGTGGGTTCCTTTCCGTAGACGTCAGTGACGTCGAGTTCTGCGTCTGCGGCCTGTCCTGACGACGGAGAGGGAGCGGAGCGCGATAGGTGATGAGGGGCGGAACGAGCCCTGCGACGCAGGTCGCGAGGCGCGTCGGCGCGGCGGTCCGTGCCCCGTCGTGGGGAGACCGCGGGCGCGCCGTGCGGGAGGACATCGGTCGTGCCGCGCCCGGGCGCGTGGGCGCCCCGGGGTGCACGCTCGCTGCGATGTCGGCAGCGGGAAGGTCGGATGTGTCCTCTGTCGTTCGGGACGGCGCCTCCGGGCTCGCGGGATCTCGTTCCCGCGACGCACCGGCGGTGCTGCGTCGGCTGCACCGTACAGGAGCGCCGCGCGACCGGGCGGCAATTGCGACCGGCCGCGCGAGATCGTTCCGCGTTCAGCGCGGACGGCGATCGCGCCGGTGACCCGGCGCGCCGGTCGCCGCAGCGGCCGCGCCGTGGTCGCGGCGACGACCCGCGTGCCGCGGCGCGCCGTGGCGCGGCGGGTCCTGCCGATGGCCGCCGTGCGCGCGTGCGTCGTGCCGGCTTCCGTCGCGGCGCGGCGCGCCGTGCGGACGCGGCGCGTCGTGGAAGGCTGCGTCGCGGGGTCCCGAGGGGCCCTGCGACGCATGCCACGGCGCGCCTGTGCGCGCGCCGTCCGGCCGGTGTGCGCCGCGGCGCGCGCCGCGGTCGGCCCGGAAGCCGTCTCGCGTCGTGCCGTTGCGCGGTCCGTCGTGGCGGTGCTCGCCGCGGAACGGCTCCTCGCGGAACGGAGCAGCGTGACGGCGCTCCGGGTGGTGCGACGCCGCGGCGCGCGGTCCGCCGTGGTGGCGTCCCCCGTGCGCGCGATCCCCGCGCTCGTGCGCACCGTGGCGAGGCCCACGCGTCGCGTCCCGGAACGCCGGCTCCCGCGGACCGCCGTCGCGGTGCGGCGGGGCCGCGTCGCGGAGCGTCTGCTGCGTTCCCGCGTGGCGCTGCGGTGCACGGCGCTGCGGCGCGTCGGGGCGGAACGCGTGCTGCCGCGGCGCGTGCTGCGGCGGCGTGCGATGGCGTGACGTGCGGTCGCGCGGGGGCGCGCCGTCGCCCGCGGGCGGTGCGGTCCGGCGCGCCGGGGCCGGCTCGCGACGCGGCGCGGGGGCGGCGGCGGCGCGGTCGAGCGGGGGACGTCCCGCGTCGAAGCCGTCGTAGCGGCGCAGCGGGATCTCCTGCCCGAGCACGCGCTCCGTCGCACGTGCCCACGCGCGGTCCTCGGACGTCACGAGCGTGTACGCGACGCCGCTCGCGCCCGAGCGCCCGGTGCGCCCGATGCGGTGCGTGTAGATCTCGGGCGTGCTCGGCGGGTCGAAGTTGATGACGTGCGAGACGCCGGCGACGTCGAGCCCCCGCGCGGCGATGTCGGTCGCGACGAGGATGTCGAACGCGCCGTCGCGGAAGCCCTGCATGGCGCGGTCGCGCTGCGGCTGCGACATGTTGCCCTGCAGCGCGATGGCGCGCCGGCCCTGCTGCTCGAGCTCGCGTGCGAGCTTGCGCGCGCGGTGCTTCGTGCGCGTGAAGACGATGGCCGTGCGGCACGCCTCGTCGGCGAGCACCACGTCGAGCAGTTCCCGCTTCCGGTCGGTGGACGTCGGGCAGAGGTAGTGGTCGATGGTCTCCGCGGGGCGCGCCGGCGCGAGCTCGACGACGTGCGGCTCGTGCAGGAGCGCGTCGGCGAGATCGCGGACGGCGCTCGGCATCGTGGCCGAGAAGAGCAGCCGCTGCGCGTTCTTCGGGACGCTCCCGACGATGCGCTTGACGTCGGGCAGGAAGCCCATGTCGAACATCTGGTCGGCCTCGTCGAGCACGAGCGTCTCGACGCGCGAGAGGTCGAGGGCGCCCTGCTGGAGCAGGTCGAGCACGCGGCCCGGACAGCCCACGACGACCTCCGGACGGCGCCGGAGGGCGGCGACCTGGCGCCCGGTGGCCACGCCGCCGAACACCGTCGTCGAGTGCAGCTTGGTGAAGCGCGCGAGCGCGTGGAACTCCGCGTCGATCTGACGCGCGAGTTCGCGCGTGGGGGAGAGGACCAGCGCGCGCGGGCCGTCGCCGGGGCGCTCGAGCAGGCGCTGCAGGATGGGCAGCGCGAAGGCGGCCGTCTTGCCGGTGCCGGTCTGCGCGAGGCCCATCACGTCGCGGCCCGCGAGGCACGCGGGGATCGTCGCGGTCTGGATCGGGCGCGGGGTGTCGAAGCCGGCCTCCGCGACCGCGCGCAGGAGCGGCGGCGCGAGCCGGAACGTGGCGAAGCCGCTGCCCTCGGGCGCGGCGTCATAGGGTCGGATCAAGCGAGCTCTCTCTCTGCCGCGGCCGGCTGTCTGCCGTCACCTGGAGCGCGGTCTCTCCGCGCGCCACGGCGTTCGGTCCACCCGCGCCACACGCGTGGGGAGGACACAGTCATGGGGCGGTTCGCGACGCGACCTCGATCGCAGCTCGAGAGGTCCGAGCGTCCGCCGTCCCGGCCCACCTGGCGCTCCGGCGCCGAGGGGACGAGTGGAAGGGAAGGCGGTGTGTACCCGTTCCGGCCGCGGACTGCGAGGTCTCCCGGGGCAGGCGCGGGCGGTTTCGCTCAGATCCGGCCGCCGATGACGTCGCGGAAGAACTCGTCGAGCGGTGCCGTGCCCGGGCGTGCCTCGGCCGCGAGCGCAGCGACCGCGGCCTCCTGCCGCGCGCGCTCGGCATCGATGAACGCATTGAGCACGGGGTCGGCCGGACCCTTGCCGAGTTCGTCGCCGGCGCGCTTCTCCGCCAGCAGACGCGCGATCGCTTCGAGCACGTCGTCGCCGAGACCGACACGCGGCAGCAGCGCCTCGAACTCCACGGGCACCGGGCCGAGCCCCCGCTCGATCCAGCGGCACGCGAGCAGCGGTCGCAGCAGGTAGAAGTACTTCTTCCGCCAGACGACCTCGCCCTTCAGGTACTCGCGGTGGTTGCCCTTGGCCATGTGCAGATAGTGCAGCCGGCACGCGCGGTCCGAGCGGTACGGCGCGGCCAGTGCGCGCAACCGCGCGGCGAAGCCCGGCTCCTCGCGGTAGACGATCGGCGACACGAGCCACTCGAGCAGCGGCGGATTGGACTTCCACAGGAGTGCGAGCGCCTTCCGCAGGTCCCAGCCGTTGACGTCCCAGACCGCGTCGAGCGGGCACTCGATCACGTCGCGGCGCGCGTCGACGTCGATCGAGAGGTACCAGTCGACGGGATGCGCGTAGAGGAAGCGCACGTCGTAGTCGCTGTCGCGCGACGCGAACCCCCACGCGCGACTGCCCGACTCGCACGCGTAGAGCACGCGCACGCCGTGTGCGGCCTCGACCGCAGCGAGCCGTGCGCGGACTTCGTCGAGCGGAGCGGCTGAACTCATGGAGATGTGCGCATGGAACGGGGACGGGCCTCGAATCGCGGCGGAAGTTGCGGGCACGAGCTCTCGGGACCCTACCCGACTCGCGCGAGCAGTTGCGTTGCGCGCGTTGCGAGGACCGCTCCCGGAACGTGTGTGCCGGGGCGGGGAGCACGTCGATCGACACGGATCCGTTCCCGGCCTGTCCGTGCTCCGCCGACGCCTGTATGCTCGCGAGCTCGCAGGCCGCGCCCGTCCGGAAGGGAGACGACGTGATCCATGTCCAGCGCAGCGCTCCGCGCCTCCGACCCGCCGCTCTGATCGTCCCCGCCGTGATCCTCGGTGCCGTGGTCCTCGGCGCCGCGGCGCCGCTCGCGCGAGCCGACACGTTTCTCGTGAACACGGGCGCGGACGACGAGCTGAACCCGCCCGCCGGCAGTCTGCGAGCGGCCGTGCTCGCCGCGCAGCCGGGCGACGTGATCGAGTTCGTCCAGAACCTGACGGTGCGGCTCGAGACGGGGTTCGACGTGCTCGAGGCCGCCGACTCGCTGACGATCCGCGGGCCCGTGACGCTGCGAACGACCGGCGGCGCGGGCGGGATCGTCGTCCACGCGAACTCCTTCACGCTCGCGGACGTGCGCCTCGAGGACACGGTCGTCGTCGTGGGGCGCAGCGACGCGGAGCCGCCGCTGCTCGATCTCGCGCTGCTCGACTGCACGATCGCGGCGTTCACGCGGATGGACGTGGGCAACACGATCGACGCGCGCATCGAGCGCTGTCGCTTCGAGGGGGCGCGCCGCCAGGGCGATCCCTATCTCGCGCTCGGCGACAGCGAGGGCACGAGCGTCATCGGGTGCACGTTCGGCCCCGACGCCCCGGTCACGATCGGCGCCGCGCGCGGCGTCACGTTCGCCGGCAACACGACCGAGGGAGGCGCGGTCACGATCCGCGCGCCCGACGGCGGCATCGCCCAGAACGTCTTCGGCGGCGGCGTCACGGTCAGCGTCGTCCCGAGCCCCGATGTGCAGCCGGGCGACGTCCTGCTCGTCCTCGGCAACCGCGCCGCCGCGCTGACCGTGCAGCGCACGGGCGTCGTGGTGGGCGACAACGTCGTCGGTCCGGACGCCGTGCCGCTCCGGCTGCGCGGGCCGCGCGCGAAGTCGCCGCTCGTGACCGGGCGGCGCGCGCCGCTCCTGCAGGTGCTCGCGCTCGAGCCGCTCCAGTCCACGCGGCCCGACGTGCTCGGACCCGTCGACGTCTCCGGGAACGAGGTGACGGGCGGCCCGGCGGGACTCCTCGTGCGCGACGCGACCGGCGGCGCCGTCGCCTTCAACGTCTCGAACAACACGGTGCGCGACTGCGAGACGACGGGCCTCGCGGTCCTCGATCTCGCGAACGCGCTCGTCGCGGGCAACACCGTCGCCGACATCGCGCCGCGCTCCGGCAAGAAGGCGGCGCTGGGTCTGCTCGTCGACGGGAGCGGCGCCGGCGTCGAGGTGCGCGGCAACACGGTGCAGCGCGTCGCGGGGACGGGCGTGCGGATCGCAGGGCCCGCCGACGTCGTGCTCTCCGGCACGACGGTCGAGGACTGCACGGGCTACGGCATCGAGACGTCGGGCGCACCCGGCACGGTCGCAGCCGACGCGAACGGCGTGACGCGCTGCGCGCGCGGCGGCGTGCGCGTCGCACGGCGCTGGACGGCGACGTTCACGGGCGGCGCGATCACGGACAACGGCAAGGACGGCGTGTCCGCGGACGCGCAGGCGCGGCTGACGTTGACGTCGGTCGAGGTCACGGGCAACACGCGCGACGGCGTCGCGTTCGGGAAGCGGGCGGTCGGCGCCGTCGACACGTCGCACGTGGCGGGGAACGGCGCGGCGGGCGTACGCATCCAGGGGCGCGCGACGGTGCGCGTTCTCGGCACGACGACGGGGGCGAACGGCGGTGTCGGCATCGACATCGACCCGAAGGGCGCGACCGCGAACCGCAAGCGCAAGAAGGGCAACGACGACTTCGACTTCCCCGAGATGGCGTTCGTGGCCGAGCGCCGGCGCCTGGAAGGCACGTGCACGCCCGGCGCGACGGTCGAGGTCTTCGAGGCGGACGACTCGGGTCAAGGCGTCGTGCTGCTCGGCTCGGTGGTCGTCGCGCAGGACGGCACGTTCGCGTTCCCCGCCGACGGCCCGCTCGACTGCGCCGACGGCACGCCGCTCGTCGCGACGGCGACGCGCATCGACGGGCGCGTGACGTCGGAGTTCTCCGACGTGTCCGTCTGCGAGCAGCCGGTGATCCCGATCCTGCGCGCGAGCCAGAACTCGCTCGGCGCCGGGCCGCAGTCCTTCGCGGAGATCCGCTCGTACGGCGTCATCAACTCGTGGGCGGGGCGCGCGATCAGCGACGACGGGCGTTACGTCGTGTTCGCGACGCGCGACCCGACGATGAACGCCGGCGATCCCGTCTTCGGCGCGGCCGACACGAACGGCGCGCTCGACGTGTTCGTCCACGACGCCGTGACGCGCACGACCGTGCACGCGAGCAACGTCCCCGGCGGCGGCTTCGCGACGTCGCAGTCGGGCAGCGGCTACGAGGCCGGCTCGTGCGCGACGCTGAGCGGCGACGGACGCTTCGTGTTCTATGCGTCGAGCTCGTCGGACTTCGTCGACCTGTTCGGGTTCGCGTACGCGGGCATGCTGCGCCGCGACCTGCAGACGGGCGCCGTGCTGCCGTTCGGGCAGATCCCGTCGCAGAGCGGGCCGCCCGGAGGCGTCGAGCCGGCGACGAACCGCGACGGCAGCCTGTGCGCGTTCGTCCACACGTCGACGTACTACCGCGAGGACGACCTCAACCTGTCCGCCGACGTGTACCTGTGGACCGGCGGCGCGAGCTTCGAGCACGTGAGCCGCGCGTACGACGGCAGCGTGGGCTTCGGCGGCGCGCAGGGCCGCACGGGCGCGTGCCACTCGCCGCGGCTCTCGGGCGACGGCAACGTCGTCGCGTTCGTCTCGGTGCTGCAGGGACTCGTCGAGAACGGGCCGAGCGACTTCCAGCCGCGCGTCTACGTGCGCAACCGGTCCGCGGACACGATCGACGTCGCGAGCCGCGGGCCGGCGGGCGAGCTTGCCGTGGCGGCGGAGTTCGCGCTGTCGGACGGCGGGCGCTACGTCGCGTTCGTCACCAACGCGGCGCTCGTGGCCGAGGACACCGACACGACGGGCGACGTGTACGTGCGCGACCTGCAGGCCGGCACGACGAGTCTGGTCAGCGTCGAGGCGGAGGGCGACACCGTCGCGCGGACGGCGTTCCGACCGTCGATCTCCGACGACGGCAACCTGGTCGCGTTCGAGTTCCGGCGCACGAGCAACCCGAACTCCGTGCGCGAGGTGTGGCTGCGCGACCGCGCCGCCGGCACGACGGTGCGGCTCTCGGGCGGGCGCGACGGCGCCGTCAACTCGCACGGCGAGTACCCGGTGCTGACGCCGGACGGGCACTTCTGCGTGTTCGTCTCCACGCAGCCGGACCTGATCGAGGACGACGACAACCTGCAGCAGGACGTCTTCCGCCGCGACCTGCGCGCGTCGACCGACTGACGCTGCCTCGCACCGCCGCCCCGCCCCCACGCAACTTCCGGGGACGGTCCTCGAATCGGTGAGTTTCTTGCGCTACGCAAGTTCCGAGGACCGTCCCCGATTCGCGGACTTTCTTGCGCTACGCAAGTTGTGAGGACCGTCCCCGATCCGGCGGGTTCGTTGCGTGGCGTTGCGCGGGCGGTGTGCGCGCCGCTACCTTCCGCGCTCCGAGGAGCACCCACGACGTGAGCGACGGCGGTCCTGAGCGCGACGCGGGCGCGCCCGACTCGGAGCGCCCGACGGTCGGCGGCACGCCGCTCCCGCCCGTCCACGCGACGATCCGCGGCCGCCACGGCGTCGATCCGCGCACGCCCGTGCGCCTGCCGGACGTGGACGCGCCCGCCGACGACGTCGCGGACGGCACCGTGCGGACGCCGTCGGGGCGCTACGACATCGGCCCCGAGATCGCCCGCGGCGGCATGGGCGCGATCCTGCGCGTCCGCGACCGCGACCTGTGCCGCGCGCTCGCGATGAAGGTGCTGCTCGGCCAGGGCCCGGACGGTCCACGCGCGGGCGCGCCCGTCACCGCCGACCAACTCAACCGCTTCCTCGAGGAGGCGCAGGTCACGGCGCAGCTCGCGCACCCGGGCGTCGTGCCCGTGCACGAGCTCGGCGTGGACGCGGACGGCCGCATCTACTTCACGATGGCCCTCATCCGCGGCCGCACGCTCGGCGCGATCTTCCGCCTCGCGCGCGCCGGCGAGGACGGCTGGAACCTCTCGCGCGCGCTGCAGGTGCTCCTGCGTGTGTGCGAGACGATGGCGTTCGCGCACGCGAAGGGCGTCGTCCACCGCGACCTCAAGCCCGAGAACGTGATGGTCGGCCGCTTCGGCGAGACCTAGGTGATGGACTGGGGCATCGCGAAGGTGCGCGGCGTCGCGGACCTCCACGACGTGCGCCCGCGCCGCGCGGGCGACGGCCCCCAGGCGACGCTCGTCGCGCGCCGTCGCGACGCGTTCGAGACGTCGGACTCGCCGCTGCTCACCATGGACGGCGCCGTGATCGGCACGCCGGCGTACATGCCGCCCGAGCAGGCGGCCGGGCGCGTCGGCGAGATCGACGCGCGCTCCGACGTGTACGCGATCGGCGCGATGCTCTACGAGCTGCTGACGGGGCGCGCGCCGTACACGACGCCGGGCCGGCGCCAGTCGCCGCTCGACGTCCTCGCGGCCGTCGACGAGGGACCGCCTGCTCCCGTGCAGGAGCTCGCACCTCGGCACTCGGCGGAGATCCACGCGATCTGCGGCAAGGCGATGGCGCGCCGGCCCGCCGACCGCTACGCGTCCGCCGTCGAGCTGGCCGAGGACGTGCAGCGCTACCTCGACGGACGCGTCGTCCTCGCGCACCGCACGGGCGCCCTGATCGAGCTGCGCAAGTGGGTGGGCCGCAACCGCGCGGTCGCGGCGACGGCGGGCGCTGCCGCGGTCGTGGTCGTGGCGCTCACCGCGTGGTTCGTCGACAGCGTGCGCCACGAGCGCGACGTTGCGAACGACGAGCGCGATCGCGCGTCGGTGGCGGAGCTGGAGGCGGCGGCGCAGGCGGTGCAGGCGCAGGCGGCACGCGCCGTGGCCGAGCGCGCGCGCGACGAGAAGGCGGCCGCGCTCGAGCAGGCGCGGGCGCTCGCGCTCGCGGACGCGTCGGCGCTCGCCGAGGCCGACGACCCGATGCGCGCGCTGCTGCTCGCGCGAGAGGCCGCGCGCAGCACGCTGCGTCCGGAGGTCGTGACGCGGCTCCGCAGCGCCGTGCGCGCGACGCGCGAGGTGCGGCTGCTCGCGGGCCACGACGACGACGTGCTCGACGTGGCCGTGTCACCCGACGGGACGCGCATCGCGACGGCGTCGACCGACGGAACCGCGCTCCTCTGGAGCCGCGACGGCGAGCGGCTCGCGGCGTTCACCGGCCACGGCTCCGCCGTCGTCTCCGTCGCGTTCGCCCCGGACGGTCGCAGCGTCCTCACCGCCTCGACCGACGGCACCGCGCGCCTCTGGGACCTCGAGGGGCGCGCGCTCGCGGTCTACGCCGCGCCCGACGACGAGGTGGACGACGCCTCGTTCGCGCCCGACGGCCGGCGCGTCGTGCTGCTCGTCGGCGACGGCGCCCGCGTCTTCGAGATCGACGGGCGCCACGTCGTCTCCGTGCACCACGGCGCGATGGCGCGCGCGGTGCGCATGCTCGCGGGTGGCGCGTTGCTCGTGACGGTCGCGGACGACGGCCAGTGCGTCGTGTGGGACATGGACGGTCGCCGCGCCGCGTCGTTCGCCGTCGGTCCGACGACCAAGGTCCGCGCGCTCGACGTCGCGCCTGACGGCTCGCGCATCGTGACCGTCGACTACGACGGCGCGACGCGGCTGTGGGGGAGCGACGGCACGCCGCTCGCCACGCTGACGACGGGCCGTCCGCGCGCCATGCTGCTCGCGGCGTTCAGCCCGGACGGCAGCCGGATCGCGGCGGCGGGCGGCGTCGAGGTCGCGCTCTGGGACGCTGCGGGCGCGCCGCTCGCGTCGCAGACGTCCGCGTCGGGCGACGTGACGGATCTGCGCTGGTCGCCGCGCGGCGACCGCATCGTCCTCGCGACGAAGAGCGGGCACGTGGACGTCCGCGCCGCCGACGGTGCCCTCGTCGCGGAGCTGCGCGGGCACACCGACAGCGTCAGCGCCGCAGTGTTCGTGCCGGGCACCGAGCTGCTCGTCACCGGCGCGCACGACGGGACGGCGCGCGTCTGGGCGCCCGAGGGCGTCGCGGCCGCGGGCGGACCGGCGGCGACGCTCGCCGGGCACGCGAACGTGGTCACGAGCGCGCGCTTCGCCCCCGACGGACGCCGCATCGTCACCGCGTCGATGGACCGCACGGCGCGCGTGTGGGACGTCGGCGGTGCGGCGCTCGCCGTGCTCGGCGAGCACGAGGCGCCCGTGACGTCCGCGTGCTTCTCGCCCGACGGTACGCGCGTGCTCACGGCGTGTGCGCAGATGCTGCGCAAGGACCTGCCGGGATCCGCGCGGCTCTTCGACCTCGAAGGACACGAGCTCGCGCGCTTCGACGGCCATGGGTACGGCATCACCGAGGCGAACTTCCGCCCCGACGGGCAGCGCGTCGTCACGGCCGGACTCGACGGCGTCGCGCGCATCTGGGAGCTCGACGGCACGGAGGTCGGCGGGCTCGACCTCGGCCACCGCAATCCGCTGCTCACCGCCGTCTACACGCCCGACGGCACGCAGCTCGTGACGTCGTCGTATCACGGCGAGCTGATGCTGCACGACCTCGACGGCACGCTGCGGCGGACCTACCGCGCCACGCCGCGCGTCGCGATCGGGCGTGCCGTGTTCGCCCCCGACGGCACGCACTTCGTCGCCGCGAGCGTGGACAACTCGGCGTGGATGTTCGCGCTCGACCGCCAGGAGTCCGTGCGCTTCCGCGGTCACGAGGCGTGGGTCGTGTCGTCCGTGTTCTCCCCCGACGGCGCCCACGTGCTGACCGCGTCGCAGGACGGCACCGCGCGCATCTGGGACCTCTCGGGACGTCAGACCGACCTGATCGCCGGGCACGAGGGACCGCTCCTCGCGGCGGCGTACGCGCCGCGCGGCGACCTCGTCGTGACGGCGGGGGCGGATCGCGTCGCGCGCGTGTGGGTGGTCGGCGGCGCGGCGCTGCTCGAGCAGGCGGAGCGGCGCGTCACGCGCGAGTTCACGGTGGCCGAGCGCGAGCACTACGTGGACCTGCTCGGTGCGGAGAGCCGGCGGCTCGTCGGCGCCCACGCGTACGTGGAGGACCTCGCGCGGCGGCTCGTCGCGCGCGGGGACGTGCTGCGTGCGGTGCGCGAGGACGGGACGCTCGACGACGCGTTCCGCGCGGCGGCGCTCGAGGTCGCGCGCGATCTGCCCGTGGACCAGGCCGACTGGCTTTTCCAGGACTACTGGCCGGTCGTCGCGGCGCCCGGGCGTCCGGCCGACGTCTACGCGCGCGCCGTGCGGCTCGCCGAAGCCGCGTCCCGCGACGAGCCGTGGGGCGTGCGGTACCGCTTCGGGCTGGCGGTCGCGCTGTGCCGCGTCGGCGCGTACGAGCGCGCGGTCGCGCTGCTCGACGCTCTCGTCACGCGGCTGCCGCCGCCGGAGGGCTCGGAGCTGCCGTCGGGCGCCGCCGACGTGCACGCGTTCCTGGCCCTCGCGCACGCGCGGCTCGGGCGCGCGGACGCGGCGCGGCGGCACCTGGCCGACGCGCGCGCGCTGCTCGCCGCCGGCGGGCGGCGGCTGTCGTCGGTCGGCGTCGCAGAGGCGTTCGTCGCCGAGGCCGCGGCGGCCGTCGAGGCGCGGTAGCGGCGGCGCGTCCGCAGCAGGCGCCTCCCCACGCAACTTCCGGGGACGGTCCTCGAACCGGCGAGTTTCTTGCGCTACGCAACTTCCGAGGACCGTCCCCAAAGCGTGGAGTTTCTTGCGCTACGCAAGTTCCGAGGACCGTCCCCGAAGTCGTGTGGTGGGACTGGGGTCGCGCTGGTTATGCTCTGGCGGACACAATCAGCGGGAGGGGCGGGATGCGGACGACGACGGTCTGGACGGGGCGCGTGGGTACGGGGCTCGTGGTGACGGCGCTCGCGGCGGTGGCGGTCGCGGCGACGACCGCGAAGTCGGTGGCGCTCGCGCCGAACGGCGACGCGATCGACGGTTCCGCGGGCGCGCCCGTCGCCCTCTCGCCGACGTCGCTCGTCGTGAGCGCCGAGGGGGCCGACGGCGTCGCGGGCACGTCGGACGACGTCACCCTCTTCGTCTCGAACCTCGGGACGACCCCCGTCGTGACGCCGCTCCCGACGCCCTACGGCTCGCCCTACTCGAGCCGCATCACGCGGCTCAGCTTCGCCCGCGCCGCGCTCTGCGCGGCCGGGCAGGACGGCACGTTCGGCACCGCCGACGACGAGCTCATGGTCCTCGACCGCCTCGGCTCGCAGAACCGCGTGCTGCGCACCGCGCTCGGCGGCCTCGGCGACAACCAGCAGTTCACGCCCGAGAAGATGAGCGCCGACCGCATTGCCGTCGCGGCCATCGGCGCCGACCTGAAGGCGAACACCGCCGACGACGAGATCATCGTCGTCGACGGCGTCTCGACCGACGTGCCCGTCGCGCAGCGCTACCCCGCGCCGTACCTGCAGGCGTCGGGCCGCACGCAGGCCATCGCGCTCTCCGAGTCGACGGTCGTCGTCGCGTCGAACGGCGCCGACAAGAAGCCGAGCACGGCCGACGACGTCGTCCACGTGCTGCGCGGCATCGGCACGCCGACGGTCACGTCGCTGTCGCTCCCGGCCCCCGGGCTCAACCGCCGCGCCGCCGGACGCGCCGTGCGCCTGTCCGAGACGACGGCGCTCGTGGTCGCGGCGGGCGCCGACCTGCTCGACTCGACCGCCGACGACGAACTCCTGCTGCTCGACACGGTCGCGGGCACGTCGACGCCCGTCGCGGTCCCGTACGTCGTCAACGCGTCGGGCGGCCGCCCGGTCGTGCTCGCACCGGGGCTCGCGATCTGCTCGACGCTCGGCGCCGACGGCACGCTCGGCACGGGCGACGACGCCGTCGCCGTGGTCGCGGGTCTGGACGGCGCGACGCCGACCGTCACGTCGATCCCGATCGGTGCGTTCGGGGACGACAACAACTGCCGCCCGACGCGCCTCGCGGCCGACGCCTTCGCCATGGTCTCGTTCGGTGACGACGCGACGGTGGGCACGCCCGACGACGAGGTCGTCTACGTCTCCGGGATCGGCGGCACCGTGCAGGTGCAGCGCGTGACCGTCGGCGCCGTCGCGACCGGCACGACGAGCACCGTCGTCGCGCTCTCGCCGACGTCGGTGCTCGTAGCCGCTGGCGGCGAGGACGGCATCGTCGGCACGCTCGACGACGAGCTCCTGGTGCTGACGGACCTCGGCGGCACGCCGGCCGTCGAGCACGTCGCCGCCGGGGGGGCGCTCGACGAGATGAACAGCTTCCGCTACGTCGCGCAGGTGCTCGGCGGCGGACGCGCCGCGCTGCTCGCGACCGGCCCGGACGCACAGCTCGGCGTCGGCGGCGACGACGCGCTGCGCGTGCTCGAGGGGCTCGAGACCGCGAACCGGCTGCGCGTCACGCGGCTGCGCGTCACGCGCCCGAAGGAAGGTTCGACGAAGGCGACGAAGCTGAAGCTCGCGGCGCGCCTCTCGCTCGCCGCGCCGACGTCGATCCTCGACGGCGCCCTGACCGTGACCGTCGGCAACGCGGCGCAGACTCTGCCCGCCTCGTCGCTCACCGTGAAGCGCGGCGTCGTGCGCTACGACGACCTGCGCAACGAGCGCGGGTTCGTGCGCACGCTGCGCTTCAAGCTGAAGAACGGGAAGCTGAGCATCGACGCACGCGGTGCCGACGCGGAGCTCGCCGCGACCGACGCCGGCTACGTGCCCGTGGGCTTCGAGCTCGGCGACGAGGGCGTGACCGAGGCCGTCACGGCGCGCGCGCGCGGGCGCTCGATCGTGTACGGCAAGTAGGGCACGGCGTCGCAGCTCAGTCGGCGGCTGCGGTGCGCGCGACTCCGGTGCGTGCGACGTCCGTGTCGCTGAACACGTCGTCGTACGCCGCGCTCGCCGCCGCCGCAACGCGGTCGCGGTAGGCGTCGAAGCGCTGCAGGAACAGGCGGCCCGCGTCGGTCAGGCGCATGCCGTGGCCGTCACGCTCGACGAGCGCGAAGCCGGCGGCCTCCTCCAGCTCCTTCAGGTAGCCCCACGCCGCGCGGTAGGACATGCCCATCTCGTGCACGGCGCGGTTCAGCGAGCCGAGCTCCTCGACGAGCTGCAGCAGCCGCGCGCGCCCCTCGCCGAACTTCGTGCCGCCCGCGAACACGATCCACGCCTTCGTCTTCGCGTGCATGGCCTGCGTCGGCGCCGGCGTCTGCGTCGGCGTCTGCGCCGGCGGTGCGGGTGGCTGCGCGTGCATGGCGGTCAGACTCGCGCGGTCGCCCCGCCGCGTCAACGCCGCGCATCAGTGCAGGTTGCTCAGCGAGTACATCACCGCGACGAGGCACGTCCCGTTCAGGAGGAACGTCACGGACGCTCCGATCACGAGGCCGAGCGCCGCGGGTCGGGCCCCCGCGCGGCGGAGCGCGATCCACGCGGGGATCACGTAGACGAGCTGCGCGACGCCGATGAACAGGAGCGGGAACACGGCGAAGCCGCCGCCCGACGTCGAACCGATCAGCGACAGCGGGATGCCGAACACGATCGCGGCGGCGACGTGGAGCAGCAGCGTGAGCACGAGGCCCATCGCGACTCCGGGCCCCGTGCGCAGCCGTGCGAACCAGCCGAGCAGCCCGCGCTGCGCCTCGCCCGGGCGCCGCGGCGGCGGGGGCGCGGCGTCCGCCGCCTCCGGCTCGCCCGGCCGGCGCGGCGGCGGCACGGCGGCGTCGGCCGCGCGGTCCGTGTCGGAGCGCTCGCGCGGGGCGTCGGACGGCTCGGGCGCGTCGTGCACGGCGTCAGTCTCCCACACCGGGCACGTGCCGCACGCCGCGTTCGGCCTCGGCACGCAGCGGGGCCAGCACGCTCCGCTCCAGGTCCCCGCGGTAGAAGAGGTTGTACGTGTCGAACGGGATGAGTCGGCCGTCCTCCGGGTGCACGATGTGGATGCAGCTCTTGCGCACCGAGCGCACGTCGAACGAGTGCGCGTCGAGGAACTGCACGATCAGGACACGGAAGACGTTGTCGTAGGAGAGGGCGGGGGCGTCGATGCGCGGCAGGCAGCACAGGAGGTCGCGCAGACTCGCCGCGCTCGACTCCGGGCCGTGGTTCGTCGCGAACGCGCGGAAGATGCCCTCGCGCACGGCGGGGTCCTGCTCGTAGACGATCGTGCTGCGCCCGCCCTCGAGCAGCACCTGCGGGTCGATCAGCCCCGTGAGGGGGACCGTGCGGTCGCCGAGCTTGAGCGCATACGCCATCGCGAGCGCGTCCGGGTGGCAGGGCACCGGGATGAGGTCCTCGGGCCGGAAGACGCTCGTCTGTTCGAGCACGCGCCGCCGCACCTCGGTGAGCGTCAGCCGGTCGGTCGCCGGGTCGAAGCCGCGCAGGCGTCCCGCGCTCTGCACCGGCTGCAGCGTCACGCCGCGCACGCACGGCTGCGTCAGCGCGAAGTCGATCAGCGCGCCGACCTCGTCGTCGTTGACGCCGCGCGCGAGCGTGACGACGAGCGTCGTCGAGAGCCCGAGCGCGTTCAGGCGGTCGAGCGCGCGGCGGCGCACGTCCACGAGGTCGCGCCCGCGCAGACGGCGGTGCACGGCAGGCCGGAGCGAGTCGAACTGCAGGTAGATCTCGAAGCCGGGCAGGTAGTCCGCGAGGCGCCGCGCGAAGTCGGCGTCGTCGGCGATGCGCAGCCCGTTCGTGTTGACCATCAGATGGCGGATGGGCCGCGCGCGCGCGAGGTCGAGCGCCGCGAAGAAGTCGGGGTGGAGCGTCGGCTCGCCGCCCGAGAACTGCACGACGTCGGGCTCGCCCTCGTTGCGCACGACCGCGTCGAGCATGCGCTCGATCTCCGCCAGCGAACGGAACTCGGGGCGCGAAGGTCCGCTGCCCGCGTAGCACACCGGACACTCGAGGTTGCAGTGGTCGGTGATCTCGACCAGCGTCAGGCACGAGTGCTGCTCGTGATCGGCACAGAGCCCGCAGTCGTACGGACAGCCCCAGCGCACCGGCGTGTTGAAGCGCACCGGCATCTCGGAGCGCTTGAGGAACAATTCGCGCGCGCGCCGGTAGTAGTCGACGTCGTCGGCGAGCAGCACGCGCTCTGGACCGTGCACGGGGCAGCGCTTCAGCATGAAGACGGAGCCGTCCTCGAACACGACCTTGCCGTCGGCGCGCCGCAGGCAGCGCGAGCAGACCGACACGGCGCTGTCGTAGTAGAGGTAGGGGCGGACGCGGTGCGTCATGGTGCGGGAGTGCCGGCGCGGCGTGGCGTCACGGCCAGTCGCGCGAGCCGCGGCAGGTGCGGGAGGTAGTAGAGCAGACCGCCGACGCAGCACCACTGGATCGGGTCGAGTCCGAGGAGCGGCGCCCGCGGCTTCAGGAAGTCCGCGACGAGCCGGAACGCGAGGTACGCCGCGAGGAACAGCTTGAAGCCGTCGCCTTCGCGCGCTGCGCCGTCCGCGCCGGCGCCCCGCCGGGCGCGCACGAGCAGCGCCGCGAGCGGCGCCAGGAAGAGCATCTCGTAGAGCGGCGCGGGGTGGCGGGGGACGCCGTCGCCGAGGTCGATCGCCCACGGCAGCGACGAGGGCAGGCCGTGCGTCCCGTCCTCGAGTCCGCCGAGCAGGCAGCCGACGCGTCCGATCGCGATCGCCACGGCGAGCGGGAGCGCGAAGAGGTCGCCCGTCGCGCGCGTGACGCCGATGCGGCGCTTGACCAGCTCGACGGAGACCAGCCCGCCGAGCAGTGCGCCGACGATCGTCTTGCGTCCGTACCACGCGGCGAGGGAGAGCGTTCCCGCGAGCAGTTGCGGCAGCTCGGCGAGCCAGAGCGGGAGGCGCGAGCCGAGCGCGGCGCCGACGGCGGCCGCCGCGATCAGCGCCCAGCGGGCGTGGTCGTCGACGACGTCGCCGCGCCGCCGCCGCTCCGCGCGGTAGAGCGCGAACCCGGCCGTGTACGCGAGCGCCTCGACGAGGACGTGGGCCGGCACGCGGAACGACGCCGGTCCGACGTAGAGCGGCAGGTCCATCGCCGTCACTCTACGGCGTGTCGAGCGCGTGTCTCGGACAGGCTCCTACTGCGTGATGTCGAAGGCGTCCGCGTCGATCTCCTCGTCGAACGCGATCGCGTACGTCACGAGGTCGCGCTCGCCGTCGAAGAGCTCGTCCACGCGCACCACGCGGCCCGGCCACGCGATCTCGACGGGGGCGTGGCCCTCGCCGGGCGTGCCGAGCAGCACGACGCGATCACCCTCCTCGAGGAGAGTCGAGACGTCCTCGGTCGCGAAGTTGGCGCCGTGGCAGGCGAGGTTCTCGAGCGCGCCGAGCAGTGTGCCGTCGTCGTGCGCGAGGCGCGCGTCGGCGCGCACCTCGAGGCGCGGCTCGGCGCGGCGCTCGGCCGTCTGACGTCGCAGTCCGGGGTAGTCCGTGTCTCGCATGTGCCCACCGTGCGGACGAGTCCGCGGCACCCTCTTCCAGCGGGTGGGATCGGCAGTGCGCGAGGCCGCACTTGAGAGCGGCGCGAGCGCACGTCCCGGCGCGGCGGGCAGCAGACCCGCCGGCGCGTCGGCGGATCGCGGACGATTCTCGCGAAATCGCGTCTAAGAAGGTCCCCGGTCGTGCGTCGTGTGGGAGGAACCGCCGACGGACGGCGCGGACACGGAGGACGGATGGCCCTGGACGGTGCGCACGCGGCGCCCGCCGGAGCGGCTCCCGGGAGTCGCACGGTGTGGCTCGAGCAGGCCCTCGTCGAGCACGAGGGACGGCTCGTCGCGTACGCACGCCGGCTCCTCGGCGATCCCGAACGCGCCCGCGACGCCGTCCAGGAGGCGTTCCTGCGCCTGTGTCGGAAGCGGCCGGAGGAGGTCGCGGACGTCCGCAGGTGGCTGTTCACGGTCTGTCGCAACCACGCGATGGACCAGTTGCGGAGGCGCCGACACGTGGAGACCAGCGAGACGGACGTGGTGACGGCGACGGTCGGGACGCAGCCCGCGCCGGACAGCGTGGTCGCCGAGGGCGAGGCCGCACGCGCGGCGCTCGCGGCCCTCGACCGCCTGCCCGCGAAGGAGCGCGAGGTCCTGCACCTCAAGTTCGCGGAGGGCCTCTCCTACCGCGAGATCGCCGCGCTGACGGGCTTCTCGCTGAGCCACGTGGGCGTCCTCATCCACACGGGACTCGAGCGGCTGCGCGGCCGCCTCGCGCCGGTGCTCGGCGTCGAGGCCGCGAGCCGGGGAGCGACACGATGAACACGCACGACACGCACGACCGGAACGATCTGCACGGCGACGGGGGCGGCGATGGCGCGCCCTCGGACGCGGAGCTGCTGCGCCGCGCGCGGCTGACGGCCCACGCCCTCGGCGAGACCGAGGGCGCCGAGCACGCCGAGCTCGAGGCGCTCGTGGCGGGCGACCCCGATGCGGCGCGTGTGGTGGCCGAGGTCCGCGCGGCCGCGGCTCTGCTGACGGCCGGCCTCGCGTCGGAGTCGCACGCGGCGCCCGCTCTCCCGGGCGCGTCGCGCGCGGCGGTCGTCGCGGCGGCGCACGCTCCCGCGCCGGCGGGGCGTCTGCGCAGCTTCTGGCCGCTCGTCGGCATGGCGGCGTCGATCGTCGCGGGCGTCGCGCTCGCGGCGTGGCAGGAGGCGGTCCGCATCCCGGACGGGCGCGTGGACGTGGCGCTGGTGCGTGACGGTCGGCGTGAGACGATCGCGTCGGGACGCGGAGAGCAGAGCGTGGCGACGGATGCGTTCCCTCTTGGCAAGGTCGCGGTGTCGTCCTCGCGCGAACGAGGGGCGGCCTCCGCCGCGGTCCCGATCGGGGGACGCTATCAGGGCCCGGCGGGCGAGGCGGCGTCGGGGAGCGGGCCGGTGTCGTCGCCGGGCGGCAGCGCTTCGCAGAGCGTGCCGAGTTCGGGCGGCGGGGGGGTTACGAGTGTCCCGGCTGAGAGCACGAGTCCCGGGGGTCTCGCGGCGGCACTCGGTGGCCCGTACGTGACGGCCGGCGGCGGCGGCGGCGGGGCAGGACGTTCGGCGGATGGCGTGGGCTTCGTCGAACTCTCCAGGTCCATAGGTGGTGGCTGGCGGCAGAACGTCGGCTGGAATGGCGCCGGCCCGGGCGGCGGCGATGGCTCCGAGACGAGTCTCGTCTCGTCGGCGTGGCCGACGAACGGTGCCGACCCCGGGGTCGTGCTCACGGTGGCGGGCGCGGAGCCCGTCGAGATCCCGGCCCTCGCGTTCGACCTGCCGTCGCTCCGGACGCGCGAGACGCAGATCGGTGCCGCGCTGCGCGTCCTGCACGCGAACACGGCGGAGCAGTCGGAGGCGACGATCGCCGTCCTGCAGAAGCAGTTGCAGGAGCAACTCGTGCAGACGCGCGCGCTACTCGACTCGGTGCAGCGCGGCGACGAGCTGCGCGACCGCCTGCGGCTGCGCTACGGGGCGCCGGGCACGGAGTCGTACCAGCACCCCGGCGAGTCGGTGTTCCGCGACCCGCGCGACGAGCCGCTCTCGACGTTCTCGATCGACGTGGACACGGCGTCGTACGCGAACGTGCGGCGCTTCCTCACGTCGGGCTCGCTGCCGCCGCCGGACGCGGTGCGCGTCGAGGAGCTCGTCAACTACTTCCGCTACGGCGACGCGGAGCCCGAGGGACCGCACCCGGTCGGCGCGCGCGTCGAGGTCGCCACGTGCCCGTGGAACACGGCGAACCGCCTCGTGCGCGTCGGCGTGAAGGCGCGCGAGATCCACGAGCAGGCGCCGCCTTCGAACCTCGTGTTCCTGGTGGACGTCTCCGGCTCGATGCAGCCGGCCGACAAGCTGCCGCTGCTCCAGCGCGGTCTGCGCATGCTCGCGGACCAGATGCGCGAGGAGGACCGCGTGGCGCTCGTGACCTACGCGAGCAACGCGGGCGTGCGGCTCGACTCGACCTGCGGCACCGAGAAGGAGACGATCGCGGCGGCCATCGACGGGCTCGCGGCGGGCGGCTCGACGAACGGCGGCGCGGGCATCCAGCAGGCGTACGCCATCGCCGCGCAGCACTTCGTGAAGGGCGGCGTCAACCGCGTGATCCTCGCGACCGACGGCGACTTCAACGTGGGCGTCACCGACCGGGCCGAGCTGGTGAAGCTGATCGAGACGCAGGCGCAGGGCGGCGTCTTCCTGACGGTCCTCGGCGTCGGCACCGGCAACCTGCAGGACGCGACGATGGAGCAGCTCGCGGACCGCGGGAACGGGAACTACCACTACCTCGACGGTCTGCGCGAGGCGCGCAAGGTGCTCGTCGACGAGATGCTCGGCACGGTCGTGACGGTCGCGAAGGACGTCAAGATCCAGGTCGAGTTCAACCCGGCGACGGTCGGTGCGTACCGCCTGATCGGCTACGAGAACCGCATGCTCGCGGCCGCCGACTTCAACGACGACACGAAGGACGCCGGCGAGATGGGCGCGGGCCACACGGTGACGGCGCTCTACGAGGTCGTGCCCGCGGGCGCGGCGCCGCAGGCGGGCGTGGACCCGCTGCGCTACCAGAAGCCGCCGCTGGAAGAGACCGACGCGGCGCGGAGCGGCGAGCTCTTCACGCTGAAGGTGCGCTACAAGCTGCCCGACGCCGCCGAGAGCACGCGCTTCGAGATCTCGGCGAAGGACGCGGGGACGCGCTACGACGCGGCGTCGACCGACATGCGCTTCGCCGCGGCGGTGGCGACGTTCGGCATGCTCCTGCGCAACTCGCCGACGACGTCGCAGACCAGCTACGACGCCGTGCTCGAGCTCGCGCAGGGCGCGCTCGGCAAGGACGAGGGCGGCCTCCGGACCGAGTTCCTCGACCTGGTGCTGAAGGCGAAGAAGCTCTCGGGCCGCTGAGGCCGTAGACGGGGACGCTGGACGGGGACGCTGGCAGCTAAGTCGCCTTGCAGCCTCGCGATCGGCAGGCCGGCGGTCGATCGGTGCGGCGCGAGCTGCGCGGGGCCGCCGGCTGCGCCTCCGCGCGTTGTCGAGGCTGCAACCCGACTTAGCTGCCAGCGTCCCCAGTGTGGGTGTCGTCGTCGGAGGGGCGGCGGCGGACGAGCTTCTCGGTCAGGTCGCCCGCGAGCGGCGCGGGCAGCGTCCAGCCGCCGTCGGCGACCCAGACCGCGCCGGTGATCCACGCGGACGCGGGCGCGGCGAGGAAGCACACGAGCTCCGCGACCTCCTCGGCGGTGCCGAAGCGGCCGAGCGGGATCTGGCGCCGCACCGCGTCCTCGACCTCCTGCGTGGGCCACAGGCGGTCGGCCGCGCCCCGGCTCTCGAACGGGCCCGGCGACACGGCGTTCACGCGGATGCCGTACGCGGCCCACTCGGCGGCGAGCGTGCGCGTCATCGCCTCGACGCCCGCCTTCGCGCACGCGGAGTGGACGACGCCCGGCTTGCCCGTCGCCGCGTAGGGCGCGGAGACGTTCACGATCGCGCCGCCGCGCTCGCGCATGGCGCGACCCGCCCCGCGCGACGCGTAGAAGACGCCGTTCAGCGCGATGTCGATGACGGTCGCGAAGCCCTTCGGCGCGAGCGTCAGCGCCGGCCGCACGAAGTTGCCGGCGGCGTTGTTCACGAGCACATCGAGCGCTCCGTACGTCGCCACCGCGCCGCGCACGACCTCGCGCACCTGCGCCGGGTCGCGCACGTCGAGCGCCGCGCTGGTGACCGCGAAGCCGTGCTCCGCGCCGCGCCGGAGCAGCTCCGCGTGGTGCGTCGTGTCGCGGCTCGCGCAGACGACGTTCGCGCCGAGGCGTCCGAGGCGTGTCGACACGGCGAGCCCGAGGCCCGTGCCGCCGCCCGTGACCAGCGCGGTCTTCCCGGCGAAGGCGCCGTCCGGCAGGAAGGGCGGGGGCTCGGGCGCGACGCGGCTCATGCGGGCCGGACCCTCGACAGGCGTGCGGTGTGGACGCCGTCCGCGTTCACGCGGAGAGCCCCGCGCGGAGCGCGTCCGGCAGCGCCGTCGAGCGCGCGTCCGGTCCGACGCACACCATCGTCACGGTCGCGGTGATCGCCGGGTCGCCGCCCGCGACCGGCACGAGCGCGTGCTCCCACGTGAACGACGTGCGGCCGAGCTTCGCGACGTGCGTCGTCATGCGGAAGCGGTCGCCGAGCATCACCTGCCGCCGGTACGTGACGTCCTGGCGCAGCACCATCACGTGCACGCCCATCTCGCGCGGGATCGACTCGTACGTCATCCCGCGCTCGCGCAGGTGGTGCAGGCGCGCGTGCTCGAACCACTGCACGGCCACGGCCTGGTTCATGTGGCCGTAGGCGTCGAGCTCGTACGAGCGCGTCTCCATCTCGAGCTCGGACACGGCGGGCGTGGGCGTCACGCGGGCTCGATGCGCACGGCGCAGAACTTGAACTCGGGGATCTTGCCCGCGGGGTCGAGCACGTCGTTCGTGAGCAGGTTGGCCGACGCCTCGCGGAAGTGGAACGGGATGAACACGCCGCCGCGCGCCGTGCGCGCGCTCGCCTCGGCGCGGATGCGCACGCTGCCGCGGCGCGACGACACGCGCACCATGCCGCCCGGCGCGACGCCGAGCTCCGCGAGGTCCGCGGGGTTCATCTCGCACACGGCGGCGGGCGCGATGGCGTCGAGCTTGCTCGCGCGGCGCGTCATCGAGCCGGTGTGCCAGTGCTGCAGCATGCGGCCGGTGTTGAGGACGAACGGGTACTCCGCGTCGGGCAGCTCGGCGGGCGGGACGACCTCGGCCGGCGCGAACTTGCCGCGGCCGCTCTTCGTCGGGAACGCGTCGCCGAAGAGCACCACGGTGCCCTCGCTCGTCTCCGGGTCGGGGCACGGCCACAGCTTGCCGCGTCCGTGCAGGTGCTCGTAGCGCAGACCCGCGTAGGAGCTGGTCAGGTCCGAGAACTCCACGAACACGTCCTCGGCGCTCGCGTAGTGCTGCGGGAAGCCCATGCGGGTCATCACCTCGGCGAGGACCTGCCAGTCGAGGCGCGCCTCGCCCGGCATGTCGAGCGCCTGCTGCCCGAGCTGCACGCGGCGGTCGGTGTTCGTGTAGGTGCCCGTCTTCTCGAAGTACGAGGACGCGGGCAGGATCACGTCGGCCACCTCCGCCGTCTCCGTCAGGAAGATGTCCTGCACGACGAGGAAGTCGAGGTTGCAGAACGCGTCGCGCGCGCGGCCGACGTTCGGGTCGGAGAGGAACGGGTTCTCGCCCATCACGTACATGCCGCGCAGGGTGCCCTCCTCGGCCGCGTGCGCGATCTCGACGACGGTCTTCCCCGGCTTCGGGTCGAGCGGCACGCCCCACGCCGCCTCGAACTTCGCGCGGATGGCCGGGTCGCCGACCGGCTGGTAGTCGGGGTAGACCATCGGGATCAGGCCCGCGTCGCTCGCGCCCTGCACGTTGTTCTGCCCGCGCAGGGGATGCAGCCCGGTGCCGGGGCGCCCGCAGTTGCCGGTGAGCAGCACGAGGTCGATCAGGCAGCGCGCGTTGTCGGTGCCGTGCACGTGCTGGCTGATGCCCATGCCCCAGAACACGAGCATCGCCTTGGCGTTGCCGATGGTGCGCGCGATGCGGCGGATGCGCTCGGGCTCGATGCCGCAGACCTTCGACGCGACCTCGGGCGTGTAGCGCGCGACGACCTCGCGCAGCGCCTCGAAGTTCTCGGTCATGCGCTCGATGTACGCGCGGTCCTCGAGGCCCTCCTCGAGGATCACGTGCATGAGGCCGTTGTAGAACGCGACGTCGCTGCCCGGCTCGATGCGCACGTACTCCCACGCGTGGTCCGCGATGTCGGGGCGCCGCGGATCGACGACGATCAGCTTCGTGCCGCGCGCGGCGGCCTGCTTGAAGAAGGACGCGGCGACCGGGTGGTTCGACGTCGTGTTCGTGCCGGTCAGGAGCGCGACGTCGGAGTTCTCGATGTCGCGGTAGATCGTCGTGACGGCGCCCGAGCCGATCGTCTCGAGCAGCGCGGCGACGCTCGACGCGTGGCAGAGCCGCGTGCAGTGGTCCACGTTGTTCGTGCCGAACGCGACGCGCACCATCTTCTGGAAGAGATACGCCTCCTCGTTGCTGCACTTCGCGCTGCCGAAGCCGGCGAGCGCGCCGGGGCCGTGCTCGCGGCGGATCGCGCCGAGCTTCGACGCGACGAGCTCGAGCGCCTCCTCCCACGTGGCCTCGCGGAACGCCTCGAGCGCGCGGCCGTACTCGAAGAGGTCGCGGCCGTCGCGCGTGCCGTCGGCTGCGCCGGCCATGTCGCCGGTGAGCGGGCGCTTCGGGTAGTGCGACGCCTTGCGGATCAGCGGCTTGGTGAGGCGGTGCGGGTGCGTCGCGTAGTCGAAGCCGTAGCGGCCCTTCACGCACAGGCGCCCGTCGCTGCCGCTCGGCGCGCGGCCGTCGCTCTGCACGACGCGGTTCGCCGCGGGATCGACGGTCAGCGTCACCGCGCAGCCGACGCCGCAGTACGGGCAGACGGACTCGACCTCGCGCAGCGTCGCGTCGCGGCGCATCGGCACCGTCACGGGCTTGTTCACGAGCGCGCCCGTGGGGCACGCCGCCGCGCACTCGCCGCACTCGACGCACGACGAGTCGCCCATGGGCAGGTCGATGTCGAACGCGATGCGCGCCGTGTAGCCCTTGCCCGTGCGGCCGATCACGTGGTTGCCCTGCACCTCGTCGCACGCGCGGATGCAGCGGTCGCACAGCACGCACGCCTGGTGGTTCACGTCGATGACGGGCGACGACGGGTCGGCGGGACGGCCGTTGCCGGCGGCGAAGCGCGTGCGGTCGGCGCCGAGTTCGCGCGCGAGCGCGAAGAGCTCGTCGTCGCCGGTGGTCGCGTCGCGGCCGGACTCGGCGGGCTGGTCCGCCATCAGCAGCTCGGTCAGCGTGCGGCGGCTGCGGCGCACGACCTCGGAGTCGGTGTGCACGACCATGCCGTTCTCGCACGGCCGCACGCACGAGGCCTGCAGCGTGCGCGCGCCCTCGACCTCGACGACGCACATGCGGCACACGCCGACCGGCCGCAGGTTCGGGTCGTGGCAGAGGACGGGCACCGGGATGCCCAGCTCGCGCGCGGCGTCCCAGACGCTCGTGCCCTCGGGCACGGTCACGCTGCGGCCGTCGATCGACAGGGTGACGGTCGTCGCGGCGGCGCGGCGCGGGGGCACGGTGGCGGTCACGGGGACTCCTTCTCCACGCCGGCGACGTCGTCGAGGCCGAGCTCCCGGACGAGGGCGTCCGGCACGGCCCCCTCGGGCGTCCAACCGTGGGCGGCGTAGTAACTTGCGATCATACGCACGAGGTCGCCGCGGCTCAACGTGACGCCGTCCCCGGCCGCGCCGCGGAGCGGCTCCTCGAGCAGGCGCGGCGGCAGCGTGTCCTCGTCGCGCGTCCAGCCCTCGCGCACGTTCCAGAGCTTGCGCAGCGTGACGACGCGGCGCCCGACGCGCTCCATCTCGGCGCGGTCCACGTCCCAGCCGGTCACGGCGGAGAGCATCGCCGCCCCCTCCGCGAGCACGTCGGCGAACACGCCGCGCAGGAACTTGCAGAGGATCAGGCTGTCGAGGACGGCCGCGCGCACCTCGGCGGCGGCCGCCGCGGGGCCCTTCGACGCGTCCGCGCGGAAGCGGTCGGCGCCGGGGCGCAGGTCCTCTTCGTACGCGCTCGAGCGGTTGTGGTCGGCGCCGCGCGTGGCGACGGCGAGCCCGAGCGCGAGCGTCTGCATCGCGCGCGGGTCGTAGCCCGGGAGCTCGAGTCCCTTGACGTGCGGCGCGAGCCGCGGCGCAGCTCCGCCGAGCAGGTCGCCGAGCCGGCGCGAGCCCTCGGCGAGCAGGTCGCCTTCGGCCTCGCGCGCGGCGATGCGGCGCAGCGTGCGCAGCAGTCCCTCGCCGTCGCCGAACGCGGGCACGTCCGCGAGCTCCGCGCGGCCCGCGAGCAGTCCGCGCTCGCGGCACTCCATCGCGAACGCGACGGTGCCGCCGGCCGAGATCACGTCGATGCCCGCGTCGTCGCAGAGCGCCGAGGCCGCGAGCACCACGTCGCGGTCGCCGATGCCGCACAGCGGGCCGAGCGCGAAGAGCCCCTCGTACTCCATGCGCACCGCGCGGCCGGAGGAGGTCGTGAACACGTGCTCGCAGCCGATCGTGCACGCCGCGCAGTGCCGCCGCACGCTCGGCAGCGCGTGCAGCGCCTCGCCCGAGACGGCGTCGGCGTGCTCGAACGAGCCCGCCTGGAAGTTGCGCGTCGGCAGCGCCGCGAGGCGGTTCATCACGAGCAGGTTCGTGACGGTGCCGAGCTCGCGGTACTTGGCGGTCGCCGGGCCGAGCGAGCGCGCGGAGAGGTCGCGGGCGAGCGCCAGCACGCGCTCGCGGTCCGCGACGGGGCACGTGCGCGCGCCGCGCACCGCGATGCCCTTCACGCGCTTGCTGCCGAGCACCGCTCCGAGTCCGCCGCGCCCGGCGTGGCGCGCGTCTCCCGAGATGGTCGCGAAGCGCACGAGGCGCTCGCCGGCCGGACCGATGCCGAAGAAGCGCCACGAGTCGCCGAGGCGCGCGCGCACGCGCTCCTCGGCATCGGCCGAGGAGAGCCCGACGAGGTCCTGCGCGGGTTCGAGCCGCGCGCCCCTCTCGTCCACCACGAGCAGCGACCACGCGGCCGCGCGGCCCGTCACGACGAGCGCATCGACGCCGCAGCCCTTCAGCTCGATCGCGAAGCGGTCGCTCGCGAGCGCGTCGCCGATGCGCTCGGTGAGCGGCGACTTCGCCACGACGGCGAACTTCGCGGACGTCGTCAGCGGACTCCCGACGAGCGGCGAGAGCGCGATGACGAGCGGCGCCTCGGGTGCGAGGGGCGCGACGCCCACGGGGGCGAGCCGCGCGAGCAGCCACGCGCCGAGTCCGACGCCGCCGACGACGCGCCGCAGCACGTCGTCCGCGAGCGGCAGGTCGCGCGTCGCGCCGTCGCCGACGTCGACGTGGAGCGCTCGCCCGTGGTACCCGCCCGGCATCCGGCCCACGCTACGGCGTCAGCCGCCCGCCAGCGCCGAGATGACGATCAGAGGCGCATCGCCGGCGAGCGGCGTGTCGGGCGCGTCCACGAACGACGCGCCGCCGACGCTCGCGCGCCAGTGGGCGGCGAGCGCGCCGTCGGCCGTCACCACGTCGGGCGCCAGCGCGGGGCAGAGGCGGGCGAGCTGCAGGAGCGCGCCGCGCAGCGTGTCGGCGCGGACCGGCACGACGGCGCGACCGGCGCGCGCGCGGGCGATGTCGTAGAGCTCGACGGAGAGTTCGGGGAAGGCGCGCGCGAGCGCGTCCTCGTAGGCCTCCGGCGTGTTCACGTTGCGCAGCGCGTCGAGCTCCGGGTCGACGGCGCGGAGCGCGTGCTCGTCCACGCGGGCGGTCGCGACCTCGTCGTAGAGGAACACGGGCCGCAGGCGGCCGGCCGCGAGGAGCCGCTCGAGCGCGGGCACGACGTGCGGGCGGTAGACCGCAGAGAGCGGATGCGTGAAGCCCCCGGACTCCGCCACCGCGACGTCGTGGTCCGTCACGCGCGCGAACAGCAGGTCGATCACCGCCGCGCTCACGAACGGTGCGTCGCACGAGGTCGCGAAGCACGCGTCGCACGCGGCGAGGGCGCGCAGCCCCGGCACGAGTCCGCCGAGGGGGCCCTGGTCGGGCAGCTCGTCGTGCGCGACGCGGACGTCCGCGGGGAGCGGCGGCAGCTCCTGGCCCGGACGCGCGACGACGACGACCTCGTCGCAGCACGCCGCGACGCGCGCGACGACACGCTGCAGCAGCCTCTCGCCGCCGAACGGCAGCCACGCCTTGTCGCGGCCCATGCGGCGCGAGCGGCCGCCGCAGAGGACGAGCGCGCCGCGGCGCACGTCAGGCCGTCCCGGCGTCGTCGTCGCTCCCGCCGTAGAGCGGCAGCCACGCACTGCACACCGTGGTGACGAGAACCACGGCCATCGGGCCGATGACGAGACCCTTCAGTCCGTACGAGAGCAGCCCGCCGACCAGGCCGAGGAACAGCAGGAACGAGCGCCACGAGGAGTGGTCGTCGAGGCGCCGGCCGACGCGGTCGCGCGCGTGGTCGATCGCGAGGTTCGCGAGCCAGCATGCGGCGGCGAGCGCGATGGCGCCGGGGCGGTTCGTCGTCCAGAGCAGTCCTGCGAACGGCAGCCAGACCATCGCCACGCCGACGAGCGGGAGCAGCGAGAGCACGCCGGCGACGAGCGCGATCGGAAGGAACGGCAGCCGCCCCGCACCGACCAGCCGGTCGAGCCCCCACACGATGAGCCCGAGCACGATGCCCTTGACGACGGCGGTCGCGACGGTGTCGCTCAGCAGGCGCAGCACGGTGCGCCGGTGGTTGTGCAGGAGCGTCGCCTGCTGTTCCGCGTCGAGCGGCGAGTATCCGAGCAGTGCGCGAGCGAGCCGCGGACCCTCCACGTAGAAGAACGCGAGACTGATGAACGCCAGCGCGATCTGCGCCACGGCGCCGGTGCCCTCGAAGATGAACGAGAGGAACGACGGGCCGAGGTGCAGCGCCTCCTTCAGGGCGGCCATGAGGCGCTCTGCGAGCGGGTCGGGGTCGAGCTTGAGCTGCGGGTAGAGCTCGCCGATCTCCTTCGCGCGCTCCGCCACCTTCGTCTGCAGGTCGTTGAGCGAGGCCGCGCTGTTCTGGAGCACTCCGAGCGCGAGCCGTGCGGCGTCCTGCAGCGAGTCCACGGAGTTGAGGACCAGCAGGGCGAACGGGGTCAGGAGCACCGAGACCAGGAGGACGGTGGAGGCGATCCCTGCGATGCGCCCGCGCAGCGGCGTGTCCACGAAGGGCAGCAGCCGCGCGACGACGCGCTGCACGGGGTCGTGCAGCACGGGGTAGGTGAGCATCGCGAGCGCCGCGGCGAGGAGGATCGGCTCGAAGAGCGGCGCGACGACCTCGGCGAGCAGCCAGATGCTCGCGACGATCGCGACGATCATCAGCACGTGCGGCAGCCAGCGCCGCAACGTCCCGCGCGGGTCGTCGCTCATCGCCGGAGGTCCGTCGTGCGCAGCTCAGCGCCCCCCGGTGTGCCGCGCGACGTCGTCCGGGAAGTGCGCGAGCACGCTCGTCACGGGGTTCAGGACGACCTGGCCGAGGCCGCAGATCGACGTCAGCCGCAGCGTCTCGTCGAGCGCCGGGAGCACGTCGAGATCGGACGCCGCGCCCTCGCCGTCGAGCACGCGGTCGAGGATCTCGACCGCCTTCTGGCTGCCCACGCGGCACGGCACGCACTTCCCGCACGACTCGTTGCGGAAGAAGCGCACGACGTTCGCCGCGAGGTCGAGCATGTCGGTGCCATCGGCGATGACGAGCACCGCGCCCGAGCCGAGCATGCTGCCCGCCTTCTGCACCGCACCCCACTCGAGCGGCGTGTCGGCGCGCGCCGCGGGGAGGAACGGCGCGCTCGCGCCGCCCGGGCAGAACGCCTTCATCGCGCGGCCGCCGCGCATGCCGCCGCACGGCCCGTCCACCAGCTCGCGCAGCGTCGTGCCCATCGGCACGCAGTAGACGCCGGGGCGCTCCACGTGGCCCGAGACGGAGAAGAACTTCCAGCCGGTGCCGCCGTTCACGCCGACGGCCTTCCACGCATCCGCGCCGTGGCGCAGGATCGTGGCGACGTGTGCGTACGTCTCGACGTTGTTCATCAGCGTCGGGCAGCCGTGGACGCCGTGCGTGGTCGGGAACGGCGGCTTGTTGCGCGGCTCGCCGCGCTTGCCCTCGAGCGCCTCGATCAGCGCCGTCTCCTCGCCGAGGATGTACCCGCCGGGCGAGACGAACACGGACAGCTCGGTGCCGACGGCGTCGCAGAGGCCGAGAGCACGCGCCCGCTCGATCTCGCGCTCGACCGCGACGCGCTCGCGGCCGTACTCGTGGCGGATGTAGACGATGCCCGTGGACGCGCCCGCGACGAGGCAGCCGAGCAGCAGGCCCTCGACGACGAGGTGCGGCAGCTCCTCCAGGATCACGCGGTCCTTGAACGTGCCGGGCTCCGACTCGTCGGCGTTGACCACCGCGTACTTCACGTCGCCCGCGGCGTCGCGCACGAAGCGCCACTTCATGCCGGTGGGGAAGCCCGCGCCGCCCATGCCGCGCAGGCCCGCGTCGGCCAGCGTCTGCGGGATCTCGCGCCGCGCGCGCTCGCGGTCGGCGAGCGCCTCGCGCAGCACGCCGTAGTGCGCGTCGCGCGTCGCGTACGGGTCGGTCGGCCAGCGGCGCGGCGTCGCCGTCGGCTCGTCGGAGGGCAGCGCCTTCGCGCCCTGCGCGGCCGCGACGACGTCGTCGGCCGACCAGCCGAGGCACGGGACCTCGTCCACGCACGCGGCCGGCGCCGCCTCGCAGCGCCCGAGGCACGAGACCTCGTGCACCTCGACGTCGAAGTCGGCGCCCAGGCGCTCGCGGACGCGGCGCAGGTACTCCGGTCCGCCCGCGAGGTGGCACGACGCGTCGCGGCACACCGCGACGGTCGCGCGCGGCGGCGGACGCAGGCGGTAGTGCGGGTAGAAGCTCGCGACCGCCTGGATCTGGTAGAGCGGGATGCGCGTCTCGTCGCTGAAGGCGCGCAGCGTCTCCTCGGAGAGCCAGCCGTGCTTCGCCTGGAGCTCCGAGAGCTGCTGGAGCAGGTTCATCTCGTCACCTCGCCGGAAGCGGGCAGGGTAGCCCGAGCGCCGCGCGACGCCGCATCCTCGGTGGCATCAGCGGCGGCGCAGGTCGGGCGGCGCCCCGGACGGCTCCTGCGCGAGGAGCTGCGCGCGGACGGACCCGTCCACGAGCGCCTCGCGGTACAGGCGCACGCGCAGCCCGGTCGCGGCGCCGAGCAGCTCCGCCGGACGCGCGAGCCAGCGCGCGGACGGGTGGGGCAGGCCCAGGTCCACGTTCTCGGTCGTGAGCGTCTCGAGGAGCAGGAAGCCGCCCGGGGCGAGCAGCGCGCGCAGCGCCGGCCAGAGCGCAGGCGCATGGAAGTGCACGACGGAGACGACGTCGAAGCGTCCGGCCAGCGCCGGGAGACCCGCGTCGAGGTCGTGCTCGACGAGCGCCACGTGCTCGGCGACGCCGCGCTCCTCGGCGAGCGCGCGGGCCTTCGCGAGGCCGACGGGCGAGACGTCCACGCCCACGCCCTCGAGACCGCGCTCGGCGAGGAACACGAGCGTCTGGCCCTCGCCGCACGCGACGTCGAGGGCGCGGCCCTCCTGCGGCAGCGCCGCGGCGACGCCCCGCACGAACGCGGGCGGGTCGTCGCCGCGGCGGCGCCCGGGCTCGGCGTACTTCGCGTCCCACTTCGCGCGATCGGTCTGCGACATGTGTCCATGCTCGACGACGGCGCCGCCTGCGCCAACGGCCGTGCGCGCGGCGTCAGTCGACGATCAGCACGCGCAGGTCCTGCACGTTGACGCCGGTGGCGCGGCGCGGGAGCGTGCCGCCGGCCGCGACGAGCGCGTCGAGCGACGCGCACCGCCGCAGCGCGTCGTGCGGATCGACGCCCGCCGCGCGGCAGCGCGCGAGCACGTGCGCATCCACGAGCCCGCCCGACGTCCCCGAGGTGCCGTCCTCGCCGTCGGTCGCGCCGACGAGCACCGTCACGCGCCCGCGCCGCGCGGGGTCGCCCTCGCACGCGAGTGCCACGGCGAGTGCCAGGTGCCCCGCCCGTCCGCCGCGCGGCGCGTCGACGGGGCGCGGCGGCGCCGCCTCGCCGACCGAGACGAACGCGGTGCCGGGGGCGAGCGCGCGCACGGCGTTCACGTGCACGCGCACGACCTCGTCGAAGCCGCCGGGGACGGGGCGCGCGCGCACGGCGACGGTGCGGCCCGCGCCCGCGAGCGCGTCGCACGCCGCGACGAGCGCGTCGCGCGGGCGTCGCAGGATGGCGTGCCCGACGTTGCCGGGGAGCTGCTTCGGCGTCTCCGGCAGCTCGCCGCGCACGCCGCGCGCGAGGTGCTCGCACACGGCGGCGGGCAGGTCGGCGGCGAGCGCGAGCGCGTCGGCGAACGTCGTCGGGTCCGGCACCGTGGGACCCGACGCGATGACGTGCGGCAGGTCGCCGTCCACGTCGGAGACCAGGAACGAGAGCACGCCGCGCGCGCCGGCCGCCGCCTGCGCCAGCCGTCCGCCCTTCACCGCGCTGCAGTGGCGCCGCAGCGTGTTGAGCGCGTCGATCGACGCGCCGCGCGCGGCGAGCCGCCGCACCGCCTCGTGCTCCGCGGCCGCGTCCAGCCCCGGCCACGGCAGCGAGAGCGTCGCGGAGCCGCCGCCCGAGAGCAGGCACACGAGCAGCGCGTCCGGTCCGAGCGCGCGGGCGGCGTCGAGCACCTCGCGCGTCGCGGCGCGCGCCTCGGCCGTGGACTCGTTGACGTCGGGCGGACGCACCGCGCGCACGCGGCACGCCACGTCCGGGACCGCGTGCGGCGGCGGGGCGCCCGCGGGCACCAGCAGTTCCGCGTCGATCCGCACCGCGCGCGGCAGCGCGTCGCGGAGTCCCGGCACGACCGCGTCGAAGAGCGCGGCCGCCGACTTGCCCGCGCCGACGACGAGCACGCGCGCGAGTCCCGCGACGGGCACCGCGGCGTCGCCCGCCCGCGCGACGCCGCCCTGCACGACCCCGACCGGCTGCGGCACGGCGGCCGCGACGGCGGCGTCGAACGCACGGAGCGCGAGGTCGCGGGCGGTCGGCGGCGCGGGCACGCCTGCATTCAAGCCGACGCCGAGCGTCCCTGCGTAGACTCGCCCGGATGCCGCGCCCCCGCGTGTTCGTGACCCGCCGCATCCCGGACGCCGGTCTCGACGCGCTGCGCGCGCACTGCGACGTCGACGTGTGGCAGCCCGACGTGCCGCCCGCGCAGGAGGAACTCCTGGCGCGCGCCCGAGACTGCGACGGCCTCGTGACGCTGCTCTCCGACCGCATCGACGCCGCGCTGATCGCGGCCTGTCCGCGACTGCGCGTCGTCAGCAACTACGCCGTCGGCGTGGACAACGTGGACCTGCGCGCGTGCGCGGCGCGGGGCATCGCAGTCGGCAACACGCCCGACGTGCTCACGGATGCGACGGCCGACCTCGCGCTCGCGCTGCTGCTGGCGGTCGCGCGGCGCCTGCCCGAGGCCGAGCGCGCCGTGCGCTCGGGCGCGTGGCGGACGTGGGAGCCGCGCGGGCACGTGGGGCTCGACCTCGTCGGCGCGACGCTCGGCGTCGTGGGGCTCGGACGCATCGGCGCGGCGTTCGCGCGCCGCTGCCGTGGCGCGTGGGGCATGCGCGTCCTCTACGCCGCGCCGCGCCGCGTCGTCGCCGCGGAAGAGGAGCTCGCGGCGGAACACGTGCCGCTCGAGCGGCTGTTCGCCGAGAGCGACTTCGTGAGCCTGCACGCGCCGCTGACGCCCGCGACGCGCCACGTCGTGGACGCCGCCGCGCTCGCCCGCATGAAGCCGACGGCGGTGCTCGTGAACACGGCGCGCGGCGGGCTCGTGGACCAGGAGGCGCTGCACGCGGCGCTCGCGTCGGGGCGGCTCTTCGCGGCGGCGCTCGACGTCACGGACCCCGAGCCGCTGCCGCCGACGCACCCGCTCCTCGCGCTGCCGAACTGCCTCGTGCTGCCGCACGTCGGCAGCGCGACCGTGCGCACGCGCGACGCCATGGCGCGCATCGCCGCCGACAACCTGCTCGCCGGGCTGGCGGGCCGCGCGCTGCCGCACGCGGTGCCGCTCCCCGCGCCGCCGCCGGGAACATAGCGCGGCGTCGGTCGTCCAAGGTCGGGCGGGGCTCGCGCGACGCTCCCGCACGGAGGTGGACGATGGGCAGATGGCTGGTCCCGGTGGCGGCGGCCGCCGCCGCACTCGTGTGCGGCGTGGCGGTGGGGCAGGCGCGTTCCGGCGACGCGCCGCGTGCGACGGGCGTGGTCCACGCGCGCTCGTACACGGTCTCCTACAAGATGCCGTTCGACGTCGGCGTGGACGGCGTGTGGAAGCCGGCCGAGCGCATCGACGAGGTGCGGCAGCGCGTCCACGTGCCCCAGCACCTCGGCGAGCTCGTGACGATCACGCCGCACGGCGCCGCGGACGTCCTCTGGTACCGGAGCGCCGAGGGCGTGCTGCGCAACGTGGTGATCGAGCGCGTCGCGGAGGATCTCCTGCACGTCGAGACGGCTCCGTCGCGCGAGATCGACTTCACGTACCGCTGATCCGCGCACGCCGCCGCGCGCCGCCGCGTACGATGCGCGCGTGACCACGGACGTGCGCGCTCTCGCGATCCTGTTCCTGGCGGCGTGCGCGGCCGCGTGCGACGGCACCGCCGACGAGGCGCCGGAGCCGCCGCCTGCGGCGCCGGTCGCGCTGCCGGCGACGACGCCGCACCAGGCGGGCGTCGAGCTGCCGGGCGGGATCGTCACGGCCGACGTGGACGAGGGCTGCGGCACGTGCCACGAGCAGATCGTCGCGGCGTACGCGCGGAGCGGCATGCACGAGGCGATGACGCTGCCCGCGGGCGCCGGTTCGCCGGAGGCGGGGTTCGTCGGCCGCGAGTTCGTGCACGACGGCAGCGGCATCCGCCTGCGCTTCGGCGCAGCGGACGGCCGCTACGAGCAGACGATCTCGTACGTGGACCCCGCCGGCGTCGAGCGCGTGCGCTTCACGCTGCCCGTGCACCTGGTGGTCGGCAGCGGCGCGGCGACGCGCTCGTACTACTCCGTCGCGCCGGACGGCAGCCTGCTGATGCTGCCGGTGACGTGGTTCCGCGAACTCGGCGACGTCTCGCTCTCGCCGGGCGCGGGCTTCCGCAGCGTCGCGACGCGGGCGGCGACCACGCTCTGCGTACAGTGCCACACGGGCGACGCGGAGCCGCGCGACGCGAACGTGCGGTTCGGGTTCCGCGGCAAGCTGACGCTCGGCGTCGGGTGCTCGCGCTGCCACGGCGACGGCGCCGAGCACGCGCTCACGGGCGACCCGCGCAGCATCGTGAACCCGTCGCGTCTGCCGGTCGAGCGCCAGAGCGACGTCTGCTACCAGTGCCACCTGGCGGCCGGGACGCAGGTGTTCGTGCCCGGCCGCTCGCTGCGCGACTTCCGTCCGGGCGAGCCGCTCTCGACCGTGTCCGCGATGTTCGTGCCCGAGACCGGCAAGGCCGACGCGGGGGCCGCGATCGCGGGGCACGCGGAGCGCCTCGAGAAGTCCGCGTGCTTCCGCGAGTCCGAGGGGATGACCTGCACGACGTGCCACAACCCGCACGCCCCGGCGGGTCTCGAGGCCGCGAACGCGTGCGGCGTCTGCCACGACGACGGCGCGTGCGGCGAGGCGCACGCGACGCGCGCCGGGCACTCGTGTGCGAGCTGCCACATGGCGCAGGTGCCGTCGAGCGACATCGCGCACACGCGCACGACGGACCACTGGGTGCGGCGCCGGCCGGAGCCGCCGCCGGCGGCGGGACTCTCCCCCGAGGCGACCTCGATCGCGGCCCACGCCGTCCGCGACCTGCCGCTCGTGGACCTGCTCGATCCGGAGGGCGCGTCGCCCCACGCGGAGCTGCTCCTCGCGCAGGCGTACCTGATCGGGGCGGACGCCGCGGCGGCCACGTTCGGCGTGCCGGCGCCCGGCTACGTCGAGCGCGCAGGTGCGATCCTCGACCGCCTCCTCGCGGCGCGGCCGACCGACGTCGATGTGGCGTGGCGCGCGGCGCGGGCGCTGCGGCTGCGCGGCCGCGCGCAGCAGGCGGCGGACGTGCTCGACGCGGCGCTCGTGCTCCACGGCTCCAATGCGTCCGTCGTCGCCGAGCGCGGCCTGACGGCCCTCGCGCTCGACGACGTGCCCGGCGCCGCGCGCTGGCTGGCGCGCGCGTGCGACACCGCGCCCGACGACCTCGAGCTCGTCCACGGTCTGGCGCTCGCGCTCGAGCGCGCGGGCCGGCCCGACGACGCACTCGCCGTGCTGCAGAAGACGCGCGCGCGCTGCGGGCCGCGGCTCGACCTCGCGGAGATCGGCGACGGCATCGCGGAGCGCGCGGGCCGCACCGACGTCGCACTCGAGTTCGCGTGGGACCGGCTCGTCTTCCTGCCGCGCGAGCCGCTCGCGCTCGTGCGTGCGGGCGAACATCTGTACCTGCTCGGCCGCGGCGCGGAGTCGCGCCCGCTCCTCGGCGAGGCGCTGCGCCTCGCGCCCGACTGCATCCCGGCGCTCTACGGCATGGCGCAGCTCGCGGGCGAGGCGGGCGACGCCGACGCGGCCGCGGACTACGCGGCGCGTGCGCGCGCCGCGGAACAGCGCGGGCGCTGAGCGGCGCGGACCGCTACTCCAGCGGCACGGTGGCGCGGGCCTCGGTCATGTCGAACGTGCGCACGACCAGCGCGCCCTTCCCGAAGAGGGCGTCGAGCACGTCCTGCGGCGCCGAGCGGTAGCGCAGCGTCGCGGTGACGGCGAGCGGACCCTGTGCGTCGGCGGGCACGTCGAAGGCGAAGGTGTCGCGGCTCGTCTCCCGCGCCGCGAGCAGCCGCTCGCGGCCGACGGAGGCCGCGCGCCAGGGCAGGTACGTGACGGCGCCGTCGGCGTCGTGCAGCTCGCTGCCGAACCAGACGCTGCCGGGCGCGAGCGCGCCGTGCTCGTCGAGCGCGCCGCTGCGGAACACCTCGCGACCGGCGGCGTCGGTGACGCGCACGTCGATCCACACGCGGCGCAGCTCCGTGATCGACGTCGGCAACGAGTGACCCGCGGCGACGTTCGTGACGGCGACGACGAACTCCGCGCGCGCGCCGGGCCGCGTGTGCTGCGGCGCCTCGACGACCATGGACGCCACCGTGCGCAGCCGCTTCTCGGCCTCCGCGACGTGCGCGGCGTCCGCGCCCACGAGCTCGCCGTTGACGTTGCCGCCCACGAAGAGGTGCGCGTACGTGTTGGGACGCTCCTTGCCCTTGACCGTCGTCCCCGGCACGACCACGGGCCGCATGGTGCGCACCACCTCGAGCGCCTGGTCCACCGTGCGCATGTGGCAGTCCTGGCACTGGATGCCGGCCGCCGCGTAGGGGCTCGCCTTCCACTCCGCGAACGTGTTCTCGATCACGACGCCGTTGGTCGGGTGCGTGAGCGAGTGGCACGCCGAACAGAACAGCGCCTGCGTGTGCGTCGCCGAGTACTGCGAATCGTGCGCGGGCGTGTCGATCGGATCTTCGATCGGGCCGAAGCGCGTCTCGCCCTCCTCGAGCACCAGCGAGCCGTTCGCCCCGCCGCCCTCGTGCCGCACGTTCACGCGCGCCGCCGTGTGGCAGATGTCGCACGAGACGCCGTCGTGCGTCAGGAACGTGTGCTCGGTGGACGCATCTCCCGGGATCTCGCCCGTCGCGACCGCTCCGGGCGCGTGGCACCCGGAGCAGAAGCGGTAGAGCGCGTCGCCGCCCTCCTCGCGCGCGCGCTTCGCGAACGCGAGGTAGAGCGCGTCCTCGTGCGAGCGGCTGTGCAGCGAACCGCGCCACGCCGCGGCCTGCGCCACGTGGCAGGTCTCGCAGACCTCCGGCTCGCCGAACGCATCGGGGTCCGCCGTGGCGCCCGACGCGGTCGTGAGCGCGCTCGGTGCGAACGGCAGCGTGTGCGGCGCGTCCTCTCCCGCGACGGCGCGTACCGCCGCGGCGGCCGCGACCGCGAGCACGGCGGCTGCCGCCGCGAACCCCATGCGTCTCCTGGTCGAACGTCGCATCCTGCCTCGCTCCTGCGCACGGGGTGCGCACGCGGCGCGGGCACCGCGCCGCGGCGTCAGTGTCCCTCATCACACGACGATGCGGGAACCGTTCCGAACAGCGGGTTCAGCGGGCTGAGACCGTGGTCACGAACTGGAACAGCACGACGCGCTCGCCCGTGCCCTCCAGCGTGCCCGTGGCGACGACGCGGTCGGCGCCGAGGTCGCGCGCGGCGCGGCGCACGCGGTCGAGCAGTCCGTCCCACGTCTCGAGCGCGTTGTCCACGAAGCCCATCTCGGCGACGCGCGTGCCGTCGGGCGCCACGGACACCGCGGTCGCGCCGCGCGCGAGGAGGCCCGCGCGCAGGTCGTCCGGTGCGGACGAGCGCACGTAGAACGCGATCGGCGCATCCGCCGCGAGCGGCTCGCGCAGCGCGCCGTCGCGCCAGAGCACGCGCGACGTCGAGCACGCGGCGAGGAGCAGCGCGAGGGCGACGAGCGCCGCGCGCGCGCTACGCATGCCCGGGCCGTCTGCGGCGCCGCCGCGCGAACACGATCGCGTCGCGCGTGACGCTGCGCGTGCGGAAGCCGAGCAGGTGCAGGAGCTCGGAGCGGTAGAAGCGCGCGACGCGCGGGCGCACGACGATCCAGTCGGGCCGCTCGGGGTGCTGCCGCACGCCCGGCAGCAGCGGCACGAGCGCCGGGACGCCGAGGCGCCGCAGCCACGTCGAGACGCCGAGCCAGAACGGACGCACGTCGCGCACGATGAAGAAGCCGTCGTCGCCCTGCGCCTGGTAGAGCGGCATCAGGATGCGCCCCGCGAGCGGCGAGCGGACGTCCGCGCCGCGCTGCGCCGCCAGCACCTCGCCCTCGGCGACGGGTTGGAAGCCCGAGTAGCCGGGGCGCATCGCGAACGCGTCGCCCGGCTGCAGCGCGTGGCGGTAGCGGATCTCGACCGCGCGCGGCATGCCGGCCGTCGCGCGCGCGAGCTCCGCGCGCAGTCCCGCGAGGTCGGGGACGTCGCGCGCGTCCACGCAGCCGAGCGCGACGAGCGTCAGCCAGATCGCGGCCTCGTGGCGCCGCACCGAGCCGGGGTCCGCGTGCTGCCCGCCCTCGACGACGAACGCGATCATGCCCGTCTTCGTGGCGTGGTCGAGCAGCGTGCCGTCGATGCACTCCTCGAGCCCGAGGATCGCCGGGATGCCGAGCTGCAGCGCGGCCTCGCGGTTCGGCAGGGTGTCGCTGAAGATGCAGAACGGCGGCCCGGCCGACGACGTGGTGTGCAGGTCGAGGATGGCCACGTCGCCGCGCGCCGCACGCTGCTCGTCCTCGAAGACGCCGATGAGCGCGCGCTGCTCCGCGTCCTCGTCCACGTCGAGCCGCGGGTCGGCGGCGAGCAGCGCGTCCACGCGCTCCTGCGTCCACAGGCGGTTCAGGTCGGTGCGCAGATAGCGCCGGTCGCCCGCGAGTCCCGCCAGGTTGCCCGCGACCGCCGTGAACGCGCCGCGGAGCGGCGTCCCGCGCGCGACGAGCTCCGCCGCGACGCGCTGCGCCGCGAGCGCGCCGGCCGGCTCGTTCCCGTGGATGCCGCCGCACACGACGAGGGTCGGCCCGGGCGCGTCGCCGCGCACGCGCCCGAGGATGCGCTCGAACGTGCGGCCCGCCGCCGCCACGGCCGCCGTCACGTGCCCAGCGCCTCCTTGAGCTGCGCCTCGAGGAGCTGCGCAGCGACCTCGATCAGGTCGCGCTCCGTGATGAGCCCGACGAGGCGGCCCTTCTCCACGACGGGCAGACACCCGACCTTGCGCTCGCGCATGATGCCGATCGCCTGCAGCGTCTTCGTGTCCGGCGCCACGGTCACGGGGTCCTTCTTCATCACATCCCCTATGACCACCGGGCCGTGTCCGCGTTTGCTGTATCCCTTCGCGAGCAGACGCAGGAGCGCGCGGTCGGAGATCAGTCCGACGAGCTTGCCGTCGTCGCTCTCGACCGGGATGTGCCGCAGCTTCTCCCAGTCCATGACGTTGGCGGCGAGGTCCACGATGTCGCCGGGGCGCAGCGTGAACAGGTCGGTCTGCATGAACTGGCCGACGGTCTCGTAGCTCGGCCGCCAGTCCGACGCCTCCTCGGGGCGCGCCGGCTCCCACGTGTGCACGGGGCGCGTCGTCTTCTGCCGCTCGATCGTCGCCGCCGTGAGGATGCGCATGCGCTCGTCCGTCGTGCGCGCCGTGCCCTCGAGCCGCGCGTACGAGTCGAACATCCACTGCGCGCCCGTCTGCCCGCTCTCCACGCGGTCGTGCAGGATGCCGAGGTAGCGGTCCACGTCGGAGCTGTCGAGGCCCGCGTCGATCAGGCCCTCGTGCGCGAGCGGCAGCAGCTCCTCGAGGATCAGCTCGTCGGCCGGCACGTTGCGGTCGCCGATCCACGTGAACTGCGCCTTCAGGCCGAGCCGCGCCGCCGCGAGGAAGTTCGCCTTCGCGTCCGAGAACGCGAGACGCTGCGACACGTCGCCGTACTCGTCGCCGCACGCGAACATGAGTCCGTAGAAGAACGCGGCGTTGGCCATCTCGTCGAGCACGGTGGGCCCCGCGGGGAGCACGCGGTTCTCGATGCGCAGGTGCGCGCGGCCGAGGTGCGTGCCGTAGCACGCGCGGTTCCAGCGGTAGACGGTGCCGTTGTGCAGGCGCAGCGCGCGCAGCGCCGGCACCTCGCCGCGCTCGACCATGCCGACGGGGTCCGCCTCGAAGTCCGTCGAGAGCACGGCGCGGAAGCGCGCGACGTCCTCCTTGAAGATCTCCATCACCGAGTTGCGCACCCAGGCGTCGCCGAAACGCACCCGGCGGCGTCCGCCGCGCAGCTTGTGCGTCTCGGAGCGCGCGTCCACGGACTGCTGGAAGAGCGCGACGCGCGTCTCGTGCCAGAGCCGCCGGCCGAGCAGGATGGGGGAGTTCACCGCCGCGGCGAGCAGCGGCGCCGTGACGAGCTGCGCGACGTTGTACTGCCGCGCGAACTCCTCCGGCCCGACCTGCAGGTGGAGCTGGAAGCTCGTGTTGCACGACTCGAGCATGACGTTGTCGTGCGTGCAGAAGAGCTCGTCGACGCCCTTGATGCGCGTCTCGAAGCTGCCGCCGCGCGCGCGGCACATGGCCGCGTTCAGCGCGTGGTAGCGCGGGATCGGCGTCATGTTGTCGATGTGCAGGTCGGCGAGCCGCAGGGACGGCAGGATGCCCGTCAGCACCAGCATCGCGTCGAGCTTGGCGAGCTTCGCGAGGGCGCCCTCGAGGAGGCCGCGGAGGTCGCGCTCCATCCGGCCGAGCAGGTCGGGCGTGATCTCGTAGACGGGCAGGTTCGTCTCGAGGTTGAAGCGTGCGAGCTCGGTCGTGAAGTGCGGGTCGTCGAGCAGCGCGAGCGCCTCGAGCGCGAGCGGCGCCGGCCGGTAGCCGCGGTTGACGAGGAACATCTCCTGCTCGGCGCCCGCGCGCCGGTGCCCCGTCTCGATCAGCCCCTTCTCGAGCATGAGCTCGAGCGCGCGCACGTCCTCGAGCAGCGCGGCCGTGAAGGCCTGGAGCTGCGGCTCGCCGATCAGCGCCTCGACGTTCTGGTCGCCCATGGCGCGGAGGCTAGCGGGGGCGTGCGCGGAGCGCACGCCCCCGGTGGCCTCCGCGGCGCCGGCGCAGCCGGCGCGGACCATGGGCGACTTCCTAGTGGTCCGATCTGCTGACGCAGATCGGACGTTGCGCATCCGCGGGCTCTGCCCGCGTCTGCTTCCACCCGAGGGTGGGATCCACCTCTCGAAGGGTGAGCGGAGCGCCCTCGTCGGAAGGGCTTCAGGTGGACGGCATCGAGCGAGGGCACGAGAGTTCGCGCGACGAAGGGCGTGCGCCGCCTTCCGACAGCGCGTTCGAACATGCGAACCGACGGACGTGACCTACGGCGTACGCCTGGCGCAGTGCCAACGACGGCGCGTCAGGTGTGCGTCGCGGATGACGTCAACCGCGACCGACCGTCGGTGCGTCGGACCGTCGAGTGCGCTGCGGAAGGCGGCGCCGCCCGTCGTCACGCGCGCAGTGGTGCTCTCGCTCGACGACGTCCACCTGACGCCCTTCCGACGACGGCGCTCCGCTCACCCTTCGATGGGCTGACCCAACCCTCGGGTGGAAGCGAGCGGCGCCGACAGGCGCGCGAGCGCAACGTCCGATCCGCGTCAGCGGATCGGACCACTAGGAAGTGCGAGAGGAAGGAACTGCCGATCGACAGCGCGGAGTTACCGCACTCTGACTTCGTACCCGTCGGGCGCGCTGTCGAACTGCAGTTCCTTCCTCTCGCACCGTCCCTTCGCCACGTCGAAGACGACGCAGGAGTCGAAGGGGAGCGAGTAGACGTGCAGCGACACGACGGGCTCGTCGCAGTCCTTCGGCACCGTCAGCGAGTGGATCGTCACCTGCTTGTCGACCACGTTCAGGCCGTGGCCCGGTTCGCAGCGGATCGTGCGCTGCGGGTCGAGCTGCACGCGCATGCCGCCCGCGAGGCAGTCGAGGCCCGCGACGTTCTGGTTCTGCGGCCGGTCGCACCCGCGCCACAGGTACTCGGTGCACTCGATCGCGCCCTGCACGGTGAAGGCCCAGCCGAGCTGGCCGTTGTGCGTGTGCACCGGCGTGCCCTGCCCGGGCAGCCAGCAGATCGTCATGATGTCGAAGAGACGGTCGCGGTGGATCAGGTGCCGCATGTAGTGGTCGCTGCCGTGGCGCACGTAGCGCTCGACGCTCCGGCGCTCGAGGCGCACGGAGGTCAGCAGGTCCGCGATGCGGCTGCTGGTGACGGCCTCGCCCTCGGCCTTCCGCAGGAGGTCGACGAGCGCTTCGATGGAGACGGTGCGCGCGGCCATGGTGCGCGCGAACGGTAGCCCGGCACCGCGGGGGCGTCAATCGGGGCGGGCGCGGACGCCGGGCCCGTGGCCGATCGCCGATCGGTGTGGCACACTCCGCGCGTGAGTCAGGAGACGGTCACCCCGGGAGGCGGCGCGCGCGCCGTGTGGCTCCCGGCGCTCGTGGCGCTGCTCGTCTCCGCCGTCGTGCGCGCGTGGGTGCTGCACGACCTGCGCGCCGCCGACCCGCTCCTCGTCCGCCCGTACCTCGACGACCGCTACTACCTCGAGATGGCGGGGCAGATGGCGCAGGGCACGGCGGTCCCCTGGTTCCTCGCGCCGCTGCACCCCTGGATCGCGGCGCGCGCGTCGGCGTTCGCGACGCTCGACCTGGGGCTGCTCTGCACCGTGAACCTCGTGGCGGGCGCCCTCACGAGCGCTGTCGTCGCGGCGATCGGAGCGCGGCTCGCGGGTGCCCGTGCCGCGTGGGCGGCGGGCCTCGCGCACGCGCTCCTCGGCGTGTTCGTGTTCCACGACGTGCTGCCGGGGCAGGAGCCGTGGATCGGTCTCGCGACCGCGGTGGTCGTCCTGCTCACGCTCGCGCTCGCGGAGGGCGCCGGGCCCGCGACGGCGGCCGGGCTCGGCGTGGCGGTCGGCGTCGCCGCGCTCGGACGCGGCACGTCGCTCGCGCTGCTGCTCGTCCCGCTGCCGGTGTTCGTGGGCTCGAAGCGTCGCCTCGCGCTGCTCCTCGCGTGCGTCGCGGGGCTGTGCGTCACCCTCGCGCCGGCGGCGCTCCGCAACCACTCCGTCGAGGGCGTCTGGTCGCCGTTCCCGTGGAGCGGCGGGCCGAACCTGTACCTCGGCAACGGCCCGGACTCGCGCGCGACCGTCTCGATGACCGACGGCCGGCTCGGCGCCGATCCGTACGCGATCGAACGCAACGCGCTGCGCGTGGCGTCCGCCGAGTCGGGCCGCGAGCTGACGCCGCGCGAGGCGTCGGCATGGTGGACGGCGCGCACGCTCGAGGAGGCGCGTCACTCGGGGGACCTCGCGCTGCACGTGCTCCGCAAGGCGGCGCTGTTCGTGGGGGCGGACGAGCGCGGCAGCAACCACGCTGCGCACGCGGAGCGCGACTTCGCGACGTACACGTCGTTCGTGCCCGTCGCCGGCTGGTGGCTGCTCGCGGTCGGCGTCGCCGGGTGGTGGATCGCGCGTCGGCGGCACCCCGGCGTCGACGCGCCGCTGCTCGCGATCGTCGCGACGGGGCTCGGCACGCTCGTGTTCTTCCCGGTGGACCGCTACCGCGCGCCGGCGCTGGTCGCGGCCGTGCCCCTCGTCACCGTCGGCGTCGCCGAGACGTGGCGCGCGTGGCGGCTCGGGCTGTCGCGGCGCGTCGTGGTCGCGCTCGTGATCGCGTTCGGCGCGGCGGTGATCGCACACGTGCCCGTCCGGGAGCCGGATCTCGCGGCGGGTCACGTGGCGGTCGCGCTGGGGCACCTCGACCAGGAGGGGCCGACGGGGACGCGCGGCGTGGAGCAGCTGCGCCGCGCCCTCGACCTCGACCCCGACTGCGGTCCCGCGAACGAGCTGCTCGCGCGCATCGATCTGTCCCGCGGACTCGCGACCGACGCCTTCCCGAAGCTGCAGCGGGCGGCGCTCGACCGCCGCTCGCGCTACTCGTCGCAGGTCGCGGCCGTGCAGGCGCTGATCATGCTCGGGCAGCCCCGCGAGGCGTGGCGCGTGGCGCAGGGGCTCCTGCACGAGCGCGACGACGACCCCGAGCTGCTGGCGAACGCCGCCCTCGCCGCCCACCGGTCGGGAGACGGCGCCGCGGCGGCCGGACTCGCCGCGGCGGCGCGCCGCCTCGCGCCGGGTCACCCAGCGGTCCAACGCCTCGACGCGCTCCTGCGCTGAGCGCGCAGTGCGCGCTACGTGCTCGCGCGGACCTGCGCGACGGCGGCTGCGAAGGCGTCGGCGGCGGCCTGCACGTCGTGCGCCGTCGTGGCGTGGCCGAGGCTCACGCGCACGCTGGTCGCGGCGCGCGCCTCGCCGAGGCCCATCGCGAGGATCACCTGCGACCCCGTGACGCTGCCCGAACGGCACGCCGCGCCGGCGGAGATCGCGAAGCCGCGGCGGTCCATCTCGGCGCAGAGCAGGTGCGACGGGCAGCCGTCGAACGAGACGTTCAGCGTGGACGGGAGCAGCGGCGCGCCGCCGCCGTTCCAGTGCGCGCCCTCGACGCGCTCGTGCACGGCCTCCCAGAGGCCGTCGCGCAGTGCGGTCAGCCGTGCCGCCTCGGCGCGCCACGCGGCGCGCGCGGCGTGCGCCGCGGCGCCGAGACCGGCGATCCCGGCGACGTTGTGCGTGCCGCCGCGCAGGCCGTCCTCCTGCTGCGCGCCGTGGATCAGCGGGGCGAGCGCGACACCGCTCCGCACGAGCAGCGCGCCCGCTCCCTTCGGGCCGTAGAACTTGTGCGCGGAGAGCGCGACGACGTCCGCGAACGACGCCGCCTCGGACGTGTCGCCCTTTCCGACCACCTGCACGGCGTCGCAGACGAACGGCACGCCGCGCTCGCGGCACGCCCGCCCCACGCGCTCGACCGGCTGCACCACGCCCGTCTCGTTCTGCGCCCAGAGCAGCGCGGCGAGGAGCGTCGGACCGGCGTCCACGGCGGCGAGGAACGCGTCGGCCGGGACGACGCCGTCGCTGCCGGGCCGCACGCGCACGACCTCGAACCCGAAGTGCTCGGCGAGCCAGTCGGCCGGCCGCGTGACGCCGTAGTGCTCGACGGCCGAGATGACGATGCGGCGCCGCGCGCCCGCGCGTCCCGCCTCGAGCGCCGCGAAGGCGATGCCCTTGACGGCGTGGTTGAGCCCCTCCGTCGCGCCGGAGTTGAAGAGCACGCGTGCGTCGCCCGCGGCGGCGCCGAGGAGCGCCGCGACCTCCGCGCGGGCGGCTTCGACCGCGGCGCGGGGGCCCTCGCCGAAGCGGTGCGAGGTCAGCGGGTTGCCGAACTGCCCGCCGAGGTAGGGGTCCATCGCCTCGCGCACGTCCGGGTCGAGGGGCGTCGTGGCGCTGTGGTCGAGGTAGACGGGTCGCATGGGCTCCTCCTACCCCGTACTACGCGCGGGAGGCGCAGAAGCGCGCACGCGGCGCGGGGGCGCCCGGTGCGTGGCGGCGCGGCCGGCCCGGGCCGCGGTCGTGGCGGAGGGACGGGGATTCGAACCCCGGGTACCCTTGCGAGGTACACGCGCTTTCCAAGCGCGCCCGTTCGGCCGCTCCGGCATCCCTCCGCGGACCGTGTCTCCGAGCCGGCCCGCGCGCGCCCTGCGGCGCGACGGTCTGGCGGAGGAGGCGGGATTCGAACCCGCGGTACGCTTGCACGTACACCGGTTTTCGAAACCGGCCCATTCGACCGCTCTGGCACCCCTCCGCTCTGTCCGGTCGGACGGCCGGCCGCGCCCCGGGGGGTGCGGCCGGCCGCCTGTGCCGGTCACGAATCGGAACGCGAGGTTCTCGCGTCCTGCCTCCGGGCCGCAAAGAAGTCCACGAGCAGCGCGCCGCATTCGTCCCCGAGGACGCCGCCCGCGACCTCCGCGCGGTGGTTGAGACGCGGGTGCCGCAGCAGGTCGAGCACGGAGCCGCCCGCCCCGGCCTTCGGGTCGAGGGCGCCGAAGACGACGCGCGGCACCCGCGCGAGCACGATCGCCCCGGCGCACATCGAGCACGGCTCCAGCGTGACGTAGAGCGTGGTGTCCACCAGGCGCCACGACTCGAGCGCGGCGGCGGCCGCCGTGATGACCAGCATCTCGGCGTGGGCGGTCGGGTCGTGCAGACGCTCGCGGCGGTTGTGGTCGCGCGCGAGCACGCGCCCGCCGCCGACCAGCACTGCGCCGACGGGCACCTCGCCCTCGGCGCCCGCGCGCCGCGCCTCGGCCAGCGCCTCGCGCATCCACGCGGCGTCGTCGCGCTCCGTCTCCATCGCCGTCGCCCTCGGGGTCCGCGCGTCCGCTCCCGCGCGGCGCCGTGCCAGAATAGGCGCATGCAGGTGACGGACGCAGCGCGATGGGCGGGACGGCTCGCGGCGGGGGCGGCCCTCGCCGCGCTCTTCGTAACCGAGTTCTTCCTCGCCGCGCCGACGCCCGCCGCCGGGGCGGAGACGGCACCGCGGGGCCGCAGTCTCGAGCACGACGTGCGCTCCGCGACGCTGGTCGTGTGCGGACGCATCGAGACGCCGCCCGTGCGCGCCGGCGACGTCTACGAGCTCGTGGTCACGCGCACCCTGCGGGGCGAGGCGCCGGGCGAGAAGGTCCCGGTCCGCGCGACGCCGGACGACGGCGCCCACCGCCAGGCCGGCGCGGGCGGTCCCGCGCGCGAGGCCCGGCTGCACGACGTGCTCGCGTTCCTGACGGCGGGAGACCACGCCGTCTACGAGGTGGTCGCGCTCGACGACATGCTCGTGCCCGCCCCCTTCACGGGCGGGCCGCGTCCCTGGACGGAGGCGCTCGACGCGGTGCAGGCGCTGGCCGCGCTGAACGCCGAGAAGCTGGAGGCCGCGGAGGCCGCGACCGCGTGGGCCGAGGGCCTCCGCTCGCGCAACCGCTTCCTCGCCGCCGCGCTGCTCGAGCGCGTCACGGTCGTGTGCAGTCCGGGCGCCGCCGACGTGCCGGGCGCCGGCGACGCCGCGTTCGTCGCGCGGGCGCGGCGCGACGTGCTCGCGGCCCCGGATGCGCTCCGCGCCGCGCTGCTCGCGGTCGCTTCGGCCGGCGAGTCGGCGGCGCGCTGCCGCGGCTTCGCGGCGGCCGAGCTGCTGCAGACGACGTTCGGACCCGAAGGCGTCTTCGGCACGTCGGCCGACGTCGTCGAGACCGCCTCGACCGCCCTGCGGAACGGCGACGCCCGCGTGCGCGAGGCGGCGCTGCGGCTGCTCGTCGTCGTCGACAGGGACGGCGCGGCGGCGGAGATCGTGACACGCCTCGCGAACCCGCGGGCGGACGACGCGGACCGCCGCGCCGTCCTCGGCCCCGCGCGCCTCTTCCTCACGGGCCGCTGGAAGGAGCACCGAAGCGTCGTCGCGGCGCTCGTCGAGGCGACCGACGGCACCGCGCCGGGCGCCGTGATGGCGTGCCTCGGCGACGTCGTCGGCGTGAGGCACCGCAGTCCTGCGGATTGGAAGAAGTGGCTGGCGCAGACGAAGTTCGAGTGAGCGCGGACGCGCTCACTCGAACTTCGTCTGTCCTTGCATGGTCCCATCCGCTGACGCGGATGGGACGTGGCGCTCGCGCGCCTGTCGGCGCCGCTCGCTTCCACCCGAGGGTTGGGTCCACCCGTCGAAGGGTGAGAGGAGCGCCGTCGTTGGCACTGCGTCAGGCGCGCGCCACGGATGGCGTCTGCCGCGTCGGATGATCGAGTGCGCTGCGGAAGGCGGCGCACGCGGGTCGTCGCGCGCACGATCGTGCTCTCGCTCGACACCGCCCACCTGACGCGGTGCCGAAGAGGGCGCTCCCCTCACCCTTCGAGTGGCGGATCCAACCCTTGGGTGGGAGCGAGCCGCGCCGACAGGCGTGCGAGCGCAACGTCCGATCTGCGTCAGCAGATCGGACCACTAGGACGCGCCACTTCCGCAGGCGCTTCGCGCCTGCGGAAGTGGCGCGGGTGTCGCCGCACTCCGGGAATCACGCACCCGGTCGGATGGGCTGAGGGCTGCTCCCGTCAGGGCCTGACCCGGTTCGCGTCCTTCCGTCGCGTGTGCGGAGGCACGTTCACCCGCGCCGTCTCGAGGACGATGCGACCGCCCCGAGGGGCGGGCCGCGGATCGTAGCGGGGTGTTCCTCGACGCGCGCGGAGTTCCGGAGGTCAGCCCGGCCGGGCGACGGCGGCCGCGAGCGCGCGCGTCGTCGGCACGAGCGCCTCGCCGGCCGGCGTCAGGCCGTACGCGAGCACGGGCGGGAAGCCGCCGAGGGGCGCGCGGGTGACGAGGCCCGCCGCCGTCATGCGGTCCAGCGCCTGGACGAGTGCGCGCGGGGTCACGCCCGGCACGCTCGCGCGGAGGTCGGAGAAGCGCAGCGACCAGCCGGAGAGCGCGACGACGACGGGCAGCGTCCACTTGTGCAGGGCGACGTCGGTGGCGGGGGGGACGGGGCGCGCGGCGAGCAGTTCCACGCACGCGGGGGCGGCGCTGCGGCCGCGGGGCGTCAACGACCAGGCGCCGCGCGCGCGCGGCGGCGGCGCGAGGTACGTGTCGTCGCGCAGCGCGGCGAGCGCGCGCGCGAGCGAGTCGCGGCAGGCCCCGGTCGCCGTGCGCAGGTCCACGAACGTGTCCGCGGCGCCCGCGTGCATGCGCGCGAGCACGGGCACGCTCCAGCGGTGCGACATCAGGCGGACGAGGGGCGGGAGGGGCGCAAGCGTTGACACGTCTGGCAGGGAAGTATACAAACCGGACCGAAGGGGCGCAGCAGCATCGGCGCCAGAGCGGAGGAGCCCGTGCCCGGTCCGACCGACAACCCGTTCGCCGCGATCGAGGAGCGGCTCGTCGCTCCGCCCGCCGACGGCGTGTTCCTGACCGTCGTCCCGCCCGACTCGCCGTTCGCTGCGGCGGGAGTCGCCGCCGGCGACGTGATCGTGCGCGTCGGCGGCGCCGACGTGGCGCCCGACTGGGGTGCGCTGCTGCGCGCGCTGCAGCCGGGGCCGGACGCGGCCGCCGAGCTCGCCCTCGCGGTGCACGGCGCGGACGGGCGGGAGCGTCGCGTCGGCGTGGCGCGCGCGGCTCTCGCGGGCGCCGTGCGCGCGGGCCTCCGCGGCTGCAACGTGCGGCGCGGCGTCGCCGCATGGGACCCGCGCCCCGACCCCGACGACGCGCCCGACTTCTCGGGTCTCGCGCCCGGCACGCGCGTCTGCCTGCGCAACAGCCTCGGCGCGGCCCGCGCCGGGTACGAGGTGCTCGAGTTCGGCGCCGACGGCGACCGCATCACGACGCGCGTCGCGTTCGCGCTCGGCGGCGACGACGGACGCGGCGGCACGTGGCTCTACCGCAGCCGCGTCGAGTCGACGCACGTCCGCGACCGCGTGCTCTCGACGCTGCGCACCGCGTTCTTCGAGGGCGACGAGCTCGCACTCCGCGGCGACGTGCGCCTCGAGGAGGGGCGCTGGCGCGGCGTGCGCGCCGGGCCGGGCGGCGTGCACGAGCCGGTCGACTTCGAGGCGGCCACGCTGCACGGTCTGGTGCCGTACGCGGCGACCGCGCTGCCCCTCACGATGGCGCAGCGCGAGGGTGCCGCCGTGACGTTCTGCGCGCTCGGCGAGGGCACGGGCCGCGTCTCCGAGCGCGGGCGCATGGTGTGCGTCGGCCGCCGCGCGGTGGACGTCGCCGGCCGCAGCGTCGACGCGTGGTGCTACGAGTGGCGCCACTACGGCGACTACGGCGAGAACGAGCTCTTCTACGTCGACGACGCGCGCCGCCTCGTCCGCGTGGAGTGGGGCGCGAACTACGGCCACTGCTGGGGCGAGAGCGTCCCGGAACGCGAGCTGATGGACGGCGTGCCTCCCGGTCTCACGGCGCCGTAGGCGCCGGGACCGTCCTTCTAGTGGCCTCATCTGCTCACGCAGATGAGGCGTGGCGCTCGCGCGCCTGCGGCGCGGCTCGCTTCCACCCGAGCGGTGCTAGTGGTCCGATCTGCTGACGCAGATCGGACGTTTCGCTCGCGCGCCTGTCGGCGCGGCTCGCTTCCACCCAAGGTTTGGATCCGCCCGTCGAAGGGTGAGAGGAGCGCCCTCGTCGGCACCGCGTCAGGCGCTCGCCGCAGGTGACATCCACCGGCTCGGAAGTTCGGCAGCACACTCGGAAGGCGGCGGACGCCTGTCGTCAGGCGCCCGGTCGTGCTCGGGCTCGACGCCGTCCACCTGAAGCCCTTCCGTCTACGGCGCTCCTCTCACCCATCGACGGGTGGACCCAACCCTCGGGTGGAAGCAGACGCGGGCAGAGCCCGCGGATGCGCCACGTCCGATCCGCGTCAGCGGATCGGACCACTAGGAAGTAGCCCGACATGGCTTCACCCTAGCAGTCGAGGCGGTATCGGATCGTCGGGGCCCGTCGCTGCTAGGGTGAAGCCATGTCGGGCTACCAGGTCATCGCGCGCAAGTACCGGCCGCGGACGTTCGACGACGTCGTCGGGCAGGGTGCCGTCGCGCGCACGCTGCGCAACGCCATCGAGGCCGGGCGCGTGGCGCACGCGTACATGTTCTGCGGCCCGCGCGGCGTCGGGAAGACGTCGATGGCGCGCATCCTCGCGCGCGCGCTCAACTGCATCTCGTTCGACGCGCCGACACCGACGCCCTGCGGCACCTGCGACCTCTGCGTCGCGGCGGCCGCGGGCGAGGACCTCGACGTCTTCGAGATGGACGCCGCCTCGAACCGCAAGGTCGACGATGCGCGCTCGCTGATCGGCAACGTCGCGTTCCACCCCGCGCGGGCGCGCTTCAAGGTCTACATCGTGGACGAGGTCCACATGCTGACGACCGAGGCGTTCAACGCGCTGCTGAAGACGCTGGAGGAGCCGCCGCCGCACGTGAAGTTCGTCTTCGCGACGACGGACCCGCAGAAGGTGCCGGCGACGATCCTCTCGCGCTGCCAGCGCTTCGACTTCCGCCCGATCCCGACCGCCGACATCGCGGAGCTCCTGCGCGGCATCTGCGCGAGCGAGGGCATCGCCTACGACGACGACGCGCTCGTGGCCGTCGCGCGCGCCGCGGCCGGCGGCGCCCGCGACGCGGAGTCGCTCCTCGAGCAGCTCACGACGCTCGGGCGCGGCGCCGTGCGGCTCGACGACCTGCACGCGCTGCTCGGCACCGTCTCCGGCGAGCGGATGCGCGCCCTCTTCGACGCCGCCGCCGCGGGCGACGTCGGCGGCGCGCTCGGCGTCGCGGCGGCGGTGCTCGACGCCGGCACGGACCCCGGCGAGCTGCTGCGGCAGTGCATGCGCCACGCGCACGACCTGATCCTCGTGAAACTCCAGGGCGCGCGGGCCGCGGGCGTGGTCGCCGACGGCGACGCGCGGCAGGCGCTCGCCGAGCAGGCCGCCGCCTTCTCGGAGGCCACGCTCGCCTACGCCGTCACGCTGTTCTCCGAGGCGCTGAAGAACGCCCGGCTGCTCGGCGAGGGGCGGCTGTTCGCCGAGACCGCGCTCGCGCGGCTGGCGGGGCACCGCGAGCTGCGCTACCTCGACCAGATCGTGCGCGACCTGACCGCGCTGGAGCGCCGGATCGGCGGCGACGACGGCTCGGGCGGCGGCGGGGGCGGCGTGCGAGGCGGCGGGCCGCCGGCGGTGCGCCCGGCCCCTGCGGGCGGCGGCGGCGGCCCGGCGCGGGCGCCGTCCGCGCCCGACGGCGGTGCGCCCGGGAGCGCTGCACCGCGCGCGAGCGCCGAGCCGGCAGCGTCTGCCGCGCCGGCTCCCGCGGCGTCCGATCCTTCCGGCGCCGGTGGCGCCGCCGCCGGTGCGAACGGGCACGCGAACGGGCACGCGAACGGACACGCGAACGGACACGCGAACGGGCAGCGGCCGGTCGCGACGACGGTCCCCGGGCCGACCGCCACGCCGGTCCCCGCTTCGGCCGCCGCGCCGGGCTCCGGGGCCGCCGCGCCGGGCTCCGGGGCCGCCGCCGAGGAGCCACCGCGCCCCGCGCGCCCGGGCAGTGGGATCTCGCGGCCGACCGGCGCGGAGGAGCCCGCTGACGCGGCCGACGACGGCGACGTCGCGGCGCACACGGCGGACCTCTGGGAGTCGGCGGCCCCGGCCGACGGCGGGGGCACGCCGGAGAGCGCCTTCGCCGCGCGCTGGGGCGACGTGCGCGACGCCGCACGGCAGCAGAGCTCGCGGCTGATGGCGCACCTGCAGCCGGCGCGCGTGGAGCGGGTCGACGGCGAGACGCTCGTGCTCTCGTTCCCGCGCTCCCAGGCCTTCCACCGCAGCGCGGTCGAGGGCGGCGAGCTGCGCGACGCCCTGCGCGAGGCGTTCCGGGCCGTGTTCGGGCGGCGCCTCGACTTCCGCACCGTCGAGCGCGACGACGACCCCGAGCCGGGGCCGGGCTCCGACGAGACCGCGCGGCCGCGCGACGTCGTCTCCGACCGCCTGACCGCGTCCGAGGTCGAGGCCGCCCGCAGCGCAGCGCTCACGAAACTCGCCGAGCGCGAGTTGGGCGCGCGTATCGTGCACCTCGAACGCGACGTCTGAGCCGCGGCGCGGCGCGACGGCCCGCATCCGGGAGGGACCTGCATGTCGAGCTTCAACCCCGATCTGCTGCGGCAGGCGCAGAGCGTCCAGAAGAACCTCGTGAAGCTGCGCGAGGAGCTGCGCGAGCGGGTCGTGGACGCGGAGGCCGGAGGGGGACTCGTCACCGCGTTCACGAACGGCAACGGCGAGCTGGTGAAGATCACGATCCGGCCCGACGCCGTCGACCCGGCCGACCTGTCGATGCTCGAGGACCTCGTGGTCGCGGCCGTGCAGAAGAGCCAGGAGGCGGCGAACGCCCTGCAGCAGGCGGAGATGGCGAAGGTCACCGGCGGCCTGTCCCTGCCCGGGCTGTTCTAGTCCGCGCCCGGCGGCCCCGGGTCTGACACGACCCCCGGGGCGCCCCGGCCGGAGTCGGGAGGCGGCGTGGCGTACGGCGAGTCGATGGACCGGCTGCTCGAGGAGCTCGCGCAGCTCCCCGGCGTGGGGCGCCGGACCGCGGAGCGCCTCGCCCACCACATCCTGCGCATGCCGCGCGAGGACGCCGAGCGGCTCGCGCGCGCGATCCACGACGTGAAGGCGCGCACGCGCTCCTGCTCGCGCTGCGCGAACGTCACCGAGACCGACCCCTGCCGCATCTGCGCCGACGCGCGCCGCGACGCGACCCGCGTGTGCGTGGTGGAGCAGCCGCGCGACGTCGTGGCGCTCGAGGAGGCCGCCGCCTGGCGCGGGCTCTACCACGTGCTCGGCGGGCGGATCTCGCCCCTCGACGGCGTCGGGGCGGGGGAGCTCACGATCGCGCGCCTCGTCCGCCGCGTGCGCGAGGAGGGCGTGCTCGAGGTCGTCGTCGCGACCAGCCCCGACCTCGAGGGCGACGGCACCTGCCTCGAGATCGAGCGCGCGCTCGCCGGGACGGGCGCCCGCGTGACCCGGATCGCCCGCGGCGTGCCGACCGGCTACGCCCTCGAGAACGCGTCCGCCGCCATGCTGCAGGACGCGCTCCGCGGCCGGTACAGCCTCGACGAACCCGCCGAGTAGCCTCGGCGGCGCGCGGCGAGCCGCGCCGAGCTGCCCCGGCTCCGCAGCCTCGGCTGCGTCGCCTACGCAAGTTCCGGGCCGAAATCTCGAATCGCGCGGGCGCGCCGTTCCGACGGTGGTACATTCGGTCCGCGCCGCCGGGCTGCCGATGAGGGGGCGGCGCGAGCGCCAGGAGGCGTCAGGGTGGCGATGCGGCTCGAACTCGGACTCGAAGCGAAGCTCCAGCTCCAACAGAAGCAGATCCTCGCGCCGCAGATGATCCAGGCGATCGAGATCCTGCAGCTCCCGTCGGTGAACCTGCAGGACTACGTCGAGCGGCAGCTCAGCGAGAACGACGCGCTCGTCGTGGACACGCCGGAGCCGGTGGTCGAGCGCGAGTCCGAGGAGCGCGACGACGGGCCGTCCGAGGCCGACATGGACGCCTTCTCCCCCGACGACTGGGAGGAGTGGCGCCCGCCGGCCCGCCGGATCGCGTCCGACGAGCCCGACCCGAAGATGGAGGCGCTCGCCAACAGCCCGGGGCGGGCCGCGTCCCTCCAGGACCTGCTGGCGGAGCAGCTCGCCGGGCTCGAGGCCGACCCGCGCCTCACCGAGCTCGCGCGCGAGATCGTGTTCAACCTCGACGAGCGCGGCTACCTGGCGCCGCACCGCTTCGTGCCGGCGCTGCTCGAGGCCACCGACGTCTTCGGCTACCTCAACCGGCCGCTCGCCGACGTCGTGGCGGCCGTCGACGGCGTCGCCGCCGTCAAGGTCCCGGAGCTGAAGCGCGGCGTGACTCCGGAGCAGGTGGCCGAGGCCGAGGAGGAGCGCGACCGCAACGTGCTCGAGGCGCAGCAGGTCCTCGCCCGGATCCAGGCGATCCGCGCGCTGCCCGGCGGAGGCGACCTGCGCCGCGACGACGTGCTGCTGCTCTACCCGCTCGTCGAGGTGCTCGAGCGCGTCGGCGGCGACTACACGCTCGACGACGCGCGTGCGGCGCTGTCGCTGGTGCAGTCGCTCGAGCCGCGCGGCGTCGGCGGGCGCACGCTCACCGAGACGCTGCTGCTCCAGCTCGACCCGACGGACCTCCTCTTCGAGGAGAAGCGGCGCCTCGTGGCGGAGCACCTCGAGGACCTCGAGAAGAACCGCCTGCAGCGCATCGCGCGCGCGATGGAACTCGACCTCGACGACGTCCAGATCCTGATCGAGGAGCTGCGCGGCCTCGACCCCCGACCGGGCTCGGCGCTGGCGCCGGAGTCCGCGCAGGCGATCCACCCGGACGCGGTCGTCACCGAGCGCGAGGACGGCGACTTCGAGATCGAGCTCGTCAACTCGCTCATCCCGCCGCTCGCGGTCTCCGAGGACGCGGTCTCGTTCGCGAGCGACGACGCGCTGCCCGACCACATCCGCAACCTGTACCGGCGCCGGATCGAGAGCGCGCGCTGGCTCATCGAGGCCATCCGCCAGCGGCAGCAGACGCTCTCGCGCGTCGTGCAGCGCATCTTCCACCACCAGAGCGCGTACCTCTCGCGCGGCGAGGCCGCGCTGCGGCCCCTCAAGATGCAGACCGTGGCGGACGAGCTCGGCATCCACGTCTCGACGGTCTCGCGCGCGATCGCGGACAAGTACGTGCAGACGCCGCGGGCGGTGAAGCCGCTGAAGTTCTTCTTCACCGGCGGGACCGAGACCGACAGCGGCGACGTCGAGTCGCGCCACAACGTGAAGAACATGGTGAAGGAGATCATCGACGGCGAGGACGGCTCCGCCCCGCTCAGCGACGACGACGTCGCCGCGCGCCTCAAGGACCGCGGTCTGAACGTCGCCCGCCGCACGGTGACGAAGTACCGCAAGCAGCTCGGCATCGCGTCCTCCCGGCAGCGCCGGCAGTGGGTCTGAGCGGCTCCGCGACGCCCGCGCGCCACGCGGCGCGCGCGCTCCTGCGCCTGCGGAGCGCGGCAGGCCGCCGCCCGCCGCGCGCGCTCGCCGCACCCGTGGCGCTGCGCGGGCTCGTCGCCTACGACGGCACCGACTGGGCGGGCTGGCAGCGGCAGCACGAGGCCGTCTCCGTCGCCGAGGTGCTCGAGGCGGCGCTCGAGGAGGCGCTGCGCCATCCGGTCACGGTGCGCGCCTCGGGGCGCACCGACGCCGGCGTGCACGCGGAGGCCCTGCCGGTGGCGTTCGAGTGCGGGGCGGCGCTGCCGGTGGACGGCCTGCGCCGGCTCGCCGACATGCTCCTGCCGCCGTCGGTGCGGCTGGTGCACCTCGAGCCCGCCCCCGCGGACTGGGATCCGCAGCGCGCCGCGCGCTCGAAGCTCTACCGCTATCGCGTGCTCGAGACACCGTGGCCGGCGCCGGCGCGCGAGCGCACCGCGTGGCGGCTCGGGGCGCCGCTCGACCTGCGCGCGATGCAGGCCGCGGCGGCTCCGCTCGTGGGGCGCCACGACTTCCGCGCGTACCGCAACGACCCGGGGCCCGAGCGCCGCGACGAGGACACGGTGCGCACGCTCCACGCGCTCGACGTCGAGCGCCGCGACGACGACGAGCTGCGCCTCGACGTGCGCGGGGACGGCTTCCTCTACATGATGGTGCGCAACCTGGCGGCCGCGCTCGTCGAGGTCGGCCGCGGCGCCACGCCCCCGTCCCGTCCGCTCGCGCTGCTCGGGAGCGGCGACCGGCGCCTCGGGCCGCCGCCTGCGCCCGCGTGCGGGCTGACGCTCTGCGCGGTCGCGTACGACGACGGCTTCGGCCGCCGACCGGCCGCCATATCGCCCGCGCCCGCCTGACTTTGGCGCGCCGCGTGGCGGCAGTAAGTAGCATCGCGTCCGCGCGCCCCGTCGGAGAGGCCGGATCGGCGCGCGCAGCCGCAGACGCGGCGTGGACCAACCGGCCGCGGAGGCCCCCGTGGAAGTGCGCATCACCGCCCGGCACGTGGACGCGCCCGACGACGTCAAGGACTACGCCAACGAGAAGCTGGCCCCGCTGGGGCGCTTCAACAGTTCGGCGCGTTCGGTCGAGGTCGTGTTCGGCGAGGACGGACTGGTCAAGACGGTCGAGGTCATCGCGCACCTGACGCGCGGCGCACCGGTCGTCGTCCACGCGCGGCACGACGACGCGCGCGCCGCGGTGGACCTCGCGCACGACAAGCTCGAGCGCGTCCTGCGGCGCGCCAAGGAGCGCCGCGAGGCACGGCGGCACTCCCGCGGCGGGGCGCCCGCCGCGGTGGGGAGCGAGGACGCCACGGGCGACGTGTTCGAGGGCGAAGCGTCCTCGGAAGAGGAGTGAGACGGAGTTGAGCGCCGAACACATCAGCTCGTACATCCCGCAGTCGCACATCTTTCCCACGCTGCCGCCGGGCGAGCGCGACGACGTGCTGCGCGCGATCGTCGACCAGCTCGCGGAGGCGGGTGCGTTCGACACGGAGCGCGCCACGACGGTGTACCGCGCCGTGCTGCAGCGCGAGCGCGTCGGCTCGACCGGCGTCGGCCGCGGCATCGCGATCCCGCACTGCAAGACGTCCGCCGTGGAGGCGCCCGTCGTCGCGTTCGCGAAGACCGTCGAGCCGATCGACTACGGCGCGACGGACGGCGCGCCCGTGCACAGCATGTTCCTCGTCGTGTCACCCGCCAAGTCCGGCGACGCGCACGTCGCGATCCTGCGCTGGATCGCCCAGGTCGCGCGCAACGACTACTACGCGAAGGTCCTGCGCTCGACGACCGACGCGGCCAGCCTGCACTCGCTCTTCCGCGAGATCGATGGCATCGCCTGACGGCCGGCCGGGGGAGCCCGCGGGCGACGTCGCGGTCGCCGAGGTGACCGTGCGCAACCCGCAGGGGCTGCACCTGCGGCCCGCCACCGAGTTCGCGCGCGCGGCGCTGCAGTCCGGCTGCGCCGTACGTGTGCACTACGGCGCGTCGGAGGGCGACGGCACGAGCGTCCTCGAGCTGGCGATGATGGCGATCCGGCCCGGCGCGCTGCTGCGCATCGAGGCGCGGGGCACCAACTGCGCGCGCGCGGTCGCCGACCTCGTCGCGCTGGTGGACCGGGACTTCAAGGGCTGACGCCGGGCGGCGCGCGCATGGAGATCCTGACCGGCGTGCCCGTGAGTCCGGGTGTGGCGATCGGCCGCGTGTACCTCCTCGAGACCGAGGAGCGCAACGTGCCGAACCGTCCGGTCGCCGCGGACGAGGTCGAAGCCGAGATCGAGCGCCTCGACGCGGCGCTCGGCAGCGCGCGCGACGAGCTCAGCGGACTCGTGACGGCGTCGGGCATCGAGGGCGACGTCTCCGCGATCTTCGGCGCGCACGACATGGTGCTGCGCGACCCCAAGCTGCGGGACGACGTCGCCGCGACGGTGCGCGACCGGCAGGTGTCCGCCGAGTACGCCGTGGCGCTGGTCTTCGACGCGCTCGTGGCGCGCTTCGAGGGGCTCGAGGACCAGTACTTCGCGCAGCGCGCGTCCGACATGCGCGACATCGAGCGCCGCGTGCTGCGGGCGCTGCTCGGCGACCGGCGCGCGGAGATCGCGCGCCTCGAGCACCCCGTCGTGATCGTCGCACACGACCTGACCCCGTCGCAGACCGCGGATCTCGACCGCACGCGCACACTCGGCTTCGTCACCGACGTGGGCGGACCGACGTCGCACACCGCGATCATCGCCCGCAGCATCGGGATGCCCGCCGTGGTGGGTCTCGGCAGCATCACGTCGCGCGTCGCGGACGGCGCGCACGTGATCGTGGACGGCAACCGCGGTCAGGTCGTCGTCGACCCCGACGCCGCGCAGGTGCGCCGCTACGAACAGGCGATCGTCCAGTACGAGCGCTACCGGCGCGAGCTCGAGCGCGTGCGCGACTACCCCGCCGAGACGCGCGACGGGCACGTGATCCGCCTCATGGGCAACATCGAGGTGCCCGGCGACGTCGCCTCCGTGATGGACGCCGGCGGCGACGGCGTCGGGCTGTTCCGCACGGAGTTCCTCTACGAGGAGGGCAAGCCGCCGCCGACCGAGGACGACCACTTCGACGCCTACGTCGCCGCGCTGCGCCAGCTCGCGGGGCGCCCCCTCACCATCCGCACGTTCGACTTCGGCGCCGACAAGGTCACGCCGGATCGCGGCGCGCAGCAGGAGCCGAACCCGTTCCTGGGCAGCCGCTCGCTGCGCCTGTGCCTCGAGCGCCCCGGCCTCTTCATGCCGCAGCTCCGCGCGATCCTGCGCGCCTCGGGCTACGGCTCGGTGCGCTGCCTGTTCCCGATGGTCTCCGGCATCGAGGAGCTGCGCCGCGCGAAGGCGATGCTCGAGCGCGCGCGCGTCTCGCTGCGTGCCGAGGGGCACTACGTCAACGAGCGGCTGCCCGTCGGCGTCATGGTCGAGATCCCGTCGGCGGCGATCGTGGCCGACATGCTCGTCGACGACGTCGACTTCCTGTCGATCGGGACGAACGACCTGGTGCAGTACGCGCTCGCCGTGGACCGCGTGAACGAGCGCGTCGCACACCTCTACCAGCCCGCGCACCCGGCGCTCCTGCGGCTGATCCGCACGGTCGTGCGCGTCGGCGCCGACACGGGCCGCAACGTGAGCCTGTGCGGCGAGATGGCCGGCGACGTGCTGTACACGATCCTGCTGGTCGGGATGGGGCTGCGCGAGTTCAGCGTCCCGGCCCGCGCGATCCCCGCGGTGAAGCAGGTCGTCCGCAGCATCACGGTCGAGCAGAGCCGCGAGGCGGCCGAGTGGTGCGCGTCGGCCCCCGGCCACGACGAGGTGCTCGCGCGCCTGCGCGAGGCGCTCGGCGAGCTCGTCCCCGCGCTGGTCTGACGCGGCGCCTCTCAAAACGCGTCGCGATGCGAGAGCGCCCGCGCACGTCCCTCCCCGTCTGAGAGGGCTGCGTTCGTTCTCGATTCGAGCCTGACCGCGGCGCGCTCCGCGCTGCTCCGAACGCATCCCGCGTCTCTCAGAATCGACAATTCGGCTCAACTCGCCGGCTCCGGACGCCGAAACGGATGTGTTCGCCGCCGTCTCGCGGCGCTCCGGAGGCATCGGATGCTGAAGCGACAGAAGAGCCTGATCGGCCTCGACGTCGGCACCCACAGCGCCAAGGCGATCGAACTCACGCAGGTCGGCAGCGAGTACGTGATCACCGCGTACGCGCAGCGCGACGTGCCGTCCGAGTCCGCGCGGGCCGAGTGCGTGGTGGAGATGCTCCAGGGCCACGTCTTCCGCACGCGCCGCGTCGCGACGGCCGTGAGCGGCAAGTCCGTCATCGTGCGCTATCTGACGATGGTCAAGATGGCCGACGACGACCTGCGGAACGCGGTCCGCTTCGAGGCCGACAAGTACATCCCGTTCGACATCGACGAGGTCGTGCTCGACGCACAGCGCCTCGACGACGGCGGACGCCGTTTCGAGGGCCTCGCCGAGAACGAGATGCGCGTGCTGCTCGTCGCGGTGAAGCGCAGCCTCATCGAGGACCACGTCGGGCTGATCCAGTCGATCGGCCTGCAGCCGCACCTGATCGACGTCGACGCGTTCGCGCTCGGCAACGCGTTCGAGGCGCGCTCGCGCCTCGCCCCCGGCGCCGAGCAGGCCGGACGCGTCACCGCGCTGATCGACGTCGGCGCGAACAAGACCAACATCAACGTGCTGCGCGGCGAGGCCCTGTGCTTCACGCGCGAGATCTACCTCGGCGGCGACGACTTCACGGCCGCCGTCAGCAAGCGGCTCGGCTGCGACCAGCAGCAGGCCGAACAGCTGAAGCGCCAGCCCGGCGAGCACGCCGACGCGCTGCGCGACGCGGTGCTGCCGTCGATCGACGACCTCGGCAACGAGATCCACCTGTCGTTCGACTACTTCGAGAACCAGTTCGACCAGGCGGTCGACGACGTCTTCCTGTCCGGCGGCGGGGCGGCGCTCCCGCTCGTCGCCGAGACCTTCGAGAAGATCTTCGACAAGCGCACGCGCCACTGGGACCCGACCGAGAACCTGAAGGTGGACGAGGACTGCGTCGACGCCGCCGCGCTGCGCGCGAACGCGGGCCAGCTCGCCATCGTGATGGGCCTCGCGGGCCGGCTGCGAAAGGACTGAGCGCCATGATCCGCGTCAACCTGCTGCCCCCCGAGTACCGCAAGGTCGACGGCACGCCCATCGTGCGCTTCGTCGCGGTGGTCGTGGGCGTCTTCCTGTGCGCCACCGCGATGAGCGTGTGGGGCTACGTGCACTTCGGCATGCTCGCCGAGGTGCGCGAGCGCCGCGCCGGACTCGAGGAGGACCTGGTCGGACTCCAGGCTCTCGCGCAGCGCTCGATGGCGCTGCAGGCCGAGTTCAAGGAGTACCAGCGCCGGCGGGCCACGATCGAGGAGATCGGCAAGAGCCGCTTCCTGTGGAGCCGCAAGCTCGACCAGCTCGCGGACCTCATCCACGCGAAGGGTTCGACGGCGAAGCACCAGGCGTGGCTCTCGGGCGTCCGCTCGCAGAGCCCGCGCATGGCGCGGTCGCCCGGCGCGCTCTGGATCACCGGCTGGTCCGGCGGCGAGGAGCTGTCGCGCATGAGCGACTTCAACAAGGAGCTCCGGTCCGACCCGGAGTTCTTCGGCGACTTCCAGGCCCTCGATCCCCCGCGTGGCGAGCGCGTCGAGTTCGCGGACGGCCGCGTCCCGGACAAGGCGTGGCGCTTCCAGTGGGGCATCGACCTGGCTCCGCCCGGCAGCAAGGAGAAGCAGTAGGCGCTTCGGCGCCCTGCGGGAGGGATCGTCGTGGGTAGGCTCAGCGAGAAACAGCTCCTGCTCGTGATCGTCGCGGCGACGCTGCTCCTTGTCGGCGCGTTCGGCGGCCTCGCGTACTGGGATCACCAGCGCATCTACGCCGCCGAGGTCACCGAAGAGCACCCCGAGGCCGCTGAGATCAGCGACCAGAACGAGTGGGGCGAGCGCCGGAAGATCCAGGAGCTCGAGAAGCAGATCGCCGCGGCGCGCGCCGAGGCGGAACTGATCCCGAAGCGCGAACAGGACGTGATCGTCTATCGCGAGATCGTGGCGCGCGACGCCGCGATCCTGCCGAGCGAGGAGGAGGTCAACCGCCTCGCCACGACGATCGGCGACTTCGAGAAGCTCTCGGGCGTGCAGCTCACGCGCGTCGCGGACCTGAACACCGCGTCGGCCGCGGGCGCCGCGATCGCGCGCATGCCCTTCAAGCTCGAGCTCTCGGGCACGTTCGACCAGGTGCTGAAGTTCATCAACCTGTTCGAGACGCTCGACCGCCTCGTGAACGTCACGTCGTTCTCGATCGCGGCCGGCCTGCCGGAGCGCGACGGGCGCGAGGTCACGGCGCGCCACTCGGTCTCGCTCGACCTCGTGACCTTCATGTACACGAGCAACGCGGGCCTGGCGAAGCCGGTCGAGATCGCGAACTACGATCGCCGCAAGAACGACCCCGTCATCCAGAAGATGATCCGCCAGCAGAAGGCGGCGTACGTCGAGAAGTACCAGCTGAAGCCGCGCGTCAACCGCCGCGACCCGCTGATCGACCCGCGCAGGAGCGCGGAGGAGGCGGAGGACGGCAGCGGCGACGTGAAGGACGCGGACGCCCAGCGCCGGCTGGTCGAGAAGCTGCGCTTCGACGTCGAGGGCCTCAAGGACGACGTCCGCCAGGAGGCCTTCTACATCCAGGAGCACAAGCTCGTGCCCCTGTCGCAACTGAAGATTCTGATCGACAACAAGGTCGGAAAGCTGGAGGCGGACGTCCGCGCTGCCGAACCCAGAGTAACGATCCCCGAGCTGAAGGAGATCCTGCAGCGCGACGTGATCGAACCGTTCCAGGCGATCAAGGCCGAGCGCGACCTCCAGGTCGTGCCCCAGTTCATCAGCCGCACCCAGGTGGAGGAGTTCCGCGACCAGATGCGCACGCAGATGGATGCGTTCGACTTCAAGGGCGGCATCCGCACGCACGACAACTTCCTCGCGCTCGTCAACGGACGCGAGGTCAACGAGGACGCGGCGTCGATCGTGCAGGACATGGTCGACATGCGCCGCCTCGCGGAGGTGCAGCTCGGCTTCGAGGCCCTGCGCCTGCGCTACTCGGGCGCGATCCTGCGCTCCGAGGGCAGCGTGATCCTCGTGAACGGCCACGCGAAGCGCATCGGTGACTTCGTCGACGAGCGCGGCAAGTGCCGTGTGGTCGAGATCACGAAGGACTTCGTCGTCTACGACTTCGACGGGTTCGAGATCAAGGACCCGGTGAACAAGAAGTGAGCCAGAGATCGCCGTGCGCCGCAGGGAAGGCGCACGGTGTGAGACACCGTCCCCACGGGAGGAGTACGAGATGAGGCGCTTTGCACGTAACGCGGCGGCGACGTCCGCGCTCGGAGCGGCGGCCCTCGGGCTGCTCGCAGCGGCCCCGGCGGCACACGCTCAGGAACGTCCGGCCGACGCCGATCGGCGCGGCAAGGGCCCGAGCGACGTGACGCTGGATGTCGTCGAGCGTCCGCTGAAGGACGTCATCGAGTTCATCCAGGAGAAGACCGAGGTCAACCTGGTGCTGACGGCCGAGGCCGAGCAGTCGCTGGTGACCGTCAAGCTGAAGAACCTGCCCTGGCGCGAGGCGCTCGACGTCGTCGCGGAACGGGCGGGCTGCCAGCTCGACGAGCGCAGCGCGAACCTGATCCGCATCGAGAAGCCGGAGCGGGTCTCGTTCGACTTCGAGAACGCGGACATCCGCGTCGTCATCAAGGCCGTGGCCGATCTCGCCGGCGCGAACATCGTCGTCGGCCGCGAGGTCGAGGGCACGGTCACGCTCTCGCTGCACGACATCCCGTGGCGCGTCGCGCTCGACACGATCGTGAAGACGCTCGGGTTCACGGTCGTCCAGGAGGAGCGCGGCATCCTGCGCATCGTCTCCCCCGCGAGCATCCGCGCGGAGCTCGAGACGCGCGTCTTCCGGCTCCGCTTCGTGCGCCCGGCGTCGCCGTACCGCGCGAAGATCGAGACGCAGATCAGCGAGAAGAACGTCTCGGTGGCCGGCGACAAGATCGCGGACATCGAGGCCGAGTTCAACCTGCTCAAGGCCTTCAAGGCCGCGGTCGGCTCGGACGGGAGCGTCACCTACATCAAGGAGACGAACTCGCTGATCGCGACCGGCACCGCGCCCGCGCTCGACGAGCTCGAGCGGCTGATCGCGCGCGTCGACGTCGAGCCCGCGCAGGTGTTCGTGGACGTGAAGTTCATCTCCACGACCAACGACGACTTCCTCGACCTCGGCGTCAGCCCGGGCGACCGCGGCCTCTCGGCCTCGATGTCGCTCGGCAAGATGGTCCACCGCCTGCCGTTCACGCTGGGCGAGGGCGGCTTCGAGGACCAGCTCACGCCGGGACGTGCGGGCGACGGCTCGCGCGACCTGCCGCTCGCGGTCACGCCGGGCGACGCCCTGTTCGACTCGCTCTTCTCCTACGGCACGCTGGACTTCACGGCCACGCAGTTCGCGCTGAACCTGGTCAAGTCCGACGGCCGCAGCCAGCTCGTCCAGGCGCCGAAGCTCATCGCGCTGGACAACCAGGAGGCCACGATCTTCGTCGGCGAGACGATCCGCTTCGCGCAGACGACGGCGACCTCGAACCAGTCCGGCGGCCTCGAGTTCTCGATCTCCGAGGCGGCCAACAGCCCCGTGCAGGTCGGCTTCCAGCTCCTGATGATCCCGCACGTGATCCCCGACAAGGACCAGATCATGATGACGATCATCCCGCAGCAGAAGGCGCTGACGGGCAAGAGCGCGGAGCAGCCGGGCTTCGACGTGTTCACGACCGGCGGCGGCGGCCAGACCGGCCCGCAGTCGATCGCGCTGCCTCGCGAGAGCAACGCGACGGTCGTCACGAACGTCAAGCTCGACAGCGGCCAGACCGCGGTGATCGGCGGACTCCTGTCCGACAACGAGTCGCACCAGGTGAACAAGATCCCGTACCTGGGCGACATCCCCGTCGTCGGCTGGCTCTTCCGCGGCGAGCAGACCTCGAACACGAAGCGCAACCTGATCGTGTTCATCACGCCGCAGATCGTGCGCGACGCGGCGCAGATGAAGGAGCTGGTCATGGACGAGCTCCGCGACCGTCAGGATCGCATCGAGGCCGAGCTGCTCGAGATCTACGGTGACGACGGCACGCCCGCCAGCGCGGACACGGCCCCGGGCTCCGTGCGCCTGACCGGCCCCAAGTAGCCGATCGCACGCACTCCGAAGTTCGACGCGAGGGCGCGCGCCACGGCGTGCGCCCTCGACCTTTCAGGACGTGGCGGCTGCGGGTACGATCCGCGCGGCCCCCGTCCACGGCCCCTCGCGATCGAGGCACATGTCGCGCACCCTGTTGATCAACGTGGCCGAGCCGGAGGAGCGCCGCGCCGCCTTGCTCGAGGACGGCCGACTCTCGCTGCTCTGGGTCGAGCGGGCCGACGAGCGCACCCTGGTCGGCAACGTCTACAAGGGCCGCGTGGTGCGGGTGGAGCCGGCGATCGGCGCGGCCTTCGTGGACATCGGCCTCGACCGGCCCGCGTTCCTGCACGCCGACGACGTCGTGGTGGCCGGCGACGCCGCGCGGCGCGCCCCGGACGACGACGCCGAGGACGCTGCGCCGGAGCCGGGCGAGCGGCGGATCGAGGAGCTGTGCAGCCGCGGCGACGACGTGGTCGTCCAGGTCGCGCGCGACCCGATCGGCCAGAAGGGCGCGACCCTCACGATGCGGCTCTCGTTCCCCGGCCGCACCGTGGTGCTGATGCCCGGCCTCGGGCGCGTGGCGGTCAGTCGGCGGCTCGGCGAGGGCGCCGCGCGCGAGCGGCTGCTGCAGACGCTCGCCCGCCTGCCCGTCCCGGCGGGCTGCGGCACGGTCGCCCGCACCGCGGCCGGCTCCGCGTCCGATGCCGAGATCGCCGCCGAGCTCGCCGCACTCGGGGCGCAGCACGATGCGGCGTTCGCGCGCGCCCGCACGCGGCCCGCGCCGGCCGTGCTCCACGAGGAGACCGGGTTCGCGAGCCGCGCCGTGCGCGAGCTGCTGGTCCGCGCGCCCGACGGCGCCGCCGATCCGCTCGCGGTCGTGACCGACGACGCCGACGCCGCCGACGACGCGCGCGCGACGCTCGAGGGCGCCGAGCGCGCCGTGGACGTGCGGGTCCACGCCACGTCCGTCCCGCTCTTCCACGCCTTCGGGATCGAGCAGGAGGTGCGGCGGCTGGCGTCGCCGCACGTGCCGCTCGCGGGCGGCGCGTCGCTCGTCATCCACGAGACGGAGGCGCTCTGGGCGATCGACGTCAACTCGGGGCGCCGCCGGCGCGGCGCGAACCTCGAGGAGACCGCGCTCGAGACCGACCTGCTCGCGGCCGAGGAGGCCGCGCGCCAGATCCGGCTGCGCGACCTCGCCGGGCTGATCGTCGTCGACTTCATCGACTGCCGCGACGAGGCGAACCGCGCGGCGGTCGAGACCGCCTTCCGCCGTGCGCTCGCGCGCGACCCGGCGCGCATGCGCGTCGCGCCGATGTCGGAGTTCATGGTCGTGGAGATCACGCGCCGCCGCACGCGCACCGGACCCGGCCGCGCCGGCTCGGAGCGCTGCGCGAGCTGCCACGGGGCGGGGCGGGTGCGCACGTCGGCCGCGGCGGCGCTCGCGGCGCTGCGCGACCTGCGCGCGCTCGTCGCGGACACGCGCCCTCGGCGCGTCGAGATCGTCTGCGCACCCGGCGTCGCCGACGCCCTCGAACGGCGCGAGGAGGACCTCGACGCGATCGAGTCCGAGCACGGCGTCGCGGTGGACGTGGTCGAGGACGAGTCGCTCGGCCAGGACGGGTTCAGCGTCGTGGCCGCACGGGGCTGAAAAAGCGCGCTGCCGGGCGCGCGCCGCGGCTATCGTCCGCCGTTTCCCCCTTCGGGTTCGCCCTGGAACCGCGGCGAAGGGGCTGCAGGAGACGGTCATGTACGCGATCATCCGTGACGGCAGCCACCAGCACCGGGTGGAGGAGGGCCAGGCGGTCCGCCTCGCCTACCGCGCCGACGCCGAGCCGGGCGCCACGCTCGAGCTGTCCGAGGTCCTCGCGCTCGGCGAGGGCGCGGAACTGCGCGTCGGGAAGCCGCTGGTCGACGGCGCGGCCGTGACGGCGCGCGTCCAGGCCCACGGCAAGGGCAAGAAGGTGATCGTCTACCGCTACCGCCGGCGCAAGAACCACCACAAGAAGCAGGGCCACCGGCAGAAGTACACGCTCGCGGTCGTCGAGAAGATCAGCGGCTGAGGCGCGTCCGGCGCGGCGTCTGCCGCGGCCGGAGCTGGGAGAGCAGCGACATGGCACACAAGAAGGGCCAGGGCTCGACGAAGAACGGGCGCGACAGCAACGCGCAGTTCCGCGGGCTGAAGGCGTACGGCGGCCAGAGCGTGCGCGCCGGTTCGATCATCGTGCGGCAGGTCGGCTCGAAGTTCCGCGCGGGCCGCAACACCCGCGTCGCGCGCGACTTCTCGGTGTTCGCGACGGCCGACGGCGTCGTGTCGTTCGGCACCGGACGCCGCGTGCACGTCGACCCGAGCGACGCCGCCGCGGAGTAGCGCCCGTGGCCGCACCTGCGGGCGGGTCGCACGACGCGCTGCGGGTGAGCGTCGAGGGTGGGCGCGGCGGCGACGGCTGCGTGTCCTTCCGCCGCGAGAAGTACGTCCCGAAGGGCGGACCCAACGGCGGCGACGGCGGACGCGGCGGCGACGTGGTGCTGCGCGCCTCCGCTGACACGCACGGCTTCTTCGCGCTGCGCGGCCGCAAGGTCCTGCGCGCGGCCAAGGGCGGTCCCGGCGGGTCCAACAACCGCCACGGCCGCGACGGCGCCGACCTCGTGGTCGACCTGCCCGTCGGCACCGAGGTGCGCGACGCGGCGACCGACGTGCTGCTCAAGGACCTCGTCGAGGCCGGCGACACCGTGCGCATCGTGCGCGGCGGCGGGGGCGGGCGCGGCAACTCGCACTTCGCGCGCGCCGACCGCCAGACGCCGCGCGAGGCGGAGCTCGGCCGCGAGGGGGAACGCCGCGACCTGGTGCTCGGCCTGAAGCTGCTCGCGGACGTGGGGCTGGTGGGGCTGCCGAACGCCGGGAAGTCGACGCTGCTCGCGACGCTCTCGCGCAGCCGCACGCGCGTCGGAGCGCACCGCTTCACGACGCTCGCCCCGCACCTCGGCGTCGTCGAGCTGTCGCCCGCGGTGCGCATCACGTTCGCGGACCTGCCCGGGCTCATCGAGGGCGCGCACCACGGCCGCGGGCTCGGCGACCGCTTCCTGCGGCACGTCGAGCGCACGCGCGTGCTCGTGCACGTGGTGGCGCACGACCCGACGGGGGAGTCGCCCCCGGCGGACGCCGCGTACCGCACGGTGCGCGAGGAGCTGGCGCGCTACTCGCCCGATCTTGCGCGGAAGCCGGAGATCGTCGCGCTCGCGAAGTGCGACCTCACCGGCTGGGAGGAATCCCTCAACTCGCTGTCGCGCGAGACCGATGCGGAAGTGACACCGTTCTCGGCCGTGAGCGGCTCCGGTCTCGACGTCCTCCTGAGGCGCGTGACCCGGGCGCTCGGGGCGTCGGAGGACGACGGCCCGGCGTAGCCGCGCCGTCCCTCCCGCGCCCGCGCGTCCGCGACGGACCGGGGGGGCGGATGCAACTCGAGAACCTCTTCCAGCTCCTGGTCGAGTGCAACGGCTCCGACCTCATCGTACGGACGCGCGCGAACCCGTCGATCCGCGTGGACGGCAAGATCCGGTTCGTGCCGGACTTCGTGGTCGCGCCCGCGATGGCGCAGGAGCTGTTCGACCGCGTGCTCGACTCGCGGCAGCAGGACCAGTTCTTCCGCACGGGCGAGGCGGACTCCGCCTACGAGGTCGCGGACGTCGGGCGCTTCCGCGCGAACGTGTACCGCCAGCGCGGGCGGCTCGCGTTCGTGTTCCGCCACGTGAAGTCCCAGATCCCGCACATCGAGCAGATCATGCTCCCCGCGCAGCAGCTCACCGGGCTCTGCCGCCTGCGGCGCGGGCTGGTGCTCGTCACGGGCACGGCCGGCAGCGGCAAGTCGACGACGCTCGCGGCGATGATCAACTGGATCAACTCCAACGAGCCGCGCCACATCGTGACGCTCGAGGACCCGGTCGAGTTCCTGTTCCGCGACGACCGCAGCGCGATCAGCCAGCGCGAGGTCGGCGTGGACACGCTCAACTTCTCGTCCGCGCTCAAGCACGTCGTGCGCCAGGCGCCCGACGTGATCATGGTCGGCGAGATGCGCGACCGCGAGACGGTCGAGGCGACGCTGCAGGCGGCCGAGACGGGCCACCTCGTGTTCTCGACGCTGCACACCGTCAACGCCGTGCAGACCGTCGAGCGCATCCTGGCGTTCTTCCCGCCGCACCACCACCCGCTGATCCGCATGCAGCTCTCGATGCTCCTCGAGGGCGTCATCAGCCAGCGCCTGATCCCGCGCAGCGGCAAGCACGGGCGCGTGCCCGCGGTCGAGATCATGCTCGGCTCGCCCACGGTGCGCGAGCTGCTCGCCGACGGCAAGACGCGCGAGCTGCCGAAGGCCATCTACGAGGGCTCCGAGTACTTCGGCACGATGACCTTCAACCAGTCGCTCGTGCGCCTGATCCGGCAGGGCGAGATCTCGCTCGACGACGGTCTCGCGGCGTCGGACAACCCGGGCGAGCTGAAGCTCGAGATGCGCGGCATCTCGAAGGGCCGCAACGCGAAGGCGGCCTTCGACGGCACGTACTGAGCGGCCCGGCGCAGGCTCTCGCAAGGCGTCGGGGCGGTGGACGTCCAACACCGGGTCGTCTCCCGGTTAGGATGCCCCGCTCATGCGTATCAGCCAGCTCAAGTCGGTCTGCTGGGTCGCGAACTGCGCCGCGCTGTGCGGCGCCGGGTTCGTCGGCGTGCACTTCTGGAAGACCTTCAAGGCGCGCGCGCAGCGGCCCGAGGTCACGTGGCCGAAGGCCGAGAAGGCCGAGCTGATCACGACGCGCTGGCCCGGCGCGCTGCCGGGCTTCGAGCCGATCTGGAAGACGCCGGTGAACGGCGTCGTCCCGCCGCCGCCGCCTCCTCCCGCTCCGCGCGAGAAGGAGAAGCCGGACGCGAAGTTCCGGGCGACCTACTCCTGCGAGGGCGGGATCGAGGTCGACGGCGACCCGACGCTCTCGCTCGCGATCATCAAGTCCGGCGGCGGCACGCCCACGATGGTGCAGCCCGGCGAGCGCCTCAGCGTGGACGTCGACGGGCAGCGGCACGAGTTCACCCTGCTCGGGTTCGGGGAGGATCCGAAGTCGCACCAGCCCGCGATCGTCTTCTCGTGCCCGGCGCTCACCGAGCTCCTCTACCTGCCCCGCAAGGTGCCCGCGCCCGTGAACCTCGGCGCCGGGCGGCCGCCCGTGGATCCGCTCCCGCCCGGCGGGCGACCGTTCGAGCGCGCCGTCGAGCGCGCGAGGATCTCCGGCGCGCTGGCGTACCGCGACACGCTCGCGGACCCGACGGGCAACACCTGGCGCGTCCCGGCCGACGAGGCCGCCTGGTGGGAGCAGTTCGGCGACGAGGAGGTGCTCGCGAAGCTCGTCACGGAGACCGTTCAGGGTCCGGACGGGCCGCGCGGGGTGAAGCTGCTCTCGGTCCCGGGCGCGAACACGCCGGTGGCCGCCGGCCGCGGGATCGGCAAGGGCGACACGGTCGTCTCCATCAACGGCGTGGCCGTCCGCGCGAAGGAGGACATCCTCCGCTACCTGCGCGGCGACGGCCGCGGGCTCGCGCGCTACGACGTGCTCGTGATCGACGAGACCGGCCGCGAGCGGACCGTCGTCTACCTGACGTCGCGACCCCGGGCCGCCGAGTGACGGCGTCGCGGGGCGGCCGCCCCGCGGAGCGCGCCGCCCGCCGTCGCCGCGGATAGCATCGCGCGCCGTGCTGGTCGTCGCGGATCTCGGGAACTCCCGCCTCAAGCTCGGGGCCTTCGACGGGGCGCGCCTCGTCGCCGTCGAGAGCGTCGAGGGCGGCGAGGTGGGGGGCGTCATCCCGTTTCCGCAGGCGTACACGGCCGACGAGCTCGTCGTCGGCTGCTCGGCTCCGGCGCGGCTCCCGGCGCTGCTCGCGGCCCTCGGGCGCCCGGTCCGCGTCCTCGGTCCCGAGACGGTCGCCGCGGTGCCGACCAGCTACCGCGATCCCGCGCGGCTCGGCCTCGATCGCGTGGCCGCCACGTTCGGCGCGCGCGCCGAGCTCGGCGTCGACGAGGTCGTCGTGGCCGACGTCGGCACGGCCGTGACGGTGGACGCCCTCGACGCCCGCGGGACCTTCCTCGCCGTGGCGATCGCCGCGGGGCCCGCGGCGGCCGCGGAGGGGCTCCTCCGGCGTGCGCCGCACCTCCCCGCCGTCCCGCACGACGGGCCGCCGCGCACGCCCGCGACGAGCACGGAGGAGTCGTTGCGCGCCGGCGCGCTGCTCGGGACGGCGGGGATGGTCGAGAGGCTCCTCGACGCCGCGTGCGCCCTCGTGGGCGCGGGCGCGGTCCGCGTCCTGACCGGCGGCGCCGCCGCGGCGCTCTCGCCCCACGTGCGGCGCGACCACGTCGTCCGGCCGCACGCCGTGCTGCACGGCCTGCGCGTGCTGCACGCGCTGGTGCCGGCATGACGCGCGCTCTCTCGGGACTCCTCGGACTGCGCGCAGCCGACCTGCGCGCGCTCGCGGAGCGCGTCCGCGGCGAGCCGGGGACGTGGACGCCGCTCCGCGGCAGGATCGTGGCCGTGCTGCCGTTCGGGCCGTCCGCGCTGCCGCCCGCGGCGTGGCTCGCCGCGGCCCAGCGCCTCGGCGCGGGGGTCCTGCGGCTCGACGACGTGACGTCGGGAGCGACGCCGCCGCCCCTGTCGGTCGCCGTCGAGGCCGCGCGCCACGCCGACGTGCTCGTCACGAGCCACCCGGCCCTCGGCTTCGCGCGCGCGGCGTCCGAGCTGGCCGGCGTGCCCGTCGTGAACGCGGGCGAGGGCGACGGCGAGGACCCCGCGTCGGGCCTCTCGCTGCTCGCCGCGGCGCTCGCCGCGCACACGCAGACCGGGCTCTCCGCCGACCGCCGCAGCGCGCCGGCCCGAGATCGCATCCACGTCGCCGTGTGCGGCGATCTCCGCGGGAGCCGCGCCGCCCGTGCGCTGCTCGCGGCGCTCGCCGCGCTCGACGCGACCGTGCTCCTCGTCCCGGCGCGCGGGCGCGACCTGCCGGAGGACGCGCTCCAGCGGCTCGCACGGCGCACGGGGCGGCGCCCCCTGCGGTTCGAGGCGCGCACGATGCGCTCCCTGCTCGACATGGTCGACACGGTGCTCCTCGCGCCGGAGGAGGCGCCGCAGCTCCCGCTCTTCCAGGAGGTCGGCGTCCCGCCCGGCGAGTCGGAGCGCCGCGCGCGCCGCGAGGTGGAGGACACGGACGTCCTGCTCGTCGCACCGACCGACGGCGCTCCCGAGCGGCTGGTCGCCGCGCCGTTCCGCGGCCGCGGGCGCGCAGTGCCCGAGGGGGTCGTCCATCGCACCCACCCCGGCGCGCTCGCCGCGCTCCTCGAGTTCGCGGCCGCGGCCGGCGCGGAGCCCGGGCGCGCCGAGGCCGAGCTGTTCCGCGACGCCGCGCTCCGCTACCGCAGCCCGTACGGGCTGCGGTGCCGCAACGGGGCGTGCATCGCGGCGCGCGAGCCGGCGCACGTGCTGCCGGACTTCCTGCTGCTCACGCGCTCGCCCGCGGACCTGGAGTGCCTGCACTGCGGGACGCGCACGCGCGCCCGCCACGTCGGGAGCAGCGAGGCGCTGCGGCACCACCCCGTCGGATCGGCCGACGCCGCCAAGGTGCTCGACGCGAACCTCGTGCTCTTCCGGACCCCGGCCGAGGCGCTGGAGGCCGGGTTCTCACCGAGCCGCCGCGGGCACGGCCGGCCGGCGTAGCCGTCGCCGGGCCGCCGCGCCGCGAGCGGAACCGCACGTGGCCCTCGCGTGCGGTTCCGCTCGCGAGGGGCCCGGATCCCCCGAATCCGCGTGCCGCGGCGGGTGCCGCAGGCGGCACGGCAGTTGCGCTCGTCCGGGGTCCCGAGGGCGCTGGGCGTCGCGTCCGAGGGTGTGGAAACCAGTAGACGGGTCTGCACGGCAGCCTTAGCATCGCACCGGGCCTGGGCGTACGTGGGTATGCGTACGCTCCGGCACTCCCAGGAGGCGCCTCCGCGGGGAGTGTCGGGGTCCGTTGCGGACGGCCGTCGCGGTGGTCCGGGCAGTCGATGATCCCAGGAGTTCGCCCCATGCGACCTTCCTCCATCCGGTTCGCAGTCGGAGCGGCCCTCGCCGCCGCCGTCGTCGGAGCCGCCGCGCCGCGCGCCGAGGCGCGCCGGGCGCGCAACTACGCGCCGGGGCTCGGTCGCGCAGCGCTCGTGATGACGTCGTTCGTGCAGAACGGCCGCACGGACGTGCGCCGCAACGAGCGACTCGAGTTCAAGTTCTCCGCGCTGCTCCGCAAGGGCACCGTGTCGCACCGCTCCGTCCGCATCACCGAGGTGACGCAGACGGGCGCGCGTGACGCGACGGGCGCCGTCTTCGCGCGCGGCAAGCGCGTCTACTTCGACTCGACGCGCACGCAGCGCAACCTGGAGGACTCGCGGAAGGCGAACTCGCTCGTCTCCGAGAAGGACAACCCGACGGGCTTCCCGGCCTTCCAGGACTTCACGGTCTTCCTGCCGGCGACGCCGGAGCTCGCGGTGGTGCGCAACGCCAATCGCGACCCGCTGCTCCGGGAGTTCTCCGGTTCGTTCCGCACGAACGACAAGTACGACGACCCGGTGCCCGGGCAGCCCTCGTTCATCGGCGACTTCGGCACGGGCAAGCTCGGCTTCGACCCGCCGCGCAGCGGCGTCACGGGCCTCGTCGACGAGGACGCCGTGGTCATCCTCGAGTTCAGCGAGCCGATCGACATCAACACGCTCGACCCGTCGTCGACGGTGATCGTCGAGCGCATCGCGATCAACGAGCGCGTCCCGGGCTTCATCCGGCTCGATCCGAACGAGCCCTCCGGGCGCCGCTTCCTGTTCGTGCCGTCCCTCGGCTTCGGCTCCGACGAGGCGAACCTGTCGGGCTGGGACATCCAGGTGACGCTGACCGACGGCATCACGGACCTCGCCGGCAACCCGCTGCGGCGGCCGCTCGTATTCCCGATCTTCCGCACACGCTACGTCGCGGGGAAGCCGTCGTCGTCGATCCTCGCCGAGTCGTTCGACACGCAGACGATGATGGACGCGATCACCCAGACCGAGGGCGGCGAGTGGAACTCGATCCAGCCCGGCTGGCTGATCGCGGGCGCGCCGACCACCTACCCGAACACCGACGTCCAGTACACGCAGACGAGCACCGGGATCAGCGCCCTGGTGCGCACGCGCGTCGTGGAGCCGCTCGTCGCGGCCACGGTGCCGACGTCCGGCGGCGGCGGCTGCTCGAACGTGCCCCTCGGCTCCCGCACGCAGATGCTCTACGTGCCGGGTGACGTGGGCATCTCCGCCGCGATCGTGGCCGCCGCGTGGGGCCCGTCGTCGAACGCGCTCTTCGCGGCGAACCACTCGAGCGTCGAACTGCGCCTCGGTCACACGTCGGTGCAGTCCCTCGGCTCCGACTGGCCCGCGAACGTCAACATCGGCACCGCGCAGCTCGTCTACGACGGCGAGTACTCGATCCCGCAGGCCCTGAACATCAACCCGCCCGGTCTCGACACCGGGTACTGGGACTGGCCCGCGTTCGCGTCGCCGTTCGAGTTCAACGGCCTGAACAACCTGGTGTTCGACGCGAAGGTCGCCGGCGGCAACAACTGCCAGATCCTGCGCGTGGCGTTCATCCCGGCCGGCATCTCGTTCCCGACCCGCCGCGCCGTCTCGCGCGACGAGAACGCGGGCACCGCGAACTTCGCGCTCGACGCGGTCGTCTACGACATCCGCTTCAAGAAGCGCCGCCGGACGACGCGCGCCACCTCCAAGTTCTACGAGCTCGCCTCCGACAACCCGGTCTTCGCCGAGCCCATCCTCTCGCCGCAGTCCCAGTCCGGCGGCGTGCAGGTGGTGGTGGAGCTCGAGGGCGCCGACGGCAAGCCGGATCCGCTGAAGCCGGGCGGCTTCATCGCGGACCCGAGCACGGCGACGGGCTGGCAGACGGACGCGTCGCTGGTCGACGGGCACCGCTTCGTGCGGTTCCGCGTGGTGATGGTCGCGAACCTGACCACGAACCAGACGGCGCGGATCTCGAGCTTCCAGATCCCGTACCAGTTCTGATCGAGACCGAACGACATCTCCCTGTCGCAGCCGAAGTCTGCGGCAGGGAGCCCAGGGCCGCGGCGGACACGGTCACCGCGGCGGCCGGCCCGGCTCCGGGGACCCGAGGCGGTCGGGGCTGCCCGGGGGTTCCGGAAATGCGTTGACCGCCGCCGTGCCTCGGTGCGATATCGGGGCCGGCCGGGAGCGCCCGCGGAGGCTGGTCCTCCGGGGCACTGCCGAAGGTATTGGGCTCAGCAGCTACGACGCAGCTAGGACTCAGGACCGAGTCCGGGTGCCGGAGCAGGTCACCGCGACCGCAGGGTGACCCGGAAGGCGCCGGGATCGGACCGACGACACGAGCCGGAGTGCGCACGACGCACGGCCGGTCCACGGGCACGAGGGGCGACGGAACACGGCCGCGCGCCACGCGCGGCGCGACGCCTGGAGACGACATGAACCAGAAGCGAAACCGTAACTTCGAGCGCTTGGGCACGGCCCTCCTCCAGGGCGGCGCTCTCGTGGTGGGAGTCGCGCTCGGCACCTTCTCGCTGGTGCGCCCCATGGCGCCGGCCGAGGCGGGCGAGCACAACTACGTGCGCTCCACCACGCACGACGGCATCGCCGGTGTGCGGCTCGACGAGGAGATCACGGTGCGGTTCGCGGCGGACGTGCTGCGACGCACGGTGGGTCCGGACACGATCCTGATCCGCTCCGGCACGAACAACAGCGAGCAGGCCCGCGGTCAGTACCTGACCGGCAAGTTCATGTACGACCGCTCGACGCAGCGGCGCGTCGTGATCCGGCCCGAGGCGATCCAGGAGTACTACCAGCTCAAGCTCGGCCTCTCGCGCATCGACGCGCAGCGCAAGGCGCGGCGCTTCATCGAGAACATGGAGGCGACGGGTCGCTTCCGCTCGCTCGCGAAGATCGACCGCGACCTGGCGCAGATCTTCGGCCCGTCCTACGGCGCGGGCACGCGCATCGACGACGAGACGGTGACCGGCATCTACCCGCCGCAGCTGCTGCCCGGCGACGACCTCTCCCCGTACCGCCTGCGCATCGCCGGCGACGACGCGCTCTGGCAGGACTACCTGGTCAACGGGAGCCTCGAGGCGTTCCCGGCGCTCGAGGGCAACGCCGAGTACGAGCGCTTCTACCATCCGCGCGACCCGGCGACGGGCGTGCCGCAGAGCCGCTCGGTGCTGCGCGAGCGCCAGTACCGCAAGGTGATGATCGACCGGCGCAACGAGCGCCGCGCGATGTTCGTGCCCGACATCCCGATCCGCGCGGACCTCACCGACAGCGGGTTCGTTGCCGGGCGCGCGTACTCGATCGTCATCCCCTCCGCGCAGCCGGGTGTCTTCAACACCGTGCTCACGAAGAAGGGACTGCGCCCGCTGCTCCAGGAGGGCCAGCAGGACTACAGCACCCTGTTCACCACCGTCGCCGGGTCCAACACCTCCGCCGTGCTGTATCTGGGCGGCGAGGCCCGCACGGGCGTGAACGCGCTGCAGAAGCCGCGCATCATCAACCAGACGCCGCCGAACGCCGAGGCGTTCGTCGACTCCTCGACGGACTGGGAGGACCCGGACAACGCCGTCTTCGTGCCGCTGACGGCGCGCAAGACGTTCGTCATCCGACTGCGCTTCGCGCAGCCGCTCGACCCGCGCACCGTCAACACGTCGACGTTCCAGGTCGTCAAGACCAAGACGAGCCCCGGCACGCCGACCGAGCGCTCGGTGAACATCCCCGTCCCCGTGGGCGTGTTCCTGAGCCAGAACCGTCTCGGGCTGGTCGAGGTGGAGGTGACGCCCGCGACGAACCTCGACCCGGCGAGCCAGTACGACGTCGTGGTGCTCGGCAGCGTGCGCACCCTCGGTGCGCTCGCGAACGGCACTCCGGCGAACCTCGCGCAGGACTACCGCACCTCGTTCATCGTGGGCCCCGGCCCCGTGCCGCTCGACCGCATCCGCGAGTCGTTCACGCAGACGACGAACCGCGCGAGCCCGCTCGACCCGTTCACGCTCGGTCTGAACACCACGGCCATGTGGCCGGCCCCGGCGCTCTTCGATCCGGAGGGCTCCGGCAAGCTGGTCGCATCGTTCATGCCGTTCGTCGGGTTCGGTCAGGGAGCTCCGGCCGACCCGCAGAACCCGATCCCGTTCGACCCGAACGACCCGAACTCGTTCCCCGTGACGGACCTCGCGCTGACCTCCGGTCAGTCGATCACGTTCGTCACCGAGGGGCTCGACCCGGGCGATCCGGCGACCTTCGGCCGCCAGATCGAGTACGAGTACCACAGCGTCTCGTTCGCCTCCGCGACGGCGAACGTGGTCGGGCGCTTCCCGCTGGTCCTGCGCTCGCAGACCGTCATCGACCTCGACACGTCGTCGATCTTCGCGAACGGCCGACGCGGCGTGAACGGCACGTCCAACACGGACCTCGTGACCGGCCCCCCGACGGGCGGTCTCGGCGGCGCCGGCGGCTCGGGCGGCTTCCGCGGCGGCGACGGTGCGATGGCGCCGCTGACCGACGCGAACGGCGACGTGATCCTGGACTCGTTCGGCAACCGTCAGTTCGACCCCAACAAGTTCGACGGGTCGGACGGCGCGCCCGGCTTCATCGTCAGCGGCCCGAACACGGGCGGCGCCGGCTCGGGCGGCTTCTCGGGCGACCAGGAGGGGCCGACGGTCAACGGACCGGACGGACTCCCTGCTCCGGACACCAGCCCGGCGCGCATCCGTGAGGCCGGCGGCGGTGGCGGCCACGCGACCGCGGGCGGCAACGGCACGAGCTCGGGCGGTACGCAGCAGACGCATCCGGGCGGCTACTTCGGCGGCCGCGGTGGCGTCGCCTACGGTGCGGCCGACATGAGCGACCAGCCCGTCAACGCCAAGGGCGCTCCGACCCTCGGCGCGGGTTCGGGTGGCGCGGGCGGCGGCGGCGGTGGCGGCGAGGACGACGCGAACGCGTCGTCGGTCGCCGGGACCCCCGGGCCGGAGGACGCAGGCGGCGGCGGCGGCGGCGGCGGCGGTGGTGGCATCCACCTCGTCGCGCGGACGCGCGTCCGTCTCGTCTCGAGCATCCTGGACGTCTCCGGCGGTGTGGGCGGGCGCACGTTCGACGCGGCGCAGGCCGACGTCGGCGAGGGCGCGCCCGGCGGCTGCGGAGCCGGTGGCACGATCTGGATCCAGAGCCCCGGCGACATCCAGATCCTGAACGGCTCGACCGTGACCGCGGCGGGCGGGACCGGCTCGCTGTCGAACAACATCGGGCAGATCCACCCCGACCCCCCGGACGTCGGCGTCGTCACCGGTCTCGGTGGCGTCGGCGGCCTCGGATACGTGCGCTTCGAGGCGGGCTCGTCCTGGGACCCGGTGACCCAGAAGGCGGCGACGCCCGTCGGCTCGAACGTCATCGGCGTCGAGAGCCACGCGCAGTTCACGCCTTCCGCGACGGGGAGCTACCCGTCGCACCCGGGCGTGCCGATGGTCATGAACCTCTCGACGGCCTACTCGCGCTGGTTCAACAGCCAGCTCGACACGCCGAGCTTCGTGCCGGAGTTCGATGATCCCTCGACGCCGGCCATCGAGGGCACGTCGCTGTTCGTCCCGAGCATCCCGGCGACGGGTGTGTTCTCGGCGGACGTGCTCGTGCGCACGGCTCCGGCCGACGTGAACGACCCTGCGAACCCGGACGCCACGCTGATCACCGAGTGGACGCCCCTCGCGGACGTCGGCACGATCAGCGACCGCCGGTTCCTGCAGTTCCGCGTCGACTTCGTGATCCCGCTCGCCTACACGTTCGACCAGCCGCGGCCGTACGTGGACGTCGTGTCGATCGCGATCGAGCTCCAGTAGCCGGCGTGCTGCGGCCCCCGCGGGCCGTGGCGCGACGGACCGAGCGAGGCGTGCGCCCCAGGCGCACGCCTCGCGTCGTTCGTGGCGCCGGGCCGGGTGTCGACGCGATGCGGCTGCATCGCCCGCGCGGCCCCGCGGCGCGGCGACCGGATCGCGGCGCGACCCCGTCGCCGCGCGCGCTGCGAACCGGATCGGCGCGCCGGGGCGCGAGGCGCCAGGGCCCGCGCGCGGGCGGCGGGCAGCGTCGCGCACCCGGCGCGGATAGGATGGCACCCATGTTGCGAGGCGGCGCCCGTGGCGCGTGAACCGAGCACCGTCGAACGCAAGGTCGCCGGGCTCATCGCCTCCGTGGGCGCGCGGTTCTACCTCGGCAAGCCCGACGTGCGCGAGCTGCTCGAGGTGAAGTTCCCGACCCTCGGAGCGGTCGGCAACGCCGTACGGAACGAGATCGCGTTCCGCACGGCCAGCGAGCGCTCCCACGTCCTCAGCAGCGTCAACCTCGAGCTCACGAACCACTGCAACCTGCGCTGCACGATCTGTCCCGTGAACACGACGATGCGTCGTCCGAAGGGGTTCATGGACCCCGCGCTGTTCCGGCGCGTGATCGACGACAACCCGCAGCTCGACTTCGTGCTCGCGTTCCAGTGGGGCGAGCCGCTGCTGCACCCGCAGTTCTTCGAGCTCGTGCGCTACGCGGCCGACCGCGGCGTGCGCACCATGATCACGTCGAACGGCACGCACCTCTCGCCGGAGAACCGGCGCGCTCTGCTCGACTGCGGACTCGAGCGCATCACGTTCTCCGTCGACGGCGACCACGCGACGCACCGCGCGATCCGCGACTACGATCTCGACGTCCTGCGCCGCGACGTGCTGGCGCTCGTCGCCGAGCGTGACGCCGCCGGCGCGCGTCTCCGCATCGACGTGTCGATGGTCGTGGACGACGCCACGGAGGGCGCGCTGGACACGTACTTCGCGGACTGGCGCGGGATCGCGGACCGCGTGCAGGCCATCCCGCGCATGGTCGCGGAGCGCCGCAGCGCGCCCTGTCGCGAGCTCTGGCGCGGGACGCTGGTCGTCCTGTGGGACGGCCGTGTGACCACGTGCTGCGTCGACAGCGAGGGGCTGCTCGCCGTCGGCGACGCGCGGACGGAGCGGCTGACGGACGTGTGGAACGGCGGCGCGATGCGCGCGATCCGCCGCGCGCACGCGGAGGGGCGGTTCCCGGCACTCTGCGCGCACTGCGGCGAGTACGAGCACCCGACGGTCTCGAAGAGGTTCCGGTGAGGCGCCAGTACCTCGACGTCGTGCGCTCGCGGCTGCGCAGCGGCGGCTGGCCGAGCGTGCTCGACGCGGGACTGAAGACGCTCGCGCCGCTGGTGCCGCTGCGCGCCGGGCGTGCCGAGTCGGGGCCGCTGCTCGGCACCGTGATCCTGTCGTACGCCTGCAACTACGCGTGCGGGTTCTGCGAGCTGCCGGCGCGCTTCGTCCGCCGCCGGCGCCAGGGCGCGCGCGAGTTCGACACCGAGGACTGGCGCGCCGTGCTGCGCGGGTTCGCAGCGCTGCGCACGACGGGCGTCGGCTTCACGGGCGGGGAGCCGTTCCTGCGCAAGGACTGCGCCGATCTGCTCGCCTACTCGCTCGAGCTCGGGATGGTGACGCACGTCAACACGAACGCGCACCTGCTCGACGACGCGCTCGTCGAGCGGCTCGTCGCCATGGGGCTCGACTCCGTGAACGTCTCGCTCGACGGCGCCGAAGCGGAGACGCACGACCGGCTGCGCGGCCACCGGGGTTCGTTCGTGCGCGTCACTGAGCGCATCGCCGCGCTGGCCCGTGCGCGCGACCGGCACGGCCGTGCGGGCGCGCGGCGTACACGCGTGGCCGTGACCACCGTGCTGACCCCGGACAACGCCGACCAGGTCGAGGCGCTCGTGGACCTCGTGGAGCGGCTCGGCGCCGACTCGGTCGGGTTCATCCCCATGCACGAGTACCAGGACGGCGCGCCGCTCGACGGCGTCGCGCCGCCGCGTCCGTGGGCGCCGCGGATGGAGGCGGCCGTGGCGACGCTGCGGCGGCTGAAGTCCGAGGGCCGCGCGGTGGAGAACAGCGACGCGTACCTGTCGCTCTTCTCGCGCTGCTTCGCGGGCGAGCGCTCGCCTCTGCGCTGCCACGCGCCGTCGACGTCGCTCGTCGTGGACGCGTACGGCCGCGTGTTCCCGTGCGTCCCGCTCTCCGAGCAGGACCGCCCGATCGCGACCGTCCGCGGCGAGGAGCTCGCGGCATTCTGGAAGTCGCGCCGCTACGCCGCCGAGCGCACGCGACTCGCCGCGTGCCGCGCCTGCTACTGGAACTGCCACACCGAGATGAACCTGCTCTGGCAGCGGGCGAAGTCGGCGTCCGGGGCGGCGCTCCCGTGAACCTCACGCTCGCGAAGCTGATCGACCGCTGGGGCGGCATGGTCGCGTGCCGCGTGCTGGCCGGCCTGCGCCTCGCGCGCGAGGCGCTGCGGCCGCGCACCGAGCTCGTCGAGCCGCGCACGATCCTGCTCGTGAAGTTCTGGGGCCTCGGGAACATCGTGCTGCTGCTGCCCGTCGTGCGGCTGCTGCGCAAGCGCTACCCCGAGGCGCGGCTCGTGTTCGTCTCGCTCGCGCGCAACCGCGAGCTCCTGGACGCCTGCGACGACCTCGACGAGCGGCTCTACGTGGACGACCGCAACGCGGCGGCCCTGGCGTGGACGCTCCTGCGCGCCGTGCTCCGCGCCGCGCGCCGCCATCCCGACCTCTGCGTCGACTTCGAGCAGTTCGCGCGCGCCTCGCTCGTCCTCGCGGTGCTGGCGCGCACGCGCCAGATCGTCGGCCTCGACACGCCCGGGCAGAACCGCGGTCTGCTGCTGCACAAGTCCGTCCCGTACGACGACACGCAGCACATGGGGCAGACGTACCTCGACCTCGCGCGCGCCGCGGGCGTGCCCGAGAGGCGCTATCGCCCCGAGGCTCCGCCGCTCTCCGATGCCGGCCGCGCCGAGGCGCGCGCGGTGCTCGGCCCGCTTGCCGCAGCGCCGGGTCCGCTCGTCGTGCTGCACCCCGGCTCCGGCGACAACTTCCAGGGCCGCCGCTGGCCCGCCGACGCGTTCGCGCGGCTCGCGCGGCGTCTCGTCGACGACGACGACGCGCGCGTGGTGGTGACCGGCGCCGGAGCCGAGCGCGAGCTGACGGCGCGCGTCACGGCGCTCGCGGAGCGCCCCGGCCGCGTGATCGACGCAGGCGGACGCCTGCGCATCGCCGGACTGACCGCGTTGCTCGACGGCGCCGCGGCCCTCGTCACCAACGACACCGCACCGGTGCACTTCGGCTCGGCGCTCGGCGTCCCGGTCTTTGCGTTCTTCGGCCCGAACACGCCGCGGCTCTACGGGCCGCTCTCGCGCGGCAGCCACGCGTTCTATCGCGCGCTGCCGTGCAGCCCGTGCCTGACGAACATGAACTACAAGACGTCGCTCTGCCGCATGCCGGTGTGCATCCGCGACATCTCCGTCGAGGAGGTCGAGGTGCGCGTGCGCGCGCACCTCGCGGAGCTGCGCGCGTCGGGGGCCGCGGTCCTGCGCACGGGCTCGTGACGTGAGCGCGTCCGCACCGGGCCGCCGCGCGCCCGTCGCAGCGGCGTTCGCGGCGGCGCTGGCGTTCCTGCCGACCGTTGCGCACGGGTTCGTCTACGACGACCACCGCTTCCTCGAGGCGAACGACGCGCTCACGCGGCCGTCGGTCCTGTGGCGCGCGTTCCTCGATCCGTCCGTGCAGACCGCCGACGGTACGCACGCGGGCCTCTGGCGTCCGCTGCGCACCCTCTCGTTCGCGCTCGACCGCCTGCTGTTCGGCAAGGAGGCGTGGGGACCGCACCTCGAGAACGTGCTGCTCCACGGCGTCGCCACCGGCCTCGTCGCCGCGCTGCTCGGGCGTCTCGGCGCCGGACCGCGGGCGTCGTTCGCGGGCGCGCTCGTCTTCGCGCTGCACCCGGTGCAGGTCGAGTGCGTCGCATGGGTCTCGTCGCGCGGCGACCTGCTCGCGCTCGTCGGCGTGCTCGGCGCACTCCTGCTCGCACTGCGCGACGCACCGCGCCTCGCCGCGGCGTGCGGAGCCTGCGCACTGCTGGCGAAGGAGCAGGCGGTCGTGTGGCCGGCGCTCGTCGTCGCGACGTGGCTCGCCGCGGGACGGCGCCTCCGCGCCGGACTGCGCGCGGCGCTCGTTCCCGCGATCGTCGTGGCGGCCTTCGTCGCGGTGCGCCACGCGCTCCTCAGCGAGCCGTTCCAGGAGGGCGGCCTGCCCCAGGGCGGTCCCGGCGGCGGAGAGCTGTTGCGGATGCTCGGCGTCCAGACGTGGACGGCGCTCCTCCCCGTGGACCCGCTCTTCGACTGGCAGATGCCGGAGGCCGTGCGCCCGCTCGGCGGTCCGCTGCTCCTCGCCTTCGCGGCGCTGCCGTTCGTTGCGCTCCCGCGCCGCGCCACGCGCCCCGCGGCGCTGTGGTTCCTCGCCGCGCTCGTGCCGACCTTGTTCGTGCAGGTGCTCGTGCCGCTGAACATCCGTGTCGCCGACCGCTTCCTGCTGTTCGCGCTGCCCGCGCTCGCCCTGCTCGTCGCGCGGGCGGTGGAGCGCAGCTCGCGGGTGCTCGCGCCCACCGCGCTCGCCGTGCTGGCGCTCGCCGGCACGACGCTCGTCTCGGCGCAGCGCTGGGCGAGCGACCGCACGCTCTGGACGGACACGCTCGACCGGAGCCCGGGTCATTGGCGGGCGGTTGCGTGGCTCGGAGGCGACGCGCTCGTGAGCGGCGACGCGCGGAGCGCGGTCTCGTTCCTGACCATGGCGAAGCACGCGGCTCCGTCCGATGCGAAGACCCGCTTCCAGCTTGCGCTGGCGCTGCAGGCGCGCGCGCAGCAGGTGCAGTCGCCGAACGTCTCGGGCGACGATGCCCACGTGTTCCTTCAGCGCGCGCGTGACGAGTACGCTGCGGCGCTCGTGCTCTACGGTTCGGGGCGTCAGGAGGGGGGTGCCCGGTTCCGGCCGCTGGCGCTCGTGGGGGCGCTCGACATCACCGTGGTGATCGATCCTCCGGAGACCGCGCGCGCCGCACTCGAGGGCCTGCTCGGCAAGCCGCGCGACGTCGAGGGCTTCTCCGATCCGACGGTGCGCGCGGCGTTCGAGGTGCTGCTGCGCCACGTCGCGGAACTCCTCGATCCGAACCTCTCGCAGCCGCTCGCGCCGCGTCTGCGAGAGTGGGGCGGTCTGTGATGATGCCCCTCGCAACCCTCGGCGCGCGCATCCTGCGCTCGAACCTCGGCCGCGGCCCGCGCCCGTTCAAGCTGACGCTCATCGTCACGTACACGTGCGACACGCGCTGCCGCATGTGCAACATCTGGCAGCGCCCGAAGGCCGGCACGATGACGGTCGACGAGGTCGCGCGCTTCTTCGAGAAGAGCCCGTGGTGGTCGTGGATCAACCTCTCCGGGGGCGAGATCTGGACGCGGCCCGACGCGGGCGAGCTGATCGACGCCGTCGTGGCGGGGGCCCCGGACCTCTACCTGCTCGACTTCCCGACGACGGGGCAGCAGACCGAGCGCATCGTCGGCGGCGTCGAGCGCATCCTCGCGACGCGTCTGCCGCGCCTGCTCGTGACGGTCTCGCTCGACGGACCCGACGGCGTGCACGACGAGATCCGCGGCCGCGACGGGGCGTTCGAGAACGCCGTCGCCACGTTCGCGCGGCTGCGTGCGCTGCGCTCCCGGCGCTTCGGCGTGTTCCTCGGCACGACGCTCTCGAACTGGAACGGCGGCGCGCTCTTCGCGACGTACGAGGCCGTGCGGAAGCGCGTCCCGGACGTCGCCCTCGACGAGTTCCACGTCAACGTCGCGCAGGTCTCGGCCCACTACTACGGCAACGAGGGGATGGAGAAGACGCAGCTCGACTGCCTCTCCGAGATCGACGAGTTCCTGCGCCGCAAGGGCCACCGCTTCCACCCCGTCGCGTGGCTCGAGCGCCGCTACCAGAGACTGTCGCGGCGCTTCCTCGAGACGGGCCGGACGCCGCTGCCGTGCAAGGCCCTCGCGTCGTCGGTCTTCGTGGACGCGCGCTGGAACGTGTACCCGTGCTCCATGTACGACGCGCCGCTCGGCAACCTGCGCGAACGCGACTTCGACCTCGCGGGGTTGTGGGACGAGGAGCGCACGCGGACCCTCCAGGCGGAGATCGCGAGTGGGCGGTGTCCGCATTGCTGGACGCCGTGCGAGGCCTATCAGACGATTCTCGGCAACCTCGTCCGCAGCCGGGCCTGAGCCCCGGCGCGAGTCCCGATGCCCTCCCCGACCGCCGCTCCGACCTTCACCGAAGGCGACCTCCTGGACGGCCGCTGGTCGGTCGAGCGCGTGCTGCCGGGCGCGATGGGCTCGGTGCTGATCCTCGTCGATCCGGCGTCCGGCAACCGCTTCGCCGCGAAGACGCCGCGCCTCGACGCCGTCCTCGACGCCGCGGCGCTCGGGCGCTTCGAGGTCGAGGCGCGCAACTGGCTCACGCTGGGCGCGCACGAGAACGTGGTCGAGGCGCTCTTCCTCGAGGAGATCCCGACCGCCGGGCGCCGCCGCCCGTTCCTGTTCCTCGAGTACATCGAGGGACCCACACTGCGCGAGGTGCTCGACCGCGAGCAGCGGCTGGCCGTCCCCGTCGTGCTCGACGTGGGGACGGGCATGGCGTGGGGGCTCGCGCACGCGCACGGCGAGGGGCGTGCGGGGTCGCGGCTCGTCCACCGCGACCTGAAGCCGGACAACGTCTTCCTGACGCGCCACCGCGTCGTGAAGGTGTCCGACTTCGGCCTCGCGCGCGCCCTCGACCGGCAGGAGGACGTCGCGGAGGAGGGCGCGGGACTCGGCACGCCGTTCTACAGCTCGCCGGAGCAGCTCAAGGACGCGCAGTCCGCCGGGCCGCAGGCCGACGTCTACGCGTACGGCGCGGTGCTGCACCACCTGCTGACGGGGGAGCCGCCGTTCCCCGCCGACACGCTGTCGCAGCTCGTGTGGAAGGTGCTGCGCGAAGCGCCGCTGCCGCCCTCGGCGCGCAACCCGGCCGTGCCGCCCGAGCTCGACCGGCTCGTGCTCGCGTGCCTCGCGAAGTCGCCCGGCGAGCGCCCGCGCACCTTCGGGCACATCCTGGCGGAGATCAGCGAGATCCGCGAGATCGACCGCCTGTGGGCGCCGCCCGCGGGCGCGCGGAGCTGCCCGTCGTGCGGCTGGCTGTCCGCACGCCCGTGCGAGCGCTGCAGCGTCTGCCGCGACGTGCTGGGCCCTGCCGAGCGCTACGCGCCGGCGTCGTCGCGCACGACCGAGTTCACGCCGACGCTCGGGCGCTCCGGGGGCGGGCGCGTGGTGGTGGAGGGTGCCGAGATGCGCCCGCGCGTGGCGCACGAGGGCGAGGACGTCGTCGTGACGGCGTTCCTCGCGAACCCCGGCAGCGACACGGTCGAGAACGTGTTCGTGGCGCACGCGCGGCCCGACCGCGACGCGTTCGACCGGCCCGAGGGCCACCGGCGCGGCTTCCGCGGGAGCGTGCCGCCGACCGCCGAGGGCGCGCCGCTGCGCGTCTCGTGGACCGTCCGCCCGCTCGTTGCCGGCACGTACACGCTGCGCGAGGTGCGGGCGACGTACCGCGACGAGCGCGGGCGCCGCGTCGTCGCGCGCGGCCCGTCGAGCGACGTGGTCGTGCTGCCGCGCGACGGCCTGCCGCTCGTCGGCCGCGAGGAGGAGCTGCGCGACCTGCGCGCGTGCCTCGGCAACGCGGAGCGCGGTGCGCTGGCGGTCGTCGTCGGACCGCGGGGACTCGGCAAGTCGCGGCTGGCGCGCGAGCTCCGTCGCGAGGCCGACGCACGCGGCTTCCTGACCGCGCGCGGACGCTGCCTCGACCGCGGGACCGAGGTGCGCGGCGCGCTGAAGGAGGCGCTGCGGCGCATGCTCGCGCTGTCGGAGGAGGCGCCGGGCGCCGCCGCGACCGCGGCGGCGATCGCCGCGCTGCTCGGCGGCACGGCGCGGCCCGACGGGCGACTCGTCGACTTCCTCGTCGCCGAGCTCCTCGGCCGTCCGGTGCCGCGCGGCGAGAGCGCCGCGCTGATGTGGGCGCGGTTCGCCGAGGCGCTCGGCCGCCGGCGTCCGCTGCTGCTCGTGCTCGAGGACGTGCAGCGCGACGTGGACGTGGCCGGCGTCGCCCTGCAGATGGTCGCGCACGCCGCGCACACCGGCGCCTCCGTCGCGATCGTGCTGACGGCGCGCCCGGAGCTCGAGGACGGTGCGCTCGGCCGCGACTTCCTGGAGCGCTTCGAGCGCGCCTCGGAGCAGGTCGGCTGCGCCCGGTTGCTCCGCGTCGGACCGCTGGCACCCCAGGCCGTGCTCGCGCTGGTGGACGCCGCGTTCGACCCGAACGACTTCGCCACGAGCGCACCGTGGCTGGCCCGGCGGCTGGCCGAGCTCTCGGGCGGCAGCCCGCTGCTCGCCGGGGAGCTCCTGCGCATGCTGCGCGAGGCGCCGGACGGCAGCGACCCGCTCGTCGACACGCGCGGCGGGCGCTGGACCGCGTCCCCCGGGCTCACGCCCGAGGCGCTCGACGGACTCGTGCCGCCGCGCATCGAGGAGCTGGTGATCGGGCGCCTGCGGCAGCTTCCCGACGAGATGGTGCGCATCGCGCGCGCCGCCGGCGTGCTCGGCGACGTGTTCGAACCCGAGCTGCTGAAGGCGGTCCTGCCCGGCGTGGACGGCGTGGACGAGGCGCTCCGCCGGATGGAGCGCCAGGGTGTGCTGCGCGAGACGGGCGGCACGCGTCCGCGCCTGCGCTTCCGCGAGCCGCTGGTGCCGGAGATCCTCGCCCGTGAGGCCCGCGCCTCGGCGCCCGCGGAGTTCGAGCGCGTGAACGCGCTGGCCGCGGACTGGCTGCTCGCGCGGGAGCAGCCGGCGGGCCGCCAGGCGCTGCGGCTCGCGCGGCACCTGGCGGCGGCGGGACGCGTCGCCGAGGCGTTCCGCCGGCGCCTCGACGCGGCGCGACGCCTCGTCGATCGTCAGTCGTTCCGCAAGGCCGCGACGGTGCTGCGCGACGCCGACGCGCTCCTCGCGGCGCCGGGGTTCCGGCCGGAGGCGGACGACGTCGCGCTGCTGCACCTGCTGCGCGGCGAGGCCCTGCGGTTCTCCGGCGACTACGCCGGTGCGCTCGATGCGTACACGGCGCTCGTCGGCGCGGCCGGGCGCGACGCTCCGCCGCCGGACGCGGTGCTCGCGTCGGCGTACAGCAAGATGGGGAAGGTGCACGAGGCGCTCGGGCGGCTCGACGAGGCGCTGCGCTGCTTCGAGCGCGGACTGGAGCTGCGGCGCACGGCCGGTCTCGCGCGCGACGTGCCCATGTCGCTCGTGAACCTGGCCGGGCTGCACCTGCTGCGCGGCGAGACCCCGCGCGCCGAGGCGCTCCTCGACGACGCCGTCGCCGCCGCGACGGACGTCGCGAACCCGCGCGCGCTCGGCCGCGCCCACACGCTGCGCGCGCGCGTGCTGGCCGTCCGCGGCGCCGCGCGGGCCGCGCGCGCCGAAGTCCGCATCGCCCTCGCCGCGGCGCGCGCCGCGCGCGACCGGACGACGTCGGCCGACGCGTGGAACGTGCTCGGGATCGTGGACTTCCGCGAGGGGCGCTCGACGCGCGCGGTCGCCCACTTCCGGCGCGCGCTGCGGCTGCGGCAGGAGATCGGCGACCTGGCCGCGGTCGCGGCGTCGTGGAACAACCTCGCGGCGGTGCAGGAACTGCTCGGGGCGCGCCGCGACGCGCTCCGCGGGTACGAGCGCGCCGTGGAGATCCAGCGCCGGATCGCGTCGACGCGCGGGCTCGGCACCGCGCTCATGAACGTCGGGCGCATGCAGTACGAGGGCGGCCGCCCGCGCGCCGCCGAGCCGCTGCTCGCCGAGGCGGTCGAGATGCTGCGCCGCTCGGGCGATCCGGTCGCCCTCGCCTCCGCGCTCGCGGAGTCCGCCCGGGTCGCGGTGGCCCTCTCGCCGGCCGGCGGCGACGGCGAGCGCGCGGCCGTGGCGCTGCTCGACGAGGCGCTCGCGCTCGCGCAGGGACGCGGAGACCACGACACCGAGGCGGGCGTGCTCCAGGCGCTCGCGGAACTGCACGCCGCGCAGGGCGACCCCGCCGCCGCCGCCGAGGCGGCCCGGACCGCGCTCGCGCTGCCGGGGCTCGGCCCGCGCCGCCGCGTGTTCCTGCTGTGCCTGACCGCGGAGCAGGCGGGCGACGCCGCCGCGGCCGCGCAGGCGACCGCGATCGCCGAGGGCGGCGGCGGTCCGCGCACCCGCGCGCGGGCGCTCGCCGCGTCGGCGCGCGTGCGCCTCGCCGGGGGCGACGAGCGCGGTGCCGCGCCCCTGCTGCGCCGCGCCGGCGGGCTGCTGCTGCAGTCCGAGGCCCGCGACCCGCTGCTGCTCGGCGTCCTCCGCGACGGCGCCCGCGCCCTGCGCGAGACGGACCCCGCCGCGGCGGCGGCGTTCGAGGCCCGCGCGGAGGCGCTGCGCGACGAGCTCCGGAAGCGCGGGTTCGTGCTCCGCGGGTGACCGTGGTCGCCCGCGCGCGCGCACCTTGGGAGCGCGGCGCGACCCGGTGCCTCGTGTACGATGCGCCGCGGTCACGGCGCAGGCCGTGCGCGTCCCGTGCAGCACCACTTCGACGTCCGTCTGCCCAGCGACATGTCGCGCGTCCCCGCGCTGCGGGAGCGCTTCGAGGAGCACTGCGTCGACTGTGAGCTCGAGGGCGTCGAGCTGGAGGAGTGGAAGGTCGTCTTCACGGAGCTCGTCTGCAACGCCATGGAGCACGGCTGCCGCTCCCCCGCGGACCAGGTCCTGGTGGCGTGGCAGGTCTCGCACGAGGCCGTGAGCGTGTGCGTGACCGACCCCGGCCCGTACGACCCCCGGCTCGTGGGGCTCTTCGACCGCAAGGTCTCCGACTTCTCCGAGACCGGGCGCGGCGCGGGCCTGATCCTGATCCGCCACTACACCGACTGCGTGAGCGTGGAGCCGGACGCCGGCGGCGGCACGCGCGTCTGCGTCTCGAGGCGCCGCGGCGGCGGCTGCGCGCAGGCGCCGGAGGTGCCCCGTGAGCTTTGACCGGCGGACCGGCATCCACCTGACGCCCGGCAAGGGGGACGACCTCGCCGGCGACTACTCCGACTTCCTCACGGGCGACCCCGCGGTGGACCGCCGCCGCGTGGCGATCCTGCTCGAGACGCTCGCCGAGGTCTCGACCAGCGTCGACCTGCGCGCAGTGATCCGCAACGTGCTCGACAAGAGCATCCGGGTCACGGGCGCCGAGCGCGCGATCATCATGCTCTACGACGAGGAGAACGTCCTCCGGGTCGAGCTCGCGCGCGACAAGAACGGCGCCGACCTCGGCACCAACGTGCGCTACAGCCACTCCGTGGCGCTGCAGGTCGTGCGCGAGGGCAAGGGCATCTGCCTGATCGACACCGCCAACCAGGGCGAGGCGATGTCGCTCGGCCAGTCGATCCTCGACCTCAAGCTGCTGACGGTGATGTGCGTCCCGCTGCGCGTGAAGGACCACATGATCGGCCTCCTGTACGTGGACAGCAAGGTGACCGCGCGGCAGTTCACGGACCGCGACCTGACGCTGTTCAAGGCGCTCGCCGGCCAGGTGGCGGTCGCGGTGGACAACAGCCGCCTGCTCGAGCACTACTTCGAGAAGCAGCGCATCCAGGAGTCGCTGAACGTCGCGCGCGACATCCAGCGCAGCCTGCTGCCGCGCGGCGGGCTCGTCGCCCCCGGGCTCGACCTGTTCGGCACCTCGGTGCCGTGCGACGAGACCAGCGGCGACTACTTCGACTACGTGCGCCGCTCGGGCGGGCGGCTCGGCCTCGTCATCGGCGACGTCTCGGGCCACGGCATCGGCGCGGCGCTCGTCATGTCGACGGCGCGCGCGCTCCTGCGCTCGCTGGCGACGACCGACGCGACCGCGGCGGAGCTCGTCACGCGCCTGAACGCGTTCCTCGCCGAGGACGTCGAGACCGGCCGCTTCATGACGCTCTTCTACGGCGAGGTGGACCTGCGCGAGCGCCAGATCTCGTACGTGCGCGCGGGCCACAACGAGCCGCTGATCTACCGCCGCGGGACGGACAGCTTCGAGGAGCTCGCCGAGGGCGGCATCGCTCTCGGCGTGATCGACGACTTCGAGTTCGAGTGCGCGGGACCCGTCCGGTTCGAGAAGGGAGACATGCTCTTCCTCTACACCGACGGTATCGTCGAGGCGCTCGACGCCCGGGAGGAGCCCTTCGGCCTCTCCCGCGTGAAGGACGTGCTGCGCGAGAACCGGGACCGCTCGCCTCGGGACATCGTGGAGACGCTGCGCCGCGCGGCGCAGGCGCACATCGGGAGCGACGAACGGCAGGACGACCTGACACTCGTCCTCGCCAAGGCCACCTGAGGGCTGCCATGGACATCGTGAGTTCGCATGAGGACGGCATCCAGACCCTGACCCTGGTCGGGAACTTCGACACGACCGACGTGGACACGTTCCACGCGCACGTCGAGGAGTCGATCGACCAGCAGGCGTTCCGCGTGCTGGTGGACGCGGGGCAGATGCGGTTCATCAACTCGACCGCGCTCGGTTCGCTCATCCGCGCCCAGAAGCGCCTGCAGCAGTACGGCGGCGACCTCGCGATCGCGCTGCTCCCGAGCTTCGCGTCGGGCGTCTTCAAGACGCTCGGCCTCGACCGCAAGATCCGCTGCTTCGACGAGACCGAGGCCGCTCTCACCTACCTGCGCTCGGTCGGCAGCGAGGGCGTGAACGTGGAGGGCGACCAGCAGGTCGGCTTCACGTTCAGCGACGAGGAGCAGGTCTCCGTCGCGGGCGAGGACGCGCGCATGGGCGTGATGAAGAGCATCGGCGAGGCCGGTGTGCACTTCCTCTGGGAGAACCTCGACGGCCTCGACGTGGACCGCATGTTCGCCGTCGACGCGTCGATCCGGCTGCGCTTCCGGCTGCCGCTCTACCACGAGTCGCACATGTTCCACGCCGACGCGAAGATCGTCGCGGCGACGGTCACGGCGGGCGGCAAGGTCGCCGTGCAGACCAAGTTCACGAGTCTCTCCGACGTCGAGCGCCGCGCGATCCAGCAGTTCGTGCGCGACCTGCGCTACCTCAAGGGCGAACTGAGCGAGTAGCCACGCTCACGCGCTCCCGAGCGCGGCGTCGAGGTCCGCCAGGCACGCGTCCACCTGCTCGGCGTGCGTGCGCATGCCGAGCACGCACACGCGCAGCGTGAACGCGTCGCCGTCCGCGACCGGGAGCGCCGTGCTCGAGAGGTGGACGCGACCGCGTGCGTTCACCGCCGCGAGCAGCGCCCGGCCGCGCGTGTTCCACGCGTCGAGCGACTCGCCCGCGCGGCGCGCCGGCCGGAACGCCGTCGTCGAGAGCTGCGGTTCCGCGACGACCTCCAGCGCCGCGCCGGCGTCGATGCGCCGGCAGAGCCCGTCGTGGAAGCGCGCGGCGAGCGCGAGCTTCTCGGCGAGCGCGGCGCGGAACGCGCGGGCGCCGTGCAGCATCAGCGGCAGCCACAGGCGCAGGCCGCGGTACGAGCGCGAGAGCTCGGGGCCGTACTCGGTGGGGCTCGGCGCCTCGCGCCCGCGTTCGAGCGCGTCGAAGTCCTGCAGGTAGCCGGCGTGCGCCGAGTGCGCGGCGCGCAGGGCGCGGCCGTCGCGGACGAGCAGGCAGCCCGTCCCGAACGGCAGGAACAGGCCCTTGTGCGGGTCGAGCGCGAGCGAGTCCGCCTCGGCGAGCCCCGCGAGGCGCCGGCGGCCCTCGTCGCAGAGCACGAACGCGCCGCCGTACGCCGCGTCCACGTGCAGCCAGAGGCCGTGCTCGCGTGCGATCGCGGCCACGTCCGGGAGCGGGTCCACCGCGCCGGTGTTCGTCGTGCCGGCGGACGCGACGACCAGGAACGGCTCGAGCCCGGCGCCGCGGTCGGCGGCGACCGCGCGGCGCAGCGCGTCCGCGTCCAGGCGGAACGCGGCGTCCACCGGGACGCGTCGCACGTTCGCCGTCCGGAGCCCCGCGAGCCGGAGCGCCTTGTCGACGCAGTGGTGCGCCTGCGCCGACGTGTAGGCCGTCGCGCGGCGCAGGTCGCCCGCGTCGCCGAAGCGCGCCTCGCGCGCCGTCAGCACGCCGCCGAGGTTCGCGAGCGAGCCGCCCGAGAGCAGCACGCCGCGGGCGTCGCTCCCGTAGCCGCACTCCGCCGCGAGCCACGCGAGCACGTCGCCCTCGAGCCGGCAGAGCGCCGGGCTCGCGGCCGTGAGTCCCGTGAAGCGGTTCAGGTTCGCCGCCACGAGGTCCGCGAGCGCGGACGCGAAGAGACCCGAGCCCGGGACGTACGCCAGGTAGCCCGGCCCGCCCGGCACGAGTCCCGCCTCGGCCGCCCGCCGCACGAGCCGCAGCGCCTCGTCCACGCCGCCCGCGAGCGGCTCCTCCGCGATCGGCCGCGAGACCTCGTCGGCGATGTCGAGCGCTGCGCCGCCGAGCGCGCCGCACGCAGGCGCCGCGGCGTCGCCGCGGGCTGCGTCGAGCGCGAGCGCACCGCATGCGTCGAGCCATGCGCGCAGCGTGGCGGCGTCGGGTTCGAGCGGAACGGGGGCAGCGCGCATCGCGCGAATCTACGGGCTCCGCGCGTGCGGCGCACACCGCTCCAAGTCGGCCTTGACCGCCCCTCCGCGCCGCCGTAGGTTGCGGCGACAGAACGGCTTCCGGCCGTCCGCAGGAGACTCGCATGCGCAGGTCGAAGGCCCGTCATCCGAAGCTGCTCGTCGCCTTCGTGCTCCTGGCCGCGGGGCTGGCCGCATGCGACGGCAAGTCGCCGGGTGCGGGTGGGGCGGGCGGCGACGGCTCCGCCGAGCAGGGCCCCGACGTCGTTCGGATCGCGGTGTGCGGGCCGATGACGGGCTCCGCCGCAGCGTTCGGCGAGATGATCAAGAACGCGGCGAAGCTCAAGGAGCGCGAGGTCAACGACGCCGGGGGGATCACCGTCGGCGGTCGCAAGCTGCGCGTCGAGGCGGTCGTGTTCGACGACAAGGGCGACACGACCGAAGCGGCGAACGTGGCGCGCAAGGTCTCGTCCGACGACTCGCTGCGCCTCGTGATCGGGCACTTCAACTCGACGTGCTCGCTCGCGGCGAAGGACGCCTACAACCGCGTCGGCATCGTGGAGTTCAGCCCCGGGTCCACCAACGTGGACGTGTGCCGCGGCGGCCCGTTCACGTTCCGCAACCTCTACCGCGACGACTTCCAGGGTCAGCAGATCGCCACGTACCACGCGCGGATCCTGAAGCTGACCCGCATCGCCGTCCTCTACGACAACGACGACTACGGCAAGGGGCTGATGCAGTCGTTCACGCAGCAGGCGACGAAGGACGGGCTGCGCATCGTGGCGAGCGTGCCGTACCTGCGCGAGCGCACGCAGGACTTCAAGCCGCTGGTCCAGCAGGCGAAGGACGCAGGCGCCGAGGGGATCTTCGTCGCGGGCCTCTACAACGAGGCGGCGCTGATCACGAAGACCGCCCGGAACGATCTGCAGATGACGTGCTCGATCTTCGGCGGCGACGGCGTGATGAGCCCGACGTACATCACGAACGCCGGCAAGGCGGCCGAGGGCGCGCGCGTGGCCACGCCGTTCCTCGTGCACGAGGGCAGCGGCGGACCGGAGGCGAAGGCGTTCGTCGAGTCCTTCAAGGCGATGCACAAGAAGGAGCCGGACACCTGGGCGGCGCTCACGTACGACGCCTTCGGGATGGCGCTCGCGGCGATCGAGAAGGCCGGGCTCGACCGGCAGGCCATCCGCGACCAGCTGGCGTCCGCGCGCGACGAGGCGAGCGGGTACCGGGGGGTGACCGGCGTGACGTACTTCGACGCCGAGGGCGACTGCTACTCGAAGCCGGTGTTCGTCGCGATCGTCAAGGACGGCGCGTTCGTGCCGGCGGAACAGCTGCAGTGAGCCTGCGCGCGAGCGAGGACCCCGGCACCTGAGCGCCGCGCCGATGACCACTGCGCCGCAGCAGCGATCACGAGCGCCCCGCGGCCGGGCGGGCTGCGGCCGCTCGCCGCGTGCTCTGCCGGCCACATCGGCCGCGGACGGGCCGCGGTAGCGGGGCCGCGCGACGTGTTCACGGCCGAGAACCTCGTCAATGCGCTCTCGCTCGGCGCGCTGTATGCGCTGATCGCCGTCGGCTACACGATGGTCTACGGCATCATCAAGCTCATCAACTTCGCGCACGGTGAGATCTACATGCTCGGCGCGTTCGGCGCCCTGCTCGCCGTGGACCTGGGGCACGGCTCCGCGAACGTGCTCCTCGCCGTCGTGCCGGCCATGCTCCTGTGCGCCGCGGTGGGGATGTCGGTCGACTGGACGGCGTACCTGCCGCTCCGCCGGCGCCTGCCCCGGGCCGACGCGCTCAGCATCGCGCTCCTCGCGCTCCTGGGCGTGGGCGCGATCTTCTACAAGCTGACAGGCGACAGCACGCACCGCTGGCACGCTCCTGCCGCGCACACCGCCATCGGGTGGTCGGTGCTCGCGCTGGTCCCGGTGGTGATCCTCGCGCTCGCGCTCGGCGAGAAGGCGGGGCTGCTGGGACGTTCGCTCGGCCGCGTGCACTCGGAGCGGCTGAACGCGCTCATCACGGCGATCGGCATGTCGCTGATCCTGCAGACGCTCGCGCAGCTCGTGTGGGGCGCCGAGCCGCGCGCGTTCCCCGAGGCGGCGCTGCCCGAGTTCCTGAGCGCACCGGTGCCGCTCGGACTGCCCGTGACCGTGCTCGGCAAGGAGCTCCTGATCTGGGTCACGGCGCTCGCCATGATGCTCGGACTGCACCTGCTCGTGAGCCGTACGCGCATGGGGATGGCGATGCGCGCGTGCGCGATGGACCAGGAGACCGCGGCGCTGATGGGCGTCTCCGTGGACCGCGTCATCGCGTTCACCTTCGCGCTCGGATCCGCGATGGCCGCCGTCGCGGGCGTTCTCTACGCGGTGAAGGTCGGCGGCGGCATCTCGTACCGCATGGGCTACTACCCCGGGCTCCTGGCGTTCGCGGCCGCGGTGCTCGGCGGGATCGGCAACATCCGCGGCGCCACCCTCGGCGGCGTCCTGATCGGGATGGTGCAGGGGTTCACGGGCGGCACGTTCTCGGCGGCCTTCCTCGTGATGATCCTCGTGCTCCTCGTCCTCCCCCGCGGCCTGCTCGGCGAGCCGCAGGCGAGCCGCGCATGATCCCGCCGCGCCGGCCGCGCACGGAGTACGCGTCGCTCCTCGACCTCCTCCTCGGCGCCGCGGCACTGCTCGCCGTCGTGCTGCTGCCGCTGCTGCACGGGGGCGGGTTCCGAGGGACGCTGCCGAACGTCACGCTCTACGTCTGCATCTACGTGATCCTCGGTCTCGGGCTGAACGTCGTGGTCGGGTTCACCGGCCTGCTCGATCTCGGCTACGTCGCGTTCCTGGCGACGGGTGCGCTGCTGACCGGCTTCCTGCTCCGCATGACCACGACCCCGGACGGCGTGCTGCACTGGCGCGTCACGGAGCCGCCGCCGGCGGACGCCTCCCCCCTCCTCGGCTTCGACGGCTCGTACCTGCTCGTGCTGCTCGCCTCGGGCATCGCGTGCGCGCTGCTCGGCGTGCTACGCGGCATCCCGACGCTGCGCGTGCGCGGCGACTACTACGCGATCATGACGCTCGGCTTCGCGGAGATCCTCTTCGAGACCGCGCTCTGGGACCGCAGCTACCCCGTGGACATGGAGAGCGTCACCGGGGGCACCTTCGGCGTGAAGCTGAGCAGCCTCCACGTCCCGCGGCTCTTCGGCCGGCAGCTGTTCTACGACGAGCCGGTGTTCTACTACCTCGTCGTCGGCGTCGTGGTGGCCACGTTCGTCGCCGTGCACCACGTGAACCGCTCGCGCTTCGGGCGCGCGCTCGCGTCCATCCGGCTCGACGAGACCGCGGCGCGCGCGTGCGGCGTCGACGTCGCGCGGCACAAGCTCGCGGCGTTCGCGATCTCGGGCTTCGTGGGCGGCGTCGGCGGCTCGCTGTACGCGCTGAACTACGGCACCGTCGCCGCGAAGGGACTCGACGTCTGGCAGTCGGTGCTGATCCTCTGCGGCGTCGTGCTCGGCGGGATGGGCAGCATCCGCGGCGCCGCCTTCGGGGTGGGGGCGCTGATGGCCCTCGGCGAGCTCCTGCGCGAGGACCTCGGCGGCGTGAGCGTGCCGCCGGAGGCGCGCTTCCTGATCTACGGACTGCTGCTCATCGTGGTGATGCGCTTCCGCCCGCAGGGGCTGCTCCCGCCGGTGCGGCACGGTCGTCCGGTGACGTGGGAACGAGACGCGCTCCTCGCGGCCGAGACGCCCCTGTGCTCGCTTCCCGCTCCCGCGGAGGAGCGCGCGTGAGCGACGCGCCGGTGCTCGCCGTCACGAAGCTGCGCAAGCAGTTCGGCGGCGTCGTGGCCGTCAAGGACGTCGACTTCGAGGTCCGGCGCGGCTCGATCACGGCGCTGATCGGTCCGAACGGCGCCGGCAAGACGACGGTGTTCAACCTCGTGACGGGCAACTACGAGGCGACGGCCGGCAGCGTCTCGTTCACGGCGCCGGACGGCGTCGCGCACGCCCTCGTGGGGCGCCGGCCCGACCGCATCGCGCGGCTCGGCATCGCGCGGACGTTCCAGAACATCCGGCTGTTCGGCGACGTGCCGACCCTCGACAACGTGAAGCTCGGCCTCCACAGCCGCACACGCGCCGGCGTCCTCGCCGCGCTGCTGCGGCTGCCCGCGGCGCGCGAGGAGCGCGACGTGCGCGCGGCGGCGTACCGCTACCTCGACTTCGTGGGGCTGGCGGACAAGTCGCACGCGCTTGCGCGCAACCTGCCGTACGGCGAGCAGCGCCGGCTCGAGATCGCACGCGCGCTGGCGCTCGCGCCGTCGCTGCTGCTGCTCGACGAGCCCGCCGCCGGCATGAACCCGCAGGAGACCGCCGACCTGATGGGGCTGATCCGCCGCATCCGCGACCTCGGCATGACGGTGCTCCTGATCGAGCACGACATGAAGCTCGTGATGGGCATCTCCGACCACGTCGTCGTGCTCGACCACGGCGAGGTGATCGCCGCCGGGACGCCCGGCGCGGTGCGTGCCGACCCGGCCGTCGTGCGCGCCTACCTCGGGAACGAGGAGCTCTGATGCTCCGGCTCGACGACGTCCACGTGCACTACGGGCGCATCCACGCCCTGAAGGGCGTCTCGCTCGAGGTGCGCGAGGGCGAGATCGTCACGATCATCGGCTGCAACGGGGCCGGCAAGAGCACCACGCTGAAGACCGTCTCCGGTCTCCTGCGCCCCACGCAGGGGCAGGTGAGCTACCGCGGTGAGCGCATCGACGTGCTGCCGCCCTCCGACATCGTCGCGCGCGGCGTGTGCCACACCCCGGAGGGGCGGCGCATCTTCCCGGAGCTCACCGTCGACGAGAACCTGACGCTCGGGGCGTACCTGCGGCGGGACCGCGCGGACGTCGAGGTCGACCGCGCGCGCATGTTCGAGTGGTTCCCGATCCTCGGCGAGCGCCGCGCGCAGCACGGCGGCACGCTCTCGGGCGGCGAGCAGCAGATGCTCGCGATCGCGCGCTCGCTGATGGGGCGGCCGCGCGTGCTGCTGCTCGACGAGCCGTCGCTCGGCCTCGCGCCGCTCATCGTGCGGCAGATCTTCGACGCGATCGCGATGCTGAACCGCGAGGAGGGGCTGACGATCCTGCTGGTCGAGCAGAACGCGTCGCTCGCGTTGCGGACCGCGCACCGGGGCTACGTCTTCGAGACGGGGTCGGTGCTGCTCTCCGACGCCGCGTCGGCGCTCGCGGAGAACCCCGACGTGCGCGCCGCCTACCTCGGCTACTGACGCTGTGGAGCCCGCGCCTCAGGCGAGGAGCTGCGCCACGTAGCGCCGGCCCTTCGGCGAGAGCTGCACCGAGTCGCGGTCCTCCCCCGGGAGCAGCATCTTCGAGCGGTTGACGTGCTTGAGGAGCAGCGGCTTCACGCGCGTCTCGCGGAACCCCGGCTGTGCGTTGACCCAGCGCACCACGTCGTCCATCGCGACCGAGCGCACCCCGCGGCTGCGCAGCCAGACGGCGACCAGGACGGCGTCCTTGTCGGCACGCCGGCCGCCCGCGGCGGCGAGCTGCGCGAAGATCTCCTCGGCGGGCACGGCCAGCACGGGCTCCGGCACGGGTGCCGGCTGCGGGCGCTGCGCGGGCGGACGCGCGGGCGCCGCCGGGCGCACTCCCGGCTGCGGCTCGCCGCGCCGCGGCGGAACCTCGGCGGGCGGGCGCCGCTCAGGTGCGGCGGGCGTTCGCGCGGACTCCGGTTCGGCGCGCCGCGGCGCGAGGTCGACCGCCTCGGGCCCCCCGAAGAGCGGGCGCAGGAACTCGTTCCAGAGCGCAGCGCGACCCTCGTAGGTCATGTCGAAAGCCGTGGTGCGGATCCTGACGCGCATGCGCCTCCCCTGCCGAGCCCGCTGCGTCCGTGCCCTCTCGTCCCGCCCGCGGCATTGTCGGCCATGACCCGGCCCGAGGCAACCCCGGCGCGGCCTGCGCGTCACGGCGCTCCCGTCTCACGCGACGACCTGCGACGGATCGACCTCGTCGCGCCACGCGACCAGTCCCCCGCGCAGGCTGCGCGCGCCCGCCACGCCCGCGGCGCGCAGCATCTCGACCGCGCGCGCCGCGCGCGGTCCCACGCGGCAGCAGACGACGACGTCGCCCGCGCCGACGAACTCGGCGGCGCGCAGCGCCACGTCGCCGAGGGGCACGTTCACGGCCCCCGGCAGCGCCCCGGCCTGGAACTCCCACGCCTCGCGCGCGTCGACGAGCAGCGGCGGCGCGCCGGCGGCGATCAGCGCCGCGAGTTCGGCGGGCGTGGTCTCCGGAACCGCAGGGCCCGCGACGCCGTCGGCGCAGGCCGCGCCGCCGTGCTCCACGGCGTCCACGATGGTCGGCGCGTCGCCGCAGGCGGGGCACGCCGGGTCGCGGCGCAGCCGGACCTCGCGGAAGCCGCCGTCGAGCGCGTCCACGAGCAGCAGCCTGCCGAGCAGCGGCCGCCCGATGCCGAGCAGCAGCTTCAGCGTCTCCGCCGCCTGGATCGAGCCGACGAGCCCGGGCAGCACGCCGAGCACGCCCGCCTGGGCGCAGTTCGGGACGAGCGCGTCGGGCGGCGGCTCCGGGAACAGGCAGCGGTAGCACGGCCCGGCGGGCGGGTGGAAGACCGAGGCCTGCCCGTCGAAGCGGAAGATGCTGCCGTAGACGTACGGACGCCCCTCGAGCACGCACGCATCGGAGACCAGGTAGCGCGTCGTGAAGTTGTCGCTGCCGTCCACCACGACGTCGGCCGCGCGCACGAGCGCGCGGACGTTGGCCGACGAGACGCGCTCGGCGAGCGGCTCGACGGCCACGTGCGGGTTCAGGTCGCGCAGCCGGTCCGCCGCGGCCACCACCTTCTCGCGCCCGAGGTCCCGCGTCCCGAAGAGCACCTGGCGCTGCAGGTTCGTCACGTCGACGACGTCGAAGTCCGCGAGCGTGATGCGCCCGACGCCCGCGGCCGCGAGATAGAGCGCGACGGGGGACCCGAGCCCGCCCGCGCCCACCACCAGCACGGTCGACGCCTTCAGCCGCCGCTGGCCGTCCTCCCCGATCTCCGGGAGCGTGAGGTGCCGCCCGTAGCGGCGGTACTCCTCGGGGGCGAGCGGGGGTGGGTCGGCGTGCACGGCGCGGCGCCGCGCGGCGCGCGGTCGCACCTATAATCGCCGAGATGCCCCGTCGCGTCCCCGCTCGTCCCGAGCCCGTGGTCCGCCCCCTCCGCCGCGCGCTGCGGCGGCTCTGCACGACCCTCGTGCTGGCGTGCGCGGGCTTGCTCGCGGCGGCGACGCTCGGGGGCTGCGGCGGGGGCGGGTGCGACTCGCCCGAGGCGCTGTTCGCGCGCATCCAGGAGCTGAACGCCGCGGGGCGGACCGAGGAGATCTGGAACCTCTGCACGGAGCAGCGTCGCGAGAACGAGGCGCAGATCTACGAGAGCTACAAGGAGTTCCTGCGGCGCAACCCGGACGCGAAGAACCGCAAGCAGTGCATCGAGCAGTACCACATGACGCCCGAGGAGCTCTACCCGCTGGACGCGAAGACGATCTTCGTGCGCGAGAACGCGGGACGGGAGCGCTTCCTCGAGGGCGCGCAGGTCCTCTCCGTCGAGGGCACGCCGGATCTCCCGAACGGCGCGCGGGTGCGCTGGCGCACGGCGCTCGGCGCCGAGTACTCGATGGTCGCGCAGCTCGTCGACGACGGCTGGTACCTGGTCACGCTCAAGGAGTGACGCGATGACCCGCGCCCGCCTGCCGCGCCCGTTCGCCGTGCTGCTGGTGCCGCTCGCGCTCGTCCTCGCCGTCGCCTGCGGCGGCGGCCGTGCGTCGCCGACCGAGACCCTCGCGTCGCTGCGGTCGGCGCTCGTCGTGCAGGACGGGCGGCGCGTGTACGAGCTGCACGACGCCGAGGCGCGCTCGTTCTACCGCCAGCGCGCGCGCACGTTCCGCGCCCGGCTCGCGGCGGGGGAGCCTCCCGAGGAGGTGCTGCAGGGGGAGCCGGCGCACGCCGCGGCCTACACCTCCGGCACCGAGGAGGACGCGGTCGCCGCGCTCGCGCTGCACGATTCCGTCGTCGCGTCGCTCACCGAGTGGCTGCGGAGCGCGCAGGTGATCGACGAGCAGCCGCTGCCCGACGACGGACGTGGACCGCGGGCCCTGCTCCGCCTGCGCGGCGCCGACGGCGTCGTCCGCGAGCTGCGCTTCGTGAAGGAGGCGCAGGGCTGGTCGCTCGACCAGTTCGGCATGCACCGCGCCGGGGCGGCGACCGGCGGCCGCTCGGGCCGCTGAGCCGCGCACGACGCGCCCCGGACGTGCGAGAGGGCCGGTCCGCACGCGGACCGGCCCTCTGCGGAATCCGCGCCGCAGGGCGGCGCCGGTCGCCGGCGCTCAGGAGCGCTTGCGGCGCTCCAGGGCCTCCTTCACGATCACGTCCTGCAGGCTGCGCGGCACGGGGGAGTACTCGCACGGCTGCATCGAGAACGTGGCGCGGCCCTGCGTCAGCGAGCGCAGCGTCGTCGAGTACTGGAACATCTCGGCGATCGGGACCCGGCCGCGGATCGTGCGCACGTTGCCCGGCGCCTGGCCGAGGTCCGTGATCTGCATGCGGCGGCTGTTGAGGTCGCCGATCACCGCGCCCACGAACTCGTCCGGCGTCTGGACCTCGAGGTCCATCAGCGGCTCGAGGATCGTGATGCCCGCCTGCTCGATGGCCACGCGCATCGCCAGGCGGCCCGCCGCGCGGAACGCCAGCTCGCTCGAGTCCACGTCGTGGTACTTGCCGTCCGTGAGGAACGACTTCAGGCCCACGATCGGCAGGCGCAGCTCGCCGCCCTCCGCGCAGTAGCCGATGATGCCGTCCTCGACGGCCGGGACGTACTCGCGCGGCACGGCGCCGCCGACGATCTCGCTCTCGAACGTGACCTCCGTCGTCGTCGGGTCCGGCTCGAAGCGCACCCGCACGATGCCGAACTGGCCGCTGCCGCCCGTCTGCTTGACGTGCCGGCCCTCGACCTCGACCGTGGACGCGAGCGTCTGACGGTACGCGACGCGCGGCCGCCCGGTCTCGACGGGCACCTTGAACTCGCGCGCGAGGCGGTTCGCGATGATCTCGAGGTGGAGCTCGCCCATGCCCGCGATGATCGTCTCGTCCGTCTCGTCGTCGGTGAAGCGGCGGAACGTCGGGTCCTCGCGCGCGAGGCGTGCGAGCGCCTCGCTCAGCTTGTCGCGGTCGCCGCGGCTCTTCGGCGCGATGGACATCGAGATCACGGTGTCCGGGAACTCCATGCTCTCGAGCTGGATCGGGTGGGCGCCGTCGCAGAGCGTGTCGCCCGTGATCGTGTTCTTGAGACCGATCACCGCGCAGATGTCGCCGGCGCGCACGCGCTCCATCGGCTCGCGCTGGTTCGCGTGCATGCGCAGCAGGCGGCCGATGCGCTCGCGCTTGCCCTGGCGCGTGTTCAGCACCTCGTCGCCGCGGTGCAGCACGCCGGAGTAGACGCGCACGAACGTCAGGTCGCCGTTCGGGTCGCTGACGGTCTTGAACGCGATGCCCGCGAACGGCGCGTTCTCGTCGTGCGGCCGGACCTCCTCGGTGTCGTCCTTCGGTCCGCGCGTGCCCTTGATGGGCTCGAGGTCGAGCGGCGACGGCAGGTAGTCGCAGATGGCGTCGAGGAGCGACTTGACGCCGCGGTTCTTGAGCGCCGCGCCGCAGAGCACCGGGTGCATCGCGCAGCGGATCGTGCCCTGGCGCAGCGCGAGGCGGATCTCGTCGCGCGTCACGTGGCCGCCCTCGAGGTAGGTCTCCATCAGCGCGTCGCTGTAGTCGGCGATCTGCTCGATGAGCTCGACGCGCGCGCGCTCGGCCTCCTCGCGCAGGTGCTCCGGGATCTCCTTCGTCCGGATCGGCTCGGCGCCGTCGGGCTGCGCGAGGACCGCCTCCATCTCGACGAGGTCGATCGCGCCGATCATGTTCTGACCGTCCATGATCGGGACCTGGATGGGGACCGCCTTCGCCCCGAGGCGCCGACGGATGCTCTCCACGGTGCCCCAGAAGTCGGCGCCCGCGCGGTCCATCTTGTTGACGAAGCAGATGCGCGGGACGTTGTAGCGCGTCGCCTGGCGCCACACGGTCTCGGACTGCGCCTCGACGCCCGCGACCGCGTCGAAGACGGCCACCGCGCCGTCGAGCACGCGCAGGCTGCGCTCCACCTCGGCCGTGAAGTCCACGTGCCCGGGGGTGTCGATCAGCGTGAGCTTCTTGCCCTTCCACTCGGCGAAGGTCGCGGCGCTCGTGATCGTGATGCCGCGCTCGCGCTCCTCCTCCATGTAGTCCATGGTGGCGCCGCCCTCGTGCACCTCGGCCGTCTTGCGGATGCGGCCCGTGTAGTAGAGGACGCGCTCGGAGACGGTCGTCTTGCCGGCGTCGATGTGCGCCATGATGCCGAAGTTGCGGCGCGCCGCGAGATCGGCGACCTGCTGTGCGTGAACCTTGGGGTCCATGGGATGGCTCCGGAGGGCGCGCCCGGGCCGCGGCGGTCACGAGCGCCGGGGTCGCGGACGACTTTCGACGGGTGCTTCGGGGGGAAACGCCTCACGAGAGCATGCGCGCCGCCGGGGGTCAACTTCGTGCGGGGCGGGGGCGGCGCGCGCGCCTGCGCGGGGGGCGGAGCGCCAGCGCCAGGACCTCGTCCACGCTGCGCACCGCGTGCACGACGAGCCGCTTCCGGACCTCGGGCCGGATGCGCTCCACCTCGCCCGCGTTGGCCGCGGGGACGATCACGTGGCGGATGCCGAGGCGGGCGGCGGCGGCGAGCTTCTCCTTCAGGCCGCCGATCGGCAGCACCTCGCCGCGCAGGGTGATCTCGCCCGTCATCGCCACGTCCGCGCGGACCGGGCGGCCCGTGAAGAGCGACGCGAGCGCCGTCGCGACGGCGACGCCGGCCGAGGGGCCGTCCTTCGGCGTGGCGCCCTCGGGGAAGTGCAGGTGCACGTCGGACCCGGCGAAGACCTCGTCCGGGATCTGCAGCTCGAGCTGGCGGCTGCGCACGAAGGAGTGCGCGGCGGCGATCGACTCCCGCATCACGTCGCCGAGACTCCCGGTCACCTGCAGTCCGCCCTCGCCCGGGAGCCTGAGACCCTCGACGAGCAGCACGTCGCCGCCGACGCTCGTCCACGCGAGCCCGTTCACGACGCCCACCTCGTCGCGGCGCCGGCGCGCCTCCTCGGGCACCGGCGGCGGTCCGAGCAGCCGCGGGATGTCGGCGGGCCCCACGCGGCGCGGGAGCGGCGCGCCCGTGGCGACGTCGTAGGCGAGCTTGCGGAACACGGCCTGGACGCGGCGTGTCAGCTCGCGCACGCCGGCCTCGGTCGTGTAGCCGCGGATGATCGCGCGCAGCGCGGCCGGGCTGATCGCGACGGCGTGGGGGAGGCCCGTGCGGCGCTGCTCGCGGGGCACGAGGTGGTGCCGCGCGATCTCGACCTTCTCCTCCTCGACGTAGCTCGAGAGCTCGATCAGCTCCATGCGGTCGCGGAGCGGACCCGGGATCCCGAACCAGTCGTTCGCGGTCGCGACGAAGAACACCTTCGACAGGTCCACGGGCACGTCGAGGTAGTGGTCGGTGAACGCCGCGTTCTGTTCGGGGTCGAGCACCTCGAGGAGCGCCGCCGCCGGGTCGCCCTGCGGCCCCTCGCCCATCTTGTCCAGCTCGTCGATGACGAGCAGCGGGTTGTTGCAGCCGACCTTCCGGAGCGCGTCCACGATGCGCCCCGGCAGCGCGCCGACGTACGTGCGCCGGTGCCCGCGGATCGCCGCCTCGTCGCGCACGCCGCCGACGGAGATGCGGGCGAGCGGGCGTCCGGTGGCCCGCGCGATGGACTGCGCGAGCGACGTCTTGCCCGTGCCCGGCGGACCCAGGAAGCACAGCACCGGCGCGGGGGCGTCGGGCCGGAGCTGGCGCACCGCGATGTACTCGAGGATGCGGCGCTTCGGCTCGTCGAGACCGTAGTGGTCCTCGTCGAGCGCCGCCTTCACCACGTCCACGTCGAGGCGGTCCGGCGCGGACTTCGACCACGGCAGCGCGAGCATCCAGTCGAGGTAGTTCGAGATGACGCCCGACTCGGCGCTGCCCGGGCCCGCGGCGCGCAGCCGCTCGACCTCGTGGCGCACCGCCGCGTCCGCGGCCGGCGGCAGCTGCGCCTCCGCGAGCCGGGCGAGCGCCTGCTGCGCCGCCTCCTCCTCGCGCGTCGTCTCGCCGAGCTCCTCGCGCAGGACCTTCATCTGCCGCCGCAGGTAGAACTCGCGCTGGGTGCGCTCGATGTCCTGCCGCACGCGCGCGTCCGTCTCGTGCTGCACGCGTGCGAACTCGAGCTGCTCGCGCACCAGCGCCGCCACGTACTCGAGCCGCGCGGGCACCTCGGTCTTCTCGAGGATGCGCTTCTGGTGCACGAGGTCCACGCCGGACATCGCGGCGACGAGGTCGGCGAAGCGCCCCGGGTCGCCGAGGTTCGAGCGCAGCACGGCCACGTGCTCCGCGCTCACCCCGGTGCCGAGTCCGGCGAGCTCCTCGGCCATCCGCAGGATGTCCAGGATCACACGCTCCGCCTCGCCCGGCGCGCCGGCGCTCTCGACCACGCACGCCGCGCGCCCGAGCATGTACGGCTCGTCGCGCACGATGCGGTCGATGTAGACGCGCTGCAGTCCCTGGAGCGTCACCTGCTCCGTGCCGTCCGGCAGCTTCAGCCGCGCGATGACCCGCGCCGCCACGCCCACGTGGCCGAGGTCCTCGGGCTTGACCGCGGCGGCGTCGAGGCCGGGCGCGAACGCGACGGCGAAGACCTCGTCGTCGTGCAGCGCGTCGAGGAGCGCGAGGTTGCGCGGCGTCCGGACGCGGATCTGCGACGCGCCGAAGGGGAACACGACCTGCGAGACGAGGAAGAGGACCGGGATCTCGGGCGGCAGGTCCACCTCGCGCGGCTCCACGCGGTGGACGCGGCCCTCGCCGCGCGGGCGCTCTACGGTCATCGCGACACCTCCGGCGGCAAGCTACACGGCCGGGGCGCGATCAGCGCGCCGCGACCGCCGCCAGCACGTCGAGCGTCGTGATGATGCCGACGAAGAGCTTCTTCTCCTGCACCAGCACGCGGTGGATGCGCTGCTCCACCATGCGCGCGGCGACCTCGGCCACGGACGCGTCGGCGTCCACCGAGCAGATCTCGGCGCTCATGAGCGACTCGGCCGTCTCCTCGGCCTCGGCCGGCAGGTCGAACGATTCGAAGTCCTCGTCGGCGAGGTCCTCGAGCGAGAGGTGGTAGTAGCCGCGCTCGCGGCGCGGGCGGCTGTCCGGGTCCTCCGCGTAGCGCTCGATCAGGTCGCGCACGGAGACCACGCCGACGACGTGACCCGCCTCGTCCACGACGGGCATGCCGCTGATGCGGTTCTCGACGAGCAGCCGCTCGACCTCGGACAGCGGTGCCGCGTACGAGACGGTCACCACGTCCGTCAGCATGATGTCGCGCGCGCGGAGGCGATCCCAGACGGGCGGCTTCTTCGTGCTCATGCCGTCACGATAGCGGTCCCGCTGGTCCCCACCTGTGATCCGGGTCACGGACGCGCGACGTCGAACGGGGCGGACGTGTCGCAGTAGGCGCTGCCCCCGAGACGTCCCACGGCCGCGAGCCGCGCCGCGTCGGGCGCACCGTCCACGAGCACGTCGTCGGCCACGTGGAAGCGCACGATCTCGAGCAGGAACACGTCGTTCGGCCCGCTCCCGATCTCCATGTGCTGCACGAGGCGCGCCTCCATCGCGATCGCCGCCTCCGCGATGCGCGGCGGGCGCACGTCCACGCTCGGCAGCTTCGCGAGCCCGGCGAGCTCGAACTCGTCGACGCCGTGCTCGACCTCGGCCGCCGTCGCCACCATGCGCTCGGCGAGCGGTCGCGTGCAGATGTGCACGACGGCCTCGCGCGCGACCAGCAGGTTCCGCGCGGTGTCCTTGTGCGCGCCCCGGCGCCGTCCGACGCTCAGCATCACCGTCGGCGGACTCGACGTGACGCCGCCGAAGAAGCTGAACGGCGCGAGGTTCACGCGCGCCCCGAGATCGACCGTGCTGACCCACGCGATGGGGCGGGGGATGACGCACGCGATCATCAGGCGGTAGGCGTCGCGGGGCGAGAGCGCGGCGGCGGGCGTTTCCATCGGGCCGATCGTACGAGGCGCCGCACGTGCGGCGTCACGCTCGCCGCGCGTGCCAGACGCAGGCGACGAGGTACGCGGCGTCCGGCGCCGAGCCGACGTACGAAGTCCCCGCGGCGTGGCGCGCCCGGAAGCTCTCGCGCAGCGGTCCGTACTCGTCCGCGGCGAGCAGGCGGCGCTTCCACGAGAGGAGCTCGAGGTCGAACTCGTGCGAGAGCGCGGCGAGCCAGCGCGGGTGGGGCAGCGAGTGCTGGAAGAACGCCAGCGCCCCGCGCGGGGCGAGCCGCGTGCGCGCCGCGGCGAGGAAGGGTGCGAAGAGCGCGTCGCCCTCGGGGCCCCCGTCCTCGGCGAGCGGCAGGCCGGCGCCCGGCGCGGAGGGCTTGTGCGGCAGGTTCGCGAGCATGAGGTCGGCGGGCGGCTCCGTCGCCGGCACGTCGTCGAGGAGCGAGCTCGCGTAGGTCGCGAGCTCGACGCCGGCGGCCGCGGCGTTCCGCTGCGTCAGCGCGAGCGCGTCGGCGTCGACGTCGAGGGCCACGACGCGGCGCGCGCCGAGCAGCGCGGCCACGATCGCGAGCACGCCGGTGCCGCAGCCCACGTCCCACACGACGCCGCCCGCGGGCACGAGCGCGCGCCGCACCAGCGCGGCCGCGACCGACCACGTCGCGTGGTCGGACGCGCAGCGTCCGGCGCGCCGCTCGACGAGCGGCGGCAGGCCCGGGACGCGGACGACGTGCTCGTCGCGGGGCTCCGCGTGCGGCAGCCCCGGCTGGTCGGGCTCGCGGACGAGGTCGTCGGCGACGCGCAGGCGCGCGCCGTGGGCACGGAGGTGCGCGAGGAACGGTGCGAGCTCGGGGTCCGCGCTCACAGCCGGTCGTACTTGTCCGCCCGGCCGCGGGCCTTCTCGACGGGGTACTTCGCCGCGTTCTGCGCGAGCTTCGCGCGCGCGGCCTCGAGCAGGTCGATCCCGGACGCGTCGCCGAGCGAGACGAGCAGCAGCAGCACGTCCGCGACCTCGTCGGCGACGGCGCGCCGGCCCTCGGGATCCGCGAGGTGCGCCGCCACGGCGTCCGCGTCGCGCCACTGGAACTGCTCGAGGAGCTCCGCCGCCTCGATCGCGACGGAGACCGCGAGGTCCTTCGGGTTGTGGAAGCGCGCCCAGTCGCGCTCGTCGCGGAAGCGCCGCACGGCGGCGACGAGCGCGTCGAACGAGCGCGGGTCCGCGTCCAAGCTGCACCTCACCGGAAAACGCGACGGCGCGCGCGCGCACCCGCGGACGATGGCCGCGCGGCGCGCGCCCCGGGGCGGCGTCGCGGAGGCCCCATGTCCGCCGATTCGACACGTGTGACCGAACGCCACTTCGCGTACGTGCGAGAGCGTACGACGCAGGAGGACCAGTTCCTCCGGGATCTCAAGGACGCGGCGCGCGCCGCGGGCATCCCGGCGATCTGGATCGCGCCCGAGCAGGCGGCGCTGCTGCAGATCCTCCTGCGGCTCTGCGGCGCGCGGGAGGTCGTCGAGGTCGGCACGCTCGCGGGCTACAGCGCCATCGCGATGGCGCGCGCGCTGCCGCAGGGCGGGCGCGTCCGGACGCTCGAGCTCTCGGAGCAGCACGCCGACTTCGCGGAGCGCTGGATCGCGCGCTCGGACGTGGCGGGACGCGTCGAGGTGCTGCGCGGCGACGCGCGGCGCGTGCTGCCGACGCTCGCCGACCGCTCCGCGGACGCCTGCTTCCTCGACGCCGACAAGGCGGGCTATCCGGCGTACCTGCAGGAGTGCCTGCGCATCGTCCGGCCGGGCGGGCTGTTCCTCGTCGACAACGCGTTCGCGTTCGGCCAGCTCTTCGACGAGCACCCGACCGACCGCGAGGTGCCCGCCGTGCGCGCCTTCAACGACCCGATGGCCGCGGAGACGCGGCTCCAGAAGGTGATCGTGCCGATCGGCGACGGGTTGTGGGTCGGTGTGTCCCGCGCGTGACCTCCGGCGGGGACGCTCCGCGCGCGCCCGCTCCCTCGCCGCGTCCGGCACCCGCGTTGCGCTCCGCCCGCGGGAGTGGCGTCCGCGCGGTGCGGGCGCCACCCGGCGAAGGAGGAACGCATGAGACGATTCGCGACCGCCGCGCTGCTCGTGGGCGTGGCCGTGATCGTGCCGGGCTGCGTCGTGTCGCTCGGTTCGACCGTGGACGACAGCACGGACCGGCGCCTCGACCGGCTGGAGAGCCGCGTCGAGGCCGCCGAGAAGCAGCTCGGCATCACGCAGGAGGCACCGTGAGACGGGAACGCGCAGGAGGGCGCGCCGCGCGGCGTGCCGCGCGGGCGGGTCTCGCACTGGTCGCGCTCGCGACCGTGCTGCCCGGCTGCGGCGTCAGTCTGTTCTCGCACACCCGTTCGCAGGCCGACACCGAGCGCGTCGAGCGACTCGAGCGGCGCGTGGACGTGATCGAGGGACGCCTCGCCGAGGGCGACGCCGCGAAGGCGCGCTGACCGCGGGCGTCAACGCAGGGGCGTGACGCCGCTCCGGCGCAGCCGGAGCGCGCCGTCGCGTCCCGTCGAGAGCGCGCCGGGGACGTCCGTCGGGACGCTCTCCGGCGTGCTCGCCACGAGGAACCGCGCGCCGAGTCGGCGCGCGAGCGCCACCTGCGGCGCCGCATCCCCGCGGCCGTGGTGGGGGAGCAGCAGCACGTCCGCGCGCGGCAGCGTCCTGTCGGCCGCGAGCGCGTCCAGCGGCGTCCCGGCCAGGTCGCCCGGCAGGAGCGCCGCGAGCGCCCGGCCGCCCCGGTCGCCCCCGTCGCCCCGGTCACGCAGGCGCGCGTGCAGGACGAGCGAGCCCTCGTTGCCCGCGGGTCCCGGCCGGCCCGGCAGCGGGTGCAGCGCGTCGATGCGCACGTCGGCGAGCTCGAAGCGGTCGCCGCGCGCACAGGCCACGACCGGGACGTCGTGTGCGCGGCACGCCGCGAGCACGCGGCGTCCGGCCGGGTCGCCGCCGAACCCGTCGGGCACGAGCACGACGCCGACCGGCAGCGTGGCGAGCACGTCGGGTGCGGCGCCGCAGTGGTCGGCGTCCTCGTGCGAGAGCGCCAGCGCGGAGAGCCGCCGGACGCCGAGCGCCTGCAGCGCCGGCAGCAGCGACCGCGCGCCCGATCCGGGCAGCCGAGCCCCTGCGTCCACGAGCACGTCGCTGCCGGCCTCCCCGCGCAGCAGCACGGCGAGCCCGTGGCCGACGTCGAAGACGAGCACGTCGGGCACGCCTGCGCGGGGCGCGCAGGTCCGCGCGGGGGCCGCCACGAGCAGCGCACACGCGGCGGCGGGCAGCAGCAGGTGGCGTCGCGTCCACGGGCGCAGCACGCACCCGACGCCGAGCAGCGCCCCGCACGCGACGAGCGCCCAGAGCGGCGGCTCGCCCGTGTGCAGCGTGGCGCCGGGGAGTGCGGCGACCGCCGACGCGGTCGTCCGCAGCGCCCACGCGAGCACGCGGACGGCCGGCGCCGTCAGTGCGGCCGCGGGCGAGCCGAGCAGCGACGCGAGCGCGGCGGTGGGGAGCAGCACGCCGGCGAGCGGCACGGCGACGAGGTTCGTCAACGGCGCCGCGACGTGGACGTCGCCGAACACCGCCGCCGCGACGGGCGCCGTGGCGACGGACGCGGCCAGCGACGCGCTCGTGCCGCGCGCGACGGCGAGCATGAGCCGCAGCCGCCACGCCGGGAGCGCCTCCGGGAAGCGCGCGAGCAGGTCGGTGCGCGCGAACAGCGCCTCGCGAAAGCGCGGCGTGAGCAGCGCGAGGCCGGCGACGGCCGCGAACGAGAGGTGGAAGCCCGGCGCCAGCGCCTCGGCCGGGTCGGCCGCGACGATCAGCGCCGCGGCGACCGCGGCGTGGTCGAGCGTGCGCGTGCGGCGCCCCGCGTGGCGCCCGACGAGGGCGACCGCGAGGAACACGGCCGCGCGCACGACAGGGGTCGCGAGTCCGCAGACCAGCGGGTAGACGACGAGGAGCGTGCCCGCGACGACGAGCGGCGGCACGCGCGCCGCGCGCGGCGGGAGCAGCTGCGCCGCGACACGTCGCACCAGCGCCTCGGCCGCCCCGACGAGGAGCACGACGTGCAGCCCGCTCACGGCGAGCAGGTGCGCGGCGCCCGCCCGACGGAACGCCTCGACGTCGCCCGCGTCCAGGTCGCCGCGCGCGCCGACGAGCAGGCACGCGACGAGACCGTACGCGCGGCCGTCGCCGCAGACGTCGCGCAGGCGGCGGAGCAGCGCGTCGCGCGTGCGCGCTCCGAGCCGGCGGAGCGCGACGAGCGGTCCGGCGCCCGCGGCGCCGCGCGCGCGCACGGCTCCGGGTCCCGCCGCGGCGAGCTCGTACACGACACCCTGCCGCCGCGCCGCCGCGCGGCGGTCGCGCGCCCCGGGGTTGCGCGGCGCGTCCGGCGTGCGGACCGTGGCCGCCACGCGCACGGCGTCGCCGGGGAGCAGGCGCGGGGGCGGTGCTCCGCGCGGCACGCGCACGCGGAGCACCGCCTGCTCGCCCGTGTCGAGGCGCACGACGCTGCGCAGCTCGGCGTCGTCCTCGACGTCGGCGTACAGGACCGCGGGCGCGGTCACGACGGCCGCGACGTCGACGGGGACGTCCTCGGCGGTGACGTGCGGCGGCGGCAGTGCCGCGCCGCCGCGCAGGAGCCCGGCGCAGAGCGCCGCCGCTGCGAGCGCCGCCACGAGCCGTGCCCGCCGCGACGTCGGCGTGCGCGTGCGCAGCGCCCAGCCCACGAGACCCAGCGCGAGCGCCCCGGCCGGCACCGCGACGAGAGCCGGCAGAGGCAGCAGCGCTCCGCCGGCGGACCCCGCCACGAGGCCCGCCGCAAGCGCGGTCGCGGGCGGCGGCACGCGCGCGCCGCGGCGCGGGCGGCGTCGCGCGCGGCTCATCGCCCCGGACTCCGGCAGCTCCGCCCGCCTCGTCGCATCGGCACGTCCCCAGGTCGCACGAGGAGGCCCGCGGTTACACCGCGCCGGAGTGGTGCCGCCTCCGCCGCGGACGTAGACTGCGCCGCGACCCGGCGTCCGGAGCGTCCCGCGAGCGCGCGGCCCCGGCGCCGCGGCGGCGACGGAGGGGCGGGATGCGAACGACGAGGCGATGGCTCGGACCGGGTGCGGCGGCGCTCCTCGCGGCGCTCGTGGCACCGGCCTCCGCGCAGGAGGCCGCGACCCCGGCCGACGCGGCCGCGTCCGCCCCCCGCGCGGGCGACCCCGACTTCTACGGGGCGCAGCTCGGCGACGACGCCGCGGCGGAGATCGTCGGCGACGAGCGCGTGATCTACGCCGTCGGCGGCATCGCCCAGCCCGTCTGGCTCCGCCAGCGCGGGTTCGAGCTGCGCTGCGGAGCCGCGGTCCTCTGGGGCGACCGCGACCGCCTGGTCGAGTCGCTGCAGCGGCGCGACGCCGCCGAGGGCGCCGCCGAGCTGCTCGGCCCCGTCGTCCACGCGCTCTACGCCGAGGGCGACGTGCTCGTGCGGATGCCCGGCCAGACGCTCCGCGGCACGCACGTGTTCCTCGACTTCCGGACGGGCCGCGCCTACCTGGTCGACGCCGAGCTGCGCGGCACCGCGGGCGAGGAGGCCGGGCGCCGCATCCCGTTCGCGGTCCGCGCGGACATCGTGCGCGGCACCGCGCGCGACCGCTACGAGGCCGAGGGCGCGCGCTTCACGACGTGCGACTACGACGACCCGCACTACGCGTTCGTCACCGACCGCCTCGAGCTCGACTTCTCGAACGAGTACGTGGCGTTCGAGACCGGCTGGTGGCCCGCTCTGCGCGTGGACACGCCCCTCGGCGACGACGTGCCCGTGCTCGCCCTGCCGAAGCTCGGCGGCCGCACGTTCGAGACCCGCCCGCTCCAGAGCATCGACTTCGGCCGCTCCGACCGCTTCGGCACGAGCCTCGAGCTGACGTGGGGCGGCGACCTGCGCGACGACGGACGCGCGAAGTGGGGCGACTGGCGCCTGCACACGGACTACCGCTCGCGGCGCGGCGCCGGCATCGGCGTGGACCTGGACCTGATCGGCGACGAGCACGGCGGCGAACACGACGCGCTCGAGCTGCGCAGCATGTTCCAGCGCGACTCCGCCCGCGTGGACGACTACAGCGAGCGTCCGTTCGACGGTCGGGACCACTCGCGGCACGACCGCGGCCGGTTCGCGCTCTGGGGCCGCCAGCGCGGCGGCGAGGGCGCGCTCCTGCCCGACGGCTGGGTGCTCGAGGGCGCGCTCGCGACGTACTCCGACCGCGGCTACCTGCCGGAGTACGAGCGCGACCGGACGGCGACCGGGCCGCAGCAGGAGACGTTCCTCTCGGCGCGCGGCGCGTGGGGCGACCAGGGCGTGTCGCTGCTCGCGTCCGGCCGCATCGACGACGAGGCCGTCGCGCTCGTGCGGCGCCCCGACGACCTGTTCCTCACCGACTACGCGGTGCAGACGCAGGCGCTGCCCTCGCTCACGTACCACCTGATCGGGCGGCCGATCGTCTCGGCCGACACGACCGGGTTCGCGCCCGTCGTGCTGTCCGTGCAGGCGAACGCGTCCGAGATGGACCGCGACTACGACGAGGTCACGGAGACGCTCTTCAAGCGCACGCTCGGGTGGCACCACGAGCGCACGGCGCGCGGCGACCTCGAGACGCGCGTCGACACGCCGTTCTCGCTCGGTCCGATCCGCGTGGTGCCGTCGTTCGGCGGCTCCGCGACGGCGTACGACGCCGCGAACGGCTTCGGCAACCGCACGTTCGGCACGCGCGACATCGACTCGGACGAGCGCTGGTCGTCGTTCGGCGCGGTGCGCGCCGGCGTCGAGGCGCACCGCGTGTTCTCGGACGTCGAGTCGAGCGCGCTCTCGCTGCACGGGCTGCGTCACGTCGTGTCGCTCGACACGCAGTACTTCCAGCGCTTCGCCGTGAGCGAGGAGTCGGACAGCTTCCAGGCGAACGACCTGATCGACCCGCTCGACGAGGTCGAGATCGGCAGCGTCCGCCTGCGCAACCGGCTGCAGACGAAGCGCGACGGCGAGGTCGTCGACTGGCTCGACTACGAGGTGCGCTTCCTCGAGTTCTTCGACGACTACGAGGCCGCGCGCGCGCCGTTCGGCCTGCGCGAGGACCTGCCGCAGCCGCTCCAGCGCCTCGACCTGCCGGGCGAGGAGAAGTACGCGGGCCGCCTGCTCGACGGCGCCGCCTACCACCAGCACCGCGCGCGGCTGGCGCTCCTGCCCCGCGTCTGGCTGTTCGGCGAGGGCGACTACGACATGGACCGCGAGCGCTGGGAGACCACCGGCGCGGGCATGCGCTGGGCGATCGACGACCGGCTCTCGGTCTATCTCGGCCGGCGCGCGATCTTCGACGACTCCCGCATCTGGACCCTGCGCGCCGACTACCGCCTCACCGGCAAGTGGACGATCTCCGTGCAGCAGCAGGAGAACACGCGGCAGCGCGACCGCAGCTTCGACACGAAGATCTCGCTCTACCGGCGCGCGCACGACCTGACCGTCGCGTTCGAGTTCGACTCGGACCACCTGCTCGACTCGACGTCCGTCTCGCTCGCGGTCTACCCCAACGACTGGCTCGGCAGCGGCGGCGACCCGCTCGCGAAGCAGCACGCGCTCGACTGGCAGGCGCGGCGCTGGTACCGATGACGCGCGCGCTCTACGCCGGCACGTTCGATCCCGTCACGTTCGGCCACCTGGATCTCGTGGCGCGCGGCGCGGGGCTCTTCGAGCACCTCGTCGTCGGCGTCGCGGACAACCCGCGGAAGGCGCCGCTGCTCAGCGCCGCCGAACGCGTGGAGCACCTGCGCACTCATACCGCAGACCACCGCAACGTCGAGGTGGTCACGTTCCGCGGGCTCGTCGTCGAGTACGCGCGGCAGGCGGGCGTGACGGTGCTCCTGCGCGGCCTGCGCACGGTCAGCGACTTCGAGTACGAGTACCAGATGGCGCTCACCAACCGCACGCTCGCGCCGTCGGTCGACACCGTCTTCGTGATGCCCTCGGGCGAGTACGCGTTCCTCTCCTCGTCGCTCATCAAGGAGGTCGTCCGCAACGGCGGCGACGTCTCCCGCTGGCTCCCCGTCGACGTCGCGGCGCTCGTCCGCGAGCGGCTCAGCCCGCCTTCGGACGGTGGATGACGGCCTTCGGGTCGGCGGCGTCGCGCAGGCCGTCGCCGAGGAAGTTGAAGGCCATCACCGCGAGGAAGATGAACACGCCGGGGGCGATGACCCACGGCTGGCGCACCAGGTAGGACGTCTCCTGCGCCTCGCGCAGCAGGTTGCCCCACGACGCCTCCGGGTCCTGGATCCCGAGCCCGAGGAACGAGAGCGCCACCTCGCCCAGGATGTAGTACGGGATGGAGAGCGTGGCCGTCACGATCGCGAACGAGAGCGTGTTCGGCAGGATGTGACGGACCACGATGGCGACGGTCGGCACGCCCAGCGCGCGCGCCGCCGTGACGTACTCGTTCTCCTTGATCGAGAGCACCATGCCGCGGATGACGCGGCTGATCGACGCCCAGTACACGAACGCGAGCACCACGACGATCAGCAGGTAGATCTCGCGGCTGTCGAGCGGCTTGCCGTCCGCGTGCTGCAGTCCGCGCAGCGCGCCGCCGACGACGATGATCAGGTAGAGCCCGGGCACGGAGAGGATCAGCTCGACCACGCGCTGGAACACGAGGTCGAACACGCCGCCGTAGTAGCCCGAGAGCCCTCCGAACAGCATGCCGAGCGACATCGAGATCGCGACGCCGACGAGCCCGACCGAGAGGCTGATCTGCCCGCCGTAGAGCAGACGCGAGAAGATGTCGCGGCCGGTCGCGTCGCTGCCGAGCAGGAACACGTGGGCGCGGCCGTTCAGGCCCGGCGGGGCGCGCACTCCGAAGAGGTGCGTGGTCCCGGTGATGTGCGGCGGAAAGCCGAGCAGGCTGAACAGTTCGTGCTCCTCGCCCTGCACGAAGAACTCGATCGGCAGGCTGACGCTGCGGTCCTCGACCGCGCGCAGGTACTCGCGGTCGCCGTGCTCGTCCGCGTACTCGCGCTCGATCAGCGGGTGCACGTGCGGCCGGAACGAGAACCGTCCCCGCGAGTCGTGGAAGTGGATGCCGCCCTCGAACCAGGTGAAGCGGCGCTCGAGCAGCGTGACGGTCTTCCCCGGCTGCTCCGCCGACGGCACCTCGCGCTCCTGCAGCACGAACCCGCCGAACAGCATCGGGCCCGCGCGGGACGCGTCGCGGTCGCCCGTGTCGTAGCGGTAGGGGGACACGAAGCCCGCGAAGATCGACGAGAGGTAGAGCAGCGCCAGGATGACCCCGCCGACGCACGCCACGCGGTTGTGCAGGAGGCGGCGCCAGAGCGTCCGCCACGGGCCGGCCGGCTTCGTCGTCGGGGCGCTCACGCCATCACTCCAGGCGGATCCGCGGGTCCGCGATGGCGAGGAGCACGTCGGCCAGGAAGTTGCCGACGACGAGCATGAGCGCTGCGACCAGCACCGACGCCATCACGAGCGGCTCGTCGCGCGCGAACACCGCGTCCACGACGACGCGCGCGAGACCCGGCCAGTTCATGACGACCTCGACGAGGAACGACCCGGAGAGCAGGCCCGCGATGCTGAACCCGAGCAGCGTCAGCAGCGGGTTGATGGCGTTGCGGAGAGCGTGGCGGTACGTGACCGTGCGCGTCGCCACACCCTTGGCGCGCGCCGTGCGCACGTAGTCGGCCGACATCGTCTCGACCATCTGGCCGCGCATCTGGCGCATGTAGCCCGCCATGGAGGAGAACCCGATCACCGCCGCCGGGAGCACGAGGTGGTGTGCGCTGTCGACGAGACGTTGCCCGGTCGTCATGCGGTCCCACGCCACCAGGTCGCGCATGCCGCCGACCGGGAACCAGCCCGTGTAGTACGCGAACAGCACGGCGAGCAGCGCGAGGAAGACGGTGGGGATCGAGAGCCCGAAGTACGCGACGGCGCCGCACGCATGGTCCACCACGCTGTTCGGCCGCGTGCCGCTCCACACGCCCAGCGGGATCGCCAGACCCCAGGCGATGACCAGCGCGACGAGGCTCAGCTTCAGCGTGTTCCAGACCTTGTCGGCGATCACGTCGCCGACCGACTTCTTGTACTGGTAGCTCTCGCCGAGGTCGCCCCGCGCCGCGCGCGAGAGCCACGCGAAGTAGCCGCGGACGGCTCCCACCCAGCGGTAGACCTTGCCCTGCTGCGTGACGGTGTACGCCTCGCCGTGCGCCGTGAAGTGCTTGACGTGCTGCTGCTCGTGGCGCGCGTCGGTCGCGACCCCGTCCTTCAGCAGGTTCCCTTCGGCGTCGAACGAGAACTGCGGCCCGCCGTCGGCGCCCGTGAACGTCCCGATCTCGCGCGCCCGGTCTCGGGGATCCACCGCGACGACCTTGCCGACGCTCGCACGCAGCGCCATCACGTAGTCCTGCGTGACCTTGGGGTCCTCTTCGAGCTTCGCGAAGTAGTCGCGACCCGACAGCCCGAGCAGCAGGTACGTGAAGACGCTGATCGCCGCGAGGAGCGGCGGCAGCGCGAGGATGCGACGGAGCAGGAAGGTGGTCAACGGCGACCGCTACTCGACCCAGAGCTCCTCGGCGTTGTACCAGGTCTGCGGGCGCAGCACCGACGGGCGCAGGTTGTGGACGCGGTTGCGGCTCGCCGCGTACGCGTTCTGCGAGTAGAGGTAGGCGATCGGCATGTACTCGTCGTGCAGCTTCTGGTACTCGCGCCAGAGCGGCACGCGCGCGGCCTCGTCGGGGTTCGCGTCCATCTTCGCGATGACCGCGTCGGCCTTGCGCTCCCACTCGTTCTCGGGCTGCTCCTGCATCGGGTACCAGACGTGCAGGCGCCCCGACGAGAGGATGATGTTCTTCCCGTTGAGCGGGTCGGGCGGGACGCCGGAGCCCCAGCCGAGCACCATCAGCTCCCAGCGGTGGCCGTCCTCGAGCTCGTGGACGAGGTCGTTGAAGTTGAGCGGCTTCGTGCTGATCTCGACGCCGATCCGCGCCCAGTCCTGCTTGAGCTGGCTGAGCGTCTTGACGCGCAGCGGGTTCTCGACGTTGGTGCACAGCTCCAGCGAGACGCGGTGGCCGTCCGCGTCCTCGCGCACGCCGTCGCCGTCGCGGTCCACGAGTCCCATCTCGTCGAGCAGCGCTCCGGCCTGGTCCGGCACGTAGCCGGTCCGGCCGATGTCGGAGTACCACGTCTTGTTGCCCGGGCTCGTCTGCGTGTAGATCGCCTCGCCCTTGCCGTCGAGGAGCAGCTTCACGATCCCGTCGCGGTCGGCCGCCATGCTGAGCGCGCGGCGGAAGCGCGGGTCGCGCAGCCACTGCGACTTGTACGGCGTCACGTAGGGCTCGCCCTTGTCGTCGCGGCCGGGGTGCTGGTTGAACGAGACCCAGGTCGTGTTCAGCGACACGCCGAGGCGGTGGATGGTGAAGTCCGAGCCCTTCTCCTGCTCCTTGAACTGCTGGTAGTCCTGCGGCGGGATGTCGCAGATCATGTCGAACGCCTTGTCGAGGAAGGCGATCGAGCGCGCCGAGAGATCCTTGTAGAGCAGGATCATCGCGCGCTCGACGTACGGGAGCCGCCGACCCTCGCGGTCCTGCACCCACGAGTGCGGGTTGCGCTCGAAGACGATGCGCTCTGCGCCGCTGTACTCGACGACACGGAACGGCCCCGTGCCGACGACGCGCGAGAGGTCGTCCGTGGCGTTCATCGCCTTCGAGTAGGCGGGGTCGTCGCCGACGACCGTGTCCTTCCAGAGGTGCTTCGGCACGATCTGGACGCTCCCGACGTACGTGAGGAACAGCGCGTTCAGCACCGGCAGGTCGAAGCGCACGGTCAGTCGGTCGACCGCCGTGACGGTCGGGAACGCCGCGTCGCCGACGCGGAAGCCGTCCTTGTCGCTGTTCGCGATGTGTTCGTTGAAGAGCACGTCCCGGAACGTGAACTCCACGTCCTCGGCCGAGAACGGCTCGCCGTCGCTCCAGAGCACGCCGTCGCGCAGGTGGAAGGTCCAGTGGAGGGCGTCGTCCGAGTGCTCCCAGCGCCACGCCAGGCTGGGTTCGTTGGCCCACCGGCCGTTGTCGTACGTGACGAGCGCGTCGAACAGCAGGTCCGCGATCTCGGTCTCGGTGGCGCTGCTCGAGACCGTCGGGTTGAACGTCGTCACCTCGCCGACCTCGGCCCAGGTGAGCGTGCCGCCGAACCGACCCGTCACGTCCGCGATCATGGGCGGCTTGACGCCGAGTGTGGGCTCCGTGGTCGCGCTCCCGCCCGCCGCGGCGCCTCCCGCGGCGGCGTCGCCCGCAGGTGCGCCGCCCGCACGCGCGCCGTCGGCCGGCGCGGCGTCGGCAGGCGCGCCGGCCGCTGCAGCGCCCGGCTGACCGCCGGACGGTGCGGAGGGGGCGGGCCCGCACCCCGCGACGGCGAGCGCCGCGAGCGCGGCGAGGGTGGCGGCGAAGGGCTGGCGGCGGCGCTGCATCGAGACTCTCCCGGCGGGTCGTTGAGGTTCCGGCGATCGTACAGGGCGGCGCCCTCGGGGTCGCGCGTCGTGCGGCGCGACGCTCGTCGGAACACGCGGGAGACCGCTCCGCGCTTTCGCTATCCTTGCGCCCCCGTCGCGCGGGCTCCGAGGTGGGCTGCGCACGGTCGGAAGGGAGCGTCGATGGCCGGCAAGGAACCGCTGCTCGAGCTGCGCAACCTGCGGACCCACTTCCACACGGACGAGGGCGTGGCGAAGGCGGTGGACGGCGTCGACTACGCGATCCTGCCGGGCGAGACGCTCGGCGTCGTCGGCGAGTCGGGCTGCGGCAAGAGCGTGACGGCGCTCTCGATCATGCGGCTCATCCCGGACCCGCCGGGGAAGATCGTCGACGGGCAGATCCTGCTCGGGGGGCAGGACCTGGTCGGCCTCCCCGAGGAGGCGATGCGCAAGATCCGCGGCAACCGGATCGGCATGATCTTCCAGGAGCCGATGACCTCGCTGAACCCCGTGTTCACGATCGGGGACCAGATCATGGAGGCGGTGCTCCTGCACCAGCGCTGCACGCGCGCCGAGGCGCGCGAGCGCGCGATCGAGATGCTGCGGCTCGTGCGCATCCCGAGCCCCGAGAAGCGCGTCGACGAGTACCCGCACCAGATGTCGGGCGGCATGCGCCAGCGCGTGATGATCGCGATGGCGCTCTCCTGCGACCCCGAGCTGCTCATCGCCGACGAGCCCACGACCGCGCTCGACGTGACGATCCAGGCGCAGATCCTGACGCTCATCCGCGAGCTGCAGGAGCGTCTCGGCATGAGCGTCCTGCTCATCACGCACGACCTGGGCGTCGTGGCGCAGACCTGTCACCACGTGTGCGTGATGTACGCGGGCAAGGTGGTCGAGCGCGCCGCGACGCGCGAGCTCTTCAAGCGGCCGCACCACCCGTACACGGTCGGGCTGTTCCGCTCGATCCCGAAGCTCGGCCAGCGCGCTGCGCGCCTCGACGTCATCCCGGGCACGGTCCCGAGCGCGCTCGAGTTCCCGAAGGGCTGCCGCTTCCACAACCGCTGCCCGTTCGCGACGGAGCGCTGCGTGGACGACGAGCCCGCGCTGCGCGAGATCGGCACGGCTGCCGAGCCGCACCAGGTCGCCTGCCACTTCGCCGAGGAGGTCACGGCGGAGGAGTGGCAGCGCCGGAACGACGAGAAGCTGAAGGCCCTCGGGGAGCCCGCATGAGCACCGCGCCGTCCGCGCCCGCCGCGTCGCCGTCGCCGCAGCAGGCCGAGGTCGTGCTGTCGGTGCGCGACCTCAAGAAGTGGTTCCCGATCCGGAAGGGGCTGTTCTCGCGCGTCGTCGGCCACGTCCGCGCCGTCGACGGGGTCTCGTTCGACCTCCACGCCGGCGAGACGCTCGGCCTCGTGGGCGAGTCCGGCTGCGGCAAGACGACCGTCGGCCGCACGATCCTGCGCCTGAACGACCCCGTCACCGCGGGTTCCGCGCACTTCCACGGGCGCGACGTCTTCACGCTCGGCGGCGGCGAGCTGCGCGCGCTCCGGCGCAACATGCAGATCATCTTCCAGGACCCGTACTCCTCGCTGAACCCGCGCATGACGGTCGAGGCGATCGTCGGCGAGGCGCTCACCGTGCACGGCGTCGTCTCCGGCGCGAAGCAGCGCCGCGAGCGCGTGAAGGACCTGCTGCAGAAGTGCGGGCTCGACCCGGTGCGCCACATCTCGCGCTATCCGCACGAGTTCTCGGGCGGCCAGCGCCAGCGCATCGGCATCGCGCGCGCGATCGCTCTCGAGCCCGACCTGATCGTGTGCGACGAGCCCGTCTCGGCGCTCGACGTGTCGATCCAGGCGCAGATCATCAACCTGCTCCAGCGCCTGCAGCAGGAGATGGGGCTCTCGTACCTGTTCATCGCGCACGGACTCGCGGTCGTCGAGCACATCAGCCACCGCGTCGCGGTGATGTACCTGGGGCGCATCGTCGAGATCGCCGACAGCCGGCGGCTCTACGAGCACCCCGTGCACCCGTACACGCAGGCGCTGCTGTCCGCGATCCCGAACCCGGACCCGGACGCGCCGCTCAATCCGCACCCGCTCGAGGGCGAGGTGCCGACGCCGATCAACCCGCCCGCGGGCTGCCGCTTCCACACGCGCTGCCGCTTCGCCGAGGCGCGCTGCAAGAGCAACGACATGCCGATCCCGATCTACGAGGTGGCTCCGGGGCACCAGGTCGCGTGCATCCTCGGCGAGAAGGTCGCGGGCGCGCAGAAGGTGGGCGAGCACGTGCACGAGGACGAGGCCGCGCGCTGATGCAGCGCAACCTGGCCGGCCTGGTCGCGATCTTCGCGGCCGCGTTCGGGCTCGTCGGGCTCACGTTCTCGGCGTCGACGGAGCTCCCCGCCGACCTGCGTTTCATCAACGGCACCGAGCCGAAGACGCTCGACCCGCAGATCATGACGGGGCAGCCCGAGGGGCGCATCGCCGACGCGATCTTCGAGGGGCTGACCTACCGCGACCCCGCATCGCTGCGGCCCGTCCCGGGCGCGGCGGAGTCGTGGGAGCTCTCCGAGGACCAGACCCGCTACACGTTCCACATCCGCAAGGACGCGGTGTGGAGCGACGGGCACCCCGTGACCGCGCACGACTTCGCGTGGTCGTGGCGCCACCTGCAGGAGCCGACGACCGCCTCCGAGTACGCGTACATCCTGCACATGGTGAAGTGGGCTGAGATCTACAACGTCTACGAGGGTGCGGCCGATGCGCTCGAGAAGGACGTGCTGCCCGCGCTCGACGCGCTCGGCACGGCGGGTCTGGACGGCGACGCGTGGCAGACGTTCGTGGGCGAGCACCACGTCAGCGAGAACCTGAAGGGCACCGAGGACCCGCTCCTGCAGGAGGTGCTCTCGCAGCGTGACGGCACGCTCGACGGCGCGCGCCTCGCCGCGGTGCGCGCCGCGGTCGCGGCCGAGGCGCGGCGGCGTCGCGAGCTGTACGCGCACGCGAAGGAGCACTTCGGCGTCGACGAGGGCGTGTTCGCGACCGACGACCACACGCTCGTCGTGGAACTGACCGCGCCGACGGCGTACTTCCTCGACATCACGTGCTTCTACCCGGCGTATCCCGTGCCGCGCTGGGTCGTCGAGGAGCGGCAGCACGACTGGTTCCTGCCCGGGAACATCGTGAGCAACGGGCCCTTCCGCCTCGAGAGCTGGAAGGTCAACGACCGCATCCGGCTCGTGAAGAGCGACACGTACTGGGACAAGGACAGCGTGCGGCTCGGCGTCGTCGACGCGTACTCGATCGAGAACCTCACGACCTGCCTGAACCTGTACCTGACCGGCGGCGTCGACTGGACGCCGAGCAGCTACCCGAGCGACCTCGTGAACGTGCTGCGGCAGCGGCCCGACTTCTACGTCTGCGCGGCGATGACCGTCTACTACTACCGCTTCAACACGACGCGCAAGCCGTTCGACGATCCGCGCGTGCGCAAGGCGATCTGCCTGGCCGTGGACCGCGAGTCGATCACGCGCGACATCCTCGCGATCGGCCAGATCCCCGCCGGCCTGTTCTGCCCGCCAGGACTCACCGGCTACCAGCAGCCCGACACGCCGATCGGGCCACACGCGAACGTGGCGGAGGCGAAGCGACTGCTCGCCGAGGCCGGGTTCCCCGAAGGACAGGGCTTCCCGAAGTTCGCGATCATCTCCAACACGCATGAATCGCACCGCCGCATCGCGGAGTTCGTCGCCGACCAGCTCAAGCGCAACCTGGGCATCGAGGTCGAGGCCGTCAACCAGGAGTGGCAGGCCTACCAGGACAGCACGCGCTTCCTGCGCTACGACATGGCCCGCGCCGCGTGGATCGGGGACTACATGGACCCGAACACGTTCCTCGACATGTGGGTCACGAACGGCGGCAACAACCAGACCGGGTGGGGCGACCCGACCTACGACCGCCTGATCCAGGGCGCCGCGAACATCGAGCGCTTCATCGCCGACCCGGACGCGCTCGTGGCGGCGATGAAGGAGCCGGAGCGCGCGCGTGAGCTGCTCGCGGCCGTGCGCGCGGCGCCCGACCAGGCCACGCGTGTCGAGGCCGGGGCGCGGCTGCGCATGCACCTCTTCCGCGAGGCCGAGGCGATCCTCGTGCAGGACGCCTGCCCGGTCATGCCCATCTACTTCTACGTGAACAGCGGTCTCGTCTCGCCGCGGGTCAAGGGCTTCCACGTCGAGCTCGAGCAGCCCGACGGCAGCCGCTCCGCCAACCTGCAGGACATCCACCCGCTGCGCGGCATGTGGATCGAGGGACCTGCCGAGGCGCCCCGCTGATGCGCGAGGCGCTGTTCCTGATCGTCGGCTCGCTCTTCGTCGCGAGCACCGCGTGGTGGCCCGTCGCCCTCGTGCGCGTCGCAGGCAGCCTGTTCGTCGCCGCCGTCGCGTGGCTCTTCGCCCGCCACACGATCGGACTCGAGGCGGCGACGGTCGGCGCGGTCGTGATCGCCGTCGCGCTCTGGCGCTTCACGCCGCCGCGCGTGCAGCGGCGCTTCTGCTTCATGGTGCCGTCGCTCGTGCTGCTCGTGTACGTCACGTGCCTCCTGATGTACATGGCGCCGGGCAGCCCGTTCGCCAGCGAGAAGGTCGCGACCGAGCAGGTGATGGAGCAGCAGCGCAAGCTGTACGGCATCACCGAGAACGCGACGGACTTCTTCCTCGTGTACATGCAGAAGCTCGTGACGGAGGGCTCGCTCGGCGTCTCGTTCAAGGTGCAGGGACGCACGGTGCTCGACCTGCTGCTGCCCGCCATCCCGGTCAGCGTCTCGCTCGGTCTGCTCGCGCTCCTGATCGCGTGCGCGATGGGGCTCGTGCTCGGCATCCGGTCCGGCCTGCGGCCCAACTCGCTGGCGGACTACTCGAGCATGGGGCTCGCGATGATCGGCATCTCGCTGCCGAACTTCGTCATCGGTGCCGCGCTCCTGATCGTGTTCTCGCTGTCCCTGCGCTGGTTCCCCGTGGCCGGCTGGGGCTCGTACGCGCACATGGTGCTGCCCGCCGTCACTCTGGCGCTGCCCTACGCCGCCTACATCGCGCGGCTCGCGCGCGGCGGCACGATCGAGGTGATGCAGCAGGACTTCGTGCGCACGGCGCGGGCGAAGGGGCTCCCCGAGAGCACGATCGTCGTCAAGCACGCGCTCAAGGGCGCGCTGCTCCCGGTGGTGTCGTTCCTCGGCCCGGCGGCCGCGGGCATCATGACGGGCTCGTTCGTCGTCGAGACGCTGTTCGGCATCCCCGGCATGGGCCAGTACTTCGTGAAGGGCGCGATCAACCGCGACTACTCGGTGGTGCTCGGCACGGCGATCCTCTACTGCGCGCTCGTCACCGCCTTCAACCTTCTCGTGGACCTTGCGTACGCGTGGCTCGACCCGCGCATCAGGGAGGAGTTGTGAGGCCGCGCGACGAGCCGGCGCACGTGCCCGTGGCGGAGCGCGGCACCAGTCTCGGCGCCGACGCCTGGCGGCGGCTGAAGCGCAACCGCATGGCGATCGCCGGGGGCGTCACGCTGGCGGTGATCGCGCTCGCATGCGCGCTGCTGCCCCTGCTCCCGGGCATGGACTACGCGAAGATGAATCCGGCCGACAAGAACCTCGCGCCGTCGTTCGCGCATCTGCTCGGCACCGACGCCCTCGGTCGCGACTACCTCGCGCGCGTCCTCGTCGGCGGGCGGATGTCGCTGCTCGTCGGGCTCGCGGCGACGCTCTCCGTGGTGGTCGTCGGCGTGCTCTACGGCGCGATCGCCGGCTACTACGGCGGCAGGATCGACGACGTGATGATGCGCTTCGTCGACTTCCTGTACGGCATCCCGTACATGTTCCTCGTCATCCTCGTCATGCTCATGTTCGACGACGAGAGTCGTCGCAACCCCCTCCCCGTGTTCTTCGCGCTCGGCCTCGTGCAGTGGCTGGCGATGGCGCGCATCGTGCGCGGCCAGGTGCTCGCGCTGCGCGGCCAGGAGTTCGTGCACGCCGCGCGCATCGTGGGGGCCAGCGACGCGCGCATCATCCTGCGCCACATCCTGCCGAACGTCGTCGGCGTGGTGGTCATCTACGCCACCCTCACCGTGCCCGCCGTGATCATCCTCGAGTCCTTCCTCTCCTACCTCGGGCTCGGCATGAGCCTCTCGTGGGGGCAGCTCGTCGCGGAAGGAGTCGGCGTCGTCAATCCGATCGAGTCGTACTGGTGGCTCCTGACCTGGCCCAGCCTGCTGCTCGCGCTGACGCTCTTCAGCTTGAACTTCCTCGGCGACGGACTGCGCGACGCGCTCGACCCGAGGACACGCCGATGAGCGCGCGGCCCGAGACGATCCTGGACGTGCGCGACCTCGTGACCGAGTTCGCCACCGACGACGGGCGCGTGCGCGCGGTCGACGGCGTCTCGTTCTCGGTCGGGCGCGGCGAGATCCTCGGCATCGTCGGCGAGTCGGGCTGCGGGAAGAGCGTCACCAACCTGTCGGTGATGGGGCTCCTGCCGAAGCCGCAGGGGCGCATCGCGGGCGGCTCGGTGATGTTCGGCGGGCGCGACCTCGCGCGGCTCCCGGAGAGCGAGCTGCGCACGGTGCGCGGCAACCGGATCGCGATGATCTTCCAGGACCCGATGACGAGCCTCAATCCGTACCTGCGGATCGAGGAGCAGCTCGCCGAGGTGGCGGAGCTGCACCTCCGGCTCTCGCGCAAGGCCGCCGTCGCGCGCGCCGTGGACCTGCTCACGCGCGTCGGCATCCCGGACGCCGGCCGGCGCATCCGCTCGTACCCGCACGAGTTCTCCGGCGGCATGCGGCAGCGCGTGATGATCGCGATGGCGCTGCTCTGCGATCCCGAGCTGCTCATCGCGGACGAGCCGACGACGGCGCTCGACGTCACCATCCAGGCGCAGATCCTCGACCTCGTGAAGGAGCTGCGCGACGAGCGCGGCATGGGCGTCATCCTGATCACGCACGACCTCGGCGTCGTGGCGGGCATGTGCGACCGCATCCTCGTGATGTACGCCGGCCGCGTGGTCGAGGAGGCGCCGACCGACGAGCTCTTCGCGAAGCCGTGGCACCCGTACACGGCTGCGCTGCTGCGCAGCGTGCCGCGGCTCGACAGCTCCGCGCACGGCAAGCTCGCGAGCATCGCGGGCCTCCCCCCGCGCCTCGATCGCGGACCCTTCCGCAAGTGCACGTTCCTGCCGCGCTGCGCGTTCGTCCACGAGTCCTGCCGCCACGGCGACCCCGTCCTCGAGCAGGCGGCACCCGGCCGACTGCGGCGCTGCGTGCTGCCGAAGGAGGACGTGCGATGAGCGGGCGTCCGACCCCGGCCGAGCCGCTGCTCGCGGTCAGCGACCTGCACGTCCACTTCGAGGTCGGAGCGGGGACCGTGCGCGCGGTCGACGGCGTCTCGTTCGAGATCGCGAAGGGCGAGACGCTCGGCCTCGTCGGCGAGTCGGGCTGCGGCAAGTCCACGATCGCCCGCGCGATCATCGGGCTCGCGCACACGACCCGCGGCTCGATCCGCTTCGACGGCGCGTTCGAACTCGCCGGGCTGTCGCGTGCCGCGTACCGCCCGCTGCGCCGCCGCATCCAGATGGTGTTCCAGGACCCGTACGCGAGCCTGAACCCGCGTATGACGGTCGCGTCGATCGTCGGCGAGCCGATGGAGATCCACGGACTCGCGGCGGCCGGCGAGCTCGACGCGCAGGTCTGCGAGCTGCTGCGTCTGGTCGGCCTCGACCCGTCGATGCGCCGGCGCTACCCGCACGAGTTCTCGGGCGGCCAGCGCCAGCGCATCGGTCTCGCCCGCGCGCTCGCGCTCGAGCCCGATCTGATCCTGCTCGACGAGCCCGTCTCCGCGCTCGACGTCTCCGTGCAGTCGCAGGTTCTGAACCTGCTCGAGGAACTGAAGCAGCGGCTCGGACTGACGTACCTCTTCATCGCGCACCACCTCGCCGTCGTGCGTCACGTCTCCGACCGCGTCGCGGTGATGTACCTCGGCCGCATCGTCGAGATCGCGCCGCGCGACGCGCTCTACGCGCACCCGCTCCACCCGTACACGCGCGCGCTGCTCTCGGCGATCCCGGTGCCCGACCCGCAGGTCGAGCGCACGCGGCAGCGCATCCCGCTGACCGGCGAGATCCCGTCGGCGACGAAGACCTACGCGGGCTGCCGCTTCTACGACCGCTGCCCGGCGCGCATCGACCGCTGCCGCGGGGAGGATCCGCCGCTCGTCGAGCACCGTCCGGGACAGTTCGCGGCGTGCTGGGTGGCGGGCACGCCGCGTGCGTAGCACGCGGCGCGCCCGCCTCTTTCGTGGGGTGCACGCGGGCGTGCGTCACCTACGCAGGTGACGTCCGCCCCCTCGGTCGCACTGCCCGCGAGCACCATCCCCCTGGCACTGCGCGTGCTTCCGCACGCTCGTGCCAGGGGGTGGCACGTCGCGTGCGTAGCACGCGGCGCGCCCGCCTCTTTCGTGGGGTGCACGCGGGCGTGCGTCACCTACGCAGGTGACGTCCGCCCCCTCGGTCGCGAGGGAGTCACGCCGCGTGCGTTGCACGCGTCGCGCCTCCGTTTCCAGTGGGGTGCACGCGGGCGTGCGTGACGTACATCGGTGACGTCGTCCCCCTCGGTCGCACGGCCCGCGAGCACCATCCCGCCGGCACTGGCGCGTGCGAGGCACGCGCGCGCTGGCGGGTCACGCCGCGTGTGGAGCACGCGTCGTGCGCCCGTCCCGTGACGAAGGGGACGGTCCTGCCCCAGCCTCGCGACGGAACGACTCGACGCGATCGGGACACTCCTGCGCGATCGGGACGCTCCTGGCGCGCGGTCGTCCGAGCGACCGAGGTCGTGCCCCATCGCAACGGCTCGTTACGTCGCGAGCCTCCGCGAGGACCGTCCCCATCGGAACGGGAGGCACGTGGGCGTTCGCGGGGCGCACCTCGCTTGCGGTGCGCACGCCGCGGGCCGCCTCAGCCCTGCGGCGCTCGCGCCACGCACTCGATCTCGACGAGCACGTCCTTCGGGAGGCGGCGCACCTCGACCGTCGCGCGTGCGGGCGGCGCCTCGCCGCCGAACACGCGAGCGTACTCCTCGTTGATCGCGCCGAAGTGGGCGAGGTCGGCGACGTAGACCGTGCACTTCACGACGTCGGCGTAGCCGCAGCCGCCGGCCCGGAGCACGGCGCCGAGGTTCTCGAGCACCCGCCGAGTCTGCGCGCGGGCGGCCGCCTCGTCGGTCCCGGCGGCGACGATGGCCCCCGTCTCGGGATCGAGCGGGATCTGACCAGAGCACCAGAGCCAACCGGCGGCGAGGACGGCCTGCGAGTACGGACCGATCGCGCGCGGCGCCGCGTCGCTGTGGATTGGAGTGCGCATGGCGCGCAGGCTACCCCACGCGCCGACCGCCACGAACGCGTCGCTCGCGGCCGGTCCGCACCGACGGCCGCCGCCCGCCCGCGTGCACCCCACTGGAGACTGAGGCGCGGCGCGTGCCTCGCACGCGGCGTGCCTCGCCCCGCCGGCGCGCGCGTGCCGAAGCACGCGCCAGTGCCGGCGGGATGGTGCTCGCGGGCAGTGCGACCGAGGGGGCGGACGTCACCTGCGTAGGTGACGCACGCCCGCGTGCACCCAACTGGAAACGGAGGCGCGACGCGTGCCCCGCACGCGGCGTGACTCCCTCGCGACCGAGGGGGACGACGTCGCCGATGCAAGGGCCGCACGCCCGCGTGCACCCCACTGGAGACTGAGGCGCGCCGCGTGCTTCGCACGCGGCGTGCCCCGCCCCGCCGGCGCGCGCGTGCTGCGCACGCGCCAGTGCCGGCGGGATGGTGCTCGCG
>CALKVK010000030.1 GCA_937996235.1 uncultured bacterium | reverse complement strand
GGCGCGGACCGCGTCGACGCCAGGGTCGGGGTCGGGGTCGGGGTCCGGGGCCGGGCCGGGGCGGGGCGAGCCGGCGACCTGCCGCGGGTCAGTGTCGAGGCTGGAACCCGACTTAGCTGCCAGCGTCCCCGTTTGGCGGCGGCGTTCGGCGTTGCTCGCCGCGCGTCGTCGTCGAGGCTGGAACCCAACTTAGTTGCCAGCGTCCCCGCTTGGCCGCTCCGATGGGGACATGGACGAGGGCCGCCGGCCGGACGACGCGGACCGCCCGCCGACGCGGCGGCCGGGCGCGCTGCGCGTTGCGCGCGTGCTCGGGATCGACGTGCACGTCCACTGGTCGTGGGTGATCGCGATCGTCGTGCTCGCCATGCTCGGGCGCGAGCAGTACTCGAACCTGGCGTGGAGCGCGGCCTCGTGGATCGGGCTGTTCGTCATCGTGCTCCTGCACGAGTTCGGACACGCGCTCGCGTGCCGCTCGGTGGGCGGTCGCGCGGACGACGTGCTGCTGTGGCCGCTCGGCGGCGTCACCTTCGTGATGCCGCCGTACCGCCCGGGTGCGCTGCTCTGGAGCGTGGCCGCCGGCCCGCTCGTCAACCTGGTGCTCGCGCCCGTGCTCGTGATCGCGGCGTACGCCTCGGGTGCACTCGGCGTCTACACCTCGAGGGATGGCGGTCAGCCGACGAACCTGCAGTCGTTCTGGTTCTCGCTCGCCGTGCTGAACCTGGTCGTGTTCGTGTTCAACGTGCTCCCGATCTACCCGCTCGACGGCGGGAAGATGCTGCACGCGCTCCTGTGGTTCTTCCTCGGGCCGCACCGCAGTCTCGTGATCGCCGCCGGGCTCGGGGTCGTCGGCGCGCTCGGCGGGATCGTGCTCGCGTTCGCCTCTCGCGACTGGTGGCTCGGACTCGTCGCGTGGTTCGCGGTCACGAACGCGTGGCGGGCAACGCGGCTCGCACGGGCGCGGCTCCAGGCCCTGCGCGGGATGCGTCGCGCCGGACTCTCGTGCCCGCAGTGCCACGAGGCGCCGCCCGCGATCGCGGCGTGGCCCTGCACGAGCTGCGGCACGATCCGCGACGTCTTCGCGGACCAAGGTGTGTGCCGCGCCTGCGGGAACCGCGACGGCGCGGCGTTCTGCGTGTTCTGCGGGAAGAGCTACGCGCTCGCGGAGTTCGGCGCGGCACCGCTCACGTGGGAGCCGGTGACGGTGCCCGAGGCGACCGTCACCGACGCGCCCCCGGATCCGCCGCGCCCGTAGGCGCGAGCTCGCGCGGCGGCCCGAAGCGGACGTGCGCACGGAGCCGGCGGAGCGTCTGCGGGCCGAGACCGTGGACGCGCAGGAGCGCCGCCGCGTCGTCGAACGGCATGTGCGCGCGCTCGGCGACGATGCGCGACGCCAGCACCGGCCCCACGCCCGGGAGTGCGACCAGCAGCCCCTCGGGGGCATGGTTCGGGTCGAGCACGAGCGGCGGGAGCACGCTCGCGACGGTCTCGTCGCGCCGCCCGCGGAACCGGCTCTCGGGCAACCGCAGGAGCGGCGCGACGGCCAGGAGCGCGGCGACGACGAGTCCGGCGACGACGTCGCCCACGCGCGCAGGCGCGGCGTCGTGGCCGGCAGGTCGCTCGCGCACGCTCATCGCACGAAGAGGACGCGCGGCGCGGCCGCAGGTGACATCGCGTCCCCCGCCTTGGTTCAATGCGCCCATGCGCGGGCTCACCGCCGGACTCGGCGTTGCGCTGCTCCTCGCGGGCGGCGCGCTCGGCGCGTGGTCCGACGGCGAGCGCGCGACGCCGCGTCCGCGCCCCGGGCCGGCCGCGCTCCTCGGCGGCTTCAGCGCACTCGCGGTGCAGGTGCTGACGATCCGCGCCGACGCGGCGGCCGAGCGCGGCGACACCGCCGAGGCGCTCGTCCAGCTCGACCTCGTGCTGGAGCTCGAGCCGCAGCTCGTGCGGGGCGCCGACTGGATCGCGCACGTCATCGGCGTGAACATGGCCGCGCTCGAGCCGGACCCCGACGCCGCGTTCGCGCTCTCGCTTGAGGGCCTGCGCGCGCACGACCGCTGCGTCGACGCGAACCCGGGCAACGCGAAGGCGCTGACGTACCGCGGCGAGTACGTGATGCTGCGCTTCGCGACGGCCCGCGACCGGGCCGAGCGCTTCGCGGCGGCGTTCCGGACGACGCCGTACCTGGTCGCGATCCGCGACTTCCGCGCGGCGCTCGCGCTCGCGCCGGACGACGTGGCCGCCCTCGACGGGCTGGGCGTCGCGGCGATGTACGCGGCGCGCGACGAGCTGCTCGCGGCGGCGGCGTTGGACGACCCGGGCGGCCGCTGCCGCGCGTACCTCGCCGAGGCGCACAGCGCGTTCGAGGCGACGCTCGCGCGCTACCGCGAGGCGGGCGTCGAGCTCGAGACGAAGGAGTGGGCGGACGCCCTCGTGACGACGCTCACCGAGGTGCTCGACGCACCTCCCGAGGCGCGCGGCGCGGCCTACGCCGCGTTCTGGGAGCGCTTCGGCGGTCCGTCGGGACTGCCCGGTCTGCCGGCGCCCGAAGACCTGCGGGGAGCCCGATGAACCCAGGCTCCCTCGCCGCCCCGCGAGCCTCCGAGCGCCGCGGAATTCCACGTCCGCACCCCCTCCCGACGCTAGGTTCCCGGGATTCTTCGCCTGGGAGGCGGGTGTAGATGGACCCCTGGTTCGACGCCCTCGCCGCGAAGCTGGAGGACCCGATGGAAAGCTGGCTCTTCGTCGTCATGGGCGTCGGCGCGCTCGCGCTCGTCTTCAGCTTCGTGCTGCAGGGCAAGATCAAGGGCCTCGACGCGGGCACCGAGCGCATGCAGAAGCTCGCGGCCGCGATCCAGACGGGCGCGATGGCGTTCCTCCGCACGCAGTACACGATCCTCGCGATCTTCGCGGCCGTGATGGCGATCGCGCTGGCGGTGTTCCTGGACAACCCGAAGACGCCGGACAACGAGGGCGTCATCACCGCCGTCTGCTTCCTGGCGGGCTGCATCTGCTCGAGCCTGGCGGGGTTCCTCGGGATGCGCACGGCCACCACGGCGAACGTCCGCACGACGCAGGCCGCCGCGACGCGCGGCCTCGGCGACGCCCTGCGCGTCGCGTTCTCCTCGGGCGCAGTGATGGGCTTCATGGTCGTCGGCTTCGGCGTCGTCGGCCTGACGGCGCTCTACGCCTGGCGCGGCGCGGGCACCGACCCGAACGCGATCTTCGGCTTCTCGCTCGGCGCCTCGTCGATCGCGCTGTTCGCGCGCGTCGGCGGCGGCATCTACACGAAGGCTGCGGACGTCGGCGCCGACCTCGTCGGCAAGGTCGAGGCGGGCATCCCCGAGGACGACCCGCGCAACCCGGCCGTGATCGCGGACAACGTGGGCGACAACGTCGGCGACGTGGCGGGCATGGGCGCCGACCTCTTCGAGAGCTACGTCGGCGCGACGCTCGCGACGATGGCCCTCGGCTACACGACGATCCAGATCGCGGCGCAGAAGGGCGGCGCCGAGATCGCGGCGCTCAAGGCGCTGAAGTTCGGCGAGTCGACGCTGATCCTGTTCCCGCTGCTGCTGTGCGCGCTCGGCATCATCGCCTCGATGATCGGCTTCTTCGCCGTGCGCACGAACGACGAGCGCAAGATCATCGGCGCGCTGTTCCGCGGCCTCACGGTCGCCTCCGTGATCTTCGCGGCGGGCGCCGCGGCGCTGACGTTCTGGCTCGGCCTCTTCGACAAGGCCGTCACGGCCGCCGTCTCGTGGAACACGCCCTTCGACGGTCCCGGCGGCGTGCTCTGGGCGATCCTCGCGGGCCTCGTGATGGGCGTCGCCGTGGGCCGCATCACCGAGTACTACACGTCGGAGCAGAAGAAGCACGCGCGCGAGATCGCGAAGCAGTCGGAGACGGGCGCGGCCACCAACATCATCGCGGGCCTCGCGGTCGGCATGGTCTCGTGCGCCTGGCCGACGCTCATGATCGTCGCGGCGATCGGCGTCGCGCACTACACCGCGGGCATCTACGGCATCGCGATCTCGGCGGTCGGCATGCTCTCGACGCTCGGCATCTCGCTCGCGGTCGACGCGTACGGCCCCGTGGCCGACAACGCCGGCGGCATCGCCGAGATGGCCCACCTGCCCCCCGAGGTGCGCCACAAGACCGACGCGCTCGACGCCGCCGGCAACACGACGGCCGCGATCGGCAAGGGCTTCGCGATCGGCTCCGCCGCGCTCACCGCGCTCGCGCTGTTCACGACGTTCAAGCAGGCGCTGCCCGCGGACCAGCAGCAGCTCGACATCGGCGACGTGAACGTGACGATGGGCATCCTGCTCGGCGCGATGCTGCCGTTCCTGTTCTCGTCGTACGCGATGAAGGCCGTCGGCGAGGCCGCGGGCTTCATGGTCGAGGAGGTGCGCCGCCAGTTCCGCGAGACGAAGGGTCTCATGGAGGGCACGGCCGAGCCGGACTACGCGCGCTGCGTGTCGATCGCGACGAAGGGCGCGCTGCGCCAGATGGTGCTGCCCGGCCTGCTCGCGATCGTCGCGCCGATCGTCACCGGCTTCGCGCTCGGGGCGCACGGCCTCGGCGGCCTGCTCGCGGGCTCGGTCGGCGCGGGCGTGATGATGGCGATCTTCCAGTCGAACGCGGGCGGCGCCTGGGACAACGCGAAGAAGTACATCGAAGGCGGCGCGCACGGCGGCAAGGGCTCGCCCGCGCACAAGGCGGCCGTGACCGGCGACACCGTCGGCGACCCGTTCAAGGACACGGCCGGTCCGAGCATCAACATCCTCATCAAGCTGATGAGCGTGGTGGCGCTGATCTTCCTCCCGCTGTTCATCTAGCCCGGAGCGCGAGACCACACGTGAGCGAACGCGAGGCCGGGGCGGCCACCGAGGAACGGGCCGACGACGGCGCGCGCTGGGACAGTGCGGCCCTCGCGCGGCACGTCGCGCGCTTCGCCGCGGAGAAGAAGGCCGAGCACATCGTGCTCATGGACGTCGAGGCGGCGCTGCAGGTCACGGACTGGTTCGTGATCGCGGAGGGCCGCAACAAACGGCACATGAACGCGATCGCGGAGAACGTGGCGCGGGAGCTCAAGCGCTTCGGCATCCACCGCCTCGCGGGGACGCCGTTCACCGACGAGCAGTGGATCGTGCTCGACTTCGGCCCCGTGGTCCTGCACGTGTTCAGCCACGACGCGCGCGGGTTCTACGACCTCGAGAACCTGTGGAGCGACTGCGAGCGGACGGACTACGCCGCCGAGCCCGAGACGTCCGCGGACGACTCCACCGGCGACGGCGCCTGAGTCGCGCGGGTATCTTCCGGGGGTGCGGACCCACGCCCTCCTGCTCAGTGCCTGTGTGCTCATCGCCACAGCGCTCCCCGCTCGCGCCGACGCGTTCGATGACGCGTGCGAGGCGGCGCGCGCGAAGCAGCTCCCGGCGCTGATCGAGCTCGCGCGCTGGTGCCACGACCAGAAGCTGTTCGCGTCGCGCGACGAGCTCGCGCGGCGCATCCTCGAAGCCGACCCGCGCAACGTGCAGGCGCACCAGTGGCTGCGCCACCGTCTCGGACCGGGCGGGAGGTGGGAGGCGCCGTCGCGTCCGCCGGCGACGAACGACAGCGCGGGCGCGGCCGCGCTCGAGCAGTTCGCGGAGACGCGCACGCGCCTCTTGCGTCCGATCGCCGAGGAGCTCGACGCCGCACTCGTGCAGCACCGTCCGAACGCCGCGCCGGGTCTGCGCGAGGCCGTGCAGCAGGAGATCCTCGCGCTCGTCCCGGACGACGCCGAGTTCCGCGTCCTGCACGGCGAGGTGCTCGGCCCGCAGGGCTGGCGGCTGCAGGAGACCGTCAGCGGCGAACGGCGGCGCAAGGCGCTGACGGACGCCGCGCGCGCCGCGCTCGCGGCCGTGCCGGCGCCGCGCTCCGCGACAGTGCTCGCGGAGCTGAGCCGCAGCGGCCTCCGTTGGCGCGCAGCCCTCGCATTCCCGAACATGCTCGTGTTCGCCACGACATCACGGCCGGAGGCCGAGCGAATCGGCCAGGCGTGCGAGGCGCTGCCGGGGCTGCTCCGCACGGCGCTCGGCATCGAGTCGTCGCTCCTGCCCGGGTTCACCGTGTTCGCTCTGGAAGGGCCGGACGACGGGCACGCGTTCCGCGATGCGCACCCGGACGTGAGCGCCGACGCGCGCCGCATCTGGGACGAGTACGGCTCGCTTTGGCTCGGCGGGACGGGCGCTCTGGCGACGTATCAGCGATTGCCTGCGTGGCGCGTCGAGTCGCCGTGCGGGATGGCATTCAGGACGATCCTCCGGCAGCAGTTCGACGTGAAAGGCACGCGCGCGCCCTTTGCGATGGAGGGCTTCGAGAAGCGGCTCGTGTGGGAGCTCGTCGGAACGCGCACGACGTACTCGCAGCGCGAGTCCGAGTACGCGGACGACGCGGGAGGCAAGCGGCGCGTGGACATGAGTGCGGACGCGGCGTGGTACGCGCGGGCCGCGGAACTGCTGCAGGAGCTCGGTCCCGCCGACCTAGCCGAGCGGATGGGGCGTCCGCTCAATCTGCTCGACGGCGACGACCGGGTGCTCGGGAACGCCATCGCGGCGTACTACCTCGAGGGTCGCCCCGCCGAGTGCGGGGCCTACCTCACGGCGCTCGGCGAGGGCGCGTCGCCGGAGGACGCGCTGCGGAAGGCGTCGGACCTGGACATCGAGGCGCTGCGGCTGCGCATGATCCGGTGGCTCGGCGAACGCAACTGAGCGCGTCGCCGCGTCCGGCGACGGCGCGCGCCGCCGCGGTGTAGGCTCAGCCCGTGATGCCGCGCCCTCTGCTCGCGCTCCTCGTCGTCGCGACGCTCGCGTGCCCCGCACGCGCCGGCGCGCTCGACGACGCGCGCGCCGCGGCGCGCGCGCGCGAGCTCCCCGCGCTCGTCGAGCTCGGCACGTGGTGTCACCAGCAGAAGCTCTTCGCGACGCGCAACGCGCTCGCGGAGCGCATCCTCGCGCTCGACCCGGGCCACGTGGGCGCGCACCGCTGGCTGCGTCACCGACTGGGACCGGGCGGCCGCTGGGAGGTCGCGGAGCGCAGCACGCCGGCGAGCGACGGCGCCGGCACCGCGGCGGCGATCGCCGAGTTCCCGGCCGTGCGGACGCGTCTGCTCGGGCCCATCGCCTCGGCGCTCGCCGAAGCGCTGCAGGAGCACGGCGCGGACGCGTCGCCAGGGACCCTCGAGGAGCTGCGCGCGGAGATCGTCGCGCTCGCGCCGGACGTCGCCGCGTACCGTGCCGCGCACGGCGAGCTCGAGACGGCGCAGGGCTGGCGCCTCGCCGAGAGCGTGCGCGGCGCGGCTCGTCGCGCGGAGCTGCGGAGCGCTGCGACGCAGGCCCTCGCGGCGGTGCCGGAGCCGACGCCGTTCGACGTGCCGTCGATCCTGCAGCGCAACGCGCTGCGCTGGCGCGTCGCGCTCGAGACCGCTCACGTGCGCGTGCTCGCCACCACGACGCTGCCCGAGGCGCAGCGCACGGCGACGGCCGTGGAGGCGCTGCCCGCGTACGTCCGCACGGCGCTCGGCATCGACGCGCGACATCTCCCGGGCTACACCGTGCACGCGCTCGGCGGCCCGGACGACGCGAACGCCCTGCTCGCGGTGCACCCGGACGTGGACGCGCGCACGCGCGAGCACTGGCACTCGTTCAGCGCGTCGTGGATCGGCGAGACGAACGCGATCGCGACGTACCACCCGGACGCGCGGTGGCGCGTCGAGAGCGCGTGCGCGATGGCGCTCGGCGTCGTCCTCGGCACGCACTACGGCATCGGGCCGACCCGCGCCCCGTTCGCGATGGACGCCGTCGAGAAGCGGCTCGTCTGGGAGCTCGTCGGCACGCGGGTGACGTTCACGCGGCGCGTCGCGGAGTACGCGGACCGGGCCGAGGAGTGGGCGAAGGTCGAGGAGCTCCCGGACGCGCGCTGGTACGCGCGCGCGGCGGAGCTGCTGGCGACGCTCTCCGAGGGCGACCTCGCCGAGCGCATGGGGCGTCCGCTGAACGCGCTCGACCTCGACGACAGCGTGCTCGGGAACGCGCTCGCCGCGTACTACGTCGAGGGCCGCCCGGACGAGTGCGGCGCGTTCCTGCGCGCGCTCGGCGCGGGAGCGTCGCCCGACGACGCCCTGCGCAAGGCGTCGTCGCTCGACCTCCGCGCGCTGCGCCTGCGCATGCAGCGCTGGCTCGCCGAGCGCAACTGAGCGCGCGCCCCGCCACCCCCTCGCCCCACCCACGTCACTTCCCGTCACGAAGGGGACGGTCCTCGCCCAGGCTCCATCTCGAACGGCAGATTGAATTGGGGACACACCTCCGAGGCTGATCCGACGGCGCCGCCACCCCCTCGCGACCGGCCCGGCGAGGACCGTCCCCTTCGCAACGAGAAGCGGCGGGGCGAGCCTGGGGCAGGACCGTCCCCTTCGGAACGGGAGGGGAGGGTCAGAGGAGGAGGGCGAGCGCCAGGCCGGCGACGAGGAGGAGGACGACGACGCCGCGGGCGAAGCGCAGGCGCTCCTCGTAGCGGCGGACGCCGTCGGCGTCGAGGTGCAGGCGGCCGTCGGGCAGCTCGCGCAGCACGCCGCGCGTGACCAGACGCCGGAACGCCCACGACTCGCGGCAGCCGAGCTCGTCCGGGCGGCGCGCGGTCTCCGGCGAGCGCGCGCCCGCCTCCTCGTAGCGGCGGATCGCTCTCCGCTGCTGGATGATGATGACGGCGGCGGCGCTCATCGTCGGGACCTCCGCGCGATGGAACCGGCGCACGGCGCCGCGGCGCGGGGAATCCGCCCGCAGGCGCGCGACGTCCGCTCGGCGAGCAACAGCGTCGACGCCGCGGCGGCCGGTCGCTGACGCCGATCCGCGCGGAGGGGCTTGCTACGAGCCGCCGAAGTGCGCCGACGTCGCCGTCGGGAACTCGACGGAGTCCATCGACGGGTCGAGGCCGAGGAGCCGCATGACGTTCGCCTCGGTCGAGTCGGACGGCAGGTCCTCGGTGCGGACGGGCGTGCCCGTCGCCATCGCCTGCGCCTCCGGGAACTCGTGGAAGCGGTACGCGCGGCCGTACTGGTCGATGAAGCCGAGCTCGTGGAAGTCGAGGTCGTACACGTACTTCCAGCGGTAGGTGGGTCCGCCGGCCTCGCCGACGTCGTAGACCTTCACGTAGCCGACGTGCCCCTTGTAGGCAGACGTCACGAGGTGGTACTCGCGCAGTTCACGGTGCATGTACGCACCGCGCCCGTCGTCGCCGTACGTCGTGCGCGTGACGGTCGTCGAGTGGCAGCCGGGGGCGCAGAGCGCCGCGGCGGCGAGCACGGCCAGGAGCGTCGGGACGCGCATCGGAACCTCCATGGGAGCGGCCGGCGATCCTAGCCCGCATCGTTCACCAGGTCACGCGGCGAGTGCGGCTGTGACCCAGTCGCTTCGAGGGCCGTGCCCGTGGCGCCTGCGGCTCCGCCCCGCGACGGCCCGTCCTGGCCGAGCCGGAGGCTCAGGATCAAGGGTGCGCGACGAAGTCGGGGTTGAGCGCCCCGTTCGAGGAGCCCCGACGCAGAGACCGCGACTCCGGCGACGCGCCCGGCGCGTGAGCTGGCGAGCGCTGCGGGCCCGCCCCCGCCGCCCGCCCCCTCGCCGCCCGGGGCTCCCGCACGAACTCCTTGAAACGGCGGGGCGTCGGGCGGTCCTCTTCTCCACGGTGGATGCGAACGCGTCGTCCGTGGACCTCTGGCGCCGCTGGCAGACGGCCCGCGACGGCGACGCCTTCGCCGCGCTGGTGCGCCCCGAGCTGCCGACGGCGCTCGCCGTCGCGCGCGGTGCCGGCTGCGACGCCGGCGCGGCCGACGACGCCGTCCAGGAGGCGCTCGTGCTCCTCGCGCGGGCGCCGGGCGACGCGCCGCTCGCGCTCGGCGTGCGGACATGGTTCCTGCGCGCCGTGCGCGACCGCGCGCGGTCGGCGCTGCGCGGGGAGCGGCGGCGGCGTGCGCGCGAGCGCGTGGCGGCCCGGCCCGAGTCGCGGCCCGCGTCGGCCGCGCTCGAGGCGGTCGAGCTGGTCGAGCGCGCACTCGCCTCGCTCGATGCCGACGAGCGCGAGGCCGTGCGCCTGCGGCACGCGCTCGACCTCGACTACGGTGACGTCGCGGCGGTGCTCGGCACCACCGAGGCGACGGCGCGCGTGCGCGTGCACCGCGCGCTGGCGCGTCTGCGCGCGCGGCTCGGCCGCGACCCGACCACGCTGCTCGCGCTGCTGCCGCTGCCCGTGGCGGTGCACGCGCACGCGTGGGTGGGTGCCGCGCTGGCGCAGGCGGCGGGCGCGGGCGTCGCAGGCGTCGCGGGAGCGGCAGCCGGCGCGGGTACCGGAGCAGGGATCGCAGCAGGAACGGGAGGCGTAGCGATGGGTTCGGGCAAGACGCTCGCGGCGATCGGGGTGCTCGCGTTCGCGGGCGGGATGGTGGCGACGGCTGTCGTGCGCGACCGCTCGGAGCCGCCGACGCCGCCGGTGGAACGGCCGGCGGCGGTCGCGGAGCCGACGGCGCCCGAGACGCCGCGCGAGCGCGTCCACGTGCGCGAGGAGACGCCGCGCGACGAGACCGCCGCGTTCCGTGGTCCGTGGATCGACGACCTGCGCCCGACCGACGCGGAGCGCGCGTGGCTGCGCGAGGCGCTCGTCGCGGAGCGCACGCGGCGCGCGGAGGCGCAGATCCGGCCCGACGACTCCGGCGTGGACGTGCTGCGGCGCTACCTCGACTTCGATGCCGACGTCGCGTCCGTCCTCGCGAGCTACGAGACCGCCGCCGCGCACGTGCCCGCGGGCACCGGCACGCCGGTCCACGTCGCGGCGCCGCGCGAGGGCGAGTCGCCGGACCTCACGCAGGCCGCGGGCGCGTCGATCGTCGAGTTCGGTCCCGGCCGCTTCGATCTGCGCCGGACGCGCACGGGCCCGTGGGACCGGCAGTCGATGCCCGCGCGACTCGAGATCCGCGGCGCCGGACGCGACGCGACCACGCTCGTGCTCGGCCGCTCGCAGGAGTTCATGCTGCTCGGCGACGGGCGGAGCGTCGTGCTGCGCGACCTGACGATCGAGTGCCCCGACGCGGACGTGACGCCCTTCGACGTGCGCGGCGGCGCCTCGTTCGCGTTCGAGAACGTGCGCTTCGCCGGGTGGCTGTCGGGCGCCGGCTACTCGTCGGTCCTCGGCATCGCCGGCCGCGGCTTCGTCGCCTGTCGCGACTGCGAGTTCCTGGCGGGCGGCGATGGCTTCGTGCTCGCGCTGCGCGGCCCCGGCCTCGCGGTGTTCGAGCGCTGCACGTTCGCGGACACGTACTCGGTGTTCATCGGGGGCGGCGGCGGCAGCGGCGGCAGACCGAGCGTCGTGCGCGTGAGGGACTGCACGTTCCGCTCGACGCGCCTCGCCGACTCGCGCCTGCGGAACGGCAGCGATGACGACGTGGACCTGCGCGTCACCGGCGGCCGCGCGGAGTTCGGATCCGCCGCGCAGCAGGACGACGTGCGTCGCAAGGCCTGGGGCAGCGAGCTCGCGCGCGAGATCGACGGCGTGGAGTTCGCCCCCGAGATCCCGGCGTTCAGCGGTGAGGACCTGGCGCGCGTGCTCCGCGATGCGGAGTCCCGCGGGTGGCATCCCGTCGTCGCGGCTACGCCGCTGCTCGCACTGCGCGGGCGTCCGCCGCTCGTCGACCTGTTCGTCGCGGAGGGCGGATCCCTGCGACGCATCTCGGCGGAGTTCGCGCAGGGTTCCGCGCCGCGCGAGCGCGCCGTGCGGAGCGGGGCGATGTGGACGGATCCGGCGAGCGCGCAGGCGGCGGCCGGTCTGCAGTCGCTGCGCGCGCTGCTCACGAGCGTCTCCGAACTCGGGCAGACCGCGCTCGACTCGGCTCTCTTCCGGTCGAAGCAGGAGGACGGTCGCGTGCGCTGGACGGCGGAGTTCCACCTGCGCGGGGGCGGCACGTACGTGCTCGACGCGATCACGGGCGAGCTGATCTCGCCGCGCGTGCGCTGACGGTCGGCCGGGTGGGCGCCGCGTGCCGCCGCGTTCAGCGCGACGGCACGTGCAGCACGATCTCCGCGGGCGCGTCGCGCGTGCCCGGGACGGCGCGCACCTCGGGCGCGTCGGCGGCGTCCGGGTCGGTCGTCGCGAGCGTCACGAAGTGCACGCTCCCCGGGGCGAGCCCGCCGATCAGCGCGACGCCGTCGGCGTCGGTGGCGGCGCCGCCGCCGGGCGTGTACTCGAAGCCGGGGAAGCGCGTCGTGTCGGACTCCTCGGCGAGCACGCGCACCTCCGCACCCGCGACCGGCCGCTCCGCATCGTCGAGCACGCGCACGCGCAGCGCGCCATCGGGCAGGTCGAACTCGAGCGCGCGCGACTCGCCCTCGGCGACGTCGATCGACACGACGCTCTGGAGGATCGGCTGCTCGGAGCGCGCGGTGTCCGGCAGCACGAGCGTGAGCACGTAGCCCGCGGGACGCAGACGCTCGCGCGCGAAGCGTCCCTCGGCGTCGGTGCGCGTCACCTGCCCGTGTGCGCCGCCGCCCTGCAGCACGACCGCCGCTCCCGCGAGCGGCGCGCCGCCGAGCCGCACGACGCCTGCGATGCGCGCGCCCTCGCCGCTCGGCGCCGCCTCGCCGATGTCGCGGTGCGTCTCGATGCCGGGTCGCAGCAGCACCGCGACGACCTGCACGTCGAGCGAGGCCGCGTCGCGCACGAGCGCGAGCTGCGCGATCTCGGGCTTCGCGCGGAAGACGGGCACGGACGCGAGGCGGAACGCGCCGTCGTCGGCACACGTCGCGACGAACGTGCGGCCCGCGCGCGCGAGCGCGACCGACGCGCCGCGCGCCGGCGTGCCGTCGCCGAGGTAGGCGCGGCCTTCGACGCCCGCGGCAGGGAACACGGGCACGTCGACGATCGAACCGGGCGCAGCGTCGGCGAGCACGCCCCATGCGAAGCGCCCCGCGTGCGTCGGCGAGCGCACCCACCACGCCACCGCGGAAACGCCCTCGGCGGGCCGCAGCGCCGTGAAGCAGCCGGCCGCGTCGACCGCCAGCTCCGGGCCGGGCAGCCCCTCGCACTCGGCGCTCACGTGCACGTCGCGGAGCACGTCGCCGGTCGTCGCGTCCACGCAGCGCACGCGCACCTCGTCGGCGGCCGTGGCGAGCGTCAGCGTCGCCGCGTCCGCTGCGACGTGCGCGCGCCGCGGCACGCCCCACGGATCGACGAGCGCGACGTCGGCGCCCGGCGGCGTCCGCACGGCGAGGCCCGCGAGACCGTCTTCCTGCGGCACGTCGACGACGTCGGCCGCGTCCCACCCGGCGCCCGGCGCGCGGAGCATCTCCGCGAGCCGCGCGGCCGCGTCACCCGCGTCCTGCGCGACGGGCACGTGCGCGCTCGCCGTCGGGACGCGGCCGTGGGCGGCGTAGAGCGCGTCGATCGCCGCGCGCGTCAGCGGCGCCCCCGTCGCATCGACGAGGTGCAGCGCGACGGTCGTGCGCGGCGGCGTGTCGTCCGCGACCGGTGCGGCCGCGGGTGCGGTCGCGTCGGCGACACCGCGTTCGCTCGGCACCTCCGCGGCCGACTCGTCCTGCGCACGCGCCGTCCGGTTGCGCGGCGCCGCGTGCTCGGGCGCCGCGGTCGCGCGCGCGGTCTCCTTCGCCGGCGACCCGCCGACCTGCGTGCTCGCCGCGTCGCTCCGCGTCGTCGCCCACAGCGCGGTCGCCAGCACACACGCCGCCGCCACGGCGGCCAGCGTCTTCTGCATCGTCGTCATCGCGGTCACTCCCGGCCAGGCCATCCCGGAACCCGGGTCCGCGCCGAACAGCGGGAGCAGCGCCGGCAGCCACGCGCCGCCGTCGCCGCCCGCCTCGGCCGTGAGCCGTTCGCGCACCATCGCGAGCGCACGGCTCTGACGCCCCCGCACCGTCGGCGCGGGCACGCCGAGGCGCGCCGCGATCTCCGCGGGCTCGAGGCCCTCGAAGAAGCGCAGGAGCAGGGTCGAGCGGTACGGCTCCGCGAGGTCGAGGACCACGCGGACGACGCGCTCGTGCGCCTCGGCCGCGGCCACCGTGTCGGCGGCCGAGGGCAGCGCCTCCGAGCGCGCGACAGCGCGCTCGCGCCGCTCGGCGCGCGCCGCGTTCCGGAAGGAGCGCGCCGCCTGCCGTCGCAGCACCGAGCCGAGCCACGCGCGCGGCGACGTCACCGACGCCGGCGCGCCGCGCAGTGCGGCGAGCCACGTCTCCTGCTCCAGATCGGCCGCACGGGCGGCGTCCACGACGAGCGCACGCGCCACGCCGCGCACCCAGTCGCGGTGCGCGAGCAGCGTGTCGATCGCGGGCGGGACTCCGGGCGCGGACATGGGTTCCGAAGAGGAGTTCCCACGCAGCGTCCCGGCGATTCCGGAATTCGCGACGAAATCGACGCGGCGCGTCAGCCCGCCGCGTCGTGCAGGATCGCGGTGAGCGTCGCCTCGACGGCCACGCCGACCTCCGCGAGCGCCGGGGCGTCGAACATCGCGAGCAGTGCCGACGGCAGGATCGTCGCGACGCGCACGGTGCCGTCCTCCGTCGTGTAGACGCTGATGCGGCACGGCAGCGCCGTCGAGACCTCCGGGCGCGCCGCGAGCGCGCGCGCCGCCTGCACGGCGTTGCAGACCTCGTACACGCGGCACTGCGCCGTGTAGGGCTGCCCCTTCTCGCGCAGCTTCGCACCGAGATCGTGCACGCCGAGCACGGTGAAACCGTGCGCGACGACGGCCTGCTCCACGGCCTTCCCGAGCGCGTCGGCGGACTTGGACGAGGGCAGCACGAGGAGCGGCGCGGTCACGGGTCACCTCCGGCCCGCAGCGTAGAGCGGCGCGGCGGCCGTGCCGTGACCGGAGGCACGCGCCGCCCTCAGTAGCCGCGGCGCGAAGCGTCGCCGCCGAGGCGGATCGTGCCGCGCTGCGTGCCGCTGCCGTCGCCGGGGTCGAAGACGAACTCCGTCGTGTCGCCGTCGAGCGCCCCCAGCTCGAGACCCTTCGTCGTGACGGTGAGCAGCTCGCGCACGAAGTCGATGCGCACGCTGATCGAGGTCCCGTCCACCTTGCGCTTCAGCGTGAACACGCCGTCCTTCTCGACGAAGTCGGCGCCGTCGAACGCGACCTGCAGGTCGGGGCCGAGACCGAGGAGCACGGTGCCGAGCTCCTCGGGCAGCACGCTGTCGGCGTGGAACCCGGCCTTCGCCTGCAGCACGTCGGGCTTCGAGTCGGAGAGCTTCGCGACCACGCGCGTCGGGAAGAAGGTCGGCGCGGTGAGCGAACCGCGCGCACCGCCGAGCCGGAACTTCCCGCGCGTGAGCTGCACGCGTCCCACGGCGTCCACGAGGTTCTCGGCGTCGAGGCGCAGGTCGAGCGGCGCGTCCGGGTCGACGAGACCGCCGAGCGTCACCTTCTTCGCCGAGAGCACGAACAGCCCGCGGCTCGAGCCGAAGCGGTTCGGGCGGAGCGTCAACGAGACGCCGTCGGCGCTGCCGCGGAGCAGGGTGCGCGACGCGTTCGACGTCAGCGGCACGGTCGCCTGGAAGCCGCCGACGGTCACCGTGACCGGGTGGTCGTAGTCCACGAACACGCCGCCGTCGTCGTAGACGCCGACCGCGCGCAGCGAGTCCTTGCCTGCGCCCTTGACCTTCACGGCGACGCTCTTCGGCAGGAAGTACGCGGTCACGGGCGGCACGCTCGTTCCGCCGAGGTCGTCGCCCGGCGCGGCGAACAGCTGCTCGATCTGCTCGTCCACGAGCGCGCCCGCGTAGATCTGAACGTCGTCGATGAGACCGCTGAACGCGCCGGTCGGCGTGCCGAGCTCGGCCACGCCGCCGATCAGCAGCGGCGCGTTGTCGCCCACGGGCGGCGCCGCCGCCTTCACCTGCTCCGCGGGCGCGCCGTCCACGTAGATGCGCGTGTCCACGCCGACGCGGTACACGCCGACGACGTGGTGCCACGCGCCGTCGTCCACGACGGTCGAGGAGTTCGCCTCCCCACCGGGCACGTTCGAGGCGTAGAACGTCGCGCGGTCGGGCGTGCCGTAGCCGGGACCGATCGTGTTCAGCGCCAGCATGTAGCCGTGCACGACGCCCGTCGTGTGCTTGGTGACGACCATCTGCTGCTGCGGGCTCGCCGTGCGCACCCACGCGCTGACGGTGAAGCTCCTGCCCACGAAGCTCGGGAACGCGGCGCCGGCGCTCACGTGGTCGTTCGTGGTGCGCTCGAGCGCGAGCGCGTTGCCGGAGATGCCGCCCTGCACGAAGTGCGCGGAGCCGACGAGCGTGCCGTCCCAGGTGCCGACGGAGTCGCGTGCAGTCGCACCGCTCGTCTCGTCGAAGCGCCAGTGCGCGACGAGCGGTGCGGGCAGGGCCGTCGCCGGCTCGTAGACGACGTGGTCGAGCGCCCAGCCGTCGCCGCTCAGGTTGTCGATCCGCACGGAGAAGATGCGCCGCCCCTCGCCCGCGTCGATGCGGACGTAGCCGCAGCGCCCGCCCGACGTCGAGAAGCCGGCCGCGTCGCCCAGGCGGAACGACGTCGTGCCGACGTCGGTCTCGACGTGCACACGCGAGTCGGGCAGCTCGAGCTGCTGCAGCGAGAACCCGATGCGGCACGCGCCCCCGGGCACGACGAGCACCACGTCGGCCCACTCGCCGTCCACGTAGCCGAAGGGCACGGGCGCGCTCTGCCGGTTCAGCAGGACGTGCGTGCCGCTCCAGGCGCCCGCAGCGAGGACCTGCCCGCCGTTCGGATCGTCGGCGGCCGGATCGAACACGTGCGGCACGGTCGCGGTCGGACCGTACGGCGCGGAGCCGTCGAAGAGCTGCACGAGCAGGCCGTCCGCGAGCGTCGCGTCCTCGAAGTCCTCGACGACGAGCGTGCCGCTGAACCCGAGCTCCGCGTCTGTCCGCGGCCACACCGCCGGATCGAACGCGACGAGCTGCGTGTTCGCAGGCTGCGGAGCGCCCTCCGACGAGTACGCCACCGCGCGCGGCGCCGCGCCGACCCCGAGCGCGCCGCCTGCGACGCACGCCAACACGACCCACCGCAGACGCGACGCGATCCGGCTCGGCATGTCACGACCCTCCCGCGCGGCGGAGCGTCGCCGCGCAGTGCGGATGCTGTCGCCCCCGCCCCGCACGCGTCGACGGGAATCCGCCGCCGACGGGGTGCGGCGCCCGCGGCGCGTGCGAGACTGCGCGGAGGACCATGACGACGCCCGACGCGCCTCCACGGCCCTCGCCCACGCGGCGCCGCGTGCTGCTCGGCGTCGCTCTCGTGCTGCTCCTCGCCGCCGCCGCCGGCGCCGTGGTCGTCGTTGCGCGTTCTCCGCGCTGCACGGTCAGCAACGGCGATGCTGCGCAGGCGGCGACCTCAGCTGGCGACGGTCGGCCGGGCGCGGCCGACACGCGGCAGACCGTCGTCTGCCGGACCGCGAAGCCGCGCGGCTCTCTCTGGGCGGATGCACGTCGTTCGCGCTACTCTCGCTCGCGATCGACGTGGTACTAGGAGACGTGTCGAACTCCGTGACGCGGGCAGGTACGCCATGGCGACGGCCGAACATGTCAAGGCACTGATACGCAGCCATGCTGAGCGCGACGACGCCCGCTTCTACACGATCGCCTTGCAAGTCGCCGCCCACGAGGCCCGCACCGGGCACACGAAGTTTGCGCAGGAATTGAAGAGGGTCATCGACGACGCGCGAGAGCGGACTCAAGCCGCGCCGCCGCGCGAGGCGAGGGTCGTGTCGATGGCCCAGCCGCGCGGCGAGCTGGCGGGCCTCCTGACCGTCGAGTACCCGAAAGTCCGCCTCGTGAACATGGCGCTCGACGCAGACGTCCGCGCTCGGCTGGACCGGGTTCTCCTCGAGCAACGGCAGCAGGAGCGCATTCGCGAGCACGGGTTCGCTCCCCTACGGAAGCTCCTCCTCGTCGGCCCGCCAGGCACGGGCAAGACGATGACGGCGTCGGTCATCGCCGCCGAACTCGGTCTTGCCCTGTTCACGATCCAGCTCGACGGTCTCATCACGAAGTACATGGGCGAGACGGCCGCCAAGCTCCGGCTGATCTTCGACGCCATCCGACAGACGCGCGCAGTCTACCTCTTCGACGAGTTCGACGCCGTGGGAGGCAGGCGCGCGTCGGGCAACGACGTGGGGGAGATCCGCCGCGTGCTGAACTCCTTCCTCCAGTTCCTCGAGCAGGACGAGTCCGAGAGCCTCGTGCTCGGCGCGACGAACCACGCCGAAATCCTCGACTGCGCGCTCTTCCGCCGGTTCGACGCGGTGATCGAGTACCGGCTGCCATCTTCCGAGATCGCTGAGCAGGTGCTGAAGGCGCGGCTGGCACTGCTCTCTACGAAGAACGTTGTGTGGCGCACCGTAGTGCAGGCAGCGCAGGGGCTGAGCCATGCCGACCTGACTCGCGCCTGCGAGAGCGCTGCGAAGGACGCGATTCTGGCGCATCGGCTGTCTATCGACACCGAGGCACTCACGCGTGCGATCGGCGAGCGCCGGTCGATGCACCGGACCTGATCGGGGTACGGAATGCCGGCTACGCGCGACCACCGCCACGTCGTCGTCACGCGCTCGCCACGGACGGAGCGGTACCTGCCGCACCCCCGTCCTGCAGGCCGCGACCTTCCTCCTGATCCGCCGAGCTTCAAGGCCCACGCGGAACACCTCCGAGCCGGAGTTGAAGGAGCACAGCAGGCTGCCGTCGTGCGGCGCAAAGCGGCGATCGCCGCCGGTCACGACGTGAAGAGCGACGGCATCGTCCTGCACTTCGTCGGTCCGCCGGGCTTCAAGCTGGAACTGGGCTCGATGGAGAGCGCTCGAGCCGGGATCGAACTTCTCTCAGTGCAGCCAGTCGATCGAACCGACGACGACGAGCGTCCGCAGCAGGCCGCCGTGTTCGTCCCCGACGACAAGGTGAGGTACTTCCTCGACCGCTTCGCAGCGTACGCCGACGCCGAGAAGACGACGAAGGCGGGGAAGCCGAAGAACCAGCCGCTCGTGCAGAGCATCGCCGATGTTCGGCTCGCGACCCTGAAGGAGCTCTGGACTGACGAGTTCGCGCCGTACCCCGCCAACGATCAGACGATCTGGTGGGAAGTCTGGCTTCGCCGCGACGGGGACGGCGACGACGAGCTCGCGCGGTTCATGGTGTTCGCGGAGCACGCGCACGTGACGGTGGGCGAGCGACGTCTCGCGTTCGTCGATCGGCTCGTCGTACTCGCCTACGCGGCGCCCGCGCAGCTCTCGATGTCGATCGACGTCCTCGGCGATATCGCCGAGGTCAGGCGCGCGAAAGACTCACCGACGTTCTTCGAGGACTTGAACCTGCCGGCGCAGGCGGAGTGGGTCGTCGATCTTGCCGACCGCGTGACCGCGGCAGGCGAAGGGGCGCCGATCCTGTGCGTGCTCGACACCGGCGTCAACCGAGGCCACCCGCTGCTCTCGGATTCCATCGCGCCGGAGCACGTCCTCACATGCGAACCGGCCTGGGGCGTTGACGATCACAAGGGGCACGGGACCGAGATGGCGGGCTTGGCGTTGCTCGGTGACCTCACGGTTCCGCTCGCGGGGAACGAGCCCGTCACGCTGCCCTACCGGCTCGAGTCGGTGAAGATCCTGGCGCCACCCGGACAGGAGCCGACGCCGCCGGATCTGTACGGGTCGCGCACCGCCCAGGCGACCAGCATCGCGGAGATCGCCGCACCCGCCTCGCTGCGGTGCTTTGTCATGGCGACCGCGTCGCCGGACACGCGAGACCGCGGCCGCCCTTCGTCGTGGTCGGCCGCAGTGGACGCACTCGCGGCCGGGCGCTCGTTCGACACGGTGAAGCAGGGGCTCGTCTATCTGGAGGCTCCCGGCGCTGCGGACCCGCGTCTCTTCGTCCTCGCTGCGGGGAACGTGGACGACTTTGTGGTCGAGCATCTCGACCGCAGCGACATCGAGGTCGTGCACGACCCGGCGCAGGCGTGGAACGCCGTCGCCGTGGGCGCCTACACGGAGCGCGCCGTCATCGGCGACGACGGGTACGACGGCTGGCAGGCCGTGGCGAAGCCCGGGGATCTCTCGCCGTACAGCACGACGTCGGTCTCGGTCGCGAAGCAGTGGCCGATCAAGCCCGACGTCGTGATCGAGGGCGGTAACGTAGTTCACGACGCGAAAGGGCGGTTCCAGCCGGGCCTGCCGTCCCTGTCTGTCCTCACGACATACTACAAACCGAACGACAGGCTTCTCGTGGCGTCCTGGGCGACAAGCGCGGCTGCCGCGCAGGTGGCGCGCATAGCCGGTCATGTCCGCGCGGAGTACCCGCAGTTCTGGCCGGAGACCGTTCGGGGGCTGATCGTCCACTCCGCGCGTTGGACGCCTCGGATGAAGTCGCACTTGAGCAAGGGGCCGACGCCCGCCGCAGCGAAGGCGAGACTCGTGCAGCGCTTCGGGTACGGGGTGCCGGACCTCCTGCGCGCGACGCGCAGCGCGAAGGACGCGCTGACACTAGTGGCGCAGTCGACGGTTCGGCCGTACGAGAAGGGCAAGCGCACGTCGGACCCGAGCAAGCTCCGCGAGATGCACCTCCACGAACTGCCTTGGCCGCGCGCCGTGCTTGCGGATCTCGGCGACGTCCCAGTCAGCCTGCGCGTGACGCTGTCCTACTTCGTCGAGCCGAATCCGGGGCACCGGGGGTGGACGAAGCGCCACCGCTACGCCTCGCACGGCCTGCGGTTCGACGTGAAGACGCCGACCGAGACCATCGAGGAGTTCCGCAAACGGCTGAACGCGCTAGCACTCGAGGAAGAGGAGAAGAAGCCCACCAACAACGAGTGCGACAACTGGTTCCTCAAGAGCCAGCTGAGGCACCGGGGCTCCGTCCACACGGACGTGTGGAACGGCACAGCGATCGACCTCGCGGAGCGCGGCTGCGTCGCGGTCTATCCCGTCAGCGGGTGGTGGAAGGAGCAGCCCAAGCGCGACCGCAGCAGTGTCGGCGCACGCTACGCGCTGATCGTCTCGATCGAGTCGCCGGAGGTTGACGTGGACATCCTGACGCCCGTCGCCCAGCAGGTAGGCGTCAAGGTCATCATGTGACGAGGTCGCGCTGGATCTGGACCGCGTCACGCTCCTCCTGGACGCGTGGAGGATTGTCGCGGCGCCCGGATGCTGCAGGCTCGCGAACGCTGGGGTGGAGGGCCCCCGAAGCTGCGACGCCGCGCTCTCGTTCACGCTGAGCGACGACTGACATCGCCGGCCGGCGACGACGCGCGGCGAGCGCCGCTCAGCGTGCTGCCGCGCCGAGCACCATCCGCTGCAGCGCGGTGTGCGACGGCGTCGCGTGGCACGCGAACGGGGCCTCGTCGAGGAAGCTCTGCGGCAGCTTGAAGCCCGAGACCGTGAGGTACTGGAACATCACCATCTGCCGCTCGAGCCCGTCGCGCAGCACGCGGCTGCCCTGGTGGAAGCAGCGGCTCGTGTCGGCGAACGCCACCGTGCCCCGCGGGCCGGTGAGCGCACGGAACTGCGACGGGTCCGCGTGCGCGTGGAGCTCGTCGTCGAGCAGCGTGCAGCTCTCCTCGCCGAAGCGGTAGCGACGCGCGCGCCACACGCGCGAGGACGCGGCGGCGGGCAGCATCGTCAGCGGGCCGTGCGCGTCGGTGACGTCGTCGGCGAAGACGAGCACGCGCACTTGGCGGCGGTCGGCCCAGTCGCAGTGGTAGCGGTGCTCGAGGCGGCGCCCGTCGGGCGCGTGCTCGGCGAAGGGCGAGACCCAGAGCTGCACGCCGCGGAGCAGCGGCACCGTGCCGAGGTACGCCGCGACGATCGTGAGCAGCACGGGGTCGAGCGCGAACGCGAGCCACGCCGGGTCGGCGGCGAGGTGCGGCTCCACCGCGACGCGCAGCAGGTTGCGCCCCTGCGAGCGCTGCCAGAGACGCGACGTGTCCGTCGCCGTGCGCAGCTCCTGTGCGGCGCGCACGACGGCGTCGGCGCCGGGCAGCGCGCCCGGCGGCAGCAGCAGCCAGCCGTCGTCCTCGCCGATGCGCACGCCGCCGCCGACGACACGCCCCGCCGCGATACGCCGCGGCGCCGCCTCGCCCGCACGCCGCACAGCGCGCGCCATGCCGTACAGCTCGCGCGCCCACGGACGCCCGCGCGCGATCCGCGTGTGCAGATCGTCCCGAGCCCGACCTTCCCGCGACGGCTCACGCACCTGAACGGTCCAGAGCGCCGCGTGCTGCGTTGCCTCGGCTCTGCGACGCCACGGCGTCGCGATCACCTCGGCGCCTTGCTCGCGACGCTCTGTCCTCGCTCAGGAGGCCGCCCGCTGCGCGCTCCGTGCTCGCCGCGTGCAGGCCGAGGCTCGAGTGCGTCGAAGTGGTCGTCACGGCGTGCGCGAGCCTCGTGAGAAGGCCAGGCTCTGCATCTCCCTCACGTCCCCACCCGCTCTTCGGAGGCGTCCACTTCCCCGGGCACGACTTCGCCCGCGCTGCGTCGGAGGAAGCTAGCCGCGGTTGGCGGGATGGGAAGAGGGCGCGATCGACTCCGCGTGCGCGCCGCGCCACCGCGATGGGACACTGTCGCACGCATGCACGTGACCCGCCGCCCGGCGCTCGACTCCGACCGCGCGTTCGTGGAGCGTGCGATGCGCGCCGCGTACGAGGAGCTCGTCGTCCGCGTGCACGGGGCGTGGGACGCCGAGTCGATCGCGCGCGGGTTCGCCGAGAAGTGGGCGGCGGGCGGTTTCGAGATCGTCGAGCGCGGTGGCGTCGCGATCGGCGCGCTCTGGACGAGCGACGAGGGCGACCACCTGCGTCTGCGCGAGGTGTTCCTGCTGCCGGAGGAGCAGGGACGCGGCGTCGGCACGGCGCTCGTGCGCGAGGAGATCGCGCGGGCGCACGCGCAGGGGAAGGCGCTGCGGCTCCGCGCGCTGCGCGCGAACCGCGCGGCGGCGCTCTACCGAAGGCTCGGTCTCACCGAGTGCGGCGACGAGGGCGAGAAGGTCTGGATGGAGATCCGTCCGGCGTAGGCCGGATCGAGTCCGCCCCGCCGGTCCGATCCAGGCGCCGCGGCGCTCGGTACCATCGCGCGCTCCATGGACGTCCTCGAGCTCCTCGGTCCGCGCGGTCCCGTCGCGGCGCGGCTGCCCCACTACGAGGAGCGGCCGGAGCAGGCGGAGCTCGCCGCCGCCGTGGACGCCGTGATGCAGAGCGGCGGGCGGCTGATGGCCGAGGCGGGCACCGGCGTCGGCAAGAGCTTCGCGTACCTCGTGCCCGCGATCGCGGCGGCGGCGGAGCGCGGCGAACGCGTCGTCATCGCCACGCACACGATCGCGCTGCAGGAGCAGCTCCTCGGCAAGGACGTGCCGTTCCTCTCGGGCATCCTGCCGGCGGAGTTCAGCGTGGTGCTCGCGAAGGGACGCGGGAACTTCCTGTGCCTGCGGCGCATGCACGCGGCGCGGAAGAGCGGGCGCGAGCTGTTCGACGGACGCGGCGTCGAGGAGCAGCTCGACCGCGTCGTCGAGTGGTCGGGGCGCACCGACGACGGCACGCTGCAGGGACTCGGCTTCGTGCCCGACCGCGACCTCTGGGGACGCGTCAACGCGGAGGCGGGCAACTGCCTCGGACGCGGCTGCGACCACTACGACGCGTGCTTCTACCAGGCGGGGCGGCGGCGTCTGCGCAACGCGAACATCGTCGTCGCGAACCACCACTTCCTGTTCGCGGACATGTCGCTGCGCCGGGCCGGCTGGAACCTCCTGCCCGAGTTCGAGCACCTCGTGCTCGACGAGGCGCACGCCGTCGAGGACGTGGCGGGCGAGTACCTCGGGCAGCGCGTGTCGCGCGGCATGGTGCGGCACCTGCTGCGGCAGCTCGCGTCGCCGCAGGGGCGCGGTCTCCTGCACTCGGTCGCAGGCAGCGAGGAGGCGCAGGACCTCGTGCGCACGGCGCGCGAGGCGTGCGACGCGCTCTTCGCGGACGTCGCGGCGTGGCTGCGCGCGGGGCGTCCGCCGAACGGCCGCGTCCACGAGCCGGAGCTGTTCCCGCGCGCGACGTCGTACGCGCTCGACGAGGTGGCGCAGGCGGTCGCGCGTCTCGCGGACCGCGAGGAGTCGAAGGAGACGCGGCAGGAGCTCGCGAGCCGCGCGGCGCGCGCGGCGGGGATCGCAGCGGAGCTCGGCGCGCTGATCGGGCTCGACCGCCGCGACCACGTGCACTGGGTCGAGGACGAGGGCGAGGGCAACGTGGCGCTGCGCAGCGCGCCGGTGGACGTCGGGCCGGAGCTCGGCGCGCACCTGTGGCAGTCGCTGAAGAGCGTGACGCTGACGAGCGCGACGCTCTCCGCCGGCGGCGAGGACGGCTTCCGTCACCTCGCGGAGCGGCTCGGCATCGAGCCGACGCGCACGCTGCTCTGCGGCTCGCCGTTCGACTACGCGTCGCAGGCGCGGCTCGTCATCGACCTGCGCGTGCCCGACCCGCGCGAGGGCGAGCGCTACGAGGACGCGCTGCCCGACGCGGTGCTGCGCCACGTGCACCGCTCCGAGGGCGGCGTGTTCGTGCTGTTCACGAGCTACCAGAGCATGGACCGCTGCCACGCCGCGTGCGCGGCGACGCTCGTCTCGACGGGGCGCCGCATCTTCAAGCAGGGCGAGGGACTGCCGCGCGACGCGATGCTGCGCGAGTTCCGCGAGGCGGGCGACGCCGTGCTGTTCGGCACCGATTCGTTCTGGCAGGGTGTGGACGTGCCGGGAGACGCGCTCACGACGGTGATCATCACGCGCCTGCCGTTCGCGGTGCCGACGCACCCGCTGCAGGAGGCGCGCACGCAGGCGATCGAGGCGCGCGGCGGGAGCGCGTTCGCGGAGTACTCGCTGCCGCAGGCGATCCTGCGCTTCAAGCAGGGCTTCGGACGTCTCATCCGCTCGCGGCGCGACCGCGGCGTGGTGGTCGTGCTCGACGCGCGCATCGCGTCGAAGTCGTACGGCCGCCGGTTCGTGCAGGCGCTGCCGGAGCTCGACGTGGAAGTGGAGCGGCCGTGAGCGCCGTCGACCGCGACCCGCGCGAGGTGCGGCTGCGCGAGGCGACGCACGAGTACGCGCGCCGCATGGCGCTCGGCGAGCCGGCCGCGCGCGAGCGCACGCTCGAGCGCTTCGCGGACCTGCGGCCGGAGCTCGACGGTCGGCTCGAGCAGGTCGAGAAGCTCCTCGGCGACCCGCGGCGACCGGGCGGCGTGTTCCCCGGGTCCGCGGCGCGCGGCTGGTACGGCAGCTACGAGTACCGCTCGAAGCGCACGCTGTTCGGCCTGCCGCTCGTGCACGTCGCGAACGGCATCGACCCTGCGACCGGCAGACCGCGCGTGGCGCGCGGCATCGTCGCCATCGGGAGCGTCGCGATCGGCGGGTTCGCGATGGGCGGCGTCGCGATCGGAGGGCTCGCGTTCGGCGGCGTCTCGCTCGGGCTGGTCGGCATCGGCGGCGTGGCCGTCGCGGGCTTCGCGCTCGGCGGCCTCGCGATCGGCATGATCGCGCTGGGCGGCGCGGCCGCCGGCTACGTCGCGGTCGGCGGCGGCGCCTTGGGCGTGTACGCGGCGGGCGGCGGCGCGGCCGGCGTGCACTGCTGGTCCGAGAAGGTGCGCGATCCGGCGGCGGTGCAGTTCTTCCAGGGCGCGATCGACGGGATCAAGCGCGCGTTCGGAGGGTAGCGCGCGTGACGCCGCGGGGGAGGCGGGCGATGCAGAAGATGGTGCGGGCGTGTGCCGGCGGCGCGACCTACCTGATGCAGGGCGACCCGCTGTGCGGCAGCGCGACGGCCTTCGACGGCGCCGCGCTACCGACGCTGCTCGAGCAGGGCTGGCGCATCGTGTCCGTGCACATGAGCGCGTCGGCCGGCGTCGCCTCCGAACAGCACGCCGCGTTCATCCTTCTCGAACGCGACTGAGCACAGCGCGCAGGCAGCGGCTCAGCGCGGCCGCTTCGCGTGCGCCTTCTCGACCGCCGCGTGCACGTCGTCCACGGCGCCGCGGATCGTCGCGTCGTGCGCGACCCACGACTCGCCCTGCTCGTCCAGCTCGCGCAGGCGACGCAGCGTCGCTTCGTGTCGGCGCCGCGCCTCGCTGACGACCGTCTCGTAGGAGATGGCGTGCTGTTCCGGCACGTGCGGACGGAGCGCCTCGAGCTCGGCGATGCGCGCGTGCAACTCCTCGAGCTGACGCGCGATGCGGGCCTGGAACTCGTCGCGGCGGGCGGACATCGAGACCTCCTGTTCGGTGCCCGGATTCTCGCGCAAACGGCACGGGAACGCGTGTGCTGCGCGAGCGTGCGCGTACTACGGCGATGCGGGCCGACGCGAGAGCACGAGCCCGCCGCACGCGAGCAGGAACGCGGCCGCGAGCGCTGCGGCGAGGCCCGCCGCGCCGGCCACGTGCGGACGCAGCGCGCCGAGCGTGAGCTCGTCCCAGAGCGCCGCGGGCGAGGTGCGCCGCGCGACGCGACCGGGCGTGCGGGTCCACGCGGTCGGCGAGCCGACGTGCACCACCTCGTAGGCAAGTGCGTGCGCGTCGGACGCCGGTGGCGCGAGCACGTGCGACGCGCTGCGCGGCTCGTCGTCGCGCGCGAACACGAACGTCGCGGCGGACGGGTCGCCGACGTCGTCGCCACGCGGCACGTCCGGCGACGCGTCGCCGCCGCGGAACGTGCAGCCGTGCGAGGTGAACGCGAACGCGAGCACCGGCTGGGCGAGCGCCGCGAGTCGCGGGTCGGCGTCGTCCGGCCAGGCGTCGTGCGGCCCCGCGAGCAGCACGACGGGCAGCACGCGGCGCAGTGTCGCGGCGAACGGCGCGAGGCGCGCTGCGTCGCTCGGGAGCACGTCGCCGAACACGACGGCGAACGCGAGAGGCGCGTCGCGCGACGCCGCGTCGAGCGCGCGTGCCAGCGCAGCCGCGTCGCCCCGTGGTGCGCCGACGACAGCGAACGCGAAGGGCTCGAACGGCAGGTCGTCGCCGACCTCCGCGCCGAGCGCCGCAGGTGCGCCGTCCAAGGGCTCGGGCAGCGACGCGTCGAAGCGGTGCGCGCGCACCGCGCCCGCGGCGAGCGCCGCGGCGAGGACGACAAGCAACGCACTGCTCGCGCGGCGGACGACGATCGACGGGTTCATGGGCGGCCCTCGCCGGAGTGCGGGCCCGGGTGCTTCCCGGGCCCGCGTGCGATCCCTCGTGCGTGCGCTGCGTGGGCGCTCAGCGCGCCGCGCTCGGCAACTCGGCCGGAGTGACGTCGGGCGGCGAGTCGTCCGCAACGTCCGGCGCCTTGCGGCAGCGGAAGCCCGCGACGCCGTCCATCCACCAGACGACGCGCTCGAGCTCACGGAAGTCGAAGCGCCGCTCGCGCGCCTCGTCGAGGAACGTGCGGCCCTCGAACGTGCCGACGAAGCGCGTCGCAGCGAGTCGCCGCAGGCGCTCGATCGCGAGCGCGTCGCCGTCGACGACGCTCGCGAGGCGCCGCAGGCCGCGGCGGTCGAAGACGCCGTCGTAGTAGCCCTCGTCGTGGAACGGCGCGTCGCAGCGCCCCACCTCGTCCGCATCCGGCGTCGTGTCGGGATCGCCGCGCCGCGGCCGCAGTCCCTGCGTCCCGACCATGCGGAAGTCGAGGTACGGCAGCAGCACCTCGCCGTCGCCGAAGCGCACGACCGCGTCGATGTCCATCGTGCCGAGGAAGCCGCCGACGGGCGTCTCGCCGTTCGGGCCGACGTCGCGGATCCAGCGCGTGGTGCGGAACACGGCCTGGTAGCGCACCGCGCGGTCGCCGAGCAGCGTGCCGAGGATCTCGTCGCAGTCACCGACGGCGACGTCGCGGTCGGCCTGGATCGAGCGCACGACATGGTACGTGTCGGCGCGGCCGTTCTCGATCAGCGGCGGACAGCGGTAGCGGAAGACCGCGAGCACCTTCGCCTCGGCGTCCACGTCCATCGAGTTGACGCGCAGCCCGTAGAACGGGCCGCGCCGCTCCTGCAGCGTGACGTCGTTGTCGGCGCTGCGCGTGAACCCCGCGTTCTCCGGCCGCGCGTGTGCGACGTCCGGCGTGACCAGCGGGACGAGCGCCGCACCTCCGACGAAGAGCAGCGCACCCGAGACTGCGCGAATCGAGAGCATCCCCATGACTGACACCTCCCCGCGCCGCGCCGGCCGCTCCCGCTGCGAACGGGCGGTCGTCGTCGCCGCGCCGGACCGCGCCCGCGGCCCGCCCCTTCCTCCGCGCGCAGCGCGCCGCCGTTACCCGCGGTCCTCACGAGTTCCTCGGATCCGCCGCCGCGCGGCGTGGTGCAGCATGGCGCGATGGAGCGTTCCGGCCCGCGCGTGCCCTCGGCGTTCTGGGTGCTCGTGCCGGGACTGCTGCTCGCGCTCGCAGGCGCCCGCGCGGTGCTCGCCGAGAGCCGGCGCGCGCAGGACGAGACGCGCGACCGCGCGCGACTCGCTGCGGAGCGCGCCGCCCGCGCGGTCGAGACGCTCGCCGACGAGTACGCGGGACCGCTGCCCGCCGCCGACTCGAACGTCTCGCTCGACGCGTTCTCGAGCGCGACGCGCCACCTGCGACCGGCGCTCGCACTGACGCGGACGGGCGGGCGCATCGAGACGGAGTCGCCCGCGCCGCCGTCCGGCGACGAGGCGCGCGACGCCGCCGTCCTCGCCGACGTACGCGCGGTGCTCGACGCGGACGACGCACCGTCTCCCGACCAGGCGGCGCTCCTCGCCGCGGGCGCGGCGGAGGCCGTCGCGACACCGTGGGTCGCCGCCGAGCTGCGCATCCGCGCGGCGCAGGCGGACCTCGGACGCGACGCGCCGGACGCCGCGCTGCGCGTGCTCGCACCCGTGCTCGCGGAAGATCCGCGCCGTGCCGAGCGGACCGCGCGCCCGGGCGCCGACGGCGCGTGGATCACGGCCGCGCGCCTCGTCGTGCGCGCGCTCGACGTCGCCGACGTGTCGGGCCGTGCCGCCGACGTCGACGAGGCGCTGCTCGCGCGCGCGGCGCTCGAGGTCGCCGCGGATCCGTTCGGTCTCGACGACGTGGACCGCACGCGTCTCGTCGCCGAGCTGCTCTCGCACGTCGAGGCACCGGCCGCGCGACGCGATGCGACGTCCCGCAGCGCCGATCTCGAACGCCTGCGCGAGCACGTCCGCGGACTCCGCGCGTCGCCGACCGACGTCGCCCTGCTCGCGTGGGACCGGCGCCCGACGCTGTTCGTGCTGCGCCGCGTGCAGCTCAGCGACGCACCCGCGGACGTTGCGTGGATCGGCGGTGCCGTGCCGAACGCCACGTTCGAGCGGCGTGTGACGCGCGAGCTCGAGGAGCTGCGCGCCGAGGGCGTCTCCGTGCGCCTGCGCGCACCGGCGGGCAGCGTCGAGGCGTCGGGCGACAGCGCGCCTGCGGCGGACGACGTCGTCCATGCGGCGCCGCTCGCGCACCTCGCGGGCTGGAGCGTCGAGGCGCGTGCACCGGCGCCGACGACACTGCCGCCGGGCGCCGTCGTGCTCGCCGCGGCGGTGCTGCTCGCGACGCTCTCGCTCGGCGGCGGCGCGCTCGTGCTCGCGCGTGCGGCGCGGCACCACGCGCGACTCGCCGAGGAGCGCCGGAGCTTCCTCGACCACGTGGCGCACGAGGTGCGCACGCCGACGGCCGCCCTGCTCGCGCTCTCCGAGGAGCTCGCGTCGGGGCACGTGCCCGCGGAGCGCGTCGCGACGTATCACGCCCATCTCGCGAACGAGGCGCGGCGGCTCGCGGATCTCGTCGAAGAGACGCTCGACCTGGCGCGGCTCGAGGGCGGACGGCTCGTCGCGACGCGCGAGGAGCTCGACGTGCGCGACGTCGTCCGCGAAGCGATCGACGCGCTGCGGCTCGACGCCGCGGCGGTGCACGTGGAGCTGCCCGCGACGCCGGTCGTCGTGCGCGCGGACCGCGGCGCGCTGCGTCGCGCGCTGCGCAACCTGCTGCGCAACGCGGTCACGCACGGCGCGTCCGCGCGGCCGGCGGAACTGCGCGTGGCGCAGGAAGGCGGCGACGTCGTCGTCAGCGTGCGCGACTTCGGGCGCGGCATCCCGCCCGAACATCTCGCGCGCGTGTTCGAGCGCTTCCACCGCGTGCCGTCCGCGACGCACGAGGTGAAGGGCGTCGGACTCGGGCTCGCGCTCGTGCGCGAGGTCGCGCGCGCACACGGCGGCGACGCGGGCGTGGTGAGCACACCGGGCGCAGGCTCCACGTTCACGCTGCGCATCGCCGCGGGCGGTGCTGCGTGAACGAACACGCGCACACGAGAACGTGCGGACGTGGACGCGCGACGCGTCGCCGCGCGAACATCGCGCGGTGGACGCCGCGATGAGCGACGCCGAGCACGTGGTCGTGATCGAGGACGAGCCGGGCATCGCGCTGCCGCTCTGCGATCGCCTGCGGCGCGAGGGCTTCCGCGTCACGCACGCCGCGGACGGCGCGCGCGGACTCGCCGCGGCGCGCGGCGCCGACGTGGACCTCGTCGTCCTCGACCTCATGCTGCCGGCGGTCGCAGGCACCGACGTGCTGCGCTCGCTGCGCGGGTCGGGCTGCGACGTGCCCGTGATCTGCCTGACCGCGCGCACCGCCGAGGCGGACCGTGTCGCGCATCTCGGCGCGGGCGCCGACGACTACGTGACGAAGCCCTTCTCGAGCGACGAGCTCGTCGCGCGCGTCCGCGCGGTGCTGCGCCGCAGCGCGCGCACGGCGGCATCGGCGGCCGAGGGCGGAGCCACACCGTCGGTGATCGAGGTGGACGACGTGCACATCGACCTCGACGGCCACACGGTGCGGCGCGGCGCGCGCGAGGAGAAGCTGTCGGCGCTCGAGTGCGCGATCCTGCGCTGCCTCGCGGCGCGGCGCGGGCGCGTGACGCCGCGCGCGGAGATCCTGCGCGCCGTGTGGGGCCCGTACGCGGCCGTCACCGACCGCACCATCGACTTCCACGTGAAGAACCTGCGGCGGAAGCTCGAGCGCGACCCCGCGCACCCGCGCCTCCTGCTCACCGACCACGGCGTCGGCTACCGCTTCGCCTGACCACACAACTTCCGGGGACGGTCCTGCTTTCTTGCGTGGCGCAACTTCCTCCCCGAATCGGGGACGGTCCTGGTTTCTTGCGTAGCGCAAGTTCCTCGCCGCGACGGGGACACTCCTCGCGCCGCGCGGCGATCTCACACCCGCCTCACAACCGCGGCCGCGTCGTCCGTACTCTCCACCGTGGGCCCGGTGGCCCGCGAAGGAGGCTCCGATGCGTCGCTCGCTGCTCGTTCCCGTTCTCTTCTCCGCGCTGCTCTCGGTCGGATGCGCGACCGCGTCGGCGCAGGACCGGCCGCCGGAGGGCGCGGACGACGCCGCGGCACGTGCGCGCGCCGCCGACATGGAGCGCGCCCTCGTCGCACAGCGACTCGACGAGCTCGCCGCGCAGTCGGCACGGATCGACGAGCTCACCGCCCGCAGGGACGCCGCACGCGAGCGCGTCCGCGACGCCGAGCGCGCGATCGCGGAACTCCGCAGGGACGGGCTCGGGCAGAACGCGCCGCAGGTGCGCGATCACGTCGCCGCCGCGGAGGCCGCACGCAAGGACCTCGAGCTGGCCGTGCGCGCTCTGCACGAGGCGCTCGGCCCGGGTGCCGGCCCGGGTGCGGGCCCGCGCGGCCGCGCCGGTCCCGTCGCACCCGCCTCGGACACGCCGTTCCGGCGTGGACCGGGCGCGCAGGGGCCCGTCGAGGAGCGGCTCGCCCGGCTCGAGAACGAGGTCGCGCGGCTGCACGAGATCCTCGCGCGGCACGGGATCGGCCCGGACGGACGCGCCCGCGCCGACGCGGAGATCGATCTGCGCCGACGCGGCCCCGGCGGGCCCGACGGACGGGGTCCGCGCGGCGAGTGGCCGGGTCGCGGTCCGGGCGCGGGGCCGGGTCCGGGCGGCGGACCACAGGGTGCCGGTCCGCGAGGCGACGGCCCCCGGGGTGACGGGCCGGACGGTCGCGGCCCCGAGCGCGGCGGCTTCCGCGGCGGCGAGGGGCGGGGCGTGGACGTCCCGCCACGGCGGGGTCCGGGCGGCCCCGGCGACGACGGCCGCCCCGGCTCGTGGTGGCAGCAGCCGGACAGCGCCGCGCCGCCGCCCGAGAGCGGCGCGCTGCGCGACGAGATCGCGGAGCTGCGTCGTCAGCTCGAGCTGACGCGCGACAACGCGGACCGCGCGCTCGCCGAGGCCCGGGCGCAGGCCGAGCGGATGCGCAAGGAGGCCGACCAGCTCCGCGACCAGGTCGAGGCGCTCCGGCGCGCCGGCGAGCACCCGGCGGAGGGCGGGGCGCGGTAGCGCGACGCAGCGCGTCCGACGCAGCGAGGGAGACGGGGCGGCGCCGGCCTGCGGCGACGTCCCGTCTCGTCGTTTGCGGGTCTCGCGACCGCGAGCCCAGGGTCTGTCCCCATCGTCACGGGAAGTTTCAAGCCGAGCCTGCGCGAGGACCGTCCCCCACGCAACGGGAGGTGGCGGAACGAGCCTGGACGAGGACCGTCCCCAACGCAACGGGAGGGGACGGAATCGACGAGCCCGGGTCGGCGGGGCCGGCCCGGGCTCGGTCAGTTCGGCGTGTCGCCCTGTCGCGGTGTCGGCGCGTCGGCGCGTCGGCGGGGCTACAGCTCCGCGCCGCCGCTGTGCCGCTTCCGCCGGCCCTCCGAGAGGATCTGCTCGGCGAGCACGACCGCGGCCTGGCTGGTCGGGATCTGCTGCTCCTTCGCGGTCCGGACGATGTCGCGGATCGCCGTGCGGATGTTGTTCACCCGCTTCAGCGACGTCTCCTCGTCGTAGCCGCCCGCCATGAACTCGACGCTGACGTTGATGATGCCGCCCGCGTTGATGACGAAGTCCGGCGCGTAGAGGATGTCGCGCTTGACGAGCGCCTCGCCGTGGCGGTCCTCCGCGAGCTGGTTGTTCGCGGCGCCGGCGATCACCTTGCACTTGAGCTGCGGGATCGTGCGGTCGTTCAGCACCGCGCCGAGCGCGCACGGCGCGAAGACGTCGACCGGCAGCGCGTAGATCTCGTGCGGATCGACGATCTGCGCGTCGAGCTCCTTCGCCGCCTCCTTGAGGCGCGCCTCGTTGACGTCGGTCAGCCAGAGCTTCGCGCCCACCTCGTGGAGCTGCTTCGCGAGGTGGAAGCCGACGTTGCCGATGCCCTGGATCGCGACGGTGCGCTTGCCGAGGTCGTCGCTGCCGTACGCGGCCTCGCAGGCCGCCTGCATGCCGACGAAGCAGCCGAGCGCCGTGAACGGCGACGGGTCGCCCGAGCCGCCCTTGATGCGCGGCAGGCCGCTGACGTACGGAGTGACCTCGCGCACCGTCAGCATGTCGGCCTCGTTGGTGCCGACGTCCTCGGCCGTCGTGTAGCGCCCGCCCAGCGTGTGGACGAAGCGGCCCATCGCGCGGAACAGGTCCTCGGTCTTCTCGCTCTTCGGGTCGCCGACGATGACCGACTTGCCGCCGCCGAGGCCCGTCCGGGCGACCGCGCTCTTGAACGTCATGCCGCGGGCGAGGCGCAGCGCGTCCGTCAGGGCGTCCTCGTCGCGCGAGTAGTGCCACATGCGGCAGCCGCCGAGCGCGGGGCCGAGGGTCGTGTCGTGGACCGCGATGTACGCCTTGAGGCCAGCCCGCGCATCGGTCGCGCGGTACACCTCCTCGTAGCCCTCCACGGGAATCCGGGTGATCTCCATCTGGGGGGCGCTCCTTTCCGCACGGCGGGGCCGTGCGCGTGGTCCTCTCGGCGCGGGAGGGGCGTCGGTGCAGCCGGGTGCCCCGCCCCGCGGTGCGTCGCATTGTCGGGCATCCCCCCGGCCGCGGCCAAGGATGGGGTTGCCCGCAACCTGTGACCCGCGTCGCGGGCTCCCCTCGCTTCTCACGGCTGCGGCGCGCGCTGCTCGTATCCTGCCGCCATGCCGGGCCGCCCGGACCTCCGCCCCCGGACCGTCGCCGAACTCCTCGACGGCTCCTTCTTCCTCTACCGGCGGCACTTCGGGCGGCTCCTGATGACGGTCACGCTGCTCAGCGTGCCGACGCTCGTCATCGCCGCGCTCACGGCGCGCTTCGCGACCGACGCCCTGCGCACCGTCTTCGAGTCGTTGGTCGAGTCGTCCACGCGCAATCCCCAGAAGTACGACTTCGGCGCGCAGCTCCGCGACCAGTTCACGATGCAGTCGCAGATGCTCCCGGTGTCGGTGCTCATGAGCGTCCTGCAGAGCGTCTCGCGCGGCGGCTCGGTCGCCGTGATGGCCGTCGCGGCGGCGTTCGCCGTGAACCGCGAGACGCTGCCGAGCGCGGTCGCGATCCTGCGCCGCGCCGCGCCGCGCGTCCCCGGCGCGATCCTCGCGCACCTCCTGCAGGCCGTGGTCGGGTTGTCCCCCCTCGGCTGCTGCCTGCCGCTCCTGATCGTCGCGATCGTCGTCGTCACTCCGGTGCCGGCGATCCTCATGTTCGAGCAGGGCGCGCTCGAGACACGTCTGCGGCGCTCCGTCGGCGCGTCGCTCCCGGGACGGGTCGGGCTCGCCGTCATGCTCCCGTTCGCCCAGGTGGCCGACGCGACTCTCCGCGCGCTGTCGCTCGGCTGGCACGCCCTGACCCTGGTCCGCGGCACCTGGCTCGTGTTCGTCGTCGGCACGTTCCTGTCGTTCTTCGTGCTCGCGGCCGCGACGGGCGTCGGCCTCCTCGCCGACTCGTGGGAGCTCGGGTTCTGGGCCAACCACTACTGCGAGGTGCTGTTCCTGCCGGTCTACGGCGTCGCGGTCGTGCTCTGGTACCTCGACCTGCGGGTGCGGCGCGAGGGCGCCGACCTGACGGTGGCACGGCTGGAGCTCGCGTGACGCCGCCCTCCGGCGCAGTCCGCACGCGCGTTCTGCCGGCGCTCACCCTGCTCGCACTCGCCGGCGCCGCCGCGGCGCGCGACCTGCCCTCGGCGGCGGCCGTGCGCGCCGCGCGCGACGAGGTGTTCGCGCGACCCGAGCTCCGCGCGGCCCGGCCGGACGAGGAGTCCGCCGTCCTGCGCGGCCTGCGCGCCTTCGGCGAGCTGCTCACCCGCTTCCAGGAGCAGCACCCGACGGCGTTCGTGGTGCTGGTGGTCGTGCTGGCCGCCACGGCGCTCCTGCTCATCGCGCACCTGGTCTGGACCGTGGTGGTGGCGCGGAGCGCCGCCTACGACGACGGGCCCGACGCCGGCGCGACGCTCGACGTGCGGCGCACGCCCGCGGCCGAGTTCCGCGCGCGGGCCGTCCGGCTCGCCGGGGCGGGACGCCTCGACGACGCGGCGCGCGAGCTCTACTCCGCGCTCCTCGCCGGGCTCGCGGCGCGCGGCGACGTCGCCTACGCACGCCACAAGGTGCTGCTCGACTACCGGCTCGAGGCGCGGGCCGACGACGCGCGCGCGGCGCTCGCGCTCTTCGCCGGCACGTACCTGCCGTCGTCGTTCGGCCGTCGCCCGCTGGCCGAGGAGCGCTTCGCCGCGCTGCTCGCCGCCGTCGACCGGGTGCTCGCGTGAAGGCGGGTGCGGTGGCCGAGGCCTGCGCCGCGCTCTTCGCAGGCGCGCTGGTCGTCACGCTCGTCAGCCTGATCGGCGAGCCGAACTCGACGCAGCCCGACCTGCGCCCGACGTCGTACTCCGCCGGCAAGGGCGGCCTCTTCGGCCTGCACGAGGTGCTGCGCGCGTGCGACGTCGCGACGGACCGCGTGCTGACGTCGTCGCCCGACGGCGCGCCGCCCGCCGACACGCTCGTCGTCGCCGCGCCCACCGAGGCGTTCGCACCGGCCGACATCGACGCGCTCTTCGAGTGGGTCGCGTCCGGCGGGCGGCTGGTCGTCGCGGCAGCGCCCTCGGTGCCGCCGCTCGTCGTCTCGCACCACGCGCCGCTGCTCGAGCGCGTCGGACTGCGCGCGCGCCGCCAGTACCTGCCGCCGCGCGCGACGTCGATCGCGGACGGCTCGGCGCTGCCCCCGGAGCTCGAGCTCGAGTGGTCGTCGCGTCAGGTGCTCGAGGACACGGAGGAGGGCGTGAACGCCGACGCGCGCGCCGGCGCGGCGGAGCCGCTCGTCGCGGCGCGCCTCCACACGGTCGTCGCGCGCGTGCCGTTCGGGGACGCGGGCGGCGACGTGATCGCGATCGCGGACGCGTCGATCCTCACGAACGAGGTGCTGCGCAAGGGCGACGACGCGCTGCTCGCCGTCACGCTGCTGGTGCGGCCGGACGCCGGCGACGGCCGCGTCCTGTTCGACGAGTACCACCACGGCTACCGGCCCGACGGCGCGAGCGCCGGCGTCGCGCGGCGGGCGCTCGCGCTGCTCGTGACGACGTGGCCGGGGCGCGCGGTGCTGCTCGTCGCGCTCGCGTGGCTCGTGTTCCTGGCCGGTGCCGGCGTGCGACTCGGCGCGCCGCTCCCGCCCGAGGCGCCACCGCGGCGCGCACTCTCGGAGCACGTGGACGCGCTCGGCCGCCTGCTCTCCGGCGCGCGCGCGCGCACCGAGGCGCTGCGCATGGCGGCCGCGGGCGCGCGCCGCGCGGTCGGCCCGCGCGCCGGGCTCTCGCCGGCCCTCGCCCCCGAGGCGTTCCGCGCGCGGCTCGCGGCATCGCCCGCACCGGGAGCGGCGGAACTGGCGCAGGCGCTCGAGAGCGCCGACCGTCTGGTGCCCCGCGGCGACGGGGAGTTCGTGGAGGCCGCACACGCGCTCGGCGCGGCGCGGCGGAGGTATCTGCATGGCGGGAGCTGAGATCGGGACCCTCGCGGGGCGGCTGCGCGGCGAGGTCGCGAAGGTGGTGGTGGGACAGGACCGCGCGCTGCACGACGTCGTCGTCGCGGTCCTGGCCGGCGGACACGTGCTGCTGGAAGGCGTGCCGGGCACCGCGAAGACGCTGCTCGTGCGCGCGCTGGCACTCGCCGTCGACGCGTCGTTCCGCCGCATCCAGTTCACGCCGGACCTGATGCCCGCGGACCTCGTCGGCGTCTCGATGTGGGACCAGAAGCGCGGCGACTTCGAGTTCCGCAAGGGGCCCGTGTTCGCCGACCTCGTGCTCGCCGACGAGATCAACCGCGCGCCCGCGAAGACGCAGGCGGCGCTGCTCGAGGCGATGTCCGAGCGGCGCGTGACGGTGGACGGCACGGGCCACGCGCTGCCGAAGCTGTTCACCGTCATCGCCACGCAGAACCCGGTCGAGTACGAGGGCACGTACCCGCTGCCCGAGGCGGAGCTCGACCGCTTCATGCTGAAGGTGGTCGTGCCCTACCCCGCGCGCGACGCGGAGCAGGAGATCCTCGCGCGCTACGCGGGCGGCTTCGACGCCGAGCACACGGCGACGTTCGGCGTCGAGCGCGTCGCGACGGTCGACGACGTGCTCGCGGCGCGCGCGGCGCTCGGCAAGGTGATCGCGGAGCCGTCGGTGCTCGGCTACGCGACCGACGTCATCCGCGCCACGCGCGAGACGCCCACGCTCGCGCTCGGCGCGAGTCCGCGCGCGGGCGTCGCGCTGTTCCAGTGCGCACGCGCGGCGGCGGCGATCGACGGACGCGACTTCGTCACGCCCGACGACGTGAAGGCGATGGCGCCCGCGGTGCTGCGTCACCGCGTCGTGCTGAGCCCCGAGATGGAGGTCGAGGGCGCGACGCCCGACGACGCCGTCCGCGCGGTGCTCGAGCGCGTCGAGGCGCCGCGTTGACCGACGTCGCCGCCGCGCCGCCTCCGGTCGCGGCGACGGCCCGGGCACACGAAGCCGCGCAGCCCGTGCGCGGGCGGAGCGGCTGGCCGCTGCCGCTGCCGACACGGCGTGCCGCAGCGTGCCTCGCGGGCGCGGCGCTCGTCACGGGCTGCGGGGCGCTGCATCCGGCCGTGGGCTTCGCGGGTCTCGCGCTGTGCGTCGTCGTGCTCGTCGTCGTGCTCGTCGACTTCGCCGCACTGCCGCGCGCCGACGAGCTCGTCGCCGTCCGCACGGGGCGTCCCGTGCTGCCGCTCGGCGCCGCCGACGACGTCGTCGTGGAGGTGTCGCTGCGCGGCGGACGCCACGGCGGCGGGCGCACGTGGCGGGCGGAGCTCGTCGACGACCTGCACGCCGCGATCGAGCGCAGCGCCGAGCCGCCGCCGGGCCGCCTCGGCCCGGGTCTCGGCGCGCGCTTCGCGACGCCCGTCCGCTGTACGCGGCGCGGGCGCTTCGCGCTCGGCGCGGCGCATCTGCGTCTGCGCGGGGCGCTCGGTCTCGCGGAGCGCGAGACGCGCTTCGAGCTGCCGCTGACCGTGCGGGTGGTGCCCGGACTCGCGGAGCTGGCCGAGGCCGCGAAGGTGCTGCGCCGCGCGGCGCAGCGCGAGGCGGGTCTGCGGCGTGCGCGTCTGCGCGGGCAGGGCACGTCGTTCGAGTCGCTGCGCGAGTACGCGCGCGGCGACGATCCGCGTCACGTCGACTGGAAGGCCTCGGCGCGGCACGCGAAGCTGATGTGCCGCCGCTACGAGGTCGAGCGCAGCCAGACCGTGATGTTCCTCGTCGACGCGGGACGCTGGATGACGAGCGAGGTGGACGGCCTGACGCGGCTCGACCGCGTGCTGAACGCCGCGCTGCTCCTCGCGCACGTCGCGACGCGGCGCGACGACCGCGTCGGCGCGCTCGTGTTCGCCGACGAGGTGCTGCGCTTCGTGCCGCCGGGGAAGGGGCGCGCGGGCGTCGAGCGCATCCTCGAGGCGGTGTTCGACGTCGAGCCGCGGCTCGTCGAGAGCGACTACCGCGCCGCGTTCGCGCAGCTCGCCGCGCGCCACCGCAAACGCTCGCTGCTCGTGCTGTTCACCGACGTGCTCGCGCGCGACCAGAGCCGCATCCTCATCGAGGAGGTGTCGCGGAGCGTCGTGCGGCATCTGCCGCTCGCCGTCACGTTGCGCGATCCGGCGATCGACGCGCTCGCGGCGCGCGTCCCGTCGAACGCCGCCGCCGCGTACGAGCAGGCCGCCGCGGAGGAGCTGCTGCTCGAGCGCGAGCAGGCGCTCGCGCGACTGCGCGCGGGCGGCGTGAACGTGCTCGACGTCGCGCCGGCGCTGCTCGCGTCGTCGGTGGTCGACCGCTACCTGGAGCTGAAGGCGCGCATGCTGCTCTGACGCAGAGCGGCGCGGGCCGCGTCCGCGCCTTCCGTCCGCGGCGGCGCGTCCAGGTCTGTCCCCGAATCGCGCAGGAACTTGCGCTACGCAAGAAACCAGGACCGTCCCCGATTCGCGCAGTTGGTTGCGCTACGCAACAAACGAGGACCGTCCCCGATTCTTGCGGGGTAGGCTGCGGCGATGCGGTGGACGGCGACGGTGCTGGTGTTCCTGGCGGCGACGGCGGCGCACGCGGGGAGCGCGCTCACGTTCCGGGCCGACGGCGCGTTCGACGCGCCGGAGAGCGGGATCGCGCACGGGGAGTTCGCGTTCACGAGCCGCGTCCGCGGCGACGGGCGCGCGCGCGACCGCGTGCGCTGCGACGTCGCCGACCTCGACGCGACACGCGACGCCGACGGACGCCTGCCGCGGCTCTCCGCGGTGCTCGTCGCGCCCGGCGGCGCGGAGACGCCGCTCGGCACGCTGCGCGTCTCGGCGCGCGGACGTGCGCGACTCGCCCGGCGCGTGGCCAGCGCGGCGCTCGCCCTGCGCGACGCGGGCGGTGCGGCGCTCGAGCTGCGCGACGCGTCCGGGACGCTGCTGCGCGCGACGCTCCCCGCGTTCGCGCTCGACGGCGCCGACGCGTGGTCGCGCACGCGCGAGGTCTACGGACGCTTCGTCGTACCCGGCCTGCCGAGCGTGCCCCGCGGCAGCGTGCTCCTGCGCACCACCGAGAGCTCGGACGCCGGCGTGCACAGCGTGCTCGCGCTGCGCGCGTCGTCGCTCGTCACCGGTCCGACGCCGTCGGCGTATCGCGCGCTGGCGTTCGACGCGACGGGCGGACGCGTCGTGGAGCTCGGCGCGCTCGACCCGGAACCGGACGTCGGCGCGAACCTCACGCTCGACTCGCAGCGCCGCGCACTGCCCGGCGGCATCGTGCGCTGGACGGAGTTCTCGGGCGGACGGATCGAGGTGCGCGTCGGCTCGTCGGTGCGACTGCGCGCGGCGATCGCGCCGCTGCGCGGCGTGGACGAGCCGCAGGAGTCCGTGGGCCACGCCCACGCGAGCGCGAGCCGGGCGCTCACGCCCGTCGCCGGGCCCGGGCGCGGGCTCGTGCGTCTCGACGTGGACGCGCTCCCGCGCGGTCATCGCGAGCGCTTCGAGCTGCGGCTCCTCGACACCGGCGCGCGCACGCTCCACGTGACGGCGCGCGCGGCGAGCGGCACGACGACGACGCTCGGCGACGTCGTCACGAAGGGCGCAGCGGGCGCGGGCGCGCTCGTCCTCGACACGCGCCGCGGCGCGCGCTTCCCGGGTGCGCCGCTCGTGCGGCTCGCGGGTCAGACCCTCGACGTGCGCACGTCCGACGGCACGCTCGTCTTCACGACCACCCTGCCCGCGCTCGAGTGAGCGCGCCGCGCGCGCGTCGATGTGGTCAGCGGTTCGGCGCGGCGTCGGACGACGCCGCCGTCCTGCGGCCCGCGCGGCCGAAGTAGAGCGCGAGCAGCACGACCCACACCGCACCGACCGACCACTTGACCACCGGCGGGAGCGTCGTCGGCGAGACGTGCCCTTCGAACTGCGCGGCGAGCAGCAGCATCAGCGCCGCCCCGCCGACGAGCGCGATCGACTCCTTCGCGGTGTCCACGAACGCGGCCAGCCGCTCGCGGCGCCCCGGCAGGAGCGGCGCGACGCCGATCCGCATGCCCGCGCCGCAGCCGATGAAGATCGCGGTCAGCTCGAGCGGACCGTGCGCGGCGGCGAAGGTGAGCACGGAGCCGGCGGCGCCCTCGTCGGCGAAGACGGCGAGCACGCCGCCCAGCGCGAACATGCCCTGGTAGAGCATCATCACGACGCCGCCGAACGCGAACGGGGTGGCGAGCGCGAACGCCGCGAGCATCGCGTTGACGTTGTTCGTGACGATGCCCCAACTGAACACGGGGCGCACCATCCCGGGCAGCTCGAGGTAGCTCGCGCCGCTCGCCGATGCGACGGCGCGTGCGCGCAGATCCGGGCCGAACACGGTGTCCGCGAACGCGGGGTCGTGGCGGAAGACCGCGAACGCGGCGGCGACCCCGAGCAGGAACGTGACGCCGGCCGTCACGTGGTACGCGGCGGTCCGCCGCACGAGCGCGGGGAAGCCCGCGCTCACGAAGTGCCAGAGCCGCGAGCCCGCCGGACGCGCGGGTGCGGCGTACACGAGGTCGTGCGCGGCTGCGGCGACGCGATTGACGTGCGCGATCGTGTCGGGATCGAGGCGCAGCGTGCGCGCCGTCGCGAGGTCCGCCGTCGCGGCGCGGTAGAGCGCGCCGAGCCGCCGCACGTCGGCTCCGCTCAGCGAGCGCAACCCGCGCTGCTGGGCACGCGTGACGAGCGCGCGCAGGTCGGTCCACCCCTCGATGCGCTCGCGGACGAAGCGCTCCTCGCTCACGCGCCGGTCCCCGTCGCGTCGCGCGGAGGCGCAGCGCTCTCGCCGGCCGCGGGCGGCGCCTCGGTCGGGACGGCGGGTCCGGCGAGATCGCGCAGGTCCGCCGGTCTGCGGCCCGCGGCGAGCAGCGAGAGCAGCGCCTCGGGGTCCGCCTGCGGCAGGTCGTAGCGCGTGCGCAGGTCGTCGACGAGCGCGCGCGCGATCTCGTCGCGGCGATCCGCGCGCAGCTCCTTGCGGCGCGCGAGGAAGCGCTTCGCGCGCGCGCGGTCGTCGCTCGAGAGCGAGCCGTCGGCGAGCGACGTGCCGCCGCGCGCGACGCGGTCGAGCGACAGCTCGAGCTCGCGCTCCTGGACGACGACCGTGCCCGCGGCGAGGTCGCCGATGCGCTGCGCGCGGCGCGACGCGAACATCGCGATGCCGCCGAGCACCTCGACGACGATGAGCGGGAGCCCGTCGACGATCCGCAGCACGTTGCGCACGACGATCGCGGCGGCGGGCGCGGGGCCGCCCGTCGCGGAGACGACGCGGAGCCCCATCACGCGCTTGCCGGGTGTCTGCCCCGACCACAGGAGCTCGAAGCCGAGGTAGTACGCCCACACGACGACCATGACGATGCCGGCGAGCGCCATGCCGAGCATCTGACCGCGCTGCGTCAGGTCGCTCACGGTCACCTCGACCGCGAGCGCGACGGCGAGCACGGCGACCAGCGTGAGGAAGCCGATCAGGAGCACGTCCACCGTGCCCGCGGCGAAGCGGCTGCCGGGACCCGCCAGCTCGTAACGGATGCGCACCCGCTCGGGCGTCTCGATCTCGAGCGTCGCCTCGAAGGCGGACTCGTCGAGGGGCGCGGTGGCGTCGCTCATCGCGCGCTCATTTTCGCGACGACCAGTCGATGCGGAAGCGGAACGTCACCAGCGCGCCGTCGACGGCGACCTCGGCGACGGGCGACGGCTCGGGCGCGGGAGCGGGAGCGGTGCGCAGCGCGCCGCGCGACCCGTGCACCGTGCACTGCGGCTCGGCGGTGAACGCGTCGAAGCGATACGTGCCGCCGTCCGGACACACGGGCCGGCGCGCGAGCCACACGAACGCGCGCTCGGCGACGTCGTCGGCGCGCGGCTCGACGAGCGCGAGGGGCACGAGTCCGCCGAGTGCGGCCGCGCACGCGTCGCGGCGCTCCTCGGGCGTCGGTCCGTCGGCGCGGAGCGCCGCGGCGAACTGCGTCGCCGCGGCGGCGTCGCGAAGTCGCACGGCGACGCGCGCGCCGTCCCCGTCCGTGTCGGCGGCCGCCGCGATCACGTCGCGCGCGAGCCGCTCGAACTCCGGCGCCGCGGCCGACGGTTCGGGCCACGTGTCGGTCGGGACGTTGCGACCGACCCACCGCGCCGCGAGCGCACGCAGGCCGGGGTCGTCGCCGCGCGGCGCTGCGTCCGACGTCGGCGCAGCCGCGGTCGGGAACAGCAGCGTGAACGCGCGCTGCGGCCCGGGGTCGGGCGGCAGCGGCGCCGTGGCCGACGCGACGGCGTCGGCGCCGCGCCCCGGCTCCGTGAGCAGCCGCGCGAACAGCTCCGGATCGGTCGCGACGACCTCGACGTCGCCGACGACGCGCCGCAGGTTGCGGCGCTCGCGGCGCGTGGGGAACGGGTCCGCGTCCGGCCGCCACAGGTGGTCCGGCGTCGCCTCGAGACCGAGCGCGGCGCGCGTCTCCATCGAGTGCAGCTCGGGATCGCGGATGCGCAGGAGCAGCGCGGCGCGGAGCCGCCCGCGGCGAAACGGCGGCGCGACGACCAGCGCACACTCGGAGACGCCCTTCACGCCGCCCGGGTTCGTGCGCCAGATGGTCGGCAGCAGCAGGTCGTGCAGCGTCATCCGCACGGTGCCCGCGCTCCACGCGGAGCCGGGCGCGCCACCCGTGTCGGCACGCGCGGCGAGCTGCGCCACGAAGTCGTCGCAGAGACCGACGAGCCGGTACGCCGCCTCGACACTGCGGAAGCGCACCGCCACGCAGTCCGCGGGGACGCGGTCGAGCAACGGCGCATCGGCCGGGTGCTCGAGCGGCGTGCCCGGCTCACCTGTCGGTGAGCGGGGCGGCGACGGTGCGGGCCGAGGCCCGTCCGCGACGTCGCGCGCGAGTGCGCCGAACGCGGCGAGTTCCCCGCCCCCCGCCGCGAGCGCCGCGAGGCCGTCCGCGATGTGCGTCGCCTGCGCGGCGTCCCCGCGCGCGAGCCGCGCGCGGCGTCCGCTGAACGTGCCGTCGGCCTCGCGGTGCCAGAGCACGGGCGCGTCCGGCGGCGCGGCGGATGCGAGTCGGCCGGCGAGCCGTGCGGCGTCCGTCGCACCGTCCGGCGGGAGCAGCAGAGCGACGCCGGGGCCCGGGTACCACGCGCCCGCGACCGGCGTCTCCGACACGAAGCGGCCGTCGGCATCGACGAGCAGACGCGGCGCGTCCGCGTCGCCCGGCGGGAGAGGCGGTCCGGACGGCGCGCAGGCCGCGGTCAAGAGCAGCGCCGCGACGATCCCGCCGCTAGCGGGAATCGTCGAGCGGCGCACGGTCGTCCTTCGGGTCGGGGAGGGGTGCGCCCGTGCCGGCGTCGCCGGCGTCGTCCTGCGGCGTGTCGTACGCCGGCTCGCCGCCGGCCGGACGTGGACCCCGCTCGCCGGGGCCCGTCTTCGTGGCGATGTCGCGCAGCGCGCGCAGCGCGAGCGCGGTGGCCGGACCGGTGCCGACCGCGCCGCGCAGCTCGCCGGCGTTCGCCGTCGCGTGCCACGGAGCGAAGCCCGAGCCCGGCAGCGGGGGCAGGCTCGACGCGGGACCCTCGAGGAACGTCGGGTCGACGCCCGGGATCGGCGGCGGGAGCCGGCCCGACGCCCACGCGCGGACGACGCCGACGAGCGACATGCCGCCGGCGACGTCCTCGCCCGCCGCGAGATCGGACTGCACCGACGCGGCGCCGGGCACCCGCCCGAGCAGCGCCCACACGCCGGGCTGCGTCACGAGCGCGCCCTCGGGTGCGGCGTCGGCGCCGGGATGCGTCCCGTCGGCGGCGTCGCGACCGCACACCGCGGCGCCGCCGGCGCGCGGGTAGGCGACGGAGACGGCGCCCTGGTGCACCACGCCGAACGCGCGCACCCACGAGTCCACGGGCACGGGCAGCACGGGTGCGTCGCCCGCCATCGGCAGCGCGACGGCCACGAGCGGATCGACGCCGAGCGGCAGCGGCGCCGCGACGGGCGCGCCGCCTTCGACGTGCCACGAGACGGACTCGCGCTCGCCCCAGATCCAGCCCGTCCACGCCGACTCGACGTCGCCGTGCCGGACCTCCAGCAGCCGCGGACCGGCGTCGTTTGCGCCGCCCGTCGTGCGCTCGAGTCCGCGCAGGAAGAGCCCGAGCGCGAGCGCGTGGTCCGAGACGGCGACGATGCCGTCGTCCAGATACACGAGCAGCGTCGTGCGCGTGCCGGGATAGGCGATGACGTCGCGCCCCATCACCACCTGGCGCTCGGGCGCCCCCGGCCAGCGCGGCGCGAGACCGCCCGCGACGACGTCGTCGAGGGCGCCCCGCAGCGCCGCCGCCTTCCACGTGGTGCGGAAGGCGAGGAGCGTCCCGCGCTCGGGGCCCGCCATCGGCGGCGCGGGCACCGCCGCGAGCAGCACCTCGCCGTCGGCCGCGCGCAGGAGCGCCGTCCCGCCGCGCACCAGGCGGTCCGCCTCGCCGGACATCGCGCCCCAGGCCGCGAGCTGCCGCTCGAACGCCGCGCGCCATGCGGCCGCGTCGCCCATCCCCGCGCGCCCCTCGGCCTCGAGCAGGGCGGGCAGGTCGGGCGTGTGCAGCACGATGTCCGCCCGCGCCGGTGCGGCATCGAGGAGCCGCGTCCCCGTGGCCGTGGCCGCGCCGCGCCCCCGGGCCGGCGCCCGCCCCGGGTCCTGCCCGAGGGCAGGCACGGCGAGCAGCAGCAGCAGCGGAGCGAGGCGGAGAGCGCGCATCGCAGGGAGGATAGGTGAGGACCGAACGCCTTCCCAGGAGGCGGGCGCCGTCGGAGTCCGCTCACATGGCCGCGTGGAGACGCTGCCGGGCGCGCAACTCGGTTCGCAGTGCGGACGCCGCGAGGCCTCGATCAGGCGAGCCCCACCACGGGGTCCGTCCGCCGCACTCGGCCGCAACCAACGGCTCTTCGCGGGCGGCGCCGACGGCGGACGCCGCGCGGCGCTCTGCCACTCGATCCTCGCGACCTGCACGGCCGCCGGCATCGAACCCTTCGCCCACCTCGACGACGTGCCGGCGGGCATCCAGCGCACGCCGAAGTCGCAAGTCCGCGAACTCACGCCGCGTCGCCGGACTCGTTGCGCGCGGCCGAGAGCGGCGCCCGCCCTCACGTCGGAGCTCTTGGCGCTCGGGCTGCCGTCGCCGAGGTGTGCTCCGCCGGACGGATACGTCGCAGGTGCAACTCACGATCCAGGGCCTCCCGGACCCGGGGTTACCGCGGGCCGACACGCCTGAGGTCTACAAGCAGAGGTGCGCGGCACTGCTCGAGCACTTCTACGAGGCGTACACCGACGACGGGACAACGCCGTACGCGGCGTGAGCCGTCGCGTCCGCTGTCGTTCGAGACCTCAGCCGATCGGGCACTCGTTCATCGCGAGCAGGTTGTCGTTCCACAGACCGTCGGCGTGCGTGCGCAGGAACGCCGCCCGTCGCAACTCGCGGACGACGCCGACGTATGCGCGCGCGCCGGTCCTCGGATCGATGGTGCAGGGGTCATGGGTCCGCGCGCGATGAGCCGGATCGCTTCCTCGCGCGTGATCCGCTAGGTGGCGGCGGGGCTCCCGATGTGAGTGATGTGCTCGTGCCGCCAGAAGCGGTCCGGCTTCGTCACGCAGGTGACCGGATGCTCGGTCATGAGCGACCTCCAGTGATCAAACAGCTACTCGCCGCTCGCGACGATGAAGAAGATCAGCGCGACCGCGGCCGCCGCGCGGATCTGCGGACTCGCGCGCGGCACGCCGTGCACCTCGCGAACGAAGTGCTCGCAGTTGTCGAACAGCAGGTGCCAGGGTCGTCCGACGAGCGCCCGTGCCCGCGCGAGTACGGTCGACCGCGGGAGTGCGCCGGGATACCCGTGGCGGACCACGGCGCGACCCTGCGCGAACGCCGAGATCGGCTCCTCGGCGACCGCGCCGCGGCGCCGCGTCGCGGAGAGGACGAGCGGTTCGGTCGTCCGCCCGTCCCGCCGGTCCGACAGGATGCCGACGTGGATGTACGGCCCGAAGTCCACGGCGACGACGTCGCCGGGCTGTGCATTCGTCAGCGAGTTCTTCATGACTGTTCTCCTCCTGCTACGCGGTGGCCGGCACGTCGGACTGCTCGCAGCCGAACTTCAGCGTCACGAGGCGATTCTTACGCGGCACGGCAACGGTGGCGCGCAGCGCCGGGTCGAAGTAGTCCTTCAGCATCGGCGGTCGGGGCGTGGACAGGTACCGCTCCGGCGACTGCTGAAGGTCGCCGCCCGTGATGAGCTCCAGCTCCTCCGCACGCGTCACGCGCTGGACGATGCACGGGGCGTAGCGGACGCCGAGGTCGCGAAGGGCGTAGGCGCGGTGGCTACCGTTGTTCAGCACGAGTCGTCCCTGGACGCTGATCGCGTTCAGGTAGTTCGAGCCGAAGCCGACGGTCAGCATTACGCGCGCGACCGCCCGTCCGCCGCAGGGAAGCTTGTCGCCCGGGCCGACCTGCACGAGCTTCGCATCGAGGAACCGCAGGTCGTTCGACGACGAGATGAAGCTGAACGCGTTCTGTGCGTTCTGCATGGTGCGCACCGGGGCATTTCGCCGATCGACGCCGAACGCGAGCCGAGCCATGTCCTCGACGGTCGGCTGCGCGGGGAGCGACGCCTCGAGCGCGGCCACGTACCCGAGGTTGATGAACTTCTGGAAGACGACGAGGCGGTCGAGATCGACCATCACGAACTCGCTCGGCACGAAGCGATACGACGACGAGAACATCGGATCGGTGCGGACCTGATCTGCCAGAGCCGCAGCCTCGTCGGGGAGCGGGAACGTCTCCGGGTTGTCGGCGAGGCCTCCCTCGGCCGCCTCCAGCGCACGCACGCGATCGTTCGCGGCTCGCCACTGCTCCGTGAGCGGACCCTGCTCGGCGCTCGGGCCGTCCGCGGCCATGTTCCTGACGAAGCCGAGGAACTCCGCGATGGGCGGACGGCCGAGCAGGAACACGTAGTCGTCCACCGGCGTCGCCGACGCCGGCGGAAACGGCAGCATGCGCGCTGCTGCCGAGGCCGGGACGGACTTGTCGGTCTGGGGGAGCACCACCATCTGAACCTCCGTTGCTCGCGCGGACCCGGCCGTTGACTTCCCGTGCACGACACCCGTCCGTCTCACTTGCTCGATCGTTCCATCTATGGTACAAGTGCTGGGCATCTGCGTCAAGACCTGACCATCGTCTCATCTGTGAAGCGGCCTATGAGCCGGGAGGTGCCCGTGGCGGACGAGGTGGTGGATCGCGACCGGTTGGCGACGCACCTGCGAGCTCGGATGGAGGACCGCAAGCTGTCTCTGCGCGCTGCGGCGGCCGAGATCGGGTGCAGTGCGGCCACGCTCGCCCGCATGCTCGAGGGCTCCAAGAGTCCGAATGTCCCGGACACCGCGAACCTGATCCGCGCGGCGTCGTGGGTCGGTCGCGGCCTGTCCGAGTTCGAGCACGCCTCGGCCCGGAGCGGATCCACCATCGCCGACGTCGAGGTCCACCTGCGGGCGATCAAGGACCTCGCGCCGGAGGACAAGGACGCGCTGATCGGACTAGTGAAGGCGGCCTATGAAGCACGTCGACTACGCACGAAGAAAGAGCCGCGGCGGTAAGGGGCTCATCCCGCCGAATCCCACTCAGTGGGAGAACGAGCACAACGGCCTCGACGTTCGCGAGGCCGCCGGAGTCTCGTTGGATCAGCGGCTGCCCATCGACGTCGCCTACGAACTGGTTCCCTCGGCGGAGGTCGTCCCGCACGGCAGCCTGCTGGCGGCACAATCGCAGATCGATCACTTCCGCAACGGCGGGTCGGCCGCATGGTCCGGCATGGCGGTCCCGCTGCCGGACGGCGACGTGATGGTGGTATTCAACGACAGCCACCCGCCGACGCGCACGCGCGCGACGCTGATGGAGGAGTTCTTCCACCTGTGGCTCGGACATCCTCCGAGCCAGGTCAGGGTCTACGGTGCCGAGTCGAGGACGTACAACGCCGCTGTGGAGACGAGCGCGTACGGAAGCGGGGCGGCCGCGTTGCTGCCGTATGCGGCGTTGCGCAGCGCGATCCAGCGGGGGTGGACTGTCGCGGACATCTCGAACCACTTCGAGATCTCCGAGCAGCTCGTCGGGTTCCGCGCCAAGGTCACGAAGCAATACCAGCTCCTAGGACGGGGACGCCGGCGCAGGACCTCGCCTACCCGGTAGCGCTCGCGCCGCGTCCGGTGACGAACTTTCTCGCGAGTTCCCGTGTCGCCGCGTCGCACAGCGGATCGGCGAACATCAGCGCCACGCGGGCGTAGAGCGAGTGGCGGAGCGCCAGGTAGACGCGGCCCGCGTCCGCCCGCGTCGCGGGAAGCGAGAGTGCGACCAGGGCTTCCAGGTCACCCGCGACATCGGCCCATACGGCTGCGGCCATGGCGCTACGGCTTCGAGACGGTGCCCGCGCGACCGTCGCCCGCCGTGCCGCCGGTGCCGGCCGGGATCGACGAGGCGTTCCCACCCGACGCGCTGTTCGCGGTCGTTGCAGAACACCGAACCCGGAACGCGCTTTCGCCGTCTCGTGATCTCTTCCGTTCCCGCGCGACCTCCGTCTCCGAGGAGGTCCGATGCCACGACGGTATCCACCCGACTACGCAAGCGCCCCCTGGCACATCACCAACCGTGGGATCGCGAAGCGCACGGCCCTCGAGAACGGTCACGACATCGCGCAGTTCGTCGCACTGCTCCAGGGCGACCGTCGAGGCGGGCCGGATCGAGATCCACGCGTTCGCGGTCTTGACCACGCAGTTCCACCTGCTCGCGCGCAGCCTCCGCGGAGGACTGCCGCACGCGCTGCCCGGGCTCCTGCTCGGCCACGCGCGCTGGTGCCACCGCTCTCGCAAGCGCGAGGGCGCGCGCTGGCGCCCCTGATCGAACGTCTCCCGCACGGGTCGCGCGACGACGGGACGCTGCGCGCCGGTCGCCTGCGCGAGCTTGCTGGTCTCGCGATCGCGGAGCTCGCGCTGCGTCTCGACGGTGCCGTCGCGACCGCTCACCAGCGGGTGCGCGCCCACGAGCGCCGCTCTGAGGACGACGGAGCCGACTGCGAGGCCGTTGCCCGAGTCGTGGACATTGGCGTGCGGCGGTCGGTGTCGGCGCCTGCCTGCATGGACCCCTCGCCGACCTGGCGGAGGCGCTGCCGGTGGGAGGCGCCGCGCGGCACCTCGCGCGTGGGGGGGTCGGAGGAGGCTGCCGAAGAAACGTTCCGGGTTCGGCAAGCCCGGCGGTCGCGCGCCCCGCGCGCTTTCCGAGCGTGATTTCGGCGGCGGCGGGTGCCCGGCAGCCGCTGGTACCATGGGTGAGACCCCGCGCCCGCTCGCAGCAGGCTCCGCGGGCCCCCCACGCCCCACACCATGCACCGTACCCACACACTCCCTGCCCTGATCGTGGCCGCCGCCGTGGCGGCCGCGCTGCCCACCGCGCTCGCCGAGACCCTGCCGCTCGCCATGGGCGAGCGCGCCTCGGTCACCGGCTGGATCACGCCCGTCGGCGACGAGGACGTGTTCGGCTTCGAGCTGTTCCCCGGCGACACGCTGAGCGTGGCGGTCCGCGACGCGGGCCCGGCGGTGGGGCTGCTCTCGACGCTGCGCCTCGAGGACCCGAACGGCGCCGACACCGGCGTCGAAGTGCGGCGCAACGGCACGTCGCGGCCCTCGTTCAAGTTCGTGGCGACGAAGCCGGGCACGCACGTCCTGCGGGTCACGGGCGACCCGGGCGGCTTCGGCGGCGCCGACGGCAACTTCACCGTCACGTCGTCGATCAAGCGCGCGAAGGTCGGGAAGGCCACCTTCGGCGACGTCGCCGGCGGCTCGTTCGCGTTCCCGGTCGGCGTGCCGGAGGGCGCGACGATCGACGTGAAGCTCGCCACGAAGAAGGGCGGCTTCGACGTGACCGGGCTCTTCCGCTCGAGCGGCGCGGCCGAGCCCGACTTCACCGACGCGCTCGTGCTGAAGGACCGGCGCAAGGCGAGCGTGAAGCGCTTCGCGCCGCGGGGCGGAACCGACGTCTACGAGCTGCGCGGCACGTACGACGGCGGCAGCTCTGTGAAGTGCACGGTCAAGGTCGCGTACTCGAAGGCCCGCGCGAAGGGCCGGCTGAGCGACACCGAGCCGCGCTTCGACCCGCTGCAGTCGCTCTTCCCGACGCAGGGCATCCCGGGCACGCTCGTGACGGTCGTCGGCCAGAACTTCGCCTTCGACGACTCGAAGCCCGGCCTGCCGGTGCAGCCGCGCTTCTGGCTCGGCGGCGTGGAGATCCCGCAGGAGACGATCGAGCACCCGCTCGACCAGGTCTTCCGCTTCCCCGCGCCGGCCGGGACCACGGCGGGCACGCCGCTCGACCTGCGCATGCGCAACCCGGACGGCCAGGGCGACGTGGTGCGCGGCGCGTACCTGCACGTGCCGGTGCCGACGATCCTGGCGCTCGACGCGACCGAGGCGGGCCCCGCGGGCGGGCGTCTGCTGCGCATCGTCGGCGAGGACTTCCGCGGCGGGACGGTCGTGCTCTTCGACGACACCGTCGTCGAGCCGCGCTTCGTCTTCCCGCCGGCCCGGATCGACGTCGTCGCGCCGCCGCACGCCCCGGGCACGGCGACGATCCGCATCCGCGACGAGGACGGTCAGGTGGCCACGTCGCCCGTCTCGCTGACGTACCTCGACATCGGCTCGAACCGCATCGACTCCGCCGACCCCGCGTCGCCGCTCGGCGTGGGCGGCGAGACGGTGACGGTGACGGGCATCGACTTCGGCACCGACAGCGTGCTCACGCTCGACGGCTCTCCGCTCGCGGCGACGCGCGTCTCGCCGACCGAGTTCAGCTTCCGCTTCCCGGCCCACGCGGGCGGCACGGCGACGCTGCGCGTCGAGGACGACTACGAGCAGTCCTCGGAGCTCGCGCTCACCGTGCGCGCGTTCACCGACGTCTCGTCGAGCGTCGTCCCGTCGCCGCTCACCACCGTCGGCAGCGTGGACGGCTGGCGCGCGACGCGCGTCCTCGAGGGCCTCATCGACGACGACGACGAGCCGGACCTGGTGATCGTGCGGCCCGCGGCCGCCTTCGGCGACGACGCGTCGCGGCCGCGCGTGCGGATCCTGCTCTGGCGGAGCGGCGGGTTCTACGTCGACGGCACGTCGGGCATCCCCGCCGTCTCGGCCGACGACGACTGGCGCGCCCGCGACGCCGCGCTCGCGGACGTGGACGGCGACGACGACCTCGACATCGTGCTCGTCACGACGGACGAGCTGAACGGCGGCGCGCGCTCCAGCGTGCGGCTGCTGCTGAACGACGGGTCCGGCTCGTTCACCGACGCGACCGACGACGCGCTGCCGGGCGAGACCAGCGCCGGCGACCACAACCAGGGCCGCTCGATCGTCGTCACGGACCTCACGGGCGACCAACGGCCGGAGATCGTCATCACGAACGACAGCGCGTTCCAGGAGACGATCGACGAGTCGCCGCCGCTGCCGTTCCCGCCGCCGGACCCGCTGCCGCCGCCGGTCCTCACGACGTACCACTACGCCGCGACGCGCGTGCTGGTGAACGACGGCCAGGGCGTGTTCACGCGCTCGTACGACGCGCTGCCCGCGGTGGACGCCAACAGCGTGCACCGCTTCGAGGGCGTCTCGGTCGCGGCGGGCGAGTTCGACGGCAACAGCGGCACCGACCTCGTGATCGTCGCGCGCAACGCGCTCGCCGATCCGGCCAACCAGGGCAGCTACCTGCGGCGCACGATCCTGCTCGCGAACGACGGCTCCGGCAGCTTCACCGACGTCAGCGCGAGCAGCCTGCCCGCGGTCGCCGGCGCGGAGATGCTCCAGGGCGACCGCGTCTCGGTGGCCGACGCCAACGACGACGGCACCGACGACATCCTGCTCACGTCGGTCTCGCCGCTCGTGGACCCGAGCACCGCGACCGCCAGCACGCTCACGGCGCTGCGCGTCCTCCTGAACGACGGGTCGGGCGGCTTCACGCTGCTCGCGAGCAATCTGCTGCCGTCCGCGGACCGCGCCGACCTGCTGCAGTGCGACGCGGTCGCCGTCGGCGACCTGACCGGCGACGGCCACGCCGACTTCGTGATCACGTCGGCACGCGCGCCGAACGGCGGCGGCCACGCGACGCGCGTGCTCGTGTGGACGATCACCGGCTACGTGCGCGGCGAAGGCGGGCTCCCGCACGCCGTGCTCGTGGACGACGGGCGCGGCGCCGAGGTCCGTCTGGTCGACACCGACCGCGACGGCGATCTCGACATCGTGATCGGCCGCGACGAGCCGAACGAGACCAACCGCAACACGCGCGTGCTCGCGAACCCGGAGCAGCAGCAATGAGCGGTACGCGGATCGGCATCAGGTGAGTCGCGGACGCGCACGGGAAGGGCGCGGGGCGCAGGCGGCGGAGGGCCGCCGCGCGCCGACGGTCCTCCTCGGCGCGCTCCTCGCTGGCGCGCTCGGCGCGACGGCCGCGCGCCCCGTGTGCGCGGCGCCGTGGGGCGTGCCCCTCGGGCCGCGCGCCGTGAAGGCGTCGATCGACGGGGCCGACGACGTCGACTCGTACCTCGTCGAAGCGGCCGCGGGCGCGCGGCTCGACCTGCGCGTGGGCGTCCGCGGCGCTTCGGACCTCGTGCCGCACGCCGTGCTGCTCGGCCCCGACGGGACGCCGTCCGCGGAGCCGTTCGTCGCGGCCGGGCGCGGGCTGCGTCTCGTCACCACCGCCGCGCTGACGGGACGCCACGAGCTGCGGGTGAGCGGCCAGGGCGGCGGTGCGTACACGGTCGCGGCGCGGGTGCGCGGCAAGATGGGGCTCGACGCGCGCGACGCGACGATCGGCTCGGGCGCCGAGCGCGCGTTCGCGTTCGCCGCCGCCGGCGGAGCACGTCTCACCTTCAGCGCGCGCGGCGCGCCCGCCGCGGCGGCGTTCGTCCGGATCACGGGCCCCGGCGGCCTCGCGGTCCCCGTCGACGAGCACGCCATCCGCTCGCGCGTCGGACGCCTCGACGGCCGCGGCATCGAGGTCCCGGACGCGTTCCCCTTCGGCGAGTACGCGCTCGTGCTGCGCTCGAACGGCGCGGCGCTGCAGGGGCTGCGCGTGCGCGTGAACGTGCGCGGGGGCGGTCTCGTCGCCACGCGCGGCGCGCTCCCTGCGAGCGAGCCGGTGATCGCGAAGGTCGAGCCGGGCGAGGGCGGCGCGGGCGCGCGCATCACGCTCGGCGGCGCGGGCTTCGTGACGACGCGCAAGCGGCCGCTGCGCGTGTTCGTCGGCGGCGTCGAAGCCGACGAGGTGGAGGTCGTGTCCGCGGCGGCGGCCGGCGCACGTGTCCCCGACGGACTCGCCGGCACGTGCGACATCGCGATCCTGAACGGCGACGGCCACGCGGCGCGCCTCGCCGACGCGTTCGTCGCGCTGCGCACGCCGCGGCCGACGTCGTTCGCGCCCGCGCGCGGCCCGGCGGGCGGCGGCACGCTCGTCACGATCCGCGGCACCGACTTCCGGCCGGGCGCGGCGGTCACCGTGAGCGGGACCGCGTTCCTCGCGCTCACCGAGTACGTGGACGCGACGACGCTGCGCTTCCGCACACCGGCGTTCGCGGGCGGCCCCCAGACGCTCGGCGTGCGCGACCCGTCGGGCCTCGAGGCGGAGCTCACCACGCCGTTCGAGTTCGTGGCCGCGCCGTACGTGCTGTCGCTGCGACCGCCGCTGGTGCCGCTGCTCGAGGGCGAACGCGTCCGGATCGACGGCGGGGGGTTCGCGGACGGTCAGACGCTGCGCATCGGCGGCGCCCTGCCGGACGAGGTCGTGCGCGTGGACGTCGGGCAGCTCGACGCGCTCGTCCCCGACGTCGGCGCGGGGCGCCACACCGTCGAGGTCGCGGACGAGTTCGGGCAGCGCGGCGTCGCGCCGCAGCCGCTCGGAGTGTTCCGCTTCGTCGCGGGGCCTGCGCTCGAGAGCACGGGCGGTCCCGCGCCGTCGGACGTCGGACTCGCGGACTTCGACGGCGACGGCGACCTCGACGTGTTCGTCGTCTCCGCGGGCGGCGCGGCGCTCGCGACGTCGAGCCTCCTGCGCGTGCTGCGCAACGACGGCGACGCGTTCACCGACGTGACCGCCGACGTCGTCCCCGCCGTGGGCGGCGACGACTGGCGCGCCGACGCGATCGCGTTCGGCGACGTGGCGGGCGACGTCGGCGACCCCGCGCCCGACGGCCACGTGGACATCGTGCTCGCGTCGCACGACAGCACGGCGCTCGCGGCGGGCGGGAGCCGCATCCGCATCCTCGCGAACCGCGCGGGCCAGGGCGGCGGGCGCGTGTTCGTGGACCGCACGAGCGTGCTGATGAGCGCGACGACGGCGGCCGACGACTGGCGCGCGTCCGACGTCTGGATCGGCGACCTCGACGGCGACGGCGGCGTGGCCGACATCGTCGCGTCGCACGACGCCGTGCTCTCGTCGGAGAGCCCGCTGCCGCCCTACTACGTCGAGTACGTCTCCGGCACGCGCGTCTTCGCGGCGGTCACGGACGACGGCAGCGGCTACACGACTTTCGCGTGGGACGCGGCGCGGATGCCGCACGTCACGGGCACGCGTCAGCCGACGACGGGCTTCCCGCAGTGCGGCAGCGGCGAGTGCGCCGACGACTTCACGCCCTTCCGCGGCGGCGCGCTCGCGGTCGCGGACTTCGACGGCGACGGCCGCCGCGACGTGGCCGTGACGTCGAGCGGCGACGTGCGCGTGCAGGGCGCGCGCATCGCGTCGACGCAGCTCGGGCGCAACGCGCTCGTCGCGGGCGCGCCGCGTGTGCTCGACACGACGTCGGTGCTCTCGGTCGACATCGCGCCGCTCGCCGGCGACATCGTGCTCGCGGGCGACGTCGCGGGCAGCACGGCCCCCGACCTCGTCGTGGTGCGCCGCGCCGCGCCGCTCGCGGGGCTCGCGGTGGACATCGTCGAGAACCGCGGGCTCGAGGCGACGTGGGCGCTGCGCAGCCGCGACGTGCTGCCGGCCGCGGACGGGTCCGAGCACCTGCAGGCCGACGCCGCGGCGCTCGCCGACGTGGACGGCGACGGCGACCTCGACCTCGTGCTCGCGACACGCGACGCGCCGACGGGCGGGGCGACGACGACGGGACGCGGGCTGCGGCTGCTGCGCAACGCCGGCGCCGCGGGCTTCTCGCGCGTGCTCGAGACGCTGCTCCCCGAGGCCGCGGGCGACGAGGACTGGAGCGCCACGTCGCTCGCCGTCGGCGACCTCGCGGACGACGGCGGGCTCGCGCTCGTGCTGGTGCGGCCGGACGCCGCCGGCACCGGGGCGGTGCTGCGCACCGTGCTCCGCACCACGACCGCCGAGTGAGCCCCGCGCGCGGCGTGGTGCGCGTAGCCCGCATCGTTCACCAGCTCTCGCGGCGAGTGCGGCTGAGACCCAGTCGGATCGAGGGCTGCGTCCGTGGCGCCTGCGGTCCCACCAGCAGGCAGCCCGTCCCGGCCGAGCCGGAGGCGCGAGCTCAAGAAGGCGCGACGAAGTCGGGGTTGAACACCCCGTTCGAGGAGCGCCGACGCGGAGATCGCGACTCCGGCGACGCGCCGGACGCGAGGGCTGGTGAACGATGCGGGCTAGGATGGCGGGCGATGCGCAACCCTTCGCCCGGACGTCGTCGTTCCCTTGCCGCCCTGCTCCTGTGCGCCGCGGCCCTCGCGGCCGCCTGCTCGAAGCTCGCGGGCGACTCGACCCCGCCCGAGGTGGCGAAGGCGATCGAGGCGTCGCGCCGCGCGCACCCGGAGGCGTGGAAGCGCAAGGTGATCCTGCTCGGCTTCGACTCGTGCGATCCCGACCTCGTCGAGGACCTCATCCGCGCGGGCAAGCTCCGCAACTTCGCGCGCATGCGGCGCGAGGGCGCGCACGGGCCGCTCCAGTCGCTCACGCCGCTGCTCTCGCCCGTCGTGTGGACGACCGTCGCGACCGGCGTCGACCCCGAGCGCCACGGCATCCTCGACTTCGTGACGCAGACCCCGGAGGGGCAGCGCCCCGTCTCCGCGAAGATGCGTCAGGCGGACACGATCTGGGAGCTCATGGCGTCGGCCGGCGACAAGGTCGGCGTCGTCGGCTGGCTGGTCTCGTGGCCCGCGGAACCGCTCGGCAAGGGGTTCATCGTCACGGACCGCATCGGGCGCCTCGCGTACGAGGCGGACCGCTTCGACAAGGGCGACAAGGCCGCGCCCGACGCGGCGTGGCCCGCATCCGCCGCGGCCGTCGTGCAGAAGGAGCGCACGACCGTCGACGACCTGACGCTCGACGACCTGCGCGCGTTCGTGGACGTCACGGAGGAGCAGTACCGCAAGGCGTACACGCAGACGTACTCGGACCCGGACAACCTGCTCGGCTGCCTGCGCCTGATCATGGCCGACGCCAAGACGTTCCGCGCCTCGGGCGAGCGCCTCTACCGCGAGGAGCGGCCGCGCTTCTTCGCGTCGTACTTCAACGCGATGGACGCCATCTCGCACTTCTTCATGCCGTACGCGGCGCCGCGCATGCCGCAGATCGACGAGGCGGAGTACATGAAGTACCGCTCCGTGATCGAGGCGAACTACATGTGGCACGACGCGGTGCTCGGCGAGTACATGGACATGGCCGACGAGAACACGACCGTGCTCGTCATCAGCGACCACGGCTTCAAGAACGGCGACCTGCGCACGCAGGATTCGAGCGCGTTCGCGGCGAAGACCGGCGCGATGTGGCACCGGCCGTACGGCGTGCTCTACGCGTGGGGCGGCGGTGTCAAGGCGGGCCACGAGATCGTCGGCGCGTCGGTCTACGACATCGCGCCCACGGTGCTCGCCGCACTCGGCTACCCGGTCTCGAAGGAGATGCCGGGCGACGTCCTCGAGTCCATGTTCGAGGGCGGGCTGCCGCACGAGCAGGTGGAGACGTGGTTCGGCGAGCGGCGGCGGCGCGCGGTCGCCGCCGCGGCGGCCGGCGCGGTCGGAGAGGCCGAGAAGGTGACGCCGGAGGAGCGCGAGGAGATGGAGCGCATGGCCGGCATCGGCTACATCGGCGGCGCACGCGAGGACCCGGCGAGCACGCTCGTCAACCACATCGGGCGCCTGCTCTCGCAGCGGCGCTTCAAGCAGGGCATCGAGGAGTGCGAGAAGGCGCTCGCCGCCCACGACAACAGCGAGAACCCGCGGCTCTTCTCGATGCTCGTGCGGGCGCGCATCGCGTACGCCGACCAGCTCCACCGCATGCAGGCGCAGCCGGACCGCTTCGGCGCCGAGCAGCTCGCGAAGTTCGGGGCCGAGGCCGAGGAGCAGCTCGCGGCCGCCGAACAGGCGCTGGCACGGCTCGGAGGCGGCGAGGACGACCGCGAAGAGGTGGCGCGCCTGCGCGCGGGCGTCGCGCGCGAGCGCGGCGACCTCGCGACGGCGAACCAGATCCTGCGCGCCGTGATCGCCACGAAGCCGTCGTCGCCGGCCGTCCACGCCGAGCTGGCGGAGGTGCTGCGGCGCCAGATGCAGGCGGAGCTCGACAAGGGCGAGAAGGTGATGGCCGGCGCGTTCCGGCGTCAGGCGATCGACGAGTACACGGCCGAGCTGCGCACCGAGCCGCGCCAGTTCCACCCGCTCACGCAGCTCGCGCTGCTCGAGCTGCAGACGCCGGTGACCTCGGAGAGCGACGCCGAGTCGCAGCGGGCGCAGATCGTGGAAGGCGCCCGGCTCGCGCGCGGACACCTCGACAAGGCGCTCGCCCTCTTCCCCGACAGCCCGACCGCGCTCAACAACATGGCGATCGCGCGCCTGCGGCTCGGCATCGACGCGCGCCTCGCCGGGCGCGCGCCCGAGGCGCAGGAGCACCTGCTCGCGGGGCTCGAGGCGGCGGAGAAGGCGCTCACGGTGACCCCGGACTACGCGAAGGGCTGGGCGAACAAGGCGTACACGCTCTGGTGGCTCGATCGCATGCCCGACGCGCGCGCTGCGGCGCTCGAGGCGCGGCGCATCGCCCCCGCGTACCGCTTCGACCCGAAGTTCGAGGCCGCACTGGTCGCCGTCGGCACGCCGCTGCCGCCGCCTGGCGCGGCGGAGGGCGCGGCCGGAGACGGCACCACGCGCTGACGCGTCGCCGTCAGGCCGCCGGCTGCGCGCGCCGCAGGGCGAGCACGCCCTCGACGATGATCGCGAGGGCGAGCACGAGCAGCAGCGCCGCGGGGACGAGCGCCGCGAGCTGCGGCGCGGGCGACGTCGCCTGCGCGCGGATGATGTTCACGAGGCCCGAGACCGTGACGAGCGCGAGGAACAGCGCGGGCAGGCCCGTGAACCAGAGCGGCTTGCCCTTGCGTCGCAGCCAGATCGTCACCACGAGCAGCGTGAGCGCGCCGAGGAGCTGGTTCGCCGAGCCGAAGACGGTCCAGACCTTCTTCCAGATCTCCGTGTTGTCGGAGCTCTGCACGACGAGCAGGAACGGCGTGAACGCGGCGATCGCGCTCGCGACGTAGCGGTTCTGCAGCGGCTTCACACGCCACGCGCCGCCGAGCTCGGACAGGCAGTAGCGCTGGATGCGGCACGCGGTGTCGAGCGTCGTCGCGGCGAACGAGATGACGATCACCGCGACGACCGTCTTCGCGATCTCCTCGTCGATCACGGGGAACGCGCGCTCGAGCAGGTTGGCCGTGCCGCGCACGAACGCACCGAGCGGCTGCCGCACCGCGCCGCCGTCGTCGTAGTGCTTGTGCCAGTCGGCGGCCGAGAAGCCCGCGGCCACGGCCATCGTGGCGGCGAGCGCGACGCAGCCCTCGCCGAGCATCGCGCCGAACCCGATCTGGCGGGCGTGGCGGAACGACGCGACCTGCTTGGAGGTCGTGCCGCTCGAGACGAGCGCGTGGAAGCCGCTGATCGCGCCGCACGCGATCGTCACGAAGAGCATCGGGAAGACGGGACCCGACGTGTCCTGCGCGGCCAGGTTCACGGCCGGCGCCGTGAGCTCGGGGTTCGCGACGAAGATCGCGAGGTAGATCGTCGCGAGCCCCACGAAGAGCTGGTGGCTGTTGATGAAGTCGCGGGGCTGGAGCAGCACCCACACGGGCAGCAGGCACGTCACGAACGAGTACGCGAGCAGGAACGCGACCCAGATCTGGTTCGGCGTGAAGCCGAACGCCGCCGGGAGCGACCACTGCAGCGCGGGCGTCTCGGCGGCGACGACGACCGAGCCCCAGAGCGCGACGAGTGCGACGAGGCTCGGGACCAGGATCCCGCCGCGGCGGCGGTAGTACCACCAGCCCACGGCGATGGCGATCGGGATCTCCAGGTTGATGGGGAAGACGCTCGCCGGGAACTTCACGAACAGGTCCGCGATGATCGATGCGAACGCGGCGAGCACGAGCCACGTGAGCAGCACGATCAGGCAGAGGAAGAGCGTGCGCGGCCGGCGTCCGATCAGGTCGCCGGTCACGTCGCCGATCGAGCGGCCGCCGTGGCGCATCGAGACGACGAGCGCGGCGAAGTCGTGCATCGCGCCGATCAGCACGACGCCGATCACGATCCAGAGGTAGCCGGGGAACCAGCCGTAGCAGCACGCCGCGGCGGGTCCGACGATCGGCGCCGCGCCGGCGACGCTCGTGAAGTGGTGGCCGAGCACGACGTGGCGGTTCGTCGGCACGTAGTCGCAGCCGTCCTCGTGGGCCACGGCGGGCGTCACGGAGTCGTCCTCGTCGCTCTCGAAGATGCGCAGGGCGAGGAACCGGCCGTACAGCCGATACCCGAGGACGAAGACCGCGAGGGCGAGCGCCACCCAGAACGCCGCATGGTGGAACATGGGCGCCGAGTATGGTGCGGCCGGGAGGCGAGTTCAACAGCGCCGACGCCGCCCGCGGCAGGAGTCGAAGATGGCCAAGTGGAAGCTCTGGACGACCCTCGCGCTCGCGCTGCTGGTCGCGATCGTGGTACTGCAGAACACGGACCCGGCGAAGACGCGCGTGCTGTGGGCGACGATCGAGATGCCGCGCTTCGTGCTGCTGCTCACGTGCGCGCTGGTCGGCGGCCTCTTCGGCTTCGTGCTCGGCCGGCGCTCGAAGGGCGCGAAGGCGAAGTGACGCGGTCGGGCCGGCGCGACGTCAGACCGCGTGGCCGAGGGCGCGCAGGCGCCGGAGCACCGCGTCCCAGCGGCGGGCGCCGAGGCGGTGGCGCAGCTCGTCCTCCTGCTCGACGACGGCCGGGCGCCCCTGCCCCGGTCCGGGGTGGAGGCACGCGAACGACTTGATCTCCTCGGCGGGCTCGGCGCGGCGCATCAGCTCGCTGCCGTAGCTCGTCACGAGCACGTCGTCGCCGTGGGACAGCAGGTAGAGCGGGAAGAGACAGCACGTCTCCGGCTTGACCTCGCGGAAGTCGCGGCCGTTCGCGAGCGCCCACTCGTGCAGCGTGCAGAGCGGTCGCCCGCCGCGCGGCGCCGAGAGGAAGACGCACGCGCCGTCGGGCCGGTCGAGCAGCCAGATCTGGTCGTCCTCGACCTTCCACCAGCCGCCCGCGCGGTCGATCGCGCGGCCGACGTCGCGGACGCCGCGCACGTCGTCGACGACCTTCGCGACGCGCTCGACGTCCTCGCGCTCGATCGGCACGCGGAACGTCGTGCAGCACGACTTGCCGAAGAGCGCGCGGCCGCGCCCGGCGTGCATGCACAGCCCGTCGCCGCACGCGAAGCGGCGCAGGACCGCGCCGGGCACGTCCACGTACACGCTGCCCACGCGCACGACGTCCGCGCGCGTGCGCAGCTCGCGGAAGATCCGCTCCACCAGCCGGTCGTCGTCGTCGTGCATCCCGTGCGGTCCCTCGCGAAGGGCGCAGATGGTACCGACGCCGGCCGGGGTCGCCGTACGATCGCCGCGATGACGACCGCCGCGCCCGCGTCCGACGCCACGGCGGCACGCGCGTTCGCCGCCGTGCTCGAGCCGGGCGAGCACCTGCTCTGGGCGGGGCGGCCCGACGCGCGCCGCACGACGCGCGTCGACGGGCGGCTCGTCGGACTCGGCGTGTTCTGGACGCTCGTCGCGGGCGCGGGCTTCTACGGCTTCGGCACGACCGCACTCGGCGACGACTTCCGCGGCATGCCGTACGCGCTGCGCGCGCTGCTCCTCGTCGTCGCGGCGGCGCCGTTCGTCGCGGTCGCGGCGTACTGCCTGGGCGGGCACGTTGTCCTGCGACGGCGCCGCCGCGCGCGCACCGCCTACGCCGTGACGACGACGCGCGTGCTCGCGTCGGAGCCCGCGTTCGGGAGCGCAGGACCCGCCCGGCTGCGGGCACTCGCACGTGCAACGCTCGGCGCCGTGCAGGTCGAGCCGGAGCGCCACGGCTGCGGAACGCTGGAATTCCACGACGCGCGGGGCGTCGAACCCAGCGTGATGTTCCGGTCGATCGCGGACGCAGAGGCTGTGGCGGCACTCGCACGGGGCACGCCGGACGGGACGTGATGACGGCGCGGCGCGTCGGGCCACGCGGCCTGCGCCCATCGGACGCCGACGCCCGCTGAGCCCGACCTCGGCGCACGCGCGCGCGCCGCGCCTACAATCGGGGTCGGCCCGCGCACCGCGCGAGCCGCGAGTCCCGTACACCACCCACGACACCGGCCCCGTCCACCCGCGCCGCGCGCGTGCGACACGCTGCGAGGAAGTCCATGCCCGTACGTTCCCGGAAGCTCCGTCCCCACCTCGTCGTCGCGCTGCTGGCCGCCGCCGCCGCCAGCGCACTCGGGTATCAGGAGACGCACCTCGACGAGATCACCGAGCCCGTGGCGGGCTACGTGACGACGCGCCTCGCGGAGCTCGACGCCCTCCCGTCGCCCGGGAAGGACGACAAGAAGGAGGCGAAGGCGCTCGGCAAGCTGGCGAAGAAGCTGGCCAAGCCCGCGCGCACGCTGGCGAGCGACTTCGGCGAGCTCTCGGTCGCCGCGAAGACGGCGAAGAAGCTCGGCACGCGCGCCGACCCGATGCGCGACGCGCTCGACACGATGTACCACCGCGCGATCGTCGCACTCGGCGAGCGGCGCGAGCTGGTCGGCGACCACGTCGCCCTCATCAGCGACGCCAACGCGGTGCGCCGCGTGCAGAAGCTCGTGGACCGCTACAACGCCGCGCGCGCCGCGGCGGAGTCGGCGGCGAGCGACGACGCGCACGCGAAGGCGCTGGTCGCGGCGGAGAAGGACATCACGGCCGCTCTCAAGAGGGCGGAGAAGGACGCGCGGAAGGCGGTCGGCAACTCGAACGGCACGCTCTCGATGCCGCCGCCGCGCCTGCGCAACGGCGATCTGGTCGGCGCCGGCGGCGCGCGCATCGTGATCCCCGTCGACGAGGAATCGCCGCTGCGCGGTGTCGGCGTGCTGATCCCGGCGCAGGCGCTCGCCGGGCAGCAGCGGATCACCATCGAGGCCGCCGACGGCTTCGTCGGCGGGCGCGACGAGCCGCTCGGCGACGCCATCGCGCTGCTGCCGCTCACGCTCACGTTCAACCAGCCCGTGCGCGTGTTCGTGCCGGTGACGCTGCCCCCGGGCGGCGTGCCCGCCGACCTTGCGCTGTTCGCGGCGCACGGCAGCGCGCAGGAGGCGACGCAGGACGTGACGCTCGAACCGAACGGCACGCTCTCCGGCGAGGTGACGTCGCTCGGGCGCTTCCAGGCGGGGCGCCTCGCGCCGCCGCTCGGTGCTCCTTCCGGCACGTACCACGTGCAGATGTTCGCGGTGGCGCACGTGCTCGACGCCACGGACACGGACAAGAGCCAGGTGCGTGCGGGCGTCCTCGACCAGGACTGGACCTTCCGGGCCGACGGCGTCGGACGGGCCTCGTCCGGCGACGCGCCGCTCGTGTTCCGGCAGGTCCTGTCGGTGGCGCCGCACCATGTCGACGGCACGTCGAGCAGCCTCGTCGGGTCCATCGACTTCCTGTGGGAGCAGGTGCGCGAGGGCCGCTTCGCGTTCGACTTCCCGATCGAGGGCGGCAGCGCGTCGGCCGAGGGCGTCGTCTCGGCATCCGGCGACGTCATCTCCTTCACGGGTCGCGGCGGCGCGTTCGACTTCTTCGCGGTCGGCGTCCGCGCGGGCACTGCGCCCACGCTCGCCGACCTCGCCGGGCGCTGGGCCGCGGTCGAGATCGGCGTCGAGCTGACCGGTGCGGGCACGGAACCGTTCGCGACGCGGCTCGTCTCGTCGTTCACCGGCTTCGACATCGACGCGGGCGCGGGCACGCTCGCGTTCCTGGGGACCGGCTCGACGTTCACGACCACGACGACGTACCACACGGACGCGGCGTCGGCGCTCCACACGCGCGAGACCGACGCGTTCGCGGACGGCGGCGTCGAGTCGGTCCAGGTGTTCGGCGACGGCGGCGTCTTCGGCGACATGCAGCAGCGTCGCGGCTGGGCGAACGCCGACGCCGGCGTGCTGGTGACGGCGCGCAAGCCGTCCGCGGGGGGCAGCGTGACGCTGCTCGTCGCGGTGCGGCGCCCTGCGGGCGGCGGCGCGAGCGTCTCGGCCGGCGACTACGAGGTCGCACGCCTCGGGCTGTCCGCCGCGGTCGAGAACCCGCTCGCGCCGCGGTCGAGCCTCGCCATCGACCCGGCGATCGCGCAGCTCACGCTGGACGGAGCCGGCTCGGCGACCCTCGTGTTCGAGCCGGTGACCCGGGCCACCTACACGCTCGAGGGCCTGCCGCCGCTCGCGGACATCACGTGGTCGCTCGCGGCCGCGACGACGGCCGCGACGCCTCCCGACGCGACCTTCGCGTTCACGCCGGACGCCGCGGGCGACGTGACGGGGCCCACGCTGCCGACCTGGTACGCGGTCTCGGCCGACGGCTCCGTGCTGCTCGGGGCGACACCCGGCGAGGCGGTCCGCGAGGAGCGCGGGATCCTGATCGGCTTGCGGTAGTTCGACACGGTGCGCCGCCCGCCGCAGACTGTCGGCGGAGCGCGCGCGCCGCATGAAGCTGTCGATCGTCATCCCCGCCTACAACGAGGTCTCGACGGTCGCGGACTCGATCGAACGCGTGCGTGCCGCCGCGCTCGACGACCTGGGTGTCGCCTTCGAGGTCATCGTCGTCGACGACGGCTCGACCGACGGCACGCGCGCGCGGCTCGAGGAACTGCGCGGGCGCATCGACGTCCTCTGCCTCCACGAGCGCAACCGCGGCAAGGGCGCCGCGCTCCGCACGGGCTTCGAGGCCGCGACGGGCGACGTGATCGTGGTGCAGGACGCGGACCGCGAGTACGACCCGCGCGAGTTCCGGCGCCTGATCCAACCGATCCTCGAGGGCAAGGCCGACGTCGTGTACGGCTCGCGCTTCCGCGGCGGCGAGGCGGGGCGCGTCCTCTACTTCTGGCACTACGTCGGCAACCGCGTGCTCACGACGCTGAGCAACATGACGACCAACCTGAACCTGACGGACATGGAGACCTGCTACAAGATGTTCCGCCGTCACTGCCTCGACGGCGTCGCGCTGGAGCAGGACCGCTTCGGGTTCGAGCCGGAGATCACGGCGAAGCTCGCGAAGGGCGGCTGGCGCTTCTACGAGGTCGGCATCGGCTACGACGGCCGGACCTACGAGGAAGGCAAGAAGATCGGCTGGAAGGACGGCGTGAAGGCGCTGTGGTGCATCGTGCGCTACGGGCTCTTCCTGAAGCGCGGCCTGCACAGCAGCGGCGCGCGCGCGGGCGGCGCGCCGGCGGCGTGACGCGCGGCGGCGGGCGGAGATGCTCCAGGTCGCGCTGATCCCGCCCCCGGAAGCGCTCGGCCCGGCCGAGCTGTTCCGTCGCCTGCACGACCCCGGCTTCCACCGCCTGCCCGCGCACGTCACGCTGCTCCCGCCGTTCGAGCCGGTGCGCCGCGACGTGCTCGAGCGCTTCGACGCGTTCGACGCGGCCCCCTTTCGCGCGCGCCTCGGCGCGCCGTTCGAGACGGGCACCACGCTGTGGCTCGCGTTCGTCGAGGGCGGCGACGCGGTCGCGGCGCTGCGCCGCGCGCTCGCCGACGCGCTGCTCGATCCGCTCGCCCCGCCGGCCGCTGCGCCGGCGGCGCTCCGCATCGGTCACTTCTCGAGCGCGGCGGAACTCGAGCTCGCGCGGCGCGGGCTCGCCGCCGACCTCGCGCTGCCGGAGTTCCGCGTCGACACGCTCACGCTGCTGCTCGAGGACCGGCGCGGCCTCTGGCACGACGTCAGGCTGCGGGCGCTCCGCTGAGAGGCGCCGCGTCGGCGGGCGCGTCGCGCGTCGCGAGCACGCGCGCGGCGAGCACGGCGGCGGTCATCAGCGCCGCCGTTCCCCAGCCGAGCGCGCACAGCGCGGACGCGGTGTTCCCGAAGCGCCCGAGCTTGCTGGTGTCCAGGTTGTGGAGGACGGCCCACAGCACGGCGCAGACCGTCGCGACGACGAGCGCGCGCGGCCGCGGCGCGGGCGTCCGCCACGCGCGCACGAGCAGCGCGACCGCCGCGCACGCGAGCAGCGTCTCGTAGAGGAAGTGCGGCGCGCGCGCCTCGGGCGACGCGAGGAGCAGCCACGCGAGCGCGAGCCCGTGCTCGAGCGCCGAGCCGGGGTCCGACGCCGGGCGCAGCGCGCGCCCGCTGCGGCGCAGCACCCACGCGAGGACGAGCGCCGCGAGCGCGAGCGTGCCCCACTGCAGGAGGGGCGGGGGCAGGTGCACGAGGCTCACGTCGATGTCGACGGCCTTCGGACCGGCGCCCGTCTTGTAGTGCGTCGTCCCGAACACGCGGTAGAGGAACGACTTGATCGAGTGGCCCGGCAGGTCCGGCGACGTGGACGACGTGAAGTGGTGCGCGCGCACGTCGACGTACGTGCGATGGAGTTCGAGCGCCGCCCGCGGCCCGAAGACCAGCGCCGGCAGCCCCGCGGCGAGCACGACGATGCCCACGACGCACGTCGCCGCGGCGCGCCAGCAGCGCTTCCAGAGCAGCCACGGCAGCAGGAACACGGGCATGTACTTGACGACCGCGCCCCACGCGAGGAGCGCCCCGCCCGCGACGTCGCGGCGGCGCGCGACGAGCAGGAGCCCGAGCGTCGCCGGCACGATCGCGCTCGGGTTGAGCTGGCCGAGGTTCTGGTTGTCGTTGATCGAGCGCGCGAGCACGGCGAGCGGAACGAGCAGCCAGACGCGCGGGACGTCGAGCAGGGCGGCGGCGCGCCACGACGCGATCACGAGCAGCGCGAGCAGCGCGGCGTTCCACGCGCCCCAGAGCACGACGGCAGTGCGCGGGTGCAGCGCGCCGAGCGGGGCCATCAGGCAGGCCATCGCGGGCACGTACTTGAACTCGTACTCGGCGTACGGGTCGGCGTCGGCGCCCCGCTCCGCCTTCTCGGCCGCGCGCTCCTCCGCGTAGACGCGCTGCGCGCGCAGCCACTGCACGTCGTAGAGGTGCGCGGCGTCGCCGCGCACGACCATGCGCCCGGCGCGGTGGTAGCGGAGGAAGTCGCCGGGGAGCTCGGTCGCGGAGCTCCGCAGCGCGCCGACCAGCGCCGCCGCGAGCACGACGAGGACGGCCGCGAGCGTACGGCGGCTCACCCGCCGTCGCCCCCGCGGTCGGTCAGCTCGGTCGCGCGGTAGGTCATGCGACGCTCCTGCATCCAGCGCACCGCGCGCAGGTCCTTCATGCCGCGGAAGAGGCGGTTCCACACGCCGTACTTCGACGAGCCGTGCACGCGCGCGCGGTGCCCGACGGGGATCTCGACCACGCGGTGCCCCGCCATGCGCGCGAGCGTCGGCAGGAAGCGGTGCATGCCGTCGAAGGGCAGGAACACGTCGCGCACCTCGCGGCGGAACGCCTTGAGAGGGCACGTGATGTCGTGCACGGACTCCCCCGTGCGGCTGTTGCGCCACGCGTTCGCGATGCGCGACGAGACCTTCTTCACGAACGGGTCGATGCGGTCGCGGCGCCAGCCGCATGCCATGTCGGCGCGGCCGGAGCGCACCTCGTCGACGAGCTTCGGCAGGTCCGACGGGTCGTTCTGCAGGTCGCTGTCGAGCGTCGCCACGATCGCGCCGCGCGCGCGGTGGAAGCCGCAGTGCAGCGCCGACGAGAGGCCGTGGTTGCGGTCGAGGCGCACGATGCGGACGTGCGGATCCGCGGCCGCGAGGCGCGCGAGGATCTCCGGGCTGCGGTCGCGCGAGCCGTCGTCCACGAAGACGAACTCGTGCGAAGGCGCGACGCGCGCGACGACCGGCTGCAGCTCGGCATAGAGCGCGTCGAGCGAGCCCTCCTCGTTGAAGACGGGGACGACCACGCTCAGCTCCGGGTCGGCCGGTCCGGACGCGCTCATCCCGCCGACACCGTGAGTCCGTCGAGGACGAGCGTCGGCGCCGCGGAGCGCCCGAACCACGTGAGGTCCGACGCGACCTCGCGCACGCCGCGGAGCATCGTCCGCAGGTCGCCGGCGACGGTGAACTCCTGCACGGCGTGCGTCAGCTCGCCGCGCTCGATCCAGAGTCCCGCTCCGCCACGGCTCCACGCGCCGGACGCCAGGTTGACCCCCATGCCGAAGAGCTCGGTCACGTAGAGCCCGGAGGGAATGTCGGCGAGGACATCGGCCGGCGGCCGCGACCCCGCGGCGAGGACGAAGTTCGAGGGACCGACGCGCGGCGCGCCGTCGAAGCTGCGGCCGGCGGCGCCGGTCGACGCGCAGCCGGCGCGCCGCGCGGCGTACGCGTCGGCGAGCCACGACGTCACGCGGCCCGCCTCGAGGAGCGGCGTCCTTCGCGCGCGGACGCCCTCGCCGTCGAACGCGCGGCTGCCGCTGCGCCGCGGCAGCGTCGGGTCGTCGTCGAGCGAGAGCGCCGCGGAGCCGACGGTCTCGCCGAGCGCGTCGGCGAGGAACGTGCCGCGCGCGTAGACCGCGGCGGCGGAGAGCGCCGCCACGAGCGTGCCCGCGAAATCGCACGCGACGAGGGGCGAGAAGACGACGGGCACCGCGCCGCTCGGCGGCTTGCGGAACCCGCAGCGGCGCACGGCGCGCCGTGCGGCCTCGCGGCCCACGTCCTCCGGCGACGCGAGATCGGCGAGGTGCACCGCGGCGTCGAACCAGAGGTCGCGCTGCCGCTCGCCGCCGTCCCCCGTCGCGAAGACGGCGACGTGGACGTGCGCCGAGGTCACCGCGCGCGCGTCGTGGAAGCCCGCGCTGTTCGCGAGGGTGAACGTGCGCCGGCCACCGCCGGCGCGCGCGCCCTCGCTGCGCTCGATGCGCGGCTCCGCGCGCGCGGCCGCCTCCGCGCGCGTCGCGAGGTCGATCCAGACGGCGACGTCGCGCCCGGCCGCGCCCGGATCGACGGTGTCGAGGTCGATCTCGAGCGCGCCGAGCTCGGCCGTCTCCGGCAGTCCCGCGGCAGGGTCCTCGGCGGAGATCTCGGCGATCGCGACGGCCTCGCGGGCCGTACGGCGCGCCGCCTCCGGGTCGATCGTGTTCGTGTAGGCGATCCCGACGCGCGTGCCGCAGAACGCGCGCACGCCGAGGCCGCGCGAGCCGTGGCGCTCGACGCGCTCGACGACGCCGTCGCGCACGGCGACGCTCGCGCCGTCGTCCTCGACGAGCACGGCGTCGGCCGCGGAGGCCCCCGCAGCGAGCGCCGCCGCGACGGCCGCGTCGACGACGTCGTCGCCGCTCACGCGCCACCGCCGACGGTCAGGCTCGAGATCTTCACGGTCGGCATGCCGACGCCCACGGGCACGGACTGGCCGTCCTTGCCGCACATCCAGGCCGAGTCGGAGAAGCCGAAGTCGGTGCCGACCATCGTGACGCGCGACATCACCTCGGGGCCGTTGCCGATCAGCGTCACGTCGCGCAGCGGCGCCGTCACGCGGCCGCCCTCGATCAGGTACGCCTCGGTCGCGGCGAAGACGAAGTCGCCCTTCCCGATCTCGACCTGGCCGCCGCCGAAGCGGACGGCGTAGACCCCGCGCTCGACGGAGCGGATGATCTCCTCGGGATCGTGACCGCCGGCGGGCATGAGCGTGTCGGTCATGCGGGGCATGGGCACGCACGCGTAGCTCTCGCGGCGGCCGTTGCCCGTCGGCTCAGCGCCCATGACGCGTGCGGACAGCCGGTCGTGCAGGTAGCCGCGCAGGATGCCGTTCTCGATCAGCACGCTGCGCCCTGAGACGTGGCCCTCGTCGTCCACGTTGAGACTGCCGCGGGAGCCGGCGCGCGTGCCGTCGTCGATGACGGTGACGAGCGGCGACGCGACGCGCTCGCCGATCTGCCCGGAGTAGCGGGAGAGACCCTTGCGGTTGAAGTCGGCCTCGAGGCCGTGGCCGACGGCCTCGTGCAGCAGCACGCCGCTCCAGGCGTTGCCGAGGACGACCGGGAACGCCCCGCTCGGCGCCGGGCGTGCGGCGAGGTTGCCGACCGCCTGCAGGGCGGCGCTGCGCGCCTCGTCCTCGGGCAGCGTCGCGTCGAGGTCCGCGAGGGCGCGCCGGGCGCTCCACGCAGCGTTCCCGGTGGTGCGCACGCCGCCCTCCTCCGCCACGCAGCGGACGCGGAGCGACGTCATCGGCTGGACGTCGTCGACCACGACGCCGACGGACGACGCGATCGTGATGCGCCGCACCTGCTCCTCGAGGGTGACGACACAGTGCACGATGCGCGGATCGACGGCGCGGGCGGCTTCGTACGCACGCCGCACGAGCGCGATGCGCTGCGAGGGGCTGTACGCGTCGCCGGGCTCAGGCGCGCGGTACAGGTCGCGGCGGCGGCCGCGCGTGACGCGGACGGGGGCGACGTCGCGCGGGTCGTCGGCGATCGCCGCGGCGGTGCGCGCGGCGTCGAGGACCGCGCGCTCGGCGCGCTCCTCGGTGAACGCGTAGCCGGTCCGCTCCCCGGAGAGGACACGGACGCCCGTGCCGCCGACCGTGCCCGCGGAGGCGGAGCGCACGATGCCGTCGTCGAGCACGAGCCGTGCCTCGGAGCGCTCTTCGACGAAGACGTCGGCGAGGTCGCCGCCCCTGCCGAGGGCGACGGCGAGCACGCGGCCGAGCGCGGCCGGATCGGTCCCGTCCCACGGGTGGCGCTCGAGCATCAGGACCTCCGGCGCCGGGCACGCGGCGCGGCGCCGAGTCTCGGCGTCCGCGGGGGCTCTGACCAGTGATTGCCGCCCGCCCGGACCGCCCGCGGGCGCGTCGCGGACCGGGGGGATGGGAGTGGGACCGCGGCGGACGGGGTGTTACGTTGGGGCCCCTCGAGGGTGGACTCGGGAAGGACACGCGGGGGCACTCCCTCGATCGAACCCATGACGTCATCGACGACATTCCGATTCGTCTCGGGGGGCGTCTCCTTCGAGCTCACCGGCAGCGAGGCGTTCGTGCGGCGCCACCTCGCGACCTTCCTGCCGTTCGTCGAGCGCACGGCGGGCAAGTCCGCCGCGACGCGCGCGGCCGCCACGAACGGCGCGAGCGCACATCAGCCGCCCGACCTCGCGACCTGGTTCGCGCGCCACGTGCCGGACGGCATGAAGCTCACGATGCAGGACAGCATCCTGGTGTTCGCGCTCTGGATGCGGTCGTTCAAGAAGTTCATCTTCACGTCGGAGGACATCCGGCGCGCGTTCGAGGACGTCGGCATGCCGGAGCCGAAGAGCCTGCTCCAGATCCTGGGCACGCTCAAGCGCGACCACAACCTGATCCTCGGGACCGAGCGGCGGGGCGAGTACATGCTCAACACGACCGGCATCGAGCGGGCGCGGCAGCTCCTCGGCGTCACGAGTTCGCGCGGCTCGGAGCGTGCGGCCCCGCTCGACGAGGCGCTGCGGGTGGACGGAGCGGCGGCACGATGATCCCGAACGAAGGCGTCCGAGACACCGCGCAGGCGCCCGCGGTCTTCCGCTTCGAGGCCCCCGGGCTCGCGCTCGAGTTCGAGGGCGACGAGGCGTTCGTCGACGCACAGGTGGCGCTCGTGCTGCCGCGCGTGGTCCGCGAGCTCGGAGCGGCGGGCACGAGCCCCGCGGCGTCGGCGGGCGCGCCCGCGGCTCCTGCGGAGGGCGGCGCCCCCGCCCCGAGCGAGAGCGCCGCAGGCGCGCCGTCGCTCGAGGACTTCTACCAGCGGGCGCGCAGCCGCGAGGGCCGCGGCGCACTGCAGGAGACGATCCTGATCTTCGCGTACTTCCTGCGCGAGCACCGGGACAAGAAGGAGTTCAGCATCGACAGCCTGAACGCGTGCTTCAGCCTCGTCGGCGCGACGCCGCCGAAGAGCCTGGCGAACACGCTCGGCATCATGAAGCGCACGCAGCGCTTCTTCGACTCCGGCTCGGCTCGCGGGCACTATGCACTCACGGAGAAGGGCGTCGCCTACGTGCGGCGCCTGATCGGCGCCCAGTAGGCGCTCGAACAGGGGACGGCGGCGCCACGGCGCCGTCCGCTCCAGACGGGCCGGTCGCGCGGGCTGGCGCGGGCGGCCGACGGATCGAGACCCGGCGGTGCGCAGACCGTGGGGTCGACGGGAGGCACGTCGTGAGGGGCGACGAGCAGAGCCGCGGCGGCGACGCCGCGGAGAACGGTGACCGGTTCGGACCCGCAGCGGTGGCGCATTGCCTGCGCGTCGCGCAGCAACGCCTCGGGATTGCACGCCATCCGGGTCCGCCTGCACCCCGAGTGCTGCGCTTCGCGCGCGAACTGTTGCGCGCGTCGGCACGCACTGCACGTGGACAGCACACGGGCGCGCTCGACCTCCTCTTCGTCTGCGAACGCGGGGACGGGGCGTCGCAGATCGCCGCGGCACTCGCCCGCCGCGGCGGAGCGGCGCGCGTGGCAGCGCGAGCAGCCGGCGTGGAGCCGGCGCCGGAGCTGGCGCCCGGGGTGGACGCGCTCCTCCGCGAGCTCGGCACCGATCCGGCCGACGAGTTCCCGCTGCCCGTCGCACCCGAGTTCGTGGCGGCCGCCGACGTGATCGTCACCCTGACGGACGTCCCCGTTCCGGGCCTCGAGGCCGCCGCGCAGCTCGTCGCGTGGCCGGAGACGCGCGTCGTGGGGCTCGAGCCCCGCGCGCTGCGCGAGGTCGCGACCGCCCTCGAGCCGCGCGTCGTCGAACTGCTGCGCGCCCGCCTGAGCTGAGCGCGCCCATCCCGTGTGCCGGTCCGGCACACCGACTCCGACGCTGCCCCACGGGCCGCGGACCGGGGACGCCGGGCGCGTCAGAACCCGGCGCGGCGGGCGACCTCGGGCGCTTGGGCCCGCCCCCGCGAGGTGACGCCGTAGCGGGCGCCCTTGCGCTCCATCCAGCGCAGTTCGAGCGCGCGCAGCAGCAGCGCCTCGACCGACGCACCGCCGTCGAGCGGGACACCCGCCATCTCGGCGTCGGCCCGGTCGAAGTCGTCGTCGAGCGCCATCTTCGTCACGAGGAGGGCCGTCGCACCGTCGGTCGGGAGGCTGCCGGCCGGCGCCGTCCGGACGCCGCCGAGGAGGCGCGACGCGATCGCGGAGACGAGGAACGCCAGCGCGGCGAGCGGCAGCGTGACGAGGAGGGCGAGGCATCCGACGGGGCCCGGGATCCGCACGGCGCGGCCCCCGCCCGGCCACGGCGACCGACCGGACGTGGCGGCTCGGGCGCGCGGATCCGGCTCGGACGTCACGCGGCGAGGATAGCCCGGCGGCAGCGGCGGCTCGCCCCGCGCCCGACCGTGAGCGGCCGCGCGGGAACCGCTACCCTCGGCGCCGTGCTGCCGCCGCATCTCGCCGACGTCCGCTTCCGCGACGCGAGCCCCGACGACGACGCGCGGCTCGCCGAGCTGTGCTCGCGCCACGCGGACGGTCGCGCGATCGTGGTGCTCGGGGCAGGGCGGCCCGCGCTCCTGGCCGCCCTCGCGGACCGTGGTGCGCAGGTCATCGCCGTGGACTCCTCCCGCACGGCCCTGGCGCGGGCGCGCAGCGCGCTCGGCGCCGCGTCGTCGGTGACGCTCCTGGCCGAGGACCCGCGCGAGATGGAGGTGCCCGCGGAGGTCGCGTCGGTGCTGATCCCCTCGACGCCGTGGCGGGCCGTCGCCAGCGCGCTCGACCGTCGGCTGGTGCTGCGCGGCGCGCGGCGCGCGCTGCGGCCGGGCGGACGGCTGCTGCTCGAGCTGGAGGACGTGCCCGACGCCGCGGCGGGCGAGCTCGCACGACCGCGCGGTGTGCGCTGGCGGCGCGCGCCCGTCGGCGCGGGCACGCCTGCCGTCACGATCGACGACGCGTCGGCGCTCGAGCTCCACGCCTTCACGCCGCAGGCGGCGGTCGACGAGGCGTGCGACGAGGGGTTCGAGCTCGAGGCGCGCCTCGAGGTCGGCTCCGGACTCCCGGCCGCGCGCGACGCCGTGCGCGTGCTCGCGTCGCTGCGCGTCCCGCGCGACCACGAGGACACCCGGTGAGCCTCGGACGCCCGATCGTGGCGCTGGTCTACGCCGAGGTGACGGCGCCCGTCGTCCGCGCGCAGACGGGGCCGCTGCTGGCGGCGCTGCGGGCGGCGGGCGAGCAGGTCGACGCCGCGGCGTTCACGACGCCGCGGCGGCTGTTCCTGCCGGGCGAACGCAGCACGCACCGGCGCGCGCTCGACGCGCTGGCCCAGGCGACCGGGCGCTCGCCCATCACGCTCACCCACCGCCCGCGGACGACCCGCTTCGAGAGCGCCGGCGAGCGGCTCGCGGTGGAGCTGCGCGACCGCGGGCTCGTCGACGCCGTCCTGTTCTGCCGACAGCCGCGGGCGGCGCTCGTCGGGATCGCGGCGCGCGAGCACCTGCGACGGACGGGCGGGCGCGGCCCGTTCGTGGTGCACGACCAGCGCGGCGTGCGGCCCGAGGAGTACCTGCTCAGCCTCGGGAAGGAGGAGGCGGAGCTCAGCGCCGACGAGCGCCGCATGCTCGGCCTCTACCGCGAGCAGGAGTCCGCCGCCTGCCGCGGCGCCGACGCGGTCGTGACCGTGAGCCGCGCGATGGCGCGGCGCGTCCAGGAGCTGCACGAGGTCGCCGCCGACCGCGTGCTGCGTCTCCCCAACCACGCGCGCTCTCCGGACGACGGCGAGGCGCGGAGGGCAGCTGCGCGCGCGCGCCTCGGACTCGCCGAAGACGCGCTCGTCCTCGCGTACAGCGGCACGCTCGCCGCGTGGCAGCTTCCGGAGGCGACGGCACTGCTCGCGCGCGCGCTCCGCGACGAGTTCCCGCAGAGCCGGCTGCTGCTCCTGACGCCGGAGGTCGCCCACGCGCGCGCGGTCGTCTCCACGATCGGCGTCCCCGGCGCGATCGTGCGGCAGGAGTCGCCGGACACCGTCGCGGACCAGCTCGCCGCCGCCGACTACGGCCTGCTGCTGCGCGCGGACTCCCCGGTCAACCGCGTGGCCTGCCCGGTCAAGTTCGGCGAGTACCTGGCGGTCGGCGCGCGACCCGTCCTGACGCCGCAGATCGGAGACCAGAGCGACCTGTGCGGCGCCACGGACCTGGGTGTCGTCGTCGGGCTCGGCGACGTCCGCGAGACCACGCGGCGGATCGCGATCGACGCGGTGCGTCCGGGGAACCTCAGCGTCGAGGGCCGCGAGAAGCGCCGGGCCTGGGCGCGCGAGAACATCGCACCGGAGTGCGCGGCGGCGCGTCTGCTCGAGTTCCTCGGCGCTGTCGTCCCGAAGCCGACGACGTAGTCGGGAGCGCGGCTGCGGTTCAGCGCGCCGCGAGCCAGCTCCGGACGCGCGACGCGACCTTCGGGCCCGTCAGCCCGAAGTGCTCGAACGCGGCCTTCGCCGGCGCGGACATGCCGAAGCCCTCGATGCCGAGCACGAGACCGTCGAGCCCGACGAAGCGGTACCACCCGTCGGGACGCCCCGCCTCGATCGCCACGCGCGGCACCCCGGGCGGCAGCACGGCGTCGCGCCAGTCCTGCGACTGGCGGTCGAAGAGCTCGACCGAGGGCATGGAGACGACGCGCGCGCGGACGCCGTCGGCCGCGAGCAGCTCCTGCGCCTCGAGCGCGATCGCGACCTCGGAGCCCGTCGCGAGGAGCACGAGCGCGGGTCCCGCGCCCTCGGGGTCGCGCACGACGTAGCCGCCGCGCAGGAGGTCCGTGTCGGCGGCGTCGGCGGCGCGGGGCAGCGGCGGCAGCGCCTGGCGCGTGAGCACCAGCGCCGTGGGGCCGTCGCGGCGCGCGACGGCGTCTGCCCACGCGGCGGCCGTCTCGCGGCCGTCGGCGGGGCGGTGGACGACGACGCCCGGGATCATGCGCAGGGTCCAGACGTGCTCGATGGGCTGGTGGGTCGGACCGTCCTCGCCCAGTCCGATCGAGTCGTGGGTGAAGACGAACACGCTGCCGTGACCCGAGAGCGATGCGAGGCGGACGGTCGGGCGCATGTAGTCGAGGAACGCGAGGAAGGTGCCGCCGTAGGGAACGAACGAGCCGTGCGCCGCCATGCCGTTCAGGACGGCGCCCATGGCGTGCTCGCGCACGCCGAAGTGGATGTTCCGGCCGGCGAAGTCGCAGCCCTCGCCGCGACCGATCGCGGGCGAGCCGTCGATCCACGTGTTGTTCGAGCCCGTGAGGTCGGCGGAGCCGCCGACGAGGCTCGGCACGAGCGGCGCGAGGCGCTGCAGGACGGCGCCCGAGTGTTGGCGCGTCGCCGACTTGCCGGGGTTCCAGCCGTCGAGCAGCCGCGCCAGGAGCATCTCGGCGGGCGGCAGCGCAGGGTCGAAGTGCGCGTCCCAGGCGGCGTGCAGGTCGGACGCCTCGGCAGCCCACGCGGCGATGTCGCGCTCCCACGCGGCACGTGCGGCGGCCCCCTCGGCCGCGCGGCGCCCGAAGCGCGCGTAGACCTCGGCGGGCACGGCGAAGGTCGGGGCGTCGGGCCAGCCGTACGCGGCCTTCGTCAGGCGCGTCTCCTCGGCGCCGAGCGGCGAGCCGTGCGAGGTCTCGCTGCCCTGACGGTTGGGCGAGCCGCGCCCGATGACCGTGCGGCAGACGACGAGCGACGGGTGCGTGGCATCCGCGAGCGCGCCCTCGATCGCAGCCGCCACGGCCTCGCGGTCGTGCCCGTCGCACTCGAGCACCTGCCACCCGAATGCGCGGAAGCGCGCGGCGACGTCCTCGGTGAACGCGACGTCGGTCGAGCCGTCGATCGAGATGCGGTTCGAGTCGTACAGGTAGACGAGGTTGCCGAGACCGAGATGGCCGGCCAGGGACGCCGCCTCGGACGCGACGCCCTCCATGAGGTCGCCGTCGCTCACGAGCGCGAACGTGCGGTGGGTGGTGACCGGGTGCTCCGGGGTCGCGAACCGCTCGGCGAGCATGCGCTGCGCGAGCGCGATCCCGACGCCGTTCGCGAAGCCCTGCCCGAGCGGTCCCGTCGTGACCTCGACGCCGGGGGTGACCCCGCGCTCCGGGTGCCCGGGCGTGCGGCTGTCCATCTGCCGGAAGCGGCGCAGCTCGTCGAGCGGGAGGTCGTAGCCCGAGACGTGCAGCAGCGCGTAGAGCAGCGCCGAGCCGTGGCCCGCCGACAGCACGAAGCGGTCGCGGTCGCGCCAGTCCGGCGCCTCGGGGTCGTAGCGCAGGAAGCGCGTCCAGAGGACGTACGCGACGTCGGCGGCGCCGAGCGGCAGTCCCGGATGTCCCGAGTTCGCTGCGTTCACCATGTCGACCGCCAGCATGCGGATCGTGTCGACGCAGAGCTGGTCGACGTCGCGGGGACGGATGCCGAGCGCGTCGGCGGTCGGGGCGGCGGGCAGGTCGCGCGTCATGGTGGTGCTCATGGGCGGGATTGTCCCTCGGCGCGGGGACACGTCCGTGCGCGCCCGCGACCGCATCCGGGGACCGCGTCCGATCCTCCCCCGGTGCCCCCGCCGCGGCGCCGCCTTTTCCGCCCGGCCCGCTCCGTCCGGGGGAGCCGCGGGCGCGCGGGCGCGCGCACCGCCCCGGACGCGGCGTTGCGTCGCCGCCGTCCGCGCGGCTCGGCGTAGCCTCGACGGAACGGGGCTGCGAGGGCGTCCCGGACCGAGAACCCGCCGATGTGCACCGTCACCTGGCTCCGGACCGAGGACGGCTACGAGCTGTTCTGCAACCGCGACGAGCGCCATGCGCGCGCCCCCGCCGAGGCGCCGAGCGCGCGCTCGCTGCCGCGGAGCGCCGTGCTCGCCCCGACCGACCCCGACGGCGGCGGCACGTGGGTCTCGGTCAACGACCGCGGGCTCGCCCTCTGCCTCCTGAACGCCTACGTCGCCGCGGAGGACGCCGAGCCCGACGCGCGCTTCCGCAGCCGTGGCCTCCTTCTGCTCGACCTCGCCGACGCGCACGATGCCCGCGACGTGACAGCGGCGTTGCACGCGTCCGACCTCGACCTCTACCGCTCGTTCCGGCTCCTGGTCCTCGACCCGGCCGAGACGGTCGCGGTCGCATGGGACCGCGCGGCCGGCCGCGTGGCGACGGAGGCGCCGACGGCACCGCTGGTGTCGTGCCCCGTCCGCACCGCGGAGGTGGCCGACGTACGCCGCCGGACGCTCGATGCGCTCGTCGCCCTGGCGGGCCGGCTCGACGCCGACGTGCTCGACGCGTTCCACCGGAGCCGCCACGCGGAGGGCTTCGTCTGGTCCGTCTCGATGACACACGAGCGCGCCGCGACGCAGAGCTACTCGCGCGTCCGCGTGGACGGGACGACCGTGCGCATGCGCTACGCGGCCGGGCTCCCGCACCGCTTCCCGCCCGCGACAGAACTCAGCCTGCCGCGCCGAGTTGCGGCGCTGCCGCGGACCCGCGAAGCGTGATTCCGATCACGTCTGCGAAAAGCGCTCACGCCGTTCGCGAATAGGATTCGCACGGTGCGTCGGGCGCGGCCCGTAGGCCGCGACCGCACCGGTTCGCGACGGCGAGGAGACAGGTTCCGGCATCGTCCGGGCTCCGAGTTCCTCCCCCACCGGTTCGTCGCGTGCCACCGCGCGCCCTCGCGCGCCCCCCGCTCTCCCCGGCCCCCATCTCCTTCCCAGGAGTCCCTCCATGTCCACAGTGCGTCCCGTTCTGCCCGCGCTCGCCCTCGTCGCGCTCGTCGCGCTCGCGGGGACGGCCGAGGCGGGCAGCATCACGATCAAGATCGGCAAGTTCTCGCAGGGCACCGGCATCGGCCAGGGCGGCGAGTTCAAGGTGACGTCGTACGACGGCCCTCTCGCGCACGCCTACGCCGGCATCACCGCCTACGACGCGGGTTCGCTGTTCAACTCGTTCTGCCTCGAGCGCAACGAGCAGCTCGCCGGCACGACGAACTACAAGCTGAACACCGCGACGGTGTCGGGCGGCGTGGCCGGCGGCAATCCGGACCCGCTGTCCGAGCAGGCCGCGAAGCTGTTCTACGCGTGGTGGACGAACGCCTGGCTCGGCGCCGGCGCGACCGTCGCCTACGACTACTCGAACAGCACCCACCGCACGGTCGACGCCGAGGACATGCAGCTCGCGCTGTGGTTCCTCGAGAACGAGATCACGCAGAAGGAGCTGACGAAGTTCGACAACGGCAAGGCGCAGAAGTTCGTGAACTTCGCGAACGGCGTGACGTGGTCGCAGCTCGGGCAGTCCAAGTGGACCGGGATCGGCGACGTCCGCGTCCTGAACGACTACGACAGGAACGGCGCCAATCGCCAGGACACGCTGGTGGTCGTCCCGCTGCCGCCGGCCGCGGCTCCCGGGCTCGCGGCGCTCGGGCTCGTCGGGCTGGTCGGACGGCTGCGTCGCCGCCGCTCCGGCTGACCGACAGGATCCCGAACGGCTGTGGGGCCGGCGGCACGTGTGCCGCCGGCCCCACCTGATTCACCGAGCGCGACGCGCGACGCCGTCAGCGGTTCCAGTCGAGGGCGCGGAGGTACTCGCCCGTGCCGGAGACCTCCGGCGCGTACTCCGAAAGGATGAGCACGGACTGGGTGCCCGAGCCGGCGAGGTCGCCGATCAGGAGATCGTCCGCCTCGCCGGTCTCCGCGCTCGCCGGGGGCAGGAAGTCGTTGCCGAGCACGAAGCGCAGCCCAGAGCGGCCGAACAGGATGCGGGTGCGCCGCGCGGGGTTGCCGGACGAGTCGACGAGCGCCTCCACGGTCCCGACGAGGATGTCGGGGAACCCGTCGCCGTTCACGTCCCGGACTGCCAGCGCGGAACCGCGCAGGTTGTCGTCGCGCGTGCCCTGGAGCGGAACGCTCGGCAGCGCCGTGGACGTGACGTCGCGGAAGCCGCTCGCGCCGCCGTCGTTGCGCAGGATGCGCAGCGCACTGCGCGAGAACGTGGCCGTGCCGGTGTACGCGTCCACCGAACGCGCGTGCAGCAGCACGAGGTCGGGGTCGCCGTCCCCGTCGAGATCGGTGAGTGCCAGTCGGTTCGCCTGCCAGAACTCGTTGCCGGTGCCGTTCGGTATCCACGCCGACGTCGAGTCCGTGAAGAACCCGGATCCGTCGTTGGTGAGCACCGACGTGGAAACTCGCGCGTAGTCGTAGCTGCCGTACCCGAGCGTGACCGTGAACTGGCCGTAGGGGCTCACGGTGAGCGGGTCCGGCCACGTCGTCACGATGTCGAGATCGCCGTCGTTGTCGATGTCTCCGAGCGCGAGGTCGGTGGCCGGGAAGCAGGACTGGGCGGGCGCCGCGCTGCTCGCGGACGGCATGCGGGGGAATGTCCGATCCACGAGCCCGCCGCCGGCCGGCGCATCGTTGCGGAAGACGAGCGTCGCGGAGGTGTACTGGTAGCTCGAGTACCCGCCGTAGTAGTAGTAGTACCCCGCGTAGCCGTACGACGTGTAGTTGCCGGGTGTGAAGCTCACGTACTGGCGCGGGCAGTACAGGACGCCCGCACGGTAGTGGGACGTGCCCACCACGACGTCGAGATCGGTGTCGCCGTCGATGTCGCCGAGCGCCACCGCCGTCGACGGAGTGAGCCGGCGGAACGTCGTGGTGCTCGTGAAGAGCGGATACGTCCGCCCGTAGTAGGTGTCGTACACGCTCACGTACTCGCCGATCGACGTGACGGAGTTCGCGCTGTCGAAGCTGAACCCGCCGCTGCCGTCGTTCGCGAAGACGCGGACGTCGTCGTAGGTGTAGTAGGTCGTGTACGTGTAGCCGTACGCGTCGGTGTACGTGTACGAGGTCGTGATCAGACCGACACCGACGATCTCGTTGCCCGCGCTGCCGTCGATGTCACCGATCGCGAGGGCGTCCGCGCGCCACGGGTCGATCCCGGCCGGATCGCCGTAGGCCGCGGGCATGCTCGAGGCGGTCGCGTCGACCAGCGCGCCGCTCTGCTCGAAGAGCACGCGCGTGAGCTCCGTGCGCGTGCCGGGCGGGTAGTCGTAGCCGTCATAGGAGCCGATCGCGAGATCATCGGCGATGCCGTCGTTGTCGAGGTCGCCCAGCGCGCCGCGCCATGCACCGAAGTCGTCCGTGGCCGTTCCGGCCGGAACGCGCGACGCGGTCGAGTCGGTGAAGCCCACGTAGCGCACGGCATCGACCAGGGTGGTCGACTGCCCGAGCAGGTCCGTGACCGTCAGCGACACGCCGCCGAACGACGAAGCGGAGGGCACCGCGAAGTCGAAGGTGGTCGCCGTGACGTTGGTGGGCGTCACGGACGTGCCCCCGAACGAGATCGTGTTCGACGTGCGGAAGCCGCCGCCCGAGACACGCATGGTCGTGCCGCCCGTGAGCGGGACCTCGTCGACGCCTGCCGCCGGCCCGGAGACGGCGGCGACGGATGTGATCGAGGGCGCGCTCTCGCTGCGGAACGCCGGACCCGTGACCACCGTCCCGACCCGATCCGTCAGGCGGATCGTGCGGTCGCCGGCGGCGAGCGCCGGCATGGTGAAGCTGAACGATGTCGCGCCGATCGGTGTCAGCGCCACCGCGGCGCCGTCGACCGTGAGCGTGTCGTCGCTCTCGAACCCCGTCCCGAGCACCGTGACGGTCGTCCCGCCGCTCGCCGCGGCAAACGGCGGCGAGTACGGCGTCACGGCGAAGGCGGGCGGTGTCTTGTACGTGAAGTCGAACGCCGCCGTGACGGTACGACCGAACGCATCGGTCAGCCGGACGGACACGGGACCTGCGACGTTCGCCGGAGTGACGAAGGGGACGGAGGTGCCGTCGTTCGAGACGGTGCCGACGTTCGCGTTCGTCGCGCCGAACTGGATCGTGACCGGAGCGGACAGGTTGCTGCCGAGGAGTGTCAGCGCCTGCCCGCCGGCCGTGGTCCCGCCGCGGACGCTCGCTCCGGACGCCGTGCGCAGATCGCTGATGATCGGCGGCGGCGCATAGCGGAAGTAGTTCGCGCGGCTGCCGTCCTGGCCGTCGGGGTTCTGCACGCGGACGCCGACGACGGCGCCCTCGTCGCCGTCGGGCACGTCCACCTGCACGAAGGTGCCGCCGCCCCCGACGCTGACGTTCGTCGCCTCGCGCAGGCCGAGGAAGACGCGCGGGGTGCCCGTCGTGGCGAAGTTGCGGCCGTCGATGCGGAGCCGGAAGCCTGGGACGCCCCGCACGGGCGCGCCGACCGCGCTGACGTACGGCTCGTCCGGCGACACCTGGACAGGCTGCTTCCCGGTGTTCGGCCGCTCCCCGGGATCGACCGAGATCGTGACGCCGTAGCTGGCGGCGCCGGACTCGATGCCGACCGAGACGGTGTACTGACCCGCACCCGCCGAGAGCGGCGCGACGAGCTGCGACTTCGTGCCCTTCGTGGTGGCGAGCTGCACCGCGGGGGCATCGTTCACGAGCACCTCGGCGCCGCCGGGATCGCGGAGCGAGACGAAGTCGACGTGCTCGCCCTTCTTGCCGGAGACGACGTCGATGTGGGCGGTTGCGCCCTCGAACGCGCCGAACACGTGGTCCGCGACGAGCGTCGCGCCGCCGAGCGTGAGCTTCTTCAGGTTCTGCGGCGCGGCGCCGGCGATCTTCGTCGTGAGCGCGTAGTCACCGGCGGAGGAGTTCGCGCCGTAGATCCGGATGCCCCACACGCCGGCGGAGGGGACGACGAAGTTCGAGACCTTCGCCTTGGTTCCCTTCTTGTTGAACTTGACCGTGAGCGACGCGCCGCTGATCTCGGTCCCGTCGGGCTGCACGATCGCGAGCACGGGTCGCAGCGTCGAGCCCTTCGGCACCGAGACCGAGAACGTGAGCTTCTCGCCGACCAGCAGCGGCGCCACGTACGTGTCGGCGTCGGGGACGCCGTCGACGTTGGTGATGGCCGACTCGATCTTCGACTTGCCGAACGCGGGTCCGAAGGGCTCTTCGCCGTGCGCGTGGCGGGGCGCCACGAGTGCTGCGATGCACGCCACGAACAGCGTGGACGCTGCAGCCACGCATGCACCGAGTCCACGCGATCGGCCCGAGTTCCGTCGACGTAGCATCCGCCACCTCCGCCCCGCTGGGCCCGCCGACCGGAGTATAGCTGTCCTCGACATGCCGATGCTGCACGTGGACTCGCCGCAATCCGTGGGTCCTGCAGGCGCTCTCGTGCGCGGAGCGTGCGAGCCGGCCGCGTGCCCGAGCGCGGCCCGCGCCCGACGCACGGGGCGCGAACCCGTTCGACGGACTACCCGCCGCGACCCTCGGACGGCGCGAGGAGGCGCGCGAGCGGGCCGCGATGCGAGGCGCGCAGCAGGTGCGCGATGCAAGGCCGCAACCGCGCGGCCGTGCGCGTTCGGTCGAGACGCGCCGGGGTGAACACGGGGTCGAGCACGCCGGGCGGAGACCGCAGCCCGGCGTGCGTCTCCGGGAGCTTCGACGCGATGTGCGTCGCCGCTTCCTCGTCACGCCGTCCTGCCGCCCGTACGCCGCGGCCGCCGGCGCCGGGTCCGCCTCGCGGCGCGCGTCGGCGAGGATGCGTCGAAGGGCGCTCGATCGCGACGTCCGCGTCCCACGGCCTGCGCACGCGCACACCGGCCTCGATCTCCGCGCGGAGCACGGTCACGCGCCGAGCAACGCAGCCTCCCACTCGCCGAGAGCCCGGGTGGCATCCGCCGTCGCGCGCAGGCGGACGACGGTCCGCCCGCGCGTCGTCAGGGTCTGCACGTCGCCCTCGCACTGGGCGCGGAACAGACGCCCGAACGAGTAGGGGCGGCCGGGTATCGGCAGATCGCACGACGTTCCGGCCACGTCGTCGCCCTCGAGCACGACGAAGACCCCCGATGCGGGTCCGCCCTTGTGCAGCTGACCCGTGGAGTGGAGGTAGCGCGGGCCGACACCCACCGTGACGGCCAGCCCGGTCGTACGCCCGATCGCCGACGCGAGGCTGCGCACCGCGGCGTCGGCGGTCGGTGATCGTGGCAGGTACGAGAGGAGTGCGACGTAGCCGCCTTCGGGCGCCGAGGCGAGCGCGCTCCGCAGCGCGTCCGCATCGTGGACGGCGGCCGCGCGCGGCAGGCCTCCCGAGAGGACGGCGCTGGTCGCGGCCTTCGCGGCGGCCACGTCCGGCTGGTCGAACGGGTCGATGCCGAGCAGCGCACCGGCGAGCGCGGTCGCGAACTCGAACCGGAAGAACAGCCCGCCGAGGCCGTACCCGTCGGAGACGCGGAACCGCGCCGACGGCACGGCGTCGGATGCGTCCGCCGACAGCGACTCGTCACCGAGCTGGAGCGTCACGACGAAACGATCGGGGCCGGGCGCGACGGTCACGTCCTCCCCCACGACCGGCAGGACGCCGACGGGCCCGTCGGGCCCCGCCTTCCCCGTGCTCTCGGCGACGAGCTGCTCGACCCAGTCGCCGAACGACGCGAGCGTCGGCGAGGCGCGCAGCGTCAGCTTGTCGATCCCGCGCTGCGCCAGTGCGCCCATCGCGGCACCGAGCTCGAGTGCGGCGCACACGGAGTCGGCGGCACCGGGCGAGCACGCTGCAGCTTCCCGTGCCCCGCTCTCGAGCAGGCGTGCGACGTCGATCCCGAGCAGCGCGGCGGGCACCAGCCCGAAGAGGGAGAGCGCGGAGTAGCGCCCACCGACGTCAGCCGGATTCAGGAAACACGCGCGCCAGTCGCCGTCTCGGGCGAGTCGCTCGAGCTCCGAACCCGCGTCGGTGATGGCGACGAGGTGCGCTCCCGGGCGGAGACCGGCCGCCTCGAGCCGCTGCGTGAAGTGGCGGCAGAGCGCGTCGGTCTCGATGGTCGAACCGCTCTTGGACGCGATCAGGAACAGTGTGGAGCGCAGTTCCAGCTTGCGCTCGACGGCGCGGATCTCGCGCGGATCGGTCGTGTCGAGGACGTGGAGGCGCGGGCAACCGGGAGCCGCGCCGAACACGGCCGCGAGCACCTCGGGCGCGAGGCTCGAGCCGCCCATGCCGCAGAGGACGACGTCGCGCACTCCGTCGGCTCGCGCGCGGCCCGCGAAGTCGCGCACGGCGTCGAGCTCACCCCGCATGCTCTCGGGCAGTCGCAGCCAGCCGAGACGCTCGGCTGCGGCCGCCGCCCGCGTGGGATCGTCCGACCACAGCGAGCCGTCGTACGCCCAGATGCGACGCACGGCGTCGAGCTCGCGCAGGTGCTCCAGCCCGGCGCGGACTACTGCCCCGTGGGGCCCGAAGCAAAAGGGCGCTGCGCGGCAGCGACCTCCCGGCGCCGCGTCTCGACGGCGCCGAGCAGCGCGTCGAAGGACTGTGCGAAGGCCTTCACGCCGTCGGCGAGGAGCTCCTCGCAGACGGCGTCGAGCGAGATCCCGAGCGCCTCGATGCGCGCCAGATCGGAGCGCGCGGCAGCGACGCCGTCGCGGATCGTGACCGCGACGCTGCCGTGGTCGTTGAAGGCGTCGAGCGTCGGCGGCGGGATCGTGTTGACGGTCCGAGGCCCGATGAGCGCGTCCACGTAGAGGGTGTCGGGGTACGACGGGTCCTTCGTGCTCGTGCTCGCCCAGAGCGGTCGCTGGACCGCGGCTCCGGCCGCTGCGAGGCGCGCGAAGCGCTCCCCGCCGAAGCGCTCCTCGAAGAGCGCGTACGCGAGCTTCGCATTCGCGATCGCCGCCTTCCCGCGCAGCGCCAGAGAGGCTTCGTCGCCGGACCGCGCCGCCGCGGCCGCGAGCGCCTTGTCGATGCTCGAGTCCACGCGCGAGACGAAGAAGGACGCCACGGAGTTCACGTCCGCGACCGACGCGCCTGCTCGCACGCGATCCTCGAGGCCCGCCAGGTACGCCTCGATCACGGCCGCGTACGCCGCACGCGAGAAGATCAGGGTGACGTTGACGTTCAGCCCCGCCGCGATGAGGGAGCGGATCGCCGGAACGCCCTCCGGCGTCGCCGGGACCTTGATCATCAGGTTCGGCCGCTCGACGGCCGCCCAGAGGCGGCGCGCGGCGGCCACGGTCCCTTCCGTGTCGTGCGCCAGTGCCGGCGAGACCTCCAGACTGACGAAGCCGTCGCGACCGGCCGAGGTGTCGAACACGGTGCGCAGCAGGTCGCACGTCGCGCGGATGTCCTCGACGGCGAGCGTCTCGTAGATCGCCTCGGCGGAGAGCCCCTGCGCGGCGAGCGTGTCGAAGTGCTCGGCGTAGCGCGGCGAGGTCGTCATCGCCTTCTGGAAGATCGCGGGGTTCGACGTGACGCCGCGGACCCCGCCCTCCGCGACGAGCCGCGCGAGCGTCCCATCGGCGAGCAGGTCGCGCGACAGGTTGTCGTACCAGATGCTCTGACCGAGTTCGGCGACGCGGACGGCGGGCAGCGGCATGGAGTCCTCCGGAGATCGGGGCCAGGCTGCGGCATCGTAGCCGCGGGGCGCCCAGAACTGAGCACGCCCGACGCGCGGCGGCGAACATCGGCGGCGTGATCGAGTTCCTCGTGCTGGCGACACTGCTCGTCGCGCTCGTCGTGCGGCTCTCGGGACGCGGCGCGGATCGGCTCTCGTCGCGGGGCACCACGTTCTCGTTGCTCGGCTTCGGCGCCGTCGTGGGCGTGCTCCTCGAGTGCATGCCGTTCTCGGCCGTGCGCGGCGCGATCTCGGCGCGCACGATCGTCGCCGGGCTCGCCGGGGTCTTCGGCGCCCGTCTCATCGCGCGCGGCGTGCGCGCCTGGGCCGTCGGCTACCGCGACGAGGACCGCGGGGCGCCGCGGGCCTCGGCCCGGCTCATCCACCCCGTCCTGTCGGCCGGGATCGCGTTCTCCGGCGTGTTCGTCATGCACGAGAGCTGCGCGTCCCGTCACCTTGCGCTCGAGATCGCGACGACAGCGCGCGACGCGACGACGCACGTGGTCCACGGCGCAGAGCCGCTCGACCTCCGGGGCGGCGACGACGCGCGGACGGCCGTGCTGCTGCTGCACGGGTTCGTCGGTTCACCCCCGGACTTCGGCGAGCTTCCGGCAGCGCTCGCCGGCGCCGGGTTCGACGTGCGCGCGCCGCTCAGCCCGGGACACGGCACGACGCCGCGTGACCTCGCCGAGAGCGGACCGAGCGCGTGGTTCTCCGCGGCGCTCGCCGAGTACGACTCACTGGCCGAGACGCACGAACGCGTCGCCGTCGTCGGCTTCTCGATGGGCGGGCTCCTGGCCGAGCACGTCGCCGCCGCGCGCCCGGTGTCCGCGCTGGTGCTGGTGAACCCGTTCTCGGGCGAGATCACCACTCCCTCGTGGTGCCCGGTCCCGGCCGACACGCTGCTCCGCGCTCTCGCGCCCTTCGTCGAGTACGTGATGCGCTCGGACGCGTTCGTGCGCGTCTACGACCGTTCCGCGGTCCCGAAGCTCCGCGCGTACCGGACGATCCCGTTGGCGCCTGCGGTGGCGCTCCAGGAGGCGGCCGGGGTCGCCGCGACCGACGGCACGCTCGCGCGCATCGACGCGCCGACGCTGCTCATCCTCTCCGAGACGGACCGTGCGGCTCCGGCAGAGACGGCGCGGCGCTATCTGGAGCCGCTGCGCGAGCGGCTGGGAGCGGAGCGCATGCAGGTCGAGACCTTCGCCGCGAGCGATCACCTCATCTTCCTCGACCGCGAGCGGGACACCGTGATCCCGCGCGTCGTCGACTGGCTGCGCGCGCAGGGGCGGTAGCGCGCGAATCGGAGAAGGCGGGCGGTCGCCCACCCGCTCGCGCTCTCGGGCGATCTGGTGCCGCGACGTCACGGCGGCTCGGTACGCAGCCTGCCGACGACCTCGCCACGCCGCGAGACGACGACGGGTCGCCCGCCGTCGTCCCGCACCTTCAACCGCCCCGAGTCGAAACCGCGATGGTGCTGACGACACCAGCGGGCGAGGTTCGACGCCGTGTTCGCGCCGCCGAGACGGAACGGCTTGTCGTGCGCGTACTGCAGGGTGCCGCGCTCGTCGCAGCCGGCGAACCAGCAGACGTCGCCGAAGCGATTCAGAACCGCGTGCCGCTCTGCGGCCGGGATGCGGCGCGACGGAGACGACGCCTCGGTCGCCGGTGCGCCCGCTGCCGCCTCCGTCGACGCGCTGTCAGGCTCGGCCGCGCCGGCGCATCGCTCTGCGCGCCCGCGCTCGCGAACGCGCGCGCGCCGGGCGGCCCGCTCCGGGTCGCGCCGGTCGACGTACTCCGCGAGTGCGACGGACACCGCGCGGCTCGGCGTCGCCCGCGGTCCGCCGCGCGAGTCCGTCAAGAGGTCGCAGGCCCGGCGCAGGTCGCCGACCGCCGCGTGCGTGAGGTGCAACGTCACGGGCACGGTGCGACGGCGCGTACGCGCCTCCTCGTGCAGGCGCGCGACCTCCGTCCGCGTCTCCTGCGTCGTCCCGGTGAGCGCGCGGTCGAGGAGCAGCGCCGTTTCCGCCTCGGAGATGTGCTCGAGCACGGACCCGATCGCGCCGGCCTTGGCGAGGTTGAGCTCGCCGCTCGCGACGTGCGCCGCGACGTCGGGCGAGCGCTCGCATGCCTCGGCACACTGCAGTAGGTAGCGCCCCTCGCCCGCCGGAAGGTTCAGGATCTCCTCGCAGAACTGGCGGATGCCGGCGACCCCGAAGATCGTCCAGCCGTCGGGCGACGCGGCGGCGCGGCGCGCGGCGACCCGCAGCCATTTCGCGATGCGCAGGCGCGCCTCGTGGTCGCGCCGAGCTTCGGCGACGAGCTGCTCCGACAGCTTGCGGTCGCTCAGCTCCGCGACATCGCTGCCGCGCGCTCCGGGCAGGGTCGTTTCGGGGTCCACGCGGCCGCGTCTCCGGCGCCGTGGTCCCGCCTCTCCGTCCTGGGGCGCAGCATAGCACGCCGCGCGGACACGACGCGGAAGCGGTCAGTCGTCGACGCGCAGGTCCTGCGGAGGACGCAGGACGAGACTCAGCACGAACCTGGGCGCGGCGCGCGTCGTGACGAGCGGCATCAGGCGACGCAGGTCCTCGACGAACGGCAGCGACGCATCGCGGAGCGCGTCGAGCGGCAACCAGACGTGCTCGCCCTCGTCGGTCGCCGCGAGTTCGCCGTCCGGGAGCGAGCCGACGAACACGAACAGCAGCACCGGGGTCGCCTCGAGCGTGTGGACGATCGCCGCGAGCTGGACGTCGCGCGCATCGAGACCCGTCTCCTCGCGGGTCTCGCGCAGCGCCGCGGCGCGAACCCCCTCGCCCGGCTCGACCCGGCCCCCGATGCCGTTCAGCCGCCCGGCGAACCACTTGTGCGGCGCGCCGCGCAGGAAGAGCCAGCGCCCGCCGCGTTCGAGGAAGAGCAGCGTCCGTGGCGTCGCGAGGTGCATGGCGTGCCATTTGACCGCGCGCACCGACGCGTCCGCCATACTCGTGCGCTTCTCCGACGAGGACCCTCGCCATGCTGATCCTGCGCGACGTCAAGGAGCTCTACGACGGCTCGTCCGCGACGGACGACGCGCGCCGGCGGCACGTCGACGTGTTCGTCGACGGCGGCCGCATCCGCGAGATCGCTCCGCACGATCCGACGCTCTCGATCGGCGACGCGCACACCGCGGTCGATGCGTCGCGCTTCACCGTCACCCCGGGCCTCGTGGACTGCCACGGTCACGTGACCGCGCTCGGGCTCGGCGAACGCGACATGGAGATCATGAACGGGCAGGCGGCGATCCTCTACGTCGAGAAGATCCTGCACACGACGCTCGTGGACGGCGGCGTGACGACCTGCCGCGACGTGGGCGGCGCCACGCAGTTCATGAAGCGCATGGTCGACAGCGGCGTGATCATCGGTCCGCGCCTGAAGATCTCGATCTGCATGCTCTCCACGACCGGCGGCCATGCGGACTTCCGCGGACCGGACCGCTGCCACGGCACGATCTCGCGGCTGTGGGGCGAGGGACCGGGGCGGCCGTCGAGCATCGTCGACGGACCGTGGGAGTGCCGCAAGCGCGTGCGGGAGATCAAGGCGTGCGGCGCGGACCTCATCAAGATCTGTTCGAGTCCGGGGATCGCGTCCCCGTCCGACGCCCTCGAGCACCGCGACTTCACGCCCGAGGAGGTCGAGGCGATCTGCGACGAGGCCGCCGCGCGCGGCATGCGCGTCGCGGCGCACGCGCACAGCAAGAGCGGCATCGAACTCGCGATCCGGAACGGCGTGAACGACATCCAGCACATCTCGTTCATGGACGAGCGCCTCGCCGAGATGGCGTACGAGCGCGGCTGCACGGTCACCCCGACGTCGTGGGTGCTCCACGAGCTGCCGCACGCCGCGGGGCTCTCGCCGTTCGTCATGGAGAAGGTGAAGAAGGCGGGCGAGGTCCACGCGCAGGCGGTCGACCACGCGCGCCGGAACGGCATCCGGATCCTCGCGGGCACCGATCCCGTGCTCCCCGGCATGCACGGCCGCAACTACATGGAGATCGTCGCGCTCGTGCGCGACGGCCTCGACCCGCTGCACGCCTGGCATGCGATGACGGGACTCGCGGCGGCGGAGATCGGCCAGGACGACGCGGGCGTGCTCGCGCCGGGCCGGCGCGCGGACCTGCTCCTCTGCGAGGGCGACGTGCTGCGCGACCCCGGACTCCTCGACCGCGGCGCGCTCGTCGAGGTCGTCAAGGACGGCGAGGCGTACCGCGGCACGGTCCCGGGCCTCCCCGTCCGCACCTTCCGCAGCGGCATCGCCGCCGCGCTCGAGGAGAAGAACGTATGAGCGCTCCGGCACACCGCGTCCTGCGCATGTGGGTCCGCACGGCGATGGACGGGCCGCTCGAGGAACGCGACACGCTCGAGCTCGTCGCGGGCGAGGGCGTCGTCGGGGACCACGGGCGCGGCGGCAAGCGCCACGTCACACTCGTCTTCCAGGACGACTGGGACGAAGCCGGCGCCGCACTCGGGCGGAGCGTCGATCCGGCCGGGCGCCGCGCGAACGTGCTGCTCTCGGGCGGCGGTGGCGCGGCGCGCATCGGCACACGTGTGCGGCTCGGAACGGCGGAGCTGGAGATCGTCGGCGAGACGGCTCCATGCCCCGTGATGGAGCGCGCGGCCCCCGGGCTCATGGACGCGCTGAAGCCGAACGTGCGCGCGGGCGTGTGGGCACGCATCCTCCGCGGCACGACCCTGCAGAGGGGCGACGAGTTGCAATGAGCGCGCTCCGCCCCGGACGCGCGAGCGCACAGGAGGCCGCCGCGACAGAGCCCGGCCCAATCGACGCAGCCCCCGGGGCCCCCCGAAGAGGGGAACGCCGGCGTGGGGGATCATGCTCCTCGTCGTCGCCGGCGCGCTCGCCATCCCGCTCGCGGCGTCGTGTGCGGGCGGGCTACGGATCCTCAGCCCGAGAATCCAGTGTCCTTCGGAGCGGACGAGGTGCCAGGACCAGCTGCGACAGCTCGGCGGCGCGTTCGTGGGCCACGGGGCGCAGCGTGGCGCGAGCGACCTGCCGGGAGGCGCAGCCGCCTTCCTCGAACTGGTCGCAGAGTTCGCCATACCCCCTGAGCGCCTGCTCTGCCCCGGCGACTCGTCGCCCGTGGCCGCGGGGCACAGCGTGAGTGCCGTCGATCGCCACGACGCTGCGGCGCTGCGCGCGGTGTGCTCCTACGCCGTCCGTGACTTCACGCGGTATCCGCTGGATCCGAACTCGACCAGGCCCCAGATCATCGCGGCGGACGCGGACGTGCACCATCGCGACGGCCTCAACGTCCTCTGGGACGACGGGTCGGTGCAGTTCCTCGACCGCATGTACCTGAATCTCGCGCCCGACGAGCCCATCGTCGTCGGACCGGACTCGCCGCACCCCGAGCTGCGCAAGCTCTGCATCGTGCCCGAGCGCTGAGGGCGCCCGGTCGGTGCGGCACATCGGCGCTCAGCGGCGCAGTTCGTCGAGCCGCACGCGCAGGCGCGTCAACTCCCCGTCGAGCCCGGTGTCGAGGATGTGCGAGATGGCCTGTGCGACGAGTGCCGCGGCCTGTCCGCGCTCGCCCGCGCGCGCCTCGACCTCCGACCACACGTCGAGCACGCGCGCCGCGGGCCAGCCGTGCGCCTCTCCGTCGCCGCCGGTGATGTGATCGAGCGCCGCCTGGAACTCCGCGCGCGCGGCGGCCACGTCGCCGCGCGCGGCCGCGATGCGCCCGCGGAGTTCGCCGAGCACGACGCGGCGCTCCGGGGGGAGAGCCGCCTCGCACTGCGCGACGATCTGCGCCGCGTCGTCGACCGCATCCGCGTCGAGCAGCACGTCGGCGGCGAGTGCGAGCAGCGCCGGAGACTGCGCGCGCCCGGAGACGATCGCGTGCACCGCGGCGCGCGCCGCCGCCGTGTCGCCGCCGCGTGAGAGTGCGCGCGCGCGCAGCAGCCGGGCCGTGTCGGCGGCGCGCGCTTCGGCTGCGTCGCCGTCGCGCTCGGCGAACGCGGCGTGCTGCGCGGCGGCGGACTCGAACGCCCGCGCCGCGTCCTGCGCGTGACCCGCGGCGAGCGCCGCCTCGCCGGCCGTCTCCAGCGCCTCGGCGAGGATGCGCCGCGGCTCGTCGTCGCCGCCCTCCTGCTCTCCGCGCACGCTGTCCGCCACGTTCTGCGCGAGCTCGAGCGCCTTCTCGTGGCGACCGAGCCGGAAGTGCGAGACCGCCTGAAGGAGTCGCAGTCGCGCCGTCTCGTGCCCGAGGAGGACCGACTCCCCGACCGCCGCCTGGAGCGCGCCCTCGGCCGCCGCGATCGCGTCGGCGTGGCGACCGAGCGCCTGCAGCAGCGTGGCCTCGACCTGGTACGCCTCGACGAGCGCCGGGCCCGTGGCGCCCGACGCCACGACGCGCTCGCGGCCCGTCGTCGCGAACGCGACGGCGCGGCGCAGACGCTCCGCGGACGCCTCGCCGCTCCACGTCGCGCGGGCCCGGTCGAGGTACATGGCGCCCGCGCGGTAGAGGTCGCCCGACGCGCGGTACGCGTCGGCGGCGTTGCTCCAGAGCGCGTTGCCGCGCACGCCGACGGGGTCGCGCTGCAGCAGCAGGTTCGCCAGCGGCTCGGCGAGGAGCGCGAAGCCGCCGGGCCAGCCGAGTCCCTCGAACGCCTCGCACGCCTCGCGGAACGCCGCGTCCTGCTGCGGCGAGACCTCGGAGCCCGCGTCGCCGAGGGCCAGCGCCGCATACCGGACGAACGCGATCCCGGCCGCCCCGGGGCTCTTCGACGGAGCCGCGCCGGCCGCCGCGGCACGCTTCGCCAGTTCGGCGAGGCCGTCGGCGCCGGGCGCCTGCGGCAACGAGAGCGACGACGTCGCGATGGAGAGACTGCGCGCGAGCTCGGTCTCGGTCGCGAAGTCCGCGTCGCTCCAGCCGCGCCACGCGGCGACGAGCGGCGCGAGCGTCGCCGCGTCGGCACCGCCCTCGGCACGCGCCAGCGCGTCGAGCGCGGCGAACAGGGCGTCGCGCCGGGGGGGATCGCCGCGCCGCGAGAGCAGCGCGTCGTGCAGCGCGACGACCCCCGCGCGCGTGCGGCTGACGGAGGCGGGCAGTCGCGGCGGCACGACCGCCGGGTCCCCCGTCGCCGCCGCCTCGATGACGAGGCGCACGACCTCGTCGTCGTCGAGCTCGTCCGGGGAGAGCGGGGCGGCCGCGGGCGCGGCGGGGTCCGCGACGTCCGCTGCAGGTGCCCCCGGCGGCGCCGCCGACGAGTCGTCGCGGCACGCGGCGACGGCGGTCACGGCGAGGAGGAGCGCGATCTGCTTCGATGGGCGCACGGGGTGGTGTTCCGGGCCGGCGACCGCGCGGCGGAGCGTGCGGGCCGGGCGCGCACACTACCCGCGGAACGCGCCAGATGGTGACGGATGCACACTCACGACAGTACCTTCGTCGGGCTCGGCGCCGCGGTCCGCGGCGGGAGGGAGGTCACGGTGAAGGTCGGCACGAGTCTCACGGCGTGGGTCCTGCGACAGCAGGCGCAGCATCCCGGGGCGCGGGGCGAGCTGTCGATCCTGCTCACGCACGTGGCGCTGGCCGCGCGCATGATCGCGCACCGCGTCTCGCAGGCGCCGCTCACGGGGCTCGTCGGCATGGCGGGCGACACGAACGTGCAGGGCGAGGAGCAGGCCAAGCTCGACGTCGTCGCCGACCAGGTGTTCCTGGACGCGATGATGGCGTCGGACCTCGTCTCGACGCTGGTCTCGGAGGAGCGCGAGGAGCCCGCGCACGTCTCCGAGCACTGGGGGCGCGGGCACTACACGGTCTTCTACGACCCGCTCGACGGCTCCTCGAACATCGACGTGAACGTCACCGTCGGCACCATCTTCGGCATCTACCGCCACCGCCCGAACGACCGCGGACGGCTCACGGACCTGCTGCGCCCCGGGCGCGAGCAGGTCGCCGCGGGCTACGTGATGTACGGCGCGTCCACCATCCTCGTCCTCGCCACCGAGGACTCGGGCGTGCAGGGCTTCACGCTCCTGCCCGAGGTGGGCGAGTTCTTCCTCACGCACCCGGACATGCGGATGCCGGAGGTCGGCAAGAGCTACAGCGTCAACGAGTCGCGGCAGCCGAGCTGGCCCGACGCCACGCGCGCGCTCGTCAGCGCGTTCCGCGAGGAGGACGTCGGCGGCGTGCGCCGCACCGCGCGCTACGTCGGCTCGCTGATCGCCGACTTCCACCGCACGCTGCTGAAGGGCGGCATCTTCATGTACCCCGGTGAGGTCGGGAAGCCCGAGGGCAAGCTGCGCCTCATGTACGAGGCCGCACCGCTCGCGTTCCTCGCCGAGGCGGCGGGCGGCGCGGCGCACGACGGGACGACGCGCATCCTCGACCGCGTCGCGACGAAGCTCCACGAGCGCACGGCGCTCTACATCGGGAGCCGCGTCGACGTCGAGGAGGCCCACCGCCGCCTGAACGGCTGAGCGGGCTCCGCGGCGCGCGCCGTCGCGAGTCGGCGCGCTGCTGCGGCTGCTCGAGCTACTGCGGCTTCTGCAGCGACTTCAGGAACGCGTCGAACTTCTCGGCGTTCGCCGCGATCACGTCGGCCGGGCCGACCATCTTGACCTGCACCGGGGCGCCGCCGCCCTCGACGGTCGCCGCGAGCATGCGGAAGTTCTCGCCGCCCTGCCCCGCGCCGCCGCCCATCGACATCCCGCCGTTGAACGTGCCGGTGACGTCGAGGCGCTTGACCGTGAGGCCGCCGGGCGAGAGCTCGGCGATCTTCGCGGCCGACGTGGCCGGGCCGCCGTCCGCGGTCGTGAACTGCCCGATCCAGCGCTCGATGTTCGCGTCGGCGCCGCCGAGGATGCCGCCGAAGACGACGCACTCGACGGGCGCGCCGCCGGACTCGCCGACCGTGAACTGGGCGATGCGCATCGACGACGACGGCCGCGTGACGGTCCAGCCGTCCGGCACGTCCCAGAGCACCGGCAGACCGCCGGTCGTCGGCGCGGAGCCCATGCCGCCCATCCCCCCCATCCCGTCGCCGCCCATGGGCGGATGTCCGGCGGGCATCGAACCGATCGGGGGATGCCCCGGCGGCATCTGGGCGCCGGGCTCGAGCGGCCCGGGCTGGCCCGTCGCCGGCGTCACGTCGGGCGGCGGCGCCGCTTCCTTCGAGTTGCAGGCGACGACGACGGCTGCGAGCGCGAACACGACGGGGATCGACAGGTGGCGGCGCATGGTCTCCTCCGCGGGGGAGTCCGAACGTACCCGCGCCCCCGGCGCGCGGCCACGAACTGTCGTGGCAGCGCCCGCGCCCGTACGATCCGCGGTGATTCCCGGCACGAGGAGGCCGCCGTGTCCCGTCGCCCGCACCCCATCGTCCCCGTCCTCGCGCTGCTCGCCGCGTGCGGCGCCGCCGGCTGCCGCCAGCTCGGGATCGAGCCCCCGCCGCCCGATCCGGACGCGCTGCGCGAATCCCCCGACGAGCGCAGGGAGCCGGCGCACGTGGTCGTGCAGCACGTGCTCGTGGCGTTCGAGGGCGCCCGCATCGACGGCGTCACGCGCACCCTCGAGGAGGCCGAGCGTCTCGCCGCGGACGTGCTCGCGCGCGCCCGCGGCGGCGAGGACTTCGGCGTGCTCGTCGCGCGCTGCAGCGACGACCGGCGCGGCGACGGCACGTATGCCGTCGCGAACTGGGGCGTGCCCGCGACCGCCCGCGACGAGGTCGAGCGCGCCTCGCTCGTGCGGTCGTTCGGGGACGTGGCCTTCGGCCTCGAGGTCGGCGAGGTCGGGATCGCCGTCTACGACCCGGTGAAGTCGCCGCTCGGCTGGCACGTCGTCCGCCGCCTGCGCTGAGTTCCGCCCTCCGCAGCCGGGCATTTCGGCTGCGGTCCTCCCACGCCGGGGTCGTCCATACTGGGGACGGAGAGCGCCGGCACGGCGCGGAGGGAGGACACGATGGCACGGTCCGCAACCGTCATCGCGGCGCTCGGCGCGCTCGCGCTCGTGGGAGTCGGCGCAGCACTCTTCCTCGTGCTCGGCGGCGGCGGCGCCGGCGAGGCGCCCCCGGAGCGCACGCCACCGACGACGACGCCCGACGCCGACGTCGAGGCGCCCGCCACCGAGTCCGCTGGCGGAACGCGGCGGCGCGTGCAGCAGCAGGGAACCTGCGTGCTGTTCGGCGAGCTGCACCTGGCCGAGGGGGACGCCCCGGCGCCCGGCCGCGAGGTCGTGCTGCGCGACGCGTCGTACGACGAGCTCACGACGCTGACCTCGGACACCGGCGCGTTCCGCTTCGAGAAGCTCGCGCCGGGCGGGCCGTACGAGCTGCGGGTCGCGGCGGCGGGCTTCGCCGAGGTGCGCCTGCCCGGCATCGCGCTCGACCGCGGCGAGGAGCGCGACGTCGGGACGCTCGTGCTCGCGCCGGCGGTGCCCGTCGAGGTGCACGTCCGCAACTGCACGGACACCCCGCTCGCCGATGCCGAGGTCCGCGCCTACGCCAACGCGGCCTCCGCTCGCGGCTTCGACTGGTCGAAGGCCCTGGCGCAGCTCGCGCAGGCGCCCGTCGCGGTCGCGTCCGCGCGCACCGACGCCAGCGGGGTCGCGCACTTCCCCGGGCTCGCGACCGGCTCCTGGTCCTTCGCGGCCACGAAGGACGGCTACGCGAAGGGCGGCCGATCGGGCGTGGCGCTGCGGACGGGGGGCGACGCGGAGCCGATCGTCGTGTACCTCACGCGAGGTCACCGGCTGACCGGTCGCGTCCTCGACCAGGACGGCGCGCCGCTCGCCGGCGCGCTCCTGCTCGGCTCCACCGACGCCAATCCGTACGACATGGGCGCCGCCGCGCTGCGCGCGCGCGCCACGTCGGCGGCCGACGGCACGTACGCGCTGTCCGAGCTCCCTCCGGGGGACGTGGCGCTCTGGGGGGCGCGCGCGGGCGAGGTCCCCGCCCCGATCCTGATGGTGCGCATCCCGGACGTGCCCGCGATCGACATCACGCTCGCCGAGGGCGGCATGCTCCAGGGGCGGGTGACGGCGGGCGCCACCGGCGAGCCGGTCGCGGGTGCGACCGTTCGCGCGTGGGCGGGCTCGCGCGTCACGTCGACGGAGTCGGACGCGGAGGGGCGCTACGCCCTGCGGCTCGGCGCGCCCGGCATGGTGCAGAACGTCCAGGTGGAGAAGGAGGGCTGGTACGACACGGCCGATCCGCAGCGCCGCGCCGGGCTGGAGGTCGGACGCGGAGAGACCGCGACGCGCGACTTCGAGCTGGCGCAGGCCGGCGCGGTGACGGGCATCGTCACGGGACCGAGCGGCCCGGTCTCCGGAGCGACCGTCATGGTGATGCGCATGACGCCCGGCCGCGGGTTCGAGCAGCGCCAGGCCACCACGGACGCGGCCGGGCGCTACCGCGTGGCCGGCCTGCGCGACGGCACGGCGTACGCGCTGGCCTGGGGCAAGGGCGTCTACACGAGCGGCGTGCCCTCGAACCCGTGGATGGAGCTGCAGAGCGGCTCGCTGCCCGAGCACCTCGCGGTGGAGATCGCGGCCACCGGCGAGACGGAGCACGACATCGCCGTCGTCGCGGGCGCGAGCATCGCGGGGCGCGTCGAGACGGCGAGCGGCGAGCCGGTGGGCGGCGCGACGGTGCGCGCGTGGAGCGCGGGCGGCTGGCTCGCGAGCCCGATCGACGACGTCGTGAGCGCGCCCGACGGCACGTTCCGCATCGAGGGCGTCACGCCGACCCCGCAGCTCGGCATCGCCGCCGCCAAGGCGGGATACGTCTCGCTCGCCGGCGAGCCGCTGCAGATCACGGCGGACGCGCCCCCGACGGACGTCGTGGTGCGGATCACGCCGGCGCCGGTCGTCCGCGGCCGCGTGACGCTCGACGGCGGCGCACCGCCCGAGGACACGCAGGTGATCGTCGGCGTCGCCCCCGTCCAGGGCGCGACCGGCCAGATGCTGGTGGACATGCGCGCGGCAGCCGCGAGCGCGTTGCGGCACCCCGTGCGCGCCGACGGGACGTACGAGGTCGTCCTCGCGGCGGCCGTGGGGCGGCTCGTCGTGCGCGCCGACGCGCCGGGTCACGCCACGGCGCAGAGCGACGCGGTGACGCTCGCCGCCGAGACGGCCGAGTACACCGTCGACGTCGCGCTGGCGCCCGCCACGTCGATCGCGGGGCGGGTGGTGGACGCCGACACGCGCGAGGGCCTCGCGGCGGCGCGCATCCAGGTCCAGCCGCGCCGTCGCGAACCGCGCGGCGGGGACGACGCCATGCAGCTCCTGGGCGCCGTCCAGTCGCGCACCGGGCGGGGCGCGGGCAGGTCCGTCGTCGCCGTCACCGACGCGTCGGGCGGGTTCCGCGTCGGCGGGCTCGCCGAGGGCGACTACACGCTGAGCGTGGAGTGCGAGCGCCACGTCGCGGCGTCGAAGGACGCGCACGCGCCGGGCGCCGGCGACATCGAGATCCCGCTCGCGCCCGAGCTCGAGATCCGCGGCGTCGTCGTGTACCCGGACGGCTCCCCCGTCGCGGGGGTCCAGGTCGGCGCGGCGGGACAAGACACCGCCGGCGAGGGCAAGCGCGCGCGCGGCGGCGCGAGCACCACCGCGGGCGAAGACGGGAGCTTCGTGCTGCGCGGTCTCCCGGCCGGCTCCTACACGATGAGCGTCAGCAACGCGTGGCAGGGTCGCGCGAACGTGCTGCCCTACGACGGCCCCGCCGTCGCCGCGGGCACGACCGACGTGCGACTCGTGGTGCGCGAGGGGCTCAGGATCACGGGGCGTGTCGTCGACGACGCGGGGAAGCCGGTTGCGGGCGCGTGGCTGTGGGCGATGCCGACGAAGCCGCAGGCGGGCCGCCCCGCGAGCAACGCGCAGGCCCAGACCGACGCGGACGGCGCGTTCGAACTGCTCGGGCTTGCGCCGGACAGCGGGCCGCTGCGCGTACAGGTCAACGCGAACAACGGGTACGGCGGACGGAGCTTCTCCCCGCGCGTGCTCGACGAGGTCGCACCCGGAACGACGGGTCTCGAGATCGCGCTCTCGTCGGGGCTCTCGGTCGAGGGCGTCGTCGTCGACGAACAGGGTCAGCCGCTCGGGAACGCGTGGATCCAGTTGAATCCGGAGCGCAACGGCAACGAGGGTCCGCGGAACTCGGGCAGCGGGATGATCGGCGACGGCGGTCGCTTCAAGGTGGGCGGCCTCGACCCCGGGACGTACCGCGTGCAGATCCAGACGTGGGGCGGGGGGCGGCAGCAGCAGCTCGTCATCACCGGCGACGGCACCGTCACCGCGGGCGCCACCGGGCTGCGCCTCACGGCCTCGCGCGGCGCGGTCGTGAGCGGCGTCGTCGTCGACGGGTCCGGGCAGCCGGTCGTCGGCGCGTCGGTGACCGCGTCCGCCGCGAACCGGCGCTCGGCGAACGCGAACACGGGGGCCGACGGCACGTTCGAGCTGACGGGACTCGAGACCGACGGCGTCTACACCGTGACGGCGACCCACGCCGGGCACATCCAGAGCTCCGCCGCCGAGGTCCGACCGGGCGGCGCGAGTCTGCGCCTCGTCCTCGCGAACGGCGTCGAGTGCTCGGGCCGCGTACTCGACACCGACGGCTCCGCGCTCGGCGGCGCGCGCCTGTGGTTCCGTCCGAAGGACGGCAGCAACGGGGCGCAGAGCCAGTCCGGCGAGACCGAGGCCGACGGCTCGTTCCGGCTCGGCGGGTTCGTCGAGGGCGTCGAGTACGAGGTGCAGGTGCGCGTCCGCACGGCGAGCGACCGGCGCAACCTCTCGGCCGGTGTGATCGTCGGCGGGCGCGGCGGCGTGACGCTGCAGGCAGAGGAGCGCTGAGACGCCGCGGGCGCCGCGCATTCCCGTGGCAGCCCGCGGAGCGTCGGTGATGCTGCCGCGCATGCTCTCCCGCACGTCGCCCTGCGCGCGCGCGGCGGCGGGCGTCGTCCTCGCCGCCCTCGTCGCGGCGGTCGCGACGCCGCGTGCGCGCGCGCAGGACGCCCCCCTCGACCGCGAGCGCCTGAAGCACCTGACCGCGGTCTGCGACGAGTTCGCGCGCGCCGCCGAGGCGGCGGAGCCGGACGCCGCGATGCGCGCCGTCGAACAGCGCGCGGCGACGATCGGCATCGACACGGCGCTCGTCGCGCCGGTCGTCGCGAAGCTCGTCGAGCTGCGGCGCGAGCACGGACCGACGCTGAAGCCGAAGGGCCAGGCGTGGTTCTACGACGAGAAGGCGCGCCGCGGGCTCTACATGGTCGCGAAGGGCAAGAAGGGCGGCGGGCTGCTGCTCGCGCTCCACGGCGGCGGCGAGGGTCAGGGCGACGCGGGCTCGGCGCACGGCATCTGGTCCACGGCAACGGCGCAGGGCTTCACGGTCGTCTCGCCCGAGGTGATGAAGAAGGTCAGCTCGGCGTGGAACGAGGAGGCCGAGGAGCGCTTCGTCCTCGACCTCGTCGACGCGGCACAGCGCACGTTCGAGATCGACCCGCTGCGCATCTGCATCGCGGGCCACTCGATGGGCGGCGACGGCTCGTGGATGATCGGCGGGCGCAACGCCGACCTCTTCGCGGCCGCGTCGCCGCTCGCGGGCAGCGTGATGCCGTACATGCGGCCGGGCACGCTCAACCGTCTCGAGACGCCGCTCGCGGACTACCAGGGACTGATGGAGGGCGTGCTCCCGAACCTGATGCACGTGCCGTATCACATCCACCACAGCGACGACGACCGCAACGAGGCGGTGCACCCGGACGACATCGCGACGGGTCTGCTCGGGCGCCTGCAGAAGCTGTTCCCCGGGCGCTACGTCTTCACGTACGACCGCGTGAAGGGCAACGGCCACGCGCTCCCCACCGACGGCGTCAAGCCGATCGTGAAGTGGATGGCGGAGCAGCGCCGCGTCACATATCCCGAGGAGGTCGTCTGGGAGACGTGGTGGCCGTGGAAGCGGCGCATGTACTGGCTCGGCTGCGACGCGCCGCTGCCGGCGTGGCGCTTCCACGCGCGCGTCCTCGGGGAGAACCGGATCGACGTCGTCGCGACGTCGAAGCCGCAGCCCGGCCGCACGGAGCCGAAGACGCTGCCGCTGCGCGTCTACCTCGCGCCCGAGCTGGTGGACCTGGACCAGCCGGTGAAGATCACGAGCGGCGACGACGTGCTCTTCGAGGGCGTCGTGTCGCGTTCGCTCGGCGCGCTGCTCGAGACGGCCGGCCGCCGCATGGACCCGACCGACGTCTACCCCGCGTACGTGGACGTCACCGTGCCGCGCCGCATGTGGTCCGACCTGTGGGACCCGCCGAAGTGAGGCGCGCAGGGTTCGTCGCGCTGCTCGCGCTCGCGGTGCTCGCGGGCGCTCCGGCCTGCCGCCGCGGCGCCACGGACTGGCGCGTGGAGCAGCTCCTCGGCGGACCGGGCAGCGCCGAGGCGCTCGCGCAGCCGACCGCCGTCGACGTGTTCCGCATCGATCCCGCCGCGGGTCCGCCCGAGCCGAACGTGCCGTACGTCGGCGTGCACCGCGTCGTCGCGGGTCCGTTCGCCGTCGCGCCGGACGTCGCCGCGGAGCTCTCGCGCATCCTCGCGGACTCCGCGACGTACGACTGGCGACACGCGAAGTCGGACCCGTACCGGCCGACGTACGGACTGCGCTTCACGCGCGACGCGACGAAGCTCGACATCGCGCTCGACTTCACGTCGTCGATGCTGACCGCGCACCGCCACGGCCGCCGCGTGGGAGTCGAGGACTTCGACGCCGCGCGCGCACAGCTCGTCGCGGCGCTCCGGCGCGCGCTGCCGGACGACCCCGAGCTCGCCGCGCTACGGTAGCTCGATCGTCACGCGCTCGGTGCCGCCCGCGACGACGCGCGCGGAGCGCCGCACCGGCTGCCCGCCCGGAGGCGTCACGACCACGGTGACCTCGCCGCTCGCGAGTCCCTCCGCGACGGCGACACCGGCGCTGTCGGTCGTGCGGCCGCCGCCGAGGAAGTTCGTCAGCGAGATGCGCTTGCGGAGCGGCGCGCCGGACGCATCGAGGAGTTCGATCGACGCCCCCTCGACCGCCTGTCCCGCGCGGCGCACGGTGATCTCGAGCGCGCCGCCCGCCGAGAGCCGCACGACGGCGCTGCCGGCCGCGGCGTCCACCTCGACCGTCGTGGCAGGGTGCGCGACGCTCTCGACGAGCAGACGGTGCCGCCCGGGCCCGAGGCGCAGCACGGCGACGCCCTGCTGGTTGCTCACGCCCTCGAGCGCCATGCCGAACGCCACGCTCTCCTGTCCGTCGCCGTCCTGCACGACCACGGTCGCGCCCTGCACGGGCGCGTCGTCCGGACCGAGCACGGTCACCTCGAACTCCGCGCCGCGCCGCAGGCGGACGGTCACGTCCTGCCCCGCCGTCACGCCCTCGAGCGTCTGCTGCACGTAGCCGCTCGCGGTCACCCGCAGCGAGTACGTGCCCGCGGGGATGCTTGCCATCCGGAAGCGGCCGCGCTCGTCCGTGATCGCCTGGCCGCGCTGGTTGCGCATGAGGTCGGCGAGCGACCCGCTCGCGGTGCTGCCGGGCTCGACGAGGAAGAGCTGCGCCAGCGCGACGGGCTTGCCGTCCTCGTCCACCACGCGGCCCTCGAGCCGCAACGACGAGAGCTGCAGCACGACGTCCTCGACGCTGCGCCCCTGCTCGACGCTCGCCTCGGCGGTGCTCGTGCCACCGCCCATCAGGTCCTCCTGCACGCTCAGCGTGTAGGAGCCGTCGGCGAGACCCTCGAAGCGGAAGCTCCCGTCGTTCGACGACGTCGCGATCTTCATGCCCGCCGCGCCGCCGGTGAGGACGACCATCGCGCCCTCGACGCCCTTGCCGTCGCGCTGCACGCGCCCCGCGACCGCGGCGCCGCTCGCGGCCGCGGCGAAGTCCTTGCGCGTGACCTCGCCCTCCTTCACGACCACGGGCGTCATGCCGCCCATGCCGAACGCAGCCGACGTGTCGAGCCGCATGATCTGATAGGCGCCCGGCGAGAGGCGCTCGAAGCGGTACTCGCCGTTCGCGTCGCTGGTCGCGGAGCGCTGCGTGCCGAAGCCCATCGCGCCGCCGGTGAGCATGAGCTGCTCTCCGGCGAGCGGGCGGCCGTCGGCCCCGGTGACCGTGCCGGCGACGCTGCCGCCGCGGCCGATCTCGACGCGCAACCCCTCGCTCGGCGCCTCGATGCGTGCCAGGGATGTCGGCGCGTGGTCGCGCGCACGCACCTCCACGGTCACGCGCCCGGGGGTGAGCCCGTCGATGCGGAAGCTGCCGTCGGCCGCGGTGCGCGCACTGAGCGAGTTCGCCGGCGCCTGAGGATCACCGTCGCCGAAGTCGCTGACGTTCACGGCGGCCATCGCGCCCTGCGCGAGCGAGACGTACACGACCGCGTTCGCGACCGGCGCTCCGCCGTCCTTCTCCACGACCACGCCCACGATCGCCACGCCGGGTCGGAGCTGCAGTTCGAGACCGTCGACCTGCTCGCCCGCCGCGAGCTTGAGCTTCACGTGTTCGCTGTCGGCGTGCTCGCGGTGGCGCGCGTAGAGCTCGTACGCGCCCGGCTCGAGCCCGTCGATCTCGAAGCGACCGGCGGCGTCGGCCGTGGTGCGCGCGTCTTGGCGCATCATCGCGAGCATCGGATTGCCGGCGCCGCGCGAGCGCCCGCCGCGGCGCAGCACCTCGGCGCCCGGTACCGGGGAGCCGTCGGCGGCGAGCACGATGCCGCGCACGAGCGCCGGACGCCGGAGCTGCAGCGCGATCCCGGTGCTGTCCTGCGCCACGTCGGCCAGCTCGGCGTCGAGCCAGCCCTGCGCGGACGCGCTGACGGTGTACGGCCCCGCCTCGAGTCCGCCCATGCGGAAGCGGCCCTCCTCGTCGGTCGTCGCCGAGGCGTCGGGCTCGCCGAGCCCGCCGAACATCGCGGCCATGGGATTGCCCGCGGAGCCGCCGGGCATCTTCACGGCGACCTTGGCGCCGGCGACCGGGTCGCCCTCCGGCGAGAGCACGACGCCGTCGAGCGTGTGCCCGGGCTCGAGTCGGAAGTCGTGGGTGAGCGAGCGCTCGGCCGGGATGTCGAGTTCGGTCTCCGCGTCGAGGCAGACCGCGGACTCCACGCGCACCGTCCGCACGCCGCCCTCGAAGCCGGTGACGGTGTAGGCGCCCGACGCGTCGCTCGTCGCGGTCGCCCAGTTGCCGCCGAACATGCCGGAGAGCATCGCGCCGAAGCCCTCCGGCGCGGGCAGCGACACCTTCACCTTCGCACCGGCGAGCGGCGCGCCCTCTGCGTCGTAGACGTGACCGGTCAGCGTGGACTGCCGCGCGAGGACGATGTCGTCGATCGCGCGCTGCTCGCCGGCGCGGAGCGCCTCGAGTGCAACGGTCGCGGGAAGCCGGTCGCGCGCGTCCACGCGCAGCTTCGCGTCGCCGGGAGGGATGCCGTCGAGCTCGAACGCGCCGCTCGCGTCGGTGCGCGCAGCGGGCGCGGGCGCCCTCAGGCTGCCGCGGTTCGCGAGCTCCATGAACGCGGCGGGGTTGAAGCCGCCGCCCTTCGACACGCGCACGGCCGCCCCCGCGACCGGTGCGCCGTCGGAGCCGCGCACGACGCCCCGCACGAGCGCCGCCCCGGCGAGCTCGACGGCCACGCGCGTCGGCGTGCCGGGCGCCTCCATCCGGACCTGCTGCGCGTGTGCGACGTGCCCGCGCGCGGTCACGAGCAGGCTCTCCTCGGGGAGCACGGCGCCCTCGACCGAGAACGCGCCCGCCGCGTCGGTGACGGTCGTCGCGTTCTTCGTGCGGACCTCGGCGCCCACGACGGGCTTGCCTGCGGAGGTGACGACACCCTGGAGCACGCCGCCCGGCACCAACTGGACGACCACGTCGGTCGCACCGACCCGGGCGTGAGTGCTCGCGCGCGCATAGCCCGAGGCCTGCACACGCAGCAGGACGCGCTTCGTGGCGAGCCCCTCGACGACGAACGCGCCGTCGGCGTCGGACGTGACGACCGCGAGCGCGGCGCCGGTCGGCTCCGGCTCGAACCCCGCCATCCGCAGGCGGGCGAAGTCGAGGATGCGCTCCATCAGCGCGGGATCGCGCATCATCCGCCCCGCCATCTCCATCCCGCGCCCCATGGCGTTCTGCACTTCCTCGGACTCGAGGTCGGGGATCTCGCCGTCGCCCTCGACCGAGACGGAGCTCCTGCTGCCGAAGGACACGCTGACACGTGTCTCGCCGACCTCCGGCTCGCTCGCGCCCGCCTGCGTCGGCTCGGACTCGGTTGCGAACTCGACCTGACGGTTGGCGCGCCGCCCGCCGCCGAACGACCCGAAGTCGCGCTCGAGCTCGCGCAGCTCGTCCGCCGAGAACAGGTCGCCGAACGCCTCGCGCCCCTCCGCCGCGCGGTCCTCGGCGGCGCTGTCGCCGGCGGCGTAGACCGTGACCCGGGCTCCCGCGACGGGCGCGGTGCCCGCGAGCACGACACCGGAGAGGCGCGCCCCTGTCGAGGCCCCGGCGGCGCCGTCGGCATCGGGCATCTGCACGCGGCGCCGACCGCCGACGTCGACGCCCGCGGGCGTCTCGTCGGACTGCGCGTCGGCGCCCGTCACCTCCGCGCCGGACGTACCGGGCGCTGCGCCGTCGGTCGGCGCCGGAGCGCCGGTCGGCGCGAGGACCATGAGGACGAACGCGGCGGCGAGCGCCACGACGGCGGCAAGGGCGAGGAGGACGACGACAGCGCGCTTCATGGCTTCTCCTGGGCGCAGCAGGCTCGCACGCCTGGCGCAGGGCGGACGCGGCGGCCCGCCGGACCGATCTTCCCGGGACCGGCCTCGAACCGCCCGCGCGGACCGGGGGTTCCGCGTGCGCCGCTGCGGGGAAGATGCCGCCGGCCCCGCGAGCGGTCCGCGTCACACGGCGAAGTACGCCGCCTCGGGGTGGTGCACGACGAGCGCCGAGACGCTCGCCTCGGGCTCCATCATGTGCCCGTCGGTGAGCGTGACGCCGATGCGCTCCGGGCGCAGCAGCGCGAAGAACGGCTCCTGCAGCTCGAGATCCGGACACGCGGGGTAGCCCGGCGAGTAGCGCTTCCCGCGGTAGCGCGCCTGGAAGCGCTCGAGCATGGTCGTCCCGGCGGCGTCCGGGAAGCCCCACAGCGCGCGCAGTTGCGCGTGCAGGCGCTCGGCGGCGGCCTCGGCCGACTCGATCGCGAGCGCCTGGAGCGCGTGGCAGCGCACGAACTCGCCGCGCCGCTTCAACTCCTCGGCGCGCTCCCGGACGCCGGCGCCGGCCGTCGTCACGAAGAGCGCGACGTGGTCGCGCACGCCGTCCCGCGCGGGGAGGACGTAGTCCGCGAGGCACAGGCCGTCGGCGCGGCGCTGCCGGGGCAGGGCGAGGCGCGCCGCCTCGCGCCCGTCGGGCAGGAACAGCCGGAGCGCGTTGCCGTCGGCCTCGGCCGGCAGGAAGCGCCACACGGCGCGCACCGTGAGCGCGCCGTCGCGGGCCAGCGCCTTCACGTCGTCGATGGCCGCCTCGACCTTGCGCGCCTGCGGGTCGTCCGTGCCGAGCTTGCGGCCGGCGCCCTTCAGCCCCATGTGGCGGCCGTAGAGCATCTGCGGGTTGACCCAGTCCCAGAGCGCGTCGAGGTCGCGGATCTCCTCGACGTGTTCGTCGAGGTCCGGCGGCGGCGGGACCGCGAGCGCGACGTCCACCTCGCGGCTGCGGACCGGCGCGGCCTCGGCGCTCGCCGCGAGCGTCTCGACGGCCGCGGGCGTGCCGTCCTCCTGCGCGGCGAGGTCGAAGAGCGCCGGCCGCTCCGCCGGACGCATGACGCGGTCGAGCAGCGAGAGTCCCGCCATCGCGTCCTGCGCGTAGAGCACGAGGCCGCCGCCGTACGCCGGGCGGATGCGCGTCGCCGTGAAGCGCCGCGAGAGCGCCGCCCCGCCGACGAGGATCGGCACGTCGATCCCGGCCGCGCGCAGGTCCTCGGCGGTCGCGACCATCTGGTGCGCGGACTTGACGAGCAGTCCGGACAGGCCGACGGCGTCGGGCGCGTGCTCGCGCACGGCCGCGACGAGCTCGGCCGGCGGCACCTTGATGCCCAGGTTCACGACGCGGAAGCCGTTGTTCGCGAGCACGATCTCGACCAGGTTCTTGCCGATGTCGTGGACGTCGCCCTTCACCGTCGCGAGGACGATCGTGCCCTTGCTCGCCGCGTCGGCGCGCTCCATGTGCGGCTCGAGGTGCGTGACCGCGGTCTTCATCGCCTCGGCGCTCTGCAGCACCTCCGCCACGATCAGCTCGTTCTTCGCGAAGAGCCGGCCGACCTCGTCCATCCCCGCCATCAGCGGACCGTTGACGACGTCGAGCGCCGCGACGCCGGCCGCGAGCTTCTCGTCGAGCGCCGCGACGAGCCCCTCCTTCGTGCCCTCGACGATGCAGCGCGCGATGCGCTCGTCGACCGGCAGGTCGGCGCGCGGCGCGTGGCTCGCGTGTGCGACGCGCCCCTTGAAGTGCGCCGCGAACGCGGCGACCGGGTCGTCACCGCGGTTCCAGAGCAGGTCCTCGGCGAGGAGCCGCTCCTCTTCCGGGATCGACGCGTAGCGCTCGAGCTTCTCGCTGTTGACGATCGCGAGATCGAGGCCCGCCTTCGTGCAGTGGTAGAGGAAGACCGCGTTCAGCACCTCGCGCCCCGCCTCGGGCAGGCCGAAGCTGACGTTGGAGATGCCGAGCACCGTGCGGCAGTGCGGGAACGCGTGCTTGATGAGCCGCACGCCCTCGATCGTCTCGACGCCGCTGCCCACGTACTCCGCGGCGCCCGTCGCGCACGGGAACACGAGCGGGTCGAAGACGATGTCCTCCTCGCGCACGCCGTACTTGCGCGTCAGCAGCTCGTGGCTGCGCCGCGCGATCTCGAGCTTGCGCTGGCGCGAGACCCCCATTCCCTGCACCGGGTCCTCGTCGATGCAGCCGACGACCAGCGCCGCGCCGTAGCGCAGCGCGAGCGGCACGACCTGCTCGAAGCGCTCCTCGCCGTCCTCGAGGTTGACGGAGTTGATGAGCGCCTTGCCTTGGCACCACGTGAGCGCGCGCTCGATCACGGCGGCGTCCGTCGAGTCGACGACGAACGGTGCGCGCACCATCCGCACCGCACCGGCCATGAAGCGCTCGAGGTCCGCCATCTCGTCGCGGTCGGGGTTCGCGAGGCAGACGTCGAGCATCTGCGCGCCGCTCTTCATCTGCGCGCGGCCGATCTCGGCCGCCTCCTCGAAGCGCTCCTCGGCGATGAGCCGCTTGAAGCGGCGGCTGCCGATCACGTTCGTGCGCTCGCCGACGAGCACCGGGCGGTTGTCGTCGGTCACCTCGAGGAAGTCGATGCCCGAGAACAGCGTGCGCTTGTGCGCGGGGACGCGCCGCGGCGGCAGGCCGCGCACCGCCTCCGCGAGGGCGGCGACGTGCTCGGCACGCGTGCCGCAGCAGCCGCCCACGACGTTCAGCCAGCCGTGCTCCGCGAAGCGCCGCACGGCCGCCGCGAGGGCGGCGGGCGTCAGCGTGTAGCGGCCGTCCGCGTCGGGCAGGCCCGCGTTCGGCAGGCACGAGACGCGGGTGCGCGCGAGCTCCGCGAGGGAGCGCACGTGGTCCGTCATGAACTCGGGACCCGTCGCGCAGTTGAGGCCGACCGAGAACAGCTCGCGGTGCGCGACGCTCGTCCAGAACGCCTCGACGCCCTGACCCGCGAGCATCGTGCCCGTCGGCTCGATCGTGCACGAGACCATCACGGGCACGCGTGCGCCGAGCCGCGCGAACTCGTCGTCGAGCGCGAGCAGCGCCGCCTTCACGTTGCGCGTGTCCTGCGACGTCTCGACGAGCAGCAGGTCGACACCGCCCGCGAGCAGCCCGCGCGCCTGCGCGGCGAACGTCTCGCGCAGTCCCTCGAACGTGATCCCGCCGGTGACCGAGATCGCCTTGGTCGTCGGTCCCATCGACCCTGCGACGAACCGCGTCCGGCCCGGCACGTCGCGCTCCGCGCACGCCGCGCGCGCGAGCCGCGCCGCGCGCTCGTTCAGCTCGACCGCACGCTCCGCGAGCCCGTACTCCGCGAGGACGAGCGGCGTGCCGCCGAACGTGTCGGTCTCGACGACGTCCGCGCCGGCCGCGAGGTGCGCATCGTGCACGGCGCGCACGACGTCCGGCCGCGTCGCGACCAGCACCTCGTTGCAGCCCTCGAGCTCGGGACCGCCGAAGTCGGCGGCCGTGAGCGCGACGGCCTGGAGCGCCGTGCCCATCGCCGCATCGAACACGAGGATGCGCTCGGCGGCGGCGGCCTCGAGCGCCGCCACGCGCGCGGGATCGAGCCAGGGCAGGTCGCGGGGGTTCACGCAGTCCTCCGTCGGCGCGCGCGCGCCGCCGCGCGCGTCACGCCCGTCGCCAGCACCACGCGGAACGGGTCGCCGCCGCGCGCCGGCAGCCGCTCCACGCGCACGTCGTCGAAGTCCGCGGCGAGCAGTTCCTGCAGCTCCTGCGGCGCGAACCCGAGCCGCGTGTGTCCGAGGCGCTCGCGCACCCACTCCTCGGTGTGCGGGAGCAGGTCCACGACGAGCACGCGCCCCCCGGACACGAGCACGCGCGCGGCCTCCGCGAGCGCGGGCGCCGGCTCCGTGGCGTGCAGCGTCTGCGAGAGCACCGCGAGGTCGAAGGAGCCCGGGTCGTGCGGCAGGTCGAGGAGGTCCGCCGCGCGGAACGTCACGCCGCGCGCGCCGCGCCGCCGCGCCGTCGCCCGCGCGGTGCGCACGAGTGCCGCGCTGCGGTCCACGCCCTCGACGTGTGCCGCGAACCGCGCGAGCTCACACGTCAGCGCCCCGTCGCCGCAGCCGAGGTCGAGCACGCGCAGTCCCGGCGGCACGAGCCACGTGAGCGCACGTGCCCACGCGGCCCACGAGCGTCCGGGCACGAACGGGCGACGCGCGTCGCCGTCGTCGAAGCGGCGCTCGCGCCGCGCCCGGCGCACGTCGTCGAGCCGCGCGAGGTCGCCGTGCGGGTCGTCCGCGCCGTCGACCGCGTCGCCGAGCAGCGCGAGCACCCCGCCCTCGATCTCCGGTGCGGCGCGGAACCACGCGAAGCGCCCGGCGCGCCGCTCGACGACGAGTCCGGCATCGCGCAGGAGCGCGATCTGGCGTGAGACGGCGGAGGGTGCGATGCCGACCACGCCCGCGATCTCGCCGGCGTTCAGCTCCTCGCGCCGCACGAGCCGCAGCACGCGCAGACGGGTCTCGTCGCCGAGCAGGCGCAGACGCAGCGCGAGGTCCTTCACATCGACAGTTTCGCAAATGTCGAAACGTCTGGTCGAGGAATGCCCGGCGGTGGCGCTCAGCGGCGGCGGCGGCGCGGCGCGGGAGCGGGCTCCGCCTCGGACGGCATCGACTGCGTGCCGTCGTCGCGGTCGTCGTCCACCGCGACGGCGTGCGCCTCGTCGCCGAGCCCCGGAACGTCGCGGAGCAGCTCGGAGTCGCGGAACTCCTCGACCTCGGTGCGCAGCGCCTCGAGATCCGAGAGGAGCTGGTCCCAGTCGGGAGCGCCGTCGGCCACCGAGGCGCCCTCGACGGCGACGTCCCCCGCCTTCTGGACGGGAGGCATCCCGATGTCCGGTCCCACGACGTGCTCCATGCCGTCGACGAGGCGCTGGAACACGTCGGAGAGCACGGCGCTCACGCCCAGGCGGATGCGGCGCCGCTCGCTCGCGACCTCGGCCTCCGCCGCCTCGACGCGCGAGAGCACGGCGGCGAGCCGCAGCTCGGCGTCCTCCGCGCGCGTCGTCTGCGCCGCGAGCTCCGCCTCCTGGCGCGTGCGCAGCGCGTCGAACTCGGAGCGGTGCGTCGAGTCGATCGCCGCGACGCACAGCGCGCGCTCCTCGCGCTCCTCCTCGAGGCTGCGCGCGAGCCCGTCGCGCTCCGTCTCGAGCGCCGCGAGCGCCGAGCGCGCGTTCGCGAGCTCGTGCGTCGCGCGCTCCATCTCCGCGAGGCGCTCCGCGAGCGCCAGCCCGGACTCGTCGGCGCGGTGCTCGGCACGCGCGCGCGCCTCGGCCTCCGAGCCGACACGCGCCTCGAGCGCGGCCGCCTTGCGCACGGCGTCGTCGCGCATCTCGGACAGACGCTGCGACTCCTCGCGCGCCGCGTCGAGCGCGCTGCGCGCGTCGGTCGCGGCCTCCCGCGCTGCGGCGAGCTCGGTCTCGAGCTCCGTGATGCGCCGCCGCGCGGACGTGCTCTCCTCGGCGCGGCGCGACGCCTCGCTCGCGCGCGCCTCGTCGCCGTCCTCGAGCTCGCGCACGCGCCGGCGCAGGCGCTCCGCGTCCTCCTGCGCCGTGCGGGCGATCGCCGCCTGGGCCGAGAGCTCCGCCGTCGCCTGCTCGAGCTGCGCCTTCAACCCGCGCAGCTCCTCGCCCGTGCCCGCACTGACGTGCGCCGTCCTGCGCGCCTCCGCCAGCTCCGCCTGCGCCGCGTCGCGCGCCGCCTCCGCCGAGGTGATGCGCCGCTGCCACGCGAGGAGCATCTCCTCCTGGTCGTGCTTGATGCGCTTGCGCAGCGCCACGAGCTCCGCGACCGCGGCGTCGCGCTCGGTGCGGGCGGCCGCGAGGTCGTGACCGAGCGCCGTGACCTCGGCCGACGCGCCCGCCTTCGTGCGCGTCACGGCGTCGGCCGTGCGCAGCAGCTCGTCGCGCTCCGCCGTGATGCGCTCGTGCTCCTGCTTCAGCTTGCGCAGCCACGGCTCGAGGCCGCGCAGACGCGCCTCCATCTCGCCGATGCGTTCGGCCGACGCGTGCCGCTCCCGGGCGAGCGCCTCCTCGGCCTCGAGCGCACGGCGCTCGACCGCGGTCAGCTCCTCGGCGAGTTGCGCCGGCGTCGGCGCCGACGCCGCGGCCGGCGCCTCCGCCGGCGCAGCCGTCTCCGTCCCCGACTTCCGAGCGCTGCGGTCCTGGGCCACGTTGCACCTGCTGCGGCGAATCCCGGCAGCCTGCGCACACGCGCGGGGCGGCGGGACCTGCCGCCTCATCGGAGCGCCCCCCTACGGCGCTGAAGCCTGGCCGGGCTGCACCTCGAGCGCCGCGCCGACATGCACGTCGGCGCCCCGCATCCGCACGCGATGGGCGAGCAGCAGCACGCCCGCCGCGGCCGCCGCGCGCAGCGCGTCGCCATAGGCCGGGTCGATGGCGTCCGCGGGCCGGACGACGTCGCAGTCGGCGCGGCCGACGAGGTAGAGCGTGGCGGCGGCGACGCCTCCGCGGGCGACGCGCGCGAGCGTCTCGATGTGACGGCGACCGCGCTCCGTGACGGCGTCGGGGAACAGCGCCACGCGGCGCTCCGCGAGCGTCACGCTCTTCACCTCGACCCACGCGACCGGCACACCCGCGCGGTCGAGGCGGAAGTCGATGCGCGTGCCCGGCTCGAGCACGGCCTCGGGGACGACCGTGTCGTAGGGCGGCAGTCCCGGGACGGCGCGCGCGGCGAGCGCCTCGCGCGCGAGACGGTTCGGGAGCAGCGTGTTGACGCCGACCCACGTGCGCCCGGCGCGCACGCGCTCGAGCGTCAGCCGCAGCTTGCGCGCGGGGTCCTGCGAGTCGCTCACGAGCACGCGCGCGCCCGGGGTGGCGAGGCCCAGCATCGAGCCGGAGTTCGGGCAATGCACCGTCGTCACGGCGCCGTCGTCGAGCCGCACGTCCGCGAGGAAGCGCTTGTAGCGACGCAGCAGCACGCCGTGGAGCAGCGGGCGCTCGATCCTCACGCGACGGGGACGACGCGCGGTGCCGCGCGGATCACAGGCGGTCGTAGCGCGGGCCGTCGCCGCCCTCGGGCGTGACCCACGTGATGACCTGGTACGGGTCGGCGATGTCGCACGTCTTGCAGTGCACGCAGTTCGCGAAGTCGATCTGCAGCCGCCTGCCGCTCGGCGCCGCGCCGTCCTCGACGATGTTGTAGACCTGCGCGGGGCAGAAGCGCGTGCAGGGGTTGCCGTACTCCTCGGCGCAGCGCGTCACGCAGAGGTCCGTGTCGGCCACCTTGAGATGGCAGGGCTGGTCCTCGTTGTGCTTCGTGCCGGAGTGGTAGACGTCGGTCAGCTTGTCGAAGGTCAGCACGCCGTCGTAGCGCGGGCGCCTGAAACTCTTCGCCGCGTCGTCGTCGACGTGGCTCGAGTAGTAGTGGTCGAGCGTCTGCATCGCCTCGTGGCCCGGACGCCCGTCGCCGCTGCCGAGCACGCCGAGACCGTTCGTCGCGAGGATCATGCCTGCGTTGAACAGGCCGGCGACGGTGCCGTGGCGGAAGCCCGCGTGGAAGTTGCGCGAGAGGCGCAGCTCCGTCTCCACCCACGAGCCGGCGATGCGCGTGTGGTAGAGCGAGAGGCGGTCGGCGGAGACGTCGCCGTGCGCAAGCGCGTCGAACGCCGTCTCCGCGGCGAGCATGCCGGTCTTGAGCGCCGTGTGGACGCCCTTCAGGCGCATCGGGTTCAGGAAGCTCGCGACGTCGCCCGCGAGCAGCACGCCGTCGGCGTAGGGCCGCGGGATCGTGTGGTAGCCGCCCTCGGGCAGCGCCTTCGCGCCGTACTCGATCATCTTGCCGCCCTCGAGCAGGCGGCGGATCTCCGGGTGCGTCTTGAGCTGCTGGAAGAGCTTGTGCGGTTCGGTGTTCGGGTCGACGTAGTCGAGGCCGACCACGAGGCCGATGTCCACGATGTCGTCGGCCATCGTGTAGACGAAGCCGCCGCCGAAGGTGTCGTCGCGCAGCGGCCAGCCCATCGTGTGCAGCACGCGCCCCGGCTCGACGCTGCCCGGCGGGAGCTGCCAGAGCTCCTTGATGCCGATCGAGTAGACCTGCGGCGCGCTCTCGGCGTCGAGGCCGAGCTTCGGGATCAGCGGCTTCGCGAGCGACCCGCGCACGCCCTCCGAGAGGATCGTGAGCTGCGCGCGGATGTCGATGCCCGGCTCGAAGTTGCCCTTCGGGTTGCCGCCCTTGTCGACGCCCTTGTCGCCCGTGCGCACGCCGACGACGCGCTCGCCGTCGTAGAGCATCTCCGCGCCCGCGGTCCCCGTGAACACCTCGACGCGACCCGTCTTCTCGACGAGCCCGCCGAGCCAGCGGACGAGACGTCCGAGCGAGATCACGTGCAGGCCGTGGTTCTGGAGCGGCGCGGGCGTGAACGGCACGCGGATGCGCTCGTTCTCGTGCAGGTACCAGACCTCGTCGTGGACGACGTCCGCCTCGATCGGGCAGCCCTGCGCGCGGTAGTCCGGCACGAGCTCCGCGAGCGCGACGGGGTCCATGACCGCGCCGCTGCACGAGTGGAAGCCGAGCTCCGCGGCCTTCTCGATCAGGACGACGGTCAGGTCGTCGCGGCCGGCCTCTTCGGCGAGCTGCGCGAGCCGGAGCGCGGCGCCGAGCCCCGCGGGTCCGCCGCCCACGATGAGGACGTCAACCTCCAGCACCTCGCGCTCGATGTCGGACATGTCCTGAGGTCCCTCCCCGCGCCCGATGCGCGGTCGCGGCCGGGCCGCGCCGAGCGCGCGATCGTAGCCCGATGGCGGCGGCTGTCCCGGCCTAATCGTGAGGCTCGCGCGGTGCGGGGCGGCGCGCGTCGGGCGGCGGGCCCGGGGCGCGCCCCGGCCGGAGCGCGCGCGGCCCTGCGCCGATCGGGGTCGCCGGCGGCGGGGCCGGGTATCGTGCGCGGCCCCGGAGGACGCCATGGAGCTCGACCGCACGGAGGCGCGCATCCTCGGAGCGCTGATCGAGAAGCGCTGGACGACGCCCGACGCCTATCCCCTCTCCCTGAACGCGCTCGTCGCGGCGTGCAACCAGAAGAGCAACCGCGACCCCGAGCTCGAGCTGCTCGAGTTCGAGATCACGGGCTGCCTGATGGGCCTGCGCCAGCGCGGACTGCTGATGGTCCACGAGCGCGAGGGCGGCCGCGTGCCGCGCTACGGCGAGCGGCTGATGGACGAGCTGCTGGTCTCGCGGCAGGAGATCGCGATCCTCGCCGAGCTGCTGCTGCGCGGTCCGCAGACGGCGGGCGAGCTGTTCCGGCGCGCGGTGCGCATGGCGCACCTCGAGAACCAGGAGCGCGTGGACGCGCTCCTGCGCGACCTCAGGGAGCGGCGCTTCGTCGAGCTGCTCCCGCGCGAGAGCGGGCAGCGTTACGCGCGCTGGCGGCAGACGCTCTGCAACGACCGCACGGGCGAGTCGGTGCCGCGCGACGACGACGGCGCGCACGCTGCCGCGCACGACGGCGCACACGACGTCGCGGGTCCCGGACGCGTCGCACCGCCCGTCGCGGCGGCGCCGTCGCTCCGCGACGAGGTCGAGGCGCTGCGGCGCGAGGTGGCCGAGCTGCGGGCGCGCCTCGAGAAGCTCGAGGGCGCGCTCGGGGCGTAGCGCGCCCCGAGCGCGCCGAGCGTCAGTCGCGGACGTTCGGGCCGCGGCGGTGGCCGCGGTAGAGCAGGCGCTCGACCGGCCGGCCGCCGACCAGGTGCTCGTCGACGATCTCGTCGAGGTCCTCGAGCGTCACCTGCGCGTACCAGACGTTCTCGGGGTACACGACGAGCACGGGGCCGTTGCCGCACTGCGCGAGGCAGCCGGCCTTGTTCACGCGCACGTCCACCTTCCCGCAGCGCGCGGACGCGAGCTCCTTCAGCGCCATGTGGATCTCGACGCCGCCCTGGTCGGGGCAGGTCCCGCCCGACGTGCACACGAAGACGTGCCGCTCGAACGGACCCGCGCCCGGCGCCAGCGTCCCGCGTACGTCGTCCGCATCTGCCGTCACGCTCTCACTCCTTCCCGACGATCGCCCGCGCGACCACGATGCGCTGCACGAGGTTCGTGCCCTCGTAGATCCGCAGCCCCGGCGCGTCACGATAGTGCCGCTCGACCGGCCGCTCGTTGACGTAGCCGCGGGAGCCGTGCAGGAGCACCGTCTCGGCCGACCAGCGGCACGCGGCCTCCGTGGCGAAGAGCTTCGCCATCGAGACCTCCTTCGTCCGTTCGCGCCCGGCGACCGCGAGCAGCGCCGCGCGGCGCGTCAGGAGACGCGCGGCGTCGGTGTCGGTCGCCATGTCGGCGATGCGCTCCTGCACCATCTGGAAGTCCGCGATGCGCTGCCCGAACTGACGCCGCTCGCGCGCGAACGCGACCGTCGCCTCGAGGCACGCCTGCAGCAGCCCGACGGCACCCGCGGCCACGCCGAGCCGACCGTGGTCGAGCCCGCCCATCGCCACCTTGAAGCCGCCGCCGACGTCGCCGACGACGTCCTCGGCGCCGACGCGCACGCCGTCGAGGCGCAGGTGCGCGTGTTCGCTCGCGCGGTGCCCGAGCTCGTGGCCGGGCATGCGCTCGCGCACGAGCCCCGGCGCGTCGCCGGGGACGAGGAACGCCGTCACGCCCTTGTGGCGGAGCGCCGGGTCGACGGTCGCGAAGACCAGGAAGACGCCGGCCGAGAGGCCGTTCGTGATCCACACCTTCTCGCCCGCGAGCCGCCAGCCGTCGCCGTCGCGCTCGGCGCGCGTCGCGAGCGCCGCGGCGTCGCTCCCGGCCTGCGGCTCGGTCAGCGCGTACGCGCCGAACACCTCGCCCGACGCCAGGCGCGGCAGCCAGGCGGCCCGCTGCGCGTCCGTGCCGAACTGGTGCAGGCACTGGCACACGAGGCCGAGGTGCACGGAGAGGAACCCGCGCACGCTCTGGTCCACGCGCCCGATCTCCTCGTAGAGGTGCGTGAGCTGGAGCGCGTCCCAGCCGAGACCGCCGACCTCGGGCGGCAGCGCAGCGCCGAGCACGCCTTCGCGCGCGAGGGCGCGCACGGCGTCGGCCGGGAAGGTGCGCGTGACGTCCGCCTCGCGCGCGACCGGCGCGACGAGCTCCTCGGCGAGGCGCCGACAGAGAGCGCGCGCGTGCTCGTCCTGCGGACGCGGGACGACGACGCCGTCGGGAACGCTCACCGCCCCGTCCACTGCGGCGCGCGCTTCGCGCACCACGCCTCGTAGAACGCGCGGTGGTCCTGCCCCATCAGCAGCAGCGCCTGGCCGAGCGTCTCCGTCTCGAGCGCCGAGGCGAAGTCCTGGTCGAGCTCGCGCTGCAGCATGCGCTTCGTCGTCTCCTGCGCGAGGTGCGGTCCCTCGGCGAGGCGCCGCGCCCACTGCTCCGCCTCGCCGTACAGGCGCTCCGACGGCACGACGCGGTTCGCGAGACCGATGCGCTCCGCGCGCTCCGCGTCGACGAGGTCGCCGAAGAGGAGCAGCTCGGACGCGCGGCCGAGGCCGACGATGCGCGGCAGCAGGTACGCGGCGCCCATGTCGGCGCCCGTGAGCCCGACCTTGGTGAACACGAAGCCGAAGCGCGCGTCCGTCGCCACGATGCGCAGGTCGCAGGCGAGCGCGATCACGGCGCCCGCGCCGACGGCGAGCCCCTCGATCGCGGCGATCGCGGGCTGCGGCATCTCCCGCAGGTTGCGCACGCAGGCGCCCGTCATCTGCGTGAAGCGGTAGTGGTCGTGCGCGTCCTTCGGCAGCAGGTCGCCGATGATCGTGTGCACGTCGCCGCCGGCGCAGAAGTCGCCCCCGGCGCCGCGCACGAGCAGCACCTTCACGTCGCGGTCGTGCGCGAGCCCGCGCGTCAGCGCCTCGAACTCGCGGTACGAGTCGTAGGTGAGCGCGTTCTTCTTGCCGGCGCGGTCGAACGTGACGGTCGCGACGCCGTCCTCGACCTCGTAGCGGAGGTGCTCGTAGTGCATCGCCGGAGTGTCGCAGAAGGGCGGCGCCCGGGCACCGTCGGACCTCGGCGGGGGCGTACCGAGACTCAGCGCGTGAGGGTCGTGTCGCGGACGGCCTCGCCGGCGCCGTTGCGATAGCCGAACGTGACCTGCGGCCCGTCGGTCGCGAGCAGCAGCGCGCGCAGGTGACGCACGTCGCGCACGGCGTGGCCGCCGACGGTCTCGATCACGAACCCGCGGTAGAGCCCCGCGCGCTGCGCCGCGCTCGGCCGGTCCACCTGGGCGACCATCACCTCGCCGCCGCGCGCGTCCGCGACCGTCAGCCCCCACGCCTCGACGCGCAGGCCCTCTGCGCCGACGGGCGCGCCGACGACGCCCCAGTAGCGCACGCCGTCCGGGATCTCGGACGGCTGCAGCAGTCGCAGCGGGAAGCCGTCGCCGACACGCCGCGTCTCGTCGACCGCGACGAACGACGTGCGCCGCGTGACGAGCCGGAACTCGAGCCCGAGCGCCTCGATCTGCGCGAGCAGCCCCGCGCGCTCCGTGTCCGCGGCACCGAGCAGCGCGTCGTCGAGGTCGTGCACGCGGTGCCGCGCCCAGACGGCGGCGAGCGCCGCGTTGCGCTCCTCCGCCTCCGGCAGGTCCACGGGGATCGGAACGACCACGTCGCGCCCGCCGACGCTGCCGCGCAGGAGCAGCTCGCCGCGGCACGCGGCGGAGTAGCGCGCCGTCACGACGAGCGGGGCGCCGGCGAAGAGGTCCGGAACGCGCGCCGGCTGCAGGTCCTGGACGGGGAGTCCGTTCGTGTCGAGCGTCGCGTTCAGGAGCAGCGGCGCGTCGAAGCGCGCGAGGAGCCGGTCGGCGGCCGCCTCGGCCGAGCCGCCCTCCTGCGGGATGACCACCTCGCACGCGCCGCGGCCCTGCTCGGCGATGCCTTCGATCAGGTGGCGGTTGACGCTCGAGCCGATGCCGAACGCGAACCAGCGCGCGTCCTGCCCGGCGCCGCGGATCGTCGCGAGGATCTGCTCCTCGTTGCCGACGAAGCCGTCGGTCAGGAACACGACGGTGCGGATGCGCCGCGGGTCCGCGGGCTGCGCGAGCCACGCGCGGATGCCCGCGAGCATCTCGGTGCCGCCCGAGCCGCGCAGCGTCTCGACGTACGCGAGCGCTGCGGCGACGTTCTCGGGCGTGGCGTCGACCGGCTCGGACGCGAACGAGCCGGTGCCGCCCGCGAACTGGATGACGTTGAAGCGGTCGTACGGCCGGACGCCGCGCAGCGCGCGCGCGACGAGCTGCTTGCTCGTCTCGATCGGGACGCCGCCCATCGAGCCGGACGTGTCGAGCACGAACGTGAGCTCGCGCGCGCCGACGTCCACGCCCTCGAGCTCGAGCGGCGGCACGACGAACGCCGAGAACCAGCCGCCCTGCGTCGCGTCGCGGTGCGCGACGCAGCCGGTGCGGAGCGCGGCAGCGCCGACGCGCCAGCGCACGACGACGTCGCGGTCGGGGATGACCTCGCGCGCGGCGAGGCGGACCGACGCGCGCCGTCCGTCGAGCCGCACGTCGATCTCGTGCGTCGGGCTCTCGACGCGCTCGATCGCGACGCCCGCGTCGATCGCGAGTTCGAGCGACAGCTCGTGGCCGGAGCGCATGCCGGGCGGCACGAGAGGCGGGGAGATGCGGCTCGCGTCGGGCACGGCGTCGGTGGCGTTCGCGGTCCCGCCTCCTCCTGCGACCTCCGCGGTGTCCTGCGCACGCCGCTCCTCGGCGACCGGGGCGCCGGGCACGTAGCGCGGCGCGACGCAGGTCGGGAGCACGTACTCCGTCATGCCCGCGTCGTAGCGCAGGCCGTGGAAGAACGTCACCGCCACCTGCACGCTCTCGTGCGGCGCGATGTTCGCGACGGACTGCGTGAAGACGTTCGGGCGCTCCTGCGTCAGGAGACTCGCGGTCATTCCGTCGGCACGCGCCTGCGCGTAGATGGCCTCGGCCTCCTCGCGCGGACGCACCACGCCGACGACGCGCCGCCCGGCGACGACCAGCTCGAACTCGTTGACCGCCGCGTCGCTCGGGAGCGGGAAGACGTAGACCGCCTCGACGGGCTCGTCGAACGCGTTCTCGAAGGTCTGCGTCAGGTGCGTCGATGCGATCCAGCCCGACGCCTCGGCGCGCACGTCGCTCCGCCGCAACGGGAACGTGCCGAGCACCTCCCCGCCCGCGCGCTTCGCGACGAGCTGCAGCGTCGTGTCGCCCGACCAGCCGTCACCGGCGGCCTTGCCGCCGCCGCCCGCGCGCAGGTTGCGGTGCCCGCCGCGGCGGCCGCCGAACGCGCCGCCGGCGCCGCCGCCGATCCCGATCGTGCCGTTCACACCGGCGCCCTCGAACGGCGCGTCCGCGTCGCCCAGGCCGATGACGGGGTCGTCGTCTGCGGACGCCAGCTCGCAGCAGTCCGACACCTCGAAGTCCGCGAACTCCACCGCGTCGTCGGCACATCCGATCGACTCCTCGACGGGGCGATCCGACTCCGGCTCCGGCTCCTCGCAGACGACGAGCAGCTCGTCCGCGCTGCGCAGGTCCACGTACGCCGGGAGCAGCCGCGGCGCGCGCGGCGCGGTCTCGTGCACCGGGTCCGCACCGACGAACGCCGCGTGCAGCGCGACCGACGCCACCAGGGCCAACGTGAACCGTCTGAACTTGCGCATCACCGCCTCCGTGGCCTCTGCCAACGGAGCGGCCGCGCATTGGTTCGTGCGCGATCAGCTCGCGGTCACGGCCGCGGAGCGCGCGCCGCCGACCGCACGTACGGCACGGGGTCGCTCTGCGCCATGGCGTCCACCTGCGCGATCGACGCCGCGAGCGCATCCGCGTCGACGCCTGCGAGCGACTGCCAGTGGCGCACCACGCGCGCGGCGTCGGCGCGCAGGCCGGGGTTGTCGTCGAGCAGGAACACGACCGTCCCGAGGATCGTGTCCAGGTCGGGGAGATCCGGCGCGCGCGCGAGCACGTCGAGCGCGCTGCGCCGCGCACGGTCCGTGAGCTGCCAGTCGAAGACCTTCAGCACGCCCGCGCGGTACTTCGGCAGGTGCGCCGCGAGCAGCGTGACGAGGCGCGTGCGCACGGCGAAGTCCTCGTGCTCGAGCAGCGGTGCGAGCGCGTCCCAGCAGTCCGCCTCGCCGCCGACGAGCACCTGGATCGCCGTCTGCACGCGCAGCGTGTCGTCCGACGCGAGCCACGCGCGGAGCGTCGCGTCGCCGGCGTGGCTGCCGAGTGCCGCGAGCACACCCGCGGCGCGCCGCGACTCCGCGTCGTCGCCCGACGCGAGCCGCGCCAGAACGACGTCCTCGAGCTCCGTCGTCTTCAACTCCCCGACGAGGTAGAGCGCGACACGCCGGCGACGCGCGACGTCGGACTGTGCGTTCGTGCGCAGGAACGCGAGCACGTCGTCGCGTGCTCCGCCGTCCGCGATGCCCGTCAGCACGCTCACGTACGCGCGCAGCTCGAGGCCCGAGTCGTCGGTCTCCATCTTCGCGTCGAGGAACGGCAGCACGGGGGCGCCGAACGCGACGAGCCGCTTGCGCGCCTCCGGCACGATCACGCGGTTGTCGCCCACTTCCCAGCGGCACGCGATCGCCCAGAGCTCGTCGAAGACGGACTGCTCGAGGTCGCCCTCGTACGAGCACACGGCGGGGATCTCGGCCTTCCCGGTGAGCGTGTCGGGCGCGGGCGCCGCGCCGTCGCGGCCGGCGTCCGCGGCGTCGAGGACGTCGATGCCGACGCCGATGTCCGGGCGGCGCCACGTGTCGCCGTCGCGCATCTCCTCGTGGTAGTCGTCCTTGCCGCCGAGGTCGACGAGCACGCCGATCGACGCGAACTCGCGCGCGGGGCGACCGGAGTTGAAGCCGCCGTTGCGGCGCGCGCCGTAGAGGTCGTCGCCCGAGCGGTCGATCTGGATGCCCACCGAGTTCGTGAGGCCGCAGCCGTTGCACGACGTCGAGCCGAGGTAGCGGTCGTTGCCGCCGCGGTCGTGCAGGAGCCCGCTCGCGTAGTCGTGGCTGCCGCCCTGCCCGAGACCGGAGTGCATCACGTACGTGTCGTGCCCCGCCACGTCCACGAGCCCGCCGACGGCGAGGTGGATGCCGCTGCCCTGGCCGTACTGCGTCATCTCGTACGTGTCGTTGCCGCCGCCGTCCCACAGGAGGCCCGCGCCGTACCAGTACCCGACGCCCTGGTCGTAGATGTCGCCGAGATAGCGGTCGTTGCCGTCGCGGTCGATCAGCGCTGCGATGCCGCCCGCCCAGTCGATGCCGCGTTCGCCGATCGAGAAGCCCTGCGCGAACGACTCGTAGCGGTCCGCGAAGAGCGGTGCATCGAGGTACACCCCGCCCGCCTCGTAGACGTCGTTGCCGCGCGTGTTGATGCAGAGCGCGACCGCGCGCGGACGTGCGAAGCCCTGCGCCGCGACCCACGCGCGCACGCTGTCGTTGTCGAAGAGCCCGATGTCCACCGGTTCGCGCGTGCCCTGGTCGCTCGTCATGACGGGCGCGGGCTGCACGGCGTCGTCGAGGAACACCGCGACGCCGAAGCCCGCGGCACCCTCGGTGTAGGAGCGGCCCTCGTAGGTGTCGCTGCCGCCGTCGTCGTAGAAGACCGCGGTGCCGCCCATCGCGGCGCCGAGGGAGCAGTGGCCGACGACGTAGCGGTCGTCGCCGGCGCCGAGGTCGAGGAACGCTGCGACGCCGAGGATCGCCGCGCCGCACGTGACGTCCACGTCGCCACCGTCGTGGACGTCGTCCCCGCCGAGGTCGGCGAAGAACCCGACGCGCCGCGCCTCGGTGCCGAACGCGGCGCCGACACGGCACGCGAGGTACCGGTCGTTGCCGCCCGGATCGATCAGCACCGCGTACTCCCCGGTCCAGACGTCGTCGCCGGGCGTACCGAGTGCGACGCGCCCGTACGGCGTGTCGCGCACGAGCGGCGCGTCGTGCGGGAACGCCTCGGCCGGCAGTGTCGGCAGCCACTCGAGCGGATCGCCGAACGCCGCGAACCACGCGACGGCGGAGGCCGGCGGGTCCACGTGGTCGGCGAGCACGTGCAGTCCGTCCTGCGGCGCCGCCTGCGCCCACGCCTCCACTGCGGCCTGCCGCTCGCCGTCGAACGGCGACGGCAGCACGTCGTGCACGTTGAGCGCCGCCGGCAGCTTCGCGCGCAGCACGTCGAGCGCGGCGGCGAGCCGCGCGTCGTCCGCGACGCCGAACTGCTCCTTCGTGAGCGCCGGCTGCCGCGCCGCGAGCTCCGCGAGCCATGCAAGCAGCGCCTCGGGGTTCGCACGCGCCGCGGTCGGCGGCGCTGCGGCGTCCACCCCGTCGAGCAGCGCGTCCTCGGGGCTCGTCGCGCCGGAGCCGGGGCTCTTCGCGAGAAGCGCCGCGCCGACGACGACCGCCCCGGCCACGCGGCTCGGCGGGCGCGCGCCCGGGTGCCCGAAGCGGCCCCAGTCGCCCGCCGTGCGCGCGGCGAGCCGGTCCATGAACGGCGCGATGCGGAGCGGGTCGCGCAGCATCTCGCGCACCTCCGGGATGCACCCGACGCCCTGCGTCACGTCCTTGCGGAACGTGAGATCCGCGCGCAGCAGGTTCCCGGCCTCGAGCGCGGTGTCGAGGGCCGCGAGCTCCTCGGGCGTGTAGGCGCCGTCGTACGGGTCGTCCTGCGCGCGCACCGCGGTCGCGCTGCAGAGCGCGAGGGCGACGATCGACGCGGCCGCGGCGAGGCGTGTGCGCTGCATGGAGTTCCTCCGGCCCGCGATGCTACGCAACGAGCCGCTCCGCCGTGCGACCGTTGACACGCCTGCCACATATGTAGTAGGTTCTCCGCCATGCGGCTGAGCGACGCCGAGTGGACGGTGATGGAGCAGGTCTGGCGCCTCGGCGAGGCGACCGCCCGCGACGTCCACGACGGCGCGTCGCCGACGACGGGCTGGGCCTACACGACCGTCAAGACGATGCTCGACCGCCTCGTCGAGAAGGGCGCGGTCGCGGCGCGCCTCGACGGCAACGCGCTGCGCTTCCGCGCACTGCTCTCGCGCGACGCGGCCCGCCGCTCGGCGCTCCGCTCGCTGCTCGACCATGCGTTCGGCGGCTCCGTCGCGCCGCTCCTCACGTTCCTCGCGGAAGACGGCGAGCTCTCCGCGCGCGAGCGGCGCGCACTGCGGAAGCTGCTCGACGAGGAGTCCGCCACGTGAGCGCCGGTCTCCTCGACTGGCTGGCGACGAACGGCGCCGCGGGCGGCGTGCTGCTCGCGCTCGCGCTGCTCGGCGACACGTTCCTCTGGCGGCGCGCGTCCGCGCGCATCCGCGGCACCGTGCTCGGCATCGCCCTGGCGCGCCTCGTCGTGCCGACGGGGCTGTCGCTGCCCTGGGGCGATGCACTGCCGAGCGTGGTTCCGCCGCTCGCACGGCACGGCGCGGCGGACGCGTCGGCGGCCGTCGGCGCGGCGACGCTCGCCCCCGTCGTCTGGGCGCTCGGCGCGACGCTCGTCGCCGCGTGGCTCCTCGTGCGCGAGCGGCGCGTCCGTCGCGCGATGCTCGCGGGCACCGCGCCCGCGGACGCCGCGCTGGTCGCCGAGACCGCGCGCGCCGCACGGCGGGTGGGACTGCGCCGCACGCCCGTCGTCCGCGCTGCCGCCGACCGGCGTCCGACGGCTGTCGTCGGCACGCTCCGGCCGGTCATCGTCGTCGGCATTCACGCGCTGCCGCCCGCCGACCGCGAGCACGTGCTGCTCCACGAGTGCGCGCACCTCGCGCGGCACGACACGTGGAAGCGCGCCGTCGCTCTCGCCGTCGCCGCGTGCTGGTGGTTCCATCCGCTCGCGTGGCTCGCCGTCGCGCGCCTCGCGGCGCTGCGCGAGCTCGCGTGCGACGCCACGGCCGCCCGCGCGCTCGGCGACGGAGCCGGCGCGTACCGCGCGACGCTCGTGCGCGCGGCGCGCCGCTTGCTCGACGACGCTCCCGCCGGCGCCCTCGCGTTCGCGCACGCGGGAGGACTGTCGGAGCGTCTGCGGCATCTCGAGCGCGCGGGTCGCGGCGGCACCGCCGGGTTCGCGTGCGCCGCAGCGCTCGCGCTGCTGACGACCCTCCTCACGCTTCCTGCTGCGTGTGCCGCACCTGCCGCGCGCGACCTCGCCCGCGCGCCGTCACGGACGACGCTCGACGCCGAGGCGCACGCGGTGGTCGCCGCCGCTCTCGCCGGCGAGCGCCCGGGATGCCTCCGCATCCGCGCCGCCATGCTGCATCTGCTCGCCAACGCGAACGCGCCCGATCCCGGCGCGAACCGCTGAACACATAGGCCGGGCCAGGACCGCCCGCGTCCGGAAAGGAACCGTCATGCGTCTCCGTACTCTCGTCGTCTGCACCCTCGTCGCCGCCGCCGCAGGACTCGCCGCGGGCGAGGCGCTCTCGCAGGAGCAGCCCGCCGGGCCGCCACCCTTCCGTCAGCCCACGCCCGAGGAGATGCAGTCGGGCATGCAGCGCTGGATGCAGACGATGAAGCCGGGCGAGCACCACAAGGGACTCGCGCGCTTCCTCGGCACGTGGAACGTGACCGTGCGGATGTGGATGGGCGAGCAGCCCATGGAGTCGAAGGGAACGTCGACGTTCTCGTGGCTCTTCAAGGACCGCTGGATCAAGCAGGAGATGGACGCGCCCATGATGGGCATGCCGATGCAGACCTTCGGCATCGTCGGCTACGACAACTACCGCCACGCGTACCAGGCGCTGCAGCTCGACTCGCTCACGACCGTGATGAACAAGGTCGAGGGCAACTACGACCAGAGCCGCAAGAACCTGATCTTCTACGGCACCATCGACGAGCCGATGACGGGCGAGCTGGGCAAGCCGGTGAAGTTCGTCTACCGCTTCCAGGACGCGGACCACTTCACGGCCGAGGTCCACGATCTCGCGATCGGCGAGACCGGCACGCGCGTCGTCGAGTACGTCTACGAGCGCGCGAAGTAGCCGGCGCCGCGCGCGCACCGACGGAGCATGACGTCTGCGGCTCCGCGCCTCACTCGGCGCGGAGCCGCGGCAGCGCGCGGGCCGCGACGTACCGCAGCAACGGGTCGTCCGACTCGAGGAGCGCCTCGACCGTGGGGATCGCGGCGGCTGCGCGCGCACCGTTCGCGGCGAGGAGCGGCAGCAGCCGCTCCGGCCGCGAGCTCTCCCACGCCGGCCCCAGTTGCAGCACCTGTTGCGCCGGATCCGCCTGCGGTTCGTCGGCAAGTGCGGACGTCCACTCCTCGAGCATCGGCGCACTCGCAGCGCCGGCGAGCCCGAGCGCGTCCGCGAGTTCGGCCGCGGCGCGCGCGCCGGGCGCGGGTCGATCGGGAGCTCCTTCGTCGGGGAAGACGTGCTTCCGCAGGTACCGCTGGAGCAGCGTGTTGCGCGCGAGCGACGGCCCCATGGCACGGGCGCACGCCTCCTCGCCGGCGCGGTCGCCGTTTCGCGGCATCATCACCCAGAACTCGTCCGACAGCCCCGGAGGAGGCTCCGGCATGCGCCGGACCCACTCGGCCGCGGTCGCGAGCGCGCGCTCGCGCTCGCCGCGGCCTTCCCCGTCCGGACGCTCGTCGAGAAGCCGACGGAACTCCTGCATGAGAAGCGCGCCGGCGTCGGGATCCCCGGGCGCGAACTGCAGGACGGCGAGCGCCGCGAACAGCCGGACGCGCGGGTCGGCGGACGCGAGAAGCTTGCGGATCTCGGGCAGCAGCGAGACCGCCGCGGGACGCCGCACCGACAGCGCGGTGAGACACTCGCCCGCGCGCGGGGACCCGGCCTGGCCGAGGTCCCGCACGTAGCGCTCGGCGCCGGGCGCGTCGGGGCGTAGCGCGGCCCGGTCGACGCGCGCCACCACGGCCGCGGCGGCCGCGTCGGCGTCGCGCGCCGCGAGCAACTCCAGGAACTGCGGGCCCGCGTGGCCGTACGACCAGCCGAGAAGCCAGATGACGTGCGACTCGAGCGTCTGCTGCAGGTCGGCGGCGTCTCCGGACTTCGCCGTGAGCACGGAGAGGAGCCGTGTCACGACGCGCGCGTCGTCGACCGCGGGGATCGCCGACGGATCGCCCTCGGCGCGCCGTCGGATCAGGTCGGCGCGGCCGAGCACGGCGAGTGCGGCGAGCGCGTTGCGACGAAGCGTCGTGTCGTCGGACCGCGCAGCAGAGCGACACACGGCGCGCGCCTGCGCGGCCGACGCCTCGTCGTCGTGGAGCCGGAGCGAGGCACAGAGGACCGGCACGGCGCGCATCCGCGCGACGTCCGCCGGCCGGGGCGCGACGCCGGGGAAGGACTGGACCAGCGCCGCCAGGTCGCGCGGCGTGAGCGCCGGCCCGAGCTCGTCGACGCGGCTGCACGCGTCGAGCCAGCCGGCGCGCGCCGGCGCCTGCTTCCGAAGACCCTCCAGATACGTCGCGATGTCGCCGAGTCCCTCTGCCGCCAGCCGACAGAGCGCCGCGCGCGCCGCGTCCCGCACTCCGGGATCCGCGTCGGAGGCGGCGACCTCCACGAGCGCGGGCGACGCGGCCGCGGCATCCGGGTAGAGGCCGCCGAGCCGCGTCGCGGCCGCCGCGCGCGCGGCAGGCTCCGATGCCGTCAATCCCGCGACCGATTCCGCGACGCCGCCCGCACGGGCGCGCGGGGCGGCAGGTCCTGTGCGATTCTGCGCGGTCGCGGGCACGGCAGGAACGAGCGCAAGGACGGACACGAGCGCGGCAGCGGCGTAGCGAGGGCGCACGGAGAACCTCCGCGGGGCGGGAACGCCTGGGATGGCGTCCGATTCCCGGTCTTCCTGCTCGGATGGTGCAGCAACTCAGGGTCGCGGGCCAGCCCGCATCGTTCACCGAGTGGCGGTTGCCCGCCCTACGACGCGCGGAGACCGTCGCGCCGGCCCGCATCGTGCACCAGCTCCTGCGCCCGACGTGTCGCCGGAGTCGCGAGTGCTGCGTCGGCGCTTCTCGAAGGGCGTGTTCGAGCCCGACTGCGTCGAGCGCTCACGTACTCGCCGATCGCAGTCGCCGCGCACGCAGCGCTCCACACGACGGCGTCGAAGCGGCGCTCGCCGCGAGAGCCGATGAACGATGCAGGCCAGCACCCTTTCCGAGTCGGCCGTCGCGGGTCGGCTTCGTCACCGATCTCGACGGGTCACTCGGACGGGCTCCTACGTCGCGGACTCCTCCGGCTCCGCCCGCGCCACGGCCTCGGCGCTGCGCTGCGCGACGCGCTCGGCGCCGCCGTCGCCGCGCAGGTGCCCGAGGTACTGCGGCAGTTCCACACCCGCCATGCCGGCCACGTCGTGGATCGGCGGCAGGCTGCGGATCAGGCTGCTCACGAAGTTCGCGGTGGACGAGCCGCGGCCGTCGCTGCCGCCACCGCCGGAGTCCCAGACCGTGATCTTGTCGATGCGCAGGTTCTGCACGGCCTCGACCTGCTTCGCGACGATCTCCTCGATCTTCTCGGTCATGAGCAGCGTCGCCGCGGCGCGTGCGTCGCCGCCGCAGCTCTGGACGAGCGCCGCGTAGCCGGCGGCCTTCGCGTCGAGCACCTTGCGGATACCCGTCGCCTCGGCCTCGTAGCGGGCGAGCGTCGCGTCGGCGGCGCCGCGCGCCTCGCGCCGGCGCTTCTCGGCCTCCGCCTCGGCCGCGATCTCGACCTTGCGCTTGTCGATCTCCTCGCGCACGACCTCGTCGGCGGTCAGGCGCTCGAGCTCCGAGCGCGCCTGCGCCTTCTGGATCTCGACCTGCGCCTCGCGCCGCGCGACCTCGCCCTTCTGCAGCGCCTCCGCCTCGCGGGCGGCCAGCTCCGCGTTCGCGGCGGCGATGCGCGCCTTCGCCTCGTTCTCGCCGGAGACCGCCTCGGCCTCCTGTCCCTGCACGAACACGCGCCGGTCGGCGTCCGCGCGCTTGCGACCCTTGTCCGCGGCGGCCTCCTGCTCCGCGACCTTGATCGCCAGCTCCGCGTTCGTCGTGGCGATCGCGCCCTTCGCGTCGTTCTCGCCGCGCACGGCCTCGGCCTCCTGCGCCTGCACGAACACGCGGCGGTCGGCCTCCGCACGCTTCTTGCCCTTGTCGCCCTCGGCCGTGTGCTCGGCGACGCGGATCTCCTTCTCGCGCTTCGCCGACGCCTCGCCGATCGCGCCCGACTTCTCCTCGTTGGCGACGTCCACGCGCGCCTTCTGGATCGCCTCCGCGGCCGCCTTCTTGCCGATGCTCTGGATGTAGTCGGACTCGTCGGTGATGTCCGTGATGTTCACGTTGATCAGGTAGAGGCCGATCTTGTTGAGCTCCGGCTCGACGTTGCCGCGGATCGACACGAGGAAGCTCTCGCGGTCCTGGTTGATCTGTTCGATCGTCAGCGACGCGACGGTCAGACGGAGCTGACCGAAAATGATCTCGCGCGCCATCTCCTCGATCTCGCGCGGCGTCAGCCCGAGCAGGCGCTCCGCGGCGTTCGTCATGATCTTCGGGTTGGTGCTGATGCCGACGGTGAACGTGCTCGGCACGTCGATGCGGATGTTCTGCAGCGAGAGCGCGCCGCGCAGGGGGATGTTCATCGTGATGGGCGTGAGGCTCAGGTACTCGTAGTCCTGGATCACGGGCACGATGAACGCGCCGCCGCCGTGGATGCAGCGCGCGGACTCGCCCGCGCCGACCTTGCCGTAGATCACGAGGATGCGGTCCGACGGGCAGCGCCGATAGCGCTTCGCCAGGAACAGGAACACGCCCATCAGGATCACGACGGCGACGACGATGGCGACGACCCAGCCGCCGCTCTCGAGGGCGTCCGCGGCGAGCAGTGTGGGCCAGACGTGCGTGTTCATTTCCGCTCCTCCTTGCGAGTCAGGCGCGCTCGACGACGAGCGTGTCGCCCTCGATCACGCGCACGACGCGCACGTGCGCGCCGGTCTTCAGCTCGACGGGGTGCTCGGCGACGGCGTCGACGACCTTCAGGCGGCCCTGCACCTCGACCTCGATCTGCCCGCGACCGCCCGAGGGGATCGTGAGGTACACGCGCCCCTCGCCGCCGACGGCGCTGCGGAAGTCGATGTTGCCGCTCGAGCGCGCACGCAGCATGAGCCGCACGCAGCGCGCGACGAGCCACATCATCGCGACGCCCGCCACCGCCGCGACGAGCACGGACACGAGAGCGCCGGCGCTCTCGTCGTGGCGCATCACGAGCCCGACCGTGCCGAACATCATGAAGAACGCCGTCACGCCCATCAGCGAGAGCATCTCGGCGCCCATCGCGTGGTCGTGCGTGTGGTCCATCTCGGCGTGCATGTCGGCGTCGCCGTCGGCGTCCGCGTCGTGTCCGTCGCCGATGCCGACGAGCAGGAGCAGCACGCGGATCACGAAGAGCGACCCGCCGAGCACGGCGCAGCCGAAGAAGACCGCGTCGATCCCCGCGAGCTTGGTGATCCAGTCCCACATGCCGCCACCTCCCCGTCGGCGCGCGCAGCGCACGCCGCGCGGTCGCCCGGTCGAACAGCCGACCTCTCGCCGGGTTCGGCGCCGGGTTCCGCGTCCCGTCCGTGGGCCCAGGCTAGCCGCCGCCCGGGACACGAGGCGGCGCGTCGCGGCCGGAGCGTGACCTCAGTCGCCGGTGCGGAGCGTCACGGCGAGCGTGCGCGGGCCGGCACCGGTGCGCGTGACGACGAGCTCGTCGGTACCGTCGCCGCCGAGGTCGCCGATGGCGAGCAGACTGCCGTCGAGCGCGTCGCCGCCGCCGGCGAGGTCGTCGAGCAGCGGGGTGCGGTCGGCCGTGAGCACGCGGCCGACCGACGCCGCGTCGGCGACGCTGCGCAGCACGCGCAGCGCGGAGCGACCGGGCGCGGGCGGTGACTGCGCGAGGAGCACCAGGTCCTCGTGGCCGTCCGCGTCCACGTCGTGTGCGGCGATCGCCGTCGCCTCGAACGCGTCGTCGCCCGTCGCGGGGAGCAGCGCCGTGGTGACGTCCTCGAAGCGCCCCTCCGCGCCGCCCTGCGGCGTCACGTAGCGGAGGAGCTCCAGCGCCCGCGCGCCTCCCGGCGGCGCCTCGGCAGCGACGAGGGCCAGCACTCCGGCGCGCACGTCGCGATCCGGACGGACGATCGCGGCGGCCGACGCGTGCGCCGTGCCGCGCAGCGCGAAGACCTGCGGCGTGACGTCGCGAAGGATCGTCTGCCCCGGGACCGCCGGGCGCGACAGCGCGACCTGCACCGGCGACGTCGCGACGCCGTCGACGACGACCTCCTGGTCCGACAGCACGACGACGTCCATGCGGTCGTCGCCGTCGAGATCGCGGACGACGAGCGTCCGGCCGGTGAAGGGCGTGAAGGTGCCGCGACAGGGGTGCGACGGATTGCACTCGTCGTAGTGCCCCGGAGCGCCGTAGCCGGGGTTGTAGAGCCGGACGCGATGCGGCAGCACGTGACGGCGCGGCCGGAACGAGCCGCGCCCGCCACGCGCGGCTGCGTCCCACGAGAGCACGCGCACGCCGCCCCAGTACGCGCTGACACCGGTGAAGACGGAGTACGCCTCGTCGCGCGGGTCGTCGACCGCGAGGTCGTCCGGGACGTTGACCGCCTGCGACGTCGCGTCGTCCAGGATGACGATGTCGGGCCGGCTGCCCGGCGACTCGTCCAACTCCCCGATCCACAGATCGAGCCCGCGCCAGTCGTCGGGCCCGCGCAACGGCGTCGCGGCGGCGATCAGCGTGGCGCTGCGGTCCACGAACGTGGGATCCGCCTGTCCCGTGGACGGCGCGACCGCGACGAGCACACGCGTGTGGGAGCGCGTCGCCGCGGGAACCTCCGGGTCGGCGGTCGTGAGGACGATGTCGGCGCGGCCGTCGCCCGTCACGTCCGCGACGCGCACGCGGTCGGCGCGCCAGTCGTCGTCCGCGCCCGCCGGCGGCAGGCGCTCCGCCGTGACGTCGACGAGCTCGCCGCTCCCGTCGTTCAGGAGGAGGCGCAACTGCGACGCCGACGTAGCTGCACCCGTGCGGTGCGACGCCACGAGCACATCCGTGTCGCCGTCGCCGTCCACGTCGGCGAGCTCCGTCGTGACGGGCGCCGGGATGTCGTCGACGGCAGGGAGTGCGACGTCGGCGAGATCGAAGTATGCGAGCGTGCGGTCGGGGAGGTCGGGCCGCGAGCCCGACCCGGAGACGACGCGCAGCGCGTAGCGCCCGCGCGGGCGCACCGGTGCCGTGAACTCGTGCAGGCCGGTGTCGCGATACGTGCTCTCGGTGAGGGAGATGATCTCGAAGCGGCCCGGTGTCGTGGTCTCGAGCAGCACGCGGTCCGTCGGCTCGAACTGCGCGCCGATCACGCGCACGAGTTCGCCGCCGAGGAGCGTCGTCAGCCCAGGCTCGACGCGCAGGACGAGCGGCCCGGAGACGCGCGGCACGGCAGGCGCGTCGGACGCGCTGCGCAGACCGGTCTCGTCGTCGCGCACGCCGAACACCTCGTCGTGCGGCAGGCCCACGTGCGCCGGCGGCGCCACGAAGCGCACGGCGCGCGGCGTCTCGTCGAGCACGACGACGTCCACGTCGACGCCGTCGCGTGTGACGTGCAGATGGCCCGGGCGCAGGTGCTCGCCGTGCAGGGTCACGACGGTCCCGCCCGCGAGCGGCAGCACGCCGGGCTCGATCGACGTGAACGTGGGTGGAGTCACGTGGACGAACGCTCGCTCGCGCACGGCGACGGCGCCGTCCGCGCACTGCACCGTTACGTCGCAGGGGCCGTCCTCGAGCCCGGCCGGAACGCGGCCCGAGACCTCGACGGTGCCCGGCTCGGAGAGCGGCGTGACGGCGAGGCCCGTCACCACACGGCCCCCGACGAGCAGCGTCGGCGCCGCACCGCGCAGGTCCAGCGCGTCCTCGACGGCGACCGTGATGACGGTCCCTTCGCCGCCGATCGACGGCGACGGACCGGACGTGACGTGCGGCTCCGCCGTGACGGTGCGCCGCCGATGACGCGCTCGACCACCGGGAGGGTCGAGGCGCCAGGTCAGGCGCACTTCGCCGGCAGCGCCGGAGGGGAACACGAGCGGGTAGTCGCCGGGAGCGAGTGCGGCGTCGAATGCCGCGAAACGGTAGCTGCGCACGCGCCCGCGTGCCGAGCGCGGCGTCGGCGCGACGGCTGCGTCGCCCGGCCGGAGCACGATGCCGAGCGGGTCCGGGAACTCGTCCGCGAACGCACGCACGCGCAGAGTCGCGCGCGCACCGCCGCGCACGGGCACGAGTGTGCGCGCCGTCACGCCGTCGTCCGCGAGCGGCGACGCGGGCCGGTGCACGCGCGGCGGCGTGACGTGCACGCGCAGCGTGTACTCGAGTGCCACGGGCGCCGGGCCGCTGCTGCTGCGCACGCGCAGCTTGTGACGGCCGCTGCTGCCGAGTCGCGCGCGGACCGACTGGTGCGCGCGGTCCTCGTCACCGGGTGCGGCGGCGTGACCCGAGTACCGCACGTGGTCGCCCTTCGGCGACGTGTCCGACTCGAGCCCGCAGAACTCGAGGCGCAGCGAGCCCGGCGTCACGTCGACCACGTCGAGCGTGGCGACGACGCGCGACCCGGCGACGGCGTCGACGACGTAGTCGTCCACGTCGTGCGCGCCGAGCACGTACGAGCGCACGCTCTCGCCCGGGGCGATCTCGACGCCGTGGCCGCGCGGCAGCGCGCCTCCGGACACACCTCCCGAGGCGCCGGAAGCTGCGCACAGGAGCAGCGCGACACACGCCGCCGCTCGTCGAGTCGGACCGTTCATCACGCGCCTCCGCGCCCGCCAGCGCCCCCGCCGGACGGAGCGTAACGCGCACGGCCGTGGTTCGTGAAGATGCGACCTCTTCTCCACGCGCGCTTCGCGCGCCCGCAACGCTGCCGCGCGGCGTCGCGCGCATTCGCCACGAGTTCACCGCCACGTCATCGCGACGCCATCGACGGCCCCGACTCTCGGCACCGGAGACGCCGTGCGGCGCGGGCGTTCCGTCGTCGTGCTGCGGACAGGTGCTCGACGGAGGAGGATGCGATGGCGACGAACGGGAAGGGACGGGCGCTCGGGCAGCGCGCCCTGGTGCTGGCCGCTGCTCTCTGCCTCGGCGCTCTGGCGCCGTGGGCCCGCGCGGGCTGCGGCTGCGGCGGAGACGGCGACGACCACGACGACGACGGTGTGGAACTGCGCGAGACGGCGCGGCAGGCGGTCTCGCTCTCTCGTGTCGCGTCGCCGAACTGCACGACCGTGGACGTGAAGCTGCTCGGCATCAACGACTTCCACGGCCAGCTCTCGACGGGGCGCACCGTCGCCGGGCGTCCGGTCGGCAGCGCGGCGGTGCTCGCTTCGTACCTGCTTGCCGCGGCCCGCGACTACGGCGACCGCGCGTTCCTCGTGCACGCGGGCGACCACGTCGGCGCGTCCCCGCCGGCGTCGGCGCTGCTGCAGGACGAGCCGTCGATCGAGTTCCTGAACCTGATGAACAAGCGTCTCGGGGGGCGCGGCAAGAAGAAGTGGCAGGTTGTCGGCGCGCTGGGCAACCACGAGTTCGACGAGGGACGTGCCGAGCTGCTGCGCCTCCTCAAGGGCGGGAACCACCCGAACGGCCCGTTCCTCGAGGACCCGTGGGGCGGCTCGGACGTGCCCTACGTGTGCGCGAACGTCGTCGACACGGCGACGGGCAAGACGCTCCTGCCCGCATTCCAGATCCGCAGCGTCGCAGGCATCAAGATCGGCTTCGTCGGCGCCGTGACGAAGACGACGCCGACGATCGTCACGCCCTCGGGCGTCGCGGGCCTCACGTTCCGCGACGAGGCCGACGCCATCAACGATGCAGTGGGAGCCCTGCGTCGCGAGGGCGTCGAGACCATCGTCGTGCTGATCCACGAGGGCGGCTCGCAGAGTTCCTTCACGGGCGACACGCGTGCGGCGGGCGCGGTCTCGGGGACGATCGTCTCGATCGTCGACCGTCTCGACGACGCCGTGGACGTGGTGGTCTCCGGCCACACGCACTCGTTCACGAACGCGGTCCTGACGAACGCGCACGGCACGCCGATGCTCGTCACGCAGTCCTTCTCGGCGAGCACCGCGTACTCGGACATCCGCCTGACCATCGACTGCACGACCGGCGACGTCACGCACGCGACCGCCGCGGTCGTCACCACGTGGGCCGACGACGGCCCGGGCCTCAACCCGGTGGCCGAGATCGCGCAGCTCGCCGCGGACGCCGAGGCGAGCGTCGCGCCGCTCGTCAACCAGGTGATCGGCACCGCGTCCGCGGGTCTCACGCGTACACAGAACGGGGCCGGTGAATCCGACCTCGGCAACTTCATCGCCGATGCGCAGCGGGCGGCGATGGGCACCGACGTCGCGTTCATGAACCCCGGGGGCGTCCGGGCGGATCTGGCCGCGGGCACCGTCACGTGGGGTGCGCTCTTCACGATCCAGCCGTTCGGCAACTCGCTCGTGCAGATGGACCTGACCGGCGCGCAGATCGACGACCTGCTGGAGCAGCAGTGGAGCGTCAACCGCGTGCTGCAGCCGTCCGGCATCACGTACACGTGGGACGCGGCGCAGCCCGTCGGGCAGCGCGTCGCGCTCGCCGACATCTTCGTCAACGGCGCGCCCATCGACGCGACGGCGACGTACACGGTCACGGTCAACAGCTTCCTTGCAGGCGGCGGCGACGGGTTCACCGTGCTGCTCGGCGGCACGAGCCTGGTCGGCGGCGCAGTGGACCTCGATGCGCTGATCGCGTACGTGCAGTCCCTCGCGCAGCCGTTCGGCGTGCCGACCGGCGGACGCATCACACGTCTGAACTGAACCGATCCGTTCCGGGCGACGAGGGCGGGCCGGCACTGCAACCGCCCATCCGCGGTCCGGAGCGCGAACGATGAAGGAGACGCTCGTCGTCAGCCGTTGACGACGAGCGTCTCGCCGTTCACGGCCGAGGCGGCGTCGCTCGCGAGGTACGCGACGGCGGACGCGACCTCCTCCGGGCGGATGAGCCGCTGCTGCGGGCTGTTCGCGGCGAGCGCCGCGCGCGCCTGCTCGGGCGTGCGTCCGGTCGCGCGGACGATGTTCTCGACTGAGCGCTCGGTCATGTGGGTGTCCACGAAGCCGGGGCAGACGCAGTTGACGGTCACGCCCTTCTTCGCGACCTCGCGCGCGAGCGAGCGCGTGAGTCCGAGCAGCGCGTGCTTGGACGCCGCGTAGTGCGCAGCGTACGGCACGCCCTCGAGCGCCGCGGTGCTGGCGACGTTCACGATGCGCCCGAAGCCGGTCTCGAGCATCGCGGGCAGGCAGGCGCGCGTGACGAGGAACGGACCGCGCGCGTTCACCGCGAGCGCGTCGTCCCACTCGGCCGCCGAGAGCTTCGTGAACGGGGTCGCCGACGCGACGCCCGCGTTGTTGACGACCACCAGCGGCGCGCCGAGCACGGCCGCGATCGCCCCGATCGCCTCGTCCACGTCGTCCTCGCGGCGGACGTCCATCGCCACGGCGAACGCGCGCGCGCCGAGCCCTTCGAGCTCCGCCACCGCCGCCGCCGCGCGCTCGGCGTCGCGCGCCGCGATCGCCACGTCGTGGCCCGCGATCGCGAGCGCCCGCGCGACCGCGAGACCGATGCCGCGGCTGCCTCCCGTCACCAGCGCGACGCGCCGTCGATCGCCGTTCACGCCGCCGTTCCTCCGCTTCCTTTCGGGACGGGTCCGCCCGGCCTCTCCGGTACCTTCCGCGCTGCGTCCCGGCGGGGCCGTGAGCGCCTCGCCGAGGGCCGCCGCGGGCCCGCCCCGGTCGCCGTCCGACAGGAGCACGCGATGCCGCTCGTCGACTACGCCACCGACGGACCCGTGGCGATCCTCACCCTGAACGCGCCGCCCGCGAACTGCTACACCTACGAGCTCCACCGGGAGCTCGACGACGCCATCCTGCGGGCGCGTTTCGACGACGCGGTGCACGTGATCGTCCTGACCGGGGCCGGCGACCGCTTCTTCTGCGCCGGCGCCGACATCGCGATGCTCGATCGCGTCACGCCCCGCTACAAGTACTACTTCTGTCTGCACGCGAACGAGACGCTCCTGCGCCTCGAGCACACGCCGAAGCTGGTGATCGCCGCCCTGAACGGACACACGGTCGGCGGCGGGCTCGAGATCGCGCTCGCGGCCGACCTGCGCATCGCGTGGCGGCGCACGGGACCGGGCGCGAAGCAGATCCTCGTCGGCCTCCCCGAGGTCGCGCTGGGCGTGCTCCCCGGGACCGGCGGCACGCAGCGCATGACGCGGCTCGTCGGGAAGGCGCGCGCGATCGACCTCCTGACGGCCGGCGACAACCTCGCGCTCGACGCCGCGCTCGAGGCCGGGCTCGTCACGCGCGCGATCGACGCCGCGAGCGAGGCCGAGTTCCGCGCGCAGGTGCTCGAGCACGCGCGCTCGTTCTGCCCGCCCGCGAAGGCGTCGCTCGCGGTCGGCCTCATCAAGCGCGCGTGCCACACGGGCGCCGAGGTGGGGCTCGAGCAGGGACTCGCGCTCGAACGCGAGCTGCAGCAGCGGCTCTTCGCCAGCGCGGACGCCCGCGAGGGCATCGCGGCCTTCACGGAGAAGCGCCGCGCCGACTTCCGAGGAGAGTGAACGCGTGGCCGAGACGATGCGCTGCGCCGTCGTGCGGGAGCACGGCGGCATCGACAAGGTGCTGATCGAGGAGCGGCCGGTCCCGGAGGCGCGGGCCGGCACGGTGCGGCTGCGCGTGCGCGCGGCGGGGCTCAACCACCTCGACCTCTGGGTGCGCGGCGGCGTGCCGGGGCACACGTTCCCGCTGCCGCTGATCCTCGGCTGCGACTTCGCGGGGGTCGTGGACGCCGTCGGCGACGGCGTCACCAACGTGCAGCCGGGCGACGAGATCGCCGTCGCGCCGGGCTTCTCGTGCGGCACGTGCCGCGCCTGCCTCGCCGGCGACGACAACCTGTGCCCGAGGTACGGCATCTTCGGCGAGATGGCCGACGGCGGCTGCGCGGACTACGCGGTGATCCCCGCGGCGAACGTGCTGCCGAAGCCGCCGTCGATGTCGTTCGAGGAGGCAGCCGCGTTCCCGCTGGTGTTCCTCACCGCGTGGCACATGCTCGTCGCGCGCTGCCGCGTGCGGCCCGGCGAGACGGTGCTCGTGCACGCGGCCGGCAGCGGCGTCGGCAGCGCCGCGGTGCAGATCGCGAAGCTGTGGGGCGCCACGGTCATCGCGACCGCAGGCAGCGCGGCGAAGCTCGAGATGGCGCGCAAGCTCGGCGCCGACCACCTCGTGAACTACCGCGAGCAGGACTTCGCCAAGGAGGTCCGCGCGCTCACGGGCAAGCGCGGCGTCGACATCGTCTTCGAGCACACGGGCGCCGAGACGTTCCCGGGCAGCGTCAAGTCGCTCGCCTGGGGCGGACGCCTCGTCACGTGCGGCGCGACGAGCGGCTTCGAGGGCCGCTTCGACCTGCGCATGCTCTTCTTCAAGAGCCTCTCGTTCCTCGGCTCGACGATGGGCAGCCGCGCCGAGCTGCACGAGGTGCTCACGCACATCCGCGCGGGCAAGCTGCGCCCCGTCATCGACCGCGTGCTGCCGCTCGCCGACGTGCGCGAGGCGCACCGCGTGCTCGAGAACCGCGAGCAGTTCGGCAAGGTGATCCTCGTTCCCTGACGCCGCGGTCCGCGCGTCGAACTCCCGGAGACGCCCATGAGCTACGAGAACATCACCTACGCGGTCGAGCACGGCATCGCGCACGTCGTCCTGAACCGGCCCGAGAAGCGCAACGCCATCGACCAGGCGATGATCGACGACCTGCACCGCGCGTGCGACGCGCTCGAGTCCGACGACTCCGTGCGCGTCGCGGTGCTCTCGGGCGCCGGCGGCAAGGCGTTCGCCGCGGGCGCCGACATCGCGCAGCTCCGCGAGCGCCGCGCGCGCGAGGCGCTGCAGGTCATCAACGCGCGCCTCTTCCAGCGCGTCGAGGACCTGCCGTGTCCCACGATCGCAGCGATCACGGGGTACGCGCTCGGCGGCGGCTGCGAGCTGGCGATGGCGTGCGACCTGCGCGTCGCGGGCCGCTCGGCGAAGCTCGGGCAGCCGGAGGTCGCGCTCGGGATCATCCCGGCCGCGGGCGGCACGCAGCGCCTGCCACGGCTCGTCGGACTCGGCCGTGCGCGCGAGATCGTGTTCACCGGCCGCATGGTGGGCGCCGACGAGGCGGAGCGCATCGGCCTCGTCAACCGCGTGGTGGACGACGCCGAGGTGCTCGCGGCCGCCGCCGAGCTGGCGGGCGAGATCGCGAAGCAGGGTGCGCTCGCCGTGCGACTCGCGAAGATCGCGCTCAACACGTCGAGCCGCGCGGGGCACCAGACGGGCACGCTGGTCGAGCAGCTCGCACAGGCCGTGCTCTTCGAGAGCGACGAGAAGATGGCGCGCATGACCGCGTTCCTCGAGAAGCGCGCGCGCAGGGACGGCGCGTGAGGCGCACGGCGCTCGCGGCCGCCGCGGCGCTCCTCGTCGCGGGCTGCGGGTGGAGCGGCTGCTCGAAGCCGCCCGCGCCCGTTCCCGCCACGCCGCTCTGGTACCGCTTCCGCGTCACCGGCCCGCAGCCGTGGAACGACACCCTCCACGTCGCGGTCGGGGAGCACGTCGACGACGCGTCGCCCTACGAGGGCGTGATCGTGGACGAGGAGCGCGTCTTCCAGTTCGAAGGCCTTCCCGGCCGGCACTGGCACATCCGCAGCGAGGCGGCGCCGACGCCCGCGGAGCGCCGCATGTTGTGGATGGCGGACGCCACGGGCGTCCTGCCCGCGGAGCCGCCCGCGGAGCCGATCGAGTTCGCGATGCCCGAGCGCGCGCGCATCCGCGTGCGCACCTCCCCGAGCGCGGGCGGGCCCGATCAGCTCACGCTCTACGTGGAGCCCACGGCGACCGCCCCCGCGGCCTGCGCGACCGCGGTGCGCGACCCGCAGGTCGGACTCTTCATCGCGCTCTTCGACGCGCGCACCGGCAAGGGCAACGCCTACCGCCTGCTCGCGCCGCCGCAGCCCTGGGACGCCGAGGAGTTCGCGCCCGGCGCGTGCGTCGTCGCGGCGCGCACCGCGGGACACCAGTGGACGGCACGTCGCGCCGACGTCTCCCCGGGCGAGTTCGTCGAGTTCGACGCCGAGGCGCAGCCCGCGGGCGGCGGCACGGTGGTGTGCGAGGACGCGAGCGCCGTGCTGCTGCTCGGCGGAACGCTCGGCATCCCCGCGCCGCGCCTGAACACGGACCTCCAGTTCCGCGCGCGCTGGGAGGGCGTGCCCCCCGGAACGCACCGCGTGCGCCACGGCGACGGCCGCGAGCAGGACGTCTCCGTCACCGACGGCGCCGACGTGCGCGTCGGCCGCTGACGGGGCGCGCGCCGCAGCGCGGTCTCAGTCGCGGCGCTGCTTCGCCACGGTCGCGCGCAGGTCCTCCACCTGGTCGCGCAGCTTGCGCAGCTCCTCGTCGCGGCCGCGGCCCGTCGCGATCGCCTCGGCGGCGACGCGGCACGCGCGCATCACGCGGCCGTCGAGCTCGCGCTCGGCGTGCGCGCGCAGCACGCCGACGGAGCGCTCCTCGCAGCGCTCGGCGAGCGCCGTCGCCGCGCACATCTGCACGCGCAGCCAGCGGTCGGCGACGAGCTCCTCGAGGCGCTCGCGCACGCGCGGGACATCGCGTCCGAGGTACGTGAGCGCGGTCGTCGCGGCTGCGCGCACGGCGTCCGGGCAGCTCTGCGCCGTGCACGCGAGCACGTCGTCGAGCGCCGCGTCGTCGGCCAGTTCGCCGAGGCCCGTGACCGCGCCGCGCCAGGCCATGTCGTTCCACGACGGCCGCTCGAAGAGCGCGAGGAGCGCCTCGCGCGCCTCCGCGACGCGCGTGCGCCCGAGCGCGATCGCCGCGTCGTGCAGCACGCCGGGTGAGCTCTCGGACGCACCGAGCAGTTCGTGGAGCCCTTCGGCCGCGATCTCGTCGTGGCGGAACGCGCCGAGCGCCGACGCGATCGCGCGCCGCACGCGCGGGTCCTCCTGACCCGTCTCGGCGAGCAGCGCGTCGCGCGCCGCGGCGGTGCGCACCTTGGCGAGGGCCGCCGCGCACTCGGCGCGCACGAACCAGAGCGCGTCGCCCTCGAGGGCCGCCGCGAGCGCCGCGACGGCCGCAGGCGTCGCCGCCTTGCCGAGGGCGCGCGCGGCGCGCACGCGCGTGGCGCCGTCGCCGTCGTGCGCAAGCGCCGCGGTCCAGCTCTCGGGGGACTGCCGCACCTCACCCGCGTGCAGCAGGTGCGCGCCGGCGTCGACCGCCGCCCAGCGCAGCTTGCCGGGCAGCTCGACGTGGAACGTGTGCTCGGCGCCCTCGATGCGGAACGTACGCTCGACGCTGCCCTTCTCCGTCTCGAAGCGCACGTCGAGCGGGAAGCGGAAGCGCGGCGTCAGCGCGTCCGGCTCCTGCTTCTGCCGCACGGTCAGCGCCACGCCGCGGCGCTCGCGCTTCACGTGCACGTCGAGCACGGGATGTCCGCCGTGGTGCACCCACTGGTCGAAGAACCACTCGAGGTTGCGGCCGCTCACGTCCTCGATCGCGCGGCGCAGGTCGTCCGTGACGACGGAGCCGCCCGCGTGGCGCGTCAGGTAGTGCGTGATGCACTCCCAGAAGAGCTCCTCGCCGAGTTCCACGGCCAGCATGTGCAGGACGCTCGCGCCCTTCTGGTAGAGGTGCCGGTCGAAGATCTCGACGGGCTCGTAGAACTCGCGGCACACGATCGGCCGTCGATAGCCCTCGGCGTCCTCCGCGAGGTACTGGGCGTGCTGGCCCATGCGGTAGTACGCCTCCTCGTCGGTGCCGTGCGCGGCGCGCTTCCAGACCGTCTCGAGGAACGTCGCGAAGCCCTCGTTCAGCCAGCCGTGGGACCAGTCGCGGCACGTGACGAGGTCGCCGAACCACTGGTGCGCGAGCTCGTGCGCGACGAGCGAGTCGAGCCACGTCTCCGCCTCGGCGCTCCGGTCGACGATGGCCGAATCGGTCAGCGTCGTCGCGGACGTGTTCTCCATGCCGCCGAAGATGAAGTCCTGCACGAAGACCTGCGCGTACTGCGGGTACGGGTAGCGCACGCCGGTGCGCTGCGAGAAGTGGGTCAGCATGCGCGGCGTGCGGCCGAGCGTGCGGCGCACGTCGTCGAGCCGCCCGGGCGGCGACCAGTACGTCACGGGCACGTCGCGCCAGCGCGTCTCGTGCACCTCGTACGCGCCGATCGCGACGGTCATCAGGTAGGTCACGTGCTCGTGGTCGAGGCGCCAGTGCCACGTGGTGCGGCCGCCGCGCTGACGCTTCGGCCGCCCGCCGACGAGCCGCCCGTTCGAGAGCACGCGGAAGCCCTCGGGCACGGTCACGACGATCTCGCTCGTCTGCTTCTCGGCCGGGTGGTCGAAGCACGGGAACCAGTGCCGCGCGTCCTCGTCCTGCCCCTGGCTCCACACCTCGACGCGCTTGTCGGGTCGGTCCGCGTCGGGCCGCACGAAGTAGAGCCCGCGCCGCGGCGTGCCCGCGTAGTGCACGGCCACGCGCAGGTCGCGGCCGCGGCGCGTCGCCGCGGGCAGCGCGATGCGCAGCGTGCCCGACTCGTGCTCGAAGCGCGCGCTGCGGCCGCCGACCGTGCACTTCGAGACCGTCAGCTCCACGCAGTCGAGGGCGAGCTCCGTCAACCCGTCACGGAACGGGCGCACGGTGTGGGTCGCGACGCCGCGCAGCGCGTCGGCGTCGCCCTCGGCGTGCGGGTCGACCTCGATCTCGAGCTGGATGTGGCGCACGTCCACCTGGCGGTCGCGCGACCAGCGCTCCGGCGCGCCGGGCAGCGCGAAGCGCCGCCTGCCGCCGCCCGCGGCGATTCCCGCATGGCGGCAGCCGAACTCGCCCGCAGCGCCGCCCCGACCCAGCTCGTGCCCGTGCATCAACCGTTCTCCTGTTCCAGGTGACGCGCGAAGAACGCGCGGAAGCGCGCCGGGATCTCCTGCGCGCGGAAGGTCTGCATCGCGACGCACGCGATCGTGACGCGCGCGTCGGCGCAGAGCACGCCGTCGCGCGCCCGCGCGATGCGGTAGCGCAGCGTGAGGCTCTTCGTGCCGAGGTGCGTGCACGTGACGGCGATCCGCAGCGTGTCGCCGAAGACCGACGGCGCCGAGTAGTCCACGTCGAGGTGGACGGCGGGGAAGCCGACGTGCTCCTCGCGGAAGATCGTCGCGTAGCTCGTGCCGAACCCCGACTCGAGGAAGTCCTCGAACGCGTGGTGGCAGTAGTCGAGGTACTGCGGGTAGTAGACGACGCGCGCGTCGTCCACGTGCGGGAACCGCACCTTCTGCTCGGTGTGGAACACCTCGCTCACGCCGCGCCCTCCGGCGCGGCCGCGGCGTACGTCACGAGCACCTGCCCGATGTCCACGCGGTCGCCGACGGCGCAGCGCACGGCGTCGACGACGACGTCGCGCGGCGCGTCCACGGCGAACTCCATCTTCATCGCCTCGACGACGCACAGCGTGCCGCCGGCCGCGACCGCCGCACCGGGTGCGACGAGCACCTTCGCGACGACGCCGGTCATCGGCGACGTCGCGTGCGGCTCGTCGGAGACCGCCGGCGCGGCGCCCGGTGCGCGCGCCGCGACGACGTCGAGCACGTACGTGCGTCCGCCGAGCGCGACGTGCACGCGCGGGCCGTCGCGCACGACGACCGCGCGCCCGCCGGGAACGACGTGCAGCTCGGCCCCCGAGGGCAGCGCGCGCAGCAGCTTCGCATCGACGACCAGCGCGTCGGCGCTGCCGTCGATGCGCGCGCGGAGCGCGGCGCCCACCTGCTCGAGCACGATCGCGCGGTGTTCGCCCGCGACCTCGTAGTGACGGCGCACGGACCGGCTCATGCCGCGCCTCCCGGCTCGTCGTGCGTCCGCCACGCGGCGAGCGTGCGCCACGGCGTCGGCGCGACGTCTGCCGCACTCGTTGCGCCGACGGCCGCGCCCGACTCGGGAGCGAGCAGGTCCGCCGCGGCCGCGGCGACGAGCACCGCGTCGGACACCGACGTGTCGGCGCGGAAGTCGGCCATGTGGTCGCGCACGAACCCGGTCGTCAGGTCGCCCGCGACGAAGCGCTCGTGCTCGAGGATCGCGCGCAGGTAGGCCGCGTTCGTCGTCGGACCGAGGATCACGAGCGCGTCGAGGGCGCGCAGCGCGCGGCGGCGCGCCGTCTCGCGGTCGGGGCCGTGCGCGATCAGCTTGAGCAGCAGCGAGTCGTAGTGCGGCGGGATCTCGTAGCCGGCGCGCAGCCCGGAGTCGACGCGCACGCCCGGCATCTGCGGCAGCTCGAGGTGCAGCACGCGCCCGGCCTGCGGCGCGAAGTTGCGCGCCGGGTCCTCGGCGCACACGCGCAGCTCGAACGCGTGGCCGCGCGGCGCCGGCGCCTGCGCGAACGGCAGGCGCTCGCCGGCCGCGACCGCGAGCTGCAGCCGCACGAGATCGAGACCCGTCACGCACTCGGTGACCGGGTGCTCGACCTGCAGGCGCGTGTTCACCTCGAGGAAGTGGAAGGCACCGCCTTCGCCGAGCAGGAACTCCACGGTGCCCGCGCCGACGTAGCCCGCGGCGCGCGCGAGCGCCACGGCCGCGTCGCCCATCCGCGCGCGCAGCGCCGCGTCGACGGCCGGACTCGGGCTCTCCTCGACGACCTTCTGGTAGCGCCGCTGCACCGAGCACTCGCGCTCGCCGAGGTGGACGACGCCGCCGTGCGCGTCGCCGACGATCTGGATCTCGACGTGCCGCGCGCGCTCGACGTAGCGCTCGAGGAACACGCGCCCCGAAGAGAACGCGGCGGCCGCCTCGCGCGCCGCGCCCTCGAGCGCCTCGGGCAGCTCGCGGGCGCTCCGCACGATGCGCATGCCGCGCCCGCCGCCGCCCGCCGCCGCCTTCACGAGCAGCGGATAGCCGACCTCGTCGGCGGCGCGCGCCACAGCCGCGGCGTCGCCCACGTCGCCCTCGTACCCGGGGCACACGGGCACGCCCGCCGCGCGCGCCGTCGCCTTCGCGCGCACCTTGTCGCCGAGCGCGTCGATGACGTCGGGCGCGGGACCGATCCACACGAGCCCAGCCTCCTGCACACGGCGCGCGAACGCGGCGCTCTCCGACAGGAAGCCGTAGCCGGGATGGATCGCCTCGGCGCCGGTGTCGCGCGCCGCCGCGAGCAGCTTGTCCACGTTCAGGTAGCTGTCGGACGCGGGGCCTTCTCCGAGCACCACCGCGCGGTCGGCCGCATGGACGTGCGCCGCGTAGCGGTCCGGCTCGCTCGCGACGGCGATCGCCTCGAGCCCCGCCTCGCGCACGCCGCGCAGCACGCGAACGGCGATCTCGCCGCGGTTCGCGACGAGCACCGACCGGAACGGCCGGTGGTGGGCCGCCGCACCGGATGCCGCCGCGCCGGAAGCACCTGCGGCGGGATCGTCCCCCGCGCTCACTGCGCCCACCGCGGCTTGCGCTTCTCGAGGAACGCGCGCAGCCCCTCCTGGCCCTCCGCCGAGACGCGCGCGTCCGCGATGCGTCCCGCGGTGTACGCCTTGACGTCCTCGAAGCCCTGCTCGAGCGCGCCCGCCATCGCGAGTCCGCCGACGACGTCCTCGACGAGCTGCTTGCAGCCCGCGACCGCCTGCGGTCCGCACTGCAGCACCTCGAAGCAGATGCGGCGCACCGCGGACTCGAGCGCGTCGGCGGGCACGACCTCGTGCACGAGGCCGATGCGCAGCGCCTGGTGTACGTCCATGCGTTCGCCCGTGACGAACCAGCGCCGCGCGTGGCCGGCGCCGATGCGCAGCACGACGTGCGGGCTGATGACGGCGGGAAGGATGCCGAGGCGCGCCTCGGTGAACCCGAACACCGTGCCCTCGGCGGCGATGGCGACGTCGGCCGCGGCGACGAGTCCCGCGCCGCCGCCGAGCGCCGCGCCGTGCACCTTCGCGATGACGGCCTTCGGCGCGCACGCGAGCGCCTCGTAGAGGTTCGCGAGCGCGAGCGCGTCGGCGAGGTTCGACTCGCGGTCCGCGGTGACCATGCGCCGCATCCAGTCGAGGTCGGCGCCCGCGCTGAACACGGGACCTTCGCCCTCGAGCACGATCGCGCGCACGGTGTCGTCGTTCGACGCCGCCGCGACGACCTCCGAGAGCCGCGCGACGACGCCGTCGTCGAACGCGTTGCGCTTCTCGGGGCGCGCGAGCACGATGCGCGTGACGCCGCCCTCGGTGCTCGTGCGCACGCCGCGGTCGCTGCTCTCGTCCATCGCGTCCCCCACCGCGCTCACATCCGGAAGACGGGCCAGACCGTCTGCGGGGTCGGCGCGTTCAGCGTGACCGCGAGCGCGAGGCCGAGCGCGTCGCGCGTGCGCGCGGGCTCCAGGATGCCGTCGTCCCACAGCCGCGCGGTGCCGTAGTACGGGCTGCCCTCGCGCTCGTACTTCTCGAGGATCGGGCGCTTGAACTCCTCCTGCTCCTCCGCGGGCAGCGTGGTGCCCTCGGCCTCGTAGCGCTCGAGCTTCACCTGCAGCAGCACGTTCGCCGCCTGCTCGCCGCCCATCACGGAGACGCGCGAGTTCGGCCACGTGAAGAGGAAGCGCGGCGAGTACCCGCGCCCGCACATCGCGTAGTTGCCCGCGCCGTAGGACGCGCCGATCACGACCGTGATGCGCGGGACGCGCGCCGTCGCGACGGCCTGCACCATCTTCGCGCCGTCGCGCGCGATGCCGCCCTCCTCGGCGCGCTTCCCCACCATGAAGCCCGTGATGTTCTGCAGGAACAGCAGCGGCACGCCGCGCTGCCCGCAGAGCTGCACGAAGTGCGCGCCCTTGCGGGCGCTGTCGCCGAAGAGCACGCCGTTGTTCGCGACGATCCCGACCGGCATGCCGTGCAGGTGTGCGAACCCCGTGACGAGCGTCGTGCCGTAGAGCGGCTTGAACTCGTGGAAGCGGCTGCCGTCGACGAGGCGCGCGAGCACCTCGTGGACGTCGTACGGCGTGCGGTTGTCGCGCGGCAGCACGCCGTAGAGCTCCTCGGTGTCGTACGCGGGGTCCTCGGCGGGGCGCAGGTCGAGGCGCGTCGCGTACGGCGCGCGGTTGACGTTCGCGAGGATCGAGCGCACGAGCTCGAGCGCGTGCGCGTCGTCGCGCGCCATGTGGTCGGCGACGCCCGACATGCGGCAGTGGACGTCGGCACCGCCGAGCTCCTCGGCCGTCACGATCTCGCCGGTCGCGGCCTTCACGAGCGGCGGGCCGCCGAGGAAGATCGTGCCGTTGCCCTTCACGATCACGGCCTCGTCGCTCATCGCCGGCACGTACGCGCCGCCCGCCGTGCACGAGCCGAGCACCGCGGCCACCTGCGGCACGCCGTCCGCCGACATGCGCGCCTGGTTCGCGAAGATGCGGCCGAAGTGCTTCTCGTCCGGGAAGACCTCGTCCTGCCGCGGCAGGAACGCGCCGCCCGAGTCCACGAGGTAGACGGTGGGCAGCCGGTTCTCGTGCGCGATCTCCTGCGCGCGGACGTGCTTCTTCACCGTCAGCGGGTAGTACGTGCCGCCCTTCACGGTGGCGTCGTTCGCGACGACCATCACCTCGCGCCCGTGGACGAGCCCGATGCCCGTCACCACGCCCGCCGACGGGACGTGCTCGCCGTAGACGCCGTCGGCCGCGAGGGCGGAGAGTTCGAGGAACGGCGACTCCGGGTCGAGGAGCCGCTCGATGCGCTCCCGCGCGAGCAGCTTCCCGCGCTCGTGGTGCTTCTCGACGAGCCGCGGCGAGCCGTGCCGCCGCACCTCGGCCGAGCGCTCGCGCAGTTCCTCGAGGAGGCGCAGGTGGTGCTCGCGGTTCGCGCGGAACTCGTCCGAGTCGGTACGGATGCGGCTGCTGAGGACGTCCACGCGCGGTCTCCCGAGGGCGAGCGGGCGAGTGTAGCCCGGGGCGCGCGGCCTGCGCGCGTCCGGCGGAGGGGGGCGCGCCCTCAGCGTGGCGGTAGGTGGCCGAACTCGCGCATGAGGTCGTCGTACCGGGCGTCGCGGTCGAGGTCGATGCTCGGCTGCGCGGTCCAGCCGAAGAGCGTGCGCGGCGTGCCGCCCGACGCGTCGAAGACTCCCTCGAGATGCACGCTGTAGACCTCTCGGCGCTCGAACCAGCCCGCCGGGATCGTGCCGTCGGCGGCGACGTCGAGCGTGCCGAGCACGAGTTGCATCGAGCCCCGGCCCCAGGACACGGCGGAGACGAGCGCGCGGCCGCCGGCCAGCGGACGTCCCTCGTGCAGCAGCGTCACGCGCTCCTCGGCGGCGACGAGCCGGAGCTCGCGGCGCGCCCTCCGGGGCGCGCCCCAGTCGACGACCTGCCGCACGATGCGGTATCCGGGGGCGCAGGCGACCAGCGTGTCGTAGCCGGCGGCGCCCGACGGCAGGAGCAGACGGAACGCGCCGTCCGCGTCGCTTGCGCCCTGCGAGCGATGAACCACGCCGGCGCCATGTGGGGACGGCCCGATCACGGCGACGTGCACGCCTGCGAGCGGCGCATCCGAGTCGGCGGCGCGGACGACGCCGATGACGTCGCGGATGTCCTCGAGGCGGACGCTCGCCGCACTCGCCTCCGGCGTCACGTGGTTGCGGCCGGTCGAGGCGGACGTGCGCCGATCCGTACGCGCCGGGCCGCGTGGCGGGACGCTCGCGTCCGTGAACTCGTCCACGCGCGCTCGCTCCGCAGAGTGCCGCGCGACGACGGAGCCGATGGAAAGCGCTCCCGCCGAACCGAGCAGGAGCGCGAGGACGCTCCAGAGCAGGCGGCGCCGCGCACGTCCTGTCACCGACTCCTCCTCCCCGCTGCCACGGGCGCATCGTATCGGCCGTCCCGACCGCTCGGCGTTGCGAGTCGCCCGGATTCCGGCATGGCGCCGTATCCTCGGGCGCGACCGCGGGTTCAAGCCGCATGCGCCCGACCGACGCCCCCCTCCGCACCCCCGCCGCGTGCGCGCTCTCGTGCGTGCTCGCGGCGCTGCTGCTGCTCGCCGCGCTCCCTGCGCGGCCGGCCGCGGCGACGAAGGAGTACGCGCGCAAGGAGCAGAAGGACTGCTCGCACTGTCACATCAGCGACAAGGGGGCGGGACCGCGCAACCCGACGGGGCGCGAGTACGAGGCCAACGGCCACCGCTTCGGCGTCGAGAGCTGGTCCTCCACGGAGAACCGCGACGCGTACCTGCGCGCGAAGGCGGCGCTCGCCGCGACGTGGTACGGCGAGACCGCGCGCCTGCTCGAGGACCTGGCGGGACGCGAGACGCTGCCCGGCGGCACGGCGCTGATCGACGCGACGCGCGCGAAGTACCGCATGTTCCCGCGGGTGTGGCTCGGCAACGCGCGCAAGCTGCTCGAGAAGGGCGAGCGCGGGCGCGCGAACGCCTTCGGCTTCCTCGTCAAGCTCGAGAGCCAGTTCCCGGCGAGCGACGAGGGGCGCGAGGCCGTGCGCATGCTCGACGAGTTCGCGGCCGCGGACGCGACGCGCGACGCCGTCGCCGAGGCGCGGGCGGTCGAGGCCTCGCGCATGCGCTACGTCGAGGCGCGCACCGAGGCGGAGCTGGGCGCGACGACCCGCGCCCGCGCCCTGTTCGCGCAGGTGCTCGCCGACGCGCGCGCGGAGCCCTGGCACGCCGACGCGCGACAGCTCCTCTCCGAGCTGCCCGCCGAGTAGCAGCGCGGTGACGAGCGCTCCGGCAAGCGACGCGACCGACGCCCGCCGCGACGGCGCGCGCGCCGTCCTCGCGGCGGCCTGCGTCTTCGCCGCCGCGCTCGCGCTCCGCCTCGTATACCTGGGTGCCGACCTCTTCCACACCGACTCGGTGCACCAGGCGCTCGCGGTCGAGCGCTGGGTGCTCTCGGGCGAGTTCGCGTACATGCACCGGCCGGGCTACCCCGGCCAGGTGCTGCTCGCGGCCCCCTTCTTCTGGCTCGACCACGCGCTCCGCGGGGCGACGTCCGCCGCGTTCGCGGTCACGCTCGAGAGCGCCGTCGCCGGCGCGCTCGCCGCGGCGCTCGCCGTGCTCCTCGCGCGCCGCTTCCTGCGCACGTGGACGGGCGCGCTCGCCGCCGGCGTGCTCGTGGCCGTGCTGCCGACGTTCCTCTCGGTGACGACGTATGCGATGAGCCACGGCTCGCAGCTCGCACTGCTCCTCGGCGCTGCGCTCGTCGCCGACGGCGCCGGCCCGCGCCTCGGCCGCACCGCCGTCACGGGACTCCTCTGCGGGCTCGCCGTCGCGACGCGCACCGAGAGCGTGTTCGCGCTGCCGGCCGTCGCGCTCCTCCTCGCCCGCGCCGACGCGCCCGTCGCGTTCGACGGCACGCGCGGCTTCCATCTGCGCGTGCCGGCGCGTGCGTTCGCGCTGCGCGTCGCCGCGTTCGCGCTGCCGGTCGTGCTCGTGCCGCTGCTGCTCTACGCGAAGCAGTTCGCGACCTCCGGCACCGCGGCGTGGGACGAGGCCGCGTCCGACACGGCGTGGCTCGGGCCGTTCTCGCCGGTGCTGCCGCTCGCCGCGCGCGGCGCGCGCGTCACGTGGACGTGGCCCGGCCTGGCGCTCGTCGCCGTGGGCGCGTGGTGCCTCGCGCGCACGAGCCGGGAGCACGCACGGGCGTTCGGGCTCTGGTTCCTCTGCACGTTCCTGTTCGTCGGGAACACGGCGATCGTGGTTCCGCGGCACCTGCTCGTCGCGCTCGTGCCGCTCGCGTTCGCCGCGGCGGCCGCGGTCGACGTGCTCGCGCAGCGCTCGCGCGTCGCGGCTGCGCTGCTCGTCGCGGGCGTCGCGGCGTGGATGTTCGTACCGCTCGAGCCGGTGCTCGCCGCGCGCCACAACCGCTGCGGCCCCGCCGACTTCGCGCGCGCGGTCGGCCGCGCCACGCCCGAGGGTGCGACCGTGCTGGCGATGGACCTCGCCCCGCACATCGAGTACTTCGCGCGCCGCAGGACGTACGTCCGCGAGGCGCTCGCGGGCGACGCGCTCGACGAGGCGCGCATCGAACGCGCGCTCGCGACGGTGCGCGACCTGCACGCGCGCGGCGTGCCCGTGTTCGCCGCGAGCGACGCGTTCGCCTACGACGTGCCGGATCCCGCGCAGGGCTTCGTGATCGCCGACACGGGCGGCGAGGCGGGCCCCGGCGGCGCGCAGGAGACGCTCGGGCGCTTCGGCATCGCACTCGTCGGCGTCGCCGACCTGCGGCTCGTGCTGACATCCTGGTACGAGGACTTCCACGACGCCGCGCTCGGCCCGCGCGAGGGCGCGCGCCCGACGGCCTATCTCTACGCGGTGGAGCCCCGGAAGTAGCATCGCCCCTCCGCGACGGTGCGGAGGACGGGAGCGCGCGATGGAGCACATGCTGGTGGTCGGGGCCGGGACGATGGGGCGCGGCATCGCGCACGTGGCGGCGCTCGCGGGCTTCCAGGTCGCGCTCTTCGACGCGTCGCCCGCGGCGGTCGAGTCGGCGCTCGCGTCGATCCGCGCGAACCTCGACAAGGGCGTCGAGCGCGGCAAGGTCGCCGCGGCCGACCGCGACGCGGCCGTCGCGCGCATCAGCGCCGCGGCGGATCTGGCCACGGCCGCGCGCAGCGTGGACGTCGCGATCGAGGCCGTCTACGAGGACCTCGACGTGAAGCGCACGCTCGTGCGCGCCCTCGACGAGGCGCTGCCGCCGACCGCGCTCCTCGGCAGCAACACGTCGTCGCTCTCGCTCACGCGCATCGCCGCGGCGGCGAGCCTCCCGGCACGCGTCGTCGGCATGCACTTCTTCAACCCCGTGCACATCATGACGCTGCTCGAGATCGTGCGCGCCGAGCAGACCAGCGCCGACACGCTCGCGCGCACCAGGGCGCTGGCCGAGCGTCTCGGCAAGACGGCGATCGTCGTGCGCGACGTCCCCGGCTTCGCGACGAGCCGCCTCGGCGTGTGCCTCGGCCTCGAGGCCATCCGCATGGTCGAGCAGGGCGTCGCGTCGGCGGCCGACATCGACACCGCGCTCGAGCTCGGCTACCGGCACCCCATGGGACCGCTCAAGCTGACGGACGTCGTCGGACTCGACGTGCGCCTCGCGATCGCCGACCACCTGCACCGCGAGCTGAAGGGCGCGCAGTACGTCGCACCGGAGCTGCTGCGCACGCTCGTCGCCGAGGGCAAGCTCGGCCAGAAGTCCGGCGAGGGCTTCTACCGCTGGGTGGACGGCAAGGCGCAGCCGAAGTAGGCGTCCGGCCACGTACGCCTTCGCCGCCGCCGTCCACGGGCGTTGCGGCGCCCGGGCCGCGGCGTCGGCGCGGCGCGAATTGGTGTTGGCTCGCAGCGACCCTGCCCAACGAGCCCTGAACTGATCCCGGTCTACGGGTCACAGCGCGGCGCATTCGATCCCCGACCGCCCCCCGCGCGCGAGAGGACTCAAGGACGACGACGTGTCGTAGGGCTCAGTCGAGCTGGGACTGGCGATCGGCCTCGATCATCGGGGATAGAACGGCAACGGGGTCGTGGTCTGCCACCGCCCGTAGGCATCGCGCAGGGGAAGGCGGCCCCAGAACAGGACTCCTCCGTCGACAGCCTCGATGAGCGCTGTACCTGTGAAGAACAGCCGCTTCGCCGCCGGAACGCGGCATTGCACGACATACGGGCGAGTGAGTCTCTCATCGTCTGTGAGGAGCCCGCTTGCGTTCAGCCCCCAAGCGAAGACAGCGCCGTCATCCCGCAGTGCGACCGACGCGAGTCCGCCGTTCTCGACGGCGACCACTCTCTCGAGTCCGTCGATTCGCGTCGGCACCCAGAAGACGTCAGCGTCTCGCGCCGGCGAGAGGAACTGGTCATCACCCCAGATCCAGACCGTGCCGTCAGAGCGCAGCGCGAGAGACGACGAGCCAGCGGCACTGACGGCCACGACGTCCCGCAGCCCAGGAATTGGCGCGGGAGTCGTCCTACCCTCCACGGCCGGATCTCCCAGCTGGCCCAGCGAGTTCCCCCCGAACGAAAGCACAGTGCCGTCTCGCTGAAGCGCGAGCCCGTGCTCAAACCCGAGACTGATATCCGTGACATTCCGCAGCTCCGGGATGTCGCGGACCTGCTCTACTCCTTCTTGAACGTCCTCTCCGTAGAATCCCCACGGGTTGACACCGAACCCCACAGTCCGGCCATCGCGCGTGCCGACCAGCACACCCCAGATTCCGCAACGCGCCCAGACGGCGTCGTGGACATTCGGAATCTGCCGCGACCTCATGCCCTCGAATGCGTTGAATGGCCCCCAAATCCACGCACTGCCGTCAGTGCGCGTCACGACAACTGCTTGATATGTCCCTGATATCGATGACACATGATCGAATCCAGGGATGCGAAGGACGGCCGGTCGTCGCCACCTTGGTCTTCGTCCAAGGTAGTGACTGCGCACTGAAGAACTTGTCCCGATCGTGCCAAGCACTCGCACCTGGCCATCCTCGTGCAGGATGAACATGGCGCTCCCGGCGGCCGTGACTTGACGAATGGGAGCGATGACGTGGACTACTCGTGACCGTGAGACAACGCAACTTCCGCCAGAAGTGCAGCGAAGTCTCAAGAGTGCGGCACCCCAGGGCCCCTCAACCGTCCAAGTGAACCGTCCGCGCTCGGCACGTGTCGTGCCCACCGTCCTCCAACTACTCCCGCCGTCTCCAGAGATCTGAACCTCGAGTTCAGCACCGGCCAACCGTCGCTGTCGCCACGCCAGCGAGACTCTGTCCCCTACCAGCCACTTCCCGCGGGCCCCGGGATCCGTCAACTTGACAGCAGGCCTCTGGAAGCGCTCTCCAATGCTCGCTTCCCCGCCGCCAACTACGGTCTGGCTGGCAATACAGCACACCAAGGAAGCCAGACAAGTGAGAGCCAACAGCCGCAACCGCCGCAACGTCCGGAACTCGCCATTGACCATGCTTGGCTCTCCGTGCAGACCTGCCCGACGCCCACGCCGCTCGCGCACCGAGGAATGCCACGGCGCCGACGGGGTCCGTTCCTTCGTTGCCTCCGCCGTCACTGCCTCATCGAGCGCCGGAGCTGACCGACTGCAGTTGACTCGATGTGCTTGATGGGACACTGGAGACTAGGCGCCGGTCCGAGAAACCCGTCGAGGATCGGCTTCGTCCAGGTGCGGCGGGCGTCGTGCGTCGCAGGCGGCGCCGCTGCCGAAGCTTCATCGAGCCTGCGCTGTGCGGCGAACGGCCTGCCTGGGCGGAGCAGCCGCCCCGGAACGGCGTGCGACGTGGCTCGCTCACCGGCTCCGACGGGTTTCTCGGACAGGCTCCCAGCCCGGACCGTTCGCCAGGTCCCGCGCCCGGCGCGTCGCCGGAGTCGCGATCTCTGCGTCGGCACTCCTCGAAAGGGGTGTGCAACCCCGACGTCGTCGCGCCTCTCGCGCTCGACTGCGTCGAGCGCTCGCGTGCTCGCCGATCGCGGACGCCGCGAACGGAGGCAAGCATGTGAGTGCGTCCCCGCCGCACTCTTCGCCTGAGCTGGTGAGCGCTGCGGGCCGACGCTCGCTCGGCGGGTCGTCGTGACGCGGCACGCGGCGGGGAACCGCGCGCCGTGCGCCGCGTTCAGGCGTCGTCGGCCGCCAGGCTCGCCTTCAGGTAGTCGCGGTTCATCAGCGCGATGAACTCGACGTCGATCTCCTTCGGGCACGCGGCCATGCACTCGTAGTGGTTGGTGCAGTTGCCGAAGCCCTCGGCGTCCATCTGCTCGACCATCGCGCGCACGCGCTGCGCGCGCTCCACCTGGCCCTGCGGCAGGTGCGCGAGGTGCGCGACCTTCGCGGCGGTGAAGAGCATCGCCGACGCGTTCGGGCACGCGGCGACGCACGCCCCGCAGCCGATGCACGACGCCGCGTCCATCGCGCGCTCGGCGTCGGCATGCGCGACCGGGATCAGGTTCGCGTCGGGCGTGCCGCCCGTCTTGACCGACACGTAGCCGCCCGCCTCGATGATGCGATCGAGCGCGCCGCGGTCGACGACGAGGTCGCGCAGCACGGGGAACGCGCGCGCGCGGAACGGCTCGACGTGGATCTCGTCGCCGTCGCGGAAGCTGCGCATGTGCACCTGGCACGTCGTCACGGCGCGCTCCGGCGAGTGCGGCACGCCATCGATCACCATCGAGCACATGCCGCAGATGCCCTCGCGGCAGTCGTGCTCGAACGCGATCGGGTCCTTGCCCTCGGCGATCAGGCGCTCGTTCAGGAGGTCGATCATCTCGAGGAACGAGGTCTCGGGCGTGATGCCGTCCACCTCGTAGCTCTGCATCGCGCCCGGCGCGTCCGGACCCGCCTGCCTCCAGACCTTCAGCGTGAAGCGCATCACTTGTAGCTCCGGGTGGAAAGGTGCACGTTCTCGAACGTCAGCGGCTCCTTGTGCAGCGCCGGGCGCTCGCCGACGCCGCGGAACTCCCACACGGCGCCGTAGCAGAACTCGTCGTCGCGCCGCAGCGCCTCGCCTTCCTTCGTCTGGTACTCCTCGCGGAAGTGACCGCCGCAGGACTCGGCGCGCTCGAGCGCGTCCAGGCACATCGTCTCGGCGAACTCGAGGAAGTCGGCCACGCGGCCCGCCTTCTCGAGCGTCTGGTTCAGCGTGTCGCCGGTGCCGGGCACGGCGACGTCGCGCCAGAACTCCTCGCGCAGCGCCGGGATGCGCGCGAGCGCCTCGTTCAGGCCCTCTGCCGTGCGGCCCATGCCGCACTTGTCCCACATCAGGCGGCCGAGCTCCTGGTGGAACGAGTCGGGGCTGCGCTTGCCGCCCACGCCGAGCAGCTTCTTGATGCGCTCGCCGACCTCGCGTTCGACAGCCTGGAACGCCGCGTGGTCGGCCTTCACGTCGGAGTTGCCGGCGCGCGCGAGGTAGTCGCCGATCGTGTACGGCAGCACGAAGTAGCCGTCGGCGAGGCCCTGCATGAGCGCGCTCGCGCCGAGGCGGTTCGCGCCGTGGTCGGAGAAGTTCGCCTCGCCGATCACGTGCAGGCCGGGGATCGTGGACATGAGGTTGTAGTCCACCCAGAGGCCGCCCATCGTGTAGTGCGGCGCGGGGTAGATCACCATCGGCGCCTGGTACGGATCGACGTCCACGATGTGGTGGTACATGTCGAAGAGGTTGCCGTAGCGCGCGGCGATGGTGTCGCGCCCGAGGCGCTTGATCGCGTCCTGGAAGTCCAGGAAGACGCCGCGCCCGCCGGGTCCGACGCCGTGCCCGCTGTCGCAGCGCTCCTTCGCGGCGCGCGAGGCGACGTCGCGCGGCACGAGATTGCCGAACGACGGGTAGCGCCGCTCGAGGTAGTAGTCGCGCTCGGATTCGGGGATCTGCGCGGCGGCGCGCTTGTCGCCCGGCTTCTTCGGCACCCACACGCGCCCGTCGTTGCGCAGCGACTCCGACATCAGCGTCGTCTTCGAGACGTGGTCGCCCGAGGGCGGGATGCCCGTCGGGTGGATCTGCGTGAAGCAGGGGTTCGCGAAGCCGGCCCCGCGGCGGTGCGCGCGCCACGTGGCCGTGACGTTGCAGCCCTTCGCGTTCGTCGAGAGGAAGAACACGTTGCTGTAGCCGCCCGTCGCGAGGACGACCGCGTCGGCCGCGTGGGAGCTGATCTTCCCGGTGACGAGGTCGCGGACGACGATGCCGCGCGCGCGCCCCTCGTGCACGACGACGTCGAGCAGCTCGGTGCGCGGGTGCATCGTGACGGTCTTCGCGTGGATCTGGCGCGCGAGCGCCTGGTACGCGCCGAGCAGGAGCTGCTGCCCGGTCTGGCCGCGCGCGTAGAAGGTGCGCGAGACCTGCGCTCCGCCGAACGAGCGGTTGTCGAGCAGGCCGCCGTACTCGCGCGCGAACGGCACGCCCTGCGCGACGCACTGGTCGATGATGTCGTTGCTCACCTGGGCGAGGCGGTAGACGTTCGCCTCGCGGGCGCGGAAGTCGCCGCCCTTCACGGTGTCGTAGAACAGGCGCCAGATGCTGTCGCCGTCGTTCGGGTAGTTCTTCGCCGCGTTGATGCCGCCCTGCGCGGCGATCGAGTGCGCGCGCCTCGGGCTGTCCTGGAAGCAGAAGCAGTCCACGTGGTACCCGAGCTCGCCGAGGCTCGCGGCGGCGGAGCCGCCGGCGAGGCCGGTGCCGACGACGATCACGCGGTACTTCCGCTTGTTCGCCGGGTTGACGAGCTTCATCTCCTGCCGGTGGCGGTCCCACTTGTCCTGGATCGGCCCGGCGGGGATCTTCGCGTCGAGCTGCATGGTCAGACTCCCTGCTTGCCCACGAGTCCCGCGAGGACCGCGAGCGGGATCGACAGGTTCCCGAGCACGATGACGATCGCGACGAGCGGCCCAAAGCCGTGCTTCAGGAACGCGAGCCGCGGGTGGCGCACGCCGAGCGTCTGGAACGCGCTCGACGCGCCGTGCGAGATGTGCACGCCGAGCAGGAACTGCGCGACGCAGTAGATCGCGCTCACCCACCACACGCGGAAGCCCTCGACCACCATGCGGTACACGTCGTGGCGCTGGGCCGCGTCCTGCCACTGCGAGAACTCGGGGTTCATCACGTGCAGCGTGAAGTGCGCGAGGTGGTACGCGACGAACGCGAGGACCACGATGCCCGTCATCCACATCGTGCGCGCCGCGAAGGTGGTCGCGATGTCCTTCTTGCCGGCATAGGGCACCGGGCGCGCCGCGCGGTTCGCCCGCACGAGGTGGTGCGCCGTCCCGACGTGCACGAGCAGCAGCGCGAGCAGCCCGGCGCGCGCGACCCACAGGCCCGGCCCCATGTGCTGCAGCGTCGCGGCGTACGCGTTCAGCTTCTCGGGCCCCGCGAAGATCTGCAGGTTGCCGAGCATGTGCGCGACGACGAAGCCGAGCAGGCCGAGCCCGGTGAGCGCCATCAACGCCTTGGCCCCCACCGACGACCTGAACACTCTGACGAGTCCGCTCATCCGTGATCTCCGCGTCGGCCGCGTCGCACGGCGCCCCGGCGGATCCGCACCGCGCGACGGACGCGGCCCGAGCTCCGTCCGTGGCGGAGGTTAGCCCGGGCCCCGCGACGTGCCGCGCGCCGAGTGAGGGCCGCGCGGGGGGCGCCGGATCCCGGCACTGCCGCGTGACGCAGGTGCCACGGGCAGCGCGAGGGCGGCGCGCCGCGCCGGGACCGGGCTACCATCGCCGACCCGCGGCGGTCCGCCGCGACGTCCCCGGGAAGGAGCCGTGATGAGCGAGCGCAATATGGAGTACCGCCGGATGGGCGCGTCGGGGCTGCGGCTCTCGAAGCTCTCGCTCGGCGGCTGGACCACGTTCGGGGCGAGCATCGCGGACGAGGCGCTGGTGCGGGAGATCCTGACCGCCGCCCGCGACGCCGGCGTGAACTTCTTCGACATCGCCGACGCCTACGGACGCGGCGAGGCGGAGCGGGTGATGGGTGCGGTGCTCGCGGACTTCCCGCGCCACGAGCTCGTCATCTCCAGCAAGGCCTTCTGGCCCATGAGCGAGGACCCGAACGACCGCGGCCTCTCGCGCAAGCACCTGTTCGAGTCGGTCGAGAAGTCGCTGCACCGCCTCGGCACCGACTACCTCGACCTCTTCTTCTGCCACCGCTTCGACGCGGACACCCCGCTCGACGAGACCGTGATGGCGCTCGACGACCTCGTCCGCCAGGGCAAGGTCCTCTACTGGGGCACGTCCGAGTGGACGGGCGCGCAGCTCCGCGAGGTGCACGCCGTGGCAGACCGCCGCAACGCCCACGCGCCGCGCGTCGAGCAGCCGCAGTACAGCCTGCTCGCCCGCCGCAAGGTGGAGGGCGACGTGCTCGCCGCGGCCCGCGACACGGGCATGGGCATCGTCGTCTGGAGCCCGCTCGCGTCGGGCCTGCTCACGGGCAAGTACGACGCCGGGCTGCCCGAGGGCTCGCGCCTCGCGCGCATCGAGTGGCTGCGCAGCCGGCTCGCGCGCGAGGAGCACCTGGACCGCATCCGGCAGATGAAGGCGCTCGCGGACGAGCTCGGCTGCACGCGCACGCAGCTCGCGCTCGCGTGGGCCGCGGCGCGCGAGGGCGTGACGAGCGTCATCATGGGCGCGACGAGCGTGGCGCAGCTCGAGGAGAACCTCGGCGCGCTCGACGTCCACCTCGACGCGTCCCTTCTCTCGCGCCTCGACGCGCTCTTCCCGCCGGACGGCATGCTCGACGGCTGAACGACCCGGTCCCCCACGCGCCCGCCGGTACTGGTAGCCTCTCAGGCCACACCGAGGGGGCCGCCATGCAGCGCCGTATCGCTTCCTTCTGCCTGATCGCCGGCGTCGCCGCGGGTGCTTCCGCCGCCGAGGGCGTCCTGCCCGTGCGCGCCGGGGACCGTGTGACGGGGCAGGTGCGCGCGTGCGGCGACCGGCACCTGCTCGCCGTGGACCTCGTGCGCGGCGACCGCTTCCGCGCGCGCGTGCGCGTCGCCCGCGAACTGACCGAGGACCTGACGGTGCGCGTCTACGACGCGACGGGACTCCTCGTGAACCAGCAGGCGCGCGTGCGCGTGGTCGCCGGCGAGACGCTCGTCGGGCCGTTCCGCGTCGCGTCCACGGGCACGCACCTCGTGCAGGTCACCACCTTCACGCGCCACGAGATCCCGTACGAGGTGACGACCGACGTGCGCCGCGCCCCGCGCCGCAGCGCGGCGCTGCGTGCGGGCACACCGCGGACGCTGCGGGTCGCCGCGGGTTCGCTCCTGCAGGTGCGCGGCCTGCGCGCCGACAGCCCCGTCACCGTGACGGCACCGGGCGAGCCGCCGCTCGAGCTCCTGCCCGGGACGCCGCGCCACGCCGCGCTCGTCGGAGACGGGCTCGCCGCGCCCGCGAGCGGCGACTACGTGGTGGAGCTGCCCGAGGGGGCGGGGCGCGCGCGGGTGCGCGTGGTCGCGCCGAGCCGGCGCACGGGCACGACGGTCGCGTTCCCGGAGCTCCCCGACGAGCGCACGTCGGTCTCGACGTGGTACCCCGACACCGGCTGGCTCGCGGACCCGCGGCTGGCCGCGGCCGGCGACCACGAGCCGCCGGTCGCGCTGCCGCCCGCGGACGGGGCGACCGGCGCGGGCGACGCGCTCGCGGACGCGCCCGCGGCCCCCACGGCAGACGCGGGGCGCGCGCTCTATGCGAACACGTCCGGTGCGCTCGGCCACACCGGCGGCGTCGGCATGCCCATCGCCCCGCGACCGACGCTCGACGAGACGCTCGTCCGCGGCACTGCCGAGCCGGCCGCGGAGGGCGTCGTCTACACGTACGAGCTCGACGACCCGGCCCTCGGGCGGCTGCGGTACCGCGTGCGCTTCGCGGTCGCCGGCCGCGGGGCCGGCGCGCCGCTCTCGCTCGACGGCCCCGTCGCCCTGCACTGGACCGTGACGGGCGACGCCGCGCTCCACGCGGGCACGTGGACCCTCACGCACGACCCCGCCCGCGGCGTGGACGTGCTCGAGGGCGCGGAGACGGTCGTGGACCGCACGAACACGACGCTGCGCACGAGCGCCGCGGGCTACGCGGTGCCGCGCGACGGGAGCGCGCCGCGGGGCGTGCTCACGTGGTCCGTCGATGCGCCGCAGGGCGGCGCGCTGACCCGCACCGAGAGCTTCGACGGCCGCGGCGGCGCGCAGGTCGACCTGCGCTGAACGCAGCGCGTCGGACGCACGTCGTTCCGAGCGGACAGCGCGGATCCGACCGCGCGTCGCGCGACCGGACCCGCTCGCAACCGGTCAGAGCTGGCCGATCGCGTCCGCGTCGCCGCCGAGGACCTCGAAGTCCTGACCGCGAATGATGAGCGACGCGTCGTCGGCGTTGATGGGCGTCCCGGAGGTCGGGAGGTCGCCGAAGAACACGTAGCACGCGCCGGCGAGGACGCCGCCCGTCTCGTTGAACGGCGCGAACGCGATGACGATGTCCTGGCTCCCGCCGCGGATCGGCGGCGCGAGCACGGGGAAGCCCTCGAGGAAGCCCTCGCCGAGGACGATGGGCGTGGTCAGCGACACGGCGCCGGTCGCGGTGCCGCCCGGCGCGTAGTAGATGGCGCCGTTCAGCTGCCCGGCCCCCGACGCGCCGATGAGCAGGTCCTTCACCCGGTCGCCGTCGAGGTCGGCGACCGCGAGCGAGCTGCCGAGGACGTCGCCGGAGTTCGCCGTGTACGAGCGCAGCGCGGCGGCGCTGGTCCCGCTCGCGAGCGTGGAGCCGCCGCGGAAGACGAACACGCGGCCGTCCGCGCTCAGGCTCTCGTCGACCTCCGAGACGATCACGTCGGCGCGGCCGTCGCCGGTCAAGTCGCCGACGGCCACGTGCACGCCGAAGCCGGCGTCCTGCGTGACCCCGGAGAGGATGATCGGCGCGTTCGCGGCGGCGCCGCCCTGGATGCCGCCGCCGCCGGGCACGATGTACACCTTCCCGGTGCGGCCGGGGTTGTCGATCATGTCGGCGCCCATCACGAGATCCGAGATGCCGTCGCCGGTCACGTCGCCCACGGCGACGTGCGCGCCGAACAGGTCGCCCGTCAGCTCGCCGCTGAACACGAGGTCGGCGCCCGCGGTCGTCTCGTCGATCGGGTTCGCCGTGCCGAAGAACACGTACACGCGGCCTTCGACGTTCGTGCCCGCGCCCTCGCAGCCGATCACGATGTCGGCGCGCCCGTCGTTGTTCACGTCGCCGACGGCGACCGAGTTGAAGCCGCCGTCGCCGCGCGCGCCCGTGTAGTCGACGAACGAGCTCGCGAGCGTGGTGGACGTGAAGCTCGTGCCGCCGCGGAACACGTGCACGGAGCCGTCCTGCACCTGCTGGCCGGCCGCGATGACGTCGACGGACCCGTCGCCGTCGAAGTCGCCCGCGGTGACGAAGCTGCCGAGCGCATCGCCCTGCGTGGAGCCCTCGATCGTGAAGACGTTCGGCGGCTGCGTGGCCGTGGTCGTCTCGCCGCCGTCCAGCAGCGCGCCGCGGAACACGTACACCCGCCCCGCGCCGCTCGCCGCGCCCGGCGCCGGCAGCAGCAGGTCGTCGAGGCCGTCGCCGTCGACGTCGAAGCGCGCCGGCGGCCGCTTCGCGAAGGCGCGGAACGAGCTGAAGTGGCTCGTCTGGAAGCTGCACTCGCCCGCGTCGACGTCCACGTCGACGCCCTCGACCTCCGACACGTTCCCGTCCTCGTCGCGCGTCAGGACGATCACGTCGTCGGGGTCGTCCACGGCGTTCGGATCGATCGGGATCGTGACGGTGACCGGCGTCTGGAACTGCAGTCCGGACGGCCCGAAGAACACCGTCGGCCCCGCGCCCTGCGTGTCGTTGCCCTGGGGCGGGATGGGGGGCGACGAGGCGATCACGATGGCCGTCGGCTGGGAGACGGCGCCCGGCGGCACGAGCACGGACGAGCCGAAGATGTCGCCGATGTCGACGTCGTCGGCCTCGATCAGGGTCGCCTTGCTCGGGCTCGCCACGGCGCCCGTGGCGTCCTTGCCGTCGCCGCCGCCGATGTCGGAGTCGAGCAGCGGGATCTTGCGCGGCTTCAGCTTCGGGGGCTGGATCTTCACGGAGCCGGCGATCGTGCCCTCTCCCGCGTCGTTGCCGATGTAGACGGTCACGTCGCCGCCGCCCGCGAGGGGGAACTTCTTCACCTTCGTCGCGTGCCCGAGGTCCTGCTCGAAGTCGAAGCCCTCGACGCGGTCGAAGAACGGCCGCGACGACGACCTGCCGCCCGCCTTGATCGCGAGGTTGAGCAGCGCGTCGTCATCGACGGCGACGTCGATGCTGGTCTCGTCGCCCTCGAAGAAGAACTCGTCGGCGATCTTGGCGACCTTCGGGCTCGTCCACTTCACCTTCACGGCGTACTGCCCGACGGCGTCGCCCGTGGCGCGCACCTCGACCACGTACTCGCCGGTCTCCTCGACCGTGACCTTGGCCTTCGCGCCCGTCTTGCTCGTCTTCACGAGCCCCGTCGAGACGTCGTCGTCGAACTCGTCGAGGATGCGGAGCTGCATCGCCGGGGCGGCGGACGTCTTCGTCTTCTTGCCCTTCACGGACGCGGCGAGCTTCGCCCCCGCGGGGAGCGTCACGCGGTAGAGCGCGACCTCGCCCGGGCTGCTGACCTGGCTGGTGACCTGGTCGCCGTTCCCGAGCTGGACGCTGATCGCGGCCGTGGCGACGAGGGCCGGCAGCGCTGCGAGCACCAACGCGAGCGTCAGGGCGTGGGACCGGACGGTACGGACGGACATGCACTCCTCCTGCGGACCGGGCGCGGAGCCTGCGCGACCCCGCGCCCGTCGTTCGCGGAAGAGTCTATCACTCGCGATTCGGTGACACCGGTCATCGACCGAAGACGCGCTCGTACCGGTAGTAGACCTCGAGGCAGAGCGCCATCGTGGCCGTCGAGTAGACGCGGCCGCCCTCCGGACCCCACGGACCGAGCGGGTCCCACGAGCCGTGCTCGTCGAGGGCGCGGTCCTTGCGCTGGGTGTCGACGATGGCGCCGCGCATCGCCTGGTTCCAGGTCTTCCAGCTCTCGCCGCCGACCTGGAACATCGCGAGCGTGCCGTAGTACCAGTAGTACATGTCGATGGTGCCGGCATCGACGTCCCAGCGCGGCGTGCGGCGCGCGAGCAGCTCGGTGCCGCGGCCGATCAGCGGCTCCTGCGCCGGGTCCTGGCCGCAGAAGACGCGGGTGAGCACGCCGACGGCGGTCATCGACTCGCTGTTCTCCGCCGGGAAGCGCTCGAGCATCTCGTTCGTGCGCGCCGGTGCGCCGCCGCGGCGCTGGTAGCCGACGCGCCCGAGCTCGGGCTCCGTCATCTTGTCCACCCACGCCAGGGCGCCGCGGAACGCGCCGCCGTCGACCTCGAGCCCGGCCATCTTGGCACTCTTGAGCGCCATCACGGCCCAGCCGGTGACGGACGTGTCGTTGTCGCCGTCGCGCACGCCGTAGCGCCACGCGAGGTAGGGGTTCTGCGAGGTCTGGACGAAGCCGATCGCACGCTGCGCGGGTTCGCGCAGGAGCTTGCTGCCGGTCAGGCCGTACGCCTCGGCGAGCGCGAGCGTCGCGATGGTGTGGTTGTACTGGAAGTGCCCCGAGGTCCGCGGGCCGATGCAGCCCTCCGAGTCCTGGATGTCGCGCAGCCACCCGAGCCCGCGCTTCACCACCTCGCGGTGCGGACCCGCGGTGTGGGTCTCGCCGGTGCCGAGGAACGCGAGCAGCGCGAGGCCGCTCACGCCCGGGTCGTACGGCGCCTCGCCGAGGCCGCCGCAGCGGTTGGTCCGGCACTGCGCGTCGAAGCCGTCGGCGTCCCAGTTGCCGGTCGGCGACTGGTGCCGCGCGAGCCAGTCGAGCGCGTCGTCCACGGCCTCGCGCTCGACGTCGCGCCCGCGCCGCCCGCGCCCGCCCGTCCCTCCGCCGTTCCTGTGGCCGCCCACGCGGTCACCGAAGGCACCGCCGGCGCCGCCGGCGATCCCGATCGTGGAGTTCAGGGAGCGCTCTTCGAACGGCGCGCTCGCGATGAACTCGGGGTCGCCGAGCGCGCCCGCGGTGGGCAGATCGTCGTCGCGCTGGAACGTCTCGTCGATCTCGACGTTCTCCGGCACGGACTCGGGCTCGTCGATGCTGTCCACGTGCTCGTTCGGGTCCGGGGGCGGCGGATCGTCGAGCGCGACCTCGTCGAGCGGCGCGAGCGCCGCCGTGGCTACGACCACCGGCGCCTCGCGCGGCGGGGACGCCGGGATCAGCAGGAACAGGCCGAGCACGACGCCGTGCACGACGAGCGAGAGCCCGACCCAGGGCGTCTTGCGGAGCTGCGCGTAGAACTGCTCGTCGAACGCGACCGGAGCCGGCGCGATACGGACCCTCTGCATGGCATGACGTGACATCGAACACCTCCCGACGACGCGGCGACATGTCTCGCCGCACTGACTTCGTCGGGGCGCCCCGAGCGATCCGGGGCTGTGTCAACGGACGGCCCGCAGAGAGGTTCGAAGCGCGCGCCGCAGCGCGACGTGCGCGTCAGACGAACATCGCCTGCAGTTCCTTGAACTGCGGGTGACGCGCGTCGCGGACCAGCTCGAAGGCGGCGGCCTCGGAGCTGGTCGGCACGGCGCCCAGGTCGCGCAGTCGCGCGAGCGCGAGGTCGCGATCGCTCGTGCGACGCGACGCGACCGCGTCGACTGCGACGTGGACGGCGAGTCCCGCCGCGAGCATCTCGGCGGCGCTCTGCAGCACGCAGACGTGCGTCTCGACGCCGCACACGAGCACGCTCTCCGTGCCGCCGGCGCGCAGCGCCTCACGCGCCGCCGCGCAGGACCACGCGCTGAACACGGTCTTGTCGGGCACTTCGTGGTGCTCGAACTCGCGCAGGAGAGTGGGGACGGTCGCGCCGAGCCCCTGCGGGTACTGCTCGGTGGCCACGACGGGGAGGCCGAGCAGCCGGAACACGCGGGCGAGCCGGGAGCACGCGGTGACGACGTCGTCGAACTCCGGGATCGCACGTGCGAACCGCATCTGCACGTCGAGCACGAGGAGCGCGGTCCGGGTGGGGTGCAGCAGGCCGCGCACGGAGGAGGGTTGCATGTGGGGCATTATCGGACGCCGGGTGGCCCGCCCAAGGACGGGTGCCGCACCTCTTGCACAGGGCCGACCGTCACGCGTGCGGCACACCGGCGCGGTCCGCGGGGGAAGTCGGCGTTCGGACGCCGCGCGATCCGTCCGATAACGGCAGGAATGGCGTGCGGCCGCTCGCGCGTTCCGCGGGACGGGTGACGCGGCACACCCTGGAGGACCCGGACATGACGACGCGGACGGAGGCTCGCTCCCGGGCGCGGCTCGCGCTCGGTGGCGCGGGGCCGGAGGAGCTCGCGGCGGACTTCGCGCGAACGATCGCGCGCGGGTTCGCGGCGTCGCCGCGCGCCGTGCCCTTCCACGCCCTGCTCGACGCGGCCGGCGTGCGGCTCCTGCGCGAGCTCGCGGAGCTGCCCGAGCACTACGTGGTCCAGGCCGAGCGGCAGACGCTCGCCGAGCGCGCGGATGCCGCGGCGCTCTACTTCCCGCGCGGGACCCCCACGGTGATCGAGCACGGGGTCGTGGACGTCGAGCGCACGTCCCAGCTCCTCGCGCCGCTCGTGCGGCACTTCGGCACGCTGCCGTACGTCGCCGTCGGCCCCCACCCCGAGGCGATCGAGCCCGCGTGCCGCCGCCTCGCCGCGGCCCACCCCGGCCTCCAGGCGCGCGGTGTCGTCGGCCGCATCGAGGACGCCGTGCGCGAGCTGCGCGCGACGCCGGGACCGCGCCTCCTGTTCTGGCCCGGCGGCGGCGCCGGCGGCTACGAACGCTCCGACGCGATCGCGGTGCTGCGCGGCATCGGCGCGGCGCTCGGGGGCAGCGACCTCCTGATCGCCGGGATCGACCTCCGCAAGGACCCGCGTGCGATCGAGCGCGCGTCGAACGACCGCAAGGGCGTGACGCGCGCGCTGCGGCTGAACCTCGTGGCGCGGATCAACCGCGAGCTCGGCGGCAACCTCGACCCGGACCTGTTCCGCGAGCGGATCGCGTACGACCCGGAGACCGGACGCCTCGACGCGCACGTCATCAGCCGCCGCGCGCAGACGGCGCGCATCGAGGCGCTCGACCTCGACGTCAGCTTCGCGAAGGGCGAGGCGATCCGCGTCGAGACCGCCACGAAGTTCTCGCCGCAGGAGATCGACGCGGCCGCCGAGGCGGCGAGCCTCGTCGTGCTCGAGCGCTGGTACGACCGCGACGGCCGCGTCGCCGTGAACCTGATGCGCCTGCGCGGCCGCTGACCCGGCCGACACGGGGCTAATCTCCCTCCCCCCGGATGCCGATGCTGCGGATCCGGGCACGCTGCGCCCGGGCTCTTGGGAGAGAGACATGAGCCAGCACGGGACGCACCGCGGCCGCCCGCCGGGCGAGGCTGCCGGATTCACGCTGATCGAGCTCATGGTCGTGCTCGTGGTCATCACGGTGATCCTGGTGATCGCCATCCCCAACTTCCTCGGGGCACGGCTGACGACCAACGAGACCGCCGCGATCGCCAACCTGCGCAGCGTCTGGAACGCCGAGGTGCAGTTCCAGCAGTCGGCCGCCACGGACGTGGACGGTGACGGCGCAGGCGAGTTCGGCTTCCTGCGCGAGATCACGGGCCTGACGGGCGTCCGCACGGCCCCCGACGGCACCGCCACGGGCCGCTCGATGAACCCGACGGTGCTCTCCGCCGGCTTCCGCACGATCGACAGCCAGGGCGCGGCCTCGCGCTCCGGCTACCGCTTCGTGGTGCGGCTGCCCGACGACACGGGCCTCGGCGTGCACGAGGTCCCGTCCGGCGCGTTCACGGGCAGCGTGAACTCGGACCTGGCCGAGACGACGTTCTGCCTCTACGCGTGGCCGAACACGCACTCCTCGACCGGCTCCCGCACGTTCTTCGTGAACCAGCAGGGCGACATGACGGCCACGGACGACGCCGCGTACTCCGGCGCGAACTTCCACAGCGTCGCCTCGGACGGGATGGCGTTCGCCGGAGCGGGCCCCGCGGACTCGATCACGGGCCGCGCCGCGACGGGCACGATCGGCCGCGACAGCAACCGCTGGCGCCAGGTGAACTGAGCGCGCAGCCGACCACGCCACGGATACGGGAAACCCCTCAAGTCGCAGCCCTCCCGGTGCCGACGTCAAGGGCGCTGGGCAGCGCAACACGGCACCAGGCCTGGCCGTGGGAGTACCGATGAAGCGCGCGAAGAGCGTTCGAGGCATGTCGCTCGTCGAGGTCGCGGCGGCCGCAGTCGTCGTGGCCGTCTCCCTGCTCGGGACGACGGCGGCCATCGTGTCCGGCGCGGCCCTGACGTCGAAGACGCGCTACGCGCGCGCAGCCGCGCGCGCCGGCGCCGCCATCCTCGAGGACGTGCGCGCCACCGACTTCGCCGACGTGCAGACGCACTTCGCGGGCAAGCGCTTCACGATCGACGACGACGAGACCGGAGCGGGCTCCGGCTACGCCGACGTCACCGTGCGGCAGGTGGACAACGGCAGCACGACCTTCCAGGTGTACGAGGTGACCGTCTTCGTGCACTTCCCGGCTCTGACGGACCGCGAGATCGGCCCGGTCGTGACGTGGGTGTGCAATCGCGTGGACGGCAGCGCGCTCGGCGGCAGCACGCCGCTCCCCGGGGCGAACGCGGGCGCGAACGCCGGCGCGGCCCCGAACGGCGCTGGTGCCGCCACGGACCCGAACGCCGGGGGCACGCGATGACGCCCCTCCGGCGCCGTTCCGCACGCGGCTTCACGCTCGTCGAGACCGTGATCTCGGTGGCGCTCGTGGTCGGCGTGCTCGGTGCCGCGGTGGCGCTCCTCGACACCAGCAACGACCTCGCGCAGTCGGTGAACGACGAGCGCGCTGCCGCGATCCGCGTGGACAAGGGCCTGACGAGCATCTCGGAGGAGTTCCGCAAGGGCTCCCTCGCGACGGTGCTGCACCTCGACGGGACGACGTTCTCGGACGGCGACACCGACGTCGGCTTCATGATGCGCCGCGTCGTCGGCTGGAACGGCTCGACGGTCCAGAGCGCACAGGTGCGCTACGAGGTCGTCACGAGCTCCGGCTTCGGCACGGGCGAGCTGATCCGTCAGGAGGGCACGCTGCAGACGGTGCTGGCGCGCGGGATCACCGCGTTCCGCGTCACGCGCAGCGGCACGTCCTTCACGTTCCAGATCGACGCGGCGTCGGGACAGACCGACGACCGCCAGCGCAAGGCGTCGGGCAGCGTACGCGTGGTGGCGCGCAACCCGTGACGCACACCACGCCGCTCCGTCGACGCCGCCGCAGCGAACGTGGCAGCGCGCTGGCCGGACTCGGCGCGTTCGTCGTCATCTGCGCGGGACTCTCCGCGGCCGCGCTGCTGCCCGCCATGGCGCGCGCGCGCGAAGTGCAGGCGGCCGCCGACGGCGAGCGCGCGTTCCAGCTCGCCGAGGCGGGCGTGGACTGGGGCATCGCGAAGATCCGCATCGACGGCGGCGTGCTGCCCGCGGCGTACGAGGAGTCGCGCACGCCGGGCGGCGGCAACGCGGGCTCGTGCACCGTGCGCTACACGCCCGGCAACGCGAACGGTCGCGACGACGACGACGACGGCACGACCGACGAGCTCGACGAGAACCAGTACATCCAGATCGTGAGCACGGGGATCATCAACAAGCAGCGCCGCTCGGTGCGCGTGATGATGCGCCGCGCGATCGAGATCCCGAAGATCACGGCCGCGCTGCAGATCAACGTCGAGCACCCGATCGTGGATCTCAAGGGCAACGCGTTCCTCATCTCGGGCTTCGACCACGACCTGACCGGTGCGGTCGTCGCCGGCGGAACCGCCGTCGCCGGCATCTCCGCGCCGGCCGCCGTCGCGGAGATCGTCTCGCAGATCCCGTCGGCGCGCTGGGCCCGCGTGCAGGGCTCCGGCGCGACGTCGCCTTCGGTCCAGCACGTGGACGCGACCGATCTCGACCTGCTCGTCGAGCAGGCGAAGGCGGCGAAGACGCACTCGATCACGCCGGGCACCCTCGCCGGACTCAACGTCGGAACGGCGGCGGCTCCTGTCGTCGCGGTGGTCGAGGGGAGCATCCACCTGACGGGTCAGTCCACCGGCGTCGGCGTGCTCGTGGTCGACGGCGACCTGCAGTCGAGCGGTCAGTTCCTGTGGACGGGGCTCGTCCTGGTCCGCGGCCGCGCCACCATGACGGGCGGCGGCTCCGGCAAGCGCGTGATCGGCGGCATCCTCGTCGGCGAGGAGGTCGAGGCCGACACGAACACGACGACGGTGACCGTCACCGGCACCGTGGACATGTTCTACTCGAGCCTCGCGATCCAGATCGCCTCGCAGCGCTTCGCCATGATGACGATGCTCTCGTGGGAGGAGGTCGCGAACCCGTGAGACGCGCACGTGGCCTGGCGCTCTGCGCCGTCCTGCTCTGCGCCGTGCACGCGTGGGCGGAGGACTCCGTCGTCCTGAAGAACGGCAAGGAGTACCGCGGGCGCATCGAACGCGAGGAGCGCGGCTGGCTCGGTATCCAGACGTCCGACGGCCTCGTCTGGATCAAGCACGACGAGATCGAGACGCTGGTCCGCGCGTCGGCGGAGAAGCAGGAGCCCCGACGCGAGCCCGCACCCGCGCCCGCGCCCGCGCCCGCCGAGTCGCAGTCGCAGTCGCAGCGCGAGAAGCCCGAGAAGCCCGCGCCGAGCCCGGATGCCGGGTCGGGCGACGCACAGCGTCGCGACGCCGGCGAGCGCCCCGCCGAGGAGCGGCCGATCCCGATCGGCGAGCCCGGCGTGCGCACGAAGACCGTCGAGGAGCCGCAGCTCCCGCCGCCGGTCGCGCCGGCGAAGCCCGGGGGCTCGCCCGAGACGGACGCGCGCGTGTTCGACGTGTACGTCGGGGCGCTCGGCGGCACGGATGCGAAGAAGCGCGAGGTGGCCGAGGCCTGGCTGTTCGAGAACTGGCCGTCGTCGAAGGACGTGCTCGTGGCGGCGCTCGAGACGGGCGGCGAGCGGGGCCGCGTCGAGTGCGTGCGGCTCCTCGACGACGAGCGGATCACGGACCCGCGGGCGCTCGTGCTGTCGAAGCTCGCGGACCAGAGCGCGGCCGTCCGCGCCACGGCCTTGCGCGTGGCGCGCCACCGCAAGCTGAAGGACCTCGAGGAGCGCGTGATCGACCTCATGCGCAAGGACCCCGAGTGGATCGTGCGGCAGGAGGCCGTCCGCGCGCTCGAGGACCTCGGCAGCTCGCAGTGCCTCACGCACGTCCTCGCCGGCTGGTCGCGCGAGCAGGATCCCGACCGGCGCCGCAAGTACGTGCGTGTGCTCCGCACGCTGCTCGGCACGGACCTCGGCGACGACGAGGACGCGTGGCGGCAGGCCGTGGACGAGGTCTTCCTGGGCCGCCGCAACCTCGCGCGCTGAGCCGGCCCTCCCCGGTCAGTCCGGCAGCTTCTTGACCGCGGCCACCGAGCGCAGCGCGGCCGCGAGGCTCTTCGCCGACACGTCGCCCGCAAGCGCCTTCTTGAGCTTCCCCTTCGTGTCGTACACGACGACCGCCGGCGTGCCCGCGAGCTTCAGCGCGTCGAACTCCTCGGCGTGCGCGGCACGCTCGCGCTTCGCGGCGCGGCACTGCCCGCCGAAGAAGCGCACCGCGGGGTCCTGCAGCACCTCGTTCTGGAACGCCTTCGCGTCGGCCGACTCCGTGTCGGCGTCGGCGTACCAGTAGACGAACGAGCCGCTCTTCCCGTCGTCGGACGGCGCGGGCACGGCCTCCGCCGCCTCGTCCCAGGCGAACGCGAGCGTCACACCGGGTACGAAGCGCCCCTCCTGCACGCCGAGCCACCAGCCGTAGTACGGCATCTGCCCCTTCGGCCACTCGTGGCCGATGCCCTCCTCGATGCGCACCTCGGCGCTGCGCACGTCCTCGCCGAGCAGGCGCGGCGTGTCCTCGGCGGCCTTGCGGTTGCCGTCGAGAGAGCCCGCGAGCGCGAGCACGCCCATGCCCTTCTTCGCGTACTTCGGGGGCTTCCCGCCCTGGTAGCCGGCCGCGACCCACGTGGCGCTCGTGTAGCGCAGCTCCTCGTCGAAGACGACCGACGCGAGGTTCCAGCCGCCGTTCGAGAAGCCGATGCCGTGCAGGCGGTTCGCACCGACGTGCAGCTGCGGCACGAGATCGTGCAGCGTGGCCCGCACGCGCTCGAGGTCGTCCGCCTCCCAGCCCTGCCCCCTCGACTTCGGCGCGACGACGACGTAGTCCTCGGGCGCGAGGAACGCGAGCGAGCGCGCCATCCCGGAGGCCGGGCCGCCCAGTCCGTGCAGCACGACGACGAGCGAGTGCTCGCTCGAAGGGTCGAAGCGCTCGGGCATCACGACCGTCCACTGCAGCCCGTGGAGCTCCTGCTGCGACTCCCCCGCCGGGAACGGCGCGTCCCCGTCCGCGGCGGCGGGCAGCGCCACGGCCGCGAGCAGGGCCAGAACCTGCACGGTGTGCGCGAACGTGCGCCTCACGCCGCACTCCGCGTCGCGACGCGGGCGGCGCGCATCAGCTCGGCGATCGCGCGGCGGTCGTCGTCGGGCGCCATGCCCCAGCCCTCCTGATAGCCGAAGACCTGCTCGATCGAGCGCGTGCCGAAGCCGGCGTCGAGGATCGCCAGCCGGTCGTGCGGCACGAGCGCGGGGTGCTCGGCGCCGCACGCGCGCGCGAGCCGCAGGAGCTCCATCCGCAGCGCCTGCACGTAGTTGGCCAGGCGTACGGACTTGCGCGCGGGGTCGAGACCGCGCTGGAGCCAGCGGTTCTGCGTCGCGACGCCCGTCGGGCAGTGGCCCGTGTGACAGCGCTGCGCCTGGATGCAGCCGATCGAGAGCATCGCCTCGCGGGCCACGTTCACGAGGTCGCAGCCGAGCGCGAACGCAAGGAGCGCCTGCTCGGGGAACCCGAGCTTGCCGGAGCCGACGAAGACGACGCGGTCGGTCACGGCGCGCAGCGCGAACTCGCGGTAGACGGCCGCGAACCCGACCTTGAACGGCAGCGCGACGTGGTCCGAGAAGACGAGCGGCGCGGCGCCGGTGCCGCCCTCGCCGCCGTCGATCGTGATGAAGTCGACGCCCCGCTGCTCGCTCGCCATCCGCTCCGCGAGCTCCGCCCAGAACGACATCTGGCCCACGGCGGACTTGATCCCGACCGGGAGCCCCGTGACGGCGCCGAGGTGCTCCACGAAGTCGAGCAGCTCGTCCACGTCGCGGAACGCCGTGTGCTCCGCGGGGCTCGCACAGTCGTGGCCCTGCGGGATGCCGCGGATGCGCGCGATCTCGGCCGTCACCTTCGCGCCGGGCAGGAAGCCCCCGACTCCGGGCTTCGCACCCTGCGACAGCTTGATCTCGAGCGCGCGGACGGGCGCCTCGGCGAGGCGCTCCTGCAGCCGCTCGAGGGAGAAGCGCCCCGCGGCGTCGCGGCAGCCGAAGTAGCCGGTGCCGATCTGGAACACGATGTCGCCGCCGCTGCAGTGGTACGGCGAGAGCCCGCCCTCGCCGGTGTTGTGGAGGCAGCCCGCGAGGGCGGCGCCGCGGTTCAGCGCCTCGATGGCGCGCGCGCCGAGCGACCCGAAGCTCATCGCGGACACGTTCACGACCGACGCCGGGCGGAACGCGTGCCGCCGACCTCGTGCGGCGCCCAGCACGCGCGCGCACGGCAGCCGCGACTCCGGGTCGAAGCCGGGCTCGCCTGCGTGGGGCTGCGGCAGCGGGAACGCCGCGTGGCGCACGATCACGTAGTTGGCCGAGTTCTCGAGCTCGTTGTCCGTGCCGAACCCGAAGTAGTTGTTCTGCCGCTTGGCGGAGGCATAGACCCAGCGCCGCCGGTCGCGGCTGAACGGGCGCTCCTCGTCGTTGCCGGTCACGATGTACTGGCGCAGCTCCGGTCCGACCAGCTCGAGCAGGTAGCGGAAGTGCCCGAGGACGGGGAAGTTGCGCAGGATCGCGTGGTCGCGCTGCACGAGGTCGTACGCGACGGTCACGAGCAGCAGAGCGGCGACCCCGACGGCGATCCAGGCGAGCGCGCCCATGACGCCGCCACGCTACGGGCGCGGCACCGGGGCGTCCACGACGGACGGCACCCGGAGCCCCTCGGATTCCGGCGGCGGACGCGGCGTGACGGCCTCGCCGGGCTCGGCCGGGCCTCGGAATTGAACATGTTCACTTTTCGACTTGCGAGGCGGGACGGCGCGGGGCATACTCTCTTTGAACGCGTTCAATTCTGCCGTCGGGCCCTGGGTCCGCGGCCCGGGAGGATCTCGATGGACTCGCTGCAACCGATCGTCGTCTCGTACCTGGTCTACGTCGGGCTGAGCGTCGCCCTGACGGTCTGGGTCGCGCACACGCTGTTCAAGAGCGGGCGCGTGTTCCTCGTGGACTCGTTCCACGGCAACCAGCAGCTCGCGGACTCCGTCAACCGGCTGCTCGTGGTGGGCTTCTACCTGATCAACCTCGGGTACGTGACGCTCGCCCTCCGCACCAGCGAGGTGATCCGCGACGCGCGCGGCGCGATCGAGCTCCTCTCCTGGAAGGTCGGGCTCGTGCTGCTCGTGCTCGGCGGCATGCACTTCTTCAACATGTGGCTCTTCGGGCGCATGCGCCGCCGCAGCACCATCGAGCAGGCGCCCCCGCCGTTCCTGCCCGACGAGATCCTGGACGCCGCCGGCCGCTCGACGTCCGCGGAGCACGAGGGGGCGTCGTGCGCCGTCTGACGGTCGTCTACGACCCCGGCTGCGGGCTCTGCCGCGAGGCGCGGGACTGGCTCGCCCGCCAGCCGCGCTTCGTGGACCTCGAGTTCGTCGAGGCCGCCTCGGCGCTCCTCCGGCTGCGCTACCCCGGCGTGGACCCGGAGGAGACGCTGCGGCAGCTCACGGTGATCGGCGACGACCGGGCCGTCTACCGCGACGCCAAGGCGTGGGTGATGTGCCTGTGGGCGCTGCGCGACCATCGTGCGCTGGCGCTCCGGCTCGCGCGGCCGCACCTGCTGCCGACGGCGGAGCGCGTCTTCCGCTTCGTCTCGCGCAACCGGCGGAGGATCTCGCGCTTCGCGCCGCTCGTGGGAGCCGCCAGCTCCGGATGACCGACCGCACGACCCCCACCACCGACAAGGGCGCGGAGACCCGCGCGCGCATCCTCGAGACCGCGCTCCGGCTGTTCCTGGAGCGCGGCTACGACGGCACGACGATGCGCGCCGTCGCGCGCGAGGCGGGCGTCTCCGTCGGCAACGCGTACTACTACTTCGCGTCGAAGGAGCACCTGATCCAGGCCTTCTACCTGCGCACCCACGAGGAGCACCTGGCGGCGTGCGAGGAGCCGCTCCGCACGGCGCGCGGCTTCGAGGCGCGGCTGCTCGCCGTGATGGACGCGAAGCTCACGACCATCGAGCCGTACCACCGCTTCTCGGGCGTGCTGTTCAAGACCGCCGCGGATCCCGCGAGCCCGCTGAACCCCTTCAGTGCGGAGTCGCTGCCGACACGGCGCGAATCGACCGCGCTGTTCGCGCGCGTGCTCGAGGGCTCGCGCGTGGACACCTCGTCCGAGCTCTGGAGCGAGCTGCCGAACCTGCTCTGGGTCTACCACATGGGCGTCGTGCTCTTCTGGCTGCACGACCGCTCGCCGGAGCGCCGCCGCACGCGCCAGCTCGTCGCCCACACCGTGCCGCTCATCGTGCGCATCGTGCAGCTCGGCAACCTGCCGCTCCTGCGCACCCTGACGCGCCGCGCCACGCGCTTCCTGCGCGAGCTGCGCGAGACCTCCGGCGTCGACGCGGGCGCGGTGGAGCCGTCGGGCGCCGACTGACCTCGTTCAGCCGCGCGCCGCGACGTCGAGGATGCGGTAGGTGCCGCGCTTCGGGAGCGCGCGCCAGCCCGCGAGCGCCGCGCGCGCGAGCTCGCCCGACGCGAGGGCACGGCGCAGGAACTCGCCCGCGCGCAGCGGGCTCCCCGGCCGCAGCGCGGCGCGCGCGCGCCGCGCGTGGCGGCGGTTCGCGCGCTCGTGCGAGCCGAGCGGCGGCGAGAACACGAGCGGCAGGCCGAGCGCCGCGAAGAACGTCAGCTCGCTCGGCTTGGTCCACAGCACGTCGGTCTCCGCGAGCAGCCGGTGGAACGCGTCGAGGTACGACGTGAACTCGGGCGCGCGGAGCACCTGCGCGCGACCGGGCGGCAGGTCGGAGAGACCCGCCCGCGCGAGCGCGTCGGAGAGGCGCTCGGCCACCTCGGCGCGGCGCCCGGCGACGAACGTGAGCCGCACGTGCCCGGCGCGCACGCTCTCGGCGAGCCCGCGCGCGAGCGCGTGCGCGTAGCGCGTCTGCGCGCCGGCGCCGCCCACCGCGAACGCCACGTGCAGGGGCGCAGGCGGCGTGTCGCGGGCGACGTCGGCGGCGTCGCCGAGCAGGTGCACGAGCGCCGCGCCCTCGTCGCGGCGCACGGCGCCGCTCGGGTCGAGCCGCGCGAGGCGCGCCGCGAACACGCGGCGCGCGACGGGCAGCTCGCGCCCGCCGAGCAGCTCGGGCGGCAGCGGGAAGCCCGTCAGGTGGATGCGGTCCGCCGGCACGCCGTACGCGACCAGCCGTCGTACCGTGCGCTGCGCCGGCACGCAGTACGTGACGCTGCTCGCGCGCGGGTCGCGCGGCACCCACACGCGGTGCACGTCCACGTCGGTGACGACGCAGTGGACGCCGGGCAGCCCGGCGTCCGCGGCGATCACGGCCGGCGTGTAGAACGTCGAGAGGAGCGGCGCTCCCGTGGCGCGCAGGTGCTCGATCAGACCCGCGCCGACGCCGCGCCGCGCGAGGCGCGCGACCGTCTTGACGGCGAGGTTCGGCGCCTCGAGATCGTGTCCGGCGTCGAGACTCGGGATCGACGTCAGCAGGTCGAGGAGGCGCCGCGCCGGCCGGCCCACGAAGCGCCGGTCGCACGCGCGCGAGAGCCACTCGTAGGAGCGCCGCGCGTCGTCCCACGTGCGCACCTCTGCCGGCGTCGCGACCGGCGGACGGTCCGCGTGGACGATCGGCACGCCTGCCTCGGTCGCGAGCGCCGCGGCCGCGCGCAGGTGGCCATAGCCCATGTCGAGCGCCGCGACGCACGGCAACGCGGCGCCGGTGTGCGCCGCCTTCGCAGAGTCCTCACGCGCACCCGGCGAGGCCTCAACGTCGCGCTCCGATGACCTGTGCATGGAGTTCGCCCTCGCCGTCGCCGTCGTCGCACTCGGGTTCGCGCTGGTCGTCGCACTCCACGCCGCGCAGCGCGTGCTGCTCGAACGCGGAGCCGCTCCCGCGCCTTCCCTGCTCCCGCCCGTCAGCGTGCTGAAGCCGCTGTGCGGCGCGGATCCGCGTCTCGAAGAGAACCTCGAGACCATCTTCCGTCAGGACCATCCGCGCTACGAGGTCCTGCTCGGCGCGGCCGACGCCGCGGATCCGGCGCTCGCGATCGCGCGCCGCGTCGCCGCGCGGCATCCGCACGTGCCGAGCCGCGTCGTCGCGGACGCGCGCTCCGTGGGCGCGAACCCGAAGGTCGACAACCTCGCGCACCTCGCGCGGCACGCGCAGCACGAGGCGCTGCTCGTGAACGACAGCAACGTCGCGGCGCCCTCCGACCACGTGCGCCGCATGGCCGAGCAGCTCGCGCAGCCCGGCGTCGGACTCGTCTCGGCGCCGTTCCGCGGCGTCTCCGCGGAGTCGATCGGCTCGGTGCTCGAGGCCCTGCAGCTCAACACGTTCGTGATGGGCGGCGTCGCCGCGATGTCCGAGCTCGTCGGCGGCGTGTGCGTGGTCGGCAAGGCGCTGCTCGTGCGCCGCCGCGACCTCGAGAGCTTCGGCGGCTTCGCGTTCCTCGGCCGCCACCTCGCCGAGGACCAGGTGTGCGGCGAGGAGATCGCACGGCTCGGACTGCGCGTGGTCGTGGTGCCGCAGATCGTGGACAACGTGCTCGGCGCGCTCGACGTCCGCGCGTTCGCCGCGCGGCACCTGCGCTGGGCGCGCATCCGCCGCTGGATGGTCCCCGCGGCGTACGCGGGCGAGATCCTCCTGAACCCGGTGTTCCTCGCGCTCGTCTCCGCGCTCCTCCTGCGCAGCGCCGACGCGCTCGCGCTCCTCGCCGCGGCGCTCGTCGCGAAGTCCGCGGTGGACGCGTCGATGGAGCGCGCGCTCGGCGTGCGGCGGCCGCTGTGGGCGTATCCCGCGCTGGTCCTCGCGAAGGACGTGATCGTGGGTCTCGCGTGGGTCGTGCCGTTCTTCGACCGCAGCGTGAGCTGGCGCGGCAAGCGCTACCGACTGGGCCCGCGCACGCTGCTCGAGCGCGTCGCCGACGAGCTGCCCGCCCCCGTGCCCGCGACCGCCTGAGGCACCGCGGCCGCCCGCGGGGAAGCACGGCGCCCTGCAGCGGGTTCTCCTCCGCAAAGCACACGAGGAGGAGCGCACCATGCAGATCCGACGCGGCGCCGAACGCGGGCGCACACGACTCGCCTGGCTCGACGGGCGGCACACGTTCTCGTTCGCCGACTACCACGACCCCGCGCACATGGGCTTCCGCGCCCTGCGCGTGATCAACGAGGACGTCGTCGCCCCGGGCGGCGGCTTCGGCACGCACCCCCACCGCGACATGGAGATCGTGACGGTGGTGCTCGACGGCGGCCTGCGCCACGCCGACAGCATGGGCAACGGCTCGGTCATCGTGCCGGGCGAGGTGCAGCGCATGACCGCCGGCACGGGCGTGTTCCACAGCGAGCTGAACGCGTCGGACGAGGTGCCGGTGCACCTGCTGCAGATCTGGATCCTGCCGGAGCGCCGCGGCCTGACGCCCGGCTACGAGCAGCGTCGCTTCGACGTGCACGCTGCGCCCGGGCGCTTCCACGTGGTCGCGTCGCCGGACGGCGCCGAGGGCTCCGTCACCATCCACCAGGACGCGCGCATCCTGCGGGCGCACCTGCCCGCCGGCGCGACGACGGAGTGGACGGTGCCGCGGGGGCGGCACGCGTGGCTGCAGGTCGCGGGCGGCGCGGTGCGGAGCGGCGGCGCGACGCTCGAGGCCGGCGACGGTGCCGCGACGTCGACCCCCGGCACGCTCGCGCTGACGGCGGAACGCGACGCCGATCTGCTCCTCTTCGATCTCGCCTGAGCGCGCGGCTACCGTGAGCCGCCCGCATGGCGCTCCTCGCCCTCTCGCACGTCACGTTCCGCTACGGCGCCGACACGCTGCTCGACGACGTCACGCTCGCCGTCGAGCGCGGGCGGAAGATCGGCGTCGTCGGACAGAACGGCACCGGCAAGTCGACGCTCCTGCGGCTCCTCGCCGGGCGCCTCGACCCGGCCGCGGGCGAGCGCACGTGCGGGCGTGACGTGCGCGTCGCGCTGCAGGAGCAGGAGCTCTCCCCCGCGCCGGGCGAGACGGTCCGCGCGCGCATGCGCAACGTGCTGCGCGCCGACCTCGAACGCGCCGAACGTCTGGCCGCGATCGAGCACCGCCTGACGGCCGCCGCCGGCACGCCGGAGCAGGAGCGGCTGCTCGCCGAGTACGCGCGCCTGCAGCGCGAGCACGAGGCGCGCGGCGGGTACGACGTCGAGCGCCGCATCGAGACGGTGCTCACGAGCCTCGGCCTGCCGCCGAGCGCATGGGAGCAGCCGGTCGCCGAGTTCTCGGGCGGCGAGCGCAACATCATCGGACTCGCGGGCGTGCTGCTCGCCGACCCCGACGTGCTGCTGCTCGACGAGCCGTCGAACCACCTCGACACGTGGGGCATCGAGTGGTTCGTCGAGTTCGTGCGCGGCGTCGAGCGCGCCGTCGTGATGGTCAGCCACGACCGCGACGTCCTCGACCGCTGCGTCGACGAGATCTGGGAGGTGCGGGGCACGCGCGTCACGACGTGGACGGGCAACTACAGCTCGTACCGCACGCAGCGCGAGCGCGCGCTCGACCTGCAGGAGCGCCAGTGGAAGGCGCAGGAGAAGGAGGTCGCGCGGCTGCGCGACCAGGCGCGGCGCCAGATGGACATGGCGAACGCGTACGACGACCCGGGCCAGGCGCGGCGCGCGAAGAACATGCTGCGGCGCGCGGAGCGGCTGCAGAAGGTGGACCGCCCGGATCGCACCGAGGACCGCTTCCGCGCGCGGCTCACGAGCTCGGGTCGCGCGGGCGACATCGCGCTGTCCGTGCGCGGCTTCACGGCGGCGTACGGCGAGCGCGTGGTGCTCGACTCCGTGGACCTCGAGCTGACGCACGGCGACCGCGTCTGCCTGGTCGGCCCGAACGGCTGCGGCAAGACGACGCTCTTCCGCGCGATCCTCGCAGAGGGCGACTGGGAGAACCCGGTGCTGCGGCTCGGCAAGGCGGTGCGCGCGGGCGAGTACCGCCAGCTCCACGACGCGCTCGACCATGCGAAGCCGCTGCTGCGCTTCGTCGCCGACGTCACGCGCCTCTCGGACCCCGACGCCGCGGCGCTCCTGCACCGCTTCCTCTTCACGCACGACGACCTCGAGCGGCCGATCGGCACGCTCTCGGGGGGCGAGAAGAGCCGCGTGCAACTGCTGCGCCTCGTACAGGCGAAGATCAACCTGCTGCTGCTCGACGAGCCGACGAACCACCTCGACATCCAGGCCTGCGAGCAGCTCGAGGGGATGCTGAAGGGGTTCGACGGGACGCTGCTCGTCATCAGCCACGACCGGCGCTTCCTCGACGGTCTCGTCGAGCGCGTCGTCGAGGTGCGCGACCGCCGCCTGCACGAGTTCCGCGGCACGTTCTCTGAGTGGTGGGCGCACAAGCGCGAGGTCGGCGAGGACCGCCGCGGCGCCGCCCTCGAGCTGCGCAGCCGCCGCGACGCGGACGCCGACACGAAGGACGCCGCGCGGCGCGAGCGCGAGGCGCGCAAGGAGCGCCAGCGCGAGCGCCGCCGCCTCGAGCGCGAGATCGAGGACCTGGAGACGCGCATCGTCGCGCTGGAGGAGCGCCAGGCGGCGCTGACGCACGAGCTGCAGCTGGCGTACGCGCCAGGCGCCGATCCCGGCCGCGCGCGCGCGCTCGCCGCCGAGATGAGCGCGCTCCGCGACGAGATCGCGACGCTCACACGTCGCTGGGAGACCGCCGCGGAAGCCCTCGACGGCACGGCGGAGTCCGCGGCCTGAACCCGGCAGGGCCGCTTGACCGCGGAGCCCGCGGCGGTAGCGTCCGAGGGGGCTTCGCACGCGGGACGGGGGTCGGCCATGAGAGCACGCAGGGTCCGGTCGCGCGCCGTCGCCGTCCTGCTGACCGCGGCCGTCGCCGTCTCGGTCGCCCTCGCACCGCGCGCCGCCCACGCGGGCGACGCACCCGCCGACGCGCAGCGGCAGCTCGACGCGCTGCTCGACGCACTCGACCGCTCCGACGATCCGGGCACGCGCGTCGAGCTGGCGCAGCGGCTCGCGCGCGAGACGGCCGTGCGCGCCGCGGAGCGCCTGCGCGACCTCGTGCGCGACGACACCAGCGTCACGGTGCGCATGGCCGCGGCGCGGGCGCTCGGACGCAGTCCCGCGCCGTGCGCGACGAAGCTGCTGCTCGAGCTGACGCTGCGCGGCGGCCCGCGCGGCGTGCGCCGTGCCCTCGGGCTCGCGCTTGCGGAGCGCGCGGCGCTGCCCGAGCTGCTCGAGGCGCTCGCCGAGGGCGACGGGCAGGACGATCGCGACGACCTCGGACGCGGACTCCTCGTCGAGGCGCTCGGCCGCGACGTGTCGCCCGAGGCCGCCGAGACGCTCGGGCGCATCGCGCGCGGCCCGGATGCGCACCTGCGACGCGAGGCGCTGCGCGCCCTCGCGGCCCACGAGCTCGGCCGGGCGCAGCTCCCCGCGCTGCTGCGCGAGGTGCTCGGGAGGTGGCACGACCTCGACACCGTGATGGCGACGCTCGATCTCGCGGAGGGCTTCGCGGACGAGCAGTTCCGCGCGTTCGCCGACGTCCTCGACACGTTCCTCGAGCCCGAGGTGCAGGGCGCCGTGGACGCGGCGCGGCGGCGGCTCGCGTGGCTCGACGCCGTCGCCGCCGCGCGGGCCGCGTCGAAGGGCGGCTACGCGTCCGACCTCGAGCTGCCCGACCCGCCACCGCCGCGGCCGCGTATCGACATCGTGTACGTCTTCGACGCGACGGGCTCCGTCAGCGGGCACGTGGACGTCATCAAGCAGCGCATCGTGCGCGAGGCGCGCACGCTCGCGCGCACGGGGAGCGACTTCCGCCTCGGACTCGTCGCCTACCGCGACACGCCGCGCCGCCGCGGGAGCTGGACGACGCAGGTGCTGCCGCTCTCGTACGACCTCGCCGGCGCCGAGAGGTGGATCGACGCGGTCCCCGTCGGCGGCTGCGACTCCGAGGGCGCGAGCATCACGCAGGGGCTCGAGGAGGCGCTCTGCCGCATGGGCTGGCGCGAGGGCGTCGAGCGCCAGGTCGCGCTGATCGCGGACAGCCGCACCGGGAACGCCGACGCGTGCCGCGCGCTCGTGAAGCTGCACTGGCAGGCGGACCACACGCGGCTGCACGTCTGGTACCTGCACCGCACGCGGCCCCACGTGCCGCCCGACGTCGAGGCGCTCGCGCGCGTGGGCGGCGGCACCGTGGAGTCGCTCGAGTGACGCGCACCCTGCGACTGCCGGCGCTCGCGCTCTGCGTCGCCGGCGCGTTCGCCTCCCCGGCGCAGCGCGCGAGCGCCGTGGACGACGACGCCGTGATCGACGCCGCCATCGGCCGCGTCCACGCGCGCCACGGCGTCGCGCACGGCTCGCTCGTCGTCATCCCGCTCGTCGTCGACGAGGACGACGCGGCGCCGGCCGGACTCACCGACTCGGCCGACGGCGTCGCGTGGGCGCTCGCCGACGGCTCCGCGCGCTTCGTGGACGTCAGCGCGCCGCTGCCGGGCGCGAGCCCCGCCGAGCGCCTGCTGCGTGCAGGCACACTGCTCCTCGGCGGCGCCGACGAGCGCGTGCTCGAACGACCGCTGCCCCTCGCAGACGGCGAGAAGGCCCACGTGCCGTCGGCCGTATGCGATGCGCGCACGCAGCCGGATCCGGCGGCCGCCGCGGGCGCGCCGCGCATCGGGCCGCTCGCGCCGCTCGAACAGCGCAAGCTGCTGGTGATCGGCGAAGACGGCGTGCTGCCCGTCGCGCTGCGCGTGCAGGCGCTCCTCGCCGGCGCGAGCGGCGTGCGCAGCGTCACCGAGCTCCTCGCGGCGCCGCGCGTGGGCGAGGGCGTCGCCGCGCGGAGGCCGCAGCTCGACCGCGTGCCCGGTGCGTACGCCGGCCGCGCCACCGGTCACGTCGTCTTCTTCGGGATGCGGCCCGTCGAGGTCGTGCTCTGCGCGCGGCCGGCGCTCTACCGCCTGCTCGCGCCGAGCTACCTGCAGTCCACGGCCGTCAGCCACACGCTCTGGTGCGAGCTGATCGCAGGCGGACCGCCGGAGGCCGACGACGCCACGGTGCGCCTGCTCGTCGAGCAGGCCGACAAGGTCATGCGCGGACTCGTGCGCGCGCACTTCCGCGCCGCGGCGCGCGTGCCGGGCGCGAACGCGCGCTTCCGTCTGCTCGGCGCGGATGCGGACGCGGAGGACCGCGACCGCTGGCGCCACGAGCCGTTCGCGTGCCGGGCGACCCTCGACGACGACCACGCGTTCGTGCTGCTCGAGGCGTACGAGGACGGTCCCGAGGCCGTGTTCCCGCAGCCGTATCGCGAGCCGGGCGGGCGTCCGGTCGGCGAGCCGCCCTCGAACAAGGGCAACGGCCCGCTGACGCCGATGGCGATGGAGCGCCTGCTCGAGCGCATCCGCGAGCGCCGCGGCGAACGCTGAGGAGACCCTGGCGCACGTGCGTCGCGTGATGTGCGTGCGAAGATGCCGCCATGCGCAACTCCGCCTGCCTCGCCGCACTCGCGCTCGCCGTCGCCGGCTGCCGCTCGCCGTTCGCAGCACCCGAGGCGACGGGTCCCGACGCCGCCAAGGTGGGCCGCGGAGTCCACGGCTGGCCGCTCTACGAGAGCACGCCGCACGGCGACGGCTGGCGTACCGACGTGCTCTGGCCGGCGTGGTCGTCGGTGCGCACCGGCGGCGACGGCCTGAACAGCACCGACGTGCTCTTCCCGCTCTTCCACGTCGCGAACGAGGGCGCGCGGCACCGCACGGGTCTCCTGCGCCCGCTCTTCGACCTCGAGACCGAGGGCGACGAGCGCTACGACCTCGACATCCTGTGGCCGCTCGTCAAGTGGGTGGACGCTCCCGACCACAGCGTGCGCCGCGTCGCGCCGCTCTACGCGTGCGAGGAGCGCCCGGGCTACTCGCTCCGCACGCTGCTGCCGTTCCACATGACGGAGCGCCGCGGCACCGAGGAGACGACGTGGTACGTGCCGCCGCTCCTCGGCGTCACGACCGACGAGACGGAGGACGTCGCGACGTGGAGCGCCGCGCTGCTCACCGGCGGCGGGCACGAGGGCGACACCTCGCGCGCGTACGCGCTGCCCCTCTTCTGGCACGACGCGTCGCCGCGCGAGCGCCACGACGTCATCACGCCGCTGTGGTGGGACTTCGAGACGCGCACCTCGTCCTTCCGGATGCTCGTGCCGTTCTACGGCCGCTACCGGAGCGACGACGGCGACGAGACGACCGCGATCGGCGGCCCGCTCTACGTCGGCGGGAAGGACGGCGACACCGAGTTCACGTGGCTCGCGGCGCCGTTCGTCCACTGGTCGACGTCGCCCGACTCCTGGAACGCGCACCTCTTCCCCGTGCTGTGGGCCGGCCGCGAGGGCGAGGACCGCGGCTACACGCACGTCTGGCCGCTCTTCGGCTGGAAGTGGCGGGGCGACGACGAGCGCGTCGCCCACGTCGCGGCACCGTTCCTGCGCTACGGCTGGGACGCCACGAGCTGGGAGCTCGACCTGCCGTGGCCGCTCGTGCACTTCGAGTCGCGTGAGAACGGCGGCGAGACGCGGCTCTGGCCGCTGTTCGACCACGAGCGCCGCGACGACCACGTCGAGGGCAACGTGCTCCTGTGGCTCTCCACGTGGGAGTCGCGCGGCGAGGACGACCGCGACTTCCGCATCCTCTTCCGGCTCGTCGAGTCCACGCGGCGCAGCGGCCGCGAGACGTTCGTCGTGAACCCGCTCTTCCGCCACGAGCGGAACGACGCGGGCGACACGTACTGGTCGTTCCTGTTCGGGCTCGTGGCGCGGCGCGAGGAGGCCGGCGAGGTGGACTGGCGCCTCCTCTGGTTCCTCTGATCGAAGGGACCGCCGGCGCCGCGGCTCAGCTCGCCGCGGCGGGGGCGTCGAAGCCCTCGACGATCCCGCGCCGGAGGAGCGGCAGCGCGTCCACGGGCAGCAGCACGATCAGCACGGTGCCGCTCTGGAGCCGCTCCTCGGGCCCGGGGTTGTAGTTCCACGCGCGGGTCGAGATGTCGCGCACCGCGAGGACCAGCGCCCCGGTGTGGGCGCGGATGTGCGCGTCGCGCAGCATGCACCCGACGAGGGGCGAGCCGGGCGGGACGCTGACCTCCTCGATGCGCAGGTTGATGTGCCGCTCGCGCAGCATCTCCTCGAGGAACTCGGTCACGTGCGGCCGCAGCACCTCGTTCGCGAGTCGCATGCCGCCGAGCTGGTTGGTCGAGATGACCGCATCGGCGCCCGCCTTCTCGAGGATGCCCGGTGCGCGCTGGCCGATCGCGCGCGCCACGATCCGCAGCTTCGCGTTCGCCTCGCGCGCGGAGACGACGAGGTAGAGGTTGTCCTTGTCGTCGGTCAGCGCCGCGACGAGCGCGCGTGCCCGGCGCACACCGGCGCGCTGCAGCATCTCGTCGCTCGTCGCGTCGCCGACGAGGTACGGGAAGCGCGCGTCGCGCCCGGCCCCGGCGAGCTCCTGCAGGTTCGCCTCCGAGACGTCGACCGCGACGAACGGCGTGCGCGTCGCGAGCATCTCCTTCACGACGTGCCGTCCGGTCTGGCCGACGCCGCAGACGATCACGTGGTCCTGCAGCGTGTCGACGAGCTTCTGCATGCGCTTCCTCCGGAACGCGTGCTGCAGGTCGCCCTCCAGCAGCAGCGCGGTGAGCGACGAGGCGAAGTACAGGAAGGTGCCGATGCCCGTGACGAGCAGCAGGCTCGTGAAGAGCCGCGCGCCGGGCGTCTCGTCGTAGTGCGGCAGCGCCTCGATGCCGAGCGTCGTGACGGTGACGAGCGTCATGTAGACGCAGTCCGCGACGTCCCAGCCCCAGCGCGAGCTGCCGAGCAGCCAGTAGCCGGCGGTGCCGCCCGTGAGCACGAGCAGGAGCGCGGAGAACGAGACGAGGACGCGCCGCCGCAGGTTCTCCATCGCGCCATGCTACGCCCGCCCTGGGACGCGCCGTGACCGCTCGCACACCCCCGGAATCGAGAGGCCGGGGACCGCGCGCGGCAGCCCCCGGCCGTTCCCCGACGCGACGCGAACGCTACTCCGTGCGCTCGGCCGCGATCTCGTAGACGGTGGCGGTCCCGCTGATCTCGTTGGCGACGATCAGCAGGGGCTTCTTGGTCGGGCTCTCGTTCGCGGGCACGAACTCGAGTCCCTCGGGGCCCACGTCCCCCGGCGTGGTGATGTACTGGACGAAGACCGGCGCGCGCGGGTCGGTGACCTCGTAGACGAGGACGCCGCCGATGCGCTCGAGGCCGATGAACGCGAACCACTGCTTGCCGATCTTCCCGACCGTGACGCCCTCGGGCTCGGGGCCCTTGTCGTCGCTGCGGCCGTCGAAGGTGCTCGCGTCGCCCTCGCTGTTGAACGTCGTGGGCGCGAGCTGCGAGAGGCGCCGCTCGAAGTCGTCGCCGCTGTCGAACACCTGCGTGCCGTCGGCCGCGAGGATCGAGAACGAGCGCGCGCCGAACGCGTAGAGCGTCTCGAACGTGCCGTCGGCGCCGGCGTCGCCGTTGGCGGTCGTGACCTTCAGGCGGCCCAGGTTCTCGTTGCGCTGCAGCGAGAAGGTCTGGCCGAAGACGGCAGCGTCGAGCGTCAGTCCGCCCACGCGCGCCTCCTCCGAGTAGCCGTCGTAGTCGCGCGAGTCACCCTCGTTCGCGGTGATCAGGTACGTCGCGCCGTCCACCTCGTACGAGGCGAGGGAGTCGGGCTGGTACATGCCGAGGATCGGCCACTCGCGCAGGTTGACGCCGCCGTCGCGGTCGCTCGCGTCGAGCTGCAGGTGCGAGAGCGTGATGATGCCGAGCGTCGGCGGGAACGCGTCCTGCGTGAGGCCGAGCTGCCCGGTCGACGTGTCGAGCGTGCCGTCGAGCTCGAAGTCGTTGTCGTTGATGATCGCCAGGTGGTCGGCGTCGATGAACGCGAGCCCCTCGACCTTGTCGGTCTGCGTGTAGCCGACGGCCGCGAGGTCCACGTAGAGCCGCTTGTCCACGGGACGCACGCTCTGCGCGAGGAGATCGCCGAGCGTGGTCAGGTCCACCGCACCGCCCGGTCCGGTGAACCCCTCGGAGAGCGTCTCCAGGTTGGTCGCACCGCGCAGGCTGACGCGGTAGATCTTCTTCTTCGACGTCGCCCCCGTGTTCGAGTCGCGCTCGATCACGAGCAGGTCGCCGCCGGGCGCCGCGACGGCGTCACCGATCTTGTCGCTGCCGCCGCCGTCGAAGATGTACAGGTACTGGCCCGTCGTCGTCTCGCTCACCGGATCGAACTCGACGATGCGCGCGTACGTGCCCGCCTTCGAGCTCGCGTCGTTGGCGACGTCCGGGTTGTCGAGCGGGCTCTGGACGAACGCGTAGATCTTCCCGTTGGCGTACGCGATCGCCTCGAAGCCGCGGTTGGCGCGCCGCTGCGCGATCTCGGCGGGCAGCGCCTCGACGCCCGTCGAGGAGCCCGCTCCGAGCGGTACGTAGCGCTGGATCAGCTTGCCCGTCGCGTCGAAGTGGTAGAGCGCCGGGCGGTACTCGTCGCACATCCAGGTCGTGCCGTCCGGCACCTGGACCATGCCCTCCATGTCGCCGCCGTACGGGTCGAGCGGCAGGTCGGCGCCGAACACGTCCACCGGCGGCTCGTCCGCGTTCGCGAAGCCCGGCGTGCCGAGCAGGTTCGGGAGACCCGTGATCGGCGTCGTGCCGTCGGCGCGCGTCAGCGGCACGCGCTCCGTGATCTCGACCGCGCCCGTCGTCGTGTCCACCTGGAAGCGCACCCACTCCATCTGGTAGTCGGGCAGCGGGAACGGCCGCTCGAGCTCCGCGTCGGCGTCCACGTTCAGCGGCTCCGCGTTCGGCCCGCGGTCCGGGTGCGTGATGAACTTCAGGCGGCCGGTCGCGCCGTCGACGCCCTCGAACGCCAGACCCGAGAAGCCGCCGAGCAGGATGTCCTGGTTGCCGGCCGTCGTGCCGATCACCGGGCGGTTCGTGAAGGCGTACGTGGCGAGCGTCGCGTCCACGCGGCCCCAGTCCTTGAAGCCGAGCCCGTGCAGCGCCGTGACGGTCGCGTTCTTCAGGTCCACGACGGCGACGCAGTTGTTCTCCTGGCACGTCACGTAGGCCGTGCGCCCCTTCGCGTCCGTGGCGATGTACTCGGGCTCCATGTCCTGCGCGACCGTCGCGTTCGGGCCGAAGATGCGGATGCTCGCGTCGAGGGTCGCGCCGTCGAAGGCCGCGAAGCCGGCGGTGCGCACGTCGGTCTGCTTCACCTTCGCGGCGTTCGGCTTCATCTTGATGACGCTGACCGAGCCCTCGGGGTCCACGGTGTAGTCGGCGTTCGGCTCGCCCTCGTTCGCGACGAGGCACCACTTGCCGTTCGGCGTGAACGTGACCATGTCGGGCAGCGCGCCGACCTCGACGGTCGAGAGGACGTCGAGCTTCTTCGTGTCGAGGAACACGATCTTCCCGGGCAGCTGCTTGTCCGCGTTCTCGACCGCGACCGCGAGCGTCTTGCCCGAGACGGCCACGCTGTTCACGCCACCGCCGTACGCGCTCATGTCGAGGGACTGCGCGCGCGTCGGGTTGGACGGATCGGAGAGGTCGACGACGTCCACCGTGTTCGCCGTGGAGTTCACGAGGAACAGGCGCTTCGTGCGCTTGTCGTACGCCGGGATCTCCGAGTTGTCCTCGCCGAGTCCGGTGTCGAAGGTGCCGAGGCGGGCGAGCGAGATGGCGTACTTCGCCGGCCCCTTCTTCTTGCTCTTGCTCTTCTGCGGCGCGGCTGCGGCGTGCGGCGCGAGCGCGAGCGTCGCACCGGCGACGACTGCGAGCCCGAGCGTGACGAGTCGAAGCGTCTTCACGTTGGCGTCTCCCGTGTCGTGGGTCTGCGAGCCGGGCCGGGTGGGCTCGGCGTGAGACGAGACGCTAGTCACGCCCTGTGAAGTGCCCGCCAGCGCCGCACCTGTTCTGCGCGCGGACGACGTGAAGGCCGTGCGAAGCGGGCTCTGCCGCGCAGCGCAGACGGCGCCAGCGGCCGCAGCAGTAAGCGAGAACGCCCGGGAACCGCGCGGCGTCGCTGACTACGATGCCGGGCGATGCCCGCGGAGCGCCTCTGGGAACGCTTCAGCTACCAGTCGGCACTGACGGCCGTCGTGGTCGGCCTCGCGATCACGCACCTGCTCGGCTGCGTGGCCGGCATCGTCAACGAGCGCCCGCGCGTCCGCGCCTACTGGCTGCACGTCGCGTGGCTCGTGCTCGCCTTCGCGATCATCGCGCAGTTCTGGTTCGCGTCGTTCTTCTGGGCACACGACGCCGAGGCGGTGGGCAGGTCGTTCCCCGAGTTCCTCGCGTTCCTCTCGGTGCCGGTCGCGCTCTACCTCTCGACGTCGATGCTGGCGCCGCAGGTGCCGCCCGCGCCCGAGCCCTTCGACTTCCGGACGTACTACTACGCGCGACACCGCTCCATCTTCCTCATGTTCGCGATCACGCTCGTCGCGCTCGGTGTGCACCGGACGCTCGTCAGCGGCCAGGTCTGGCTGCGCACGACGAACGTCATCCGCGCCACGGGCGTCGTCTGCCTCGTGGCGCTCGCGATCTGGAGGAACCGGCTGCTGCACGAACTGATGATGGGCGCGCTCGTGACGCTCTTCGTCGTCTTCACGCTGTTCTTCTGACGGCTTCCGACGCGGCCGAGGGACCGCCCGGCGCGAGTCAGTCCGACGCCGGATCTCTGCGGTCGTCACCGCGATCGCGGACCCGGATCCTGGAGCGTTCTACGATCCAGAGGTTCCCCGCGACGGCGGTCGAGGCGCGACCCTCGATCAACAGTGCCGCGGCGGCCTCGAAGTCGCTTCGATCCTGGCCGTCCGGCCGGAGGACGACGAACCCCGGGCCCGCGCCGGGCGGGTACTGCCGGATGTCCGCGAAGTCCTGGTCGAGCGTGACCAGGATGCGGCCCTCCTCGCGGCAGACCGCCGCCAGCCGCTCGTCGAGCCCGCCGCACAGGCGCTGATCCGCGACCGTACATGCGTCGTGACCGGCGGCCGCGAGCCGCCGGGCGATCCAGGGCGGCAGGTTCTCGTCGACCTTGAAGCGCACGCTCAGGACTTCGCCACGACGCGGTCGCGGCCGACCGTGTCTGCGGCATACGCGAGCGCGGCACGGATCGCTTCGTCGGTGAGGGCCGGGAAGTCGTCTCGGATCTGCGCGGCAGTGCGGTTCGCCGCCAGGTAGGCGAGCACCGTGGACACGAGCACCCGGGTGCCGCGGAACGTGGGGCGCCCGTGGCAGATCGCCGGATCGAGGACGATGTGGGGAGCCCAGTCCATGGGCGACATGCTACCGCGACCGCGCGCGCACGAACGCATGGGACGCTGTCGAACGCGCCCGCGCGCAGGCGCCGCGGGTTCCGAAGCGTCTCGCTGCAGTCCGCTGCCTTCGACGTGCATGCGGGACGTATCCCCCGCGCCCGTTACACGTCGAGACCCACCGCGCGCATGAGCGCCAGCGCGTTGCTGCGCGTCACCACGCCCGGGCGCATGCGGTAGTCGAAGCTCATGCGGCCGTCGTCGAACTGGTCCTCGAAGTGGACGTTCACGACGCCCGCGCCGAGGTCCTCGGCGAGACGCGCGAGCTCGAGGTCGTGCGTCGTCACGAGGCCGACGGCGCCGCCCTCGAGCAGCGCGCGGACGACCGCCGCGGCGCCGGTGCGGCGGTCCGACGAGTTCGTGCCGTGGAACAGCTCGTCGAGCAGGAAGAGCAGCGGCCGCGCCGGGTCGCGGCCGAGGCGCACGATCGCGGCGACGCGCGCGACCTCGGCGTAGAAGCGCGACTCGCCGTCCTGCAGGGAGTCGTGCACGTGGATGGACGCGCCGAGCGTCAGCGGCGCGATGCGCAGGCGCCGCGCGCGCACGGTGCCGCCCGCGAACGCGAGCACGGCGTTCGAGCCGACGGCGCGGAGCAGCGTGCTCTTGCCCGACATGTTCGAGCCGCTGACGACGTAGACACGCCGGGTGGCGTCCAGCGCCACGTCGTTGCGCACGCCGCGCGCCTCGGTGAGGAGCGGGTGCGCGAGACCCTCGGCGGCGAGGAGCGGACCCTCGTCCACGATCTCGGGGAACGGGTCGTCGGGGTGCTCGGCCGCGTGGCCCGCGAGCGACGCGAGCGCCTCGAAGCGCGCGACGGCGTCGATCCAGCCGGCGAGCCGCGGGCCGTCGCGACGGCGCCAGCGCTCGAAGGCGAGCGCGAGCGCGACGTCGCCGAAGAGCGCGAGCACGATCGGCGCCGCGAACTGGCTGTGCAGCGTCTCGCCCGTCGCGACGACGCGCCGCAGCGCGGCGATGCGCGCGGCGGCACCGTCCCTGCCGCGACCGAGGCGCTCGCGGAGTTCGACGAGGAGCGGCGCGCGCGGCGTCTCCGCCTCGAGTCGCGCGAGGAGCGCCGCGAGCAGGTCGAGATCGGCGGACGCGCGCACGACGCCCGCGGTCATGCGCTCGGTGGCCGCCGCCGTCGCGCGGGCGAGCAGCCGCACCACGAGCACGGCGGCGACGAGCGGCCACACCGGCAGCGTCCCCGCGAGCCAGAGCACCGTGAGCGTCAGCACGAGGACAGGCAGGACGAGCGTCGCCGGCGCCACCCACGCGGCGGCGCGCACGGGTTCGCGTGCGCCCCACGCGCCGACCTCGGCGAGTCCCGGCGCAGCCGCCGCGTCGCCGCCGAGGAGCGCGATGTCCTCGCGCAGGTCGAGACGCGGCGCCAGCTCGCGCACGGCCTCCTGACGCGCGCGGATCTCCTCCGCGTCGGGTGCACTCTGCAGCCACGCGGCGAGCAGCGCCTCGCCCTGCGGCGTGCGGGCGGCCGAGAGCAGCTCGAACAGCGAGCCCCGGCCGAAGACGTCGAGGTGCCCGGAGTACGGGTGCTCGGGCGACGCGAAGCGCTCGCCGCCCTGGCCGGTGCCCGCCCACGTCCCGTCCATGCGCGCGAGCGCCGCCCGGTGGAACGCACCGCGGCGCTCGGCGCGCGCGAGACGCTTCGCGACGCGGAGGTGCACGACCACGAGCGCCCCCAGCGCGGCGGGCGGCGTCAGCAGCCACCAGGCCGACACGCCCGGCACGACCCAGACGGCGACGAGCAGCGCGAGCGCCGCGAAGAAGACCCACGTGCGCGCGTCGGCGATGCGCAGGTCGGCGCGGCTCTCGCGGGCAGCGTCTTCGGCGGCGGCGTTCGCGCGCGCCTCGTGCTCGCGACGCACCTCGTCGGCAGGGGCGCGCCCGTCGCTCATCGCCGCGCTCCCGCGCGCGGCGCGGACGGTCGGGCGGCGGCTCGCTGCATCGGCCGGGGCATGTTCGGCGCGCACGGGGCGGGGTCCAAGAAGGGGTGGCCGGCCCGCGGCTGCGTGTAGCGTCGCCGCGATGCAGGAACGCGTGGACGTGGCCGTGGTCGGTGCCGGGGCGGCGGGACTCTTCGCCGCGCTCGCGGCGCGGGGGGCGCTGCGCGGCGACGGACACTTCGAGCCGGCTGCCGACGGCCCGTCGGTGGCGCTGCTCGACGCGCGCGACCCGCCGGGCCGCAAGATCCTCATCAGCGGCGGCGGGCGCTGCAACGTCACGAACGCGATCGTGACCGAGGCGGACTTCCGCACGGAGTCGCCGAACGTCGTCCGCGCCGCGCTGCGCGAGCTGCCGTCGAAGGCCGTGCGGCGCTTCTTCGAGGAGCGCGGCGTGGCGCTCGCCGAGGAGCCGATCGGGAAGGTGTTCCCGGAGCACGGCCGCGCGAAGGACGTGCTGCGCGCGCTGCTCGACGCGGCGCGCGCGTGCGGCGTGACACCGCGCTTCGGCGCGCCCGTCACGCGCATCGCGCGGGCGGGCGACGGCTGGGAGGTGGACGGGCTCCTCGCGCGGCGCGTGGTCGTCGCGACGGGCGGACTCTCGGTGCCCGAGACGGGCTCGACCGGCTTCGGCTACGAGGTCGCACGCGCGGCGGGCCACACGCTCGTGCCGCCGGTCCCCGCGCTGGTGCCGCTCGTGGGCAGCGCGGGCCACGGTCTCGCGGGCGTCACGCTCCCGGCGATCCTCAGCGTCGTCGACGCCGCGGGGCGCGAGGAGGCGCGCGCGGGCGGCAGCATGCTCTTCACGCACCACGGCGTGAGCGGCCCGGCCGCGCTCGACGTCTCCGGCGCGTTCGAGCGCGCGCGCGCCGACGGACGCGAGGTGCGCGTGCTCGCCGACCTGTGGACGCTCGCGAGCCGCGCCGGACCGTTCGCGCGCTACCTCGAGCAGCCGAAGCCGCCGGGTTCGTGCCTCCACGACCCGCCGCGCCCGACGCCGCCCGAGGAGCTCGACCGCACGCTGCAGGACGCGGCCGAGCGCGGACCCAGGCGGCGCCTCGGGGCGTTCCTGACACAGCGCCTGCCGCGCAGCGTCGTCGAGGCGCTCGTGCCCGCGGCGCCGAAACAGTTCGCGCAGATCACGCGCGAGGAGCGCCGCGCGGCGGCGCGCGCCGTCACCGCGCTCGACCTGGGCGTCACGGGCACCGAGGGCTTCCGCAAGGCGGAGGTCACGGCGGGCGGAGTGCCGCTCGCGGAGCTCGTCCGCCGCACTCTGGAGAGCCGGCTCGCGCCCGGGCTGCACTTCTGCGGCGAGGTGTGCGACGTCACGGGACGCCTCGGCGGCTTCAACTTCCAGTGGGCGTGGTCGAGCGGCTGGCTCGCCGGGCGCGGCGCCGCCGCCGGGCTAGCCGCCGGGCTGGCCGCCGGCTGACGCGCGGCCGCGGCTCCCGTCGGCGCGGCCCGCGTGCCGATAGGGAAGTCGCATGGTCACGCTCGAGCAGATCTGCCGCGCGGACCGCCTGCGGGGTTCGGGGCGGTTCCACGAGACGCCGCTGCACTACGCGACGTCGCTCGACCGGCGCATGGGCTGCGACGAGCGCGTGTTCCTGAAGCTCGAGCTGTTCCAGCGCACGGGCAGCTTCAAGGTGCGCGGCGCCGCCGCGAAGATCCACGCGCTCTCCGCGGAGGAGCGCGCGGCGGGGATCATCGCCGCGTCGGCCGGCAACCACGCGCAGGGCGTGGCGCTCGCGGCGAGCTCGCTCGGCGCCCGCGCGCGCATCGTCATGCCCGAGTACGCGCCGCTCACGAAGCGCGAGGCGACCGAGGGCTACGGCGCCGAGGTGATCCTGCACGGCGCGTCGTACGACGACGCCTACCGCCACGCGCTCGAGCTGCAGTCGCAGGACGGCGGCACGCTCGTGCACGCGTTCGACGACGAGCTCGTGATGGCCGGGCAGGGCACGATCGGACTCGAGATCCTGCGCCAGCTCCCAGACGTCGCGACGATCGTCTGCCCGGTCGGCGGCGGCGGCCTGATCGCCGGCATCGCGACCTGCGTCAAGGCAATCCGGCCCGAGGTGCGCATCATCGGCGTGCAGGCCGAGGGCGCGGACTCCGCGGTACGCTCGTTCCACGCGGGCCGCCGCATCGTGACCGACAGCGTCCACACCATCGCCGACGGCATCAAGGTGCAGCAGGTCGGCGAGCGCACGATCGAGGCGATCCTCGCGCACGTGGACGCGATGGTGACGGTGGACGACGTGCACATCTGCCGCGCGGTGCTGCTGCTCGACGAGCAGGCGCACCTCTGCGCCGAGCCCGCGGGCGCGGTGCCGGTGGCGGCGCTCCTGAACGGCGTCCTGCGCGGCGAGCTCGCACGCGGCGGGCCCGTGGCGGCGATCGTCTCGGGCGGCAACATGGACACGTTCGAGAAGACGCGCTACGTGCGGCGCGCGCTCGCGGCGGAGCACCGCCACCTGCGGCTGCGCGTGCACCTGACCGACCGCCGCGGCAGCAGCCCGCGCGAGATGGCGCAGCTCTTCGGCCTGCTCGCCGACCACGAGCTGAACATCGTCGGCATCAACTACCGGCGCAGCACGCTCGACCTGCCGCTCGGCGTCGTCGAGGTCGCGCTGCTGCTCGAGACGCGCGGCGAGGACGACGCCGACGCCGTCACGCGCACGCTGACGGCGGCGGGCTTCCACCTCGCCTGAACGCGCCCGCCGGCCACGTACACTCGGACAGCCATGCACGTGCTCGCCGTCGACGGCTCCTCCTGCTTCTTCCTGTTCGTGGTCGCCGCGGCGCTGCTCGGGGCGTTCCTGTGGACGCAGAAGCGCAACGACGCGACGCGCAGCGCGTGGTCGATCGCCGCGGGGAAGCTCGCGCTCACCTTCGATCCCGGCTCGTCCGTGGTCCCGCCGAAGCTCAGCGGACGCGTACGCGGGCATCAGGTCCAGGTCGAGATCGTCACGCGCGGCGCGTCACGCAGCCGGCGCACGTACACGTCGTTCCGCGTGCTCGGGACGGGTGTGCCGGCCGGCGTGCGCGTCACGCGCCGCTCGATCGTCACGACCGGGCTGCGGCGGCTCTTCGGCGGGCGCGACGTGACGACGGGAGAGCGCGACTTCGACGACGTCGCCGCGCTCGAGGCGGACGACGCGGGCGTCGCGCAGCGCTACCTGACGCCCGAGCGGCGGCGCGCGCTCGCGAACGTCCTCGCCCGATACGAGAACGTGCTCGTGGACACGTCGCAGATCCGCGCCGAGGTGCACGGGTACTGCACGGGCGAGCGCGACATCGAACGCGCCGTGCTCGAGCTGCTCGAGTGCGCCGACGCGCTCGCGCGGAGCGCGGGCCGGCGCCCGCAGACGTCGGCCGCTCCGCCCGCTCCGGCGGTCACGCTCGACGCGGCGCGCGCCGCCGCCGCGGAGGCGATCGCGGGGATCGCGCGCGCACGGGATCCCGACGCGCTCCACTTCGAGGACGACCCGCCGCTGCCGCCGCTCCGCGCCGCGCTCGAGCCGCCCGTCGACGACGCGCCGCCGCCCGAGCCGCCCGCGACGCTGCTCCCGTCGCCCCCCGCGACGACAGCGCGCACGGAGCTGCCGCCGCTCGGCTCGGTGCCGGCGCGTCCGGACCCGGCGCAGCACGCGGGCTCGCGGCAGCTCGACGTGTGCCGCGCGCTCTTCGAGGGCGAGCAGGCGCTGACACGTGCGCAGCACGTCTTCGCCGAGGAGTACGAGTCGCTCTTCGTCACGTGGACGGGCACGCTGGAACGCGTCCAGTCCTACCACTCGGACGCGGTGTTCGGCGCGGCGCCGGGCGTGCGCGCGGAGCTCGACGTCGCGCGCGTCTCGGCCGGTCCGTTCGGCGAGCGGCGCGTGCTCGCGATCGTGCAGTTCGCCGCGGAGGCGCGCGCCGCGCTCGAGGCGCGCGTCGGTACGAGCGTGACGTTCGAGGGCGATCTCCTGCGCATCGACCCGTTCATGCGCCACGTGTTCGTCGCACGCGGTCGACTCGTCGCCTGATCAGTCGCCGGTGGTGAAGCTCCAGACGACGTCCTCGTCGAACGCCTTGCTCGCCGCCACGACGGTGTAGCGCGTGTTCGGTGCGAGCACGGCCTTCGGGATCAGGCAGTAGGCGCCCTCGGGGGCGATCTCCGGGTTGGTCGGCTGCTGCGGCGTGGAGTAGTGACAGTCGACGGGCGTGCCGGTCTTGCGGTCGCCGCAGAGAAGCTGCATCGCGACCTCGATCTCGCCCTCGTAGGAGACGAGCTGGAGCGTGACCGGGTAGCCCCACGTGGACTGGTCCTCGCCCGGCACGGGGTGCGGGAGCTCCGCCTGGAAGCGCCGCGGCACGTCCTTGCCCTTGCGCGGCGGCCACACGACCTCCGTGACGCGCGGGAAGGGCGCGACCATCGAGCCGGAGTCGAGCACGGCCACGTGGCCGTCGAAGCCCCAGCCGATGCGGACGAGCCCCGGCTCGATCAACGGCAGGCGGTGGTAGAAGGTCGCCATCCAGCCGTCGATCGCGTCGCGCGGCCGCCGCGTGCCCGGTGCGATCACGGAGTGGAGCCCGGCCCACGACCCCTCGGTCGAGAAGCCGGGGCGGTCCGGCCACTCCTCGTGCGCGTCGGGCCACGCGGCCATCTGCTCGGGGTTCTGCATCAGGTAGCGCGCGTGGGCGAGACAGCCCGCCGAGAGCGTCGTGTCGCTGCGGAGCGGGCGCACGCTGCTCCTGTAGGTGCTCGAGACGGCCTCGCGACGGAGCCCGTCGAGGTACTTCAGGACGTCTGCCGTGTCGGCGGGGACGGCCGGCTCGCCGTCGGGCGGTGTCGCACCCTCGAGCACCTGCACGAGCCCGGTGCGCTCGTCGGGCGCGAGCATCCACGCGTGCCACGTCTGCTCGAACGCGGCGAGGTTCGTGCCGAGCACGTCCTCGAAGGTCTCGGCCGTGAACGGCTTGCCGGCGGTCGCGCCGAAGAACGTCGCGAGACGCCCCGTCTCGTGCAGGTACTCCGTCACGAACGTGGCCTTCGTGAGCGCGTCGCCCGTGATCTTGCCCATCTGGTCGAGGAACGTGGACGACCACGCGGGGTCCTCGCCGCGCTCGGCCAGATAGCGCAGCCACGCGCGCGACCCGAGCAGTCCGGCCTCCGCGAGCTGCCACATGTCCTCGCGACGCCGCTGCGCGAGGTCGAGGTCGCTCGTCGCCCCGCGCTCCTCGCCCTTCTCGAGCCAGCCGTACGCGCCGAGCCCGCAGCCGAGGTACGACTGGCACACCCAGTTCTGGTGTCCCGCGCGCAGCGTCGGCTGGGGCGGCCGCTCCCCGGGCGTCTTCACCACCTGGATGAAGCACGCCTCGAGCACCGCGCGCTCGAGGTCGCTCTCGGTGTTCGGACGCGTCGCGGTGCGCCCGCGGTAGTGGAACGAGCCGTAGCCGGCGAGGAGCTGCGCGTCGTCCGCGCTGAGCATGCCGGTCCCGGCGCACCACGCGACGGCCCGCTCGTAGTCGGGCGTCGTGGCGAGGCGTTCGATGGCGATGTCGTGGTGCAGGACGGGCAGCTTGAGCACGCCCGTGAGGAGGTACTGCGACACCGCCGCCGCGCGCACGCCCTCGCGCAGGATGCGCCCGAGCTTCTCCTCGGCCACGTCGATGCCGTGCACGCTCACGCGGCCCCAGCGCGCCATGCGCCCGCGGCGGCCGTAGACGCCGAGCATCAGCACGGAGTCGCTCTCGGCGTAGACGACGGGCACATCGAGACGACGCGCCTCCGCGAGGACGCGCCGGATCTCGCGGCGCTTCTCGAGGCAGTCCGCGACGCCCGCGGGCACCCACCCGTCCGGGCAGCGCGACTGCCCGAGCGCCGCGCGCGCGGGCTCGTCGTCGGCGTCGATGCGCAGGATCGCGGCGGCGAGTGCGCGGGACGCGTCCGCGTCGGCCGCCGTCGCGAGTCCGGGGCGCAGTTCCTCGCAGGCGCGGCGCAGCAGCGCCGCCTCCGCACTCACGTCGGCGGCCGGCTTGCGCACGAGCTTCACGCGACGCTCCATGCGCTCGCGGTCGGCGGCGACCCGCGCGGCGTCGTCGCCGAGCTCCGTCGCGAGGTCGTACACGGCGCGCATCTCGTCGCCGCGGCCCTTGCGCGCCAACGCCTCCGCCGTCTCGCGCAGCGTCGCGAGCGCCGCGTCGGGCGCGCGGGCCGCGCCCGGGCCGCGCGCTTCCTGCGCCGCGGCCGGCGCCCGCGCGAGCGGCACGGCTCCGGTCGCGACGAGCAGCGCCGCCACGCGCGCGAATACGCGCAGAGCTCCCCGCCTCCCCGTTCCGGCCATGGAGAGAACGTAGTGTCCCCGGACGCACGCCACGAACGGGAAAGCTGCGACGCGGGCTAGCCTGCGCGCGTGGCGACGTACGCGATCGGGGACGTGCAGGGTTGTCGGGCGGAGCTCGAGCGGCTGCTCGTGCGCGTGCGCTTCGACCCGGCCGTCGACCGCGTGTGGTTCGTCGGCGACCTCGTCAACCGCGGACCGGACTCGCTCGGCACCCTGCGGCTCGTGCGCTCGCTCGGCGACGCGGCGGTGACCGTCCTCGGCAACCACGACCTGCACCTGCTCGCGCTCGCGCTCGGCGTGCGCCGCGCGCGCCGCACCGACACCGTCGCCGACGTCCTCCGCGCGCCCGACCGCGACGAGCTCGTCGCGTGGCTGCGCACGCGGCCGCTCGCGCACCGCGAAGACGGGCACCTCCTCGTGCACGCCGGGCTCGCGCCCGAGTGGACGGCCGCCGACGCGCTGCGGCTCGCGCGCGTCTGCGAGCAGGTGCTCGCCGGTGACGGCGCGTCGTGGCTGCTCCCGCGCTGGCGCGACGCGCCAGCGCGACGCTTCCGCGCGGACGCGTCGTGGAAGGAGATCGTCGTCACGACCCTCACGTTCCTCACGCAGGTGCGCTGCCTGCGCGGGAACGCGACGCCCGACGACACGTACAGCGGGCCGCCGGACGCCGCGCCGCGCGACCTCGTCGCGTGGTACCGCTTCCCGGGGCGGCGCAGCGCGCGGACGACGGTCGTGTGCGGGCACTGGTCCGCGCTCGGCCTGCGCATCGACCGCAACCTGATCGCCCTCGACACCGGGTGCGTCTGGGGCGGCGCGCTGACCGCCGTGCGCATCGAGGACCGCGCGATCTTCCAGATCCCGGCGCGCTGACTCGAAAGCACCGCGACGCGTGCGGGCGCCTATCCTCTCCGGGATGTCCACCCGCGGACGGTTCGGCGTCCTCGCGCTCCTCGCGCTGCTGCTCCTGGCCATCGTCGTGGCGCTGCTCCTCGTTCTCGGCGCCGATCCGGACGCCCCTCCCGACCGCCCTCCGCCCGAGCCGCCGGCGCCCGCGTCGTCGCCGCCGCGCGAGCGCGACGCAACGCCGGAGCGCGCACAGCGCGAGCGCGCCGCACCGGAGGCGTCGCCCCCGGTCGCCGTCCCCGCGACGGCCGCGACGGACGTGGAGCACGTGCCGATCGACGAGCCGGAGCTCCTCCCCCGCATCGAACGCACGCTGCACGTGACGGTGCTGCGCGAGGACGGCGGACCGGCGCGCGACGCGCACGTCTCCATCGTCTCGGCGTGGGGCAACGCCGACTGGACGCCGCACGACGCGACGACCGACGTCGAGGGCCACGTGACGCTGCACGTCGGCGGCGGCGCGATGTTCCGCGTGCACGCCGCGCTGGACACGTGGGCGGGGCTCGGTCCGCGCATCAAGCCGGAGCCGGGCTCGACGTCCGAGGTGACGGTGCAGATGTCGGTCGCGCGCGCGCTCACGGGGCACGTCGTCTGCGACGGTCGCGGCGTCGCCGGCGCGGACGTGCGGCTCGAGCTGCCGACGCCGGACGACGCGTTCGGCGTGCACGTCGCTGCGGAGTCCGGCGACGAAGGTGCGTTCGCGCTGCCGGCAGTGCCCGAGCTCTTCTTCGCCGCGGGCGGCGCGCGCATCTCCACGAGCTGCACGGGCTACGCGCCGTCGACCGTGCTGCCGCGCCCCGCGGACCTCGAGCGCGGCGACATCACCATCGAGCTGCAACGCGGGCTCACGGTGCGCGGCCGGTTCGTGGCCGCCGGCGGAGCCGGAGTGCCGGCAGTCGCCGTGCAGGCGGACGGGGTCAGCGCCGCGAGCGGGAGCGACGGCACGTTCGTGCTCGAGGGCGTGGCGCCCGGCGCGCGCGAGGTCCTCGCGCTGCCGCCCGCGCACGCGGCCCGGACCTTCGCGATCCCCGCGGGCGGCGTCGGCGACGTGGACGTCGGCACGGTGGTGCTCGACGACGGCCTCGCGATCCGCGGCACGGTCGTGGACGACGCCGGCGCGCCGCTCGCCGGGATCTCCGTGAACGCGCAGTCCGACACGCTCGGCGAGTTCGTGCGCCACACGCAGACGGCCGACGACGGCACGTTCGCACTCGAGCACGTGGACGGGGGTGCGCACACGCTGCTCGTGCAGGAGGCGTACGCGCCCGGGCACTGGAGCGACGCGCGCGCGGCGACGGTGCCGGGCATCGTCGCGGGCGCCGAGGGCGTGCGCGTCGTGCTCGGGAACGGGCTCTCGATCCTCGTGCGCTTCCTGCGCGAATCCGACCGCACGCCGATCGAGGCGACGTCGGCCGAGGTGGAGGTGACGCGCGAAGGCGTCGCGGGGGGACAGCGCAACGCCTGGGCGGGTGCGACGATGACGTCGGTGCGCGTGAAGCTCGAGGACGAGGGCACGTACCGCGTCACGATCCGACTGCCGGGCTACGAGGAGGCGTCGGTCGGCGGCATCACGGTGACGCGCGCCGCGGAGTCCGTCGTCGAGGCGATCGTGCGTGAGAAGCGCGAGTGAGACGTCGTCGTCTCCTGCACCTCGGGGCGGTGACGTTCGTCGCGGCGCAGCTCGTGCTGCCGCCCGTGCTCGTCGCCGCGCGCGACCGGCTGCTCTTCTTCCCGTCGCAGCGCCCGACCGCGGCGGCACGTCTCCCGCACGCGCCGAAGATCCATGCGGAGCTGTTCGAGGTGCCGCGGCCGGACGGCCACGTGCTCGTCGGCTACGACGTCCGCCCGTTCGGTGCGGCAGACGCGCCCGTGCTGCTGTGCTTCCACGGCAACGGCGGCAACGTCGGCTCGCGTGCGAACTGGGTCGCGGACCTCGCGCGCGGCACGGGCGTGCGCGTGGTGCTCGCGGAGTACTCGGGCTACGGCGGCTGCGGCGGGGAGCCGGACTCGGACGGGTTCATCGAGGACGCGCTCGCGTTCCACGACCGACTGACGGCCGAGGGAGTCGATCCGCGGCAGATCGTGCTCTTCGGCGAGAGTCTGGGCGGCGTGGCGGCGCTGGCCGTCGCGAACGAGCGCCCGAGTGCGGGTGTCATCACGCAGTCCACGTTCTCGTCGCTCTCGTCGATGGCGTGGCGGCGCTTCGGGTTCCTGCCGCTGACGGCGCTCCTCGCGCGCGGCAAGCTCGACAACGCGGCGCGTGCCGCGCAGCTCGACGTGCCGCTGCTCGTCGTCCACGGCACGGACGACGAGATCGTGCCGTTCGCCGAGTCCGAGCGGCTCGCCGCGGCGACCGAGCGCGCGGAGCGTCACGTCATCCGCGGTGCGCACCACAACGACATGCCGGAGCGGGGCGGGCGCGAGTACCTGGCGCTGCTGCGGGAGCGCGTCCGCGACTGGACCGCTCGCTGAACTCCGCGTCCTGAGGTTCGTGCGGCGTCGCGTGCGGCGACGATCCGTTGTTCGTACGCCGCGCGCCGCGGTTCGCGCGAGCCTCGGCCCGCTTGTGGACCGCGTTGCGCCGTCTGGACCGCGTCGAGCGCTACACGTGGCGCCGCCACTGGCGTGCGCAGGTCGCCTCCGGGCTCGGCGAGGGCGTGCTCGGACTCGCGTCGTTCGTGGCGCTCCGCTCGCTCGGCGCGCCGACGTGGATCGCGCCGCTGATCGTCGTCCTCGCGCAGTCGCCGTGGATGTTCTCGCCGATGTGGGAGCACGCGGTCGCGCGCTTCGAGCCGCACCGCGCGTTCCGCTGGTTCGGCGCCGCGTTCGCGCTGCCGCTCGTCGCGATCGCGTTCGTGTCGGTCACGCCGGGGGCGCGGGGTGACGGCCACGGCGTCGGCGACGTCGGGCTGTTCCTCGCGTGCTACGTCGTCGCGCAGGCCGTGCACGGCGGCGACATCGCGCAGCGCTCGGCGCTGATCCGCGCCAACTACCGCGAGCGCGTGCGCGGCTCTGTGTTCGGCGCGCTCGCCGTGATCGCGCGCGGCGCGTCGATCGCGTCGGCGAAGGCGGCGGGCGTGGTGCTCGAGGCCGACCCGCGCTGGCTGCGCGTCGTCTTCCCCGTCGCCGGCGCGCTGTCGTTCGGCGAGCAGATGCTGCTCTCGCGCATCCGCTGGCGGCGCGACGGGCTGCGACGCGCGGCGCAGACCGCGGGCGGCGGGTTCCGCGAGGCGTGGAAGCGCAGCGTGCGCCTGCTGCGCGACGACCGCGACTTCCGCACGTACGAGATCGCGTGGAGCCTCTACGGCATGGGGTTCCTCGCGAGCACGCCGATGATCGTCGTGTTCGGCGAGCGCGACCTCGGCGCGTCGTACGCCACGTGGACGTGGGCGCAGGGCGTCTCGATGCCGCTCGCGCAGATCGCGGCGACGGCGCCCTTCGGCTGGCTCGTGGACCGCGTGGGCGCCGTGCGCACCACGGCGTTCGCGTACGTGCTCGTGACGCTGTTCCTCGCGAGCGTGCCGTTCGTCCACACCGGCCCGGCGCTGGTCGCGTGCTTCGCGCTCTGGGGCGTGGCGATGGCCGGCGTGAACATCGTCTGGAACGTCGGCCCGCTCGCGTTCGCGCCGGAGGGACGCGGCCGCCACTACGCCGCGGCGCACGTCGCGCTCGTCGGCCTGCGCAGCCTGCTCGGCCCGCCGCTCGGCTACCTGCTGTTCCAGACCGTCGGCATGCGCGCGACCTTCGCGCTCTGCGCGGCGCTCGTCGCCTGCGGCACCGTGACGGCGTTCCGCCTCAGCCGCCGCCGCTGAGCCCCCGCGCAATCTCCGGCCACACAACTTCCGGGGACAACTTCCGGGGACGGTCCTGCCTGCGGCGGGTTTCTTGCGCCACGCAACTTGTGAGGACCGTCCCCGTTCGCCCGACTTTCTTGCGCTACGCAAGTTCCGAGGACCGTCCCCGGAAGTTGCGTGCGGGTGCATCGCGCGCGGGACGCGCGGCGGTGACGCCCGTCGCGGTCGCGCCGGCCGACTCGTGACCGCGGTCGCGGAACGCGTCGGCGGCACGTCCCCGACGCGGCACGGATCGCCTGCGCGCGCGGCGGGCACGTCAGTTGGAAGGACTCCTCCCGACCGGCGACCGCGCCGGAAGGCGGCGCGGCTCCGGGCGACCGGACATGGCGGCGCCGCGCTCGCGGCGCGGGAGGTCAGGGATGACACGGACGACGAGCCCACGCGCGGTGCTGACCGCGCTCGCGGCGCTCGCGACGGCGCCGCTCGCGACGGCGCTCGCCGACGAGCGCGATACGCGCACGGATCTCGAGGACGCGGCCGCGCGGATGGTGGAGGTGAGCTCCGGCGACGAGATCCTCGTCACGGGCCGGCGCACCGACCGCGGCGTCCCGGTCGTCCCCCTCGACGCCGTCGGCTCGCGCGACGTGTTCGGCCCGGAGCGCGTGCGCGAGACCGGTGCGCGCGACATGAACGACCTGATCGTGAACATCCCCGCGATCTCCACGCGGCCCTACAACGGCGGCGAGGCGTCCGCCCCGAGCTTCTCGATGCGCGGGCTGCCGGACGACGGTCTCACCGAGTACATCGAGGTGCTGATCGACGGCGTGCCGGCGAGCGCGCTGCAGTACGGCTGGACGGCGTTCAGCTTCTTGCCGCTCACGACCGAGCGCGTGTACGCGGTCGACTACATCCGCGGCGCGCACTCCGTCCGCTACTCGCCGAACACGGTCGGCGGCGTGCTCAACTTCGTCACGGACCCGATCCCCGTGGAGCGCACCGTGCGCGTGCGCCAGACGCTCGGCGACTTCGGCTACGCGAGCTCGCTGTTCTCCATCGGTGGCACCGACGGCGACGTCGGCGCGCTGTTCACGGTCGTGGACCGCAGCGGCGACGGCTACCGCGACGGCGGCGACTTCGACCAGTCGGACTGGAACGCGAAGCTGCGCGTCGAGCTGTGCGAGGGCTCGTGGATCGCGGGCTCCGTGAGCCACTTCGAGGACTTCCACAAGGCGCCGGGCGGTCTCACGCTGAGCGAGTTCGACGCGGACCGCTTCGCGAACTCGCGCCCCGGCAACCGCTTCGACGGCCACCGCACCGCGGCGGACGTCGTCGCGCACGGCCGCATCCGCGACGGCTTCGTCGAGGGCTTCGCGTACTGGACGGAGACGTATCGCAACCTGATCGCCGAGGACCCGAAGTTCGGCCGCGCGACGTCGATCAGCGACTGGACCGACACGTGCACGCAGGCGGCCGTCGGCGTCCGCGCGCAGCGCACGTACGAGATCGCGGGCATGCAGCACGCGTTCTACGGCGGCGCGCGCTGGCACGACGAGTCGCTGCCCTCGTGGAAGATCCGCTCGACGCCGCTCCGCGGCGGCGCGACGAGCACCGTGATGGACAACGACCTCGCGCTGCGCAGTCTCTCGGCGCACCTCGACGACACGTTCCGCCCGATCGAGGACCTCACGATCACGGCGGGTGTGCGCTGGGAGGACGTCGAGGCGGAGGGCAAGGACGGCATCCTCGGCTTCGACGCGAGCGAGGACTTCGGCGCGCTCCTGCCGGGCGTCGGCGCCGCGTACACGGTCACCGACACCTGCGCCGTCTTCGGCAACTGGTTCCGCGGGTTCCGGTCGCCGCAGGTCTGGGCGTTCGGCGAGAAGGGCCCGCTCGAGGACCTGCGCTTCGAGCGCGCCGACTCGACGGAGCTCGGCGTGCGCGTGCGCGATCTCGAGGGACTCTCGGCATCGGTCGTGCGCTGGCGCTCGCGCTTCAGCGACTTCGGCGTCTACTACACCGGCCTCTACGAGAACCTCGGGCGGATGGAGTCGGAGGGCACGGATCTCGAGGCGGAGCTCGACGTCGGCACGCACGTGCCCGAGCTCGCCGGCCTCACGCTCTACGGCTCCGTCACCTGGCAGGACGCGGAGCTGCGCAGCGGCCCGCAGGACGGCATGCAGACGCCGTACGCGTGGCGCAGCAAGGCCGCGTGGACGGTGCGCTACGAGACGACCGACCGCTGGATCTTCTCGCTCGGCGGGACGCACGTCGGGCGCTCGTACTCGGACGAGCTCGAGACGCGCTTCGAGAGCGCGGACGGACAGCTCGGCGTCAACCCCTCCCGCACGCTGTGGGACGGGCGCGTCTCCAAGGTCTTCGCGCTGAACGAGACGACGGAGCTCGAGGTCGCCGTGGGCGCGACCAACCTCTCCGACCACGACTGGTTCGTGCACTCGCGCGGCGGTTTCTTCGGCGGCGGCAAGGTGGCCGGACCTCCGCGGCAGGCGTACGTCTCCGGCGCGCTCACCGTGAACTGGTGAGGACGGAGGCCGTCATGCGCACCGCACCGATCGCCCTGACCCTCGCGTCCGCCGCGCTCGTCGCGGCGTGCGCAGCCGTCCGGACGGGCCCTCCGTCCGGTTCCCTCCCTGGGCCGCGGGCGGAAGGACCGCCCGCGGCCACCGGCGGCCGCGCCGCGAAGCGTCCACCTCGGACGCCGCGCGGCGACGCGGCGCGCGCGCGTGCCGCACGCGCTGCGCCGCCGGCGGCGGCGGCGCAGGACGCCGCGCCGGCCGTCGACGTCTGGGCGGAGCCCGCCACGTGGCGCGCCGCGGGCGATCCGTCGCAGTTCGAGGTCCCGCTGCCGGCGGGCCCGGGCTGGAACGCATCGCTCGTGCTCGACAACGGCACGACCGGCATCTGGACCGTCGAGGCGTTCCAGGTGTTCCCGATGTACGGGACGCCCGAGGTCGTCGGTCTCGACGACAAGGGACGCTGCCACGTGCTGTCGTCGTACAGCGGCAAGTGGGCCGACATGCCGACGATCCACGACGTGAAGTGGCTCGGCGGACTCGCGCACGCGGACGTCGACCCGCGCTTCCCCGGGCCCGAGCTCTACACGGGCGGCGAGCGCGGCAACCTCTACCAGGTGCGCTCGTACGAGCAGGCGGCGCTCGACCACCGCCTGATCGCGTTCCTGCCGGGGATGGAGATCCACACGCTCGTCGCGGGGGATCTCGACCCGCGCACGCCCGGCGCGGAGCTGTTCGTGTTCACGCGGCCGGGCGGCCTCTACCGCGCGACGCCGACCGGCCCGGACGGCGGCTTCGAGATCGCGAAGATCGACGACCTGCCGGGACGCGTCCGCGACGCCGTCGTGCTCCCGCGCGAGCCGGGCCGGCCCGCCGAGATCGCGTGCGTCTCGCGCGCGGGCTGGGTGCGCATCCTCTCGGTCGGCATGGACGGGCCGCACTGGGAGACCGTCTACGAGGACGCGATGGGCATGGGCCGCATCGACGTGCGCGCTGGGGCGCCGGGCGAGCCGCTCGTGCTCTACACGTGTCACGACGACGGGCGCGTGCTGCGGCTCGAGCGGCAGCCCGACCGCACGTTCCGCAGCGAGCTCGTCTACCTCGGGCCGCAGGGGACGCGCGGCGTCGCGTCGGGCCGCTTCGACGCGGACCCGTCGGTCGAGACGATCGCGATCTTCGGGTACAGCGGGCGCGTCGAGATCCTCTCGCGGCGCGCCGACGGCTGGCACGCCGAGACCGCGTTCACGGACCGCTCGAAGGGCCACTGGCTCGTCGCGGCCGAGCTCGACGGTCGCAACGCGACGACCGAGCTGCTCGCGAGCGGCTACGGCGCGCGGATCGTGCTGCTCGCGCGTCCGCCGGGCACCGGCCGCGCGGAGACGTCGACCGACATCGCCCGCTGAACGGCCCCCGCCGCCGGCTACGCAACTTTCGGGGACGGTCCTGCCGGCGGCGGGTTTCTTGCGCCACGCAACTTCTGAGGACCGTCCCCGTTCGCCCGACTTTCTTGCGCTACGCAAGTTCCGAGGACCGTCCCCGTTGGTTGCGTTCCCGTTGGTTGTGCGGGCATGGGGGGCGGGGCTCGGGAGTTTCGAGGTGGGAGGCGGCGGCGCCCGGCGCCGCGCCGCACAGGAGGACGCGATGAAGATCGACATCGGCATCCCGGAGGAGCACCGCACACGCATCGTGGACGGACTGTCCCGGCTCCTCGCGGACAGCTACACGCTCTATCTGAAGACCCACAACTTCCACTGGAACGTCACGGGCCCGCAGTTCAACACCCTGCACCTGATGTTCGAGACGCACTACAACGAGCTCGCTCTCGCGGTCGATCTGATCGCCGAGCGCATCCGCAGCCTGGGCGCGCCCGCGCCGGGCAGCTACCGCGAGTTCGCGCGCCTCGCCACGGTGAAGGAGGCCGACGGCGTGCCGCCGGCGACCGAGATGGTCCGCCAGCTCGTCGAGGCGCACGAGACGGTGATCCGCACCGCCCGCGCCGTCTTCCCGGCCGCCGAGGAGGCGGGCGACGAGGCGACGTGCGACCTGCTGACGCAGCGGCTGCAGCTCCACGAGAAGACCGCGTGGATGCTGCGCAGCATGCTCGGCTGAGAGCGACGGAGCGGACGCGGACGCCGCCTGCGGCGCGCGGCGTCCGCGCGACGTCCGCGCGCGACGTGGATCACGCCGGGACGCGCGTCACGGCGCGCGTACGCACGGACGACGGGCCGCGCTACGGGATCCCTGCGAGCGCGGCGTCGAGTACGTCCGGCGCCGGCTCGCCGCGGGCCGCGCGCGCGAGCAGCTCGTCCACGCAGCGCAGCACGAACGCGTTGTCGCGCGGCGTGTGGCGCGCGAGTGCGGCCGCGTGCTCCTCGACGCGCTCGAGGAACGCCGCGACCGCGGTGCTCGTCGCCTCCTCGGCGCGCTCGCCGTAGCCGAGGCGCTCGAGGTAGCGCGCGTTCAGCTCCTGCTCGTACTGCCCGCGCAGCGGGATCGAGAGCAGCGGCACGCGCAGGTGCACGGCCTCCGAGAGGAACGAGAAGCCGCCGCCCGCGACGGCCGCGCGCGCGGTGCGCAGGTCGTCGACGAACGTCTGCTCCGAGAACGCGCGCAGGTGCACGTTGCCCTCGCGCGCCTCGCGGCCGGCGCCGTACACGCGGAACTCGTACGGCAGGCGGCGCAGCGCATCGACCAGCGCGCCGTGGCCGGCCGCCGTCTGGTAGACGAGCACGTGCCCGCCCGGCTCACGGCGCGCCGCGAGGATCTCGGGCCGCAGGATCGGCGGCACGAGGGTCGTGCGGCGCTTCGCGACGGGCGGGAAGAAGAACGTCGTGACGAGGTAGTGGTACGCCTGCGGGAGCCGCGCCGCGACGACGGCGCGCGCGAGCGTGTGGTCCACCTCGGCGCCCGCGCGCAGCGTGCGCTCGTGGCGGCAGCGGTCGATGACGTGGTTGTTGTCGATGCTGACGACGGGCACGCCCAGCGCGCGTCCGACGAGGTACGTGAACGTGTCGAAGTCCGTCACGACGACGTCGGGCCGCAGGTCGGCCGCGATGCGCCGGAAGACGCCCGCGTTGCGGCGCAGACCCTCTGGCGCCTCGGCGAGCGTGGTGCGCGCGGTCGCCGCCTTCTGCACACGGTTGTCGCCGTAGACCATCCGCAGCCCGGCGATCTCGACGACCTCGGCGCCCGGGCGCCCCGCGAGCACGCGCGTCAGGAACGCGTGCGCACGCCCCGAGACCGCGACGCGCACCTCGTGCCCGGCGTCGAGCAGGTGCTCGAGGATCACGCGACTGCGCGTCGCGTGTCCCATCCCGTCGCCGACGACGCCGTAGAGGACGCGCACCGGCGGAGAGGATCGCGGCGCACGGGCCGCGCGCGCGGGAACTTCGGACGCGGGCGCTCAGCGCCGGGACGTCACGTTGTAGACGCCGCAGACGATGCGCGCGCTCAGGTAGCCGATCGCGAAGCCGTACGGCAGTCCGAGGAACGCCCCGAGCCACGACACGTCGTACCCGGGCAGGTAGTTGCCGAGGAGGCTCAGGTTCTTGCCGACCTCCTGGCCGCCCTTCAGCAGCAGGATCGCGGTCGCGACGAACAGGCCGAGACCGCAGAGCGCTCCGAAGGCCATGCCCCACGCGCCGCCGTTCAGCCGGACCAGATAGCCCGCCGCCAGCGTCTCGTCATCCGTCTCGGCCATGCGTCCTCCAGCTCCGTTCTGCATCAGTTGAGATCGTCGAGCAGCGTGCGGGCCGCACGCGCGCGCTCCCGCGACGCGGTGAGGATCACGGACAACGCGACGAGCCCGTTGCGCGCGACGGCCGCGAGCCAGCCGAACAGGAAGCCGAGCGGGAAGCCCCACACGGCGCCCATCACGACGCCGAGCGGCGTCGGGCCGTAGCCGATGAGGAAGTTCCTGCCCAGCAGCCACACGAGGATCGAGTTCTTGCCCGCGCCCGAGTCCTCGGTGATCGCGTGGAATCCCGCGAGCGCGACGAGCACGACGGCGAAGAGCACGCCCATGCCGCAGCCGAACGCCCACGGGACGAGCGGCGCGACGGCGCGGCGCATGGCCGGCGGCAGGGAGCCCGCGATGCGGACGGGGGTGCTCTCGTTGTCGTGCGCGTCCATCTCGCCTGGATGATAGTCCCGCGGCAGCGCCGCCGGAGGCGTTCGTCGGGTCATGCGTGTCCTCCGGTGAGTGCGCGCCGGGCGAGCCGCCGCACGCGGCGCAGCAGGGCGCGCCCGCCGACGTAGCGGCGGAACGCAGGGGTGCCGAACGCGTCGAGGCGTCCGGGCGCCTGCAGGTAGTACGCGTCGAGCCGCGGCAGGCGCAGCGGGTCGGAGTCCTCGGGCCGCAGCCACGAGAGCTCGGTCGTGCACGCGGCGTCGTAGACGGCGCGCGCCGCTTCGACCGTGCGCGCGTCGTGGTCGCCGTACGGGTACGCGAACGTGCGCACCGCGGCGCCCGTGCGCGCCTCGAGCAGCTCACGGCTCGCGTGCAGCTCGTGCGCGAGCGACGGGTCGTCGAGGCCCGGCAGGCGCGCGTGGCTGCAGGTGTGCGAGCCGATCGCGAGCCCCTCGGACGCGACGCGCGCGAGCGTGTCCCAGTCCATGAGCGGGAGCGCGGGGATGCCGGGCTCGTCGATGCCGCCCCAGCGGTTCGTCCCGCCGACGTGCTCCGTGACGGCGAAGACCGTCGCGGGCAGTCCCGCGTCGCGCAGGAGCGGCCACGCGAACTCGGCGAGGTTCAGGAACCCGTCGTCGAAGGTCAGCGCAACGGCCTCCTCGCCCTCCGGCACCTGCGGGAGCGACTCGAACGGCACCACCTTCACGCGCCCGCCGGCGAGGAACGCCACGTGACGCGCGAACGCCTCCGGGTGCACCGAGACCGGCGACCCGCTCGCGTCGATCGAGTGGTAGGTCAGTACCGCGCGCATGGCGTGCTCAGCCGCGCTCCCCGTGCGCCGCGAGGCGGCGCCGCTGGTCGGCGACGACGTCGTCCACGATCTGCTCGAGGCTCGTCTCGAAGCGGAACCCCGTGAACTGCGCGAGCTTGTCCACGTTCGGGATGCGCCGCGGCATGTCCTCGAAGCCCTCGACGTACGCCTCGGCATACGGCACGTACACGATCTCGGACGAACTGCCCGAGCGCGCGCGCACGACCTCCGCGAGGTCGGCGATCGAGATCTCGCGCGTCGCACCCAGGTTGAACACGTGCCCGCGCGTGCCCTCGTCGTCGATGATCCGCGAGAGCGCCTCGACGGTGTCGCGCACGTGGCCGAAGCAGCGCGCCTGGCGGCCGTCGCCGTACACGGTGATCGGCTTGCCGAGGAGCGCCTGCCGCGCGAAGTTCGGCAGCACCATGCCGTAGTGCCCCACCTGGCGCGGGCCGACGGTGTTGAAGAAGCGCGTGACGGTGACGGGCACGCCCTTCTCGCGCTGGTACGCGAACGCGAGCCACTCGTCGAGGGCCTTCGAGCAGGCGTACGCCCAGCGCGAGCGCTGCGTCGAGCCGAGGTTCAGGTCGTCGTCCTCGCAGAACGGCACCTTCACGCTCTTGCCGTACACCTCCGACGTGGACGCGACGACGACGGGGCGCTTCTTGCGCGCGGCGGCGTCGAGCACGACCTCGGTCGCGCGCACGTTCGTCTCGATCGTGTGCACGGGGCGCTCGACGATCAGGCGCACCCCGACGGCGGCCGCGAGGTGCACGGTCACGTCGGCGCGGTCCACCATCTCGACGACGAGCGGCAGGTCGAGCGCCGAGCCGATGCGGTACGCGAAGCCCGGCTTCCCGACGAGGTGGTCGATGTTCTCCATCGAGCCCGTCGAGAGGTCGTCGAGCACGCTCACCTGGTCGCCGCGGCCGAGCAGCTTCTCCGCGAGGTGCGACCCGATGAACCCCGCGCCGCCAGTGATGAAGACCCTCACGCTGTCACCGCCTCTGCTTCGAGCGCCGTCACGACTTCGCGCGCGCCGCGGCGCTCGGCAGCGCGGCGCACGACGTCCAGGTATCTCGGGATGACCGCCGACTCGGACCAGAGGCGCTCCTGCGCGGCGGCGGCCGAGCGGCCGAGCCGCGCGCGGTGCGCGGGGTCGTCGACGAGGCGCCGCAGCCGCGGCAGCAGGTCGGCCGGGCCGTCGAACAGCTCGCCGCCGCCCGCCGCCTCGACGATCTCGGGCAGCGGACCGACGCGCCGCGCCACGACGGGCGTGCCGCGCCGGAACGACTCGATCAGGATGATGCCGAAGGTCTCGTAGCAGACCGACGGCACGACGAGCGCGAGCGCGTGCTCGTACCAGCGCGCGAGGTCGTCGGGCGCGACGCGGCCGAGGAAGTGCACGTTCGGGATGCCCTCGGCCAGGGCGCGCAGCGCCGCGGCGTGGTTGCCGTCGCCCGCGATCACGAGGTCCGCGTCGCGGAACTCGCGGAACATCGGGATCACGTCGTCGAGGCCCTTGATCAGCTCGAGGCGCCCGACGAACAGGAAGTACGGCCTCGGGTGCGGCGAGGCACCGCCCGTCGGCGCCGTGTCGGCGGCCGCGTCGGGCAGGAAGTACGGCACGACCTCCATCTCGCGCGGGAACCCGTACGCCGCGTGCTTCGCGCGACTCCACTCGCTCATGGCGATGAACGCGTCGACGTGGCGCGCCTCGCGCTCGAGCGTGCCGGTGTAGCGCCAGAGCTGCGGCGGGCGGCCGTGCCGCAGCACGCAGCGCAGGCACTCGCGCTCGTCGCAGCGCTCGCGCCCGTGGCGCCAGAGCACGTGCGACGGACACACGAGCCAGTGCTCGTGCGCCATGTAGAGCTTCACGGCGTCGCCGTAGCGCAGGAGCCCCGGGCCGCCGATCAGCGACACGTTGTGGAAGTTGATGACGTCGAAGCGGCCGCGCTCGAGCAGCGCGCGGATGCGCCCGCCGTTGACGACGGGCCGCCCCGTCTGCTGCGTCAGCAGGCACGAGAGCTTGCCGAGGCCGCTCTCGAGGCGCACGACCTCGAGACCCTCGGGCTCCTCGACCGGCGCCGGCTCGGCGCCCTGGTGCAGCGAGCGGAACGCGTCCACGTCGTGCACGACGGTCACGTGGTGGCCGCGCCGCACGAGCGCACGCGAGAGCCGCTGCACGCCGATGCCGTCGCCCCCGAAGTTGTGGGGCGGGTAGAAGGTCGTCAGCATGCAGAAGCGCAGGGGCCTCATGCCGCGGCCTCCTCGATCGCGGCGAGCGCGACCTCGGCGGAACGCCGCCAGCTGAGCGCACGCGCGGCACGGCACGCGGCGCGCGCGCGCGCCGCGCGGTCCGGCTCGTCGGCGAGCAGCGAGCGCAGCGCGCCCGTCAGCGCGGCGTCGTCGCCGGGCGCCACGAAGTGACCGCCGCCCGCGAGCAGCTCGGGCAGCGGGCTCTCGCGCGTGGCGACGACGGCCGTGCCCGCCGCGGCGGCCTCGACGGCCGGCAGCCCGAAGCCCTCGCACTCGGACGGCAGCACGCACGCGACCGCGCCCGCGTGCAGCGCGCGCAGGCGCTCGTCGTCGACGAAGCCCGTCCAGTGCACGAGCTCCTTCGTGCCGAGCTCGTCGATCAGGCGCACGAGATCGGCGCGGCAGCCGTGGAAGACGTCCTTGTCGATGGTGCCGACGAGCAGCAGGTGCGGCGCCTCCGCGGCGTCCTTCGCGACGGCCGCGTGCGCGCGCACGAGCGCATCGACGCGCTTGTGCGGGTTGAACCCGCCGACGTACGTGAACCAGCGCGCGCCCGCGGACACGCCGCACGCCGTGGCCGCGCGGCGCTGCTCGTCCGCGCTCGTGTCGTGGCCGTAGACCGGCGACGGCGCCTCGCACGTGACGCGCAGCCGCGCCGGCGCGACGCCGAGGCGCGACGTGATCTCGCGCGCGGAGTAGTCGGAGACGGTGAGCACGATGCGCGCCTGGAAGAGCGCCAGCGCGACCTTCGCCTTCCAGAACAGCCGCGCGCGGCGCGAGGGCAGCGTCAGCTCCGGGAACCGCTCGGCGATGGTGTCGTGCACGGTCACGACCACGCCGCGCGCCGGGAACAGCGGGAAGTAGCTGTAGACCGTCGGGAAGAAGAACGCGTCGGTGCGTTCGCTGCGCGCCGCGGCGCTGAAGCGCAGGAGGTCGCGCGGGCTGCGGTAGCCGTCGGCGGCCGCGGCGGCGGTCGGCGCGGCGTCGCACACCACGGCGCGCACGCGCACGTTGTCGCGCGGGAGCCGCAGCTCGGCGGCGTGGCCCGCGTCCACGAACAGCACGAACTCGTGGGCGCTCCCCGCCGCGCAGAGCTCGGGCAGGAGCTCGCGCGTGAAGCGCCCGTAGCCGCGGCCGTTGAACCACGTCGTCGCGTCGACGCCTATGCGCACGGGCGCACCCCGTGCACGGACCGCGCGCGTCGGCGCGCACGCCCCACGCGGTCGTCCCGGTCGGCGGAGGTCATCGCTGCGCCGCAAGCGCGCGCGGCTCGGCCGGCGCCTCTTCCACCCGCTGCGTCTCGTGGTACTCGAAGTCCGTGTTGACGGCCCAGGTGTCGTGCGACGCGCCGCGCATGTTCTCGATGGTGAGCATGGCGGTGAGCATCGAGTGGTCCTGGTTGTTGTACTTGTGCATCCCGTTGCGCCCGATCAGGTGCAGGTTCGGGATGGGGTCGAGCGCCGAACGCACCTTGTCGAGGTGGTCCGAGTACCCGCCGTCGTACACGGGGTAGGCCTTCGGCACGCGCACGACGGCGCCGTCGAAGACCTTCGCGGGATCCACGAGTCCGAGCTCGCCGATCTCCTTGCGGGCCAGGGCGATCAGGTCCTCGTCGGCCATGGACCAGAGCCCGTCGTTCTTGAAGCAGAAGTACTCCATGCCGACGCAGGTCTTGCCCGCGTCCGGCACCATCGCGCGGCTCCAGTTGTTGAAGTTCTGGATGCGGCCGACCTTCACGCCCGGCGTGTGGATGTAGATCCAGTTGTCCGGGAAGACGTCCTCGGCGTCGATCATCAGCGCGACGACGAGGAAGTCGCGGTAGTTGAGTCCGTCGCCGGCCTCGTGCAGCTCGCGCGGCACCTGGTCGCCGAGCGCGCGCACGACGTGGCGCACGGGCATCGACGAGATGACGTGGTCGAACTCGATGCGCTCCTCGTTCGTGCCGTCGTGGACGCGCAGCGCCGTGACGCGCCCGTCGGTCAGCTCCATGCCGCGCACGTGGCAGCGCATGCGCACCGTGCCGCCGAGCTCCTCGATGCGGCGTGCGCAGATCTCCCACATCTGGCCCGGGCCGAGGCGCGGGTACTTGAAGCTGTCGATCAGGCTCTTGATCTTCTTCGAGCGCTTGTTGACCGACGCCGCGTTCAAGATCGCCTTGCCGAGCGAGAGGTTCTGGATGCGCTGCGCGGCCCACTCCGCACGGATCTCCGTGCAGGGCATGCCCCACACCTTCTCGGTGTAGGTCTTGAAGAACACCTCGAAGAGGCGCCGCCCGAAGCGGTTGCAGACCCACTGCTCGAAGTTGACCTCTTCCGCCTCCGGCCGGATCTGCGCCTTGATGTAGCTCAGCACGATGCGGACGGACTCGATGACGCCGAGTCCGAAGAGGGCGTTGCGCGCCTTCAGCGGGTAGTGGAAGTACTTCCCGCGGTAGTGGATGCGCGAGAGGCGCGGGACGTCGATGAACTCGTCGGCGAGCAGCTCCTCCCAGAGCGCCTGGACGGGCGCGATCTTGGTGAAGAAGCGGTGGCCGCCGATGTCGAAGCGGTAGCCCTTGTAGACCACCGTGCGCGAGATGCCGCCGACGACGTCGTCGGCCTCGAACACGGTGACGTCCACGCCCTGCTTGGCGAGGAGGTATGCGGCGGTCAGCCCCGCGGGGCCGCCGCCGATGACGCCGACGCGGTCTCCCGGCCGGAGCCTCGAGACCTTGCGAGCGGTGGTGGGCGGGTTGCCAGCCATCGGACTCCGGTGCGTGGGGGACGGGGGGACGGACACGCGGGCGTCCCCAGGTTCATCGACCCGCGGATGCCTCGTCCGTCGTCCGCACAGTGCGTGCCGCGGGCGACGCGGGCCTGCCGCGGCACCGCGACATCGATGTAAGTCGCGTTGCATGAACGACTTGCATCGAAGTGCGCGCCCTCGCGCCCCCGCCACCGTGTCGACGATTCTCGACGCGCCGCCGAAGCCCTCGGCGCGGCGGCGCGACAGGGGCACGGGCGCTGCGGGGACGGGCGAGCGGGTCCCGGACGGTGGGACACGGTCTCTCCATGGCCTCCGTATTCGCGGATCCGGCCTCCGCTTCGAAGCCTTCCGCGAGCCGTCAGCCCCCCGTCGGGCGGACGCAGCTCTGCAGATCGGCGAGGAGCTGCCGGGGACGCCGCACCACGAGCGGCGTGAGCGCGGCGAGGAGCACGGCCGCGCCGGCGGTCGCGACGAGCGGGGGCAGGGCCGCGACGTGGGCTGCGCCGAGCAGCGCGGCGGCGACGGCGAGCGGCACGAGCACCGGTCGGAGCGGCAGCGGGTGGACGACCCTCACGAAGAGCAGGTGCGCGGCGACCAGGGTGACGACCTCGGCCGCCACGAACACGGCCGCGGCGGTCTCCGGCGTGAGCCGTTCGCGCAGCACGAGGCAGGCTCCGACCGAGACGGTCGCGCCCGCCAGGTTCGCGAGGAGCTCGTGGCGCTGCTTCCCGTACGCGATGAGTCCGAAGCGCTGGTGCCCCGAGACGAACGCCGCCGCGAGCATCCAGACCATGAGCGCGAAGAGCGCGCCGGCCGGCTCGCCGATCCGCGGGTCGTAGATGCGCCGCGTCAGCTCGCCCGCGACGAGCGTCCCGCACGTCGCGGCGGCCACGGCGGCCCAGGCGATCAGCGTCAGCGAGGCGCCGAGCACCCGCCGGAAGGCGCCGGTGTCGGCGTCCACGGCGGCGCGCGAGAGCGAGGGCAGGAGCGCGAAGAAGTAGAGCCAGACGAAGGTGTGCGCCGCGACGACGATGCGGTGCGCGGCGCCGTACGGCGCGACCTCGTCGCTCGTCGTGAAGAGCCACAGCGCGATCGTCGGGGCGAAGAGCCGCAGCGCCCACACGCACGAGGAGACGGCGATCGGCGACGCGTCGCGGACGACGTCGCGGAGGCCGTGGAGTGCCCGCAGAGGGACCGGTCGGCCCACGCGGCGGCCGTACGCGATGCGCTGCGCCAGCACGCAGAGCCCGTACCCGCAGGCGTCCACGACGGGCACGTAGAGCACGTCGTCGGAGCTGCGCACGAACGCGTAGACGCCGGCCGCGAGCAGCACCTGGCGCCCGAGGTTCGTCAGCGCGACGACGCCCATCTCGTCGCGGGCCTGGAACGCCCAGTTCAGCAGCAGCGGCACGGGCAGGAGCACCAGGGCGTGGAGCGCGACGAGCGTCCGTGCCACGCCGTCGCGGTCCGAGGCCAGCGCGATCGCCACCAGCGCCACGGCCGAGACCAGGGCGAGCGCGCCGCGCACGGCGAACACCTGCGAGAGCAGCAGCGGCGCGCGGCCGGGGTCCTTCGAGGCCTCCCGCGCTCCCCACGGTCCGAGGCCGGCCTCGATCACGAGGTTGAAGATGAAGAGGAACGCCAGCGCACCCTCGAGGTCGCCGTAGCGCGTCTTCGCGAGGACGTGCGAGAGATAGGCGAAGACGGCGAAGCCGAGCAGCTTGCCGACGACCTCCGCCCCGTAGAGCAGGGCGATGTTCTGCGTCAGCCGCCCGCTTCCTCGCATCCGGGACGCGAGGCTACGCACCGGACCACGCGCCGCCACCGATCGCCCCGGGCCCGCGTGCGGTCCGGCACGGCGCCGTGCGAAGCCACCGCAAAGGAGGGCCGCGATTCGCGCATATGAGTCATTGGGGGCGGGTTCACGACCCGTCTCCCGACCGGGTGCGCCGCTGCACGCGCACCACCGTTCCCGGTACGATCCCGCCCGCGGCGGCGCGCCGGCTCTCCTCGGAGGGCCCGACGCGCCGATACGGGGGTCTGCAGCAGGAGACGCGATGAGCGATCAACTGGGCCCGCGCCCCGCACGGGGCGCCCCGGCAGCCGGCCCGGCGTGGGCCGACGAGCCGCCGACCGCCGAAGCCGCACCCGCGTCCGCGGGCGAGCTCGACGTGCGCCTCGCCGCGCGCTACGAGTGGGGCTCGGCGCCCGCCGGCACGGACCCGGTGATGAGCGTCCTCCTGACGCTCACGCCCTCGGGCCGGCCGCTCGCGCTCCGCGGCGGCAGCCCCGCCGCGTCGCGCGGCGCGCTCGTCCACGTCGTCCTCGCGCTCGACATCTCGAAGAGCATGGACCGGCAGGACAAGTACCCGGTGCTCGCCGAGGCGCTGCGGCGGCTCGTCGCCGAGCTCGCGGCCGGCGGGCCCGGCGTCCTGTTCAGCCTCGTCGTCTTCGCGCGCGGCCGCAAGACGCTGCTGCACGCCGTCCCCGCGCACACGCTCGACCCGACCGACGTCCTCGCCCGCGTCGCCGAGAGCCCGCTGCTCTTCACCGACTACACGGACCTCGCGGGCGCGCTCGGCCGCGCGGGCCGCATCGCCTACGACAGCCACCGCGCCCACCCGGCGCTCCCCGTCCGCATCTACGTGATGTCGGACGGCCGGCCGCAGGACCTGGACGGCGCGAAGCGCATGGTCGAGCGCATCGCGTGCATGCCCGTGGACGTGGACGCGCTGGCCTTCGGCGCCGACGCGGACGTGGAGCTGCTGCGCCGCGTGGTCGCGGGCCGCCGCGGCGGCACGGTGAAGCACGTGCGCGCCGAGACCCTCGAGGACGCGTACGGCCGCATCGCCGAGAGCGCACGGGACGTGGTGACGAAGCGCGCGCTCCTGCGCATCGACACGGCGCGCGGCGTCGTCGGCGGCGCGGCGTTCCGCTTCCGCCCGGCACGCCACTCGTTCGGACCGGACGCCTTCCGCCGCGGCCGCTCGTTCGAGACGGACCTCGGCACGCTCGAGGCGGGGCGCGAGTACTCGCTGCTCTTCCAGGTGCGTCTGCCGCAGACGGCGGACGACGCCACGGAGATCGCCGAGGTCGTGCTGCGCGTGCCCGACTTCGGCGGCGCGCGCGAGTTCCGCACGCACCTCGCCGTGCCGCGGCACCGCGACGCGCTGCCGCTCGGCGTCGACCCGGTCGTCGTCGAGGCGCGCGAGATCCTCGAGGCGATCGACCAGGAGGACCCCGAGGCGCTGCTGCGCTCGCTGCGCGCGCGCCGCAAGATCTACATCTCCGAGCGTCGCGACCCGTACCTGCTCGAGGTCGTGGACAAGGCGATCGCGGAGCTCGAGTCGGTGGGCTCGCTCGCGTCCCTCTCGAAGAACGAGCGCGCCGCGCTCACCGCGCACACCGCGACCGCCGGCTCGGGTCGCCCGAAGCCGACGCGTCGCGAGTACACGTTCGGATGACGGCGCTCCCCGTCGACGCGACGCGGCACGAGAACCTCGTGGCCCGGCGCCTCGAGGCGCGCGGCGACGGCGGGCAGGCCGAGGCGCTGCTCGCGCTGCGCGGCGTGGTCGTCGGCGGGCGGCACCGGCTCGACTCGCTCTACGCCGTCGGCGGCGAGGGCGCCGTCTTCCTGACGCGCGACCTGCGCGACCCGCACGGCCCGCAGAGCGTCGCGAAGATCCCGCTCCTGCCGCTGCACCGCCCGTTCCTGCTCGACACGCGCACGATCCGCCGCCAGCGCGACAACCTGCGCGTCGAGGCGCGCTACCTCGAGACGAGCGGCGCGCTCTGCCTGCCGCGCTACCGCGGCACCTTCGAGTTCCAGAACCCGCTGCTCGACCACGACCGCGGCGACGTGTTCGCGGAGCCCGAGCCGCTGCTGCTGATGGAGAAGCTGCCCGGCCGCGACCTCGACCGCTGGCTCGCGCGCATGCACCGCTCGCGCGTGCCGCAGGTGCAGATGCGCCGCACGCTCGACCGCGTCGCGGTGGTGCTCTTGCAGGGGCTGCTCGAGCTCTACGAGCGCGGCTTCCTGTACGCCGACCTGCGCCCCGCGAACCTGCGCATGATGGGCCGCCCCGACCGCATCGTGCGCCTGCTCGACGCCGGCAGCCTGGTGGCGGTGCACGACCGCAGCGGACGCTTCCCGCACGTGCCCGCCTACCTGCCGCCGGGCGTGCTCGCGGCGCAGCGCGAGGGGCGCACGATCGTCCCGACGGTGGACGTGCAGGCGGTGATGGCGGGCCGCACGCTGTACGAGGTCGCGACGGGGCTCGTGCCGCGCCCCGGCGAGAACGTCGACCTGAGCGCGCTGCCCGGCAGCAACGTGTCGCCGCCGGTCGCGCAGGTCATCGAGGGGCTCTGCGCGGGCGACTTCGGGAACGTGCGCCACGCGCTGCGCTACCTGCGCCGGCGCGCGGCGCGGCGCGTCTCGAAGGGCAACGACCCGCGGCGGATCTCGCAGCGCGCCGAGCCGCGCGACGGCGTCGTGGCAGCCGCCGAACCCGCGCCACCGCGGACGGCGGCCGCGGTGCCCGCGGCCGCGCACCACACGGCCGCACACGCCCCCGACGTGCCGCTGCGGACGCCGTCGAGCGTCGTCGTGCCCGACGCGCGCACGCCCGAGCCGCTGTGGCGGCGCGCGCTCGCCGCCGTGCAGCGCCTCCTGCGTCTCTGACGCGCGGCCCGCCTGCGGCCGCGGTTCAGGAGAGCAGCCGGCGGTAGGCCGGATCGAGCCGCTCGAACGCGGGGTGGCTCTTCAGCACGACACCGGCGCGCGCGAGCGCCTGCGCCGGCGGCAGGTCGTCGAAGCGCGTGCCCGGCAGCGCGCCGCCGGTGCGGATCGCGTCGGAGGTCGCCGCGTCCGCGGGGTCGGTGCTCCACAGGCACGCCGTCTCGTCGTCGCTCGCCGTCGCGACGCGGCGCCCGTCGGGCGCGAACGCGACGCGCGACACGCCCCCGCGGTGGCCGCGCAGCATCAGCCGCAGCACGCCGTCGTTCGCGCGCCAGATGCGCGCGGTGCCGTCGGGACTCGCCGTCGCGATGCGTGCGGCGTCGGGCGAGAACAGGCCGTGGTCGGTGCCCTGGCTGTGGTGTCCGTCGAGTTCGGTGACGAGCGTGCCGGTGCGCGCGTTCCAGAGCCGCGCCGCGGGCGCGAGGCCGCACGTCAGCACGTGGTCGCCGTCGGCGGAGATGTCGACGTGGCGCAGCGCGATGCGGTGGGCGCCGAACGCCACGAGGCGCTCGCCGTCGGCGACGCGCCAGAGCGACGCGCTGCGGTCGCGTGCGCCCACGAGCACGTTCGCGCCGTCGGGCGTGAACATCGCCCGCAGGAGCGGTGCGCCGCCCGCGGCGCCGAGCTGCGCGACCGTCTGCCCCGTCGCCGGGTCCCACACGTGCGCGAGGCCGTCGAAGCCCGCGCTCACGACGCGGTTGCCGTCGGGCGAGAAGTGCGCGCCGACGAGCCGCTCCTGGTCGGAGCCGATGCGCGAGACGCGGCGGCCGCCGTGCGCCTCCCACACGCTCGCGACGCCGTCCTTCGCGACCGTGACGAAGCGGTCGCAGAGCGGGTCGAACTGCACGTCCACGACGCCGCCGACGTGCCCGCCGATGTCCTGCATCAGCACGCCGTCCGGCACCGACCAGACGCGCACGCGGCCGTCGCGTCCGCAGCTCGCGAGGAGGTCGCCGTCGGTCGAGAACGAGAGCCCGGTGACGCCGCCCGTGTGCGCCTCGAGGTCGCACACGCAGTGGCCGGAACCCGCGGCCCACAGCCGCACCCAGCCGTCCTCGCCGCCGGTCGCGACCAGGTTGCCGTCGCACGAGAAGGTCACCTGGACGACGTGCCCCGTGTGCCCGGTGAGCTGTGTGCGGTGCATGGCGACGGCGAGCGCGATGCGCAGCGCCTGCAGCGACTCCGCGGGCGGTGCGCTGCCGCGCGCGACCGACGGTGCGACCGCGCGCACCGCCATCAGCAGCGGTTCGACGGCGTCGTCGCCCTCGCGCAGGCGCTCGAGCGCGACGCGACCACAGCGGAACTCCTCCTCGCGGTTCTCGGGCGGGAGCGGCAGGTCGGGCAGCCGGCCCGCGGCCTCGGCGCGGACCGTCGCGCGCGGCGCGTCGGTCGGCAGCAGCGTGCCGGTGCCCGCACGTGCGCGCTCCGCCGCCACGCGCAGACGCGACTCCGCCGCCTCCGCACGCGCGGCCTGCAGGTCGCGCTCCGCGCGGGCGTGGCGGGCGTCGTCGAGCGCCACCTCGCACTCCGCACGCAGCTCGGCGGCGCGCTCGTCGGCGGCGACGAGCCGGCGCTGCAGCTCCTCGCGCTCCTCGACGCTGCGCCGCGCGTCCTCGATCGCGTTCGCGCGCTCGCGCGCGCGCTCGGCCCGCGAGCGGTCGAGCTCCTCGCGCAGACGCGTGATCTGCAGCATCAGCTCGGCGACGCGCGCGGCCGCCTGCGCACCGTCCTGCTGCGCGACCTCCTGCTCCGCACGCAGCGCGGCCGTCGCATCCTCCGCGCGCCGCGCGCGCTGGGTCTCGCTCGCGAGGCGGTCGCGCGTGTCCACGAGCTCCGTCTCGACGGCGACGAGCGCGGCGACGCGCTGCTCGAGCTCGGCCGCACGCGCCGCGACGGCATCGGCACGGGCCGCGCTCTCCGCGGCCGTGGCGCTCGCCGCGTCCGCACGCTCGCGCTCGACCGCCAGCGCCACGCCTGCCGCGTGCGCGCTCTGCAGCGCCTCCGCGAGGCGCCGCTCGGCCTCGAGGCGATCGTCGCTCGTGTCGCCACGCGCGCGCCACTCCGTGACCTCGCGCTCGAGCGCACCGCAGCGCTCGCGCAGCGCGACGAGCTCGCCGCGCGCGGCGTCGAGCTGCGCGGTGACGGACTCGAGTTCCGCGCGCAGCGCAGCGCGCTCGGACTCGGCCGCCACGGCGCGCGCCGTCGCGGCGTCGCGCTCGGCGGCCGCGACGCCGAGAGCCGCGATCTCGGCCACCTGCGCCGCGAGCTGCCGCTCGAGCGGTTCGAGTGCGGTGATGCGCTGCGTCGCCGCCGCGAGCTCCGCCGCATGCGCGGCGCTCGCGCGCGCTGCATCCGACTCCGCGCGCTCCCGCACGGCGCGCGCCTCCGACTCCGCGGCATCGAGACGGGCGCGCAACGCGTCGCGTTCCGTCTCGGCGGCCGCCGCGCGTGCGACGGCGGCGGCCTGCGCGTCCTGCGCGTCTCGGAGCGCCGTCGCGGCGGACGCCGCACTCGCATCGGCCTGCGACGCCGCCGCGCGCAGCGCGACGACCTCGCCGCGAGCCGCGGCGAGCGCGGCCTCGAGCGGCTCGAGTGCGGCGATGCGCGCCGTCGCGGCGGCCAGCGCGGCGACACCCGAGCCGTGCGTCTCCTTGCGTCGCGCCTCGGCCGCCTCGGCGTGCTCCGTGGCGAGCCGCGCGCGGTCCTCGGCCGCGGCGAGCTCGGTGCGCAGCGCGACGAGCTCCGCGGTCGCCTCGTCCGCCGCGGCACGCGCGGCCACCCCGGCGGCGCGGAGCGACGCGTCGCGCTCGGCGACCTCTGCCTCGCGCGCCGCAAGAGCTGCGCGGACGTCGTCGAGCGCCGCCTGCGCGTCCGCGTGTGCGGCGCGCTGCTGCTGCGCGTCGGCGGTCGCGTCGGCGAGCTTCGCGCGCAGCGCGTCGAGCTCGGCGCCGAGCCGCGCGCTCTCGGCCAGCGCAGCCGCGGTCGCCGCACGCGAGGACTCCTCGGCGCTGGCGCCGGCCGACGCGAGCGCCGCCTCGAGCTCCGCGGCGTGCGCGCCGGCGCGCTCGGCGTCCGCGCGCGCCGCCTCGAGCTCCGACTGCACCGCCAGCAGATGCTCCGACGTCCGGCGCTCCGCCTCCTCCGAGGCGCGCACGCGCGCGTCGAGCTGCATCACGCGCTCGTCGAGCGCCTCGTGCTCCGCGCCCGCGCGCGCGAGCGCCGCGTCGCGCGACGTCAGCTCGGCGTCGAGCTCGCCGATGCGCTTCTGCAGCTCGGCGCCGCGCGCGCGTGCGTCCCCTTCGCGGCTGCGCAGCTCGTCGAGCGCGACGGCGTGCGCCGCACGCTCCTCCGCATGTGCGGCGGCGGCGGCCGTCGCCGCGGCGAGCAGCGCCTCGAGCTCCACGACGCGCGCAGCCGACGCCGCCGCGCGTTCGGCCGCGGCCGCGTGCTCCTCCGCGACGCCGCCGACCGCTGCGACGCGTTCCGCGAGCTCGCGTGCGCTCTGCTCCGCTGCAGCGACCGCTGCGTGCGCCGCACGCAGCGCCTCGTCGCGCCTGCGCAGCTCGGCGTCGGCGGCCGCGACCGCCGCCCGTGCCGCGGCGAGCTCGGTCTCGAGTGCGGCGGTGCGTGCCTCGTGCGCGTCGCCCTGCGCCGCGCGGAACGCACTGGCGCGCTCCTCGGCGTCGGCGAGCGCCGCGTCCCAGTCCTCGTCGCCCGCCACGGGTGCGAGCGCACCCACGGCGCCCGCCTCGAACCACGCGCGGTCGGCGTCCTCGAGCCGCGCCATCTCCGGCTGGTGCCCGAGCAGCGCACGCGCCCGCGCGAGCAGCGCGTCGAGCGACACGTCGCAGAGACACGCGACGCCGTCGTCGCCGCCCGAGAGCAGCCAGCGCCCGTCGGCCGACAGCGCGACCGACGTGACGGCGCCCGCGTGCGGCCGCAGCGTGAGCAGCAGCCCGCCCTCGCGTCCGTCCCACACGCACACGTCGCCGCCCCGCCCGCCGCTCACGAGCCGCGTGCCGTCCGAGGAGTACGCCAGATCGAGCACGCCCGCGCCGTGACCGCGCAGCACCGCGACCGCGGCACCGTCGGACGCGCGCCAGAGCCGCACCGTGCCGTCCTCGCCGGCGGTCGCGACGCGGCGTCCGTCCGGCGAGAGCGCGACACACGTGAGCGCCGCGGCGTGGCCGCGCAGCACCACGGGCGCCGCGTCGCCGCGCAGGTCGAAGAGCCGCGCGGTGCCGTCGTGCGACGCCGTCGCCGCGCGCTCGCCGTGCGCGTCGAGCGCGACCGAGTCGATGGGCCCCTCGTGCCCGTCGAGCACGCGCACGAGCGCGCCGTCCCGCACGTCGAACACGCGCGCGGTCCGGTCCACCGACGCCGTCGCGACGCGCCTCCCGTCGCCCGAGAACGCGACGCCGTGCAGCCAGTCGGTGTGGCCCGTGAGGCGCCGCACGATGCCGCCGCGCTCGACGTCCCAGAGCGCCGCGACGCCGTCGTCGCCGACGGTCGCGAGCAGCGAGCCGTCCGGCGAGAAGCGCGCGCGGTTGACCGCACCGCGGTGGCCCTCGAGCCCCGCGCGGCGGCGCCCGTCGCGCACCCGCCACAGACCCGCGGTCCCGTCCTGCGACGCCGTCACGAGCCGCTCGCCGTCGGGCGAGAACGCGACGTCGGTGACGCGCGCGCCGTGCCCGAGCAGCGCCGTGGAGCCGCCCGCGGGCAGCGACCACAGGAACGCGATGCGGTCCGCGCCGGCGGTCGCCGCGTGGCGCCCGTCGGGCGACAGCGCGACGCGCTCGATGCGGTCGCCGTGCTCCTCGAGCAGCGCGGTCACGCTGCCGTCGACGGCGTTCCACACGCGCGCCGTGCCGTCGTGGGCGGCACTCGCGAGGCGCCGTCCGTCGCCGCTGAACGCGATGCGCACGAGCGCCGACGCGTGGCCGCGGAGCGTCGTCAGCGCCGCGCCCTCGCCCGCGCTCCACATGCGCACGGTGCCGTCGTCGCCGCCCGTCACGACCCGCTCGCCGGCCGGCGAGAAGAGGATCTCCGAGACGGGCCCGTCGTGACCGCGCAGCCGCGCCGCGAGCTGGCCGTTGCGCACGATCCAGAGCCACGGCGCGGGATCGTCGCCCGCGACCGCGAGCCGCTCGCCGTTCGGCGAGAACGCGAAGCGCCGCAGGCGGACGCCGTCGGTCGTGAAGCGCGTGCGCTCGCCGCCGTTCGCCGCGTCCCACAGCGTCACGACACCGTCCTGCGTGCCGGTCGCGACGACCCCGCCGTCGGGCGAGAACGCGATCTGGACCACGCGCTCGGCGCCGCTCGCGAGCGTGCGCAGCGCGCGGCCGTCCGCGGCGTTCCAGAGGCGCGCGCTGCGGTCGTACGACGCCGTCGCGAGCAGCGTCCCGTCGGGCGAGAAGCGCGCGTCCACGATCGCGCCGCCGTGCCCCGTCAGCGTCGCGACGACGCGCCCCTCGCGGACGTCCCAGAGGCGCGCGACGCCGTCGAAGCCGGCGGTCAGGAGACGCGTGCCGTCGGGCGAGAACGCGACCCGCTGGAGCGACGCCGTGTGCGCGTCGAGCACGTGCAGCGTGTTCCCGTCGAGGTCGAAGAGGCGCGCGCAGCGGTCGTGCCCCGCCGTCGCGACGAGCGCGCCGTCGGGCGAGAACGCGGCGTCGGCGACCGGACCGGAGTGCCCCGCGAGGCGCGCGAGCAGTCGCCCGTCGTGCGGCGCGTAGAGCCGCGCGACGCCGTCGGTGCACGCGGTGAGCAGGCGCGCGCCGTCGGGGGCGAACGCGGCGGCCGTGACGCTCCCGCCGTGGTCGCGCAGCGGCAGCGAGCGCTCGAGGCGCGAGACCGCCTCGGCGAGCCCGGCGATCGCCTGCGGCGGCGGCTCGCGTCCGGCACGCGCCTCGACCGCGACGGCGCCGACACCCAGCAGCAACGCGCCGAACTCCTGGCCGGGCTGCCGGGCCAGGATCTCGGCACGTGCGCCGAGCTCGACGGCGCGTCCGCGGCCGCGCGCCGCGTCCACGAGCCGCCGGAGCGCGCCCTCGGCCCTGCCGGGGGCCGCGGGACCACCGTCGGTCACGGGTGTCTCCACGCCGGGAACGCTATCGGAAGCCCCGCCCGGGACGCACGGCCGAACCCACCGACTCGCACGCTCGACATGGACCCTCTTCGGCTCGCGGAGGCTGCGCTCGGGAGTCGCCCGCTCAGGCGGGAGGCGTCTCGTCGGCGGGCCGCGCGAGTTGCTGCAGATGACGGCGCCGCTCCTCGGCGAGCAGGAACTCGCCGTACGGCGCGCAGCGCCCCGCGAGCTCGGCGTGCGTCCCGGCGTCGACGAGCCGTCCGCGGTCGAGCACGAGCACGGTGTCGGCGCGACGGATCGTGGCCGGCCGGTGCGAGACGACGAACACCGTCACGCCGGGCAGCCGCGCGCGCAGCGCCTCCCACAGCCGGTCCTCGTTCCGCGCGTCGAGCGACGACGTGCAGTCGTCGAGCAGCAGCACCTCCGGCCGGCCCGCGAGCGCACGCGCGATGGCCACGCGCTGCCGCTGCCCGCCCGAGACGAGCGTGCCGCCGCGCCCGAGCCGCGTCTCCGCGCCGGCGGGGAGCGTCGCGAGGTCGCCGCCCATCTGCGCGGCGTCGAGGCACGCGCGGACCTCGTCGTCGTCCACATCGCGCCCGAAGGCGACGTTCGCGGCGATCGTCTCGGAGAAGAGCAGCGACTCCTGCGGCACGTACCCGAGCCGCGCGCGCAACGTGGCCCAGTCCCACGCGGCGAGCGGACGGCCGGCGTAGAGCACCTGCCCCGCGTCGGCGGGCAGGAGTCCCGCGAGCACGCGCAGGAGCGTCGTCTTGCCGCTCGCGACCGCACCGACGACCGCCACCCGGCTGCCGCGCGGGACGCGGAACGACACGTCGTCGAGCGCCGGCGGCAGCTCGGGGCGGTAGCGGAACGTCACGTGCTCGCACGCGACGGCGTCGATCGGCGGCGCGTGCGCGTCGGGTGCGCTCGTGCGGACGGCCACCGGCGCGCGCAGCACCTCCTCCTCGCGGTCGATCGACACGAACGCCTGGCGCGCGGCGACGAACAGGTTCGGCAGGTCCATCATCGGGTGGACGAGCATGTCGAGGTACAGGTGCAGCGCGAACAGCGTCCCGAGCGAGAGCGTGCCGTCGAGCACGCGCAGCCCGCCGACGGCGAGCACGACCACCTGCCCGAGGCGGCTCGCGACGTTGTCGCTCTGGTGCACGAGCGCGACGAGCTTCGCGAGCTTCGTCTGGATGCCGATGCGCTCGCGCAGGACGTCGGCGAGACGCCGCTCCTGGCCGGCCTCGCCGTTGAACGCCTTGACGATGCGCACGCCGGTGAGCGCGGCCTCGAGCGTGTCGTTCGTGCGCGAGACGGCCGTCTGCTGCGCGCGGTACGTGGTCCCGAGCTCGCGCCGCGCGAGGTAGAAGACCCAGAGCATCGGCGGCACCGGGAGCATCGCGAGCAGCGCCAGCCGTGCGTCGCAGAGCAGCAGCATCGCGCCGACGCAGAACGCGGTGCGCGACGCCGAGTCGACGAAGCGGAAGATGCCGGAGCAGCCGAACCACGCGATGCGCGGGTACTCGGTGACGTCGTCGGTGAGGCGCGTGACGAGGTCGCCGGTGCGGAAGCGGCCGAAGAAGGCGTGGTCCTTCTCGAGGATCGAGCCGAAGACGCGCGCGCGGACGGCTTTCTCGATGTTGAGGTTCATCCACGCGCGGAGCGTGGGGTAGAAGCCGACGACGACGCGTCCCGCGGCGATGGCGCCGAGGATCAGCGAGTCGTGCGCGAGCGCCTCGGCGCCGAGCGGCTCGCCCGCGGGCAGCGCGCGCAGCCCGTCGACGACGTGCTTCAGCACGAGCGGGAACGCGACGGCGACCGCGCTCGAGAGCAGCGTCCAGAAGAGCAGCACGCCCGCGAACGTGCGGTGCGGCCGCCAGTAGGCGGCGAGCCACGCGAGGTGCTCGCGCGTGCTCAGTCGTACGGGCGCGCTCACGCGCTCACCGCCGTGCGGAACTGCAGGTCGAAGAGGTCGCGGTACACGCCGCCGCGCTCGTAGAGCTGCTCGTGCGTGCCCTCCTCGACGAGCCGCCCCGCGTGCACCACGAGGATGCGGTCGGCCGACACGACCGTCGCGAGCCGGTGCGCGATGACCAGCGCCGTGCGCCCGGCGAGCAGGCGGTCCATCGACTCCTGCAGCCGCCGCTCGGTGCCGGGATCGACCGACGACGTCGCCTCGTCGAGCACGAGGAGCTGCGGGTCGCGGACGAGCGCGCGCGCGAAGCTGAGGAGCTGCCGCTCCCCCATCGAGAGGTTCGCGCCGCCCTCGGTCAGCACCGCGTCGTAGCCCTGCGGCAGCCGCGCGACGACCGCGTCGGCGCCCACCGTGCGGACGGCGCGCACGACGGCCTCCTGCGGGATGTCGTCGACGAGCGCGCGCAGGTTCTCGCCGACGGTCCCGGGGAACAGGTGGATCTCCTGCTGCACGAGCCCGATCTGCGCGCGCCACGCGTGCTGGCGGTACGTGCGCACGTCGGTGCCGTCGAGCGTCACGCGGCCCTCGGTCGGGTCGTGGAAGCGCAGCAGCAGGTTCGTGATCGTCGTCTTGCCGCCGCCCGAGAGTCCGACGAGCGCGACGCGTTCGCCGCGGCGGATCGTGAACGAGACGTGGTCGAGCGCGCGCGTGCCGCCGTCGTAGACGAACGAGACGTCCTCGAACGCCACGGTGCGCCAGTCGGCGGGCACGGCGGGCGCGTCCGGTCCGGCATCGGGCGTACGGGTCTGCGTGTCGAGCACGGCGAAGACGCGGTCGGCCGACGCGAACGCGCGCTGGATGAAGCCGAGCTGCTCCGAGAACGACGCGAGCGGCGCGAACACGCGGCGCGTGTACTCCACGAACAGGATCAGCGTGCCGACGGTGAGCGTGATCCCGAAGAGCCGCCCCGACCCGAGCTGCAGGATGAGGATGATCCCGACCACCTCGAGCGCGGTGAGCACGCCCCAGAAGCCGTACTCGAACGTCGTCGAGCGGCGCTCGGTGCGCAGCTTCTCCTCGTTCAGTTCCTCGAGCCGCCGCCGCGCCTCGCCCTCGTAGCCGTAGGACTGGATCACCGCGACGCCGCCGACGTACTCCGACACGAAGCCCGAGATGCGCGCGACCAGCGCGCGGACGCGGCGGTAGAGCCCGCGCATCCAGCGGAACCAGAGCGCCGTGATCCACGCGACCGGCAGCGCGAACGCCAGCACGGCGAGTGTCACGGGCACGCTCGACACGAACATCACCGCGAGCGCGCCGAAGAGCAGCGAGCCCGTGCGCAGGACCGCGATCGAGACCTCGGAGAAGAGCGCCTGCAGCCGCTCCGTGTCGGACTCGACGCGCGCGAGCAGTTTGCCCGGCGGGTTCTTGTCGAACGTGTCGAGAGAGAGCCCGAGCAGGTGGTGGAACACGTCCTGCTTGAGCTCCGTGACGATCGCGAGCCCCATGCGCGTCAGCACGACCGTCTGCACGTAGTTCGCGAGCGGCGAGACGACGAAGAGCGCCGCGTAGACGAGCGCGTCGCGCAGGATCCCGCTGCGCGAGCCGGAGGCGATCTCGACGTCGATCAGGTGCCGCAGGACCAGCGGCCCGGCGAGCTCCGCGGCGACCGACACTCCGAGCAGCAGGACGCCCGCGACGAGCGCGCCGACGTGCAGGCGGAAGCGCGGCGCGACGCGGCGCAGGAGCTCGCGCGCCGGCAGGTGGCGGACGTGGCGCTCGTCCTCCGGCTGCTCCGCGTCCTTCCACCACATGGGACGGCGCAGAGTAGCGGGCGGCGCCGCGGCCGGGAGGAGTCCGCGAAGGACGTTGCGGATCGGGGCGGCACTCTGCCGATCGTTGGGGGGAGGAGCGGACGCCGTGCGCGCGCCGTCTCCTTCGTGGGGCACGACGTGCGCGGGCGGTCCGCGCGCGCCGGGCGCGCCGCGGCACACGAGGCACTCCGATGTCCGGCTCCGAGGGACGCTTCGCACGCCTCCGGGAGGCGCTGTACGTCGTGACGTCGTGCGCGGCCGACCTGCGCTCGCGGCTCGCGCTCGTGCGCTGCTACCGCTCGATCCTGCGCAGCACGACCGACCCGACCGAGGAGCACCTGCGGCTCCGCATCCACGGCCGCGCCTTCGACTTCCACATGCGGCGCATGGACGTGTTCACCGTCGCGGAGATCCTCCACGAGCGGCAGTACGAGCTGCGCACCGGACTCGCTCCGTCGCCGATCGTCATCGACGGCGGCGCGAACATCGGCGTCGCGGCGCTCTGGTTCCTCGCGCGCTTCCCCGGCGCCACCGTCCACGCGTTCGAGCCGGAGCCCCGCAACTTCGAGCTGCTGCGCCGCAACCTCGCGGGCGTGCCCGGCGCGCACGCCGTGCAGGCGGCGCTCGGCGCCAACGAGGAGCCCGTGCTGCTCCACCTAGCCGAGCACTCGGCGGTGCACTCGGTGAAGGACGCCGCCGCCGGCGAGCGCACCGTCGAGGTGCCGTGCGTGCGCCTCGACCGCTACCTCGCCGAGCACGGCATCGCACACGTGCACCTGCTCAAGCTCGACGTCGAGGGCAGCGAGGCCGACGCCGTCCTGGGTCTCGGCCAGCGCCTCGCCGACGTGGACGTGATCGTCGGCGAGATGCACGAGCGCCTCGTCGACGCCGACGCCCTCTACGCGCGCCTCGCCGACGCCGGACTCCACCTCGTCCAGAAGCAGCACTTCCGAGACGCCGAGGCCTGCGGCGTCCACGCGTTCGAGGTCGCCCGGCGCGACTGAAGGGCGGGCAGCTGGCGCGCGTGCCCCGTACCATCCCCGACGAAGAGGGGGTGTCGCATGGACACACGGGGTCGATTCCGTCGGGCGCGCAGCGTCGCGCTCGTGCTGGCGGCTGCACTTGCGTGGCCGGGGCCGACGCGCGCGGCCGAGGACGACGCGACGGCGCGTCTCGCCGCGCTGCTCGCGGAGCTCGCGCGCGCGCCCGACGACGTGGACAAGCTCGCTGCGACCGCCGCGGCGGCCGAGGCCGCGGGACGCGCCGACGACGCGCTCTTCCTGCTCTACCGCGCGCACCGCACGGCGGCGCTCGCGAACGCCGCGGATCCGCGGCTCGACGCGCTCGGCGAGCGCATCGACGCGCTCGACCCGATCCCCGCCGCGGAGCGACCGGCCCTCGACGCGGAGGCCGACGTCCTGCGCGAGATGGGACGCGTCGCGATGGAGCGGCGGCTCTACGTGAACGCGGTGCAGCTGCTCGCGCGGCTCGAGGGCAGCCGTTCGACGCGCCACGCCGACGCACTGCTCGAGAAGCTGTTCCGCGACCGCAAGGCGGTCGGGATGCTGCTCGACTCCTCGGTGCCCGTCCCCGCGACCGCGACGTTCGAACGCATCGCCCGCAAGGGCGAGAAGGAGGAGGCGAAGCACCGCGACTGGTCGAGTGCGTGGGAGATCGCGACCCCGAACTACGTCGTGCGCTGCAACGACGGGTTCGACGTCGCGACGCGTGTCTCGACGGCGATGGAGCGCATCAACGCCCTCTACCGGGGTGTGTTCCACCACGCGGACAAGCGCAAGGGCGAGAAGACGAAGACCTGCACGGTGAAGCTCCACGCGACCCGCGCGGAGTACCTGCTGCGCGAGAAGGGGCCGGACAACGCGCTCGCCTTCTACAGTCCCGCGGACTGCGCGGTCGTCGCGTACGACCCGCGCTCGGACGGCAGCCCGCTGGCGTCCCTCTGGAGCACGCTCTTCCACGAGGCGTCGCACCAGTTCACCGACCTGATCTCGACGGGCCCGGTGCCCTCGTGGCTGAACGAGGGCACGGCCTCCTACTTCGAGGGTGCGCGGCTGCGCGTCGACGGCGGCGTCGAGACGAACCGCGTGCCGATGGAGCGGCTCACGGACCTCGCGGAGGCGCTGCAGACGGGCACGCCGTCCCTGCGCGACGTCATCTCGTACGAGGAGCCGGGCTCGTATCCGGCCGAGTACTACCCGACCGGCTGGGGCCTCGTGTACTTCCTGCGCAACTACGAGGACGCGGACGGCGAGCTCGTCTACCTGCCGCACTACGACGCGATCGTGGACTCCTACCGCAGCGGCGCCGCGGCACCGGCGTCGTTCGAGCGCTTCGTGCAGCACGTGGTGACCGCGCCGAACGACCCCGAGGTGACGAACTTCGAGGACTTCGAGGTGCGCTTCCGCAACTGGATCCTCGATCTCTACGATCTCCACGCGGGCCCGCCGGACCGTGCGCGGTCGTTCGTGGAGCGCGGCCGGCGACAGCTCGAGCAGAAGCACGCCGACCGCGCCGAGGAGAGCTTCCGCGCCGCCCTCGAGAAGGCGTCGGACCACGTGGGCGCGCTGCTCGCGCTCGCCGATCTGGCGACGGCGGCGAAGCGCAAGGACGAGGCGATCGCGCGGCTGCGCGAGATCGTGGAACAGGTGACGCGCCACGGCGACGGCGCCGCCGGGATGGCCGACGTGCCCTTCGACACCTCGGAGGCGCTCGCCGCCGAGGCGCTGCGGCGCATCGAGAAGCTCGATGCACCGTTCGCGGGCGTCCTGCGTCGCGTGGATCCGAAGCTCGCCGCGACGACGCTCGACGCCGCCGAGCGCTATCGCGCCGCCGGCTTCCCGCGCAACGCCGTGCGCATCCTGCGCGAGGCGTCGGCGCTCGTCGACGGCCGCCCCGATCTCGACATGGAGGCGCAGCGCATCGTCGACGAGTCCGCGCTGCACGTGCTCGTCTGGCGTGCTCTCGACGTGCCCGACGACCTCGCGGGGTGGTGGCACTCACCCGCGTTCACGGCCGAGGGCGGCGTCCTCACCGGCGCGATGAAGACCGACTGCCGCGCGGCGCTCTACGAAGGCGAGCTCCCGGCGCGCTATCGCTTCGAGGCGACGCTCGAGCCGCTCGAACTCGGCGAGGAGTCGTACTACGGCCTCGTGTTCGGCGTCGACCCCGACGGCGCGTGGGACATCGCGGGGATCGGGGGCGACTCGCTCTCGATCGACACGCGCTTCAACTCGTGGAGCACCCTCGCCACGCCGCGCGGACTCTCCGCCGACGAGCAGCGCTCGTGCCGCGTCGCCGTCGAGGTCCGTCCCGGCCGCGCCCGCTTCTACGTGAACGGCGAGCTCGCCGGCGAGCAGGACTATCCGCCGGGCGCGCTGCGAGGCGGCATCGGGCTCCTCGTCGCCGACGCGAAGGTGCGCTTCCGCGATCTGCGCGTGGCGTGGTGAAGGCTCCGGGCCGACGAGCCGCTCCGCATCCTCCGGGTTGAACGTCGCATGGAGACCTTCCTCAAGGCCGTCGGCCCGATCGCCCTGCTCGCCGCCGCGCTCGTCGTCGCCGCATTCGCTCTCGCGTGGCGCACGCGGAGGACGGAGGAGCTCGCGCGCGCGTGGGCGGCAGCGGAGGGGTTCGAGCTGCTCGAGGTGAGCTACTCGTGGCTCTGGCGCGGACCGTTCTGGCTCCGCTCGACGGAGGGGCAGAGCGTTGCGCGCATAGTCGTCCGGCTGCCCGACGGAACGCGCCGCACGGGTTGGTTGCGCTGCGGCGGCTGGTGGTTCGGCCTCTGGTCCGACGCGACGCAGGTGCGCTGGGACGACGCGTAGCCGCCGCGCTATCGGACCCGCGCGAACCGCGTGTGATTGCGCATGTGGACGGGACGCGGCTCCGCCGCACCCGGCGCGTCGTCCCAGTGCCGCGGGGCGTCGATGACCAGCTCGGTCTCGAGTTCCTCGACGAGACCGTCGTGACGCGACACGACGATGTGCGCAGTCGCCGTGCACGTCGCTTCGCGCAGCCACTCCGCCACGTGACGTCCCGTGTCGTCGACCTGCGGCACGTCGACGTCGCCTTGCGCTTCGACGACGACGTGCGCGGCATCGACGGACGCGACGTGCGCGTGGAAGACGACGCGACGCGCGACCGGGAGTCCGTCGAAGAGCGCCGGGAAGTCCCACGTCGCAGCGCCCCGCAACGCGCTCGACGGCAGCGTGCGCAGGAAGCACTGCGCCCAGTCGCGCGGCGCCAGGAGGTCCTTGCCCGCGACGCCGTGCGCCACGACGGAGAAGCCGACCGGCAGGGCGAACGCGCCGACATCGGCCACGGTGCCGTCGGGCGCGAAGCGGAGCGTCGTGCGACGCGTCTCCGCTCGCTCGTCGACCGTGAACTGGAGCAGCTCCGCCTGCGCGGGGCCGGCCGCGGCGTCGAGCCCGCGCAACTCGAGCTCGGCGTGCCACGACGCAGCGCCGCTGTCGTGGGCACCCGACGTGGACTCCTGCCCCCAGTCGAGCCGATACCGCACGACATCGCCCGCCGCGATCCGCACGGGCACGTCGATCACGTCGCCGGACGCGCCGCCACCGCCCGTCGTGGGCGGCCCCGCGGGTGACCTCGGACCACACCCGGCGAGTGCCAGCACCAGAGCCGCCGCCGTCACCGCTCCACGCATCGCGTCACCTCCCGCCCTCGGCTGCGTCCGATCTAAGTCCCCGGGCCACCGCCGCGCCAGCGCCGAATCGCTGCGATCCACCACCTCGAAACCATGCGATCGCATGGATTCTCGCGGTTTCCGATGCCGACGGCCCGTCTCTGAGCCGATTTCCATGCGAACGGATGGATTCTGCGTCGCCGCACTCCTGCCGCGGCGCCAAGGCGGGGCAGACCGGCAGCGATCCGCCGAGCCCCGCGCCGCAAGGCCCAACGCACGGCGGGCGTGCTCGACGCTCGTGCAATCGAGTGCCGCGTCAGCCGTCCAACCTCCCATGCACACACGCTTGCTGCTCACCCGCGTGCTGTCGTTCCTCGCCCTCTCCGGCGCACTCGCCGTCGGGGCGCTCGCGGCCGAGAGTCGGCTGCGGCCGCGCGCGCAGTGGCCGTACGCGGCTCTCCGGAACCTGCAGGGCGGAGCGTTCCGACCCGCGCCGGGCGCTGCGTGCGACCTCGACGCACTCGCGGCGCAGGCGCGGCGTGAGCTGCCGGGCTACACCGTGCTCGTCGAGAGCCACTTCGACACGCCCGAACTCGTGATCGGTCGCACGAACGGCGGGTTCGACCTGACGCCGCTCGTCGCGTGGCGCGACCGGGGCGGGCTGCCGCTCGAGGCGCCGCGGGAGATCAGCATGGGCTGCTCGGCGCCGGACTGGTTCAGCGCACCGCGGCGCACGCACGACATGGTCGTCGCCGGCACGGCGTGCGTCCTCGCACTGGGACTGCTCGGGTTCGCGACCGTCGCTGCGGAGCGGCGTCGCGACGCGTCGCCCGCGGCGCCCGCTGTCGCGTAGCGCGCGGAAGCGGCACCGCGACGCGGTCTGCTACGATCGCGACGTGGCGACGCGCATCGAGTCGGCCGGATGAGTACCGCCCGCCGCCGCGTCATCGCGTTCGTCACGCTGCTCGCGCTGCTGCTGGTGGTCGTCGCCCTCCAGCTGCGCCACGCAGGTGGACGCAGTCCGGGACCCGCGAATCCGGCGGCCGCGCCGGAGAGCGCCGCGAGGCAGGAAGGCGCAGCGTCACGTGCGCACGTGCAGGCGGCGCAGCCGGCACTGGCGACCTGTGCTGTACGCGTCGTCGTCACGGATGCGGACGGGAGGCCCATCCGCGACGCGGTCGTCGCCGTCTTCGCCGGGCCCGACCACCCTCGTTGGGATTCGCGCGACCTGCATCCGACCGCACGCGGACCCGACCCGGAACGCATGGCGCGCACGGACGCCGAAGGCGCGGCGCGGTTCGACCTCGCGGGCGGTCGTTGGTTCGTGACGGCGTCGGCGCGCGGCTACGCGCTGCGCCAGGTCAACTGCACGGCCGAGTCCGGCGCGCTGATGGACGAGATCGCGATCGCGCTCCTCCCCGCCGTGCCGTTCGGCGGCACGATCCGGGGTCCGGAGGGTCCAGCCGAAGGCGTTCACGTGGTGCTCGTTCCGACCTTCGAGACGAGCAGTTGGCCGGCGGATGCCGGCTGCCCGCGTGCCACCACCGACGCAGAGGGTGTCTACCACTTCGACGCCCTCGCGCCCGGCGAGTACCGCCTCTGGTACTCGCCCGCGGCGGGGACGCTCGTCGCCGCCGACCGCATCCGCGTACCCGCACTCGACCGGTACGACATCCATCTGGCGGCGGGCGCCGAGATCGTCGGCACCGTCCGCGATCTCGACACGGGAGAGCCGGTCGCAGACGCCCAAGTGCTCGCGGTCGACAGCGCATCGAGCGGGGTGTTGGCGGCCGGGCGCTCGGACGTCCGCGGGCAGTTTGCGATGCGCACCTGGACGGAGGCCGCGGAGGTGGGTCACCTGGTCGTGGACGACCCCCGCGTGGTCAGTATCCGGGCGCCGGACGGGGAACTCCGCACCGACCGCTCGCTGCACTCGGGTGACCGCATCGAGTGCAGCCTCTACGTGCGGCGCAGCGCCACGATCCACGGGACCGTGCGCGGCCCCGACGGACCCGCGGTCGGCGTCTGGGTGCAGGTGGTCCCGCATGGAGACCCGCCGCCACGGCCGGGTCAGCCATGGGGGAGCATCTCCACGGTCACCGGCCCACGTGGGGAGTTCCGGATCGAGGGAGTGGCACCTGGAGTCGCGCTCCTCTTCGTGAGGCTCGACCGCTACGACCGCGTCGCCGCCGCGGACCAGATCGCGCTCGCGGCGGGTGAGACGGTGCGCCGCGACGTCACCCTGCAACTCGTTCGGCGCCGCGCTACGGGGCGCGTCGTGGACGTCGCGGGCGCGCCGGTTGCAGACGTCGTCGTCGCGCAGCAGTCGGGTCTCGGCAGCGACGTCACGACGACCGCTCGCGACGGCAGCTTCGTCATCGACCTCGTGTTCCCGGCTGAGCTCGAGGGGCTCGGCCCGGCGAACCACGACCGCGCATACGTGACGCTGCGACACCGCGACTTCCTCCCGGCGGTGGAGCGGGTCGAGCTCGGCGAGGGGCGCCGCGCACCGATCGTGCTGCGCCGACGCGTGGATCTCTCCGGAAGAGTGCTCGCCCCGACGGGCAGCGGCGCACGGCTGGCAACCGTATCCCTGGTGTATGGCGAGCCGGCGTCCGGTGGGTTCCTCCTCCAGTGGCCGGGCGAGACCGCTACCGTCACTCGGCGCGACGGGAGCTTCCGCCTGAGCGTCAGCGACGCACGCTTCTGGTGCGTGCGCGCCCGCGGGTGGGAGCCGACGGAAGGTCGGGACGAACCGTGGGGTCTCGAGCGCGAGCTCGAGCCGATGGAACTGCGGCTGCCGGCGCGCGACCGCATCCGAGGGCGGGTCGTCGATGCCGAGGGCACGTGGCCGGTCGCCGACGCGCTGGTACACGAGATCCTCCACGCGCATGAGCTGCAACGAACGTCGCACGGGCCCGAGGAGGAAGACGTCGTGATCGGGCGCACGCGCACCGACGGTACATACGACGTGGCGTGCGGAGGAGATGCGCTGCGCTTCTCGCGAGTCGGCCATCTCGACCGGAGAGTCGTGGGCGACCCCGCGCTCGGCGACGTCCTCGACGTCGAGCTGAGCCGCGCGTACCGGATCACGGGCACGGTCCGCATGGCGGACGGCACGCCGGTCGCTGCGGCGTGGCTTCAAGCCACGCACCCGCAGCACAGCGGACTCGTCCACGGCGAGACGGACGCGCACGGACGCTTCGTCCTGCGCGACGTCGCGCCGGGAGTGTCGCGGCTCTTCGTCGCGAGTTCGGATCGATCCGCGCGTCCCGTGACGTTGGAGGTCCAGGCCGGCGCAACCGACGTCGAGGTCACACTCGAGCCCGCGGAGCTCCTCCAGGTCGCGGTGGTGGGTACGGATGGAGGGGCTCGCAAGGCCGATGCGCGGGTCGTCGTGTGCGTCAGAGCGGACACGCAGCCCTTCTACGAGGCATGGACCGACGGCCTCGGCAGGGCGTCGCTGTGGACACCCCCCGACACGCCGGTGCTCGTGCGTGTCACGCTGCCTGGCCACCGACCTGCCGAGACGGGACCCGTCCGCGCCGGCGACGGGCCCGTGCGAATCGTGCTCGTCGAGGAGCGCTGAGCGCCGCGGCCACCGCGGCTTCATCGCTCCCCGCCGCGGTAGCATCCGCGCCGCATGCGGCTCCTCCCCACGCTCGCGCTCGTCGGCATCCTGCTCCTTGCGAACGGCAGCGCGCACGCGCAGAACGCGCCGCCGCCGCCGCGGCCGCCGGGCGCCGAGGAGCTCGCCGCGCGCGCGATCGCGGCTTTCGACGCGCACGACGAGGCGGAGCTCACGAAGACCGCGCGGCTCGTGGGGAGCGCATGGGCGGCGACCGACGCGCTGCTCGTGCGCGGGCGCGGCGACGTGGCGCGCGCGTACGCCGAGGCGTCGGAGGACGAGGACAGGACCGCGCTGCTCGCCTACCTCGACGGGCTCGCGGACCAGCCGGACGACACGGAGGCGCGCCGCGCCATCGCGAACGCCAACGCCGCCTTTGCGATGCGCGACGCCGAGGGTGCGCTCGCGGCGCTCGAGGGCGTACGCGGTCCCGGTCTCGCCGGGCTCTGGGTGCTGAACGGGCGCGCGACCGCTCTGCGCGTGCTGCGCCGCGTCGGCGACGCGAGCGACACGTTCGCCGAAGCGGCCGCGCACGCCGCGTCGGTCGGCTGCAGGCGCGGGGCCTGGCGCATGTACCGCACCGCGGCGCAGGTCGCTGACGAGGCGGGCGACATCGCGCGCAGCCGGGCTGCACAAGTGCAGGCGCTGGCCCTCGCAGAGGCGCGTCCCGCACGCGACGACCTGGCCGCGACGCTCATCGACCTCGGCATCACGGACGAGTACGCGTTCGACACGGCGGCCGCGGAGGAGCACTACGCGCGCGGCATCGACGTGGCGCGCGAGATCGGTCACGACGCGTTCCTCGCGAACGGTCTCACGAACCTCGGCCGCCTGCTGTCGGCGCACCGGGATCTCGAGCGCGCCGAGCCGCTGCTCGTCGAGGCGCTCGCGCTCCACCGTAAGGTCGGCAACCTCGTGTACGCGGCGCGGGCGGAGTCGGCGCTCGCAAACGTCCGCTCTCTGCGGGGCGACGACGCGGGCGCCGTCGCAGCGTGGGAGTCCGCAGCGGCGTCGCAGGAGAAGGCCGGAGACAAGGCGGGACAGTCCGCGACGCTCGGCGAGCTCGCGCTCTGGCACGCGCGCTGCCGGCGGCCGGCCGAGGCGCTCGCGGCCGCGGAGCGCGCGGTCGAGCTGGTGCGTACATGGCCGAACCCGCTCACGCGCGCCGGCGCCGAGCGGGCGCTCTCCACGGCACTCCAGTCCGCCGGGCGTCTCGACGAGGCCGCGGAGCACCTCCGCTCCGCCCTGGCGGCGTTCACCGCAGCCGGCGATCTGCTCGGGCAGTGCACGTCGTCGCGCGACCTCGCGAGCATCTGCCTCGACACGGGGGACTACGCGAGCGGCTGCGAGCACGCACGCCGGAGCCTGGAGCTCGCACGGCGCCTCGGCTCGCGCGAGACGATCGCGCAGGCGGCGACTGTCCTCGGCAACACGCTCACGCGCATGGGCGACACCGACGCGGGGCTGCGGCTGCTCACCGAGGCGCTCGACCACTGCGCGGCTGCGGCTGCCGGAGGTCCGTCGCGCGAACACGCGCAGGCCCTTGCGAACGTCGGCTTCGTGCACCTGGTGCGCGGGGAGTTCGGCCCGGCGCTCGAGCGGACGCTCGCGGCTCGCGCAATGGCGGAGGAACTCGGCGAGACGCGACTTGCGGGCGAGTTCCTGGCGAACATCGGCAGCGTCTACACGGCGTGCGGCGACGTCGCGCACGCCGTCGAGGTGGCGCACGACGCGCTGCGCGCCGCCGAGACGGCCGGGGACGAGGAGGCGCAGGCGGCAGCGGCGATCAACCTCGGGATCGCGCTCCTGACGGCGAACGACCTCGACGGGGCGCGCGCACAGATCGAGCACGGGCTGTCGCTGGCCGTCCGATCGGGTGCCGGGCTCTGGGAGACGAACGCGCTGGGCAGCCTCGGCGCCGTCGCCGGGGCGCAAGGGGACGACGCGGCCGCGGAGGCGTGGTTCGAGAAGGCGCTCGAGAAGGCGCGCGAGCTGGGCGCGCAGCGCGAGGTGGCGACGTCGCTCGGGCGCCTCGCCACGTTCGCGCGGCACCGCGGCGACGCGGACCTGGCGCGCGCGCGAGCCGAAGAGAGCGTTGCCGTGGCGGCGGAGGTCGGCGACCCCGGCACCGTCGCGGCCACCGAGGTGTCGTACGCGGCCGCGCTGCTCGCCGACGGCGACCTCGCCGCGGCCGTCGCGCACGTGCGGCGCTCGGCCGACGCCGCGGTGCAGATGATGCGCGGCGTGCCGCAGATGGTCGTCGCCGGCGATGCGAGCTACTGGGACGCGATCGCCCGGATCGGAGTCGAGGCGGGCCTCCGCGCGGGTGACGTCGCGACGGCGTTCGAGTTCATCGAGCGCTCGCGCGCGGGCCAGCTCCTCGAGGGACTCGGCGGGCGCGACGGTCTGCGCGAGGGCGCCGTCCCTACACAGCTCGCCGACGAGGAGCGGGCGCGCCGCGCGGAGATGCTCTCGGCGCGCGCACGCTTCGACGCGGCGCGTGCTGCGAAGGACCTGAAGCGCGCGCGCGAGGCGCGCGAGGCACTGAATACGGCGGAGACCACGTACGAGGAGGTCGTGGCACGTGTGCAGCTCGCGTCGCGGGCCGGCGCCGCGGCCGTGTTCCCCACGCCCGCCACGCCGTCCGACGTGCGCGGCGTGCTCGCCGACGACGAGGCGTTCGTCGCGTACGCCGAGACGGAGGACGACGTGCTCGCCGTCGTGCTCACGCGCGACGCGGCGCGGCTCGTGGACCTCGGCCCGACGGAGACGCTCGCCGCGCTCGCGACGCCGCTGACGGCCGCGACGTCGAAGGACGCGACGGCCAAGGCGCTCGCCGACGCACGCGCCGCTCTGCTCGACGTGCTCGCCTTGCCCCCGTCGGTGCGCCGCATCACGGTCTCGCCGGTGACGACGCTCGCGTTCGTGCCGTTCGCGGCGCTCGACACGTCGCGCTCGTTCGCGTTCGTGCCGTCCGCGACGACACGCGTCGTGCTCGCTCGCGGCCGCGCCGCGCCGGGGAAGCACGTGCTCGCGCTCGGCGACCCGGACTACGCCGCGCGGGGTGCCGGCGCGGCCGTCGGCGGTCCCGTCGCGCTCCGTGGCGGCACGCTCGCGCCGCTGCCCGCTTCGGGCGACGAGGCGAAGGCCGTGGGCGACGTCGTGCTGCTGGGGAAGGACGCCACGGAGAGTGCGCTGGTCGCGAAGCTCGCCGCGGAGCCGCGCTGGCACGCCGTCCACTTCGCGTGCCACGGCCTCGTGGACGAACAGCGCCCGCTGCGCTCGTCGCTCGCGGTCACGGCCGATGCGAACGACGACGGGCTGCTGTCGGTGCTCGAGATCTACCGCATGCAGGTGGCGTCCGACCTCGTCGTGCTCTCGGCGTGCGAGTCCGGCCGCGGCCGCGACGCAGGTCCGGAGGGGATCGTCGGCTTCACCGGCGCGTTCCTGCTCGCGGGCAGCGACCGCGTGATCGCGTCGCTCTGGAAGGTGGACGACGACGCGACGCGCGCCCTCATGACGAAGTTCTACGAGGTGTGGAAGGCGGGGAACGTCACGACCGCGGAGGCGCTGCGCCTCGCACAGGAGCACGTGCGCTCCCAGCCCCAGTGGGCCGACCCGCGCTTCTGGGCGGCGTGGCAGCTCTGGGGCCTCGCCGACTGACACGCCGCGCCGAGCGGCGGCGACGCCCTCAGCGCATCGCTCGCGACACGACCCTTCCGCGCAACTTGACCGATAAGTATCTACTTATATGATGTCCCGCGTGACGCGAGCCGACGACGCCGTCTTCCGCGCGATCTCCGATCCGACACGCCGCCGCATCCTCGATGCGCTCGCGGAGTCGGAGCAGGCGGTCGGCGAGCTGGTCGCGCTGTTCGACGTCTCGCAGCCCGCGGTCTCGCAGCACCTGCGCGTGCTCGCCGACGCGGGCCTCGTGCAGGCGCGCCGCGACGGGCGGCGGCGTCTGTACAGGCTGCGCGGCCGCCGGCTCCGCGCGGTCCACGACTGGTCGGCACACTACGCGCGCTTCTGGGACGAGCGCCTCCACGCGCTCGGCAGGCACCTCGACGCGCGCGCAGAGCGAGAGAGCTGATGGCCCGCACCCTCGTCTTCCGCGTGGACTACGCGCATCCGCCCGCAGCCGTCTGGGACGCGCTCACGACGCGCGAGGCGCTCACCGCGTGGCTCATGGAGAACGACTTCGAGCCGCGCGTCGGGCATCGCTTCTCGTTCCGCTCGAAGCCGATGCCCGGCTGGAGCGGGATCGTGGATTGCGAGGTGCTCGAACTCGACGCCCCGCGCCGCATGGTCTGGCGCTGGCGCTCCGACTGGATCGACACCACCGTCACCTTCACGCTCGCGGCGACGGCGACGGGCACGCGACTCGAGCTCGTGCACGACGGCTTCGAGGGCCTGCGCGGGCACTTCGTGAGCTGGATGATGCGCGGGTGGAACCGGCTGCTGCGCGTGCGGCTGGCCGCGCGCATCGCCGAGGACGACACGACGAACGGGAGCGTGCGATGAAGTCCGACTACTGGAACGTCGAGGATGCGCAGGTGATCGAGAAGACCGGTCACCCGCTCGCCCACTGGCAGGCGGTGCTCGACCGCTTCGGCGCTGCGACGCGGAAGTCGAACGACGTCGTCGCGCACCTCCAGAAGGAGCACGGCGTCCCGCGCTACTGGGCGCGCACGCTCACGACCTGGTACGCGAAGCGCCCAGGGGTCTGATCCCTCGCAGCGGTTGCGCTGCGGGCGCGGCGACGCCCGCGGCGACCTTTCCGAAATCCGCGAACCTGCCGCGCCCTCGCGCGTCCTCGTGGGGGAACCCGGAGGTCGCTGCCATGAGATCCGTCGTGCTCGTGTGTCTCGCGTCCGCGCTCGCCGCATGCTCGTCGTCGCCGCCGGTGGCGCCCGCGGCGACGTCCGGAGCGTCAACCGGAGACGCACCGCCCGCGGCGTCGGCGAGCGCCGACGATCCCTACCTCGCGAAGGTCGTCGTCGAGCGCAGCGCGGTCGATGTCGTCGGCGACGACGACGCACGGCACGACATCCTCTGGAACGCGTTCGCCAACCAGCCGTACGAGCAGCAGTTCTCCGAGATGTCGAGCGCGGACTGGTTCCCGCGCCAGGCGCGCTTCCGCGCGCGCCTCGTCGAGCTGGCCGCCGCTGCGGCGCTCGACGCCCCGGGCCTGCGCCGCGCGCTGGAAGCGCTGCCGATCGCCGCCGACGCCCCCGTCGCCGAGATCCCCGTCGGCGCGTTCGCCGCGCACTCCGGCGCAGACCCCGTCTGGATCGTCGTCTTCAAGTGGGAGACCCCGGAGCTCTACGAGTCCGACGGCCTCCTGCGCGCGACGAGCCTCGGCCACATCCGCATCGTCGCCGTGCGCGCGGCCGACGGCACGGTGGTCGGCGAAGCGCGCTGCATGTGAGGGACGCGACGACGCCCGGTCGCACGAGGGCGCCGGCGTTCAGACCGACGGAGTACGCATGGCGTCCCTGCACGACGAACGCGCGACGCCGCGCTCGGTTCGTGCCCCGCCCGCCCCGAGCGCTGCGTCCCACCGCTCCGCACCCTCACCAGATGCGCCACCACGGCTTCTTCGGCGGAGCCGGGTGCGACGCCGCGCGCGACGCCGGCACGGGCGTCGAGGGAGCGGACGTCGGCTGCGCGCCGGGCTGTGCTCCGGGCCGCGCGCCCGCCTTCAGCCCGACCATGCGGCCGACCTCGTCGAACTCGACGGAGAGCGTGGTTGCGTCGGGGCGCGTGGCGCGGAGCAGCGACGCCGTGCCCTCGAACGCGAACCCCTGCTGCCGCAGGAAGCTCTCGCACATCCTGCGGTGATCGACGGAGACCTGCGCGACGACCTCCGTCAACACCGTGATCGCGCGCGCGCCGTCGACCGGTGCGCGCACCGCGTCCGGAAGCTCCTCCAGCAGTACGAACAGCGCGCCCCCGTCGTAGGGGGCGCGGTAGTAGCACGTCGCATCGCAGAGGCTCGCGCAGAGCATCGCGAGCATGTGGTCCGTGACGTCGCCGAGCACGAACTTCGGCTCCGTCAGCTCGTCGATGTGGAGCGCGTCGCCTTCGCTCCGCAGCTTCTCGGAGGCGACGAGCAGTCGCGGCGACAGACCCATCCGCACGTTCGCCCAGCCCCAGAGCCACGTGTCGTCGTGCGACGCGTGGGAGCCGAGGACCTGCACGGGAAACGTCATGTCCTGGCCGAACCGGATCACGCCATCGTCGAGATCGATGCCCCACCGTCTCTCGCCGATGAGGTCGCCGAGCGCGAGCTGTCGCGCGAATGCAGACGCCGCGTGGTCCGTGAAGAGCTGCAGGAAGGAAGACATGGTCGGCTCTCCCGTTGGACGGCCCGTGGTCGGCCCCCTCGCGACACGCTACGCGACGGGATTGGCTGCGCACACGAGAGTCCCCAACTGGTGAAGCGGCGCAGCGTGTGCGGTCGCCCGGACTCCGGCACCGAGGCGCTGTCGGTGGTAGCCGAGCCGCGCAGCCGCGGTGGACCACGGTGCGCGTAGGATCCCCGCGTGCGCCGCAAGCTGCTTCGCGCCGCGGTCGTCATCTTGCTCGGTGTCGCGGTCTGCCTGGTGTGGATCGCGGTGCGACCGGGCCCGCTGGAGCGGATGGCGGAGTTCGTCACCGAGCTGCGTGCGCGCGGCACGCCGGTGACCCTCGCCGAGATGGACGCGCCGATGCCCGATCCGGCGGACAACGGCGCCGCCGACTACGAGCGAGCCCTCGCCTGGCTCGATTCCCGACTCGGTGCGACGTGGGGTCCTGACGGCGAGGCGTGGGACCAGGCCTTCGTCGGTGAGTGGAACCTGACGATCGCACGGCCGTGGCACGAGCACGCGACCGAGCCGCAGACGGCCGATCTGCAGCACCTGCTGGATGACCTCCAGCCGTTCTTCTCCGGGCTCGCCTCCGCCGCGACGAAACGCGAGATCGCGTGGCCGCCGCGCAACACGAGCGGCGTGTTCCTGTGGGACGAGCGTGATGCGTACGCGACGTGGCGCCGGGCGCGACAGCTCGTCGAAGCGCGTGCCAGAGCCGGCAGGACGGCCGACGACCGATTGGACGCGCTCGCCCTCCTCATCGCCCTCGACCGGCGCTTCCGGTGTCGCTCGGGGCTGGAGTTCGCCGTCTTCGCGCAGGTGCGCGCGCGGGGCTGCGTGGTACTGCGCGACGTCATGGAGCGGGGCGGCATCGAGCCGCGGGAGGCACACCGTCGCCTCGACGAGCTGCTGCGCGGTCCCGGGGCGGAGTCGATGTCGACCCTGCTCCGCGCCGTGGTGTGCGAAGGCATCGTCGCGTTCCCCGAGTTCCTCGACGGTACGACGCAGATTGGGCTGACGCGGCAGGTGCGCCGGCTCGACGCCCTGTTGAGCAACCGCACCCCGAGCGTGTGGGAGCGGGCGCGCAACCGCGTAGAGGATGCGCTCGTCGGTGCCCGAGTCGACTGGCGCGGATACATCGCAATGCTGCGCGCGACGGACGCGCTCGCGCGCGCGGAGACGCCGTGGACGGATACATCCGAGGACCGACTCCGCACACTCGAGGCGGAGTACGGACGAGTCGCGTCGATCAACCTCCGATTCCTCCGGTGGGCGGTCGCGGCGGAGTCCCTCGCACGCGTGGCGCTCGCGCTCCAGGTCGAGCAGGAGACTTCCGGCGCGTGGCCGGAGAGCCTCGCGGACATCCAGCGGTACTTCCCGGACGGCATCCCGCTCGACCCGTACACGGGGCTGCCGTTCGTCCTCGAGCGCGAGGGCGACGTGCTCGTCGTCCGTGCGCAGCCGCCGCAGGATGCGCTGCTGCACCCGTATGCGACTCCGCGGGAAGCGGCGCTCGTGTGGCGTCTCACGCCGCGGTAGGCGCGACCCCGACGCTGTGTCAGCGCATGCGGCGCGTGAGCGCGTCGAACTCGCGGCGCCGCGCTGCGAGCAGGCGGTCCACGCTGCGCCCGATCTCCGCGTGCACGCGATCGAGTTCGAGCCGCTCGTCGGCACGCAACTGCGCCCCCTCGACGTGCGCGCGCTCGTAGACGCGCGCCTGGCGGCGCTGCAGCTCGACCACGACCGGCCAGTACCGCCGCTCTAGTGACTCGATGCTCGTGCGCACGGGGGCGTCGACACCCCCCAGCTCCTCGACGCGCCGGTCCACGTAGCCCGTGATGGCGGCGTCGAGATCCTCGGGCACGAGCCTGTACGCGAACACGCGCAGATCGCCGTACGTCGCGAGCGACGTCGTGTCGTACCGCATCGTGGCGCGGATCGACTCGAGCGCTTCGAAGGGCGCGAGCTCGGCTCGGAGCGCGGCGGCGTCCATCTCGACCATCGATCGGTCGTGCGCGTCCGGCACTTCCAGCGTCGCAGCGGGTCCGGACTCGCACGACGCGTCCTCCGCGCGCGGCTCGGCGGCCGCACTCTCGGTCGCAGGCTGCGTCGGCTCGACGCGCGCGCGCCGCGCGCGCTCGCGCTCCGCCACTGCAGCACGCGGGGCAGGGACGGGCGCGCCCTCCGCACGTCCGCTCGCCTCGGACGGCGCGCTCCCGGAACTGCGCAGCCCCGCGGCGACGAGCACGCCGACCGCGAGCGCCGCCACCGCGAGCGCCGCTGCCGTGCGTACGCGACTCCTCATCGGCCCCCCTCGCACTCCGCCATCGCAGGTCGCCGACAGCGCCGCGTGCCGGAGCGGGAAAGGGTAGCTGCCGCTCCTCTCATGCCGTGTTCCGATACGAACCTCGAACCGCCGCAGCCTCGCAGTCGCGCCGCGTCGACTACGATCCGGCGGTGCGGATCCGTGTGCTGCTCGCCGCGCTCGCGCTGCTGCTCGCTGCGGTGGTGAGCATCGCCACGTGGACGGAGTCGCATCGCGACGACGACGACGTCCGCGGCAGGGACCGCGCGAGCGTCGAGGACGACGGCGACGCGCGTGAACCGCTGCGACGGCGTGCGCCGACGCCAGAAGCCCGCGGCACGGACGCAGCGACAGACACGTGGTGCGACCTCGCGGTGCGGCTGATCGATCTCGCGGGGAGTCCCGTCGCAGGCGTGACGGTGCGCTGCCGCACGCGAGACGCGGAGCCGCACAGCGGCGTGACCGACGACGCGGGACGCGTGGTGTTGCACGCGCTCCCGCACGGACTCGTCGAACTGCGCTATGACGGAGCCTCGTGGAACACGGATGACGACGGCGACGCGCGACGCGTGCGTGTGCCGTATCCGGAGGAGCTGGTGCTCCGCGTCACGGCGCCGATCTGGGTGTGCGGCGTCGTGGTCGACGGCGACCGGCGGCCCGTCGCGGGAGCGCGGGTGGCGTTCACCCTCTGGGACATCCGGTGCGTGACGACGACGGACACGCGCGGCGCCTTCGCGCTGGCGCTCCCGACGGATCGCGACTCGAGACTGGCTACCCTCCTGGTCTGGGCACCGGGCTTCGCGCCGTACGTCGCAGCTCCCCCGCTGGCCGCGCCACCGGGCGCGTCCGAACGCCGCGACTTCGTGTTGGAGCGCGTCGGTTCCGCGACGCGCGAGTGGGCGCTGACCATCGAGCGCACGTTCGCGGAGTTCGACGCGGACGCCGCCGAACGATCGCGTCTCCCCGACGACGACGAGTGCGACGACGAGCTTCGAGAGACGCTGGAGATCTCCGGTCGCGTCGTGGGAGCGGACGGCGCCGCGCTGCCGCGCGCCCTCGTCCGCACGCGAGACCACGGCAGCGTCGACCGAACGAACGCGAACGGCGCGTTCACCGTCACCACCGACTCCGGCGACGTGCTCGTCGTCGAGGCAGAGGGCCATGTGACGACGGAGTTCGCACTGCCCGAAGACGGCACGGACATCGGCGACCTCGTCGTTCCGCTGCGCATCGACGCACGCGTGCGCCTCCTCTTCGACGAAGACGGCACGCCCGCGAGCGGCGCGTGGGTCGAGATGCAGGGGACGTCTGCTACGACGGACACCGAGGGCGTCGCCGTACTCCGCGGTGTCGATCCGCGTACGTTCGATCTGCCGGACGCACTGTCGATCAGGCCAGGTCACTCGGACGCACCCCAGCCGGTGCCGACCACGGCCGGCCCGCTCCGAGGCGACGACGTCTCGACGTTCCGTGTCGCCCGCGGATGTCGCGTGTGCGGCGTGGTGCTGGACCCTGAGGGGCGTCCGCTCGTCGGCGCATGGTGCAGCCGGGACGGCACGATGGGCGGATCGTGCGCGTGGACGGACCTCGACGGCCGATTCGCCGTACCGGGGATCGCGCGCACCGGCGACGCCACGGTCAGCGTCCACTTCGACGGCTACGACCACGCGCACCTCGTCGTTCCCGTCGGCGTCGGGAGCGACCACCTCGACGTGACGCTGCGCTTCCCGGCGCGCGCAGTCGCGCACGGCGTGCTCCGTCTCCCCGACGAGCACGCCGTCGGCAACGTCACGCTGTGCGCCGTTCCGTTGCCGCCGTTTGCCGAGCACGTGCAACCGGCGTCGCACCGACGCGCCCTGCGAGACGACGGTGCGTTCTCCTTCCCGCTCGTCGTCGGGCAGCGCTACCGGCTGCTCCTCGATCGCGGCTCCACGTACGCGCGCCGTCTCGGAGAGGGCGACGTGGTCGTGGGCGGCGCGACCGACATCGACCTCGCGGCGCATCGCGGCACGTCCATCCTCGGCACGGTGCAGGACACTGCAGGTCCGCTGCTCGGCGCCCTCATCGAGATCCGCAACGTCGACGACGAGCTCGACACGGCCACGGTCACGTCGTTCCGCGGCGGCCGCTTCGAGTTCCTGTGCCTCGATCCGGGCGCTACGTACCGCTTGCGCGGAAAGCACTCGGAGCGAGCGACCGAGTGGCAGGACCTGGGGCGCATCGCCGCGGGCACGCAGGGGGTCGTCGTCGACCTCGAGTGACTGGATGCGCCCGCCGACGGTGACGGCTCAGCGCGGAGTCAGCGCGATCGTGCCGAGCGGCGCGGCGCCGACATCGATCCGGCGGCGCTCCGTGGCGCCGGTGACCGGCAGCTCGAACTCGAGCACGTAGGCGCCCGGGCCGGGGAACTGCATGTCGAACGCGCTGCGCGGCTCGGTCTCGAACACGTGATGGAGCACGATCTCGTCGGTGCCGTCGTCGCGGGTGAGCGTGACGACGCCGATCGCGAACGGGGCGGGCTCGTCGGAGAGGGGATCGCGGACCTCGACGCGCGCCCACGCGCCCGGCGGGACCGTGACGAGCGCGTCCGTCGTATCCGCGCGCAGTCCGCCGAAGCGGAACGTACAGCGCACGCCGTCGGGCTCGCCGGGGCGCGCACCCGACACGAGGGCGACCTGCTCGCCGGCTCCGATCGGTGTCGCGCGGAAGCTGCCGTCGAGCGCAGTCATCGCGCTCGACGCGGTGTGTTCCGTCCACGGATCGAAGATCTGCACCTGCATGCCCGCGAGCGCCTGCCCGGCGGTGTCGACGACGCGTCCCGCGATCGAGCCGCCGCGCGGGATCAGCACGTCGCCGACGTCCACGCCCTCGGGCGGACCGCGGAGATCGCGGAGAGCGGTCTGCACGCGGCCGTCGAGGAAGAACACGAGACTGCCGCCTGCAGCCGGCACCGGGATCTCGAAGCGGCCGGCGACTCCGGTGTACGTGAGCTCCCCCGTCCGGGGACGGAACCCACGGACGCGCACGCCCTCGAGCGGACTCCCGGACTCGTCCACGCAGCGCCCGCGTACGGTCGTTCCGCGCGGCGCGACGAGTTCGACATCCGCCATCGCGCCCTGCCGTGCGAGGAGCCTGTGCTCGTTGCCCGCCATCGTCGCGCCCATCAGGTAACACTCGATCCAGCGCGTCGGCGGCACGGGATGGAGTGCACACGAGAATCGCCCGTCGCGACGCGTCTTCAGCGTCTGGAGACTGCGTGGCGCGCGGGGAGCGCGCCCGGGAAGTGGCACCGAGAGGAAGACCGTCGCACCGCTGACCGGCGTCCCGTCTTCGTGGACGACGCGTCCGCTCAGGCGGAATGCCGGCACCGCCTCGATCAGCACTTCGTCCGGCACTCTCGGGAGCGTCGCCGGCAGAGCAGTCTGGCCGCTCCACGCATCCGACTCGATCCGGAGGATCGGCCCCGTCGCCGGGTCGGCCAGAACGCGGATGCGTCCAGCGCCATCGGTCGTCGGGGCGGGCGCGCGCTCCGCTGGTTGCGGCCGCCGCCAGTTCAAGGCGGCGTCGAGCGCCCGATCGAGCTCGACCTGGGAGTCCGACTCATGGCGTGAACGTGCGCTCACGAGGACTCCCGGCACCGGCCGTCCCGCAGGGTCGCGCACGACGACATCCAGCGCGACCGCCCCAGCACTCGCCGCCGCTCCGATGCGCGAGGACCAGTTGGCATCGAAGCCTGCGAGGGATGTCGTCGTGAGTTCGCCGTCGGGTGCCGCGCGTCGGCGTGGCGGCGTGGCGGCATCCGCCATCGGGTGTTCCGCCACCGGAGCGTCCGTCGGTCTCGAACGATCCGCACTCCGGCAACCGCGCGTCGCGAGCAGCGCCGCGGCACCGACGAGCAGCGCCGCCACCGCGAGCAACCCGACCCGTCGAGGCGTCATCGACGGAGCATCGCACACGTCGACGCACGTGTCCCACGGACTGTTCGAGCCGGACGGCGCGGCGCCGCGAGACCCGGCTGCCCGCGACGGAAACGCTGCCGCGCACGCGAACGGGCGCGGCAGCGCGGTCCTCTCGGCGTGTCGCCCTCAGTTCGACTCGCCGTCGAACTGGAAGTCGAACCCCACCTCGGCCACGGACGGCACCTCGTCGCCGGCCTGGTGCGCCGCGTCCAGACGGAAGCGGACGCGGAACCGCACGAACGTGTAGCCGGCCGCCTCGATCTCCGACGAGGGCAGCGGGACGTCCACGATCTCGCCGTCGATCGCCGGGTCGTACGCCCCGAGTTCCGGGAACGCGCCGCCGGGGAGCCCCGAGTCGTCGCGCGCCGCCAGCAGGTACCACGGCGACGTGACCGCCGGGTTCGTCGTCTCGAGATCGAGTCCGAGCGCCGTCAGGTCCGGTCGCGGGCCGCGCAGCAGATCCTCCGGCTCGACCTCCCGCGTGAACTGCGCCTCGACGACACACGCATCGCCTGCCGACGCGGAGATGTCGTTCGCGTGGACGGCGGAGACGAACGCCCGCGGGTCGCGCACTCCCAGGCCGAGGAACCGCGTATAGACGGCGGACTCGCGCAGCGGCGGCGACGGCGGTGTCGCAGCCCCGGGGATCACCGTGCCCACGGCGCCGTTCGTCAGGGCCGCGTCCACCTCGGGCTGGTTCTCCCCGAACGTCAGACGGAGCTTCGCGGACGCCGTGGGGCGAGGCAGGTCGGAGTGCGACGCGGTGACGATGCCGTCGCGGATGACGATCGGAGCCGCCGCGCGCGGTGCACCTTCGCTGTCGACCGCATCGAGGACGCCGGAGAACGCGAGACTGAAGCGCGTCCGTCCTTCGACCTCCTCGCTCGCAACGAGGCGGGCCGTGACGGTGCCCTCGCCCTTCCAGAACTCGATCGGGACACTCGTCTGGCCCGCAATGCGCCGCCGCTGGCGCACGACGAACAAGGTGACGGCGACGGACGAGGCCGCCGGGTCGCCCTGGATCGCGGCCGCCGGGAGCCGCATCTCGATCTCGGGGAGCGCCACGCCGACGCCGTCGAGCGAGCCCTGGACGAGACCGCCAGAGTAGATGCGCACGAGCCCGTCCGGCAGTTCGCGGACGTCCACGGAGGACCGGCTCACTCCATCGGGTATCCACGTGCCGGCGAAGTCGCCGTCGATGCCGAACGAGTCCGTCGGTCGACCGGGCTGCCCCTCGATGGCCAGCAGCGACGCCGCTTCGGATGCGCCGCTACGCGACCGCACGACCACGTCGTGCTCGCCGGGAGGCAGTCCGCGAGGAACGCGGAACGAGATCCGGCTCTCCTTCGCCCGCACGCTCCGCGCGCGCACGCCGCCTACGTCCACGCGCAGGCCGCGACGCGACGGGAACACCCCGGGCACGAGCACCCTGTCGCCGACTGCGTACGCGCCGGCCGGTACGTGGCCGACCGACGGGCCGCGGATCACGACGTCACCTCGGAGGACGCACTCGGAGCCGTCTGCGCGTCGCAGGACCACGGCGTACACGCCGGGTGCCGCGCGTCCGACGCGGATCACCTCGTGACCGGTCGGACCGCGGCCGACGCGAGCGCGAATCGCCGGGCCTACCCGCTCGCGCGTGACGGGGTCCACCGGCACGAAGAACGGCCGCGTGCTGCGCAGCAGCACGAGGGCGGGGGCGGACAGCTCCACGAAGCCCCCGTCGGTCGCGGCAGTCGCGAAGACGTCGGGCTCCGCGCCGATGTTGAACCCCGCAGACGCTCCCGCGACCAGCGCGCCCAGTGCCAGTGCTCGCAGCACCAGTGCGCCCGCGATCCCCGCCCTTCGATTGGCGCGAGTCGACATCCCTACCTCCACGGAATCGACCCTGCGCTGCGCGCGCCCGGATCCGCTCCCCATCCAACCCGAGGCCCGACGGTATCCGGGATTGCCGCGACGGCAAGCGCCTCGGCCCGAGTGGGCGCGCCCGCCGTCGCGCCGCGTCAGCGACCGAAGCGCACGACGACGTCGTCCGTCGCGCCGTCCGTGAGGTCCGTGTGGGCCGTTCCGCGTGCGACGATGGCGTCGATGGACGGACACGCCGACGAGACGCTCCGCTTCGACGAGACGAAGTGCCTGTTCGTGCTCGAGCGCGACGGCCGGCGTCGCGCGTGGATGGAGTTCCTCGGCACGCCGCCGCACGACGTCGTGCTCGTGCACCCGCGCTGCGAGGAAGGGATCGACCCGCTCGCGGCGGCCGCGCGGCTCGTCGAAGCGGGCGTGCGGCGCGCACGCGAAGGCGGCTGCGCACGTCTCGGCCTGGTGCTCGAGGACCGCCTGCCGCACGCCGCCGCGCTCGTCGCCGCTGCGCCCACGTGGGGCTTCGCGTTCGACGCCGACAAGCTGCTCGTCCGCGCCGCGGTCGCGGATCTGCGGATCGACGCGCTGCCGGAGCCGCCGCCCGGCGCCACGTTCGTCGCGCACGACCCCGAGCTGGCCGACGTGTTCCAGCGTGTGCTCGCGACCTCGCTCTCGCGCAGCGATCGCGAAACCGACGCGGTCGAGGAGCTCGCAGCTTTCGAGGCGCGCGCCCGTGGCGACGGAGGTTTCCACCCCGAGGACTGGGTGGTCCTGCGCATCGACGGCGTCGCCGCGGGCGTCGTGATCCCCGCGTTCCTCGACGCACGCCGCGACGGCGGCACGCTCTTCTACGTCGGCGTGCTTCCCGCGTTCCGCGGCCGCGGCCTCGGCGCCGTCCTCACCCGCCGCGGCGTCGAGACGATGCTCGCGCGCGGCGCCACCCGCTACGCCGACTCGTGCAACGCCCTGAACACCTCGATGCGTCGCATCTTCGACCGCCTCGGCTGCGGCCTCGTGACGACACAGCACTTCTTCGACCGACGACTGGGGTAGGGAGGATGGGCCCATCCGGCGCGCATTGAGGCGCTGCGTGCCTCGTGCGATCCTCGGCGCATGCGCTCTCTCCCCACGCGGCGACCGATGACGTGGGCGTTCGTCGCGTGTGCGCTCGGCGTGCCCGCCGTGCTGCGCGGGGCGCCGTGTGCGGAAGCGGTCGAGGACCTCCACGTCGACGCCGCGTCGGGGGACGACGGCGCGACCGGCAGCGCCGCCGCACCGTGGGCGACGATCCAGCACGCTGCCGAGTCGGCACCTCCGGGCAGCACGGTCTGGGTGCATCCGGGCGTCTACCGCGAGCGCGTGGACGTGCGCGTCTCGGGGTCGCCGGCTGCGGGCTACACGACGTTCCGCGCGGTGACGCCCGGCACCGCGATCCTCGACGGCGCGGAGCTGCCGGAGCCGCAGGACGGCGGCGCGCTGCTCGCGATCCGCGACCGCTCGTACGTTCGTGTGCAAGGGCTCGTGCTGCGCAACCACCGGACGACGCGCGCGGCGCGGCTCGTCGTCGGCGTGCTCGTCGAGGGCGCGTCGCATCACGTCGAGCTGCGCGACAACCTGGTGCACGCGATCGAGAACCTCGGCGCCGGCGGAGGCGACGCGCACGGCATCGCCGTGTACGGCCGCGACGGCACGAACCCCGTCCACGACCTCGCGATCGACGGCAACGAGGTCCGCGACTGCGTGCTGGGGACGAGCGAGGCGCTCGTGCTGAACGGGAACGTGACGGACTTCGCCGTCACGCGCAACCACGTCCACCACAACGACAACATCGGCATCGACCTGATCGGCTTCGAGGGCACGGCCCCGTCCGACGACCAGGTGCGGAACGGCGTCGTGAGCGACAACCTGGTCCACGACATCACGTCGTTCGGCAACCCCGGCTATGGCGACGAGCGCTCGGCCGGCGGGGTCTACGTGGACGGCGGGCGCGACCTCGTGATCGAGCGCAACGTCGTCACGCGCTGCGACATCGGAATCGAGGTCGCGAGCGAGCACGGCGGACGCGTGACGTCGGGCGTCGTCGTGCGCGAGAACCTGCTCGTCCGGAACGGCGTCACGGGGCTCGCGTTCGGCGGCTTCTCCCCGACGCGCGGCATCGCGCGCGACTGCCGCTTCGAGCACAACACGCTCGTCGAGAACGACACGACCGTGTCGGGGACCGGCGAGCTGCTGGTGCAGAAGGCCGACGGCAACGTGATCCGGCACAACGTGATCGTCTGTTCCGCGCAGAACCTGCTCCTCACGAGCTACCTCGGCGCGCAGCACACGCACGACAACGTGTTCGACCGCAACTGCTGGTACGCCCCGTGCGGCGCCGACGCCGCGGTCGTCGTGTGGAACGCACGCGAGTTGCGCGGCTTCGAGCGCTACCGCAGTGCGACGGGCGAGGACGCCGCATCACTCTTCGCCGATCCGCGGCTGGTCAGCGGAGACCCGGCGGCGCTCGATGCGCGGCTCCGCGCGGACTCACCCTGCGTGGACGCGGGCGACCCGGCGTTCGTCGCGGCCGACGGAGAGACCGATCTCGGTGGACTGGTGCGTGTCGCCGGCGCGCGCGTCGATCTCGGCGCGCACGAGTTCGGGTCGGCGCCGCCCGTTCCGACGGCGCCGCGGTTCACGAGCGACGCGTCCGCGGGGGGAGTCGTGGGTGTTCCGTTCGCGTACGTGGTCGGCGTGTTCGGCACGCCGCCGATCTCGATCGAGCTGACGACGGGGACGCTGCCCGACGGTCTCGTCTGGGACGACGGGATCATCCGCGGCACGCCCCAGACGCACGGCGTCACGTCGCTCACGCTGACGGCGCGGAGCGACCTCGGCACGGCAACGCTCGACCTCGAGCTGCGGATCGCGCCGCCGCCCGGAGACGACACCGACGGCGACGGCTTCCCGAACGAGCTCGAGGACGCCTACGGCGACGGCCTCTGGGACGACGCGGACGACGGTCCCCTCGGACCGGGACAGCACGCGCTCGCGGCGCTCGACGTCGCGCAGCTCGGTGTGCATCTCGACTTCCGTCGAGCACACCGTGACCGCCTGCGCATGCGTGCAGCGCTGTCGCTCACCGCGGACACGTCGCTCGAAGGGCGCGAGGTCGTCGTCTACGCGGGCGGGCGCATCGCACGCTACGTGCTCGACGCGAAGGGTCGCGGCCGCGACGCCGACGATGGCCGCGTGCGCATCCGCGTGACACGCAGCGGCGCGGCGAAGCTGAGCTGGGACCTGCGCCGCACGGCGCTCGCCGCGACGTTCGCCGACGACGGTCTCGTGGACTCGACCGTTCCCGCACCGCCTGCGCCGAACACGCAGATGCGCGTGATCGTGCTCGCAAGCGACGCGGCGTACGCGGCGCTCGTCCCGCTGCGCTACACGGCGAAGGCCGGGAAGAAGGGCGACGCGAAGGGGCCGTGATGCGTGCGGCCGGCCGGCAGCACCGTTGGAGGGGGGTCGTGGGGCTGTGCCGCCGCCGCGTGTGCGCGGCGCGTGCACGCCTTGCACTCGCTCACTCGACGGGGCCGATGCGCCGCTACGAGTCCTGTCCCCGGTAGGTCATCTCAACGCGCGCCACGACGTGCTCGCGCGGGACCGGTCCAAACATGCGGCTGTCCAACGAGGAGCCGGCGTTGTCTCCGACGAGGAAGGACACGAATTGGAGGAACTGCGGTCGTCCGCGATGCCGAGCCAAAGCGCACCGCGGGTTCGAACGCGACGAGCGACCGGACGCAGCGCGTTGGCGCCGATTTGCTCGCAGTCCCGAAGCGGCCCAGGGCGGTGCGGCTCGAGTCCATGGCTCTCTGAGCCAGAGTCCGAAGCGGACGGACGGCAGGGAGGAGCCGGGCCGCACCAAGAGTGGGCATTGATCGGAGTCAAGCGAGTCCACGACCGATTACGGGCCCGGAGGTGGCGGGGGTGGGAACACGTTGGCGTCGGAGTGAACGCCCGATGAGGCCGAGGGTAGTCCGCAGTCCATGTCGTCCACCAGCGCGTACCCGCCTCCTGACGGCGTCCAGCAGTTGCACGCGTTGTCGGGCCAAGCCGTGGCGCCCGTGGGCGGCATCGGCTTGCCACAGTCTGCATCGGGACTCACGCTTCCGTCCGGGTTCTGCGCGCCGCAGTCGAAGTCTGAGCCTGCCCCGGTTTCGTGGACACATCCCCGCTTGAGGGGGAGGAGTCTGTC